>CAVQEP010000010.1:0-824178 GCA_963711545.1 uncultured Actinomycetes bacterium
CTGAAAATAACGCGTCGACCGAGTTTACGAACCCTACGGGCTCCGACCAAATACGAAGCTAAGGAAGGAGGGGAGCCGGTGCCACCGAAGCCGCCGAAGAAGGATGCGGCGCAAGGCAAGACGGGCAAGACCAGGAAGCCGAAGCCGAAGAAGAAGACCGCGCGCGGGAAGTAGCTGCGGCTGGGGTCTGACCACTGCCGAAGTGCTCCCGCGATCGCTGAGCCTTTTCCTCGCGTGACTTTGGCGGTGGCCCCGTCAGCCGCGTGGCCAGTGGCGGAGCGTGCCGAGCGGGTCGGTCCAGATGTCGTGGAAGGCGGGGGTTTGGGGTGCCGGCCCGGCGATTCGAGTGCCGATCGGATCTGGGGCGTGAAATAGGTTGATTTCGCCCCAGTAGCCGGGAAAGTTCATCCACTGCGGCGACTGCGCCGTCACGGGGACGACTCGCGAGCGCGTGACGCCGCGGAGGGGCGGACCGAACGCTCTTCCGCGGCCGGTGTAGTCAGGCACCTTGGGCAGGTAGTGGCGCAAGATCGCTGCACCAACGGGCGAATAGCACTGCGGTCTCAAGTCAATCTGGATCGGTCGCGCCGCGAAGTAGTTGGCATGCGTCCCGAGAGCGACGAACACGAGCGGGTGACTCGTGCGCGGCCATTTCGGCGCCTTCGCCCAGGGCCGTACTTTGCCGCAACTGTGCTGGCTGTAGCCAACAGACAGCGGTCGGCCAGCCAGCGTGAGCAGGACCGTGATGACCTCCCAATCGCCCTCGTGCGCCTGCCAGATGAAGTCGGTCGATGGAAAGGTTCCACTCCAAAGGTCGTACCAGGTACCAGTACCAGTATCGAGGATGACCCGTCCTCCGCGACGCAAGACGGCGCCGTACACAACGCTGGACTCAGGTCGGGCGCGCTCCAAGTCTCGATAGCACGTCAGCGACTCGACGCCCGCCGCCGGCGTGCAACCAGGGATGTTCAACCGCCAGCACGCCGAGCCTGCCGTGCTGCTGCAACCGCTGGGGTCCGCCGTAGGCAGCATCGCCGGCGGCTGCTCGACAACAGGAAACCAGGTCCCGTCTGGCAGCCGTTGCTCCAGTTGCGCGGTCCCGAGAAACGAGTCGACCGCAACAGGCGGAAAGAGCTCATCGGGGTGCAGCACCGTCACCGGCTGGTAGCGCCTGAGCAGCAGCGCCGACGGCGGCGTCGAGCACGGCCACCCCCGGCGACCGCGAACGCGACGACGATCACCGTAAACACGAACAGCCGGCACAATCGCTCCCTCATGCCCGGCGCAAGTCCTAGTCTGCCAGTCGCATCCGCGCGGCGAGGATTGGCGGCACCTCGACGAAGACGCCGGCTGTCGATCCGGGCCGTACGTCCTCTCGCGCGAGCACGGGTTCCTCGATCCCGTCGAGGACGAAGCCGTGCCGGAACCAGACGCCGAACAGCTCGCTGATCGGGCGGTGGAAGTACCACTGCACGACGGGCTGTCCCTCGACCGCGACACCCATTCCGGTCGAAGGACGGATGTAGCTCGAGACCTTGACCGCGTACGTGCGGACGACGCCGTGCTCGTTCTCGGATTGCTCGACAATCCGGGTAGCCGCGCCGTTGAAGGCGGGGTGGAGCTCGGAGAACACGAATCGACCGCCAGGCCGGACGAGCCTCGCAGAAGCGGCGATCATCGGCTCGATCTCCGCCATGTCCATGATCGCCATGTTGCAGACCACAGCGTCGAACGAGGCCGGCTCGCCGAGCGCGAGCAGCGCCGTCTCGTCGGCAGCGTCCGCAAGCCGGTACTCGATACGGCCTCCGTGCGCGCGGGCGCGCTCGAGCATCGGCCCGCTGAAGTCGGTCGCCAGCACGCGTCCCCCGAGCTTGGCCATGCGGCGGCTGAACTCGCCGTTGCCGCACGCAATTTCAAGCACTCGCTCGCCAGGCTCGAGCCCGAGGAGCCGCTCGACCACAGGCTGGATCAGGCCCCGCTGCCATGTGCGGCCGGACTCCATCTGCTCGTCCCAGTATGCGGCGAGCGCATCCCACGCCGCCCGGATCTCTTCGTGTGTGGGTTCGAGCTCTGCCACGGGGAGGAAGTTTCACTCACGGGAGCGCCTGCAGAGGCAACCAGCAAGACCAGCCGCCGACCTGGGCGCCGTCTGAGTGCGAACGGGCCAGGTTAAGGCGCACGATCGTTCCCCGGCCAGCAGGAGCCCTCGCACGTGTGATCGAGACCAACCGGCCCGAGGCGCTCCCTCGAGCCGCATAGGGTCGGTCGCTGCCGCTGAGGTCGCGGCAGCAGGCTCGCCGCCCGATCGCCCTTGTTGGATAGCGATTCGGCTCTTTCCCCGTGAGGCGCCGGACGACTTCTTCGTACTTCTCCTGCGTCAGGCCTGGCGTTTGTTGATCGCGAGGATCAGCATCTAGGACGTCCGCAGCCGGCCCGAATCGTCCTCTGTGGAGATTGGATCGGCGTGGCGGTACACGATTTCCACTCGCTGCTCTCGTGGCGGAACGTTGTCGTCACGCGAAGGTCGAACGGCTCGATGGAGTCTCGGTCGCCGATCCTGGCGCGCCAGTGGTCGACCTCGAGGATCGTCGCGAGTTCAGCTCGCGGACCCGGCGACCGTCGGGGTCTCGGTTGGCCGAAATCGTCTCACCGAGCACGACGACTTGGTTTGCGCATGGTCTGGGTTCTACCCGCCGAATCGGACTCGAACGGGCACCACTTTGTGCTAAAATTCACATCGGTACACCGAGCCAGCGCTGACGGGCTTCAGATCCGTCGAGCCGCCAGCTTTCTTCTTCCTCGATGAACTGCGTCTCAGCGCACCGGCTGGGCCAGCCGTTGGAGGCAATCGCCTTCGGAGTGCTGCCTGCCTTAACAAGAGGAGTACACATGACAACCCTGATTCGCTTTGATCCCTACCGTGAGGTAACGGCTCTACAAGGTGAGATGGCCCGCTTCATGAACCTGCTCGGCGCGGGGAACGGCAGCAACACGACACATGGCGTCTGGGCTCCGCCCATGGATGTCTGGGAGACAGACGGGGAGATCGTCTACGCCTTCGATCTGCCCGGCATCCCCAAGGACACGGTCTCGATCGAGGTCGAGAACGACGTCCTGACGGTCAGCGCCGAGCGTGAGCGCTCAGAGGAAGTCCCGACTGACCGGCTATACCGTTTTGAGCGCCGGTATGGCAGCTTCTCGCGGGCGATCGGGCTGCCGCAGGGCGTGTCTGAGAAGCAAATCTCGGCTCGCTACGACGACGGTGTGCTCGAAGTCCACGTCACGAAGCCTGAGGTCGAGAAGCCGCACCGGATCCAGATCGGCAACGGCAAGGCCGCGATCGAGGGCAAGGCCACCACAAAGGCGTAGCGCGCACAGCGGCTACAGGTCACGGGAGGCGGGCCGGCCAGCCGCCTCCCTTTCTTTCGCACCCGCATGGTTCGCGTCCCCGTCCTCGCTCGTGTCGATGAATTCCCAGCTGACGTGAAAGAGCATCGGCGCATCCTTTCTTGAGGCGTCGGCGACTGTTCGGGACAGTGTCTGGATGGCCCACTTCGCCTTCCCGTCGGTCTGCGGGTGTGTCAGCGCACCTAGCGCACCGACGCCTGGTCGACGACGAGGCCAAACTGCGGGCCGGCGTGGTAGTTCCTCACGCGCGCCGAGACGAAGTCGTAGAAGTGCGGGTTCATGAGCGGGACGAAGATCGCGCGATTGGTGACCTCCCGATCGAGCTTCGTCAAGAGCGCGTGCGCGGCGCGGGGATTGGTCCGCTCGAGCTTCCGGACGCGCAGGACGTGGGCGTCGAAGCGCCGGTCGCAGAACCACTCGTTGTTCGATACCGACCCGCAGCCGAAGATGCTGAAGAAGTCGGCCGGCTCGGGGTCAAACGCACTGATGCATGAGATCTGCACGGCGCTCAAGCGGCGCCCGACGTGAGGGGTGAGCGGGACGATGTGCGCCTGGGCGCGGTAGCCGAGCTCGCGTAGCACCCGGGCCGTGTAACGCATCACCGTCGTGCAGAACGCGCCGTGGCCGACCCATCCGTAGGCGGAGACCGGGTCGCCGCGGGTGCCCGAGGCGGCTACGAGGGCGCGCGCGCTAGGTCGGGCGCGCGCCAGCGGCCGTCGGCGCTCGGCTTTCGCGTGTACGGACAATACGGCTTGTAGCCGGGAAGACTGGGGGAAGGAGCTGGCAGGTCGGGGTCGCCGTCAGGCGACCGCCGTACATGCGCACGATGGCGGCGCGGTCGATCGCGAAGTTGAGCGCCTTGCGCACGCGGATGTCGTTGAAGGGCGGGATGTTCGTGTTCAGCTGGAGCCATTCGGTGTCGGGTGAGAGCAGGCTGTGCCACTGACGGGGGAAGCGCCTCCTGACCTCGGGGAGGAGGTTGCCCGGCACGCCGTCGGCGCTCCAGTCCGCATCGCGGACCACCGCGTGCGCAGCCTCGGCCACATCGGGCAGCTCCTCGTCCGGGAAGGTCATCGCGCCGTCATCGAACGAGACCAGATACCGCGGCATCTCACGACTCCTTTTCGGCCGCCGATTGCGGCCGCTACACCCGCGTAGTAGAGACTTAGAGACCGCCGAGAGCTCATCGGCCTCGGCCAGATCCAGGTCTCACTTCATCAGGCGAACACTGGCGCAGGCGACCCACCGAGTGCGCCCTTCCGGCCGCTAACGCAGCGTCAAGATCGGCGCTTGGCGCGTAGGGGTTGCGTTAGGAGGGCTGTTGCGACGCCTGGAATGCGCTAGACAGTGGGTGTGCGCGACCTCGTATTCGTGCTGGTGGTGCTCGTGTTCTTTGGCGTAGCCCTCGCCGTCGTCCGGGCGTGCGAGAGGGTGGCGGGTTCGGGCGCGGTCGTGGAAGAAGGGCGGGGGCGGTGAGCGTCGAGGACGTGATCGGGTTGGTGCTCGTGGTTGCAGTGCTCGCGTATCTCGTCTACGCACTTCTTGCACCCGAGCGGCTGGGCTGAGGCGGGCGCGTGAGCGGGGCGAACTGGCTGCAGCTCGGCGCGCTTGTGGGCGCGCTGTTCATCACCGCGCCATTGCTCGGCGTCTACCTGGCTCGGGTCTTCAGCGGCGGGGACAGCCCGGGCGAGCGCGTGTTTGCGCCAGTTGAGCGCGCGATCTACCGAGTCGCCGGCGTCGACGCGAACCGGGAGCAGCCGTGGAACGCGTACGCGCTCTCGCTGCTCGCGTTCAGCGCCGTGTCGGTGCTCGGGCCTGTACCTGCTCGAGCGGCTGCAGGGCGTGCTGCCGCTCAACCCGACGAACGTAGACGGGGTGCCGCCGGCGCTGGCGTTCAACACGGCGGTCAGCTTCGTGACGAACACGAACTGGCAGAACTACGCCGGCGAGTCGACGATGAGCCATCTGACGCAGATGGCGGGGCTCGCGGTGCAGAACTTCGTCTCCGCTGCGGTCGGGCATGGCGGTCGCGGTCGCGCTGGTCCGCGGGCTCGCCCGCCGCGGCGTCGGCGACGATCGGGAACTTCTGGGTCGACCTGATCGCGCGCGACGATGCGCGTGCTGCTGCCGCTCGCGTGTCGTGGTCGCGCTGCTGCTCGTGAGCCAGGGGGTCGTGCAGAACCTCCGCGGTCCGGCGCGGCGCACGACGCGTCAGGGCGCGACGCAGGTCGATCCCGGGCGGCCGGTCGCGAGCCAGGAGGCGATCAAGGAGATCGGGCACGAACGGCGGCGGGTTCTTCAACGCGAACTCGGCGCATCCGTTCGAGAACCCGACCGGCTTCACGAACGTGCTCGAGATCTGGGCGCTGCTGGTGATCCCGTTCGCGCTCGCGTTCACGTTCGGGCGGATGGTCGGCGACCGGCGGCAGGGCTGGGCGTCGTTCGGCGGCGATGTTCGTGCTCTGGATCGGCGTCGGCCGGATCGCGACTGCGCTTCGAGGCGGGCGGCAACCCGAGCTGACGCGCGGGTCGACCAGCCGGCACGCCGCACGGGCGGCAACATGGAGGGCAAGGAGGTCCGCTTCGGCGCCGGCGCCTCCGGCCTGTTCGCCGCCTCGACCACCGGGACGTCGACCGGCGCGGTGAACTCGCATGCACGACAGCTTCACGCCGCTCGGCGGCGGGGTGCCGCTGGTCAACATGATGCTCGGCGAGGTCAGCCCCGGCGGCGTCGGCGCCGGGCTCTACGGGATGCTGATCTTCGTCCTGCTCTCGGTGTTCATCGCCGGGCTGATGGTCGGACGCACGCCGGAGTACCTCGGCAAGAAGATCCAGGCCGCGCGAGATGAAGCTCGTCGTGCTCTACATCCTCGTCGTGCCGTCGCTCGTGCTCGGCTTCACCGCGGTCTCGGTCGCTGCTCGACACGCGCCGGCGTCGATCCTGAATCCCGGCGCCGCACGGGCTCACCGAGATCCTCTACGCGTTCACGTCCGCCGGCGAACAACAACGGCTCGGCGTTCGGCGGGCTGAACGGCAACACCGAGTGGTACAACACCACGCTCGGCATCTGCGATGCTGGTCGGCCGCTTCTTGCTGATCATGCCGGCGCTGGCGATCGCCGGCTCGCTCGGCGCGCAAGCAGCCGGTGCCGGCGACGGCCGGGCACGTTCCCGACCGACACGCCGCTGTTCGCCGGCGCTGCTCGTCGGCGTGATCGTCGATCGTCGTCGGCCTGACCTACTTCCCGGCGCTGGCGCTCGGCCCGATCGTCGAGCACTCTGTCGAGGACTGATGACGGCACCATCGACCGATGCACGCGCCACGCCGGCTCGCACTCCGTCCGAGGCCGTCCGGCGAGTCGCTCTTCGATCCGCGATCGTGCGCGGTCGACAGCGTCCGCAAGCTCGACCCGCGCCTGATGGCGCGCAACCCGGTGATGTTCGTCGTCGAGATCGGCAGCGTGCTCGACGACGGTGCTGTTCTTCGCGAGCTCGCTCGCGACCGCGGAGAACGTCTTCGCCGGGCTGATCGCCGCGTGGCTGTGGTTCACGGTGCTGTTCGCGAACTTCGCCGAGGCGATCGCCGAGGGCCGCGGCAAGGCGCAGGCCGACGACGCTGCGCAGACGCGCGCGGAGACGATCGCCCGCCGCCGCCGGGCGACGGCATCGTCGAGGAGCGTGCCGAGCTCGAGCTGCGCGTCGGCGACGACGTGTCGTCGTCGCGGCCGGGCGAGGTGATCCCGGCCGACGGCGAGGTGATCGAGGGGATCGCGAGCGTCGACGAGTCGGCGATCACAGGCGAGTCGGCGCCGGTGATCCGCGAGTCGGGCGGCGACCGCTCGGCGGTCACCGGCGGCACGCGCGTGCTCTCCGACCGGATCGTCGTCCGCGATCACGGCGAAGCCGGGCGAGAGCTTCCTCGACCGGATGATCGCGCTGGTCGAGGGCGCCGAGCGGCAGAAGACGCCGAACGAGATCGCGCTCAACATCCTGCTCGCCGGCCTGACGATCGTCTTCCTGCTCGCGGTCGTGACGCTGCAGCCGTTCGCCATCTACTCCGGCGCGCGCGCAGCCGATCGATCGTGCTCGTCGCGCTGCTCGTCTGCCTGATCCCGACGACGATCGGCGCGCTGCTGTCGGCGATCGGCATCGCCGGCATGGACCGGCTCGTGCAGCCGCAACGTGCTCGCGATGTCGGGCCGGGCGGTCGAGGCGGCCGGCGACTGCTCGACGCTGCTGCTCGACAAGACCGGCACGATCACGCTCGGCAACCGGCAGGCGGCCGAGTTCATGCCCGCTGCCGGGCGTCGAGCGAGCGGCGAGCTCGCCGACGCCGCGCAGCTCGTCGAGCCTGGCCGACGAGACGCCCGAGGGCCGCTCGATCGTCGTGCTCGCCGAAGGAGCGCTACGGCTTGCGCGAGCGCGACGCTCGCCGGCGCGCACGCTCGTGCCGTTCACCGCCCAGACGCGGATGAGCGGCGTCGACATCGACGGACCGCTCGATCCGCAAGGGCGCTGCCGACTCGGTCCGGCGCTGGGTCGAGGCGCAGGGCGGCACGGTGCCGGCCGAGCTCGACGACGCTCGTCGACGGCGATCGCGGCCGCGCGGCGGGACGCCGCTCGTGGTCGCCGAGCAGACGCGCACGCGCGCTCGGCGTCGATCCACCTCAAGGACGTGGTCAAGGAGGGGATGCGCGAGCGCTTCGACGAGCTGCGGGCGATGGGGATCCGGACGGTGATGATCACCGGCGACAACCCGCTCACCGCCGCGCGATCGCCGAGGAGGCGGCGTCGACGACTTCCTCGCCGAGGCGACGCCGGAGGACAAGATGGCGCTGATCCGGCGCGAGCAGGCGGGCGGCAACCTCGTCGCGATGACCGGCGACGGCACCAACGACGCGCCGGCGCTCGCCGCAGGCCGACGTCGGCGTGGCGATGAACACCGGCACCCAGGCGGCCGAGGAGGCCGGGAACATGGTCGACCTCGACTCGAACCCGACGAAGCTGATCGAGATCGTCGAGATCGGCAAGCAGCTGCTGATCACCCGCGGCGCGCTGACGACGTTCTCGATCGCCAACGACGTCGCCAAGTACTTCGCGATCATCCCGGCGATGTTCGCCGGCGCCTTCCCGGTGCTCGACCGGCTGAACGTGATGCGCCTGGACAGCCCGAGCTCGGCGATCCTGTCGGCGGTGATCTTCAACGCGCTCGTCATCGTCGCCCTGATCCCGCTCGCCCTGCGCGGCGTCCGCTTCCGCGCCGCGTCGGCGGCGGCGGTCCTGCGCCGCAACCTGCTCATCTACGGCCTCGGCGGCATCGTCGCGCCGTTCGTCGGGATCAAGCTGATCGACCTCATCGTCGGCCGGGCTGGGGATCGTCTGATGCGCCGCCAGCTCCTCCGCCGCGCATCGTCGTCTTCCTCGCCTTCACCGTCCTGACCGGGATCGTCTACCCGCTCGTCGTCACCGGGATCGCGCAGGTCGCCTTCCCGACCAGGCCGAACGGCTCGCTGGTCGAGCGCGACGGCCAGGTCGTCGGCTCGCGCCTGATCGGGCAGGACGTTCACGGCGCCGCAGCTACTTCCAGCCGCGGCCGTCGGCGGCCGGGCGACGGCTACGACGCGATGGCGAGCCCGCCTCGAACCTCGGCCCGACCAACCCCGACGCTGCTCGCACGCCGTCGCGCGAGCGGCGTGCCGCGTACCGCGCGCGAGAACGGCCTCGCTGCCCGACGCGACGGTGCCGGTCGACGCGGTCGACGGCCTCCGGCTCGGGGCTCGACCCGCACATCTCGCCCGCCAACGCGCGCGCTCCAGGCGCCGCGCGTCGCCGCGGCGCGCGGCCTCGACGCTCGACGCAGGTGCTGGCGACTGATCGACGAGCACACCGACGGCCGCTCGCTCGGCTTCCTCGGCGAGCCGGGCGTGAACGTGCTGCGAGCTCAACCTCGCGCTCGACGAGCGCGCTAGGCGGCACGCCATGACGCATGGCGCGAGGCGACGCTCGCGCATCTACCTCGGCGCCGCCCCGGGCGTCGGCAAGACCTTCGCGATGCTCGAACGAGGGCCGGCGCCGCCGCGAGCGCGGCACGGACGTCGTCGTCGGCTTCGTCGAGACCCACGGCCGGCCGCAGACGGCCGAGCAGATCGGCGACCTCGAGGTCGTGCCGCGGCAAGCGATCGAGTACCGCGGCACGACGTTCGAGGAGATGGACGTCGACGCCGTGCTCGCGCGCGCAGCCGCGAGGTCGCGCTCGTCGACGAGCTCGCGCACACGAACGTCCCGGGCTCGCGGCAACGAGAAGCGCTGGCAGGACGTCGAGGAGCTGCTCGAGGCCGGCATCGACGTCATCTCGACGCTCAACATCCAGCACCTCGAGTCGCTGAACGACGTCGTCGAGCAGATCACCGGCATCAAGCAGCGCGAGACGATCCCCGACGAGGTCGTGCGGCGCGCCGACCAGATCGAGCTGGTCGACATGACGCCCGAGGCGCTGCGCCGGCGCATGGCCCACGGCAACATCTACCCGCCCGAGCGGATCGACGCCGCGCTCGCCAACTACTTCCGGCCCGGCAACCTCGCCGCGCTGCGCGAGCTCGCCCTGCTCTGGCTCGCCGACCGGGTCGACGAGGGGCTCGCCGACTACCGCGAGCGGCACGGCATCACCGAGCCGTGGGAGACGCGCGAGCGGGTCGTCGTCGCGCTCACCGGCTCGCCGGACGGCGACCGGCTCGATCCGCCGCGCCGCCCGGATGGCCGCACGCGCGCGAGCGGCGAGCTGCGTCGGCGTGCACGTGCGCCCGCAGCGACGGCCTCGCCGGCCCCTCCGGCCGAGCTGCTCGACCGAGCAGCGCGAGCTCGTCGAGCGAGCTCGGCGGCACGTACCACGAGGTCGTCGGCGCGGACGTCGGCGAGGCGCTGCTCGACGTTCGCCCGCGCCGCAGAACGCCACGCAGCTCGTGCTCGGGCGCAGCCGCCGCTCGCGCTGGCAGCGAGCTGACGCGCGGCTCGGTGATCAACCGCGTGATCCGCGAGTCCGGGTCGCGATCGACGTCCACGTCATCAGCCACCCGGCCGCGGCGCCGAGCAGGCGTACGTCGCCCGCGCACGCGCCGGCCGTCGGCGCTCGCCGCGTCGCCGCGTCGCGCTCGGCTTCGCTGCTCGCCGCGGTCGGCGCTGCCGCTGCTCGACCGGCGCTGCTCGCGCAGCTGCGCGAGCACGTCGCGCTGCCCGAGCGTGCTGCTGCTCTACCTGCTGCTCGTCGTCGCCGTCGCCGCGGTCGGCGGGCTCTGGCCGGCGCTCGCCGCCGCGGTCGGCGGCTTCCTGCTCGTCAACTGGTACTTCACGCCGCCGCTCCACACGTTCACGATCGCCGAGGGCGAGAACATCCTCGCGCTCGTCGTCTTCCTCGTCGTCGCCGCGCGTCGTCAGCAGCTTCGTCGACGCTCGCGCGCGGCGCGCCGCCGAGGGCGCGCGGGCACGCGCCGAAGCCGAGGCGCTGGCCCGCCTCGCCGGCTCGCTCGCGCCCGACCGCTGCCGATCCTCGACGGCGCTCCGGCGCGTCGTTCGGCTTCGACGGCGCGTCGCGTGCTGCACCGCGAGGCGCGGCTGGCGCGATCGAGGCCGCCAGCGGCGACCGCGTGCCCGAGAGCCCGAGGACGGCGACTCCGACGATCGAGCTCGACGCACGAGCATGTGCTCGCGCTCGCCGGCCGCCGATCCCGAGCCGAAGACCAGCGCGTCCTCGATGCCTTCGCGCGCGAGCTCGCCGCTGTCGCTCGAGCGTCGGCGAGCTCGAGGCCGAGGCCGAGGCCGCGGGCGCCCTCGCCGCAGGCGAACGAGCTGCGGACGGCGCTGCTCGCGGCTGTGTCGCACGACCTGCGCACGCCGCTCGCCGCGATCAAGGCGTCGGTCACGAGCCTGCTCCAGCACGACGTCGACTGGACGCCCGAAGAGCGCGACGAGTTCCTCGCCACGATCGACGAGGAGACCGATCGCCTCAACGCGCTCGTCGGCAACCTGCTCGACATGAGCCGCCTGCAGGCCGGCGCGCTCGAGATCACGTGCGGAGCCGGTCGGTCTCGAAGAGGTCGTCCCCGCCGCGCTCCGCAGCCTCGGCGAGCGACGGCTCCGGTCGAGCTCGACGTGCCCGGAGACGCTGCCGCGCGTGCTCGCCGATGCCGGCCTGCTCGAGCGGGCGCTCGCGAACGTGATCGCCAACGCGATCCGCTGCTCGCCACCCGGACGCCGCCGTCCGCGTCGACCGCCGGGGCCGTCGACGGCATCGTCGACATGCGCGTCGTCGACCGCGGCCCCGGCGTCCCTGCCGCCGACCGCGACCGGCTCTTCATGCCGTTCCAGCGGCTCGGCGACTCCGGCCAGGCGAAGGCGTCGGGTCTCGGGCTCGCGGTAGCGAAAGGGTTCGTCGAGGCGATGGGCGGCGAGATCGAGGTCGAGGACACGCCCGGCGGCGGGCTCACCGATCGTCGCTCCGACTGCCGAGCGCGCCGACATGACCCGCGTCCTCGTCGTCGACGACGAGCCGCAGATCCTGCGCGCACTCGCGACCAACCTCCGGGCCCGCGGCTACGAGGTCGAACTCGCCCCGACCGGTGAGACGGCGCTCGACGCTCGCCGCCCGCACGCACCCCGACGTCGTCATCCTCGACCTCGGCCTGCCCGGCATCGACGGCATCGAGGTGATCCGCGGCCTCCGCGGCTGGACCAACGTGCCGATCATCGTCCTCTCGGTCCGCGAGGCGAGAGCGCGACAAGGTCGCCGCGCTCGACGCCGGCGCCGACGACTACGTCACCAAGCCGTTCGGCATGGACGAGCTGCTCGCCCGACTCCGAGCCGCGCTGCGCCGGCGCACGCGCCGGCCGAGGAGGCGGCCGTCGTCGAGACCGACGCACTTCACCGTCGACCTCGCCGCCAAGCGCGTCACGACCGCGACGGCGACGAGGTCCGGCTCACGCCGACCGAGTGGCACCTCGTCGAGATCGCTGGTCCGCAACGCCGGCAAGCTCGTCACGCCAGCGCCAGCTGCTCCAGGAGGTCTGGGGCCCGCAGTACGAGAACGGAGACGAACTACCTCCGCGTCTACCTGGCGCAGATCCGCCGCAAGCTCGAGCCCGACCCCGCGCGGCCCCGCTACTTCATCACCGAGCCGGGCATGGGCTACCGCTTCGAGGTCGACGACTGGAAGAGCGACGGCGGCACGGGGGGCTCGAAGGCCACCGCACCCGACTCGCCTTCGCGCTGAGCCGTCTGGTCAGGGCGCCGAGACCGGTCGTGCCGCGTGTTACCCGGCTGCGACGTCAAGGCGTCGCCAGTCACCTTCACTCGACAGCGAGAACACGCGGCAAATAGCCCGTGGGGTACGTAAATCCGTCCGTCATGCTGCTCGGGCGTATTCGTTGATCAGTCCGCCGAGGCGGTCGCGTCGGTGGATCTGGTCGGGCGAGCGTGCGCTGGCGAGGCGGAGGCGAGGTGCTGGGTGTCGGGCGGTGTCAGCCCGAGCGCGCGATGCGGCCTGTGCGTGTTGTAGTGCTCGACGTAGACGCGCAGGACGCGCTCGAGCTGTCTGCGGCTTGCTGATCAGGAGCCAGTCGAGGCAGTCGCGGCGGACCGTGCCGACCCAGCGTTCGGCGAACGCGTTGGCCTTCGGCGCGCGAAACGGCGTGCGGATGATCTCGATGCCCTCGCTTTGGAAGACCTCGTCGAAGGCGCGGCTGAACTTGCTGTCGCGGTCGCGGATCAGGAACCGGATCGGCTGTCGGCGCTCCGGGAGCGACCAGGCAAGCTGCCGGGCCTGCTGGGTTGTCCAGCGCCCGTCCGGGTTCGGCGGTGCAGCCGGCGAGGTGCACGCGCCGGCTGCCGAGCTCGATGAAGAAGAGCACATAGAGGCGGCCGAGCCAGAGCGTCTCGACGGTGAAGAAGTCGCAGGCGATCATCGAGGCGGCGTGGGCACGCAAGGAACTCGCGCCAGCTGAGCTGCGGCGCGAGCGCCGGCCGGAGAGACGCCGGCTTGCCGGAGGATCTTGGCGACCGTCGTGGCTGAGACTCGCTGACCGACGCCTGCGAGCTCACCGACGATCCGCTGGTAGCCCCAGCGCGGATTCTCACGTGCAAGCCGCAGCACCAACTCGCGGAGCTCCGCCGAGACCGCAGGCCGACCCGGTCGCCGATGCAGTACGTCCACCGTCTCCGCACCAGCCGGCGATGCCAGCCAAGCAGCGTTTCCGGGCGAAACGAAGAACGACGGCCGGCTCGCTCGACTCAGCAGCCGGCTGGCCGCGGCCAAGAAGAGACGATCACGCTCGTCCAGCCGCGGCCGAGCAACCTGCCGGCGAAGCACCGCCAGCTCATGACGTAGCACCACGATCTCGAGCTCCTTGAACTCGCGCGAGCGCAAACGCAACGCGGCGACCGCCAGCGCACGCCGAAAGAGCAGATACAACAACGATGCGACCAAGCAACGCCTCCCTCACCAGAACATCAGGAGGGCTGACTCTACGGAGGCGGGCGCGGCGCCAAATCACCGTACTTGCGCCCCCGATGGATTTACGCACCCCACGCGCCATGGTGATTCTCTCAGCCGAAGGAGCAATGCAGCAGGTGCGGAATAGCACGTTGGCATGGTCGCGGTGAATAGGGACCCGATCGGCAGGCGCGATCTAACCATCGTTCTGACGGCCTGCTCCGCGATCTTCGCCGCGCTAGTTGGTACGAACGCACTCGACATCGGCTCGAGCTCGCACTACATGGGCTGGGCTGACCACGCGGCCGTCATGCTTTGGGTTCCGGCCTTGTTGCTGCTCGCACTCTGCGCCTACCTTGGTCCCGGCAACAAGTACAAGCAACTGCGACGTCTGGCGGGAGCCGTGGCGGCGATTGCCGGCGGAGTCACTGCCGGTGTGCTTCTGGCCACGGGATTCAGCATCACCCGCGATCACGACAAGGTAAGGCTCGTATTGAGCGGGAAAGCGATAGGCGCCTTGCAGGCGTTATGCGGCCAGAACGTTGGGCCGGACCACATCGACGGACACATCCGGACAACGACGCTGCAGGAGGAGTTCGTGATCTTCGACTTCGAAAACTCGTTGAACACGGAGTGCTCCCACCACAGCGTCGACATTCCCCGCACCGCCGTTCTCGGGATCCAGGAAGACCCTTCTCCATATCCTTAGACCACCTTTCGCAATAAGTGGTTGCGGCGTGCTCGAGCGTGGCGCACCCGCCGCCGCAACTCGACGCCCGAACCGCGGCCTCGCAGCACCCAACCTCGCCCGCGAGCTAGCGGGGGACGCTACGTTCGCGCGCAGTTCGGCTGCGGCTCGGTGGAGCGTTGAGTGAGTCCGAGTGCGTCCGCGGCCTCCGTGTAGACGTCTCGTCCTTTCGAGCCAGTAGAGATCGTCGAAATCGACCGCGCCGTTCAACTCGAGCACAACCCAGCCAGAGTCGGTGGGCGTAAGGTCGACGCCGACGAGATCGAGTCCGATGGCAGCAGCCGACGCAGTCCACTCAGCCGTCAGGCTCGACAAGCTGGGGGTCACTGCTTCGAGCCCAGTACCTCCCCATCATCAAGTGCTCGCAACACTTCCCGAGCAAATCGAGCCCCGAGCCTAAGAGTCACGTTCTCAACTGGGCTTCACTCGGTTCCAAGCATGGTAAGACGACAAGCGCTCCAGCCTCGGAAGCCGTGGCCTCCGTCAGGGCCCTCTAGCTCTCGACGACGAGGTGGGTGACGGGAAGGGAGAAGCGATTAAGGGCGGTTTCCGCGCTTCCTTTTCGAGCCAGTCGGCGTCCTCGTCGGGAGTGTGACGATCGCGAGTTCGTCCGCCGCGAAGCCGGCCTGGCGTCCGCTTGCTGGCTGCTCAGAAGCCTGTCCGCGTCTCGAGCGCGTGACGGCTCGTCCTCGAGCGTCAAGGCGGCACTCCGCCGTAACCAGTCCGCGAGCTCCTTGATCGCTACGAACTTTAGGCGACCTCGCCGAACCCAGCGCAGCTCTGCGCCGATGTGCTCATCGAAGAAGTCCCGGCTGCAACCAATCGCCTGCACAGCCTCATTTGGCGTCAGTGCCAGGCGGTGCGAGCCGTGGGCGGCCCGCCGGACTCACCCATTGGCCGTTAATCGTCTTGGATCTGCAGTCGTTTGTAGAGCTTGTCTCTTAGTTCTGGGTCGGTTCTTAGCCTCTCGACCACGGCAGCCTCTCGCAGTTCTGGGAAGTACCCGGCCGGCAGGTCGAGGGCTCGAGCGATTCGGCGGATGAGGTCAGTGCTGGGACGCGTTCGGTCAGCACCCCGCAGCACGCGAGAAAGATGGGATGGGTTTAGGTCGACCAGTTGAGCGAGCTTCCGTTGGCTGAGGCCTCGCTCGGCCAAGAGATCGGGAAGTTCCTCCGCGAAAGGCCGATCGCTCTGCTTCTTCACCAGCGCAAGTATCCGCGCCTAGGTGGACGAGCAGAGCCGCCCAGCTATGATGAGTAATAAAGCAATGAGTAGTAACTCACCATTCTCGAGGAATGCCCAGTCTTCACGCTAAGCACTCGCGGCGCTGTGCAACTCGGACCTCGATGGTCGATCTTCGACGAGGAGATCGTTGGCTGCACCTGTCCTGATGGACCGGCGTACTACGTCGTCACGCGCGAAGGCACAAGCTCGTACAAGCAGTGGGTCGGTCGTGATCGCAATCAGGCTGAGGCGGCGCTCCACGAGATTGCCGGGATTGTCGAGGACGGCGGTTACAGGCCTCGACCGAACATTGGCTTCTCAGAGTGGGCCGACCAGTGGCTCAGCTCGCTCGAGCGGAAGCCTTCGACGGTCGGTTCTTACCGGTCGACTATCGTCCACGCTAAGGAGACGTTTGGCAGTCAGCGCGTCCGTTCGATCGGACCCAAGGACGTCGGGCGATTCAACATGATGCTCAGAGAGCAGGGCTGTTCGGCGTCCACTAGGGCAAAGCACCTGCGGGTGTTGGGCGCATGCCTGCAGGCGGCTGTCTTCTACCGTTATGCCGACTCCAACCCTGTTCGGGAACTGCCGCCCGCCCAGCGACCACGGCCTGAGCACAAGGAGGCCGCCTACTTCGAAAACGATGAGCTCCCTGACCTCTTCGCCCATCTCGTCGAAGAGCCCTACCGGACCCTGTGCCTAGTCGCGCTCAAGACGGGCATGAGGCAGGGGGAGCTACTTGGGCTGCGGTGGGACGATGTCGATCTCGAGCAAGCCGTTGCTCGCGTCAGACGCAGCTACACGAGTGGCGACGTTAGGCACTCCGAAGAACCGCGAGCGTCGTGACGTCGACCTAATCACCGACGTTGTCAGGCTGCTCAGTTGCTGGCGCGGACAAGACGTGGCATCCTGGTGGCTCCGACAGTCTCCTCTTCCACGGTGAGGATGGCTACAGCTTCCTCACGCCCTCGGTGCTGCTCCGGAGCCACCTCTATCCGGCGATGGCAAGTGCAAAGATCTCGCGAGTCGGGCCGACGCAAGAGAAACGAACGTTTCACAGCTTCCGGCACACGTTCGCGAAGCGAGCGTTAGAGAGCGGCGCGCAGATCACGTGGCTGTCGCGCCACCTCGGTCACTCCTCCCTGAAGGTCACGACCGACATCTACGGACACTGGGAACGCGCCGAGCGAAAGCTTCAGGCCGCGAAGATGGAGGGTGCTTTCTCCGTCTGACGGCCCCGCCGTACTCCCACCGTTCTCCCAGCCGAAGATAGATGATGGCCGTTTTCGCGGAAATACGCGACTTTGCAGGCGCTTCTCGATGGGCCGGGCAGGGATCGAACCTGCGACCTTGGGATTAAAAGTCCCCTGCTCTACCAACTGAGCTACCGGCCCGCAGGCGCAGCGTAGCGCCGCCGGGGAGCGGCGGCGGGCGCGGCTATCGTGTGGACGGGCCCCCCATCGACTAGCGGCCCAGGTCGCCACCCTTTCAAGGTGGTAGCGCGGGTTCGAATCCCGCTGGGGGCATGGATGGCCCAAGATCGTTCGCGTATCCGGGACTTCGCGGAGAGCTACACCCGCGCGTGGTGCAGCCACGACCCCGCGGGGGTCGCTGAGCACTACGCGCCGGGCGGGACGATCGCCATCAACGGCGGCGAGCCGACTGGAATCGCCGAGGCCGCGCTCGCCTTCATGACCGCGTTCCCGGACATCCAGGTCTTTCAGGACGACCTGGTGTTCGAGGACGAGGTGGTCAAGTACCACTGGACGTTCACCGGCACGAACACCGGGCCTGGAGGCACCGGGCAGCAGGTCCGGATCTCCGGCTTCGAGGAGTGGACGTTCGGCGACGAGGGCCTCGTCGCGGAGTCGCAAGGGCACTACGACCAGGCGGAGTACGACCGCCAGCTCGAGAGCGGAGCGCCGGACTCCCTGTAGCCCTCGCGTCAGTGCGAGACGAGCACCTTGAGGACAATAATCACGCCGCCGAGGCTCACGTTGATCGCCACGGCGACGACCGACGCGACGGGCCCGAGGTTCTCCACGTGGGCGTACCGGACGCCCTGGATCCCGAGCGTCGCGGTGCCGGCGCCCATCGCCAGCCAAACGGCCAGAGTGTCGCCGATGACGTTAGCGGCGCCGAGCCCGAGCGCCACGGCCGGCAGGATCGCCGCGAACACGATCGAGACCTCCCGGTGCGCGACTGAGGTGAGCTCCGCGACGTTCAGCCGCCGACCGAGCGTGATCGTCTCGCCGAGCGAGTGCGCGTAGACGTGCGCGATCCAGAAGACGACCGAGCCGACGGCGACGACGGCCGTCAGGCGCCAGAGGTCGTGCGAGTACGCCGACGCGCCGGCGGCGAGGGCCGACATCGCGACGATCGTTCCGTACACGGTTCCCGCGATCGTGTGCGCGGACCCGGTGAGCACGCGAGAGACCCGTCCCGCCACCGGCCTACCCTAGAAGGCCCGGAAGGTTGCTGCCCGGGATGAGGAGATGGTCGAGCGCGGGCACGGCCTGCTCGACGTGGGCAAAGAGGAGGAGCTGCAGGCGTCTGGTCGACGAGCAGACGGCGCTCCGTCGTGTTGCGACGCTCGTCGCGACCGGCGTGACCGACCTCGACCTCGTCGCCGCGGTGACGCCGGAGATCGCTCAGCTCTTCGCCGCCGATCGTGAGATGCGTCGCGTTGGGACGCGGACGGCCTCCCACCGATCGCCTGTAACAAGCTGACGCTCGAGTACATCTAGCCGGTGATCGACGGCCTGGCTCGTTCCGCTTCGATCGCGAAGTCAACCGCGTCCTCGGGATCGAGCAGCAGGACCGCCGACACGCAGGTGGCCCGGCCTCGAACGCGAACAATCCGGTGCGGGATCCAGTGCTTAGGGGGGTGGAGCGCCGAGCGGGCTGGAGGTGACGTGCCCGCGTGCGTCGACGCTGAGCACCATGCGCTGGCCGTCTCGCTGCAGGATCGCGGACTCATCCGTCTGGCTCTCGATCGCCCAGCCTTGAGCGACCCAGCTGCCGGCAGCGGCGGCGACCGCCTGCCGACGCTGCTCGAGCGGCAGCTCGGCGGAACCATGTCGCCGATTCAACAGGACGACGGCAAGCGCGACCACGCCGACGCCCAGCGCCGCGATGAGCAGCCAGGCCCAGGTAGGCGTTTCGCCTGAGCTCGTGCTTTGCGCTGTGGTCGTGACCTGTGCTGATGTGATCGCCGGCGCAATCGTCGGCGTTGTCGTCACTGTTTGCTGCACGGTCGTGGGCGCCGTCACCGTTTGTTCAACGGTTTGCGTCTGGCTCACGGTCGTCGCTCCCTGAGCCTCCGTCACCGTTCTCTCGACCGTAGGAGCGGCGACCGTAGGAGCGCCGACCGTCCTGGTGCCGACCGCCGTCGAGACCTTTGCGGCGACGCTGCTGCCGCCCGCGTTGCCGCCGCCACAGCCGGCGAGCGCGATGGCAGATACGAAGCCGGCGGCGAGCAAGACGATCACCTGCACCACGAGGGCCAGGCGAGGCTTGACCAGAGCTCCGTCAGCGCGGATGCGCATCCTCGTTCCTTCTCGTTCGGTCCGAGGTATACGCATAACGCTGACGCTGCTAGCCGCTCGCCGCCTCATCCCGGATGGAATGATCCTCGTGCGGCCAGATGATTACCGCCTATCCGTGCCGAATTTCGTGCTGCCACGGTAGGTCGTCCTGCTCGCAGAGATACACATCGATCGCTTCCGGATCCCCCCGCTTCGACGAGCGCCCATAATTGCACGCCCACGAGCTTAGAGGAAGCAAAGCAGGGCCGCTCGGCTTGCTCGTGGTGGCGGCTGCGCAGGCACGCGAGCGCAGCCGCAAGCTGTAGTTCCGAGAGGCGCTCAGCCGCGAGTCGGGCACCGTGCGGCTCGGCAGCGGTTTGCCCTCGTCACCGACAAGGAGTGGGTGCGGCGCGGCGTCAGCGTGTTCGGCTGGATCAGCCCTGGCGAGCTGCGCGTATTCGAGCCCAGCGAGTTCGACGAGGCCGCAGCCTGGCTCGCCGAATAGCGGCGGTGTGGGAGACATGTTGATGGAGAGCGGGAGCGGACGGGGCACCCTGTTTCTCTCTGCTCAGGAGGGGCTGAGCTCTTGAAGCCAGCCGAACGAACGAGCGAGCGACCGATAGAGGGGGTAGCCGCAGAGGACGCCGAGGGCGATTGCGATGATCGCCGCGACGGCTGCGAGGAAGTCCTGAACACCGGCGGTGACGTTGCGGGAGATGTACTCGGTGACACCGATCAGGCCGAGCGCGCCAGGGACGAGGAGCCAGAAAGCGGGCAGGAACGAGACGAGCGCGGGCGGGGCTGACGAACGACGCTCGACCAGGTAGGCGACCGGTGTCATAACGAGCGCTCCAACGAAGCCGCTGACGTAGCCGCCGAAGGCCTGATCGCCAAGGTACTGGCCGATCCAGGCCGAGTAGAGGACGACGCAGAGCCAGACGAACGAGCGTGGCGGCGCCGAGTTGTAGAGGTAGTTGCCGATCCCGACCAGGAGTACGCCGAGCCAGGGAGCCCACCATCCCAGCAGGTTCTGCGGCTGGTCGACGAGCTCGGATGCGGCGGGGATGCCGACGACCTGCGCAGCGCCGACGATCCCGAAGGCGAGCAGCAGCAGTTGGAGCATGCCGGTCACGAGTCGGCTCGCACCGGCGACGATCTCGGCCGCGGATAACTCGACGACAGCCATCGTCAACGCCGCTCCAGGGAGGAACGTCACGAGCGGAGCGATCATCGCGCGCAGGTCGGCGTCTGCCCAACCCTGGTCGGCGAGCAGGAAGGTGGTCGCAGCAACGGCAAATGCCGCCGTTACCGGCGTGATCATCTGAATACTCACCCAGCGGTTTCCGACGAGCTTGAAGAGGGCGACGAGCGCTCCGAACAACCCCGCCAACACCAGATCGCCCCAGGTTGGCTGCAGGATGAGACAGATGCCGTCGGTCAGGACGACGTGGCCGAGGATCGTGACCGCGGGGCCGAACCGAGGCTGCATGTCGACGATTTCGAGCACTTGGCGGCTGCCGTCTCGGGGGGACACTTCGCCTCGCTCGGCCCGCTTGAGCAGCTCGAACAGGGCGGCCGTCTGGTCGAGGCGGAGGTTCCCGCGGAGCTGGCGTGTCGGCTCCAGTGTTGCGGCATGGCCCGGGTCGAGCGCCACGACGACGAACGTCGGCAGCACGCTGATGCGTGCGTCTGGCGCCCCGTACTCGGCCGCGACGCGCCGTAGGTGCTCTTCGATCTCGTTCACTGCCTCGCCCGACGCGGTGAGTCCGCTGCCGAGGTAGACCAGGAACTGCCGTAGCTCTGCGTGCTCGCTCTCGTTCGCTTTGCCAAGCACGGTGGTCGTTGTCGTCACTGCCGTCCAGGTAGTCTCGCGCGCGGGCGGTTGACATGCGTTGCGAGGGATGTCTTAGACCAGGCGGGCTCGACCCCTTTGACCACTCCCGCTACATCGGTGCCAGCCTGACGATGATCGACTGCCACTATGGCCACCTCGCCCGCGACGGACGCGAGCACGCGATCCAGCTCCTCGATGCGCTCAACGTACCTGGATCCGCGCCGTGGACGCTGCGAGAGCCCCCGTTGTCCACTGTGACATAATCCGCCGTCCGATAATAGACCCGGCCGGCGTGTGTGCGGGGCGCAGCACAGGGAGGTGGGCCATGTCGTCGATGGATATTCCGGCTGATAGACTGACATGCAGGCGTTCAGCGCCTTCTTTGGCCACTTCAACCTTGAGTTCCTGGTGCCGATCGTCGCCATCGCGTTCGTGTGCGCATCGGCTGGCGGGATGCTGACCTGGCTCGCAGGCCCTTCGAGGGCCTGGTCATGACCGCCAACACGATCAAGCCCTGATGGCGGAGGTCAGCCAGACAGAGGCGGCCGACCGCGCGGCCGGCCTCGGGGTTCTCGCAGCCGCGTGCGTGTCGGCGCTCGTCGTCAACGCGAACACGTCCGCGGTCACGATCCTGCTCCCGGCGATCAGCAAGGACCTGGACGCTCCCCTGGCGCAGCTCCAGTGGGCCGTGACGGGCTACATGCTCGTCGGCGCCGCCGTGATCGTGACCTCGGGCGCGCTGGGAGACATGCTCGGCCGCCGGCGCGTGTTCCTGTTCGGCCTTGCGCTCTTCGTCGCCTCCTGTGTGCTCATCGCGCTCTCGACAACAGGCGCTGGCGTGATCGTCGGGCGCATGATCCAGGGAGCGGCCGGCTCGACCATTCTCGCGTGCGGCATGAGCCTCCTGTCGGTCGGCTCGTCGGGCAAGGGACAGATGCGGGCGATCACGCTCTGGGGCGCCGCGTCGGCGGCGGGCGCCGCCCTAGGCCCGCTCGTCGGCGGCCTGCTCGTGGAGGCCACCGGCTGGCAGGGACTGTTCTGGATCGACGCGGCGATCGCCGCCGCATGTCTTCCGCTGACCTACTTCACCGTCCAGGAATCCCGCGATCCGAACCGTCCACACTCGATCGACTTCGCCGGCACCGTGCTGATTGCGGTCATCCTCGTGCCGCTCGTGCTAGCGCTCAGCAAGGGTTCCGACTGGGGCTGGGTCTCGGTAGCGACGATTGGCTGCCTCGTCCTCTCCGTACTCGGCGCGGTCGGGTTCGTTGTCGTCGAAGGGCGAGTCGCTGCTCCTCTCGTCGATCTGCGACTCCTCCGTAACACCACGCTGGTAGCGGCAACGCTCGCGATCCTGATCGTCGCGGGCTCGATCAACGCCCTCATGTACATCCTCAGCCTCTACTTCCAGGATCCGGCCGGGTTCGGGATGAGCGCTCTGCGGACAGGCGTTGCGACGCTGCCCGCTGCGGCGGCGATGATCGCGATCACGCCGCTCATTACGCCCATTGCGGTCAAGATCGGGTCAGGCGCCGCGATCGCGCTCGGCTTCGGTCTTGCGGCGGTCTCTTTCGCCGCTCTGGCGTTCACCAACGCGTCCTGGACCTACGCTGCGTTCATAGTGCCGCTGATCGCGATCGCGGCAGGACTCGGGCTCGCGAACGGCCCCGCGTCGTCCGCATCGACCTCGTCGGTCTCTCCCGACCAAGTCGGGCAGGCCTCGGGCATCTCGAACATGGCCCGCTACATCGGCGGCTCGCTCTTCGTAGCGGCGGTCGCGACGGTCTACAACGCGGTCACGATCAACCACCGCGGGGCGGGCGCTTCGGCGGCCGAGGCCCTTGCCGCCGGCCTTTCGCGTTCGGCGCTCTTGTTGGCGATCACGTGCGCCATTGCCGGCGTCGCGCTCGCATTCTTGATCAGACGCCACCGCGTGAAGTCACCGCGGGCGATCGACCGGGCCGCTGCCGCGGCGTCGACCGCCCACACGATTCCGACCGAGCCGGCAGCCAGCGGATGAGAACCTCGAACCGCAAGCCGGAAAGGAGTTCCGATGGCTGAGCTACGCGACGCCGTCAGCGGCCTCATGGGCCGCGCGAAGGACGATCTCGCCGAGCTCGTCACCTTCAAGTCGGTCGCCGACCCGAAGCAATACCCGCCCGAGGAGTGCCAGCGAGCGGCGCAGTGGGTGCTACCAGATCGACGCCCCGTCGATCTCGAGCTGCCGAAGCTCCATTCGATCAGTGTCGAGTCGGGTCCGGGAAGCGTCAGTGTCGCGGCCTTTGCATACCGCCGCACCGGGCAGGCGATTGTTGCGGCAGCTAGTACGAGACATTAGGCGAAAGCAAACTCGCCCGACGCGGTATGGTCCTGGCATGGCACAGACGAAAGGGACGAACGACAGCGACGCTATCTCGCGACTCGCCGACGCAGGTGAAGACGCGGTCCGGCGGCTCATCGACCTCCCGCGCCGGATGGTCGCCGACGCCGTCCACGGTATAGAGGAGCGCCTGCGCGACGTCACGGCCAGGGTGCGCGCGCTCGATCCACTCGAGGGCCGTGTGGCCGCGATGGAGAAGCGCCTCGAGTCGCTCGAGAAGCCGCCGAGCACAACTGCTCGCAGGGCCTCCACGCGCGCCAAGCCGTCGACCGCGCGCAGGGCGCGCTCGGTCGCGGCGATCGAGCCGGGGCAAGCCGAGCACGGTCTCAGTCGCGGCGACGATGCGGGGGCCGAGGACGCGACTGAGCGAGATGAGGCCCAGGCTAGGGACGAAGGAAAACCGGCCGAGTAGCCGCCTGCTCGGCGCATCGAGCAGTCGGCGCGATCGTCTCCAAAACGGGCGGCAGGAAGGGAGACCGCCTGGGCGGAGCGCCTCGAGAAGCCCGGTACCCGTTGACATGAACGGACGCGGGTTGGTGATGATGATCGTGAGCCCGGGGAGACTGGTCCAGTCGGCCCTAGTCTGGCCTTTGCGGTTCGCCTAGATACTCACCCAGCTGCAACGACAGGGAACCGCCTGGGGGTGCTTGCGGCTCGATTCGGCCTCCGTACGCATACACACCCCGCAGTTAGAAAGCGCAAACGGACTACGCCCGCGCATTATCGTAGAGAACCCGCGTTCCCGCGAGGAAGTCCGCGAGCCCGCGTCGACGCTCGTCGAAGAGGACGGGCAAGAAGCCCAGGAACATCAGCACGATGGCAAGCACGAGCCCGAGCAGGCGCACGATCGATCGACCGACCGACGGGACGCCGCCCGCGGCAGTGTGAACGCGGAGGCGCAGGAGTCGCATCCCGGGCGTCTGCCCTGCTGAACTCCAGAAGAGCACGAAGTACCCGCCGGCAATCAGGATCCAGCCGGCTGCGAGCAGGGCACCGACGAGCCATTCTGGGCGGAGGCCGCCGACAAGCGAGGCCACGATCGCGACTACCCCGACCACTGCCATGTAGAGAGCGATCGACAGGACCGCGTCGGCCGCGAGCGCGAGCGCGCGTGTCGCGATGCCTCCGTAAGGCGGGGGGCTCACGCGTTTCCGGCGACTGACGGCATGCTCGGCACGGTCGTCCAGCCGGACGGCCGACGCGCGGATGCTGTCCACGACCTCCTCCGCAAGCCCACTCGTTTGTCGGGCGATGGCCTCCCGAAGCTCGGGGCTCGAGGCAACCTCCCGCAACGTGTGTTGCGTCTCGTCGCTTGCGAGCACCCGGTCGGTGAGCTCCAGCGTCTGGGGGCTCGCCAGCGCGGCGTTCAGGAGGCGCTCGAGCTCCCCGCTCGAGGCGAGCTCGGCGACCACGCGCTCGAGGACGCGGTGCCGGACGACCGAGCGTGTGATCTGCTCTGGCAGCGCCCCGGCCAGCGCCCGATCGATGACGCGCGCGATTTCGGGAGCCGAGAGCACCTCGTCCACCGTCGCCTCCAGCTCGTCGCGCCAGGCGCGCGCTGCCGCCCGAGCGGGGAAGAACGCTGCCCGTCCCACGGCGTCGGCTAGGCCGGATCGCTGGTCGTCGTCCCTCGAGGACATCGTCAAGAGTATCCCGCGCGCAGCTCCGGAAGGAAACCCCGCTGCGGCCGCGGCGAAGAGAGGCTGCTGACGTGCCCGCCGTCGAGCCATAGCGGTCCGGGCCTGAACCGCGTACAGCGGAGTTCTTGTCTTCTCGATGGCGACATGATCGGCATGCTGATCATCGTCGCGATGCTGTTGATCCCGCTGATCATGTGACCCCCGAGCCAGCTTTCGATGTCTTCGATGGGCACGCCGCCTGCCGGAGCGAAAGGAGTTGATGGCGCGTGAGGTGGATCAAGCGGTTGACATGAAGACGTTCTTCAGCTCGGTGTAGTGCTCTAGTGCATGCGGGCCGAGCTCGCGGCCGACGCCCGACTGCTTGAAGCCGCCGAACGGCGTCGACACGCGGACCGACGTGTTCGAGTTGATGGAGATCGTCCCGGCCTCGAGTCCACGCGCGACACGAAGAGCTTTGGCGCCGTTCTGTGTCCAGATCGAGCCGGACAAGCCGTAGACCGTGTCGTTCGCGATGCGGATCGCATCCGCCTCGTTGTCGAACGGGATCACGGCCGCGATCGGGCCGAAGATCTCTTCTCGCGCGGCACGGTCGTCGTTCGACACCGGTGCGAGCACCGTCGGCGGAAACCAGTAGCCCGGCCCCTCGGGCGCATCGCCCTGGACGGCGATCGGCAGCCCGTCCTCGAGGTATGACGCAACCTTCCGGCGCTGGTCGGCGGAGATAAGCGGGCCCATCTCCGTCGCGTCGTCGAGCGGATCGCCGACACGCAGGGCGCGCACCGACT
Source organism: uncultured Actinomycetes bacterium (assembly GCA_963711545.1). Taxonomy (GTDB): domain Bacteria; phylum Actinomycetota; class Thermoleophilia; order Gaiellales; family Gaiellaceae; genus 3-1-20CM-4-69-9. The sequence continues at coordinate 26,028 of CAVQEP010000010.1, forward strand.
GCGTCAACAGCTCGAGGAAGCGGTCGACCGCGCTCCGCTCGACGAGGATGCGCGAACGGGCGCAGCAGTCCTGGCCCGCGTTGGCGAACACGGCCAAGGGCGCCGACGCGGCGGCAGCCTCGAGATCGGCGTCGGCGAAGACGATGTTCGCCGACTTGCCGCCGAGCTCGAGTGTCACGCGCTTGATGCTCTGGGCGGCGAGCTCGCCGACGCGCCGGCCTACGGCGGTGGAGCCGGTGAAGGCGATCTTGGCGACGTCCGCATGCTCGGCGAGACGCTCGCCCACCACCCGCCCGGGCCCGACGACGACGTTGAGCACTCCCTCGGGCAGTCCTGCGTCGAGCGCGATCCGCTCCAGCTCCATCGCGGTGAGAGGGGTGAGCTCGGCCGGCTTTAGCACGACGGTGTTCCCGGCGGCGAGCGCCGGCGCGACCTTCCACGACGCGATCGGCAGCGGGAAGTTCCACGGCACGATCAGGCCGACGACGCCGAGCGGCTCCCTGAACGTCATGTCCACGCCGCCCGCAACAGGGATCGTGTCGCCGAGCAGCCGTTCGGGGGCGCCCGCGTAGTAGTTGAAGACGTCGACGACCATCGACACCTCGCCGCGCGAGTCGCCGATTGGCTTGCCGACGTTGCGCGTCTCGAGCCGCGCGACCCCCTCGAGGTGCTCGGCGAGCGCACTCGCGATGCGCCGCATGACCTTCGCGCGGTCGGCGGGCGTGACCGTCCGCCACGCGGGGAAGGCAGCCTTCGCGCGTGCGACGGCCGCATCCGTCTCCTCGACGCCGGCGTGCGGCAGCTCCACCAGCACTTCTTCCGTCGCCGGCTCGACGACCCTCAGCATCGCCGCTGTGCTCGTCGCCACTGGAAATGGTATGAAATAGAGTCCTTATCGGAGTGTCAACCACGCTGACGACGCCTTCTTCTGTGAGCCCGTCAGCGCGGCCGTACCTCGAGCTCTACTGATGCGACCGGTCATCGGCATCACGACGTATGTCACTCCGGCGCGGTGGAGCTATTGGGAGCTCGAGGCAGCGCTCATCCCGCACGACTATGTGCGCGCAGTCGAGCAGGCGGGCGGTCGGCCGCTGCTCGTGCCGCCGAGCGACGAGGGGGTCGAGGAGACGCTCGACGCGGTCGACGCGCTCGTCTTCTCCGGCGGCTCCGACCTCGATCCTCAGCACTACGGCGCGGAGTCGCATCCGGAGACGTTCGGCCTCCACCCGGAGCGAGACCACGCCGAGCTCGAGCTGCTGAAGGCGGCGCTCGAGCGGGACATGCCCGTGCTTGGGATCTGCCGCGGCATCCAGGTGCTCAACGTCGCCCGCGGCGGCAACCTGCATCAGCACCTGCCGGAGATCGTCGGGCACGAGGGCCACAAGCACGATCCACCCGGGTCCTTCATCGACCACGATGTCGAGATCGAGGCGGACACGAAGCTGGCAGAGATTCTCGGGGTGAGGCATGCGGTGAAGTCGCACCACCATCAGGGGCTGGACTCGGTGGGAGAGGGGCTGCGCGTGTCGGCATATGCGGAGGACGGCTCGATCGAAGGGATCGAGGATCCGCGTCAGCGGTTCGCCCTCGGCGTGTTGTGGCATCCCGAGGCGGGCGACGACGTGAAGCTGTTCCAGGCGCTCGTCGAGCAGGCGCGCGAGTACAAGCAAGCGCGCGCAGCCTGATGGGGAGGCTCGACGGCAAGGTCGCGGTCATCACGGGCGCGGCCGGCGGGATTGGGCGGGAGGCTGCGTTGCTCTTTTCGGCAGAGGGAGCGAGTGTCTGCGTCGCCGACATGCTCGACGACCAGGGGGAAAAGACGGCGGCCGAGTGTCGCGACGCCGTCTTCGAGCACATGGACGTGACCGACACGGAGAGCGTGCAGTCCGTGCTCGAGAAGACGGTCGCACGTTACGGCGGCATCGACATCCTCTACAACAACGCGGGGATCATGCCGCCCGACGACGCGTCGATCCTCGAGACGGAGCCCGAGACCTGGGAGCGCGTGCAGGCGGTCAACACGCGGGGCGTCTACCTGTGCTGCAAGCACGGGATTCCGCATCTGCTTGACCGCGGCGGCGGGTCGGTGATCAACGTTGCATCGTTTGTCGCGCTGATCGGCGCCGCCACGTCTCAGATCGCATACACGGCTTCGAAGGGTGCGGTCCTCTCGATGACCCGCGAGCTTGCGGTCGAGTTCGCACGGAGAGGCGTCCGTGTGAACGCCCTTTGCCCGGGGCCGGTCGAGACTCCGCTCTTGATGCATCTGTTCGAGAGTGACCCCGCCGCCTACGAGCGGCGGCGCGTTCACTTGCCGATGGGACGGCTAGCTCGTCCGGTGGAGATCGCTCGTGCCGCGCTCTTCCTCGCCAGCGACGACTCCTCGTACGTCACAGGCAGCACGTTCCTCGTCGACGGCGGCATCACGGCCGCCTACGTGACACCGGAATAGCAGCCGGCGCGGATCGCCTCGATCACCTCGCGGCTATCCTGCGCGAGCCGCCCCCATCGACTAGCGGCCTAGGTCGCCACCCTTTCAAGGTGGTAGCGCGGGTTCGAATCCCGCTGGGGGCATAACAGCCCCGATTGCCTACCACCCAACGCCTGACATGCCAGTGTATGGACTCTCGCGGTGCCGGTGGGTTGAGTCTCACCGGGAGAGATTTCTTCGGGCAAAGAACCCGGCGCGCCGAAGCTCGGCTCACTCGTGAGGCCGCCCGTAGTCGCTCGCAACGCTTCATTCGCGGACGCATGTCGTCCCGGCAACCTTGCGGGTCGTCCTCGAGGCGGGAAGTCGCGGTGCCTGCAGCTAAAGTGCGCCACCGGGGCGGTTAGCTCAGCTGGGAGAGCGCCTGCCTTACAAGCAGGAGGCCACTGGTTCAAGTCCAGTACCGCCCACTGGAAAGACGCTGCTAGTTGGCCTTTTCAGTTGTCGCAGCAGCCAACTCCCGTCCCGTTCGCGCCGTTTGTGCCCATTTGTGCCCAATCAGCGCCGCGGACGAGCGCATCCATGCGCTGTCCGGTGTCGCGCTTGCGCTCCATCACCTTCGAATAGACCTCGAGCGCGAGCGCGGCACTCTCGTGGCCCATCTGCGCCATCACGTACGCCGGCGAGGCGCCCGACTCGTACAGCAGTGAGGCGAACATTCGCCGGATGCAGAGACGTCAGGAGCTCGGAACGGGACGCTCCTTCGCACGTGATGGCGTCCCTCGGCCACCTTTGGCCGTCCGGGTGCGGTGCTAGCGTCGGGTCGCGTGACAAATTCGCGCCGTTCATTCGTGTCTTCGCCGGGAGGGCTGCGATGAGTGAGTACGTCCCCACCACGCCGCAACGTCTTGGCGCCGAGTTTCTCGGCACGTTCGTGCTGGTCTTTGGCGGCTGTGGTGCGGCCGTCCTCGCATCGAACTTTCCGGGCGGTGCCGATCCCAGCAACCCACTCGGCATCGGATTCCTCGGTGTCGCGCTGGCCTTCGGTCTCACCGTCGTGGTGATGGCCTACGCCGTCGGGCACATCTCCGGCGGCCACTTCAACCCTGCCGTGACGCTCGGCGCCGCCGCCTCCGGTCGGTTTGGATGGAGGGACTCCGCTGGCTACATCGTCACGCAGGTGATCGCGGCGATCGCGGCAGCCGCCGTGCTCTTCCTGATCGCGTCCGGGAAGGACGGGTTCTCCGCCAAGGCGTCCGGGTTCGCGAGCAACGGATACGGCAACCGCTCACCCGGCCACTACGACCTGCTCGCCTGCTTCGTGATCGAGGTCGTCCTGACGGCCGTGTTCCTCTACGTCATCCTCGGTGTGACCGACACCCGCGCACCGAAGGGGTTCGCGCCTCTCGCAATCGGCCTTTCGCTGACGCTGATCCACCTGGCCAGCATCCCGGTGACGAACACCTCCGTGAACCCCGCGCGGTCCATCGGCCCGGCGCTCTTCGCCGGCAGTGACGCGATCTCACAGCTCTGGCTGTTCCTGCTCGCCCCGACCATCGGGGCGTTGATCGCCGGCTTCACCTACAAGCTGTTCCTCGGCGAAGGGGCGGCAGCCCCGCTCGAACAAGCGACCGAAGGCTGATCCGCGCGGCTTCGGCCGGGTGTACGAGAGCTGAGCGGAGGGACGAGTCGTCGGCATGACGCCGCCGCTCTCTGAGGTCGCGCTGCAAGCGGAGCGTCGGGGGCAAGACACTGAAACGCCTGCTCCGTCGTGCGTAACCGAAAAGCCTATGTCGACTACAACGGCTAGCGGGGACCGCTAACTGTCGTCGCTTGTCCGCTTGCTGAAGCCGTACTTCGCCATGGACATCGTCGCGAACAGGGCGAAGAGTGCGACGAAGATTCCGGACGGGATCGTCGTGAAGGTGCCGTCGTTGCCGTGTCCGACGAAGTCTGGCCCGAACACGCCGACGAAGAGCACGGCGAGCCAGATGACGACGATCGCCACCGTTGCCAACACTTCGCGTCCCTCAAACCGGATGGACCTCGAGACGGACGACGAAGGCTGCTCATGCGGAATGGTGGTCATGTTCACCTCCTTCGTTGGCATCCAGACTCCCACCCAGTGGGCTATCTCGCATCGGAGAAAGCCCGGACGTGACCTTCCCGTAGGCGCGGAAGCGAAGCGCGAACGTCGCGCCGCGCGCGGGTTCCTCCTGTCGGGGCCTGGTGCGGGCGGCCGGGCTCGGCGTCGCCTGGGTAGCAGGGTCAGGGTGCGCCCGGCTCGTGGCAGGAGCGGGCGCACCCCGTGGTGTTGTTGGTCAGTGGCCGGGCGGGGGGCCTGGGGGGCCGAGGATCTCGAACCCGCCGCGCAGGGCGATCGGGGCGAGCCGCGCCACGTCGGGGTGGCCCTCCAGCGGCGGCGGCAGGACGCGCTCGGGAGCCGGTTCGCCGACCTCACGCAGGAATCCCTCGAACTGCATCGGCGCGAAGCCGACCAGCGCCCTCGCGCCGCCGGCCTCGGCGTAGAAGGTGTGCGGCACGCCCTTGGGGCCGAAGGCGAACGACCCGGCCTTCAGGGACAGCTCCGTATCCGCAACCCAGAAGGTCATCGCACCCTCGAGGACATAGAACCACTCGTCCTCCTCGGGATGGACGTGCCAGGGCGAGCCGACGCCCTCAGGGGCGACGATCTCGATCAGACCGTACTGCCCTGCCGTGTCGTTCCCGCCGATCTTGATCGTCTGCAGCATGCCGAGCAGCCAGAACGGCTCGCCTTCGTTCTCGTCGAGCGCGTACCCGAGCTCTGCTCGATCTAGTGAGATGGTGCTCATTGCTTACTCCCTTCCCATTGGCTGATATGATCTGCAACTGTCGAACTAGCAACAGTTGCAGAGAGGACAATCGCACATGGAATCAAACTTGTCAAGCCCTTCGCCCGAGCGGCTCCACTGCTGGCGCCTCTTCTTCGAGAGCGCGCTGGCCCTGAACGACCTGCTCGACAGCGAGCTCCAGCAGGCCGTGGGCATCCCGCAGCGCTGGTACGACGTCCTCGTCCACCTCGAGGAATCACCCGAAGGCATCCCCATGAACGAGCTCGCCGAACGGATCCTCTACAGCAAGAGCGGCTTCACCCGTGTCGTCGACCGAATGGAAGAAGAACGGCTCGTCCGCCGCACCCGCCCCGAACACGACCGGCGCACGATCCTCGTCGTCCCCACCGACAAGGGCACCGAGACGATGGTCGAGGCCCGCCGCCACCACCGAGACGGAATCCAACGACACTTCTCACAACACCTCACCAACGCCGACATCAGAGCGTTGACCCGCGCGCTCGAAAAGATCAGCGCACACGCACACCCACTCCGCCCCGGCCGCATCAGCAGTTGACCCAAACCCCCGGCCCGTGAGACCCGATCCGGGCAAACAGGCAGTCGAGGTGCCGCAGGCAGCGCAGGCCCGCCAGCATGAACAGTCGGCCGAGGCCCGCGAGCCAGCCCCTTCATTTTGGTTCCAGTTCTTAGCGCAAACGTGCGCCAAGCAAAGAGCCGGTTTCAGGCTACATCTCCAGGTGCTAGCGCGAACGTGCGCTACCAAGGCAAGAGCTCAGCTCAGGCGGCATCGCTTGCGTGTGCGAGTGAACGTTATGTGCAGGAGGCGAAGACTGTGGGTTGGCGGGAGTGGCGCCCATGGCGGAGTCGTGGTTGAGCCCGTGTACGACGACATCACCGGCGCGATTCGGTACGTGGGCACGCCGAGGGGTACGCCTGACCCGGTGAAGTCGAACTCGATCGCGGCGGCGCCGTTCTATCTGCCGGTGTACCCGAAGGGCTCGGCGGTCGGTACGAGCTTCACGCTCGTCTGCCAGAACACGACGGCGACCACCACCGAGAACTGTCCCGACCACGGGCCTGGGGTTGCTGCGCTCGCACATGCGTTCATGCCGAGCGTCTACGGCGGAGCCGTGGGTGATGTGAACGGCCACGATCACTTGATGGCGGGCCCGGGGAGCCATGGCGACTTCAATGTCGCGTGGGTGCCGACGCTCGTCCTGTTCACGAGTACGGCCTTCGCGAACCAGCATCTGGTAACCGAGCGTGATGTCGAGACCGCGGTCGATCTCGGCCACGCGATCGAGGTTCCGCTCGATGGCACGAATGGAACTCCGAACCTGACCTTCCACTGCCAGGTTGTCCGGTCGCCGTGTACGCAAACGGCGTCCCGTTCACCGGCTAGCCCTAGCTGTCTCCCGCACCGGAGCCCCCCGCGGCCATCACGGGACCCGGAGCGGGAGACATTCACATCAAGCCTCTCGCTGAGCGAAGCGTGTTCGTGGTCCGCGGTGGAGCAAACGCAGCGGCACCGTGCCCCTCAAACGCGTCGTGCCTCCTGTACTGCGCTATTGCCAGCCTCCATTGCGGCGATGAGGTCGAAGCCCGTCGCCTCGAGGCCGAAGCCGAGGCGCGGATATTGGATCCCTATCGCTCGCTCTATTTGGGCCCAGAACCCCGTCTTGCACTCGCCCGCGACGATGCATCGGCGGTCGAACGACTTGTCGATTCGGTCGATTTCACACCTCGCGCCGCCGTGCGAGCGGCTGGAGTAGACCGTGTCCGCCTGGACGACAGCGCTGCGGCGTTCCTTGACGCGCTCGTCGCCCTGGGCGCACACGACCGGATCGAAGCGTTCGTCGCCTACCACCATGGGAGCAACATCGAGGCGCTCTGCCACAAGCCCCTCAGAGAGTTGCAGCGCCGCGAAGGGGCGTTGTGTAAGAGCGAGATCGAGGCGCACCGACAGCGTGTAGCGGCCGAAACCGGGATGCGCTGGGATCCACTCGCCAACTCGGGCCACGGGGCCTTCGTGCGATGAACGCTCGACGCCGATGATCTCTCACAGGTACTCGGTAACGGGCCTCCAGGCGAGAGGACGCTCGCGCAGCCGACGCACCTAATTTCCGGCTGTGGCTATCCCGTTTATTGACCGGGACCGGGTGAGGGATCTGCCCGGCTCTAGCTCGCTCGGCGATACCGGATGTGCGTGGCCAGCGGCGAATGCAGCACCTCTACCGGCTCCATGCCGAGGGACTTGACGCCGTTGAAGATCCGCTCGCCGGACCCGAGCAAAACCGGGGCGATGTCGAGCGTAAGCTCGTCGACGACCCCGGCGATAAGCGCCTGCCGCACGGTCCAGGCGCCCCCGGCGATGTCCACGCCTTCATCGCCAGCCGTTTCGCGCGCCTGCGCGTAGGCGGCGTCGAACCCGCTGGTGACGAAATGGAAGGTCGTCCCGCCGTCCATCTCGATCGGCTCGCGAGCATGATGGGTGAGCACGAACACCGGAGCGTGGTAAGGCGGCTCAGGTCCCCACCACCCGCGCCAGTCCTCGTCCCACTCACCGCGGATAGGCCCAAACATGTTGCGACCCATTAGGTAGGCGCCACGCGGACGCATAAGCCAGCGGGCCGCCGTCTCGTCGGCCTCGTTGGCGCGCTCGTCGCCCAGGTGCCAGCCGTGCAGCTCCCTCCCGCGCTTGCCCAGCGGCTCCTCGCGACTCTGCTCTGGCCCAGCGACGAAGCCGTCAAGCGAAATCGACATATGGCACGTGGTGTCCTGCACCAACACCCTCCCAAGTGGTTGCGACCTACAAGCGGGCCGCGCACCCTAAGCCACGTGATGGCCAACCGCAAGCACCATCGTCGCGTGACCAACGGAGCGGGTGTGCAGATTATTCGTCGCCGTCTGGGAACCCAGGCTCAGGGGTCATTCCTGAACCCTGGCCCAGCCGGTGGTTGATCGCCAGTACCCCCAGACCGTCGAACGCCGCCGGATAGATGATCGGACCGGCGAGGTCGGGGCTGTATCCGGGGAGCCGCTTGACCATGAAAGCGTCGTCGGGGATCTTCGGATGCGGGGAGACGAAGCCGAGCGCAGTCGCCCGCTCGAAGCCGAAGCGAGGGTAGTACGCGGCGACGCCCTCGACCATGACGGCCGGCTCGCCTGCTTCTTCGGCGCGGCCGAGCGCGTCCCGGATCAACCGTGCGCCCACACCGATGCGCTGGCGGTCAGGCCGAACGGACATCGGCGTGAGGTTGAGGATCCTTGTACGGGATCCGCCTTCGACGCCGACCGAGCTCAGCATCACGTGAGCAATTACACCGGAGGAATCCTCGGCAACCAGTGCCAGCTCCGGAATGAACTGTTCCGACGCCCGAATGCGGTCGACGAACGACGCGACCTCGCCGGGGTGTCGGACGAATGCCGCGCGGACCACCTCTGCGATCACGGGATAGTCCGCCCCGCGCTCGGGACGGGTGACGACGCTCTCGGCCACGGGTGGCGATGGTAATCGGGCACGGCTGTTCAGGTGACGGTAAGACTCGGCGGGTTGGTCTGTCTGGGGCCGTTGCCAGCCTGGTTGTCGTCGTGCCGCGTGTGACTCGTCGGGTGACTGGCCGCTTGGTGCGTGCCTTGGGAATGATCTGTCCGCGTGTGCGCGGCGGCGCCGGTCTGGCGCCCGCTGCTGGCTTGATCAGGAGCTTGTCCGCCTTGTCGGCGTGACTCATCACCGTCCTGCCGCCGCGGTTTCCCTGCATCAGACCGGCACCACCGGACCCTACGAACGAGGTCGGAGGATCGAGTCTGATGCTTGCAGACGAGCTGGACTACGTGGTCGGCGTCGACACCCACCGCGACGAGCACGTGCTGGCGGTCGTGGCGGCGCCGGCTGGCGCGGTTGTCGCCGGGAGCGGCGGCTGCCGCGAACGGGCGCGGCTATCGCGAGATGCTTCGCTTCGCGGAGCGGCACGCGCCGGGCAGCCGCGCCTGGGCGATCGAGGGCACCGGCAGCTACGGCGCCGGTCTGGCCCGCTTCCTCGCCGAACGCGGCGAGATCGGTGCTCGAGGTCAGCCGCACGCCGCGGGCCGAGCGGCGGCTGCGCGGCAAGGACGACGCGCTCGACGCGGTCCGGACAGCGCGCGCGGCGCTCGCCAGCGAGACGCTCGCGCTGCCGCGGGCAGGCGAGCGGCGGGAGGCGCTGCGGCTGCTGCTGGTCGCGCGGCGCAGCGCCGTCGACGTCCGCCGCGAAGCACTGACGCAGCTGCGCGCCGTGATCGTGACCGCGCCCGAGCGGCTCCGCGAGGAGCTGCGCGGGCTGCCGGTCGGGCAAGCTGCTCGACCGCTGCAGCCGCCTCCGCCGCACGCAGCGCGGCCGGCGCCGACGAGCTCGCGACGCGGCTCGTGCTGCGCAGCCTCGCCCGCCGCATCCAAGCCGCGACCGCGCGAAGCCGACGAGCTCGAGCACGAGATCCTCGCCCACGTGCGCGCGCTCGCACCCGGCGCTGCTCGACGAGCCGGCGTCGGCCCGATCGTCGCCGCCAGCTGATCGTCGCCTGGTCACACCACGGCCGCCTGCGCTCCGAAGCCTGCTTCGCCCGCCTCGCCGGCGTCGCACCCGTCCCCGCCTCCAGCGGCCAGACGACAACGCCACCGGCTCAGCCGCGGCGGCGACCGCCAACTCAACCGCGCCCTCCACACCGATCGTCCTGCACCGCCGCCAACACGACCCCGCCACCACGCGACTACATCGCGCGACGCATCGCCGAAGGCAAGACCCGCCGCGACGCAACCCGCCTCCTCAAGCGCTACCTCGCCCGCCACCTCTACCGACTACTCGAACACAGGAGCCGCTCATGACTTGACAAGTCATAGGAGCATCATTCCCGAACTGTGAGTGTGCGAGCTGTGCCCGTCTGGGGTGCTTGTCAGGTTGGCGTCGGTGCTCTTTGTTCGTGACTCGATTCTCGAATGACCCGTGTCAGCGGTGTCTTTCCAGTGATCTGTCCGAGTGGAGAGCCCGGTGCCGGCCTGGTGCCCGCTTGCTGGCCTGATCAGAAGCCTGTCCGCGTCTCGAGCGCGTGACCCGTCACAGTTCTGCCGCCCGCGGTCTCAACCTCCAGACCGACACCGGATGTGTCCCCCAACGCTTCGGCCGGAGGTCAGTTACGGATGCTCGCAGATCAGTTGGACTACGTCGTTGGTGTCGATCCGCACCGCGACTCTCATGCACTCGCAGTCGTCGACGTGCGGAACGGCGCGGTCGTGTTCGAGGCGAACGTTGCGGCAAACAGCGATGGCTATCGGCAAGCGCTCGTGCTCGGCGAAGAGTACGCGCCTGGGCGTCGTGTCTTCGCTGTCGAGGGGACAGGCTCGTTCGGCGCCGGTCTGGCGCGCTTCCTGACCGTGCGTGGTGAGCAGGTGCTCGAGGTGGGCCGGTTGCGGCGAGAGCGCCGTTCGGGCGGCAAAACCGACGCGCTCGACGCGGTCCGCGCCGCCCGGAGTGTGCTGACGCGTGAGCGGCCCGCGACACCTCGGGCGGGCGGTGAACGCCAGGCGCTGCAGGCATTGGTGGCCGCACGCGAAGGCGCGGTCAACGCCAAGCGCGCCGGACTCTGCCAGCTGCGAGACCTGCTGATCACGACCCCCGAACCGATGCGCAGCCAGCTGCGGCCACTGACCCGTGCTCGGCTGCTGCAACGCCTCGCAGCGACACGACCCGGCGGCGGACGAGATCCCGAGCTCCGCGGCAGCATGCTCGCGCTTCGCTCGATCGCCCGACGCGTACTGCAACTGACCGCCGAAGAACGCGAACTCGCACGCGAGATCGAGGCGCTCACGCGGAAACTCGCGCCGCGGCTGCTCGACCAGCCCGGCGTCGGACCGCACGCCGCCGCACAGCTCGTCCTCTCCTGGTCACACCAAGGACGGATCACCTCCGAAGCAGCCTTCGCACGACTCGCCGGCGCAGCACCGATCCCCGCCTCCTCCGGGCAGACGATCCGCTACAGGCTCGACCGATCAGGCGACCGAAAACTCAACCGCGCACTGCACATGATCCTCGTCACACGAAAACGCTCACACCCCGCAACGATCGCCTACATCGAACGACGCCTACGCGAGGGCAAAACGCGACGCGAGGCAAACCGCTGCCTCAAACGCTACCTCGCCCGCAGCCTCTACCGCCTACTCGAACACGGAGCGCCGCTCGGGACTTGACAGACATAGAAGCATCGCTGGCCCAGCCGAGCGTTCTGTCCTCAACTACGGAGTAGCGGTAATACCCGACTACTACCGAACCCCGGGAGAGGACGCTCGCGCACCGCTAATGCCGGTGGCTAGATGGGTGAGCACGACCGTCCGGCCCGGCGCGAGGACGCGTCGATTCCTGGGTTGCTAGGTTGTCGATGACCGATCGTGCGCGTCGCAGGGATCGAAGAATTCGGTGGCGGTGTGACGGTGCTGGAGGTGTCTGACCCTCGCGCGCCGCGCACCGGCGAAGTTCTGATCGAGGTCAAGGCCGCCGGCGTCGGCAATTGGGATGAGTTCGCCCGGACTGGACGTTGGGATCTGGGACGAGGGCCGCCGATGGCGCTCGGTGTCGCGGCGGCAGGGGTGGTTGCGGCGCTGGGTGCCGGGCTAGAGGGGTGGTCGGTCGGGGATCCGGTGTTCACCCATCCGCTCCCACTCGCGGAGCAAGGATGCTGGGCGCCGTGGCTTGTGGCCGAGGCCGCCTTGCTCGCCCCCAAACCGGCGGAGATTTCGTGGACGCATGCCGCTGCGTTCCCGGTCCCGGCACTGACCGCGGTTCAGGTGCTGGACGAAGGCCTGCGCGTGAACCGCGGCGAGCGGCTGCTCGTGAACGGAGCGGGCGGATCCACCGGAACGTTGATCGTCTCGATGGCAGCTCTCCGCGGTGTCGAGGTGATCGCGACGGCGGGACCGAGGAGTCGCGAGCGGGTTATCGGTTCCGGAGCCGCAACGGTGATCGACTACCACGACCCGGACTGGGCGGCTCAGGTCGTGGCGGCGACGGCCGGCCATGGTGTCGATGCCGCTGCCAACGCAGCGCCCGACGGTGCCGCGCTTGCGCTCGCGGCGGTTCGAGACGGCGGCCGTCTGGTCACGATCACTTCCGACCCGCCAGAGAGCGAGCGAGGAATCGAAGTCGTCTCCCTGTACGTGCGCGCCGACGGGGAGCAGCTCGTGGACGCCGGTCAAGATTTGGCCGCCGGACGGCTCGACTTCGAGCTCGGCGCGTCTTTCTCCCTCGTGGAGGCCGACGCGGCGCTCGCTCGCGCCGTTGCAGGAGGCGGAGTCGTTGCGCTGGAGGTCTAGCTCCTCTGCGCCTTCGGGAAACGTGCGACGAGCGCCTCTCGCCCGCAACGCGCGGTCACGGTCACGTAGCCCTTCGCCCCTTCGGGTGACCACCTTGCCGAACACTCATATGGAGGGCGTCGCGTCAACCGCGTAGCGTCGAGCGCCCCGGCTGTTGCGGGTGATCGAGTCGGCGGGGGGAGCGCATCGGCTGTCGTCGACGTCTGTGTCGCGACTCATATGCGCGGGTTGGTGCCGCATGACCGGATGTGCGAAATGAGGAGCGGTGCCGTTCTCTGGCGTCGAGCGTGGCCGGTGGGGCTGCTCACAGTGTTCTCTCGGGTCGCTCCTCGCGTCGTTGCGCCGGTGCGCTCTCCTCGCCGAGGCGACGCGCGCGGACGCCGAGCACCACCCCCACGACAGCGGGCAGCACCATCAGCGCGAGGAGGAAAAGTCCCGCAAGGTAGCCCCACACACCAGCCTCGGGTAGCAACTCTTGCTCCTCGAGGTCGAAGACGACGAACTGTAGGAATGTTCCCACGATCCCGGCGACGACAGCCGCGACTGCCGTTGCGGCCACCATCAGCAGCGACTGCGTCGCTACGCGCCGTCCCGGATCCTCCGGGCGAGAACGGGTGTCGCTGAGGTGGAGTGACTGGCACCGCCAGAATGGCCTCCTTCCCTCACCACCATCGTCACTCGCAGAGACGGCTATGGCATCAGTGGGTTCGCTGATACGTCGGCGCGCCTCCGGCATGCTCAACCGTTGCCGGTTCGTCTGACCGTCCTCTCGGCTGCCGCGCATACGCAACCTTCTCGGCCTTGCCTTCGTTCTCCCGGGCGTTCCGATCATTACAGCCGCGGCGCTCGTCGCGCTCTGGAGCCCCTACACAGCGCTCGCGCTCTTTGACGCACTCCAGCTCTTCTACGTGCTCGGCAGCTCACTGTTCGGACGGGACTGAGAGCGAGTCGAGGGAAGCTTCCGGCGCTCCACTAGGTGGTAGATCGCCTTCGGCGACAGGCTTAGGTAGTCCGCTGCTCCGTAAACGTCGAGAAACCCGTCATCGCGGCCCTCGGCCCAGAACAGCAGCAACGAGTTGTGCGAGCGCCTCGATCTGGTCAGGCGGAAGTACGACCCTCAGGCCGGACTCTGACTGTGTAGGTGATGCCATTCGCCACGCCGCCTCCAGAAGGAGATCCCCATGGGATCGAGCTGGAGGCGTTAGGCCTGGACTACGACCCTCGGCACCTCGGCGCTGCCCTCTTAGTCGGCCACCAGGCCGGCGTGGTCATATCGCGCCGCGAAAGAAATGGTGGCCGAAGGATCGCCCTGGCGGCCTGGCGGCAATGCTGGTTAGAGGATCCGGCGGCGTTCGCCCCCCATGCGTTCGCCGTCTCCCTCGTTGAACTTAACCGCCATTCCGCAGGTCAGCTGCTCGGCGAGGTGGCAGATCGCGGGGAGTCAGATCACTTACTACGGAGCCCAAGTGTCGCGTGGATCGTTGGACCTATCCAGACCCGGCCCTCCGGCTCGGAGTCAACCGCTCTTTAGTCCGCCGCTTGTGTGCGGCGACGCAGCGGCTGTACGACCCACTGCCATGAGCGGCGCCACGTCCTTCTCGCGAGAGGCGCTCTGGGATCATCCTCGGGAGCGTGGACGCGATGAAGATCGCCGGGAAGCGCCATGCACCCATACATCTTGTTCTCATCGTCGCGCCGACCAGCCACGGTGAGAGTATGCGCTGCAGTCTCGCCTCCGGCAAGGCGAGCAGCATTTCTGAGCCGGGCGGGTACGCGGCTTATTCCGAACCATCGTCTGACCAGCGGTAGAGACAGCGAGCGCCCGCTGGTACGTCGGGTGCCCGGGGGCCGCCACGTTGCCGCCCGCCGGCGCTGCCGAGGGTGCCTGTTGTTCGCTCAACGAAGCCGCAAAGAGCGCCGAGATCTTCGCCGCGCCGGTGGGCTTCTTGATCGGCGCAGGCCTTGAACAAGGGCGCGAAAGTGGGACAATCGGCCCGAGTCAAGCCAATCTGCAGCTGCGGCAGATAGGAGTGTCCCGTCTTGAGACCTGAGGCGGCAGCTGCGACATTCCGGAGCATCGTCGGCGTCTCGGGCGAGGGCTGAGAATGCGCGAGAACGCCGGGCCCAACATTCCGGCGGCGGATCCTTTGACGCCGAAGGGGGCCACCGGCCCGTTGCGTTCACGTCTCGGGCCGTGGTGGTCGCCGTGGACGTGGTGGCTCGTGGTGAAAGCGAAATGGGACGCCGGTGACCCGCTGACGAAGCAGCAGAGGCGCGGGTTCGCGTTCTGGGCTCCGGTTGGTCTGGCCATTGGGGCGGTCGAGCTTGCGGGGGCGCTCTCGGGCGCATTTCGGAATTTCATTCCGTGGCCGACGATCTCGTCGACGATCGGCCACATCGAAGAGGTCGCGAGCTGGGTTGGCGTGATCGTTGTGGCTGTGATCGCAATGGTTGCCTACTTCGCGGTGACGCATGGTCTCGCCGTCACGCGAGGCATCGACCCAGAGCAACAGACCGACCACGGTCGATTGATCCCCCCGAATGTCGACAAGTCGCAGATCCAGAACGTCAAGGTCAAAAGGCGCTTCCTTGCCTTCCGCTACGACTGGATCTTCGTCTTCGCCGCAACCGCAGTTGTCGCGTTCCTGGTGAACCGTTTCTGGAGCGACGACAAGCTCGTGCTCGGCTACTCGATCTACGGGTCGTTTCTCGTGTTCGGCATCCTGATTCCGAGCGCGCTGGTTCGCTGGGCTCATCTCGACGCCCGGTTTCCTTCGCTATGGATACCGGTTTCGGTCCTCGGCCAGAGGTATCGAGCGACACCGTTTGTGCTCGTGGCCGGCCTTTCGGTCCTCGCCGTACACCTCGCGCTCTATCCATGGCCCGACATCACGCGCGAGTCGACGAGCTACGCGGGCTTGAGCGCTCGTGCCGCGCAAACCAGAGCGATCACTCAGATCGCGCAGGTGCGCGCGGACATGCCGAAGCTTCGATACTCGACGCAGGCGCGTGGCGTCTCTGACGGGAAGAACGCGTGGCTGGTCTACTTCACGCCCGCAACCGGCTCGGGCGCTGCGCCGTACTCCGGTTGTGTCGTGATCGTCCGTGATGCAAGCGTGACGCCCTCGGCCGAGTGTTCGAAGTAGAGATCGACGGCCGTACTACGCGTCAGTAGTCGCCCGCTATCTCCCAGAGTGGTTTCCCGGATGTGCGACGGCCCCGCGCTGACGACGATGAAGCCGATGACGGTCCCGCCATGGAAGATCAAGGTGGTCGAGCCGATCGCTCTTCGCCCTGAGGCGGAGCGGCGGCGCGTGCTCGAGCTCGCCGGCTACAACACACCTTCCTGCTTCGCTCCGAAGACGTCTTCATCGATCTCCTGACCGACAGCGGCACCTCAGCGCTCTCCCAGGAGCAGCGGTCGGCCATGGAGCTCGGAGACGAGGCGTACGCGGGCTCGCGCAGCTTCTTCCGGCTCGAGCGCGCGGTTCGGGAGACCTACGGCTATCGGCACGTGATTCCGACCCATCAGGGACGCGGCGCCGAGCACCTGCTCGCGAAGCTGCTCGTCGATCCCGGATCGCTCGTCCCCTCGAATCTCTATTTCACGACCTCGCGCGAGCACGTCGAGCTCGCAGGCGGCGTGTGGATCGACGTCTCGATTTCGGAGGCCAGCGAGCCGGAGTCGACATACCCGTTCAAGGGCAACTTCGACCTGACTGCGCTCGAGCGCGTGCTCGCGGGGGCAGGGCCGGAGCGGGTCGCGTTCGTCCGTGTCGAGGCCTGCCTGAACATGGCCGGCGGGCAGCCGTTCTCCCTCGCCAATCTCGCCGGCGTGCGCGAGCTCACCCGCGCGCACGGCGTGCCGCTCTTCCTCGACGCCACGCGGATCTCGGAGAACGCGTTGTTCGTCAAAGACCGCGAGGCCGGCTACGCGGACCGGACGCTGCCCGAGCATCAGATCGCCGAGCTCTCCGATGGAGCGGTCTTCTCGTCGAAGAAGGACCATTTCGTCCCGATCGGCGGCCTGCTCGCGCTGAACGACGACGACTTGGCCGAGCGGGCGCGCGAGCTGGTCGTCGTCTACGAGGGCTTCCCGCATTACGGCGGTCTCGCCGGACACGACATGGAGGCGCTCGCTCAGGGGATCCGCGAGTCGAGCGACGAGGCGATCGTCCGCCACTACATGTCCCAGAGCGCCAACCTGGGCGGGCTGCTGCTCGAGCGCGGCATCCCGATCGTGGTTCCCATTGGCGCGCATGCCGTCTTCCTCGACGCGAAGCGGTTCCTGTCGCATCTGCCGCAGAGCGAGTTCCCGGCACAGGCGCTCGCGGCGGCGCTCTACCTCGCCGGCGGCGTGCGGTCGATGGAGCGCGGGATCCTCTCCGGCCAGCACGGCGACCAGCCCTACGACGGACTCGAGCTCGTCCGGCTGACGATCCCGCGGCGCGTCTACACCCAGGAGCACCTCGCCTATGTGGCCGACGTCGTCGCGGACGTCTACGCGAACCGGGAACACATCCACGGACTCAGGATGGTCTACGAACCGGCCCACCTGCGTTTCTTCCAGACGCGCTTCGAGGCCCGCGGGGCGTTCCTCGAGCGGCCGGCGGCGAGAACAGCCGCGCCGGCCCGGTAGCGCGCAGCAGCGCGCCGAAAGACGAAGGACACAAAGTCGGAAGTCCGAAGTGGACAGACGTGAGTGGCCTCGCAAAAAGCTTTTGGGCCTCCATCCAGGGTGACCCGGTCTTCATGCGCAGGGTGAACGGCTGGCTGACGATCTTCTGGGTCGCGATGATTCCAGTCTCCCTGGTGACCGGCTGGGTGAAGAGCGTTGTGTACGTGTCGGCGTTGTCGCTGTGGGCGCTCGTGTCCGGTCATTGGTCTGCGTGGCAGGCTGCCCGCGTCGAGGTTGTTCAGCAGCAGGAGATCGAGCGGCAGAAGGAAGAGCCCGTCGAGGAGCGCGTGGTCGAAAAGCTCATCGCCGACACTGACGTCGAGCAGTCGCCACCAACGGCCTCCTAGCCGACTTCGCGCGGCCGCGGCTCAGTCGACCAGCTCGAAGCGGGCTGTGAAATGCCGCAGCGTGGGCGGCTCGAAGATCATGCGCAGGCCACGCAACTCGGCGCGTCGCTCCGCGACCGCGCTGCACACCTCGATCACGTAGTCGACGTGGCTCTGCGTGTACGTCCGGCGCGGGATCGCAAGACGGACGAGGTCCAACGCCGCCGGTTGTTCGCTTCCGTCCGGGTGCCGGCCGAACATGACGGTGCCGATTTCACAGCCGCGTACCCCGCCCGTCTCGTAGAGGGCGACGGCGAGCGCCTGCCCCGGGTACTCGAGAGGCGGGATGTGGGGCAGGAGAGCACGTGCGTCCAGGTAGACGGCGTGGCCTCCAGGCGGCTGCACGATCGGGACGCCCGTGGCGGCAAGCGCTTCGCCGAGGTACTCGGTCGACCGGATCCGGTAGCGCAGATACTCGTGGTCGACCGATTCCTTCAGACCCTGGGCAATCGCCTCGAGATCGCGGCCTGCGAGACCGCCGTAGGTGGGAAACCCCTCGGTGAGGATCAGCAGGTTCCGGCAGCGTTCCGCGAGCTCGTCGTCGTCGAGAGCGAGCCAGCCGCCGATGTTCGCCAGCGGATCCTTCTTCGCGCTCATGGTCATTCCGTCGGCGAGCGACGCCATCTCGCGCACGATGTCGACCACGGCCCTATCCGCCTGGCCCGGCTCGCGCCGGCGGATGAACCATGCGTTCTCGGCGAAGCGGCACGCGTCGAGAAAAAGCGGGACGCGATGCGCATCGCAGACCGCGCGGACGCCGCGGAGGTTCTCGAGCGAGACCGGCTGTCCGCCGCCGGAGTTGTTCGTCACCGTGACGAACACGGCCGGCACGGCGTTGCGTCCGTCGCCGGACAGGAGCCGCTCGAGCGCCTCGATGTCCATGTTGCCCTTGAACGGATGGACGACCGACGGCTCGAGCGCCTCGGGGATCGGCAGATCGACGGCCTCGGCGCCGGTGAACTCGACGTTGGCACGGGTCGTGTCGAAATGAGTGTTGTTCGGGACGACCTTGCCCGGGCCCCCGATCGCCGTGAAGAGAATCTTCTCGGCCGCCCGCCCCTGGTGCGTCGGGATGACGTGTCGAAACGGGAACAGCTCCCGGACGCTGTCGGCGAAGAGGAACCAGGATGGTGATCCCGCGTAGCTCTCGTCCCCGTGCTGGATCGCGGCCCATTGATCCCGGGACATCGCGCCCGTGCCGGAGTCGGTGAGGAAGTCGATCAGCACATCGGCGGCGTGCAGGCCGAACAGGTTGTAGCCCGTCTCTCGGATCGCCGATCGACGCTCTTCCTCGGTCGTAATGCGGAGCGGCTCGATCGAGTGGATCCGGAACGGCTCGATGATCGTCCTGAACGTCATCAGCGTGCGCCGGCGGTTGCGTGCCGGGGAGCCAGCGCGGCGCGGACCGCGGTCGCCAGCCGCTCCACGTCCGTCTCGTCGTTGTAGTAGTGCGTCGAGACACGGATCCCGCCTGTGTAGGACGTGTAGCGGCGCGAGACGTAGACGCGCCGGTCGAGCAGCCGCTGGAGGAGCGCCTCGTCCTCGGCAGGATCACCGGAGACGGTGAACGTCGTGATGCCCGACCGTGCCTCCGGCTCCGGGCGGCTGACGATGCGAACACCCGTCGCCTCGAGCTCCTCGCGCACGAGGCCCGCCAGCTCGAGCACCCGCTGCTCGATTCGCTCCGCTCCGACGGAGTTCAAGAGGGCGAGCGAGGCGCCGAGCCCGACGGCGCCGGGATAGTTCGAGGTTCCGTTCAGCTCGAAACGCTTGGCCGTCGGCACGAACTCGTAGGGGCGCATGGGACTGATCGACGGGGTCGAGAAGTACGTGCCCCAGCCACCCTCCGGCTGCTCCAGCCCGAGATAGCCCCACGTCGGTTGGGCGAGCTGCGGTTGCGTCTCGCGGCGGACGTAGAGGATGCCGCAGCCGAACGGGGCGTTGAGCCACTTGTGTCCGCCGGCGATGAGCAGGTCGACCGGCGTGCGGCGGACGTCCATCCTCAATGCGCCGAGCTCCTGGACCGCGTCGACGACAAGGAAGACTCCTTCGCGGCGGCAGAGATCGGACAACGCCGCGAGGTCCAGGCGGTAGCCGGTGGACCACTGAACCGAGCTGACGACAACGGCGCGCGTATTCGCGTCCATTTGCTCGGCGATCGAGTCGATCGTGACCGCACCCGAGACGCTCCGCGCCATGCGCACCTCGCCGAGCGCGTCCTCCTCCACGAGCTTCGCCCATGGGATCGCCACCTGGAGGAACTCGAGGTCGTCGATGACGACGTTGTCACGCGGGCCGAGCCCGATCGCCCGCGCGGCGATGCTCAGCCCGTGTGAGGTGCTCTCGACCAGCGCGATCTCGTCCTCGCCGGCCCCGAGCAGGATCGCCGCCTCGTGCACGGCGGCTCGGCGTAGCTCGTCCATGGCGATGTGGTGCGTCGAGGCGTCGCGCTCCGGGCAGAGGAGGGCCCTCTCGAGAAAGCCCTCGATGGCCTCGCATGCCTGCACAGGTGCGAGGCTGACGGTGGCCGCGTCGAGGAAGACCTTGTCCTCGAGGCCGGGAAAGGAGACCCGGGCGTCGCGCACGTCCACGCCCCACAGGCTGGCGGCAACCGGCGCGATCACACATCGGCAGCTCTTCGGCTCGCATCTCAGCGGAATCACGGATGCGCTACGCCTCACAGCCGACATAGCCGACTTCGTCTTGGGGAGCTCTCAGCGCTGCTTGGAGGAGCGCTACGTCAGCCGGATCCAGGCTCCTTCCGAGGGGATGCGGTCATGGTCGACGAGGAAGAGCAGGTAGTGCCCCGGCGGCGCCACGTTCCCGTCAGGCGGAGCCGTTGCCTTGACCGCAGCAGCGGTCGTGCCGGTGATGGCGCAGCCGACGTAGCGCTGGTTCTGATTGAAGCCGTGCGTGACCGCTCCCGCCCGCATCAGCACGACCTCGGCGATCGCACCCGGCGTCCCGGTCTGGACCGAGAACGCGGCGCCGTACCCGATGCTCGCCGGGGAGCCCGTGATGGCGGGGCGCGGCTTGAAGAAATACGACGGGCGATAGCGCTCGTTCGGCGTCGAGCCGCCGTTCGGGTCGCCGCCCATGATCACGCTGCCGTCAGGCATGAGAATCGCGGCCGAGTGGTAGCCGCGCGGGTGCTTCATGCTGGGACCGAGCTGGAACCCGCTCGTCGGATCGTCGGGGTCGAAGATCTCGACAGGCCCGCCGTCGGGCGGATTCTCGTAGCCGCCGAGGATCAGTATGCGTCCGTCTGGGAGCAGCACGGAGTTCACCTTGTCGCGGGCGATGTTCATGTCGGGGAGGGCCTGCCAGGCCGGTGAGGCGACGGAGAGGTCGATCCACTCTGCGCTCTGCAGGGCTCCCATCTCGGTCGACGACCAGTTCGCGCCGCGATCCGTCCCGCCCGCGACGAGCACACGCGGCTTGTAGCTCGGAGGCCGCAACGGCAGGAGCACCGACGTGCCGTCCATGTTCACGCCACGCTGCTGCGGATACAGCTGGTTGTACTGCTGGGCGACGACAGGGCTCGCATTCGGGTTGAACCGCCGGGACGGCTTCTGCGGTCCGGCGACGAACAGATCGCCGCCGGGAAGCAGGAACGTCCAGGGGTAGTAGAAGTAGTTGAAGGGGAGCGACTTCGGGGCGCCCCAGGATCCGCCGCCGCCCGGTGAGTAGATCTCAAACGAGGGAACGGCGGCGCCGGTGGTGGCGTTGTCGGCGCCGAACAACGTCATCGCTTTGCCGTCTGCGAGGGTGATTGTCGTGGGATAGAAGCGGCCGACGTGCAGGTCGGCGGTCGCCGACCATGGACTTGCAGCGGTCGGATTGAAGCGAAAGGCGCGGCGCTCCGTGTCGACGCTCAGCGGCGGTAGCGGCGTCGAGGTATTGGGAATGCGCGCGTTGATGAAGCCCCCGTGCACGAGCACCGTGCCCTGTGCGTCGTTCAGATGTGCGTGCGCGCCGGACCAGATGTTCTCGTCCGCTCGGACCGCCTGCGGCTGGTTTCCCGGGGCCGTGTAAAGCCCGGTGGTTTGATCCCAGATCCGGGACTGGTCGGCGCGAGCGCCGTAACCCCAGTAGAGGAGTCTTTGCGAGTAGGGCAGCAGTACCGCGTGCATGAAGGTGATCTCGGGAAGTCCCGGGAGCTCCTCCCAACGCCCGCCGACGGCGTTTGCGCAGCGGTCGAGCGATACCGCAGGACACGAGTTGCCGCCCGGGTCGAGCGCAAGTCCGATCTGGGTGTCGAGCTGCTGCACCTGGGCCGGCGTCAAGTACACGGTCTGGTGCGAGCGAAGGAGAGCGGCCAGCCCCTGCATCATGTGCATCTCGACGTGACAGTGGACGAGGAAGTCGCCACGCAGCTCGTACCTCGTCGCGCCGCTGCGCGGGCTGTTGTACTGCCCGAAGCCCGGCGGCGGCAGCAGCACCGGCGGAGCCTCGGTCTCGACGATGAAGGATTCTGCAGGGCCGATGCTGCGAATGTCGACCATCTGATTCGCGAACTGCCAGCGCTGCGCGTGCGTGTGGAAGTTGTGCCAGGTCATGCTGAGGTCGAGGTTGAACACGTACCAGCGGATCTTCTGGCCGGTGTGGGCGAGGATCGTCGGCGTGTTGCCGACGAACGAGCGGCCGTTGAAGCAGAACGACGGCAGGTTGTCTCCGCCCGCCTCGACGACGCTGTGCTGGCTCGGGCCGCTGTTCGTCCAGGTGACCGTGCCGCCGATTCCGACCGTCACGTCCTTCTGGTTGAAGGCGAAGTCGACGATCGAGACGGCCTTCGTGCTTGGGCCGCCCGCCTGAACGGTCACCGACCCGCTCATCATCGCCCCGTGGATGCCGCAGATGTATTTGTACGTTCCAGGGATCGTGAGCGGAGGTGACTGGTAGACGCCGTTGGCGTTGAGCGGCGGGCTCTGGAAGACCGGCGATCCCCGGAAGCCGCTCATCTGATGGAAGAACAGCGGCACGTGGAGCATGTGCTCTCTCTTCGGCGGCGGTTGCGGCGCGTGCGCCAGCTCGTCGAGGGCGGAGAGGTAATCGGCCAGCTCCGGCGGAATCTCGTCGACCTCTGGGCCCTGCCCGCCGCCAGGCATCGGCATCATCGCCATCGGCCCGGCCATCTCCATCGCGGTCGGCGGCGCAATGGCATGCATGCCGTGCATGCCGCCGCCCTCCTCTTCGCCGCTCTGCGGCCTCTTCGGACGGTGCGGCTCCTTTTCGAGCTTCTCCAGGATCTTCTTCACGTGCTTCTCGAACTCCGGCGGTAGCGGGAACTTCGGCAGGTGCTCGTGCTCCCGCGCCGGGAGGACGACAAGTCCGCCGAACAGTCCTCGGTTGACGAAGGAGCCGATGTTTCGCCAGTGGTCGTGGAACGGCCACGCGCCGACCGTCTCTGCAGTGACCTGGTATGTGTACGTCCACGTCTGCCCCGGGCAGATCTCGTCCGACCGGCGGCCGTCGGCGCTCTGTGTGCCGAAGGGCCAGGATCCGTCCGAGTCGATCCCGTAGCGCAGACCGTGGATGTGAAAGCTGTGGGGGCTGCCGTCGGCGTTCTTGACGTGGATGCGCAGCCAGTCGCCCGGCCTCGCGTAGATGACTGTTCCGGGAACGCGCCGGGCGAAGGCCGGTTCGTTCACGTCCGCGGCGACGATCTTGTCCGGCTTCGGAACCAGATACTGCGGGTCGAGGTACTCGCGGTAGATCAAGGCGGTCAGCTGCCGGGCGGCGACCTCGTCCGCGGGAATCGTGCCGTCCTCGTGATTCTCGTTGCGCATGCAGTCGCGCCGGTACTGCATCGGCGGTGACACGTGGTCGTCGGGCTCGACCGGCGAATAGTCGGAGATCCGCTCAATCTTGAGATAGATATCTCGAACGGCCATCACGACCTCCTTGTCACTCTCGCGCACCAAATCCCGGCGCGACCAGGTGCTTGCAGGTGAGTTACGGACACTGTGCGGCTCCTCACGACGACTCCAGCTCAGGGCTGGCGGACTGCCGCAGCGTCGAGGCGAGTATCTCCCCTTGCGCAGTGCGTGTCCAGTTCTGGCGCCGCGGCCTGTTACCCGCTCGTTACCGAGCCGAGACTCGGCGTGAGCCGCTGCTGGGCGCGTGCTGACCGCTCTGCCGTCCACTGGACAGATGACGGCGTGGTGCAGCTCGCACAAAAGGGAGGGGAACATGGCTCGACAGCACAAGATTTCTCTCGGACGATTGGTGGCCGTGCTGCTGGTCGTGGGCTCACTGGCGGCCGGCCTGGCAGGAGCCGCCGCCGCAAAGCCCGTATCGGGCGTGGCCCAGACGAAGCCCGGGCTCGCTGCAACGGGCTTCCCGACGGTTCGGGGGCTCGAGGACCGTGGCCTCGGGTCCGGGAAGATCGCCCAGATCTACTCGCGGATGCAGGGCCGTGACCAACGGCAGGCGACGCCGGTTGCCATGCGCAGCGCGTCGAATGCATTCGACTGGCGCGATGCCGGGATCGGCGCCGCCGGCGGGCTAGCGATCGCCATGTGTGGTGTCGTCGCGTTGTTCGCGCGTCGGTTGCGTGTCCAGAGCCCGGCGGTCTGAGGCTTGGGGGTAGGGGCGCGGAGCAATTCGGCTCCGCGCCCCGACGGCGTTCTCCGGCCGATAGCCCGTCTAGCCGTTGTCGTCGTTTGCGGCGGCCAATGCGGCCGCCTGCCCTGGGCTGAGCCGGATCACCCGCTCGCAGCCGTGGAGCCGCACGGGATCGTGCTCGATCACATACGCCACGTCGAAGCCGGTCCCGCAGTCGAGGATGTCCGGCTCGTTGTCGTTCGCGAGTGCATGGAGGATGTCGTTTCCCGGGCCACCGTACTGGACGTCGGCGCCGGCGCCGGCCCACGTCACGTCGTTTCCCGGACCCGCGAAGATCGCGTCGTTCCCGGGTCCGCCTCGAACGACGTCGTTGCCCCGCCCGGCGTAGACCACGTCGTTCCCGTCGTGAGCGCGGATGTTGTCGTTCCCGCCTCTGCCGTAGATCAGGTCGGCCCCGGCCGTGCCGCTGAGATTGTCCGGGCCGTCCGTGCCGCGGATGACGTCGAGTCGTGCCGCCGAAGCCGCCGCGGTGAGCGTCAGTGCTGTCAGGGCCGCCACGACGATCAGCTTCCTTCTCATGGTGAACCTCCGGGTCGAAGGTGCTTGACCCCCCGTTATCCCAGCCGCGTGCGTGCGGCGGGTGAGCGCCGCGTTATCCGGCGTCAGCTGCGGGTAAAGGCGTGTAAAGCCTGGGACTGGTCGCGGCTCTCGGGCAGCGGAAGCCGGATGGTGAACTCGGTTCCGGTCGAAGCGGTCTCGACCTCCGCGTTACCGCCCATCGCCTGCGCGAGCTCGCGGACGATCGCGAGCCCGAGCCCGGTTCCGACCGGCCGGTCTCCGTCGTACCGCCGGTACAGGAAGAAGCGATCGAAGGCATGCGGGATCTCGTCGGGCGCGATTCCCGGTCCGGTGTCCTTGACCGTGAGCCTCCCCGGTGTCGTCGCAAGCGTGACCGTGCCGCCTGTCGGCGTGCAGCGCAGCGCGTTCTCGACGAGATTGGACACTGCCTGGAGGAGGCGGTCGGGATCAGCCCGCGCGAGCGCTCGGTCGCCATCCTCGAGCTCGATTCGAACGCCGAGCTCGCGTCCCCGCGCGGCGTGTCGCGTCGCGCTCTCTCGCGCGATCTCGGCAAGGTCGACAGTGTGCGGGTTGATGTCGAAGCGCTGCTGGTCGAGCCGCGCGAGATTGATGAGATCTGCGATGAGGCGCTCGAGGCGTGCTGCCTCCGTGCGGATCACCTTCACGGCGCGCTCGGGCGTCAGCACGCCTTCGTCGAGAGCCTCGGAGTAGCCGAGAATCGCCGTCAACGGAGTCTTCAGCTCGTGACTCACCGACAACAGGAAGGATTGCTCCGCCTGGCGTGCGCGCATGAGCTGGCCGGCCATCGTGTTGAACGACTCCGCCAGGCCGCGCAGCTCGCGCGGCCCGGCGAGCGGAAGCGTCTCGGGATCTCGACCCGCCGCCAGACGGCTGCTCGCGCGTGCGACCCGGAGCACCGGCCTGGCGATCCCGCGCGCGAGCACCGCGGCCACCACTGCGGCGAGCAGGCAGCCAAGGCCGCCGGCAGCCGCGAGGGCGACCCAGAACGGTCTGCTGTCCGCGCGCACCGAGCTCGCTGTTCGAAGAAGCACGACGACGCCGCTCCCGCTCGTCCGGGTCGCATACAGATAGTCGCGTCCGTTGATCGTGATCCGTCCCGTAGGACTGCCCGGCAGCAGCAACCGGGCCTGCTGCTTCGGCAGCACCGTCAGGCGTTCGTCCTGGGTCGCGAGAAAACGTCCGAGCGGGCCGGGGGGCGGATGGAGGTCCTCGTGTGCGAGCAGTGCTACCTGGCGCTCGAGGCCGCTGAACGCGTTCTGCTCGAGTGACCGGCGCACGAGGTACGCGCCGGCGAGTAGCGAAAGCGACACGGCCGCGAGCACGGCGGCGGCGATCGCGAGCCGGAGGCGCGTCTGGAGGGAGATCACGCCTCCCGAGAGGCTTGGCGCTCGAGGATCCGGTAGCCGACGCCTCGTACGGTCTGGATCAGCTCCGGCCGTCCAAGCTTCTTCCGCAGCTGTGCGACGTGGACGTCCACCGTTCGCGTTCCCCCGGCGAAGGAAAGCCCCCAGACGCGGTCGAGCAGCCGGTCGCGCGTCACGACCTGGCCGGCACGCTGCGTGAGCTCGGCAAGGAGCTCGAACTCCAGCGTGCGCAACGCGACGGTTGCTCCGGCGACGGTGACGCTGCGGCTGCGGAGGTCGACCCGCAGGTCGCCGAGCTCGATCGCGCCCGAATCTGGCGGCGTCGGTTCAGTCCGGCGGAGGACGGCACGCACCCGAGCCACGAGCTCGCGTGGTGAGAACGGCTTCGTCAGGTAGTCGTCGGCTCCGAGCTCGAGGCCGATGACCCGGTCGACTTCATCGTCTCGCGCGGTCAGGATCAGGATCGGAACGTCCCCGTCACTGCGGAGCTGCCGGCAGAGCTCGAGCCCGTCGACGTCGGGAAGCCCGAGGTCCAGCACGACGAACCGAGGACGGCGGCGCTCGACCGCTTCGAGCCCTCCTTCGCCCGTGCATTCGCGAACGACGTCGAAGCCCGCCTGTTCGAGATATGCGCCTACCAGCGCACTGATCGCCTCGTCGTCCTCGATCACGACCGCGACTCCGCTCACGGCCGAATCGCCGTTACCGTGAGGGCAAGGGGCCCGGCGTGGTCGATCGTCGCGACGTCTCCGCGCTGAAGGCGGAACAGGCGGACGCGGCGGCCGTCGAGAGTGATGATCGTCATGCGGTTCACCCTGAAGCGCAGGCGGCTCCCGTCGAGCTCCCGGATCGCCAGGCGCGGTGGGAGCACCCTGACGACGATGCCGCGGTCGACGGCTGTCCGGGCAGCCGCGCTCGACGGCGCCAACACGAGGGCGGCGCAGAGCACCAGCCAGAGCCGTCGCATCCCCGGATGCTGGCCGAGATCGGTCAGCAGCAAGTGTGCGCCGTGTAAAGCGAACGTAAAACGGGCCGGTGGGTGTAGTTCCGCCCGCGCGATGAGGCTCGCGCCTAACCGCCCCGTCTTCAGGGGCCGATGGCCTCTACCGAACGTCCAACTCGACGCGAAGTAGGAGGCCGGTGTGAGCGCAGTTCAACTTGCGCAGTTCTCGGAGGATCGTCCTCGTCGCCTCGATCGTCTCGGTCGAGCTCGGTGTCACCGTCGCGCTGCTCGAGCTCACTCTCGGCGTCGCTGCCGGCAACATCTTCCATCTGGACAGCCAGGACTTGCTCGACTTCATCGCCAAGTTCGCGTCGATCGTTCTGACCTTCCTCGCCGGGATAGAGGTGGATCCCGCATTCATGTGGCGCCGGCTCGGCGCGTCGGTAGGCATCGGCGTGGTCTCCTTCGTTGGCCCGTTCGTTGTGGCGTCGGCGGTCGCCTACCTGCTGCTCGACTGGCCTACGCGCGCCTCGCTCATCACCGGGACGGCGCTCTCCACGACCTCGCTTGCAGTCGTGTTCGCCGTCCTGGTCGAGCGGGGGCTGACGGACACTTCGATCGGCAAGCTCGTGATGAGCGCCACCTTCCAATTCTCGCTGCTCGTGACGGTCGTCGTGCTCTCGGCCGTCGTACCGACCGCGATCGCGGAGCGCTGGTTCTTGCCGGATGCCGAACGCGAGCGGCGGGTCGACCGCCGCCTCGCGTACGCGAAGGCCGGGGAGTATGTCTAGTGCTCCCGGCCGCAAGTACGCTCAGCCTGGCCGGCTGCAAATCGTCGCCTCGCTTCGTCCTCGGTCGCGCCCGTACCTGAACAGTACGAGCGCTCCCTGCGTCCTTGCGACGCTCGCTTGTTCGCCGGCCAATCAAGACCGTACCTACGGCCGGAAGCACTGGCGCCGGCGGGGCGAGCCACTAACCTCTCGTCACGCACCACGATCACCACCACCGGCTGGCCGCCGACCGTCGCGCGCTGACGGTTGCGCTCGTTCTCGTCCTCGGCCTCATGGCCGGCGAGATCGTCGCGGGCATGATCGGCAACTCACTCGCCCTGCTCGCGGACGCAGGCCACATGCTCACCGACGCGGCGGCGCTCGCCTTCGCGCTCGTCGCGTCCGCGATGGCCGCTCGTCCGGCGGCGGGACGCTGGACGTTCGGGTACTCCCGGCTCGAGATCCTCGCCGCGCAGGCGAACGGGATCACGCTCGGACTGCTCGCGCTCTGGGTCGTTTGGTCGGCCGTCCATCGGCTCGTCTCGCCGCAGGACGTCCGGGGCGGGCTCGTCCTCGTCGTTGCGCTCGCGGGTGCGCTCGTCAGCCTCGTCGCCAGCCTCGTCCTCTCGCGCGCGAGCCGCGAGAGCCTCAACGTCCGCGGCGCCTTTCTCCACGTTCTGACCGACGTCGCCGCCTTCGGTGCCGCAGCGCTGGCGGGCGGGATGATCCTGGCGACCGGCTGGGATCGCTTCGACCCGATCGCGAGCCTCGTCGTCGCCGCGCTCATGCTCTGGTCGAGCGTCGCGCTCCTTCGCGAGTCCACGGCGATCTTCCTCGAGCGTGCACCGAGCGACGCCGACCCGGACGCGATCGGCCGCGCGCTCGTCGCAGAGCACGACGTGGTCGAGGTGCACGACCTTCACGTGTGGACGGTCACGAGCGGGTTCCCCGCGCTCTCCGCGCACGTCCTCGTCGCGCCCGAGGCCGACTGCCATGCCGCGCGCCGGCGGCTCGAGAAGACGCTCGCGGATCGATTCGGCCTGAGCCACACCACCCTCCAGGTCGAGCACGCCGAGCCCGCAAACGCGACCGTGGAGCTCGGGGAGGCGGTCGCGCGCCGCACGCCTGTCGAGCGCCGTTAGCATCCCCCGGTGCCCGCAGTCGACGGAAGAGCCGCAGTCGTCACCGGTGCGTCCAGCGGAATCGGCGCGGCGATCGCGGCGGCGCTGGCCAGGGAGGGCGCGCGGGTCGTCGGCGGCGCGCGCCGCGCCGACCGCATAGCAGCGCCCGTCGCCGCGCTCGAGCTCGACGTGATGGAGCCCGAGAGCTGTGAACGGTTCGTGGCCGCCGCCGTCGACCGCCTCGGCGGGATCGACATCCTCGTCAACGCCGCAGGCCTTTCGCTCGGGCGCGACCTGTTCGACCACAGCAACGAAGTCGACGAGCGCGTCGTCCTCGAGACGAACGTCAACGGCCTGATCCGGATGACCCGTCTCTGCCTGCCTCACGTGCGGGACGGAGGGCACATCGTCAACCTCGGGTCGGTGGCCGGAAGGCAGGCCTACGAGAAAGGCTCGGTCTACGTCACCTCGAAGTTCGCCGTGCGCGGGTTCACGTACGCGCTGAGGGAGGATCTCCTCGGCCGGCCGATCCATGTCACCACGGTCGATCCGGGACTCACGGAGAGCGAGTTCTCCAAGGTTCGCTTCAGAGGCGACGAGGAGGCGGCGAGAAAGGTGTACGAAGGCGTGGACGCGATGAAGCCGGACGACATCGCCGAGTGCGTCCTCTTCGCCGTCACGCGCCCCCCGCACGTCAACGTCGACGAGCTCGTCGTCAAGGCTCTTGCGCAGTCCTCGGGTGGACGCATACTCCGCACGGGGAACTAGTGGCCGGCCAACTCCGAATCCTCGAAGGCGCGACCTTCTGCATCTGCGATGACCTGGGAGATCTCCACGGGCCGATCGAGGGCCTGTTCTCAGAGGACACCCGCTTCCTCTCGCGGCTCAGACTCACGGTCAACGGCCAGCGTCCGCTGCTGCTGTCGTCGGACCGGATCGAGTACTTCTCCGCTGCGTTCTTCATGCGAAACCCTCTCGCGGGTGGGCTCGCGCAGGACGCGCTCTCCATCCGGCGCGAGCGCTTCATCGGCGACGGGCTCCAGGACGCCTTCGTCGTCCAGAACGAGACCATGGAGCCGCTGGAGTTCGACCTCGAGCTCGAGATCGGCGCAGATTTCGCAGACATCTTCGCGGTCAAGGACTACGACTTCGCGCTCGGCGACCCGCTCAGCGCGAAGCCGCTCCCGGACCCGCGCCCGAGTGAGTACGACGGCGAGCGAAACCAGTTCCTCATCTCCGACAACGGCGGTCTGCCCCTCAAGACCCAGGTACTCCTCAGCCAACGCGGGGACGTCCACGACTCCGCGGTGCACTACCACCTCGCCCTGTCACCGCGGGAGCGCTGGGAGCTCCATGTCGAGGTGATCCCGCTGCCGGACGGCGAGGAGGTCGCCGCGCGCTTCGCGGAGCGCCGCTTCGGCGAGGAGGTCGGGCGGGTACGCGACTCGCTTGCCGCCTGGCAGCTTCGCGTCCCGCAGCTACGCACGTCGTGGGACGCGCTCTCGCACTCCTTCGGGCAGTCGGTCTCGGACCTCGCATCCCTGCGGATGCGCTCCAACAACTCTGGGATCGGGAAGCTGCCGGGGGCGGGCGTGCCGTGGTTCATGACCGTCTTCGGCCGCGACACCATCATCACGTGTTTGCAGACGCTGATCTTCGGGCCGGAGCTCGCCCGGACCGCGCTCGAGGTGCTCGCGGACCTGCAGGCGACCGAGGACGATCCGCGGATCGACGCGGAACCGGGAAAGATCGTCCACGAGGTGCGTCACGGCAAGGCGGCGCGAGTCTGGTTCGAGCGCTACTACGGGACGGCCGACGCGACGCCGCTCTACCTCATACTCCTGTCGGAGGTCTGGCGCTGGACCGACGACGCCTCACTCGTGCGCGACCTCAAGGGCCCGGCGCTCGCGGCGCTCAACTGGATCGATGCCTACGGTGACCGGGACGGCGACGGCTTCGTCGAGTACGAGCGCCGAAACGACCACGGGCTCGAGAACCAGTCTTGGAAGGACTCCGGCGACTCCCAGCGCTTCCACGACGGCACGCTCGCCCGGGCCCCGATCGCGCCGTGCGAGGTTCAGGGCTACGTGTACGACGCGAAGCGGCGCACCGCGGATCTCGCACGCGAGGTCTGGCGCGACCGGGAGCTCGGCGCGCGCCTCGACCGCGAAGCGGACGAGCTGCGCGAGCGCTTCGACAAGGCGTTCTGGATCGAGGAGCGCGGGGGGTACTACGCGCTGGCGCTCGACGCCGACAAGCGCCGGGTCGACTCACTGTGCTCGAACATCGGCCACCTGCTCTGGACGGGGATCGTCCCGCCGGCGCGCGTCGACGCCGTCGTCGACCAGCTCATGGGCGACGAGCTCTGGTCCGGGTGGGGCGTCCGCACGATGTCGACCGGCGACGCCGGCTACAACCCGCTCTCGTACCACAACGGCACGGTGTGGCCGCATGACAACTCGATCATCGCGGCGGGCCTTGCACGCTACGCGCGCTGGCCGGAAGCGCAGCGCATCATGCAGCGGATGCTGACGGCCGCCCAGCACTTCAGCTACCAGCTGCCGGAGGTCTTCGCCGGGATGCGGCGGTCCGAGACGCCATTTCCGATCGCCTACCCGACGGCGGCGCGTCCGCAGGCCTGGGCGGCGGGGACGCCCGTGTTGCTGCTGCAACTCCTGCTCGGCCTGCAGCCCGACCGCCGGCGGCACGCGCTCCAGACGGTGGCGCCGGCCGAGCTCCCGTCGTGGGCGGGCTCGATCAGGCTTTCGGGCGTGCGGGCCTTCGACCGTCTCTGGGACGCCCGGGTGGAAGACGGGCGCGTCCGTGTGGAGGAGGCCTGACGCATGCGCATCGCCGTTCTTGCCCCCGCGTGGTTCGCCGTCCCGCCGACCGGCTACGGCGGTATCGAATGGGTCGTGTCACTGCTCGCCGACGGGCTCGTCGACGCGGGCCACGAGGTGACGCTGTTCGCATCCGGAGACTCCCGCACGAAGGCGAACCTCGTCGCCGTGTTCCCGGAGGCGCCGAGCGCGCAGATCGGGCGGACGTTCTGGGAGCTCAAGCATGCGCTGTCGTGCTTCAGCCGCGCAGACGAGTTCGACGTCATCAACGACCACACCGGCATGCTCGGCGCAACGCTCGGGGCGACCGTCGCGACTCCGGTTGTGCACACGGTGCACGGCCCGCTCACAGGCGAGCCCGGCGACATCTACGAGGACATCTCGCGAGTGGCGCCGCAGGTCGGCCTGATCTCGATCTCGATGAACCAGCGCGAGCCCCGGCCGGACCTGAACTGGATCGCGAACTGCCCGAACGCCCTCGACTTCTCCGTCTATCCCGTCAAGCCTCACCGTGGGGACTACCTGCTCTTCCTCGGCCGGTTCAGCCCCGACAAGGGCGCCCACCGCGCCGTGGCGGTCGCGATGCAGACCGGGCTGCCGCTCAAGCTCGCGGGGAAGATGCAGGAGCCGAAGGAGCGCGAGTACTTTCACGAGCTCGTCGAGCCGCACCTCGTCGACGGGATCGAGTATCTCGGCGAGGTGACGCACGGCGAAAAGGTGGAACTGCTCCAGAACGCGCGCGCGACGCTGTTCCCGATCGAGTGGGAGGAGCCGTTCGGCCTCGTGATGATCGAATCGATGGCGTGCGGCACGCCGGTGATTGCGACACGATGGGGTGCGGTCCCCGAGGTGATCGAGCACGGGCGCAGCGGGATCATCGTCGACGACTACAGGCAGATGGGCGACGCGCTCGAGGCGTCGGACGCGCTCGATCCCTTCGAGCTGCGTGCGTACGTCGAGGAGGAGTTCTCGCCGGCGCGCATGGTCGCCGACTACGTCGCGGCATACGAGAAGGCGATCGCCGCTGCTTAGGGCCAGGGGCCGGCGTCGGACCAGCCGTGCCAGCGGTCTGGCTCGAGCCAGGCGCTGACACGCTTCGCTTCGCGCCGCCCGAAGCGCCGGCCCGTGTAGCGGAGCGAGAGCCGGTCGATGTCGACGAGGTCGGTGTCGTCCGCGATGGAGACCACATGGCCGAGCAGGCTGATGTGGCGGTACCAGCTGTTGTTGTCGAGGGCTGTCAGCGAGAAGCGCGGGCTCTTCTCGAGGAACTTGAGCCGTAGCCGGCTCCGGTCCATGTTCACGAGGACGAGGCCCTCCTCCCAGTCGTACCAGGTCGCCACGGTGTGGGGCGAGCCGTCCGGGCGCAGCGTCGCGATCACCGCCGGGTTCGGGCGCGAGAGAAACTCGCTCACCTCGTCGGGGACGGGCACCTTCGGCATCAGGCCGCCTCCCGGCGCTTGTCCCAGTAGCGCTTCAGGCCTGCGTACGACTGCCAGAACGGCATCGCGCGAGCATACGCCTCGGCGTCGCCTCGCCCGTCCGCGGCAAGACGCTCGCGCACGCGGCGGCTGAACTCGTCCTCCGCGATGCTCTCCTCGACCCACCCCGTCCACTCGTGGAGGCCCTCGCCCAGCTCGGCGAGATGGCGCGGCACGTCGTCGAACACGCCGAAGTGGATCAGCGCGAGCCGCGCCGGCCGCCGGCGCTCGATCTGGTCGATCGTCTCCAGCCAGGTCTCGAGGTCGTAGTCCGGCGGGGGCGTGGGGGGAAGGACGACCGGGTCTGGCGCGATTCGCACCCCGGCCGCGTCGCCCGCGTACATGGTCCCGTCCTCGGCGAGGTAGCAAACGTGATGGCGTGCGTGGCCGGGGGACGGGAAGCACTCGAGCCCCGCGACGCTGTCGCCCACGACCTGAACGTTCTCCGCCGGGACCGGCGCCAGCTCGCCCCACAGCTCGTCGAAGGTCTCGCCGTAGAGCCTCCGCGCGCTCGCCTCGAGGCGGGAGGGATCGACGAGATGGGTCGCTCCGATCTCCGACACGTGGACGAGCAGGGCCGGGTGCTTCCGAACGAGGACCCCCGCGGCGCCCGCATGGTCGAGGTGGATGTGGGAGAGGAAGAGGTGTCGGATGTCCGTGAGCGAGACACCGCGCCCGCGCAGGCCGCTCTCGAGCCTCTCCACGCACGAGGACGGACCGCAGTCGAAGAGCGCGAGGCCGTCATCTGTCTCCAGAAGGTAGGAGCCGATGACGCGCTCCGCGCCTTGGTGGTGGAGGTCGATCGGATCCGGGCCCATGCGAGCCCGAATCCTTCCAGAGAGCAGCCGCTCAGGCATCGGACGGAGTAGTCAATCCGCGCTCGTACTTCCCCCGAGCGTCCCCGACGGCTTCGACCGCAGCAACGGGCTCGGCGACTGCCCGAACACCTGGGGGAAGAACCCCGCCTCGGTCACGAGGGAGCCGAGTGGGGTCGTCGAGTCTCCCTCGCCGAAGCCGTCGATCTTCAGGGGCGAGGCCACGCCCGGCCCCGTGATCGTCGCGGCGGACGGCCCCTTCGCGGGTGCCGCCGGCGTCAGCACCAGCGCGAGGCGACAGCGACGGCAATGTGGTGCAGTCTGATCATCGCGTCCTCCTCCGGAAGTGGCCCACGTCCGCCCTTACACCGGGGCGGGCGTCGCGGTTCCGCTATGCGCCGGCGGCGGCCGGCGAGGCGACGAGCGCGGCCTCGAGATCGGCGAGCAGATCCTCGGCCGACTCGAGGCCGACCGAGAGGCGGATCAGGTTCGGCGGGGCGGCGAAGGGAGCCTCCGCGGTCGAGGCGTGCGTCATCCTCGCGGGCAGCTCGATCAGGCTCTCCACCCCGCCCAACGACTCGGCGAGCTTGAAGATCTTCGTGCGCGCGACAAGCGCGGTTGCCTCCTCCTCGGATTCGGCGAGGAACGAGATCATGCCGCCGAAGTCGAGCATCTGGCGTGCCGCGATCTGGTGGCCGGGATGCCCGGGCAGGCCCGGGTAGAGGACCTGCGCCACCCGCGGGTGCCGGTCGAGGAAGACGGCGATCGCGTGGGCGCTCTGGCAATGCTGGCGCATCCGTACGGCAAGCGTCTTGATGCCGCGCAGCACGAGCCAGGAGTCGAACGGCCCGGGCACGGCTCCGAGCGACTTCTGCAGGAAGTAGAGCCGCTCCGCGATCGTCGGGTCGTTCGTCGCGGCGAAGCCGCCGACGACGTCCGAGTGACCGCCGAGGTACTTGGTCGTCGAGTGGACGACGATGTCGGCGCCGAGCTCGAGTGGACGCTGCAGGAACGGGGTGGCGAACGTGTTGTCGACCGCGAGGATCGCCCCCGCATCGTGGGTCGCTCTCGCCGCCTTCTCGATGTCGACGATGTTCAGCATCGGGTTCGACGGGGTCTCGATCCAGACCAGGCGCGTGCGCTCGTCGAGATGCGCGCCGAGGTCGTCGAACTCAGCAGCAGGCAGGTACTCGAAGACATAGCCCTTCGGCTCGTACACCTGCGACGTCATCCGGTAGACGCCGCCGTAGACGTCGGCGATCAGGACGACCCGGTCGCCGGGGCTCAGCAAATGCATGATGGTCGTGACTGCGCCGAGGCCTGAGGAGAAGGCGATGCCGTGCTCGGCCGACTCGAGGGACGCGAGGCAGTCCTGCAGCGCGGTGCGAGTCGGGTTCGCGACGCGCGCGTAGTCATAGCCCTTGTGCTGCCCGACGGCGTCCTGGACGAAGGTCGACGTCTGATAGATCGGCACGGTCACGGCTCCGGTGGCCGGGTCCGGCTCCTGACCTTCGTGAATGGCGCGGGTCTCGAAGTTCACGGCTCGCGCTCGATGGTACCCGCGCCGATGAACGCCGCGAGGCTGCGCAGCGGGCGGTCGAGGGACACCGGCTTCACGCCCGGCTCCCAGTGCACCGAGTTGACGCGTAGAACGCCCGCCTTCCGGTCGAGCACGGGATCGATGCGCCCGATCAGCCGGTCGCCGCACAGGATCGGGAGGACGTAGTAGCCGTAGTGACGCTTCGCCTTCGGCACGTACATCTCGAGGCGGTAGTGAAAGCCGAAGAGCGCTTCCGCCCGCGCGCGGTCGTGGATCAGGCGGTCGAACGGGGAGAGAAACGTCACGCGATTCGGGAGAGGGCCGTCCAGGGCGTCGGGGTGTGCGTGCCAGCGGCCGTTCTCGAACCGGACGCCGAGCGCCCGGTGCCGCTTCTCCGCGAGCTGCCGCTCCGCGACCGCGAGCGGCACCGTCTCGGTCTCGGGATACCACCGATCGGCGAGATCCCAGAGGCGCTGTCCTCCGCGCCTGCCGACGATCGCGACCTGCCCGCGACGGTGCAGCAGCTCGAGCATGACGCCGACGTTCCGGGTGCCGTACCAGCCGCCCGACTCCCACGTCCTGATCGAGTCGTCGTCGAGCTCGCGCGAGAGCAGGGGCCCCCGCCGCTCGAGCTCGCGGAGGACGTAGCGCCGGAAGCGAGTGTTCGCCTCCAGGAATTCGTTCCCGCGGCGCTCCCACACGTACTTGCCTCGCCGCCGCCTCATTCTCGCCCGGACCAGCGGGAGGTCCTCGATTGGCCAGATGAAGGCGCCCCATTCGAAGAGCTTCCGGTCGTGCCAGAGCAGCCGGTCGAATTCGCCATCGTCGAACGCTCCGAGCCGGCTCCAGAGGACGAGGCGCTGCGGCGTCGCGACGGTAGCGATCGGGTCGAGCTGGAGGTATCCGAGCTGTTGCACCGTCTCGACGATCCCGCTTGCGGTGCCGTCGAGGAGCTGGGCGCGGACTGCGATGCGGCGCGCCTGTGCGAGGCTGACGGTCGTGGACTTCACGGCCTACGCGCTCTCACAGCTGTCCGCGCCGCCGCAGCAGGTGCTCGAGGTCGGCTGCGGGTCGGAGGGAGGTATCGCGCCGGACCTCGCTGCGGCGGGCCATCGGGTGCTCGCGATCGACCCCGATGCGCCCGAGGGAGCTCTCTACCGCCGGGTCACGCTCGAGGAGCTCGACGACCCGGGCCCATTCGACGCGGTTGTCGCGGGCCGGGTCCTCCACCACGTCCATCCGCTCGGCGAAGCGCTCGACAAGCTCGCGGGGCTCGCCCCGGTCCTGATCCTCGACGAGTTTGCGTGGAACCACATCGACCCACGCACTGTCGAATGGTACGAAGCCGAGCACTCGCGCCTGACCGCCGCCGGCCGAGAGCCGAAAGGACCGCCGGACCTGACGAAGTGGCGCGAGCGCCACCAGGGGCTCCATCCCTACGAGACGTTGCGCGCCGAGGTCGACGCTCGGTTCGAGGAGCGGCACTTCGAGTGGCACCCGTACTTCTATCGCTGGCTCGACGGGGCCGCGACCGAGCCGGTCGAGCGCGAGCTGATCGCGGCGGGCTCGATCGCTCAGATCGGGTTTCGCTATGCCGGCGTGAGGAGAGAGACGGTGCGCTCGTCCGCCGTTTCCGAGTAGTCGGGTCCGATCTTCTCCCGGAGGACACGACTCAGCTCGCCGCTCGCGGCCAGTTCCTCGACGATGTCGGCTCCGCCGATCAGCTCTCCCTTGACGAAGACCTGTGGGATGGTCGGCCAGCCGGAGACTGCCGACAGCTCCTGGCGGATCGCCGGGTCGGGCAGGATGTCGACGGCGCTGACCGGCGCGCCCGCTTCGCGCAGCGCGCGCAGCGCGCGATTGGAGTTCCCGCACATGACGAGCTGGGGCGTCCCTTTCATGAAGAGGGCGACCGGCTCGTTTTGGATCACGTCCTCGATGCGCTGACGCAGTTCGCTCATTCGCTGCCTTTCGTCTTGATTCGGAGCTCGTGGATGGTGCCGTCGCGGAGGGGCTCGGCGAGGGCGTCGTTGACCAGCCGGTGCTGGTCGAGCAGCGGTAGCCCGGCGAAGCGTGGGCTCGCGACGGTCACCTGGAAGTGGTCGCCGTCCCCGGTGCGGTCCTCGACGAGCAACTCGGTCGCGTCGGGGAACGCCTGCTCGAGCAGAACCTGAAGTGGCCCGGTCGACACGGTGCCATGCTAGCCAGCGCGTAGGCGACGAGGTGGGCGGGTGAACCGCCCACCTCGAGCTGCTTCCTTAGGCGCTCGCCCAGAGAGGGCCGTGCATGTGCGGCGGATTCAGGCTGATGTAGAGATCCCCGCTCATCACGTCTCCACAGGGCAGCTTGCAGAACCAGTGGAACGTTCCGTACCGCGTGCCGAAGCGCACGACGGTGATGCTCGGATGTGTCGGCGATCCCGGGCGGACGACGCGCTCGACACCGAGCCCGGGCACGCTGAACGTGTGCGCGTGACGGGCGTAGTTGACGATGGTGAGGACGATCTGGCCCGGGCGTGCCACCAGGTTCGCTCCCTCCATCCGATCGCCGTCCGTCAGCACTTTCATCGTCAGGTGCTGAGTCGCTGCGGTCGCCGGGCCGGGCCCCGCTGGACCGTTGCTCAGGAGAACGAGCCCGGTCACTAGAGCTACGGATGCTGCGACCGCGAGAAGAAACGCGGCGAGTTTCATGAGGCGCCTCCTTTGTGTCAAAAGCCTCATGCATGCACCCCCTGGAGCGCATCGGGGAACACCCGATCGAGAGTGCTCGAAACTACGGATGCTTCGTGAGGCTCAGCGCTGGTGAGCCAGGAAGTCCAGGAGGTCGGAGCGCGTCAGCACTCCCACCGGCTTGCCGCTCCGTGCGACGACGACCGCATTCGTGCGCCCCGTGAGGGTGGCGAAGACCTCGTCGAGCGTCTGATCGGACTCGACGGCAGCGAGGGGGGGCTGCATGGCCGCGGCGACGTCCTCGTGCAGGGCATCGGAATTCTTGAAGACGCGGTCGAGGAGGTCGCGGTCCTGCAGCGAGCCGATCACGTCCGCCAGGGACTGCACCTCGCCGTCGCGGACGACGGGCAGCTGTGAGATCGAATACCGCCGCATGACCTCGATCGCCTCACCGACCTTCTGGTGGGCGGCGATCGTGATCAGCGCCGGCACCTCGAGGTCCTCGAGACGCTTCGCGCTCAGGAGCTCGGACACGGTCGGGGCCGGCGCGCGCCGCTCGGCGAAGCCGTGCTCGAGCATCCAGTTGTCGTCGTAGAACTTCGACATGTACGAGCGGCCGGAGTCGGGGATCATCGTCAGGATCGCGGCGTCAGGGCCGAAGCGGCCGGCGATCTCGAGCGCTGCCCACACCGTGGTTCCGCCGGAGCCGCCGACGAGAAGCCCTTCCTCGCGGGCGAGCCGCCGCGCGGTGAGGAACGAGTCCCGGTCGGAGACGCGGACCCATTCGTCCACGACTTCGCGGTCGAGCGTCTCGGGCCACGAGTCCTTCCCGATCCCCTCGACGAGGTAGGGGTGGACGTCGCGCTCGCTCTTCGCCGTGAAGACGGAGCCCTCGGGATCAGCTCCGACGATCAACACCCCGGGCTTTTGCTCCTTGAAATAGCGGCCGACGCCGGAGATCGTTCCGCCGGTCCCGACGGAGATGACGATCGCGTCGATCTCACCACCGGTCTGATTCCAAATCTCGGGCCCGGTCGTCCGGTAGTGCGCCTCGGGGTTCGACATGTTGGAGTACTGGTCGGGCTTGAAGCCTCCTGGGATCTCCTCAGCGAGGCGATCGGAGACCGAGTAGTACGACTCCGGCGAATCCGGTTCGACCGCGGTGGGGCAGATCACGACCTCTGCTCCGTACGCCCGTAGCATCGAGATCTTCTCCTGGCTCATCTTGTCGGGCATCACGAAGATGCAGCGGTAGCCCTTCCTCGCGGCTGCGATCGCCAGGCCGACGCCCGTGTTGCCCGAGGTCGGCTCGACGATCGTCCCGCCTGGGCTCAGCTTCCCCTCCGCCTCGGCCTTCTCGATCATGGCGAGGCCGATGCGGTCCTTCACCGAGCCGCCGGGATTCAGGTACTCGAGCTTGGCGAGCAGCAGCGGCTCCACGCCGCGACCGAGGGAATCGAGCCTGACGATGGGGGTGTCGCCGACGAGCTCGAGGACGGAGGGATAGGCGCGTGCCATTCTGGGGAAGGGTACTTCGGACGGACGATCGGAAAGGAGCGGAGATGCGGATCGCGGTTGTCGGCCGGGGGAACGTCGGCGGGGGGCTCGCCGACCGCTGGGAGACGGCGGGGCACGAGGTGACGAGGATAGGCCAGGAAGGCGGGGACGTCTCCGATGCGGATGCGGTGGTCTTCGCCGTTCCCGGAGGCGCGATCGGCGACGCTGTGGCGAACGTCCACGGTCTCGAGGGCAAGACGTCGATCGACGCGACGAACCGGATCGGAGAGACGGACCCCCCGGACGGGTTTGGGTCGAACGCCGAGTTCGTGAAGTCGAAGTCGAACGGGCCGACCGCGAAGTCTTTCAACCTCAACTTCGCGCGCGCGTACGACAAGATCGACGCGGCGAGATCCAAGCCCTCGAACCTCTGGACCGGCGACGAGGAGGCCCGTGGGGTCGTGGAACAGCTCATCCGGGATGCCGGCTACGAGCCGGTGTACGGAGGACCGCTCGAGAACGCCCGCGTCCAGGAGGAGTTCATCCGGATCTTCTTCCCCATCAGCCAGGCGATGGGACCGTTCTTCTACCGGATGGCAGCCCCGGACGAGCTCTAGGAGACGAAGGAGATTCTCGAGTCCGGCTAGTGCCGGAAGTGGCGGCGACCGGTGAGGACCATCGTCGCTCCGGCTGCTTCGACGGCGGCCGTCACGTCGGCGTCGCGGATCGAGCCACCGGGCTGGATGATCGCGGACACGCCGGCGTCGAGGGCAGCCTGGGGCCCGTCCGGGAACGGGAAGAACGCGTCGGACGCGAGCACCGCGCCCTCGAGGTCGTGACCGTGCTCGCGCGCCTTCTCCAGTGCGAGCCGCACGGCGTCGACGCGGCTCGTTTGCCCACCCCCGATCCCGATCGTCGCCAGGTTCTTCGCGAGCACGATGGCGTTCGAGCCGACGTGCTTGCAGACGCGCCATGCGAACACGAGGTCTCCCCAGGTGGCCTCGTCCGGGTCGCCGCACGCGACCTCCATTCCCTCGCGGTCGTCGATGTCCCAGTCACGGTCCTGCACGAGCATCCCGCCGAGGACGCGCTTGAAGTCGCGCTCGCCCGCGACGAGCCCGCGGCGCTCGCGATCGTTGAGGATGCGGATTGCCTCCTTCCGCTCGAGCAGCTCGAGCGCTCGGTCCTCGTAGCCCGGGGCAAACACGACGTCGACGAAGCGTTCCGCCAGAAGGGCGCCCAGCTCGGCCGAGATCGGCCGGTTGACCGCGCAGACCATCCCGAAAGCGGAGACCGGATCCGATGCGAGAGCATGCTCGTAGGCCTCCTCGATCGTGCCCGCGACCGCGACGCCGCAGGGATTCGCGTGCTTGACGATCACGCAGGCCGGTAGCGCGAACTCGCGGAGAAGCATTCGTGCCGCGGAGAGGTCGAGCAGGTTGATCAAGGACAGCTCCTTGCCGTGCAGCTGCTCGACACGTGAGAGCAGGTGGACCCTGGCGCCCTGCTCCGCGTAATAGGCGCCGCGCTGGTGCGGGTTCTCGCCGTAGCGCAGGTCCATCACCTTGTCGAACGAGGTCACGAGCGTTTCGGGGAACGCGTCGACGTCGGCGAACCAATGCGCGATCGCCGTCTCGTAGGCCGCAGTGGTGGAGAATGCTTCCGCGGCGAGGGTCCGGCGAGTCTCCAGTGACACGTCGCCGCGTTCCCGCAGCTCCTCGAGAATCGACGGATACCGCTCGGGGCGGCAGATCGGCGCGACATGGGCGAAGTTCTTCGCGGCGCCGCGAAGGAGCGAAGGGCCGCCTATGTCGATCATCTCCACCGCGTCCTCGGGGCGGACACCGAAGCGGCCCGCGACCTCGCTGAACGGATACAGGTTGACGCAGACGAGGTCGAACGGGCGGATCTCGTGGGCCTCGAGCGTTGCCGCGTCCTCGGCGTGATCGCGGCGCGCGAGGATGGCCGCGTGGATACCCGGATGGAGCGTCTTGACTCGGCCCCCGAGCAGCTCGGCGACGCCGGTGAGCTCCTCGACGCGCTCGACGTCGAGACCGACCTCGGTCTCGAGGAAGTCCGCCGTTCCGCCGCTCGCGACGAGCTCGAAGTCCAGCTCGGCCAGGCCGCGCGCAAACTCCTGGAGGCCGGTCTTGTCGTAGACGGAGATCAGGGCTCGCATAGCTCTCTAACCACCTCGGGCAGGATCCGGTGCTCGACGGCGTGGATCCTGGCGAAGAGTGTCTCACGCGGCTCGACCGCAACGGGCTCCTGTCGGATCACGGGCCCGGTGTCGATTCCCTCGTCGACGTAGTGGACGGTGACCCCGGTGGTCTCGACGCCGGCCGCGAGCGCCGCCGAGACCGCACCCATACCGGGGAAGCTGGGCAGGAGGGACGGGTGCACGTTGACGATCCGGCCTGCGAAGCGGTCGAGGAACGGGCTGGTGAGGAGGTGCATGTAGCCGGCCAGGACGACCAGATCGACGCCCCGGAGCTCCAGCCAGTCGCTCATTTCGCGGTCGCGCGACTCGCGGTCGGAGAAGCGCTCGAGGGCGAAGACGCGGCTGGGAATGCCGGCGGCGTCCGCGCGGGCGAGTGCCTGGGCATCGTCGCGGTTCGAGGCGACCGCCCCGATTGCCAGGCCCGCGTCGATCAGCGCCTGCAGGTTCGTCCCTTCCCCGGAGACGAGCACTCCGATCACGCGAGCTCACCGATCACGACCGCACCTGCCGGGGCCGCCGGCACGACCGCGCACATCCCGATGC
Source organism: uncultured Actinomycetes bacterium (assembly GCA_963711545.1). GTDB lineage: Bacteria > Actinomycetota > Thermoleophilia > Gaiellales > Gaiellaceae > 3-1-20CM-4-69-9. The sequence goes on from CAVQEP010000010.1 coordinate 68,661, forward strand.
CGAGGTTGAAGACGCGGCGCAGCTCGTCCTCCTCGACGCCACGGTCGGCGAGCCACGCGAAGACGGGTGGCCTCTCCCAGCTGTCCCAGGCGATCCGTGCCTCGAGGCCCTTGGGCAAGACGCGCGAGAGGTTGCCGAGGATTCCCCCACCGGTGACGTGGGCGAGCGCTCGCACGTCGGCCTCCGCGCGAAGCGCGCGGATGTCGTCGAGGTAGAGGCGGTGCGGCGTGAGGAGGAGATCGGCGTCGAGCTCGCCGTCCCCGACAAGCGTGCGGACCAACGAGAACCCGTTCGTGTGCAGGCCGCTCGAGGGCAGTCCGATCACGAGGTCGCCCGACTCGCAGCGGGTGCCGTCGATCAGGCGCGCGCGGTCGACGATCCCGACGCAGGTGCCCGCGAAGTCGAGCTCGCCTTCGCGATAGATGCCCGGAAGCTCGGCGGTCTCGCCGCCGACGAGGGCGCAACCGGCCTCGCGGCAGACCTCGGCCGCCCCCTCGACCAGATCGACGACCTGCTCCGGGTCGATGTGCTCGGCGGCGACGTAGTCGAGCAGGAAGAGCGGGTCCGCCCCGCAGCAGAGGACGTCATTGATGCAGTGGGCGGCGAGGTCCCTCCCCGCCCAGCGCAGCCGTCCCGCGCGCCGGGAGAGCATCAGCTTCGAGCCGACGCTGTCGGTCGATGCGGCGAGAAGGCGGTCGTCGCCGAGCGGGTAGAGCCCGGCGAACCCACCGAACGCACGAGCGCCCGTGGACTCCACCGCAGTCCGCAGGCGCTCGACGATCGCGTCGGCCGTGGCGAGCGAGACGCCGGCGTTCTCATACGTCTTCGGCTGGCTCGTCAGGGGGCCAAGTCTAGAACCAGGCTCGGTTAACGCAGCGGCCTCATCCTCCGAGATCGATCTGCTGTGTCGCGGTAGGGGATCCGATCGAGAGATCCGTGCCTTCGACCTGGGCGAGGAGGAAGGAGTTGTTCTCGACGGCAGTACGCTTCCCGTTCGCCTCGGCGAAGGTGTGCCCGTCTCCGACCAGCCCTGCGACCCGGAGCGAGCCGTCTTCCTGGCGGTCGGCCATGTAGATCGTCCCCGTCTTGAGGACGTTGCGGTCGGCGCAGGCGCCGCCAGCGGTCTCGGCGATGCTGTCCGTCTCGATCAGACAAACCATGCCTGCCTTGCCCGGCACCGCGTACAGCATCAGCGAGCCGTGGACCGAAAGCACACGCGACCCCCGTCCGTCGGGCGAAGCGAAGTTCCGCTCGGCGAACGGGTACGCCAGGATGCTCCGCGGCAAGGCGTCTCCCGCTCGCGTCGCCCGTCCGAGAGCGGACACCGAGCCGTCGCCGATCTGCACCTTGTCGCCGCCCCCGAGGCCGAACTGCGTGACCAGGCCGGCGGTGGCGAGCGCGGCGGCGAGCGCCGCTCCGAAGAGAACGAGACGGTTCACGGCTACCACCGGTCCAGGCACTGGTAGACGAAGTGGGTGCCGCTGTCGCGATTCGCGCAGAAGGCGGTCGCGTAGTAGTACGCCGGGTGCGAGTTGAAGCAGTTGCCGACGCAGTTCTTGTCGAAGTGCCTGTAGCCCGCCGGCGTCACCTCCCAGAGCTCGCTTCGCCAGCCGGCGTTCGGGCCGAAGTAGAGCTCGTTGTAGAAGTGGTTGTGCGGGCCGTCCCAGCCCCTGTTGGCGACGTTCGGCGCCACATTCGCCTGCCAGACGTAGACCTGAGTCTGATAGGCGCCCGCGGCCGGGACCGCCACCATCGCAACGAAGACGACGATTGCGGCCGCCAGCATCGACCGTCGTTTGCATCTCAGTCGCACTGCCACCGTCCTTTGTTGAAGGTCGTGAACGTCGTCAAGGATCGGGCGGCCGCGCGCTTGCGTCAATTCGCTCTTTTGGACACTGTCGCGCCGGGCAAAGACTCAAGCGAACAGTTCCGCGTGGAGCTGCGGGCGGCCCTGAGGCCCTCCTTCGACGAACCGCACGACCGTCTCGCCGACGGTGGCGCTGTCATCCGTATAGGCAACGTCGAGCAGCTCCCCCAGCGTCGCCGCCTTGAGCGCGGGGTCGTCCGCGCGGAGCTGGAGCTCGGCCACCGCCAACTCGGCGCTGTTCGCGAGCAGGTCGTCCAGCCAGTCCCTCGGCGGGTGCAGCTCCAGCCGGTACCCGGCGTTCGTGAAGACGAACGTGCGACGTCCTCCGTGCGCCTGCAGGCGGAGATCGCGGGCGCGTGCCCGATCGAGGATGGCCTCGAAGTCGTCCTCGTCGAGCGCAAGGCCGAGGTGGTCGACGCGTGGGAGCGTCCATTGGCCGGGCTGGACGACGACGTTGACGGCGCCGCGCTCGAGCTCGGAGAGCCGCAGCTTGAAGCCGAGGCGCTCGAGGTCGTCCCAGCCGTAGCCGGCCTCGAACGACGTCGAGTCCTCGCCGATCCTTCCGTGGCGCGCGACCAGGTCGAATCCGAGCTTGCCGATGTACCGCGCTTCGACCTCGCGCACCCGGGACGTCACCAGGTGGTAATGGAAGAGGTGCACCAAGGCAGACTAGTAGCGACGTGATCGCGCATCTCGCCGTCAACACGGGGTGGACGTTCGACCCGCTCCAGATCGTCCCGGTCTGCTTCATCGCCGCTCTCTACGCGCGCCGAGTGCGGACGCTCGCGCTGCGGGGGACGCGTGTGCCGGCCTGGCGGCTCGTCTCGTTCGCGACCGGGATCCTCCTCCTGCTCGCGGCACTCGTCTCCCCCGTGCACGCGATCGGGGAGCAGCTGTTCAGCTTCCACATGCTCCAGCACGTCCTGCTCGGCGACCTGGCGCCCCTCGCGCTCCTGGCGGGCCTGACCGGCCCGATCCTCCGGCCGGTGCTGGCGTTCCTGTACCGCCTTCGCTTCCTCGCGCATCCGTTCGTCGCGCTGCCGCTCTGGGCCTTGAACCTCTACCTCTGGCACCTCCCGTTTCTCTACGAGGCCGCGGTTCGACACGACAGCGTGCACGCCCTCGAGCATCTCTGCTTCTTCACGGGCGGCCTGATCATGTGGCTGCCCGTGCTGGAGACGCTGCCGGCTCCCGAGTGGTTCGGGACGGGCGCAAAGCTCGGCTATATCGCGGCTGTGCGAATCGTCGAGACGATCCTCGGCAACATCTTCTTCTGGTCCGGCAGCGTCTTCTATCCGGGCGTCTACGAGCACCGCCAACATCTCTGGGGACTGTCACCACTGGCCGACCAGGGGCTCGCCGGTGCCGTGATGATGATCGAGGGCTCCGTCGTCACGCTCGTAGCGCTCGCGTGGCTCTTCTTACGGATGGCGAGCGAGGGGGAGTTGCGCCAGCGCCTGCTCGAGCGGGGCCTCGATCCTCGCACCGTCCAGAGAGCTGTCAGATATGGACGAGCGGAGGAACTCGGCCGCCAACGCTGAACCCGGTCTGCGCCACCCGTGCGCTCGACCGGCGTTCATCACGTCGACCTGGTCGTCTCGTCGATCGAGCGCAGCCTGCCGTTCTACACGGCTCTGCTCGGGCCCCTGGGCTACACGCGGGTGAGCGAGGTGGAGGGCGAACGCGGCGAGACGATCTGGTACCTCTCCGGGCCGGGGACGTCGATCGGCCTACGCGCTGCGCAGGCGGCCTCCGGACCATACGACCGCTATCGCGTGGGCCTGCACCACCTCGCCTTCGAGGCCGACTCGCGGAACGAGGTCGACGACAGGGCCGCCTGGGCGCGCGAACAGAAGGTCGAGATCGAGAGCGCACCGCAGGAGTACGCCTACGCGCCCGGCTATTACGCAACGTTCTTCTACGACCCCGACGGCATCAAGCTCGAGGTAGTCCACGTTCCGGGCCTCGTCGCCGCCTGACTAGGTCCCGGTCGGCTCGAACTGCAGCTTCGCCGCTTCGCGCGGGATCGCGGTCGGGTACTCCCGGGTCAGGCACGCACGGCAGAACTGCGAGGAGGGACGCCGGGTCGAGGCCTGCAGGCCCTCGAGCGACAGGTACGCGAGCGTCGTCGCCCCGATGAAGTCGCGCACCTCCTCGATCGTCTTGTTCGCGGCGACAAGCTCGTCCGGATCGGCGAAGTCGATGCCGTAGTAGCACTGCGAGACCACCGGAGGCGACGACACCCGTACGTGCACCTCCGCCGCGCCCGCCTCGAACAGCATCTGCACGATCTGCCGCGTCGTGTTGCCGCGGACGATCGAGTCGTCGACGGCGACGACGCGCCTGCCGGCCACCTCCGCGAGCGGGTTGAACTTCAGCTTGATCCCCTGCTCGCGCAGGCCCTGGTCGGGCTGGATGAACGTCCGGCCGACATAGCGGTTCTTGATCAGGCCTTCGCTGAAGGGGATGTTGAGCGCGCGCGAGAACCCGATCGCGGCAGGAGTCCCCGAGTCCGGGATCGGCAGGACGAGATCCGCGTCGACCGGCGCTTCTTCCGCGAGCCGCTCGCCCATCCGCACGCGCGCGCCATGAACCTCGACGCCCGCGAGTCGGGAATCCGGGCGCGCGAGGTAGAAGAACTCGAACATGCAGAGCGCGCCGCCGTCGTCGAGAGGGACGACTTGCCGCGCTTCGATCTCCTCGTCGATCACGAGCAGCTCGCCGGGACGAACCTCGCGCTCGTGCGTCGCCCCGACGAGGTCGAGCGCGCACGTCTCCGAAGCGACGACCCAGTCGCCGTCGAGCCGGCCGAGACAGAGCGGCCTCATCCCGCGGGGGTCACGGAAGGCGATCAGCTTTCCTTCCGAGAGCGCGACGACAGAGAAGGCGCCGTCGAGCTTGTGCATCACGTTCGCGACTGCACCCGCGAGCGGCGCCGGGTCGTTGGCGATCAGCGCCGCGATCACCTCGGTGTCGGCGGTCGTCGCGGGCCGGTGGCCGGCCTCGGCCAGCTCGGCGCGCAGGTCGGCGGCGTTCGTGAGGTTGCCGTTGTGCCCGAGCGCGATGGTGCGGGCGCTGCCATGCTGGACGAGCGGCTGCGAGTTCCACCATTGCGAGGAGCCGGTCGTCGAGTAGCGGGTGTGGCCGATCGCGAGCTGCCCGTGCAGCCCGCGCAGCTTTTGCTCGTCGAACACCTGGGTCACGAGGCCCATGTCCCTCAGGGTCGTAAGGCGACCGTCGTCGGAGACGGCGATCCCGGCCGACTCCTGGCCGCGATGCTGGAGGGCGAAGAGGCCGAAGTAGGCGAGGCGCGCGACGTCGCGCTCGGGAGACCGGACGCCGAACAGGCCGCACATCAGTTCACCGTCCCGATCTGCAGGAGACCCTTCGTACCGAGCCGCTCGACGTCCTCGGGCGCGCAGGCGAGGAGGATCCGGCCGCCGCCGCCGGGCTCAACCGGCAGGGTCAGCGCGGCCTCGCGGCGGCTGTGCTCCGCTGCTTCGCGTACCGCTTCTTTGATCCCGGCGGAGACGTCGTGCGCGAGCGTCAGCAGCGGCGCAGCCTTCCAGACGTACCTGATCAGCGCCGCCTCGGCCGCAAGGTCGAGCTCCCCCGGGGCCGTCGCGACCAGCACGACGTCGCCCTCCCGCCACCGGTTCGGGATGCGGCGCACGTCGGGCACGAGCCCGACGCAGCCGACGACCGGCGTGGGTGGGATCGACCTCCCGTCGGTGTCGTTGTAGAGCGAGACGTTGCCGGAGACGACGGGAATGCCGAGCGCCTCGGCTGCCTGCGCGATGCCCTCGATCGACCGGTCGAGCTCCCAGCCGATCTCCGGCTTCTCGGGGTTGCCGAAGTTGAGGCAGTCCGTGAGCGCGAGAGGCTCACCGCCGGCGCAGGCGACGTTACGGGCAGCTCCGAGGACCGCGAGCGCGCCGGCGCGGAAGGGATCGCGTTCGCCGGGCGGGGGGCCCTGGAGCGAGAGAGCGAGCCCGCGCAGAGACGGCCGCAGTCGCAGGACGGCGGCGTCGAAGCCGGGACGGCGAACAGTTCTCGAGCCGACGAGCTGGTCGTACTGCTCGTAGATCCAGGCCTTCGGCGCGGTGTTGTCGGGCGAGACCGGCGCGCTCTTCGGCTCGTTCGGCTCGCGCTCCACCTCATAGCGCGGGCACGCGTCGGTGAGGAGCCCTGCAGGTATCTCGCCGACAGCTTCGCCGTCGTGGAGCGCGCGCAGGAGACCGCTCTCGGTGACGTTGCCGATCGACGTGCAGGGCAGCTCCCACCGGGCGCAGACTTGTTCGACCGCGTTCAGCATCTGCGGCCGGACGACCGCGATCATCCGCTCCTGCGACTCGGAGATCATGATCTCCCAGGGCTCCATGCCGTTCTCGCGGAGGGGGACGCGGTCGAGGTGGACGTCGATGCCCGCGCCGTCGCGGGCCATCTCCGCGAGCGAGGAGGCGAGCCCGGCCGCGCCGCAATCCTGCAGCGACTCCACGAGGCCGCCCTCGACGAGCTCGAGCGAGGCCTCGATCAGCTTCTTGCCGGTGAAGGGGTCGCCGATCTGGACCGAGGGACGCTTGTCGGCGTCCTCGACGCCGAGCTCGGCACTGGCGAGCACGGACGCGCCGCCGATTCCGTCGCGCCCTGTTGTCGCCCCGAAGAGGACGACGTGCGCCCCGATGGCGGTCGCGCGCGCGCGTGTGACTCGATCCGCGGGGAGCAGGCCCACGCACATGGCGTTGACGAGGCAGTTGTCGCGGTAGGCCTCGTCGAAGACGGCCTCGCCGCCGACGGTCGGGACTCCCACGCTGTTTCCGTAGTGGCCGATGCCCGTGACCGCTTGACCGAAATGGTGGTCGGGCGCGCCGAAGCGGAGGCCGTCGAGGAGGGCGATCGGGCGTGCTCCCATCGCGACGATGTCACGGAGAATGCCGCCCACGCCGGTGGCCGCCCCCTGGAACGGCTCGACCGCCGACGGATGGTTGTGCGACTCCACCTTGAACGCAACTGCTTCTCCTTCGCCGAGGTCGACCACGCCCGCGTTCTCCCCCGGGCCCTGGAGGACGCGTTTACCCTCCGAGGGAAGCCGCCTCAGCAGGAGGGCAGAATGCTTGTAGCCGCAGTGCTCCGACCACAGCAGCGAGAAGACCGCGAGCTCGAAGTCGTTCGGGTACCGGCCGAGCAGCTCGCGGATACGGTCGAGCTCTCCGTCCGTCAAACCCAGCGCACGGTGGAGCGGCTGTTCCGGCGCGACCTGCGTCAAGAATTCGAGTCTACCGGGGCGCGAAGACGCCGCCGACGGCCATGATCTCGATCAGGCGGGCTCGGGCAGACGACGTGGACTTTCTCTTCGAGCTCGTGAACGACGAGGACGTCGAGCCGTTTCTCGGCGGCCGCGCGGCGCTCGACCGCGCGGGCCTGCACGCCGAGATCGCGCGCTCGGAGGCCGAGCCAAGTGCTTTCGGCAGGTTCGTGATCGAGGTCGACGGCGAGCGTGCCGGCTCCCTCGGGTTCGAGGTGGCGAATGAACGCTCGAGGATCGCCCGGCTCGAGCGGCTGGCGGTGCATCCTGCATTCCGTGGGCGGCGGGTCGCGGACCGGGCGGCGCGGCTGTTCCAGCGGCACCTGCTCGTCGAGGCCGGATTCCACCGTCTGGAGCTCGAGATCTACGGGTTCAACCACAGGGCGATCGCGCACGCCGAGCGCTCGGGATTCGTGCGCGAGGGCGCGAAACGGAAGGCGTACAGGCGCCACGGCGAGTGGGTCGACGGCGTCATGTTCGGAGTGCTCCGCGAGGACCTCGACGGAGAATCGGTGGCATGAGCGAGCTCATGCGAGAGCACGTCGCTCGCTTCAACGCAGCCGTGGCTAGCGGCGACTGGGCGCCGATGCTGGAGCAGTTCGCCGACGACGCCGAGCTCGAGTTCCGCGGCGTCCCTGTCGGGCCGTTCTCGGGCCGGGACGCAATTGCCGCCGCCTACGCCGAGCAGCCGCCCGACGACACGGTGCGCCTGCTCGAGGAGCGCGATCGCGAAGGTCGCGCCGAGGCTCGCTATGCCTGGCGCGCCGAGCCTGAAGTCGCGGCCGGCGAGATGCTGCTGACGCCGAGCGGCGGACGGATCGGCCGACTCGTCGTCACGTTCGACCGGGGCGTGGAGTGGGGCTGACAAGCTGCGGACAGGCCGCGGGCGGCCCTACTTGGCGCTCCGGTGGATCAGCTCGATCCTGTACCCGTCAGGGTCTTTCACGAACGCAATGAAGGAGCCGCCCTCGCGTACCTGGTAGGGCGGGCGCTCGGGCTCGATCCCTTGCTGCGCCAGCGCGGCGAGAGTCGCGTCAAGATCCTCGACGCCGATCGCGATGTGCCCGTAGCCGGTGCCCAGCTCGTAGGTGCGCCCGTCATGGTTGAAGGTCAGCTCGAGCACGTTCTCGGAGTCGCCGATCGAGAAGAAGTAGTTGGTCGCCTCGAGCTCGCCGTCTCGGACGATGTCCATCTCGCTCGAGAACCGGAAGCCGAGCGCCTCGTAGAACGCGCGACTCTTCGCGGGGTCGGTGACCCGGACCATCGTGTGCAGGAAGCTAGCCATACCCCGGGATCCTAGCCGCGTGCTCACGACCGGAATGTTTGTGGCCCTCGCCTCTTCTTGACGGTTACCGGTGACTCTCAATACTCGATCTCCCGGCGGCGACCGAGTTCGCCCGGGAGATGGGCGTTGAGGATTACGGGGAGTCGCCTACCTCGCGAGCCACGACGGGGATGACCGTACAACACCCACAGACCCCACAGCGCGATCGGAGACCGACGCCCGATCAGCCGCGTTCACAACGTCCGTGGGTAGGACAACTAACTACTCTGCCGCCAGTGAGACTGCGGTTCTATCTCGGACCCTTCGGCTTCTCTCGTCGAGTTCCGGTCGGAGCAGAAGAGCTCCGCTGAGCGCGCTCGAGAACATCCTCGTCGTCGACCTCTCGCGCGTGCTCGCGGGGCCGCTCGTGGCGATGACGCTCGGTGACCTAGGCGCCGATGTGATCAAGGTCGAGTCGCCGCACGGCGACGACACGCGGCATTGGGTGCCGCCCATTGACGCGCGGGGCCGTTCTTCCTATCACCATGCCGCAAACCGGAACAAGCGCTCGATCGTGCTCGACCTCAAGCACGAGCCGGAACTTGAGCTCGCACGCACGCTGTGCGAGCGCGCCGACGTCGTCATCTCCAACTTCAAGCCGGGCACGCTTGAGCGGTTCGGCCTCGACTACGAGGTCGTCTCGGCGCTGAACGACCAGGTCGTCTATTGCGAGATCAGCGGCTTCGGCGAGGGCGGCGGCCGCGACATGCTCGGCTACGACCCTATCGTCCAGGCGGTCGGCGGGCTGATGAGCATCACGGGCCCGCCCGACGCCGCGTCGAAGACGGGCGTCGCCATCGTCGACATCGTCACCGCGCTCTACAGCACGATTGCCGTGCTGGCGGCACTCTACGCGCGCCGCGCCACCGGCCGCGGACAGCGAGTGACGGTCGACCTCCTGAGCGCGAACCTCGCGATGCTCGCCAACCAGTCGACCGGCTGGCTCGCCGACGGCAGTGTCCCGGGCAGGCTGGGAAACGTTCATCCCAGCATCGAGCCGTTCGCCACCTATCGCGCACGAGACGGCGAACTGATGCTCGGTGCCGGGAACGACGGGCAGTTCAGGCGGCTTGCGGAGGCGATCGGTGCCCCCGAGCTCGCCGACGATGCGCGCTTCTCCTCCAACGAAGCGAGGGTCGTCAACCGCGACGCTCTGCGGCCGCTGCTCGAGGAGCACCTGGGGACACGGAGCCGAGTCGAGTGGCGTGAAACGCTGCTCCGGGCCGGCGTACCCGCCGGCCCGGTGCAGACGATCGACGAGGCCTTCTCGCTCGCGGAGAGGCTCGGGCTCGACGTCGTCGACGACACCGACGGCGTTCGCACCGTCCGCTTCCCCGCCCTTCTCTCGGGAACCCCGGCCGTGACGCGGCGGCGGCCACCGGATCTCGACGAGCACGGTGACGAGATCCGCAGCGAGTTCGGTCGCTAAGTTTCCGTTTCGAGCGGGCGGCTTCGCGTCCCCGAGCTCCTCAGGCAAACGCGGACTCGCCGATGAGCGCACGGCCGATCAGCAGCTTCTGGATCTGGCTCGTTCCCTCGTACAGCGTCGTCACGGCGGTCTCAGGCGGCTCCGGACCAACATAAACCGCCTCACACTGACGATCTGCCTCCCGCCACAGCACCGCGCGCGTTGCCTTCGGTAAAATCAGTTCGCGATCGTTAGCTTTCTGTCAGGAGCGCGGCGAGTGTGACAGTCGGTCTCGGCAGTTCCGGGATCCTCACGGTGCGCGTCGAGACGAACGAATTGGCCGTCGAGTCGGCCGCGCGTCGGTGGTGCGGTCGAGCCGCCCTACCCGATGGCAGGCAAGTGGCGCGACGGCGCATAGGCCTCCGTGTCGACGCCACCCACCATGAAGACACCGCGCTGCGGCAGGGGGACGTCGCCGACCGACGGCTGCGCCGCGAGGGGGCCGATCGGCCCGAGATCGCGCTCGCCGAACGATGCCGCCGACGCGACGACCATCCAGACCTTGCGCGGCGCGACCTGGAACCACTGGTGGTTGGGAAACGTTCCGCGCATCGCGAAGCGGCCGGCCGAGAACATCACCGTGGACATCGCCGACATCAGCGACAGCACGGCGTTGCTCCGGAAGCACGCGGCGGGCAAGAGCGACATGACGGCGTTCATCGTGCGGGTCACCGGGGTGGCCCCCAGTTCCGATCTCCCAGACGAGCTGGGCCTCCTCGACTCGAACCTGTAGCCGCCTCGGACCCGTCCACTCGACCTCGATCGGCGTCTGCACTGCGCGCGAGATCGCCGCTCCGACGAAACGGGGGCAGGAGAGCTCGGGCGCGACCGAGTGGTAGACCGTCCAGGCGCCGTCGGGCGCGCGGTGCCAGACCGACTGGTAACCCGGCCCAAACGAGCTCGCCGGCCAGCATCGTAGGCAGAGGACGTGGCCGGATGTGAACGGCAGCGAGATGACGGCATAGCCCCGCAGCTCGTCGCGCCCTGACTCTCGCGCGACCGTCCATCTCTCGGTTTGCTGCGCGAGCGTCGCTGGTTCCGCCATTGGCAATACCCTAACGACGCCGTCTGTTCACGGGAACCCGCCGCCAAGGCGCCCTCGCTCTCGACGAGTTCGGTGACCGAGCTCGATGTACTGACCACTCCAGCTAGAGCTGCGCAAATCACGCAGCGATACGCGGACCAGGGCGACCAGGGGCCGAGTAGTCGGACGCAGAGGGAGAAGCGAGCGACGGGATTCGAACCCGACGCTTTACCCGCGTGATCCGCCTAAGACGGGCGCCGTCGGAAGGCTGACTGTCCGGCGACGACCCACGGCACTTCCTCGCGCGGCAGCGGAGGTAGCCCGGGGAGCAGCCTGCTCTGGTCCTCAAGCGGGCGGTTCTGCTCCCGCAGTGCGGATGATCTCAACGCCTTCGCTTCGGAAGACGTCATCGAAGACGTTGCTGAACTTGCTGTCGCGATCGCGGAGCAAGAAGCGATCGGTGTATGCCGTTCCGCGAATGACCAGCCGAGCTGGCGGCCTGCTGGGCCGTCCAGGCGCCGCTCGGGTTCGCGGTGCAGTCGGCCAGATGCACACGTCGGCTGCCCAGCTCGATGAAAAAGAGGACGTACAACCGTCCGCATTCCTCCGCGTGTCACACGTATCAGGCGTGCCGTGCGGTGCGGGGAGTGCGTGCCTCGGCGGGCACTCGCTTCGTTGCCGTCACTGACAACTCAGAGCCTATCAACTGGATTCCATCTTGGCCCACGGGAGCTCGTCCCAGGCGTCGGGCCTTGCGGTCTCGCGCATGGGAAACGGCGCGTACGCCTCCTCGGGCGAGCCCGTCTCCTTCTCGACGCTCGCCCCGTAGCGGCGTGCGAGCCCCGAGGCCGGGTAGAACAGAACCTCGTCGTCAGAGCGGGCGCCGACCATAAGGATGACGCACGGCCCGTCGCCGGCGCCGACGAAGACATGATCCGTGTTCGGCGGGCAGTGTACGAAGTCCCAGGCGCCTAGCGATCGCTCCTGGCCGTCGATGAGCAGCAGACACTCGCCCGCAAGGACGAGGAAGTCTTCCTGCAGCGACTCGCGGTGGTAAAGGCAGTTCGGCCGACCAGGCTGCAGCACGCGCAGGTTGATCCCGACCTCGCGGAACCAGGCCTCCGGCCCCTCGAAGGCGCACGACGCGCCGAACGCCTCATTCCTCATCCACCTCGCGTTCCGGACGTTCACGACGAACCAGCCCTCGCTGATCGGTTTGAGCCCCGTCTCCGTCTCCTCGAGCCGAGCTTCCTCCACCACGTACCTCCTCCTGACGCGGTCGCGGAAAGTCCGGAAGTATCCCCCATTGCTCCTCCGCGCTGCGCTCATCTTCGGCTGCGGGACCTGTGCGGCTCCCTGCTCACGTGCGCAGGCTGGGCGCGTCGACATCGGGCGGCTCGATGGCTGATTGACAGCGGCTACGGCTGGCCGCTGCTCTTCGCCGTCGTCATCGTCCTGACCTGACCGTCCCCGGGGTCTCTCGGAGAACTTGGGACTTCTGCTCTACGAACCCGAGGAGGTTGCACGAATGACTGTTCAGCTGGGCTGGTCAGCACATCCACGCGACTACTCCCGCACGGACAGAGGCTCGCTGCTTTCGATCATCGGGCTGGGTCCTGGCGAGAGGTCGCTCGTCCAGCCGAGTAGATCCGGACAACGGGGGTACAACTGGGACGTCCGGAAGCACGAGTTCGGGCTCACACCAGGAGGTGCGCAGCCGTGGAAGCACGCTTGCACGTGATCACGCTCGCCGTCGACGATCTCGAGCGGGCACTCGCCTTCTACCGTGACGGCCTTGGCTTCAGATCCGAGGGCATCATCGGGACTGAGTGGTCTGATGAGCGCACAGGCGCGAACGGTGCCGTCGCATTGTTCGAACTCGGCGACGGCTTGATCCTCAGCCTGTATCCGCGTCGCGATCTCGCGCTGGATGCCGAAATCGACCTCCGCCCTGCGCGGGGAGGCGAGTTCAGCCTCGGCCAACTTGTGCAAGACCGCGGGGAGGTCGACGAGCTGCTCCGCAGGGCCGAAGCCGCGGGCGCCACAGTCACCCAAGCGCACGACCGGCCCTGGGGCATCTATTCCGGCTACTTCCACGACCCTGACGGCCACCTCTGGGAAGTCATCTGGAACCCTGCTCGGGTCCCACCGCCGGCGCTCTGAGCCTCATGAGCGGCGGACACTCCAGCTCACTACATCACGATCACGCGCGTCGTTGGCCGCCTGACCGGTATTGCTCTGGCGTCATTCCGGAACACTCATATGGAGGGCGTCGCGTCAACCGCGTAGCGTCGAGCGCCCCGGCTGTTGCGGGTGATCGAGTCGGCGGGGGGAGCGCATCGGCTGTCGTCGACGTCTGTGTCGCGACTCATATGCGCGGGTTGGTGCCGCATGACCGGATGTGCGAAATGAGGAGCGGTGCCGTTCTCTGGCGTCGAGCGTGGCCGGTGGGGCTGCTCACAGTGTTCTCTCGGGTCGCTCCTCGCGTCGTTGCGCCGGTGCGCTCTCCTCGCCGAGCCGTTGAGAGCGGCCCTATTGCATCGTCGCGAGCGCCCAGCAGTGTCCAGCGAGCTCGCGCGCGACCGCGACCACGACAATCGAGCGCGGCTTGCCTCGCGCCTCGAGTGCGTGCCAGCGTCCGTGCAGCCGGCGGGCGCTGCGCTCGGCTTGGGCTTGCACCGCGAGAGGCTTGCCGTCTCGTCTGCGCTCGAGCGTGACGCTTCTACGCGGCGGGCGGCGTTGATGCCAGGCCGCCTCGATCAGCAGCCGGCGTACATGGCTGTTGCCGGTCTTGCTGATCCCGCCTTGGCGACGCCGCTCCCCACTCGAGTGCTCACTCGGGGTGAGACCGAGGAAGGGCCCCAGCGACTCGGGACGGAACCGGTGCCAGTCGCCGAGCTCGACGCTCAACGCGAACGCCGTCAGCGTCGAAACGCCACGCAGGCAAACGAGTCGGCTGACGACATCCAGATACGGTGGCGTCGCGGCGAGCTCGGTGATCGCCTTGTCGAGTGCGTCCCGTCTGCTCTTCGCGTCGAGCATCCGGCCGTAGCACTCGTCGAACACGATCGCGAGCGGCCCGCCCTGGAACCGCTGCCGGCGAAGCCACGCGTCGTGCGTCCGCGTCCACGCGGTCGCGTCGTACACCAACCCGTGCCGCAGCAGCAGCTTCGAGAGCCGGTGACGAGCCCGCATCAGATCGCCACGCGCGTCCTCGCGAGCGCGAACGAGATCACGCGCAGCCTCCTCTTCCAACGTCGGGATCCGCACCGGTGTGATCTCACCGAGCCGAAGCAGCCTCGCCAGCCGCTCGGCGTCCCGCCGGTCGGTCTTGACCCGATCAGCTGCAGCTCGGACCCGCGACGGCGCCGCGACAACGCAACTGATCCCCGCCCCGGCACACGCACGCGCGAGCCGGTAGCCAGTCGGCCCCGCCTCGTACACAACGCGAACCGGTGCCGGCAACGTCTGCAGCCACGCGACCACACCCTCACCGCTCCCCTGATCGATCACGCCCGCGACCACCGAGCGAGCGTGCACATCAAGCCCCACCCAGCTACCTTCGTCCATCACCGGCGCCTCCCGTAATTGCGGCTCTACCGCCGAGCCCATCCCGACGGCAACCCGCGCCAACTTACGAGCGAGGCGCCGGGCACTCCATACGGTCTGGCCCAAGAGAGCGCCCTCGGCCTTCCGCGCAACCGGCCAGTTGACGGGGCACCGATGACGTCCGGGCGGCAGTGGCGTCTGAAGCAATAGCGACAGGCCACAGACGCCGCGGCCACGCCAGCGCTGCGGCCCGGAACAGGCGCGTTCCCGTAGCAAGCACGGTCCCCAGAGGACCCGAGACCAAGGAGGTCTGATCATGCGGAAGCTGATAGCGACGGTGTTCAACTACTCGCTCGACGGCCTTCTCGCCGACGAGGGCACCGAGTTTTGGAAGTTCTGCTTCGACCTGCCCGAAAACCGTGAGCCCGACGACCCAGCGCAACTCGACTTTCTCCAGAGCGCGTACGCGCACATCATGGGCCGCACTGCCTACGAGGGCATCGCCGGGTCCATGACAACGGCCACCGACCACCCCTTCGCCGACATCCTGAACGCCGGGCGCAAGGTCGTCTTCTCCCGGACTCTGAAGACGGCCGACTGGGCCAACACCACCATCGCCGCTGGTGACACGGCAGAAGAGATCGACAAGCTCAGGCTGGGCGGCGACGGCCACATCGTGGTCTGGGGCGGCGTCAGCCTCTGGCGGTCGCTCATGCGGCTCGACCTGATCGACGAGCTCCAGCTGAGCTTGTTCCCCTACGTGGCGGGCGAGGGCACCCGGCTGTTCGACGGCGTCCCCAAGTCCTACCAGCTTGACCTGGTCTCCAGCACCGCCTCCCGCAACGGGATCGTCGAGCTGCAGTACCGGCGGCACCGCTAACCCAGCGGCCCAGTCTGCAGGGAGGCTGTGATGGCTCTGCCCGAGGTTGTGTCATCGGCGGAATGGCTTAGAGGTTGTAACGAAATGACTGGGGGCGGGAGCGGGCGTGGAAGGGCAGCAGCAGCGTTAGGCCCGTGCCCGAGCTGGTCGTGGAGCACCGCCAGCCTCCATGCGCTTGAGCCACGGCTTCGCTCCCAGCCGCTCGAAGATCTCACGGGCTTCGGCCAGCAGCGGCTCTGCCTCGGTCGCACGGACCTGCTGGGCGAGCCACTCGCCATGCTCGAGCTGCGTGACTCCGAGGTAGAAGAGCAACGCTAGCTCGCGGAAGAGTCCGGCCGCCCGCTTGAAGCGGCGCTCCGCCTCGTCGGCATCACCCTGCCGTGCCGCGACCTGCGCGCGGAAGCGCGAGCTCTGAGCCTGCAGGAACTGGGGTGAGCTCCCGGCCGGGATCGCCTCGACGACGGCCAGCAACTCCTTGGCCTTGTCCAGGTCGCCCAGGGCGAGTGCGGCCTCCACCGCCGTGACGAAGGATTGCTTGGAGTACTCCTGCGTGATCCCCATCGACTCGTGTTCGGCGAATGCCAGCTCGGCCGCCTCGAGCGCCTGGGCTGGATCTCCCGCCATGAGGAGCAAGTCTGCTCGACCCAGGTGGAAGGCGGCGCGCTCTTGGTGGTCGGCTGACGACTCCATCTCGGCACAACGGCGGATGAGGGCCTCGGCGTCATCCAGTCTCCCTCGGAAGGCGTTGACCGTTGCGCCGAAGAGAATGCCCGGCCACGATGGCCGTACCTCCGACCAGTGCTCCTCGGGGATCTCTGCGACCATCGACTCGAGCTCCTCCCAGGCGCCCAGGGCGAAATGCGGGTATACCTGCCCGAGGAATGTCCACTCCTGCTGCCGGTTGCCGACGCGCCGCGCAAGCGCAAGTCCCTCACGGACAGCGTTGGCGGCCTCCTCATACCTATCGACGTGACAGAGTGTGTCGGCGAGGTTAAAGTGCGCGCGGAGCGCGGCCGAGGGCTTGTCGTTGTCGAGCGCGACCTGGAGTGCATAGGGCAGGAGCGAGAGCGCCTCAAGCCTCCGTCCGCGCCCGGCGAAGATGATCGCCTTCGTGTTCAGGGCGTCCGAGAAGATCTCGGGTACGCCGAGGGCCTCTGCGATTTCCAGTGCCGTCTCGATACGTTGCAGTGCGAGGTCGCTCTGGCCTGCGAAGAACAGGAAGCGCCCGAGTTGCCCTGCGAGCGACGCGAGGTCCTCGTCGGGCTCCTCCTGCGAAAGCACGTCGAAGGCTCGCTCCATGTTCTCGAGGCCCTGCTCGATGCGTCCTCGGTCCTGCCAGAGGATCTCGGCGAGCCTCGCAGAGACCCTGGCGGCGGGATGGGTGGCGCGCGCCGTCTCGAAGAGCTGGATCGCTCGCTCGTAGTGCGCGACTGCATCGTCCGACCGGGCCCCGATTCTCGCCATCATCCCTGCTTGCTCGTGCAGCTCCGCCTCGATGAGTGAGTCGTCGGTCAGCTCGATCGCACGCTCGTAGGCGTGCTGGGCCTCCGTGTTCGCCCCGAGGGAGGCCGCGCGCTCCGCCGCGCGGACGAGCATCTCGCGGGCCGTTGAGCGGATCTCTTCGGCGTCCGGGTCGTCAGGGCTGGCGTGGTAGGCGTCGAGGTAGTGGGCGGCGACGACCTCGACGATCTCGTCCTCCTCAGCGCTCCAGGCCGACGACAGGAACTGCGCGGCCGCCAGGTGCTTCGTCTTGCGCTCG
The DNA here is from genome assembly GCA_963711545.1 of uncultured Actinomycetes bacterium. Lineage (GTDB taxonomy): Bacteria > Actinomycetota > Thermoleophilia > Gaiellales > Gaiellaceae > 3-1-20CM-4-69-9. The sequence goes on from CAVQEP010000010.1 coordinate 85,837, forward strand.
CGCTTGGAAATCGTTTCGTAGGCGACGTGCTTGACGATGTCCTGGAGGAACGAGTACTGGCCGCGCTCGGGTGAACTCGGATCGGCCTGGATGGAAAGGATCTCCTTGCGTAAAAGCCCGGCGAGCAGTGGGTCGACCTCTTCGCCGGGCAGACCGGTCAACGCCTCCAGCCCGTGCTTCGTGAAGGTCTTGCCGAGCACGGCACCGTTCTGGACGAGCCGGCGCTCCTCCTCGGTCAGACTGTCGAGGCGGGCCGCGATCAGTGCGTGCAAGGTCTCCGGCACCTCGAGCGTCCCGACGGGTCCGGTGAGCTGATAGATGTTTCCCTCCTGCGACGAGCAAGCCGCGGTCGAGCAGCATGCGCACCGTCTCGACCGCGTACAACGGCACGCCTTCGGCACGTATGAGGATGCCTTCGCGCAACTCCTGCGGCAGACCGGGTACGAGCCCAGTCAGGAGCTCGCTCATCACCTGGGGTGCGAGAGGCTCGAGGTAGAGCGAGGCGAAGCTGCGCTTGCCAGCTCCCCACGAAGGACGCCTGTCCACCAACTCGGGGCGGGTCAGAACGAGGACGAACAGGGGGTGACTGCGCGACCATTCGAGCAGGTACTCGAGGAAGTCGAGCAGGCCGGAGTCCGCCCACTGCATGTCTTCGAAAACGAGGATCGTCGGCGCTCGCTCTGCAAGCCGCTCGAAGAGGATCCGCCAGGCAGAGAAGAGATTCTCTTGATCGCCGGGAGCGCCCTCCTCGAGCCCGAGCAGGTGGGCGAGACGCGGCTCGACCCAGCGCCGCTCCTCCAGGTCAGGGATGTGCAGCTCGATCATCGCCCGCAGCTTCACAAGCGCCGAGGAAGGCTCCTCGTCCTCGAGGATGCCGCAGCGCATCCTCACCATCTCCGCCAGCGCCCAGTAGGCCACACCCTCGCCGTAGGACAGGCAGCGGCCCCGGTGCCAACGGATGTCCTCGGCCAGCCCGTCGATGTACTTCTCGAACTCCCAGGAGAGCCGGGACTTGCCGATGCCCGCGATGCCGGTGACCGAGACGACCTGCGCCTTCCTCTCCTCTGCCGAGGAGTGGAAGAGCTCCTTCACCAGACGCAGCTCGCGGTCGCGGCCGACGAACGGCGCTTCCAGGCCGAGGGACTTGAGCGCGCCTCCCCGCCCCGCGGTCACCCGCATCGCCCGGAAGAGCGGGAGGGGCTCGGCCTTGCCCTTGAGCTCATGCAGACCCGCCTCCTCGTAGGCGATTGCCGCCTCGCTTGCTCGCTTCGTCGACTCGCCCACGAGCACAGTTCCGGGCCCTGCAACCGACTGCACGCGCGCGGCCGTGTTGACCAGATCGCCGGCAACCATGCCCTCCTCAAGACGGCCGGGCGTGACCGCCGCCTCACCCGTCAGCACGCCCGCCCGTGCACGAAGGTCTGGAGCGCCTACCTCTTGTCCCAGCTCGGCCACCGCCTGCACGAGGTCGAGGGCGCCCCTCACCGCCCGCTCGGCGTCGTCCTCCCTTGCGATGGGAGCGCCCCACACCGCCATCACGGCATCTCCGATGAACTTCTCCACCGTTCCGCCGTAGCGCTCGATCAGCCGTCGGCACGTGTCGAAGTAGCGCGAGAGCAGATCGCGAACCTCCTCCGCGTCCCGCGACTCCGACAACGTCGTGAAGCCGACCAGATCCGCGAACAACACCGACACCAAACGACGCTCAGCCGACTGCGTCTCGCGCGGCTGCGCCGGAACCGCCGCGGCCGATCCCGGCAAACCTCCGAGCGACGCGCCGCACTCGTAGCAGAACTTCCGCCCAGGCTCATTCGGAGTGCTGCAGGCGGGGCAGAGCGCCGCCAACCCCGCGCCACACTCGCCGCAGAACTTCGCGTCGGCCCGGTTCTCGGCGCCACAGTTCGAGCAGACCGTCACGACAAGAGCCTAACCCCCCAACATGTGCACTAACAGTAGAGAGAGGGGGCTCGAGCACGTGGAGGACGCGCGGGAACCCGAAAATCGAGTCAGAGCACGATCGAGTTGAAGGCCCAAGGCTCCCCCTTCTCGGCCTGCTCGACGATGTAGTCGACGATGCCCTGGACGTGGCCCGGATTCGTCTTCGCTGCACCGGGCCGTTGGTGGCGACGCCGAGTTAGAGGCTATCCAGCTGGAAGTCAGTGAGTTTCACGAGGTTCTGCCGTCTCTCCCTCGGCAGCAGCAGGAGGGGGAAGGAACGTCGCGAGACGGCATGTTGCGACGGCTCCTCAGAGCAATCGGGTGCGCTAGACGGACGTACACGGCGGCCTTCGCGTGCATGCCTGGGTCTGGGGTCGAGCTGCCGGCGGGTTCTAGGCGGTCTCCGCCCGACTAGAGTCTGAATGGCAGACGCCACGTAGACGGACGAACCAGATGCCTACCGTAACCGCCCCCACCGCTGAGCTGCTCATGTGGATAGCGCAGCAGTCACGAAGCTATGCCGAGACGATCGAGGCGTGGAAGACCTCGTGCCCGCGACTGGCTGTGTGGGAAGACGCGCTGGCTGACGACCTCGTTCGCATCGACCGGGGGTGCGTGCTGCTAACGGCGGCAGGTAGGGAACTCCTCACGACACTGCCTCGCCAAGCGTCGCGCTAGCGATGCGTGGATCTTGTGTGGGTGGTGCCATTTCTCCTGACGACCTCCGTTCCAACCTGAACGCGTTCGGGACTCCTGGCTGACGCTACTGGGGATGGCCAGTCCGATCGGGTTAAGAGGTGGCCCAATTCGAGGAGATCGCCAATCTGGCAGGTGAGTTCATAGCAGCAGCGCGTGGCGCCGCGTTCTGCCTATAAGGCCCACCAAGGCGGCGTCGCTTCGTTGATACCGGATCTTTTCGCCGGGGATTTGGCTGACGTGCAACTGCCTCAGCCGTCGTTACGGGCGAAGGCCGTGACGAGCACGGCCAGCTTGCTGGGCTGCTCCCACGGGATCATGTGGCCACAGTCGAGCCATGCGAGCTCGACGTGCGGGAAGCGTGACGGGAGCGACTCGAGCCGTCGTCGCAGCTCAGGCGTCAGCGGCTCGCCCTGCGCCCAGCCGCGCTGGCCGCACACGAGTAGCGTGGGGCAGCCGATCGTTGGATAGAGGTCGTCGAGCGTCAGTTCGGGCTCCAGTCTCGCTGCGAGCCGCGTGAAGTCGACCATGAACTCCACGGTCGGCCGCTGTTCGAGCAGCCCGTCCGAGCGGCTGACGTGGGAGCGGCGGAAGCTCGCCCGCGCTGGCCCCGCGGGCACGGTCGCACACTCCCGTTCGAACTCTTCGACGCTCCCAGTCCAACCGAACCCTGCCGCGATCCCCTCCTCTCCGACGTACGCCCCCCGGAGCGTCGGAAGCGACCCGCACGCAGGCGTCGTCGACCGAGACGACGGCGCGGCAGCCGCTACGCTCGGCCGCGTAGAGGAGTGCGGCCATTCCGCCTGCGGAGTGGCCGATGAGGACCGGTCGGTCGAGCCCGAGTGCGGCGGCGACGCCGTCGACTGCGTTGAGGAAGAGGGCGAAGTCAAGGCGTCCCGCCGGAGTCTCCGACAGCCCGTGCCCTGGAGTATCGTGGGCGACGACCCGGAACGAGGGCGTGAGGTGCGGCGCGAAGTCGTCCCACACGGCGGCTGTGCTGCCGCTTCCGTGAAGCAGCAACAGCGACGTACCCTCGCCGCCGTAGTCCCGGACAGCGAGCGCGAGGCCTCCTGACTCGACTACGAGATCGCGCTGCGGCACGACTAGTGTCTACCAGGCAACGTTGCCGTATTGCGCGATGCGGCCGCCGCGTTCACACCCGCCGAGCTGCCGGCACTCCTGAGACGCCTTCAGGTCACCCGCTGCTTGTTCTCGGCGTCGAAGAGCAGCAGCTTGTCACGTGGGATCGAGAACTCAACGTCTTGCCTGATGCCGACCTTGTCCTCGACCGGCAGCTTGGCTTCGAGCGCCGTGTCCTTACACGTCATGTGGACGAGTTGGTCGTCGCCCAAATACTCGACGACCTCGACGCGGGCAGTGAAGGGGATCGCTTCGGTACGACCGTTGCCGAGATTGATGTGCTCAGGACGGAACCCGGCGATTCGATTCTGGCCGCCGACGCCGTCGAGCAGCGGGGCGGGGACGAGATTCATCGCTGGCGAGCCGATGAAACCTGCCACAAAGATGTTCTGCGGATTCGTGTACAACTCTTCCGGCGAACCGACCTGCTGGAGGACTCCGAGATTCATCACGGCGATCCGGTCGCCCATCGTCATCGCTTCGACTTGGTCGTGCGCGACGTAGATCGTCGTCGTGCCGAGGTTCTGCTGGAGCTTCGGGATCTCCGCGCGCGTTTGCACGCGCAGCTTCGCGTCGAGGTTCGAGAGTGGCTCGTCCATCAGGAAGGCTGCGGGCTCGCGCACGATCGCCCGCCCGAGCGCGACGCGCTGTCGCTGCCCGCCCGAGAGCTGGTTCGGCTTGCGTTTGATCAGCGGGTCGAGATCGAGGATCTCCGCCGCGCGCTGTACGCGCCGGTCGATGTCCCTCTTGGGCACCTTCTGGTTGCGTAGACCGAACGCCAGGTTGTCGTAGACGGTCATGTGCGGATAGAGGGCGTACGACTGGAATACCATCGCGATGTCCCGGTGCTGTGGCGCAACGTTGTTGACGACGCGGTCGCCGATGAGGACCCGCCCTTCGGTGACCTTCTCGAGTCCCGCGAGCATCCTCAGCGCCGTGCTCTTGCCGCAACCGGACGGGCCAACGAGGACCATGAACTCTCCGTCGCCGATCTCCAGCATCAGGTCGGCGACCGCGGCCATGTCGCCGAACCGCTTCGTGACGTGCTCGTATGTGACGCTGGCCACGTTGCTCAGGCGTCCCGGGCCGGATTCTTCGGCAGCGCGAAGTGTGCTGAGACGAGGAACGAGTACGCGATCGTCAACGTGAGGACGGAACGATCGCGGCGCCCACGCCGACCGCATTCACGAGCAGGAGCGCGATCGCAAGCCCGACGAAGCCAAGCGGCCTGCGGATGAAGACGAGGGCGGCGTCACGAACGACGTCGCCGAATGGGCGGCCTGCCTCGAAGACGGCGAAGGGCCAGAGCGTGGCGTTCCAGCGCTACTTCGTCGCCGGTGTCGCATCGGCGGGTGTCAAAGGATGCGATGAGGGTCAGCTGGAAAATCGGCGGCGTTCTTCACGTCCGGATGCTCGATCATGCTCGAGGACGAGCTGCTTCGGCCGCACGCGCTCCAATCCACCGATCTAGCGAGCCGGCGTGCGGAAGCCCCGACATGCGGGGCTTCCGGCCTGATCGGCGCTGTTCGTGTGCGCTGACTATTGCGGGTGGCAGTCGGCCGGTGTGTTGCGGCAGTGGTCACGCATCATGCTGCGGCAGTGGCGAAAGGCGAGTGCTGCGCCGCCTGCCACTGCTGCGCCGAGTATGAGCCTCTTCATCGCTGACTTCTTTCGCTTGCGTCTGAGGTGATGTCCTGGTCGGTGCGCGGCAGCGCCGCGCCGGTGAGGACGGCACGGCGCTCGTGGTAGTCGTCGAGCGAGACGGCACCCTCGGCGAAGCGGCGGTCGAGCATCGTCAGCGCCGTCTCCTCCGACGGTCGCTGCGGGAGGTTGGCCTTGTCGCGGACGAGCCAGACGAGGCCGAGGATGACTGCGACCCAGAAGAGTCCGATCCCCATCATCATCGTGGGGCCTCGCTTTGGCGTGAGCTGACCGTCGGGTCCGCGCTTCGCACGGCTGTCCCGACGCGGACTTCCTTGCGCTGGCGGGAATCGTCGAGGGGAACGGTGCCCTTGCCGAAGCGGTGCTCGCCGAAGGTGAGCGCCGTCTCCTGCGGCCGTCGCCAGCCGCAGATGGGCCAGCCCTGCCCGCCGCGCATGAGCCACATGAAGGCGAACATGCCGACGAAGCAGAGTCCCATCCCGATCAGCATTACGACGATCCAGCCGCCGCCGACGGAGACGGTCCAGTTGTCAGCGACGGGAAGAGCGATGGTGGCGATGGTTGTCATCGGCAGACCTCCTTCTTGCACGGGCCGGCCGCCGCAGTCGCGGCCGGCGCTTTGTCCGTCTTTGCGGCCGCGGCGGTGGGCATGAGCCGCTCGAACATCTCGCCGCAGCCGGCCATTGGAGAGGCGCCGGCCGTACCGAGGCGCCCTGCCAGTGCGTCGCTGCAGCCCGCCGCGTGGCCGCTCGTCGCGCCCGCCGGCTGATGCTCCACCTCGGCGGCAGCCACGTTCGTTTGGTCGTCGGCACCGCAGCCGCAGCCGTCGCCGGACTCGGCGTCGTTCTCGGTGGCGGCCGGCGCGACTGCGTCGAGCAGACGCTTGGCCTCGCGCAGGTGGATGCGCGCCGCGTTTTCCTGGACGGTGTGGGCGGTCTCGATCGCCTGCTGCAGCTGTGGCCGCGAGGCGCCGAGCTCGACGGCGGCCCGCAGCTGGCGCTCGATGTTGGTGACGTCGTTCGCACCGAGGGCGGCACCCAGCGAGGCGAGCGCCTCCTCGAGCCGCGACAGCATCGCCGGCACCGTGACGCTCGAGCCGAGCTTCGCTCGCGCATGGTCGCCCATCGCGACGGCCGCCTCGGCGGTCACACGCTCGGCGCTGGTCACGGCCGCGAGCAGCTGCTCCCCGGCCAGGCCGGCCTTCGCGCCCGCGTTCAGGTGGTGGCTGACGCAGGGCTGACAGCCCGCGCCGACACTGGCGCCGACCGCCACCAGTTCCTTCTTCTCCGTACTTAGCTCTTGCTTCTCGGTCGCCATTTCTGTCCTTTCTCGCGGTGATCGCGGGTCGCGTGAAGTGCAGGTCAGTGCGGCAGCGGCGCGTGCGCGCGACCGCGGCCGTGGGTGTCGATCCCGAACGGGACGTAGCTCGGGCAGCTGCCGATTGCGCCCGTGGCGATCCCGATGCCGGCCACGACGAACAGCACGATCCCCAGGATCGAGGCGGCGCCGAGGGCGAAGGCCACGATGATCGCCACCGGGGCGATCACGAATGCGCGAACCGCGCGATCGAGGCTGCCCATGTTCTTGATCAGGTACTTGCTTGCCATCGCTGGCTCCTTCCTGTGCTCGAGTGCTTACGTCCGGAAGGACGAGACAGGGAGACCACGAGATACACCCTGGTGCGCGAAAACGAGTAGTTGTCCGCGGCCGGCGGGACGCCCCGATCGCTCGACCAGCCGCCAGGGCCCTCGAGTCGCTCGGCAGCGATCAGCGTTCGGGCGACGACGTCGCGTCGACGCCGAGCTCCTGGAGCGTCCCGAACCACGCGCGCGTGAGCTGGCGGGACGTGGGCCGCTCGTCTTTTACCGGCCAGCTCAAGCGGCTGCAACGGCACGGACGGCGTCTGGCGTGCCGCAAGAAATCAGTAGTTCTCCCGTATCGCGTGTGTGCGACAGCTTGTAGCGTCCCGCTCAGGAGGCTGGTCATGGCCGGTGCTGTCGATGTCGCGTCCCCGACGCGCGAAGCGCGGCTTGTGCCCTTCCGCGCACAGATCCAGCGGCATATCCTGGCGATGGTCAGAAACCAGGCCGAGGCTGAGGAGCTGACGCAGGACACCTACGCCCGCGCCCTCGAGCGGATCGAGCAGCTGCGCGACCCCCAGGCCGCCCTTGCCTGGCTGTACCGCATCGCCACCAACGTCGCGCTCGACCGGCTGCGCCAGCGCCGGCCGCCGATGATTCCGCTCGACACGGTCGCCTCGGCGGGTGAGCAGGCAGAGGAGGCGGCAGAGCGCGAGCGGGCGCGGGCGCCCTCCCTCCTCGAGGGTGCGCTCGAGAGCTCGGAGATGTCCGAGTGCGTGCAGGGATACCTCGCTGCCTTGCCCGACGACTACCGGATCGCGATCCTCCTCCACGACGCGCACGGCCTCAGCAACCCCGAGATCGCCGAACTTCTCGGCTGCTCACTTGCAACAGCCAAGATCCGAGTGCACCGCGCGCGCGCCCGGCTCCGCGAGACGCTCGCCACCGCCTGCAGCTTCGAGATCGACGAACGCGGCGTACTCGTCTGCGACCCACAGCCGGCGCCCACGAGCCAGACGGGCTAGCGCCCGCGCGACCGTAGCCGAAGGCCGACCGAGGGACGGCCTCGCTCCTCAGTCCAGCGTCTCGCCATCGTCGGGAACGACAACATCGTCGAGTTCGCGGTAGGTCGAGCGCGGCTCGACGCAGTGGTTGATCGCCTCGAGGTGAACGACGACGACGCGTGCGTCGGTCGCCTCGCGGACGTGCCCGACGTCGGCGACGTCCATCACGATCGGCCCGCCGACGAGGAAGCGTGCTCCGCCGCCATTGACGACAACGGTGTGCGGCTCGTGTTCGGCAAGCGCCGAGGCGACCTCGTCGCACCAGATCGTGTCGCCGGCGACGTAGACACCGTCGATCACCCACCCCGACACCGGCCCCATGGCCGCGCCGATCTCTCCCGTGCCGTGGCGACCGCGCGTCATCGGAATCTGCGCATGCGACGTCGCGACGTTAGTGAACCCTCGCGCTCGCAACGCCTCCGCGCTCTGCGGCTGGGTGAGGATCGGCAGGTCGCGCGGCAGCAGTGCGGCCGCCGCATCGTCGAAGTGGTCGCCGTGCAGATGCGTGATGATCCACAGGTCAATCTCCGCGCATGACTCCTCTGCCGGGACCGAAAGCTCGACGAGCGGTTTCCGAATCGGGTTCGCGTGTTCTCGATCGGCGGCGTTCTGCGAGCGTCGCGCAGCATCGGATCGACGAGGACGCGGCCGAGATGGTCTCCAGCAGCAACGTCGCGTGGCGGACGAGCGTGAGACGCATGCCGATCGCTACTCGCTCTGACAGACCAACGTCGGAGCCATCAGGTTACGGGCCGTCGAGCTAGCAGTCGCGGAATCGTCAGGCGATCGCGCACCTCTCACCCATCAAAACATCCTCTGACCGAACCAGAGAGGAGAACCCTATTAATTACTACGATCCCGACACACTCCGCCTCCTCATCCGCGAACGCCACGAACAGCGCCTGCGAGAGCCAACGCGGAACGGCTCGCACGCGAAATCCGCGGATACGCTCAGCGCCGTCGCCGGCCGCGGGGTCTCAAACATCTACCCAAGCCAGCACGGACGCCAACCTCAAAACTAGACTGTCCAGGCAACTAAACCGTGTGGCCCGCGCGCCGGGCATTGGCTAGACAACAATCAGGCGGCTCCAGTACAACAAGAACGGCAAGCCCGACACCGGCTTTGGGTGCCACGGCAAGGCGACGACCGGAACTCAGCCCCGGCAGCATTTCCTACTACGTAGCGCTCACAGTCACGCCAGACGGCAAGCTCTTGGCCGCAGGCGCAGCCGACCTCAGCCAGGCCGGCCCGAGCGACTCCTTCATCGTCCGCTACAAGAAGAAACGGCGGGTCCTCGACAGGAGCTTCGGGCGCCGTGGCAAGGTGACAACCAGGTTCGAAGGCGGCGGCCTGTCCGAGGCACTGCTTCGGCAGCGGGATGGAAAGATCGTCGTTGCCGGCAGTGGACCCGACTCATTCGCGCTCGCTCGTTTCAACGCGAACGTTGATTCGTGGAAAGTGGACCGCGGCCTGCATTTCAGAGTCCGATCGGTGCTGGCACGGATGCCGCTTCTCCGATAGTTCGATAACTATGAGATTAAACAAGTATCGAAGTAAGGAGGTTAAGATGTGGTCGAGCTGGCCACAAGTCTTCCGGGCTCTCTCCGATCCGAACCGCCTCGCGATCTATCGGTTGATCAGGGAGCGTGACCAAGGGCTCGGTCGAGGAGATGGAGCGGAGCATCTCGGCGCTTGCGCGCGAGTTCGACCTCTCGCTGTCGACAGTCTCGCATCACATCAAGGAGCTCCGCCAGGCGGGATTGATCCGCTGCGCCAAGCGGGGACAGACCGTCTACTGCGAAGCCGATCCGGCGGCGGTGGAGGCGATCGGGCGCTTCCTTTCGCTGAAGACGGGAGTTGACATACTCGTGTCGTTAGGAGCCGGCTACCAGGTCGCACGTCGCGACGAGCAGCTTCGGCTTGAAGCAGCCGGCTCGGAGCGCCTCGCCACGCCCACGAGGAGGAGGTCAACGCATGGCTACGCCGAGAAACAGGATCCAGAACAGGACACACTGCGCACATGGGCACGCGACCGCGTCGAGTCGCGTCGCCGGCTGCGGCTGCGCCTGGCCGTCTTCCTGCTTGCCATGCTCGTCCTGACGCCGGTCTGGGCAGTGAGCGACTACTTGAGCTCAGGCGACTGGCCGCAACGACTTGAGCCCGAACGACAACCCGGGTGACTGGAGCCCGTGGATCATCTGGGTCGCGCTCGCCTGGGACCTCTACGTCGCTCTGAACGTGCTCGCCATCCGCTTCCGCCGGCCAGCGGTTAACGAACGAGAGATCGAGCGTGAACTCGAACGACTCGCCGGGCACGGTCGAGCCTAGGGGCCCCGCGGTCAGGACGAATGCACAGAAGACACGTTCAGACATGAAGGACATGCTCGCCTATGTCGCCGGCGCTGTCTTGATCGTCTGGGGCACCGCGCAGCCTACCGCCACGCAGAACGGTGGCAGATGGCCTCGGAGAGCTCGCTCTCGACAATCGGCGGATCTTCGTGATGGAGTGGATGGCCGAAGGCATCGCGCGCATCAATCGGAACGCTGATCGTCCTGCTCGCCGCGACAGGCGCGAGCGAGGGATTCACGGCACACCTCGTCTACCGCCTCCTAGCGGGCGTTCTCGTCGCGCTCGCCGCCTCACAGCGCTGACGGGAGCACGCACCCCGGTGATCTGGTTCAAGGTCTGCCCGTTCGTCCTCAGCGCATGCGCAACGCTGCTTATCGTGCGGACCGTGTAGCCCGCTCTCGTCGCGTCTTCTCGCCTCCCCGCCCCCGGCGACGTCGTCGCTGGCTAGGGATGGAGCAGGGGAGGCTGGAGAAACTGTGCGCGATGTGTGCCCGTGTCGCCTGTTTGGCGGGAGGAGTTCGTGGCCGCCGTCAACGACGCAAGGCGGAACGAGGCGGGTTCTGTTGCGATCGCGTCCGGCTAGGCGAACGCCCGGCTCCTGCTGCACAGAGGTCGGGACATCGGGCTCGCCGCGAAGGCGCTCGTCGGGATCGCGGTAAGCCTGCTCGGCGCCATTCTCGCCCGCAGCATCGGCGGGACGCGGTTCGCTCAGCCCTTCGTTGCGCCCGCGGTTACCGGCTCGCGCCTTTCCGCGGCGAACGAGCACCGCCGAAAGCAGCGCCCCGGCGAGCGCGATGACCGCTGCCGCCTCGAGCGCGTGGTGGAAGCCGTCGACGAACAGCAGGGGGTAGCGCGGATCGGTCGGCGGCACGGTCGCGGCCGCGGCCACGATCGCGCCCATCACGGCGACGCCGAGCGCGCCGCCGACCTGCCGCGAGGTCGTCACCACCCCCGACGCCACGCCTGCCTCGTCCAGCGAGACGGTGCTGAGGGCAGCGGTCGTCATCGGCCCCATCGCGAGGCCCATGCCGAGGCCCCCGACCAGCATGCCGGGCAGTAGGTCGACGAAGCCGGCCCCGAGACCGAGCCGGGAGAACTCGAACAGCCCGGCCGCGAGCAGGATCATGCCCGCGACGATGGGCCAGCGCGGGCCGATCAGGTCGGTCAACTTGCCGGCGAGTGGCGCCGAGACGACGACAAGGAGGGTCATCGGCAAGAAGACCACGCCGGTGTGCACCGGGGTATAGCCAAGGATGTTCTGCATGTAGAGGGAGACGAAGAAGAAGATCCCGAACATCGCAAGGGAGACGAGCAGCGCGGCGAGGTTGGCGCCGCTGAACGTGCGGCTCCCGAACAGCCGCAGATCGAGCATCGGCCGCCGGCCCGTCCATTCGACGGCGACGAACGCGCCGAGAAGCACGGTGCCGGCCGCGAACAGGCCGAGGATGCGCGGCGAGTTCCAGCCGTATTGGTTGGCCTCGATCAGGGCGTAGATCAGCGCGAGAAGCCCCGCGGCCGAGGTGGCAAGACCCGGGAGGTCGAGGCGCTGGTCTCGCTCGCCCGAGCGCGACTCGACGATCAGGACGAGCGAGGCCGCGAGTGCGAGCACGCCGACCGGGACGTTGACGAAGAAGATCCAACTCCAGCCGACGTGCTCGGTGAGCAAGCCTCCAGCAGCGGCCCGATCGCCAGCGCGCTCGCGGCGACTCCGGCCCAGATCCCGATCGCGGTGCCGCGCTCCTCCGGTTCGAACGCGGCGCTGATGATCGACAGCGTCGCGGGCATCATCAGGGCGGCGCCCGCGCCCTGGAAGCTTCGCGCTGCGATCAGCGTGACGACGTTCGGAGCGAGGCCACACGTGAGAGAGGAGAGTGTGAAGACCGCCAGGCCGACGTCGAACACGAGCCGGCGCCCATAGAGATCTGCGAGCCGGCCGCCGGTGAGCATGAAGAGTGCGAACGACAGCGTGTAGGCGTTCACGACCCATTCAAGCTGGGACACGCCGACCTGCAGCCCGCGCCCGATCGAGGGCAGCGCGACGTTCACGATCGTGTTGTCGAGCATGATCATGAACAGGGCAAATGCGACCGCGCCTAGCGTCCATCAGCGGCGGTTGCTCTCGTCGATTCCTAGCCGCCGCGAGAGGCGGATCGCAACCTCCGGCTCGTGCAGCATCTCGGTGTCACCCTCGCAGGCGCCGCCGGGCACGGCATCGGGAATCCCACGCAGTCACCCGTCGGAAAGTACGGAGGCGGCGGTAAGTCGCCGCGTGCCGCTCCTCGTGAACGGCGTCGAGCACGACCCGGAGGTTGGGCCGGAGTGGACGCTGCTCCGCGTTCTCCGTGAGCGGCCCGGGCTGAGGGCTGTGAAGCCTGGCTGCGGCGAGGGTGCTTGCGGCGCCTGCACCGTCCTCGTCGGCGGGCAGCCGACGCGCTCGTGCGTGACGACCTCGGGGAGATAGGTGGGCCGGCCGGTGGTTACGCTCGAGGGGCACACGCCTGTGGGGTGCCAAAATTAGCGCCCTGCCTGCCAAATCGCCGTTTCTCCGGACGCGCACCGAGTCTTGACACCCACAGGGCCTTGATTACGCGACGGAAGCCAAACCAGGAGAAGCGACCCCACCTGTCCTTGTGGTAGTCGGTGAGATGCCGCTTCAGACGAGTTATGCGGTTATCGTCGCAGCCCGAGCCGCGCCGGACAGAGGGACAACAACGTGGAGGTGTGATGGAAACGATCGTCGTGGGAGTCGATGGGTCAGAGTGCGCCCGCGCGGCGCTCGAGTACGCAGCCCGCGAGGCGGGACTGCGGGGAGCGCGGCTGCGCGTGATCTGCGCCTGGGAGATCCCACCGGTCGTGTACGCCGGCGGCTTCGCTCCTGCGCTCGACCAACCCACACTCGACGGTTTCAGCGACGGTGCCGAGACTGTCGTGCGCGAGGCCGTTGCAGCAGCTAGAGGGCTGCAGTCCGCGGTCGAGTGTGATGGCAAGGCGGTCCAAGGGCAACCGGCTGAAGTGCTGCTCGAGGAGTCGCGAGACGCTGATCTGATCGTGGTTGGCAACCGGGGTCACGGCGGGTTCGCCAGTCTCCTGCTCGGCTCTGTCAGTCACCAGGTCGTCCATCACGCGTCCTGTCCCGTGACGGTCGTCCGCGAGGCGAACAGTTAGAAACGCTGCGCTCTCCACTTCGTCGCATCAAGGAACGCGACGCGACAGGGCGAATAGGTGGCGAGCTCGTGATCGGGTGGCCGGTCAGGACGCCTTCGATTTCGTTGCCGACGAGCGCAATGCGCGGGCATCTTGTCGTCAACGCACTGGCGCATTGACTAATACGGTCTTGGGGAGCCCGCTGTGGAGGCTCCGTACGATGGGGAGCTGAGCGTGGAAGAGCGAGGGGAAGCTGCTGCGGGTGCCGCCGCCGCCGTCGTCGTCGAGGGGTTGCGCAAGCGGTACGTGGGTCCGCCTCCGGTCGACGCGGTGCGGGGGGTCGACGTGGTCGTGGCCCGCGGCGAGCTGTTCGGTCTGCTCGGCCCGAACGGGGCGGGCAAGACGACGACCGTAGGCATGTGCACGACGAGGGTGATCCCGAGCGGCGGGCGGGTGTGGGTGGCGGGGGTGGACGTGCGCGCCGATCCGCCGGCGGTGCGTGCCCGGATCGGGGTCGTCACCCAGTTCAATACGCTTGATCGCAGCTGCACGGTCTCCGAGAATCTGTACTACCACTGCCGCTACTTCGGGATGGGGCGGCGCGCGGCGGCGGCGCGCGCCGGCGAGCTGCTGGAGAGCTTTCGGCTGGCGGAGCGCGCGGAGGCGAGCGTGGATTCGCTGTCCGGCGGGATGGCGCAGCGGCTGCAGGTGGCGCGCGCGATCGCCCACCGCCCGCAGGTGCTGTTCCTCGACGAGCCGACCGCCGGGCTCGACCCGCAAAGCCGGATAGCGCTTTGGGATCTGCTTGGCGATCTCCATCGGCAGGGGACGACGATCATCCTCACCACCCACAACATGGAAGAGGCCGATCGGCTCTGCGAGCGGCTGGCGATCATCGATCACGGCCAGCTCCTCGTGCTCGGGACACCGGCTGAGCTAAAGCGCCAGGTTGGGGTGGAGACGGTGGTCGAGCTGACCCTCGACGGCGACCGCTCAGCTGCCCTTGCCGCCCTCGCTGCGGCGCCGGGCATCCATCGCGCGGAGGAGGTCGAGGGGAAGGTGCTCGTCTACCTGGCCCAGCACGACGGCTCGCTGCCGCGGGTGGTCGAGCTCGCCGCTCGCTTCGGGCCATCGCCGACCTGACTGGTGACCGAGCCGACGCTCGAGAACGGTCTGTCATCCAGCTGACCGGACGAGCGCTGCGTGACTGACAGCGCCGCCGATCACCCAGCGGCGGCCGCTGCCTGCCCCTCCTTCCATCAGCGGCAGGCGCGAGCAGCGAACACCGGGCCGCCTTCTGGGGGCTGCTCACTGCGCGACGCGCGCGTGCTGCGGCGCGAATTCGCCCAGTTCATCCTGCGGGCGGTGATGCAGCCGTTTCTCTTCGTGTTCGTCTTCCTCTACGTCTTCCCGCACATCGGCGCTGGCATCCATGGCCCCGGGCGTGCTAGCTTCGGCACGATCCTGCTGCCCGGGCTGGTCGCGGTCGCTGTCCTCTTCCAAGGCATCCAGGCGGTCGTCCGATACCGCCGTGAACGAGACGACCGGGACGACCTCGGCGAGATCGAGAGACCGAGTGATGGCACCGCTGCCGACCAACCTGGTCGCCTTCGAGAAGATCCTCTTCGGCGGGCTGCAGAGCGCGCTCGCTGCCCTGATCGTCTTCCCGATGGTGCTCGTCTTCCCAAACAGCCACGTCCACACCCAGATCAATCCGGCGCTGCTCGTTGCCGAGATCATTGTCGCGTGCCTGGCGGCCGGGGCGCTCGGACTGACGATCGGCACCAGCTGGAACCCTCGCCAAGTGCCGCTGATCTTCTCGGTGATCGTGATCCCAATCACTTTTCTCGGCTGCATCTACTACCCCTGGGCTGCTCTCAGCAAGATCCGCTGGCTGCAAATCGCCACCCTCGCCAACCCACTGGTCTACGTCAGCGAAGGACTACGCGCCGCCCTCACCCCCAGCTTGCAGCACATGCCCTGGCCAGCCAGCCTTAGCGTGCTCATCCTCTTCTTCCTCGCGCTCACTGTCCTTGGCACCCGCGGCTTCCGCAAACGGGTGCTCGACTAGTGTCGACTCTACGGTCAGGCCGGTGGCTTCGAGCCGGCGGATGAACTCGCGGACGTCCTTCCTCATGTGCACATCCGGGCGGAAGTGACACTAGCCTCGAGCCTGCGCGCTGCCGTTGGTGCGGTCGAGCGCGTCGAGGATTCGCATGTCAGCGTCGGCGAGCTCGAAGTCGAACAGCTGGGCGTTGGAGCGGATGCGCTCTTCGCGGCTGGACTTGGGGATGACCACCGCCTGGTGCTGGATCGCCCACCGGAGCATGACCTGGGCGGGCGTGCGGCCGACGCGCTCGGCGACCGCGGTGATCGTCGGGTCCTGCAGGCCCTGGCCACGCGCGAGCGGGCTGTAGGCCTCGAGCACGATCCCCTGCCTTAGGCAGTAGTCGAGCAGCCGGCGCCGGTAGCGGAACGGGCTGAACTGCACCTGGTTGACGGCAGGAATGCGGGACGCACCCCGCTTCAGCGTCTCCAGCCTGTCGCGGCCGAAGTTGCTGACGCCGATCTCCACTGCTAACCCGCGTTCTCGGAGCGACTCGAGCTGGCGCCAAAGGTGCGCGCTCAGCAGTGGCAGCGGCCAGTGGATCAGATAGAGGTCGACGTGGTCGAGGCCCAGCCGGCTCAGGCTCTTCTCTAGCTCCCGCGCGGCGCTAGGGTGCGCGGGCATCAGCTTGGTCGTCACGAACAATTGCTCGCGCGGCAGGCCGCTCCGCCTGAGCGCCGCGCCCACGCTCTGCTCGTTGCGATACATCGAGGCCGTGTCGATGTGGCGGTAACCGGCCTCCAGCGCCCACTCCACGGCCTGCTCGGTCTCGGATCCCGCGGCCATCTGCCACACGCCCAGGCCCAGCACCGGCATCCTGGCTCCGCCTGCCAGCTCGCGAGTCGGTTGGTCGCTACCTGATTTCATGGAGTGGGTGAGACCGATCCAAAGTACGTGCGCACGCGCCTGCCCGTGCGCAGGC
Organism: uncultured Actinomycetes bacterium; assembly: GCA_963711545.1. GTDB lineage: Bacteria > Actinomycetota > Thermoleophilia > Gaiellales > Gaiellaceae > 3-1-20CM-4-69-9. Next base: position 102,441 of record CAVQEP010000010.1, read on the forward strand.
TCAGGCGCGGAGGCAACGGTGAGCTCCCCGCGGCTCCGAGCGCGCGGATTAGCTGCGCCACCGAACTTTTGATCCCAAGATCGCAGGCTCGATCTCTGCCCCGCCTCTAGCCGAGTGCCGTTGCCATCAGTGGTGGCTCGTTGCTTGAGGAGAGAGTGTGCGTGCCGTCGGTTCGGCGGTGGACGATGGCGTTACCGCGTTTTCCTGCCGTGTCGAGGACGCCCAGTGCTCTCAGGCAGTAAGTCATCTGTTGGGCGAGCCGGCGCTCGATTGCGGCTGCCTCGGCGAGCTGGGCGGTGTCGAAGAGTTCGGGCAGGCTGGGCGGGAGCAGGCGGGCGGCATCGTCCGGGTTCGTGATGCGGAGGCTCTGCTCGACCGAGACAAGCCGGCGGCCGGCCACGACCCAGCCGTGCCGCCGGAACGCTCTCCCGTGTCGGTAGACGCGGAGCTCGTCTTGGTAGGTGAGGAGGAGCTCGAGCTCGAACCGCGGACGGCAGAGCAGCGAGGGGATGCTGACCAGCCGGCTGAAGATGTCCTCCACCCGTCCGCGGCGAGGCGAGCGACGCGCGGACAGCGGCTCGCCCTCGTCCGAGAGCCGGATGATCGTCCGAATGAGTGGCAGCGGTGCGACCAGGCGCACCCGATGCTGCCGCGTCAGCAGCTCCAACTTGCGTCGCAGCGGTGCGAAGCTGCCGGTTTGGATCTCGACCAGAAGGTCGCCGCGAACAAGATCGACGACGAAGCTGTCGACGAGCTGTTCGACGCGATCGCCGGGGCGTTGGTACCAGTCCTTCAGTTGCGCGTGCAGCGCACCCTCGTTGAGCGTCCCGATCGCGGGGATCTCAGCTTCTTGGGATGCGGGGACCTCGAGAACCGAGCGCACGATGACGCTCCTTCTGCGCCACGTCGCAGTTGCCTTTGTCACGTCGCTAATCCGATGGCTCGGTCGTTCTGGGTGCGTGCTCGTCCGTCGTGGAGGCGGGTAGGCGGAGTGAGGCGAGTAGTCCAGACGAGGACGAACGCGGCGGCGATGAAGGCGGCGGTCTAGGAAACCGCTGCTACCCCACTCCTGGGGAGCCGCGATAACCGCCACAAACTGACGGTTTGCCTACCGCGAGCGGCCCCACCGCGCACGCCGCGCTCGGGCAAAAGCAGTTCGCGATCGTTAGCTTTCTGTCGAGCGAACGGGCGGAGTTCGGCTCAGTTCGACCGTCGGCAACGCCCACCTCCCGAATTCGCCTGTTCTGACAACGCGTCGCTAAAGGACCCAGGGCAGAGCGACGTCCGTCAGACGGTTATGGACACCGTTGACGCGCCGGCGATCCGCGTCACTATCGTGTTGCACCTGTTTCTGCGGCCGAGACGAGAGGGCGAGCAGTGGGTTGGCATGTCTTTGCCCGAGCCGTCCCCTGCCGCGCAGGAGCTCGTCTGATCTCTCCTTGTGCTTAGCGCCTCGTCGTATCGTCCTCTGCGGCCCCGGTAGAAGTGGGGCGCAGCTGCACCGACAGCGACGAGGCGGATGTTGACGTTCACGGCCCCCGTCGATGCGGACGACGTAGCGCAAGAGACGCCCGTACTGATCCGCGATCGGTAGCGGGCTCGGGGAAGAGACGCACCGGGGATCCGGCAGGAAGCAGCTTCTTCGTCTCTCGCCAGGCTGGGCGCCTGTAGCACTCGGTTCCAAAATAGAGCAGGATTGTCGCGGCCGCCGGCCCGGCAGGGACAAGGCGTATAGGAGGAGGGGACGATGACCAGCATCGAGGTTGGACGCGCGCCGCGCGTTCTGCGCCCGGACTCGCCCGAGTGGGACGAAGCCCGGCGCGCGTGGAATCTGGCGGTCGACCAGCATCCGGAGGCGATTGTGCTGGCCGAGTCGGCGAGCGACGTGATCGGCGCGGTCGAGTACGGAGGGCAGAACGGGCTGCGGATCGCGGTTCAGGGGACGGGGCACGGCTGTTCGGGCATCGGCCCGCTCTCCGGCGCGCTGCTGCTTAGGACCGGGCGGATGCGCGGCGTTCGTGTCGACGCCGACGCGCGGCTCGCGCGTGTCGACGGCGGAACGCTCTGGCGCGAGGTCGTCCAGGCCGCGGCCGAGCACGGGTTGGCGCCGCTTGCCGGCTCGTCGCCGGACGTCGGTGTCGCCGGCTACACGCTCGGCGGCGGACTGAGCTTCCTCGGACGCAAGCACGGACTTGCAGCGCACGCGATCGTGGCGGCCGACGTCGTGACTGCGGACGGACGTGTCGTGCGAGCGGACGACGACTCGAACCAGGAGCTGCTCTGGGCTTTGCGCGGTGGCGGTGGCAGCTTCGGCGCCGTGACCGCGCTCGAGGTGCGGGCTGTTCCCGGTCTCCGAGGTCTATGCCGGGATCCTCTGGTTCCCGTTCGACCGTGCGTCCGAGGTATTGCACGCCTGGGCGGCGCTCACCCATGGCGAGCTCCCGGACGAGCTGACAACGATCGGTCGCCTGTTGCAGCTGCCCCCGCTGCCCGAGATCCCGGAACCGCTCCGGGGCAAGTCGTTCGTGATCGTCGAGGTAATCCACTGCGGCGAGCCAGCGGAGGCGGACGAGCTGCTGGCGCCTCTGCGCGCGCTGGGACCGGAAATGGACACGATCAGGCCGACGCCGCTGCCCGAGCTCGGCAGTCTGCACATGGATCCGGAGCACCCCGTCCCGGGCGTGGGCGACGGACTGATGCTCGAGTCGTTGCCGGCGGAGGCGGTGGACGAGCTCGTCCGTGCCGCCGGTCCGGGTTCGGGCTCGCCGCTGCTCACGGTCGAGGTGCGCCAGCTCGGCGGCGCCTTCGGACGCCCGCGGCCGGAGCACGCCGCGCTCGCGTCGGTCGAGGCCGGCTACGGGCTCTACGGCGTCGGCATCGCCGCAACGCCTGAACTCGGCGCCGCGTCGGAGGCGCAGATGGGCGTCGTGAAGGAGGCCCTGTCACCGTGGACGGCGAGGCAGATGGTCGTCAACTTCGCCGAGACGAGGCGCGATCCGGAGACCTTCTGGAGGGGCGAGGCATACGCACGCCTGCGCCGCCTGAAGCAGGCGATCGACCCCGGCGACCTGTTCCAGTCGAATCATCCCGTCCTGCCCACGGATGCGGTGGCCGGGTAGGCGACGATCGATGGCGAGCCGCCGCCACAACTCGGGCCAGGCCTTCCCTGCCCGGAGCGGCGGCGGCGCTTTCGCCAGGTCGACCGGGACTCCCTCGCCGCGTCACGCGGCGCGGGTGGGGGTGTGACCCACGAACAGGGTCCTCCCTGGTCCTTCATGCTGTACTGCGTGGCGTGGCGGTGAAGCAGCTTGCGCTTGTGACTGGAGCGTCCTCGGGGATAGGTGAGGCGTATGCAGAGCGGTTGGCGCGGGAGGGCTGGGACCTGATCGTGGTCGCGCGGCGTCGCGCTCGGCTCGAAGACCTCGCCGCGCGTCTCGCGGCCGACCACGGCGGCGAAATCCAGATTGTCGAGGCGGACCTCGCGAGTGAGGCCGGGGTCGAGCCGGTCGTGCGCGTCGCAGCCGAGGCGCCGCTTGACCTGCTCGTGAACAACGCTGCGCTCGCCTATTACATGCCCTTCGTGGACCTGCCGCCCGTCTCGGCGCGCGAACTCGTCGACTTGAACGTCCTCTCCCCGGTGCTGCTCAGCCGGGCTGCGCTCCCGGGGATGGTCGAGCGGGGGACGGGGGCGATAATCAACGTTGCGTCGTTGCTCGCGTTCAGCGGCGCATGGCAGGCTCCACAGCTGCCGCAGCGCGCCATCTACGCGAGCACCAAGTCGTTCCTTCTGACGTTCACGCAGATCCTCGCGGCGGAGCTGTCAGGCACGGGCGTCCGCGTCCAGGTGCTGTGCCCGGGCGTCGTCCGCACGGAGTTTCACTCGCGCCAGGGTCTCGACTTGAGCGGCCGCACCCGCATGGAACCGCAGGACGTGGTTGCGGCAAGCATCACCGACCTGGAGCGAGGCGTCGTGGTCTCGATCCCCGGACTCGACGACGAGACCGTGCTCGAGAGGGCCCTTGCCGCACAAGGCGATCTGGCCGCCTTCACGGGCGCGACATCCCTTCCCGCCCGCTATCCGACCCGATCGCCGACCTGAGGGCGAGAGAGGTGGAGCGTTGCCTGCCCTCGTGGTAGCGCCAGCCGCCCCGCGGCGCGGGAGGGATGATCCGGCCGCCACTCCAGTCCTGCGTGCGGACGACGCCCGCCCGAGAGGTGGAGCAGGCGGGCCAGCTGGGGCGAGACCGAGAACTTGTCCGCGAGCTCCACGAGCGGCAAAGTGCGTTGGCAAGCTGCATGTGTGGGATCGTGCTGCAGTCGATCTCCAGCAGCTGCGGGCGAACCGACCAGATACGCCAGGCGTCGCGCTCAAGAGATCACGACGTTCGGGCGATTGCGCGCCAGCAGGAAGCCGAGGCCGCGGGGACGCCCTCGCCGCTTGACCTTGTCATCGAGTAAAGCGCTCTAAGCGGCGTCGCCGCGCGACGGGCGATGGGCGAGAGCTCGATGGCGGATACTCCGTCGAGGCTCGACTGTCGGTGACGGCCAGGGCTCAAACGTAGGATCAGGCTGTGCTCGCGGTACAGGATTTGGCGGCGCGGCTTGCCGAGGCGGAGGCCGGGTATGTCGGCGCGAACCCAGAGTCGCGCCGGCTGCACGAGGAACGCGCGCGTTTCATGCCGGGCGGGAACACGCGCACGACGATCCACCAACCACCCTTCCCGCTCACGATCGTCCGCGGCGACGGCGCGCGAGTCACTGACGCGGACGGCCACGAGTATGTGGACTTTCTCGGCGAGTACACCGCCGGTCTGTACGGGCACTCGCATCCCTTGATCGTCGAGGCGATCCGGGAGGCGCTCGCGGACGGGATCGTGCTCGGCGCGCCGAATCGGTACGAGACGGCGCTGGCGGAGGCGGTCTGCGCGCGCTTCCCGGCGATCGACCTTGTCCGCTTCTGCAACTCGGGGACGGAGGCGAACCTGCTCGCGCTCTCGCTCTCGCGGGCGGTCACCGGGCGCTTGGGGGTGCTCGTCTTCGCCGGTGCATACCACGGTGGGATCCTCCTCTTCGCGCACGGCATCTCGCCGCTGAATCCGCCCTTCCAGTGGATCGTCGGTGAGTACAACGACGCCGCCGGCGCCGCGCGACTTGTCGGGGAGCATGCGCACGAGCTGGCCGCCGTGATTGTCGAGCCGCTGCAGGGCGCGGCCGGAGTGATCCCGGGCGACCCGGACTTCCTCCGCGCGCTGCGCGAGACGACGGCGACGTACGGTGTGCTGCTCGTCTTCGACGAAGTGATGACGTCCCGGTTTTCGGTCGGCGGGATGCAGCAGCTGCTCGGGATCTACCCCGACCTGACGACGCTCGCAAAGTTCGTCGGCGGAGGCCTCTCCTTCGGTGCTTTCGGCGGTCGCGCCGAGCTGATGAGCCGCTTCGACCCGTCGCGGCAGGACGCTCTTCAGCACGGTGGCACCTTCAACAACGATGTGCTGACGATGGCTGCGGGAGCCGCGGGCCTGACGCGGGTGCTGACGGAGGCGGACATCACGCGCTTGAACGGCCTCGGCGATCGACTGCGCGACCGCCTGAACGGGTTTGCGGCGGAGCGTGGGGTCGAGTTCTGCGCGACCGGCTACGGCTCTCTCGTTGGCATCCACTTCACGCGCGGCCCGGTGCGGAACGAACACGACGTGCCCGAGTCGGCGGAGCTACGCGCCCTCCTTCATCTGCACATGCTCGAGCGGGGCTTCTCCTACGGTCGCCGCGGCTTCGTCGCGCTCTCCCTCCCGCTCGGCGAGCCGGAGATCGACGGCTTCGCCGCCGCTGTCGAGGAGTTCTTGGGCGCCGGGTGACTTTGGCGGCCGAGTGCGCCGCCCCGCCCGCATCCTCCGCTGCCTCAAACGTTACATCGGCCCGCGAGACCTACCACACCCTCCGAGCCGATCTCGAAGCGCTCAACACCACTTGACATCTATAGGAACGTCCCTTCGGGCCCTTTAAGGCTGGGCAGGTGGCTGGAGTCCGCCACCGCGCGCGACCAGCCGATCTAAGGTAACGGCGCATGAATGTTGTTGTTTCTAATGTCAAAGGCGGTGTTGGGAAAACGACCACCTCGGTGTACCTATCGGCGGTCGCCGTCGCGAGGGGATACGACCCGGTACTGCTGATCGACGCTGACCGACAGGCTTCTTCGGCTGAGTGGCTCGAGGAGCGTCCCGTCGAGGGCGTGACGATCGTCGAAGCACCGTCGGAGCGGACGTTGACCCGTGCGATGAGCCGTCACGACGGTCTGGGAATCGTCGACACACCGCCTGGCGACGAGCGACTATTGCAATCCGCCACCACCGCGGCGGATGCCGTCGTCATCCCGACCCGAGCCGGAGGGGTCGAGTTTTCACGGGTGCTCGTAACGCTCGAAATGATCCCCGCCAGGACGCCCCGCGGCGTCGTCATCTGCGCCGCTCGGCTGGGTACGAACGATCTCGAAGAAGCGATCGCCTGGTGGAACGGAGAAAAGGTTCCGATCTGGGGCGTGATCCCAGAACGCGTCGGCATCGCGGCCGGGCCCGACGCGCGCCTTTACAGGGAAGGCCTTGAGAAATATGACGCGGTTCTGCGGCGTGTGCTGCGAGGACGACGCTGAGAGCAGCGGGCTTGATGGCGAGCACTGGCCACCGGTCGGCCCGAACCACGTAACCGGCGCGTAGAGGCAGCCGCACACGAGTTCCAGACCCTGTGCGTGCCGAAAACTCAATCCGTGTGATGGGGTACCTCACCGTGCTGGCTGATCGTCCGGTCTGCCGCTCCTAGTGCTGGTGCGTGAACCGGCACCGCATGCGCTGGCGTCGTAGGGTCGCGTCATCGACGGTCAGGGCGCCTGAGCGGTTTCAAGCCGCTGATTCATGCCAGGAATGACCCGTTTTCCAGACAGAACCGAGTTTTGGAATCCCTCATGCTACGCGGTCGATACCGATTCCGACGAGCCGAACGTTCTCGATCTGACGCTGAACCGCGTCGGGGGCAAGCTTGGTGATTGCCTTCTTGCCGGCGTATGCGGTCACGTTGGCAACTGCGCTTTGGCAGCTGCGCTTTGGCAGCTTCGATGCACGACTGCAAAACCCGCAGCTGGGCGTTACGCCAGCTGGCCCTAGACCTCCCCCGAACCGCGGAAACGGGCGGACGAGTTCATGGGGCCGACATGCTCGTCGCAGCGTAATCCTCTATTTGGTGGCGACAAACACGATGAAGTCGTCGTCCCTTGTCGCCGGTGCGTCGTTGTGATCGCCCTGCACCTCGACGCCCGCGAAGCCGGCGTCGCGCAGCATCGTGACTAACTCATTCTTGAAATACAGCTGGATGGTCAGCGGGCGCGTCTCCTCCGCCTCCAGCTCGCCTTCGCGCCAGCGTTGCGCCTGCATCTCCAGTGTCACCCGCTGCTCCAGCGGATCCAGGTCCAGCGCTCTCGCGCTCAGGGAGTACTCCCTCCCGTCCGACGCACGCTGCCGCTGCACTGGCTCGCTCCGCGGCTCTGGCAGCTCCGCGCGTTGTTCCTTCGTCCAGTACCGCCACTGCGGGGTGTCCGCGTACGGCATCTCCACGTCGATCAGCAGCGTCCCGCCCGGCTCCAGGCACCTGCGGAAACGGCGCAGCGTCTCCGCGTCCTGCTCACGCGTCGAGCCCAGCCCGAACGCGCCGCACGCGTAGATCGTCCTGTAGCGTCGCGGCGGCTCGAGCTCGTGCATCGGCTGCGCCCACAGCGTCGGCTCGAGTTCCTTGCGCGCGGCCTTCTCGCGGCAGCGCGCGACCATGTCCTCCGAGACGTCGCAACCGTCGACGTCCAACCCGGCGCGCAGGAGCGGAATCAATATGCGGCCCGTCCCGCACCCGACCTCGAGTGCCGGCTCGCCGTTGCGCTCCACGTACCGCTGGAAGTACGGGATCTCGAACGCCCGGAAGTCGTCGTTGAACTCGGCCCAATAGTCCGCGATTAGGCCGTAATGCCAGGTTTGGGGCGTTACCGAGTCCTTCAAGGAAGCTCGGCTAGCACGGCTTCACGCTCGGCGTGAGAAGGATTGAAGTTCCACGAGATCGTTGCGTTCTTGACGCGCTCGAACGGACCGTAGTCATGGCGCCACCCAGGAGTCGGGAACGAGCACGACGTGAAACCCGTCAGGGTCGACGAGCGTGACGCCGTGTGCCTTCCAGTACGGGTTTGCCGGCTCGACCGGTTGTGCGCCGATGCGCTCCCATGCCTCGCTGACTGCGTCCGGGCTGCCGAGGTAGAAGACGAGCAGGCTATCCGGGTGCGGGTTGGGACCGCGCTGTTCGCCGCCCGTCGTGAACTCGAGATGCGTTTCGGTCCCGGTCAACGCCAAGAAGATCCCGTCGTAACCGTGGTGATCCTTGAAGTGTCCGATTTCGCGTAGACCGAGTCCGTCGCGATAGAAGCGCACGATCTCGGTGAGCTGGGTGGTGTGACGCGCGACCCGCAGTTGCATCTGCTTCTCCTCGTCGCCGTTGCCGAAGGTCCCTCAATCTTCCTGTTTGTTTCTCTTGCGGCCCTGCTCGATGATGAGGATCTCGCGAGCGGTGATTTCGAGCAAGTCCTAGTCGTGTTCGAGTGCGAATAGCAACTCTCTGAGGAGCCGCGTGAGCGTGTTGCGTTTGTTTGGCGAGAGGGTCGCGACCAGCCGTTTCTCGTTTTGAACGTGTGCGGATGCGACGGTGTCTATTGTCGCGATCCCGGTAGTGGTGAGCGTGACGAGCGTGCCGCGCCGGTCGGCGGGGTCGCGCTCGCGGCGGATGAGACCGCGTGCTTCGAGCCGGTCGAGGCGTTTTGTCGTTCCCCCGCTTGACACCATCATCGAGCGGCTGAGCGCGGTTGGGGTGAGCTGGTGGGGTTTGCCGGAGCGGCGCAGTGCGGCGAGAACGACGAAATCGCTGCCGGTCAGTCCATGCGGCTGGAAGATCCTGTCCATCTCTTTGTCAACCAATGCGGCGATGCGTGAGATGCGGCCAAGGATGCCCGTTGCGGTCACGTCGAGGTCGGGCCGTTCTCGTTGCCACTGGTCGAGCAGTGCGTCGACGGCGTCTGCGGTCACGGTGGAATTGTACTTGACAAGGAAGACGGTTACTAGATAACTTTCTAGAAAGTTACTTACCAAGCAGGTAAATGAACCCGGAGGTTTCGATGAAGCACTGGACCAAGCTGTTCGTGGCGCTCGCCGCGTCGGCGGCGTTCGCCTCGCTCGTCGCTGCCCTTGCTGTCGCTGGCGACACGAAAGCGGGCGGAACGAGAGTCGCGGTCACGAAGACGCCGCTCGGACGCATCCTGGTCGACAGCAGGGGAATCACGCTGTACGACTTCGTGCAGGACAAGGGCCACGCAAGCACGTGCTACGGCGCCTGCGCTGCGCTCTGGCCGCCATTGACGACCAAGGGGAAGCCGGTCGCCGTCCGTGGTGTCCGCGGCTCGCTGCTCGGCACCACGAAGCGGAAGGACGGCAAGCTCGAGGTCACCTACAACGGTCACCCGCTCTACTACTTCGTCAGCGACACGAAGCCCGGCCAGACGACGGGGCAGGGCCTCAACCAGTTCGGCGCCCCCTGGTGGGTGCTCTCACCGTCCGGCAGGGAGATCCACCGTGGCTAGCGCGCACAGCCAAGCCACGCACGGCCGAGGTATCAAGACCGACAGACCCGCGCAAGCTCTCCCAGCTCACCTGGGCCCTCGCAACACGATAGTGGGCGAGGTCGCCCGCTACCTGGGCGCCCTCTCGATCCTAGTGGTCGGAGTCATCCACGCCCAGCAGTACTACGACGCCTACTTCTCGTTCGTGCCAACGATCGGGACGCTCTTCCTGCTCAGCTTTGTTGGCTCCGGGGTGGTAGGGGTAACCCTGATCGCCCCGGTCAGACGGCTCGGTCGGAGCATCGGCGACCTGATCCTCGTCCTGGCCGCCCTCGGCGCAATCGGGATCGCGCTCGGATCACTCGCGAGTCTGCTCATCAGCGAATACAGGCCGCTGTTCGGCTTCATGGAATCCGGCTACCGGCTCGCAATCGTCCTCACCCTTGTCTTCGACACCCTGACGACCGTCTTCCTCGGAATGTTCGTCCTGATCGTGGCGCGCGCAAGACACCACCACGGTGCAAGCAGTTGACCGGAACTGCTCAGCCCATCACTGGCCGGAGTGGCTCCCTCCAGCCCCGCCTTGTCGGTGATGGTTGCTTCAGCAGCTGATGGTGAGCAGGCGGCCGGGCGTGTCCTGCTCACCGGCGCGACCGGCTATGTCGGCGGCCGGCTGCTGCGGAGGCTCGAGGAGTCGGGGCGGCCGGTGCGTTGCCTGGTGCGGAGACCCGAGGCGCTGTCCTGCGCGAGTCGGGCGTCCCGACGATCGAGTTTCGCGCCTCCATCATCATCGGCTCGGGAAGCGTCTCCTTCGAGATCGTGCGCTCGCTGGTCGACCGCTCGCCTCTCCTGCTCATCCCGCGCTGGGTCGCCTCGCGCACGCAACCGATCGCAGTCGAGGACGTCCTCGCCTACCTGCATGCCGCTCTCGACCTCGAGCTCGAGGAGAGCCTGCTGTTCGAGATCGGCGGCCCCGACCGCGTCGCGTACGCCGACCTGATGCGGGAGTATGCGCGGCAGGCTGGTCTGCGGCGCACCGTGATACGCGTCCCCCTCGCGACGCCCCGCATCTCCGGGCTTTGGCTGAGCGTCGTGACGCCGGTGTATGCGAGCATCGGCCGGGAACTCATCGAGACCCTGCGCAACGACACCCTCGTTGGCGACGGAGCGGCCCGCGAGGTGTTTCCGATCCGCCCGCGAGGCTTCCGCGAAGCGATCGAGCGCGCGCTCGCGAACGAGGACCGGGAGTTCGCCGAGACCCGGTGGTCGGATGCGCTGTTAGGGAGCGAACGCTCGCGTGAGCCGGCGTTCGCGAGCCGTCACCCGACGCGAGCCCGTCGAGAGGCCTTGACGGGCACAACCGTCATGCGCATCACGCAGTTCTTCTTTCCCTTGGGTCGGTCGTAGCTGAAACCGGTCTGCTCATAGAGGCTGCGCGTCGTGTTGTAGAGGAACTGGGGCCGCATCTTCTCGCCCTCCTGCAGGTCGTGCGGATAGCCCTCCACCACGCCGCCGCCCGCCTTCGCGATCAGGTCGAGGGCACCACGAAGCGCCACACCCGCGACGCCTCTCCGTCGATAGTCCCTGTCGACGAAGATGCACGTGATGCGATAGTCGGGCACGTCGCCGGTGCGGGTGGCCTCGTATTCCTTCCGGTGGTGGATGTTCGGAAGCTCTTCCGGGGAGCCGTATTGGCACCAGGCCACCGCCTCGTCGCCGTCGAAGACCAGGGCCGCATGAGCGTTGCCCTCGCGAACGAGACGCTCCTTCCAGGGGCGTCCCTTTTCGCCCTCGGGCCGGCCCTCTCGCGAATGGAACCACGTGCACCAGCAGCCGCCGAACCCACACCCCTTGTGCTTCTCGAGCAGGCGCGCGTACGCATCCCAGGTCGAGGCATCGAGCGCCCTGATCTCGTACTCGCTCATCACACCTCCCCGTGACCGGGACTGCCTGGCTGACGAGTGAGGAGTCTATGTGCGTCCTGCCTCGCCTGGGCGAGCGTCCTGCCGACGTCTCCGTAGTCGGGTATTACCGATACTCCGTAGTTGAGGAGAGAACCCTCGCCTGGCCAGCCGGGCTTCAGGTTGCCATGATCGATCGATGCTGAAAGCAGCCATGCGTCTGGCTTCCGTGTCACTCGTCATGGCACTGCCGGCAGCGACCTCGGACGCCGCGACTGCCAAGTCACTCACGATCCGCGTCTACGTGAAGGAAGTTACGCAGTCGATCAAGGACGTTCCTCCAAGGACGCTCGTTGGGTTCGAGTACACGAAGGGCGACACGATCCGTGGAACGGAGATCCTTCGAAACGCCGTGCGACAGTTCAACAAGCCGAAAGGTGCCAATGTAGGCACCGACCGCTACGTGATCTTCGCAGTGGCGTACCAGAAGGTCAGGGTCGATTTCTTCGCCAGGTTCCCCGGAGGCACGGTGCATGCCCACGGCGTGGGCAAGCCGGGATCGGGGAAGGTGCCGGTCGTCGGGGGCACGGGCCTCTACGCGGGAGCAACTGGTGTTGCCGAGGGTCGACACCTTGCGGACGGCAAGAAGCTGAACATCTATCGCTTGCAGGTTCCGTGACCTTCTCGCCTGAGCTTTCCAGGTATTAACGCTACTCAGTAGTTAGGGAGCGAACCCTCGCCTGGGCCGGCGATGCTGGGATGTCCCCTGGCTGCCCGCGCGATTGGCATCGGAGACCCGCCGTGGCGGGCCTCTCATTGGCGGATTGAGGTTAGCTCCTGCTGGTCGCGCCGATGCCGATCCAGACGAGCCCGTCGCCGCCGGCACGCATCTGGCGTCGCGCATCCGGGGAGCAGAACACGAAATGCCCCGGTCGGAGCGCAATCTCTTCACCGTCGACGAGCAGCGTCCCGCTGCCGCCGACCACCGCGTACACCTCTTCCTCGCCGTTGGCGGCGTGGTCGTGCTCCGGCCCTTCCCCACTCGGAGGAAGCTCGAGCCGGTTGACCTTGAACGTGCCCACCCCAAGCGGCGCGCTCAACCCACGAAACACACCATTAGGCGACTCCACATCGTTTGCGTCGATCACCGCATGTGCCATCAGGTCCTCCCAGGAGTGGTCGAGGAGAGTCTACGACCACGAGCGATCTTCGCTGCATCTGGGCAACGCCGGCGCCACAGTCAAACGAGCTGCCCCTAAGACAGGAATACCTGCTCCCGGGACGATGAACCCTCCGCTGGGCGAGCGTCTTTTGACCCGAGGTAGTCGGGTATTACCGCTACTCAGCAGTCGGCTTATCGAGGGCGGAACTGGGGCGGCGTGACGTTCGGCCAGCGTGCCGTCGCATCGCGCACGATTCGAGTCGCGGCGTCGCCGGAGCAGACGTTCGCGCCGATCCAACGAATCGGCGACAAGACCGGCTGGTACTACGTAAACGGCTTCTGGCGGTTGCGCGGCTGCGGCCTTCTAGACAAGCTCGTCGGCGGCGTCGGTCTCCGCCGCGGGCGCCGGGATCCCGTCCGGCTCGCGGTGGGAGACACGCTCGACTTCTGGCGAGTCGAGGCCTTCGAACAGGATCGGCTCCTCCGGCTCTCAGCCGAGATGAAGACCCCCGGGCGCATCTGGCTGCAGTTCGAGGTCAACGACGACCAAGCCGGAACGACACTGCGCCAGACAGCGATCTTCGATCCCCACGGCCTCGCAGGACTCGCGTACTGGTACGCCCTCTACCCGATTCACTCCCTCATCTTCGAGGGCATGCTGCGAAGGATCGAACTGGCTGCGATCGTGAGCGGAGAGGCTCAGTCCCCCAGCTCGCCGGCGCGAACCTCACAGCTCGCCCGAGCTGCGTCGGGTACCGCTCGTTCCATTCGGTACATGGTGTGCAGGTAGCGGGTCATCCGGGCCGTCCTTCGGGTCGCGGTTGGGCTGCCGACGCTCCGGAACCGGAATTCGACACGACGTCGGCACGGGCCCGTCACGCACCCGGCACACATTCCCCGCTACGTTGCCAACCATGACGACACGGGCGGCATCGCAAGCGAAGACGACGGCGACGCCGTGGGGATCTGCCCGCCTCGTCGAGCGCGTGACGCTCCCTCAGCGTTCCGGGGAGAAGCGCTTCTCCACCGTCGTCGAGCTCCTCGAGACGGAGAAGGGCGACCGGCTCGTCCGCTTTGCCTATACGACGGGCGACGTTACGAGGCGAGGCCCGGTCACGCTGCGGGCGCGCGATCTCGAGCGACTGCACACCGCGCTCGCCGAGCATCCCGGGATCGCCGAAGCGCTCCTCGGAGGTGATGCCTAGTCAGACGGCCGCGAGCGCCCGGTCGCGGGCGGCCTCGACGAGTGACGACAGGATGAGAGCACCGTCGGGCGATCCGAGCAGCGGATCGACGGCATGCTCGGGATGCGGCATCAAGCCCATCACGTTGCCCGCGCGATTGACGACACCGGCCACGTCGGCTCGAGAGCCGTTCACGGGCTCGGCATACCGGAGAACGACCTGCCCGTTCGCTTCGACCTCCTCGTAGAGAGCATCGTCCGCGTACCAGCAGCCTTCGCCGTGCTTCACCGGGATGACGAGCTCCTGCCCGGCGTGGCATCGAGCCGTGAACGGGGTGTCCGTTCGCTCGACGACGAGCGGCACGTCGCGGCACACGAAGGAGAGGGACTCGTTGCGCCGCAGCACGCCGGGGAGGAGGTGGGCTTCGCAGAGGATCTGGAATCCGTTGCAGATTCCGAGGACGAGCCCGCCGTTCTGCGCGAATGCGGCGACCGCGCTCATTGCCGGCGCGAACCTTGCGAGCGCTCCGCACCGGAGGTAGTCGCCGTAGGAGAAGCCACCCGGAAGGACGATCGCGTCGAGGTCGGGGAGCTCCGTCTCCGTGTGCCAGACGAAAAGCGCTTCGGCGTCGAGCGCGGCGAGCGCCCACAGTGCGTCGCGGTCGTCGCACACACCCGGAAAGCGCAGGACGCCGATTCGCGGCTGCGGGCTTGTCAAGCGGTCATCCCTGCAACTCGATCTCGTAGCTCTCGATCAGGGAGTTCGCGAGCAACTGCTCGCACATGCGCTCGAGCTCGGCTCGCGCGGCGTCGGCATCTCCGGCCTCCAGCTCGAGGTCGACGACCCGGCCAACTCGCGCCGACGAGACGGGAAAGCCGAGCTGGCGGAGCGATGACTCGACCGCCTGGCCCTGAGGGTCGAGGATGCCCTTCTTCGGCCTCACGAGCACGGTCGCCCTCATGCGAGCACGACCTCGGGATCTGCGAGGTACCGGTCGAACTCGAGGCCGGTGAGGTGCTCGAACGCCTCGACGTAGCGTGCCCGCGTGCCGGCGACGACATCTGCGGGCAGGTCAGGCCCGGGAGCCGTCTTGTCCCAGCCGAGCGACTCGCAGTAGTCCCGCACGAACTGCTTGTCGAACGAAGGCTGAGGGCCGCCCGGCTCGTACTCGTCCGCCGGCCAGAATCGGGACGAGTCCGGCGTCAGGGCTTCGTCCGCGAGGACGAGCCGGCCCTCCTGATCGAGCCCGAGCTCGAACTTCGTGTCTGCGATCAGGATCCCGCGGCCGCGCGCGTGCTCGGCCGCGAAGCGGTAGAGGGCGATCGACACGCGCTCCACCTCGGCGAGCCGATCGTGACCGACGAGCTCGGCCGCCTGCTCGCGGTCGATGTTCTCGTCGTGCCCCGTTGTCGCCTTCGTCGCGGGCGTGAAGATCGGCTCCGGGATCTCCGAGGATTCGATCATTCCGGCAGGGAGTGCCTGGCCGCAGACCGCGCCGGTCCGCGTGTAGTCCTTCCAGCCGGACCCGGCTAGGTACCCACGCACGACGCACTCGATCGGCAGCATCTCGAGGCGCCGGCACTCGGTCGAGCGGCCGTCGGCACGGAGGGCGAGCAAGTGGTTCTCGCAGATGTGGCGCGTGCGGGAGAACCAGAACGCCGACAGCGCCGTCAGGACGCGACCCTTGTCGGGGATCTCCGTCGGCAGGACGACGTCGAACGTCGAGATGCGATCGCTCGCGACGAGCAGCAGCCGGTCGTCGTCGAGCGCGTAGAGCTCGCGGACCTTCCCGCTGCCCACGTGGACGGCGGCCTCAGGCATGGACGGGCTCCTCCTTCCGGGTCAGGGACTGAAGTCGTTCGAAGACGGTGTCGACGTGTCGAACCGTCGCATCGAGGTCGAAGACGGCGTCGAGGTCGACGCGACCGGCAACGGCGGCGTCGCTCTCGACGAGTTTACGGAACGCTCGCTCCTCTTCCCATGCCTTCATCGCATGGCCCTGAACGAGACGGTAGGCCTCGTCACGAGCGAGGCCGGACTCGACGAGCGCGAGCAAGAGGCGGTGACTGAAGACGAGACCGTGGCTAGTATCGACGTTCCGCCGCATCCGTTCACGATCGACGACGAGGCCTTCGACCAGCCAGGTGAAGCGGTCGAGCATGTAGTCGAGCGCGAGAAACGAATCCGGGATCACGATGCGCTCGGCGGCCGACTGGGAGATGTCGCGCTCGTGCCAGAGCGGCACGTTTTCGAGCCCGACGGTTCCGTTGGCCCGCACGACCCGTGCCAGCCCGCAGATGCGCTCGGCGACTTTCGGGTTCCGCTTGTGCGGCATGGCCGACGAGCCCTTCATCCCGGCCGCGAACGGCTCCTCCACCTCGCGGACCTCCGTCCGGGCAAGGTGGCGGACCTCGGTCGCGAAGCGCTCGAGCGACGTCGCCGCGAGAGCAAGCGCCGACAGCAGCTCGGCATGGCGGTCCCGCGCGATCACCTGTGTCGAAAGCGGATCGGGCTCGAGCCCGAGTTGCTCGCACGCGATTCGCTCGACCTCCGGCTCGACCTGCGCGTACGTGCCGACCGTGCCCGAGAGCTGGCCGATTCGATTGGCCTCCAGCGCAGAGGAGACGCGGGCCCTCGTGCGGTCGAGCTCGAACGCCCAGCCGGCCAGCTTCCAGCCGAACGTAGTCGGCTCGGCGTGGATGCCGTGCGAGCGCCCGATGCAGACCGTGTGCCGGTGCTCCTCGGCGCGGGCGACGACGGCGGCGAGCGCCAGCTCCACCCCCTCGAGGATCAGCCGGCCAGCGTCCTGGATCTGAAGCGAGAGCGCGGTGTCGACGACGTCCGACGAGGTCAGGCCGTGGTGGAGCCAGCGGCCCTCGGGACCGAGCTGCTCTGCGACCGCGTCCACGAAGGCTGCCGTGTCGTGATCTGTGACGCGCTCGATCTCCGCGACGCGCTCGGGCGTCGGAGCCTTGGCACGGGACTTGATCTGCGCGACCTCGTCCGCCGGAATCGAGCCCACTTCTGCCCAACCGTCCAGCGCGGCGAGCTCGACGTCGAGCCAGCGCTGAAGCTTGCTCTCGTCCGACCAGATCCTGGCCATGGCCGGGCGGGAGTAGCGCGGGATCACTGGGACGAGTCTAGAGAGCCCGTCGGCCCGAGGATCCGAGCCGCCAGTACGGCGGCATTCTTCGCGTTGTCGACTCCGACGCACGCGACGGGCACTCCCGGTGGCATCTGCACGATCGAGAGCAATGCGTCGAGCCCGTCGAGCACGCTCTTCGACGAGCGGAGGGGCACGCCGATGACGGGCAGGTCGGTGTGTGCGGCGAGGACACCCGGAAGCGCCGCGGCGAGCCCGGCGCCGGCGATCAGGACACGGAGCCCACGTGCGCGGGCGGTTCGGCCGTACTCAGCCACGGCGTCCGGTTGCCTGTGCGCCGAGCGGACCTCGAACTCGTGCTCGATCCCGAGCGCATCGAGCTCGTCGACCGCCGGCTGCATACGTTCGCGGTCCGACTCGGAGCCGACCACGATCCCGACCAGCGGGTCAGACATGCGCCATCGCCGCGATGTCCGTCCGGTAGCGGGCGCCGGCGAACGTGATCAGTTCGCACCCGGCGTAGGCGCGCTCCCGCGCTTCCGCCAGGCTCTCGCCGGTCGCGGTCACATCGAGGATCCTGCCGCCGTTCGTGACCAGCATCTCTCCTTGCAAGGCAGTCCCCGCATGGAAGACCCGGGCGCCCGCGGCCTCGGCGCGATCGATCCCGGTGATCGGCGTACCAACGTCCCCTCGCTGCGGGTAGGCGCCCGCCGCCAGCACGACGGTGACTGCCGCCGCGGTGGCTTCGTCCACATGGAGGTCGGCCCGCGAGAGGTCGCCTGCCGCCGCCCCCGCAAGCGCGCCGAGGAAGTCGCCCTCGAGGCGCGGGAGGAGCGACTGCGTCTCGGGGTCGCCGAACCGGCAGTTGAACTCGAGCACGCGCGGCCCGTCGGGCGTCACCATCACCCCCGCGAACAGCACACCGGTGAACGGCGTCCCGCGGTCGGCCAACTCCGCGAGCACGGGACGGTGGACGGTGTCGAGGAGCGTCTCGATCTCGGCCGTGTCCGAAACCCGGCACGGGCGAGTACGAGCCCATACCGCCCGTATTCGGGCCGCGGTCCCCGTCCTCCGCCCGCTTGAAGTCCTGGACGGCCGGAAGTCCAACTGCCCGGGCGCCGTCGCACAGCGCGAACACGGAGATCTCCTCGCCCTCGAGCAGCTCCTCGACCACGATCTCGTTGCCGAAGGCCCGCGCGGCGCGCAGCGCAGCGTCGAGCTCGTCCTGGTCACGGCAGACGAACACACCTTTGCCTGCGGCGAGCCCGTCGGCTTTCACGACGCACGGAGGCTTGGGCTCCGAGAGCGGCTCGGCAGTGGGGACTCCGGCCTTCTGCATGACGTCCTTCGCGAATGATTTCGAGCCCTCGATCCTCGCGGCCTCGGCACTGGGGCCGAAGACGCCGACGCCGGCGTGACGCAAGTCGTCCGCGACGCCCGCGACGAGGGGTGCCTCCGGGCCGACGACGACGAGATCCGCCTCGATCGCAGACGCGAGTGCCAGGAGCCCTTCGCCGTCGTCGGCGCGCACCGGATGACAACGTCCGAGGGCCGCGATGCCCGGATTGCCGGGCGCCGCGTGGAGCTCCGAGAGATCCGCGGCCTGGCTCAGCTTCCACGCGAGCGCGTGCTCACGCCCGCCCGACCCGACCAGGAGCACCTTCACACGGGAACTCTAACGAGCGGCCCGCGCGGCCTGAGCGGCCGCGGGGCGGTGCCGAACTCGGCGCGAAATCGTCACCGGCGCGTTCGCTCGCGGGCGGTATCGTCGATCGCGAGGGTGGCGGGCATCTTCCCCACCCGGGTGGGGGTTCGGGAGGCTGCCCCGGCGTCTAGGCTCCGACATCGTGACCTTCGCGACAACAGGCGACGCGTACGACCGCTACATGGGTCGCTACTCCATCCGCCTCGCGCCGGTGCTGATCGAGTTCGCCGGCATAGAGCCGGGGGCGAGGGTGCTCGACGTCGGCTGCGGCCCCGGTGCGCTCACCCGGGCGCTCGCCGACCTGCTGGGCGCGGATCATGTCGCGGCCGTGGACCCGTCGCAGTCGCTCCTGGACTTCTGCATGGAGCGGGTTCCCGGCGCGGACACGCGCCTCGGTCCCGCCGAGTCCCTCCCATGGGCGGCCGGCTCCTTCGACGCAGCCCTTTCGCAACTCGTCGTGAACTTCATGTCCGACGCGGATGCGGGCGCCGCTGAGATGCGCCGGGTCGTTCGACCCGGCGGCACCGTCGCGTCGTGCACGTGGGACTACCGCGACGGTATGACGATGCTGAGGACGTTCTTCGATGCCGCGAACGCGCTCGATTCGGACGCGCCCGACGAGGGTCGGACCATGCCCTTCCAGGGGGCAGACGATCTTCGCGGTCTCTGGGAGCGCGCCGGCCTCGAGGCGGTCGAGACCGGCCCACTCACCGTCGAGGGCGCCTACGCGGACTTCGACGACTTCTGGGAGCCCTTCACGCTCGGCGTCGGGCCGGGCGGCCAGTACTGCATCTCGCTGTCGGATGAAGTGCGCTGGGACCTGCGCGAGGAGTGCCGGCGGCGTCTCGGCGACCCGGCCGGGCCGTTCACGCTCGCCGCGCGCGCGTGGGCGGTCAGGGGGCGCGTGCCC
Organism: uncultured Actinomycetes bacterium; assembly: GCA_963711545.1. Taxonomy (GTDB): domain Bacteria; phylum Actinomycetota; class Thermoleophilia; order Gaiellales; family Gaiellaceae; genus 3-1-20CM-4-69-9. Next base: position 122,040 of record CAVQEP010000010.1, read on the forward strand.
GTCTAGCGGAGCGCGACCACCCGCTCCCGCTCCGCGCCAGTTCCGACCAGCGAGATCTCGACCCCGAGCGCGCGTTCGATGTACTCGACGTACGCGCGCGCTTTCGCGGGAAGCCCGTCGACGAGCGGCTCCTCCCACCCGGCCAGGGTCTCGTAGACCGGCCGGCAATGATGGAAGTCGCTCTGGTGCGCTGGGAAGTCGGGCGTCTCCGTTCCGTCCCTCAGCCGGTAGGCCGTGCAGACCGGAAGCTCCGCGAAGTTCGAGAGGACGTCGAGCTTCGTCAGCGCGAGCGAGGTCAAACCGTTCACGCGCACCGCGTAACGCAGAGCGACGAGATCGAGCCAGCCGCATCGCCTCTCACGGCCGGTGACGGTGCCGAACTCTCCCCCCAGATCGCGCATGCGGCTCTGGTCGGGGCCGGCGATCTCGGTCGGGAACGGCCCCTCGCCGACACGGGTGACGTACGCCTTCGCGACGCCGACGATCTCGTCGATCCGGTTCGGCCCGATGCCGACTCCCGTCGCGGCGTTCGCCGCGACGGTGTTTGACGAGGTGACGAACGGGTAGGTGCCGTGGTCGAGGTCGAGCAGCGTCCCCTGCGCGCCCTCCAGCAGGACACTCCGGCCTTCCTTCAGCGCATGATCGACGAGCAGCGAAGTGTCCGCGACGAATGCGCGTATCCGCTGCGCGAGCGACTCGAGCTTCCCGGCGACTTCCTCAAGTAGGAGCGGCGGAACGCCGTACACACGCTCGAGCCACACGTTCTTCTCCGCGAGCGCGACCTCGATCTTCTGCCGGAGTATCTTCGGGTCGAGCAGGTCCTGGACGCGAATGCCGAGCCGGGCTGCCTTGTCCGCGTAGCACGGGCCGATGCCGCGCCTGGTCGTGCCGATCTGAAGGTTTCCGAGCCGGTGCTCGCTCGCCTGGTCGATGGCGACATGCCACGGCATGATCAGATGCGCCTCGCCCGACAGGTGAACGACGGTGGACGAGACCCCGCGCCGCTCGAGCTCGTCCACCTCGGCCAGGAAGACCTCCGGGTCGACGACGCAGCCTGCGCCGATCACGCAAGCCTTGCCGCGCAGGACGCCGCTCGGAATCTGGCGAATCTTGAAAGTCTCCCCGTCCACGACGATCGTGTGGCCCGCGTTCGGCCCGCCCTGATAACGGCAGACGAGGTCAGAGTCGCTCGCGAGCAGGTCGACGATCTTGCCCTTTCCCTCATCCCCCCACTGGGCTCCGACGACGACCGTTGCAGGCACCACGACCGAGTGTGACAGAGCCCGGGGCTAGAGTCGCCCGATGCACGAGGTGACGCACTTCGGCGCTGTCGTTCTGCTCGTCTCGGGCGCCTTCGCACTGGCCGTGCTGGCGAACAAGCTGAGCGAGCGATCACGGGTGCCGGCCGCTGCGTTCTTCCTGCTCGCGGCCGCGCTCGCTTCCTACCTGTGGCCGAGTCTCGGGAACGCCGTTTCGATTCGAGACGTCGAGCGGATTGCGGTCGTCGCTCTCGTCGTGATCCTCTTCGACGGCGGGATGCGAGTCGGTTGGACGCGCTTTCGCGAATCCGCGGTTCCGATCGTGTCGCTCGGGCTCTTCGGGACCTTTGCTACCGCGGGGCTGATGACGATTGCCGCGCGGACGCTGCTCGACTTCTCCTGGCAGACGGCGGCCTTGCTGGGAGCCGCCCTCGCGCCGACCGATCCTGCGGTGATGTTCTCGGTCTTTGGCCGAAAGGAGATCGCGGGCAGGACGGGCACGATCCTCGAGGGAGAGTCGGGAGCGAACGACCCGGTCGGCATCGCCCTGATGCTCGCGGCCGTCAGTCTCGCGAAGACCGACTCGACCTCGCTCTGGCATGCGGCCGGCGAGCTCGTGCTCTCGCTTGCGCTCGGAATCGTCTTCGGGGTCGTCGGCGCTTTCCTCATCACGCTGGCCGTGCGCCGCATCGTCCTGCCCAACCCGGCCCTCTACCCGCTGCGGACACTCGCGTTCGCCGGGGTGATCTACGGCGTCACGTCGGTCGCGCACGGGTCGGGCTTTCTCGCCGTGTACATCGCGGGGATTCTCGTCGGTGACGCCGACATTCCGGCGAAGCGCAGCATCGAAAGGTTCCACACGTCACTCGCGAGCCTGGCGGAGATCGTCGTCTTCGTGGCGCTCGGCCTCACCGTCGACCTTGCTGGCCTCGGGCACAACCACCGCTGGCTGGACGGGCTCGTGCTCGCCGGCGTGCTCGCGTTCGTGGCGAGGCCGCTCGCCGTCGGCCCGCTGCTTCTGCCGGTCCGTATGTCGAACGGCGAGCGGCTGTTCGTGATGTGGAGCGGGCTCAAAGGGGCGGTGCCGATCCTGCTCGCCTCGTTTGTCGTTCTCGGAGAAGTCAAGGACGCGCAGAGCGTCTACGGCATCGTCTTCGTCGTCGTCGCGTTCTCGGTCGTGCTGCAGGGAGCGAGCATCCCGGGGGCCGCGGCGCGCCTCCACGTGCCGATGCGCGGCGAGCCCTGAGTCGCCCTAGCGGCCGTCGCGCTCGACGGCGATCTGGTGCCCGTGCGGACAGTCGATCGAGCCCCGCGCGTGGTCGAGCGAGAGCGTCGCCTGCACCGAGGAGAAGACTTGACCCTCCTCGACGCAGCGTTCGCAGACGATGGTGAACCCGGTCGCGAGCTGCGAGATCCAGACCGTCTGCTCTCGGACTGCGGTCCAGGACGCCACGCTACGCCGCCAGGTCCGCGAACTTCGCGTAGCGCTTCAGGAACGAAAGCTTCTCCATGCCCGTCGGGCCGTTGCGGTGCTTCGAGAGGATGATCTCGGCGAGGCCCTGCTGGTCGCTCTCGTCGTTGTAGTACTCGTCGCGGTAGACGAACATGACCAGATCCGAGTCCTGCTCGATTGAGCCGCTCTCTCTCAGGTCGGAAAGGATGGGGCGCTTGTCGTGACGCTGCTCGACCGCGCGCGAAAGCTGTGACATCGCGAGGATCGGTACGTCGAGGTCGCGCGCCAGCACTTTCAGGCTGCGCGAGATCTGCGAGACCTCCTGGACGCGGTTCTCCGCCGTCGTGCCGGAGGTCATCAGCTGCAGGTAGTCGACGATGATGAGCCCGAGGTTGGGCTCCTGCGTCTTGAGCCGCCGCGCCTTCGACCGGATCTCCATCATCGTGATCGACCCCGTGTCGTCCACATAGATCGGCGCCTTCATCAACCTGTCGCCGGCCGCGACGAGGCGCGGCCAGTCGTCCTGCGCGAGCTTCCCGGTGCGCAGCCGCTGCGACTCGACCTTGGCCTCGCTGCAGAGCAGGCGCTGAGTCACTTCGGACTTGGACATCTCGAGCGTGAACAGCGCCACCGGCGTGTTCGCGCGCAGCGCGAGATTCGCCGCAATGCAGAGGCCGAGAGCCGACTTCCCCATGCTCGGCCGCGCCGCCACGATGACGAGGTTCCCGGGCTGGAAGCCGGACGTGAGCCGGTCGAGCTCGCGAAAGCCCGAAGGCACCCCGGTAACGTCGGCGCCCGCCTCGTAGAGCGCGGTGATCCGCTCGAAGCTCTCCTTGAGCAGATCCTCTATGTGGCTGAACTCCGTCGTGACGCGGCTCTGCGAGAGGTCGAAGACGATCTGCTCGGCGCGGTCGACGAGGAGCTGCGTCTCGCCGGGGCGCTCCCAGCCGAGCTGGGCGATCTGCTGCCCGGCCCCGATCAGCCCGCGCAGCGTCGCCATCTCGCGGACGATGCGGGCGTAGTGACCGGCGTTGCCTGCGGCTGGAACGAGCGCGGCAAGCTCGTGGAGGCGGACGCGGCCGCCCACGTCCTCGAGCTCGCCACGCTCCTCCAGCTCGTCGACGAGCGTGATCGCGTCCACCGGTTCGCCCTTCGCGTACAACGCGAGCGCCGCGCGATAGATCTTGGCGTGGCTCTCGCGATAGAAGTCCGATGCGTCCAGGACTTCGCTCACCGCCCCGATAGCGCCCGGGGAGAGCAGCATCGCCCCGAGAACCGATTCCTCGGCCTCGAGGTTCTGTGGCGGCGCGATCGGGGCGGCTTCGGCGAGGGCGACTGGTGTCACGTCGCGTGAGCTAAGCACTGCCGGAGCAGCGACGCCAGATCTTGACGACTCGGTTTTCGACATGTCGAAAGCGCTCATTTGCAGGGTGAGCAGAACGTATGTTCCCAGAGAGGCCGGACGGAGCTGTGGACAGATCGGCCGCACGGTGCGGGAACTTCGGCGCCAAATTCACAGGGGGTGGACAGAGCTGTGAATCGTTGTCCCCACGCTTTCCACAGCAGGCGCGCGGACCCCCTTGAATGGCGACGACCCGGCTGTGCACAACGTCGTGCAAAAGGGCGACCCGAAGGCTCTAGCATCCGGGATGTGGCCAGGTTCGTCGTCGACGCAGGCGCCGTGCTCGCGCTCGTGAGCGCGGGAACCGAGGTGTCGGAGGAGCACAAGCTTCTCGCCCCGACGCTGCTGCGCTCTCAGACGCTGTCGATGTTGCACGAGCAAGTGCAGAGGGACGAGATCCCGGCCGACGTCGCGCGCGAGCACCTGACACGCATCCGGGGGATGCCGGTCAGGCTCCTCGGCGACGCCGTGCTTCGACGCCGAGCCTGGGAGCTCGCCGATCGACTCGGTTGGGCCGAGACGTACGACGCGGAGTACGTCGCGCTCGCGCAGCTGCAGAAGTGCACGCTCGTCACCCTGGACAAACGGCTCGCGCGGAGCGTCGACGGGATCGTCCCGACGGCGACCCTCGAAGCGCTGCGCTAGCTCTCTTCGCTGCCCGCGTCGACCGCGCGGTCGAACTCGTCGTCCGCGAGCTCTCCCGCAACATCCTCGGTTGACGCCTCGACATCGGCGCTCGAGCTGAGCTCCGGGTCGTGCGCCGCGGCAGCCGCGTCGAGCTCGTCGAGGTCGAGCTCCTGGTGCTCCTGACCCTCGGCAGTCGCCTTCTCGTCGGCTGCCCGCTCGGCGGCCTCCATCGCCTCGAGCTCCTCCTCGGGCGGTAGCTCCCCGCCTTCCGGGACGACGAGCGTCTTCACCTCTGCCGTCACGTCCTGGAAGACCTCGATCGGCACCTGATAGCGCCCGATGCGCTTGATCGTGTCGATCTCGATCTTCCGCCGGTCGACTCGCACCTTGTGGTCCGACCAGAGCGCGTCCGCGATGTCCGTGGGGGTGACCGACCCGAACAGCGAGCCGGTCGGCCCGGCCTTTACGTCGAAACGGAGCTCGACCTTCCCGAGCCGCTCGGCCACCGCCTGCGCCTCGTCGAAGGTCTTCGCCTCGTGCCGGGCGCGGCGCTGGTCGACCTTCTGCAGCTCCGCCACCTTCGCCGCCGTCGCCGCCTCGGCGAGCCCGCGGGGCAGCAGGAAGTTCCGGGCGTAGCCGCGGGCGACGCTGACGACCTCGCCGCGAAGCCCGACCTTGTCCACGTCCTGGCGGAGGATGACGTCCACGGCCTACCTGTCCGCCACGTACGGCAGCAGCGCCATCTCACGCGCGCGCTTGACGGCGACCGCGACCTGCCGCTGGTGCTTGCGGCACGCGCCCGTGATGCGGCGCGACCGGATCTTGCCGCGCTCCGAGACGTAGCGCCGCAGCTGGTTGACGTTCTTGTAGTCGATCTCGTCCACCTTGTCCTTGCAGAAGAAGCAGGACTTGCGCCGGATAGGGCCGGTGGCGGCGCCGGGCCGCTTGCGGCCGGGCTGCCGGTCCCGGTCTCTCTCTCCTCCGCGCGGCGGCATCAGAACGGAATGTCGTCGTCGGCGGAGCTGGTGAAGTCCTCGTTGCCGGCGGCCGCTGCGGCTGCGGGGACGTACTGCCGCTCGCCGTCGCCGCCGTCACCCTTGCTGCCGAGGAACTGCACCGAGTCGGCGATGATCTCGACCGCCTGGCGCTTCGTCCCGTCCTGAGCCTCCCACTCACGCCAGTCGAGGCGGCCGTCGACGCCAACGGGGCGGCCCTTGGAGAGGTACTGAGCGCAGCTCTCGCCCTGGTTTCCCCAGACGGTCACGTCGAAGTAGTTGGGCTTGTCGCCCCAGTTTCCCTGGGCGTCCTTCTGCCGGGTGTTGACGGCAAGCCTCAGCTTGCAGACGGCCGTGCCGCTCGGGGTATGCCGCAACTCCGGGTCCTTCGTCAGGTTCCCGACGAGTACGACGCGATTGATGTTTGCCATGGTTCTCTACTCCTCGTCTTGCGAACTGGTGTTCGCCTCAGCATAGTGGGGCTCAGGGACGGACTGGGCGACCGGCTCGGGCTCCGGCGGAGGCGGGCCCGGGGCGCCGCCCTCGATCCGGCGCACCGCGAGATGGCGCATGACGCCGTCCGTGATCCGGAGGATGCGCGACAGCTCGCCGAGCGTCTCCGCGTCGGCGTCGAAGTTCAGCAGGTGGTACGAGCCCTCTCCCTTGTGGCCGATCTCGTAGGCGAGGCGCCGTCGTCCCCAGACGGTGTGTCCGACCCACTTGCCGTTCGCGCCCTCGACGAGCTCGCGGGCGCGCTTGATGATCTCGTCCTGCCGCCCCTCGGGCAGCTCCGGATCGAGCATGAGCAGAATCTCGTATGCGACCACTGTTTCCCGAGACCTCCCTTCCTCTGGTCTGAATCGGCCTCGCCGGCCGGCGCCGTTCGGGAAGGGACGGCGCGATGGCGAGGCAGGAAGCGGCGGCCAGTGTAGCATCGCCGCGGTGAGACGCCTGCTGGGGTTTCTGCGCCGACGGCGCGAGCCGCCCGCGGGAGAGGATCCGCGCGCGGACGAGTTGCGACGCAAGCTCGCCGAGTCCCGGGGCATCGTCGAGGAGCGCGACGAGTTCGAGGCCTCCGAAGTGACCGTGGATCGTGCCGAGCCCGCGCCGGATGACCCTGAATCCCGACGTCGCGCGATCCACGAGGCCGGCCGCTCCACCGTGGAGCGGATGAAGAAGGACGCTTGAAGATCGTCTCGGTTCCGAATTAGGGTTTCGAGGACGATGGTCTGCCCGGATTGCGGTCACGAGAATCGAGAGGGCCGCAAGTTCTGCGCGAACTGCGGGCGTGCACTCGCCTTGCTCTGCCCGGCGTGCGGCGCTGCGAACGAGCCGGGGGAGCGCTTCTGCGGCGAGTGCGGCGCCGAGCTGGGGTCTGCTGCCCCGGCTCTCGAGGCTCCACCTCCTGCACCGGCCCGCGACGCACCCACCGCGGAACGCCGGCTCGTCTCCGTGCTGTTCGCGGACCTCGTCGGGTTTACGGCGCTCTCCGAATCCCGTGACGCAGAAGAGGTGCGGGAGCTCCTCTCCCGTTACTTCGACACGTGCAAGCGGCTGATCGCTCTCTACGGCGGGACCGTGGAGAAGTTCATCGGCGACGCGGTGATGGCCGTGTGGGGGACGCCGGTTGCGACCGAGGACGACGCCGAGCGCGCCGTACGGGCCGGGTTGGACCTCGTGGCCGCAGTCTCCGCGCTTGGGGACGAGCTGAGCGTGACGGGGCTGAGAGCCCGTGCCGGCGTGCTCACGGGTGAGGCCGCTGTCACTCTCGGCGCGGAAGGCGAGGGAATGGTCGCGGGCGACCTGGTCAACACCGCCTCGCGGATCCAGTCCGTCGCGGAGCCGGGCTCAGTGTTCGTAGGCGAGGCGACGCGGCGGGCGACCGATCAGGCGATCGCGTACGAGACTGCAGGCGAGCACGAGCTGAAGGGGAAGGAAGGCTCGACGCTGGTCTGGCGGGCGCTCCGTGTCGTCTCGGGGAGGGGCGGCGAGCTGAAGTCGGAAGGGCTCGAAGCGCCGTTCGTCGGTCGTGACCGCGAGCTGAACCTGATCAAGGATCTCTTCCACGCGTCCGCGCAGAACGGGCGGGCGCACCTCGTCTCCGTGACCGGCATGGCGGGAATCGGCAAGTCCCGGCTGGCGTGGGAGTTCTACAAGTACTTCGACGGCATCGTCGACGTCGTGTACTGGCATCGCGGGCGCTGTCTTGCGTACGGGGAAGGCGTGGCCTACTGGGCGCTGGCGGACATGGTGCGGATGCGCTGCCGAATCGCCGAGGACGAGCGTCCGGCTTCTGCGCGGGAGAAGCTGGCCGCCACGTTGTCGGAGCATCTGCTCGATCCGGAGGAGCGGGCCTTCGTCGAGCCCCGCCTCGCGCACCTGCTGGGGCTCGAGGACGCGGCGTCGGGTGATCGACAGGATCTGTTCGCCGCCTGGCGCCTGTTCTTCGAACGTCTCGCGGACACGTATCCGACCGTTCTTGCCTTCGAGGACATGCAGTGGGCCGATGCCGGCCTGCTCGACTTCGTCGAGTACCTGCTCGAGTGGTCGCGCGACCGGCCGCTCTACGTGATCACGCTCGCTCGTCCAGAGCTCCACGAGCAGCGCCCCAACTGGGGCGCGGGCCAGCGCAACTTCACTTCGCTCTACCTGGACTCGCTCTCGGAGAGCGCGATGCGCGAGCTGCTTGCCGGGCTCGTGCCGGGCCTGCCCGACTCCCTGACCGAGCAGATACTCGACCGCGCCGAGGGAGTGCCGCTCTACGCCGTCGAGACGGTGCGCATGCTGCTCGACCGCGGCCTCGTGACGGAGGACGGCCCCGTGTACCGGCCGACGGGCGAGATCGAGACGCTCGAAGTGCCCGAGACCCTGCACGCACTGATCGCGGCCCGGCTCGACGGGCTGAGCGTCGACGAGCGCCGGCTCCTGCAGGACGGCGCGGTGCTCGGCAAGACGTTCACGCCGCGAGCGCTCGCTGCCGTCTCCGGCTTTCCGGAGGAGGACTTGCAGCCGCTCCTGACGTCGCTCGTTCGCAAGGAGGTGCTCGGCGTCCAGTCCGACGCCCGCTCGCCCGAGCGCGGCCAGTACGGCTTCCTCCAGGACCTCGTCCGCCACGTCGCCTACGAGACGCTCTCCAGGCCCGAGCGAAAGACGCGACACCTGGCGGCGGCCGAGTACCTGCAGACGGTGTTCGCCGACGAGGACGAGGTCGCAGAGGTGCTCGCCTCTCACTACGTTGCGGCGTTCGAGGCGGCGCCAGACGCGGGCGACGCTCCAGAGGTGCGGGCGAAAGCGGGCGACATGCTCACCCGCGCGGGCGTCCGCGCCGCCTCGCTCGGCGCTCCCGCAGAGGGGAGGCGCTACTACGAGCAGGCGGCAACGCTTGTCGACGGGTCGCGGCCCCAGGCGGAGCTCCTCGAGGCGGCCGGGAAGCTCGCGCTTCGGGCGGGGATCACCGAGGACGCACGGCGGCTGATCGAGCGTGCGATCGCGCTGCACCAGGAAGCAGGCGACCGCCGAGGCGCCGCCAAGGCGACCGCGGCACTGGCTGATGTCGACGTGATCGAGGGCCGGCTGCAGGCGGCCGCGGCACGGCTGGAGGACGCGGTGAGCGGCCTCGCAGAGGCGGCGCCGACGCCCGAGCTCGCGACGGCGTTCGCACAGCTCGGCCGCGTCAGGGCGCTCCTGGGTCAGCCGGAGTCGGCCGGCGTGCCTCTCGAGCGCGCGCTGACTCTCGCCGAGAGGCTTCAGCTTCCGGAGGTCTTCGTCGAGGCGCTGACGAGCAAATCGCTGCAGCTCATCAACCACGGACGTCTTGCAGAGGCCCGGATCCTGCTCGAGGCAGCGGTGGCGAGAGCGAACGCGGAGGAACTGTATGCGGCCGCCTTCCGCGCGGAGAACAACCTCGCGGTCGTGCTGGAGGCGTCGGACAGCTATGCCGAGACGCTCGAGCGCATGGAAAGGATGGCTGCCCGCGCAAATCGACTCGGCGATCGCTCCGCAGCCCTGTCGATAAGGGTCGGCAGCCTTTCTGTGCTCTTGCTGCTCGGTCGCTGGGACGAAGCGCTCGCGGTGGCAGCGGAGGAGGAAGAGAAGGCTTCGCCGGGCGACTTCTTGCTGCTCTCGGAGCTGGTGCACGTCGTGCCGATCCTGTGTGAGCGCGGGGAGACCGAGGGAGCGTCCGCGGCTTTCGCGGCGCGTGCGCTCGAGCGCGAGGTGGAACAGCCGCAGCTGAGGGCAATTCGGGCGGCGGCGGAGACTCGGCTCCTCCGGCACGAGAAGAGATACGCCGAGACGATCGAGCTCGGCGAGCGAACGCTCGCGCTTCGAGCCGACCTCGGCATGACGGACACGTCCCTCAAGCGGATCCTCGTCGAGACGGTCGAGGCCGCCCTCGAGTCGGGCGATCTCGCCAAGGCCGACGAGCTGCTCGGCATCCCCGAGTCTCTCGATCCCGGTGAGCTGACGCCGTTCCTCCAGGCGAACGCCGCCCGGTTGCGTGCGCGAACCGACGCAGCTTCGGGCTCGAGGGAGCGGGTCGACGAGCGGTTCGCCGCCGCGGCGAGCCTCCTCCGCGAATTCGACCTGGCCTTCCACCTCGCCGTCACCCAGCTCGAGCACGCCGAATGGCTCGTGTCCCAGGACGAGACCGACCGGGCCGAGTCTCTGCTCGCAGAGGCACGCGAGGCGTTCGAGCGCCTCCGGGCGAAGCCGTGGCTCGACCGAGTCGACGCGGTTCGCCTGCGGACAGCCGCGGCTCCGGCCTGAGCTCAGCGGCGAACGGCGCGTAGCACTTCGGCCAGCAGTACGCTCGCGGCCGCGACGAGCACCGTAGTGCCGCCGGGAGGGAGATCCGCGTAGTAGGCGACCGTTATCCCCGTGAGCACCGAGGCGAGCCCGAGGCCGATGCCGAGGAACATGGTCGAGCGCATGCTCCACGCGATGCGTGACGCCGCGATCACGGGCAGCACCATCAGCGCGGCGATGAGGAGGATCCCCACCACGCGCATCGCCAGCGCGATCGTCACCGCAGCGAGCGCTGCCGTCAGCGCGTTGAGCGTGCTCACCGGCAGCCGCGCGACGCGAGCTCCCTCCTCGTCGACGACGACAGCTACCAGCGGGCGGTAGAGCAACGCGATCACGGCCAGCGCGCCGGCGCCGAGGCCGGCGATCAGCGCCAGGTCGCCGCGTGTCACCGTCAGGATCGAGCCGAACAGGAACTGGAAGAGGTTCACGTTGAGCGCGCCCGCGGCCGAGACGAGCACCACGCCGCCGGCGATCCCGGTGTAGAACACGAGGGCCAGCGCCTGGTCGCCCGCGGTCGTCCGGCGCGCGCGGATCCATTCGATCGAGAGCGCGCCGACGACGGACACTGCGAGCGCGGTCAGCACGAGCGGCAGGTTCAGGAGGTAGCCGAGCGCGACGCCGGCGAACGCGACATGGCCGATGCCGTCGCCGACGAGACTGAGGCGGCGCTGCACGAGGAAGAAGCCGACGGCGGGGGCGAGAATGCCGACCACGATCCCGGCGCCGAACGCCAGCCGCATGAACTCGAGGTCAAGCATGCGCGTGCGAGGGGTCGTGCCAGAGCTCCGGCAGCTCCGCGGGGCTCCCGTCGAAGACAATCCGTCCGCGCACGAGGACGATCCGCTGCACGAACCGCTCCACTGCGCCGAACTCGTGCGACACGTAGAGCACGGTCATCCCGAGGTCGGCGCGGAGCTTCTGGAGGAGCGCTGCGATCGCCTCCTGCGCCTCGGTGTCGACCCCGGTCGTCGGCTCGTCGAGGGCGAGCAGCTCTGGCTCTGCGGCGAGCGCCTTGGCGATGAACGCGCGCTGTTGCTGCCCGCCCGAGAGTGCTGTCAGCCGCCGGTCCGCCTGGGGCGCGAGGCCGACGCGCGCGATCGCGTCACGGACGGCGGCGCGATCGGCCGCCCCGAGCGGCCCGATCAGGCGCGTGCGCGGGGCTCGGCCGGCCGTGACGAGCTCGCGCACGGTCAGCGGGGCGTCGACTCCGGCCTGTGCGCGCTGGGGCAGGTAGGCGAGGCGCCTCACGAGCAGCTCGACACTGCCGGAAGCGGGTTGCTCGAGACCGAGGACGAGCCGCAGGAGCGTCGTCTTCCCGCCTCCGTTCGGCCCGGCGATCGCGAGGAACTCGCCGCGCTCCACGGCGAGCGTGACGTCTCGGAGCACGGGCGGTCCCTTCTCGTAGGAGAAAGACACGTCGTCGAGGCGGAGGGCTAGCGGCATGCGAGCGCCCTTCGCAGCGCGTCCAGGTTCCGGCGCATCACTGTGAAGTAGTTGTCACCGTTTTGTTCCTCTTTTGGGGTCAGACCCTCGATCGGATCCAGAACGGCTGTGCGCGCGCCGACCTCGTGCGCGACGGTGTCGGCGAGACGCGACGAGACGAGCCGCTCGAAGAACACCGTCGTCGCCCCGGTGCTCCTCACGAGCTGCACCACGCGCGCGAGCTGGCGCGGCGACGCCTCCGACTCCGGGGTGAGACCCGTGATCGCGATCTGCCGCAGGCCGTAGCGGGCCGCGAGGTAGCCGAACGCGGCATGGCTCGTGATGAGCTCGCGCCGGGCGCAGTGGCGCAGGCCTACGCGGAATTCGCGGTCGAGGGCGTTCAGCCGCCGGACGAATCTGCGCGACGAGCGGCGCAGCGTCGTCCCGATTCTCTCCGCGATGCGCGCGAGGAGAACGGGGTCGAGCCACACGTGTGGATCGGCAGACATTCCCTGCTCGGTGCTCCGGCGGAGCGGCAGGCCCGCAAGGACGTCGATCGCTTTTCCGCGTGCCTGCCCGGCGGCGGTTGCGACCGCCGGCTGGAACCCGTGACCGAGGTAGAGGACGAAGGCGGCGGTCTCGACGCGGCCGACGGTGCGGGGCGTGAGCTCGAGATCGTGCGGCTCCGCTCCCGGCGGCGTGAGGTTCTCGACGTGATACCTGGGGCCGGCAATGCTCTTGGCTGCGTAGGCAAGGGGATAGAAGGCCGCGACGATCGTGTTCTTTCCGGCAGTTGCCGCGCCGCATCCCGACGTCAGCAAAGCGGCCATGACGATAATGAGAACGATTCTCGTCATCACGGCGGAGAAGATACAGTAGTGGGCGTGCCGACGAAGACCGACGCCTGGGTTGCCGATTCACTAGAAGCGCTGTCGAGCGCCGGCTACAGGCGGGGCGGCGCGAGGAGCGCGGTGGTCGAGCTGCTCGGGCGCCAGGACTGCTGCGTCAGCGCGCAGGAGATCTTCGACCAGCTGCGCCGCGCGCGCCGCCCGGTCGGCATCGCCTCGGTCTATCGCGCGCTCGACGCGCTCGTCGAGCTGAGGCTGGTCAAGCGGGTCGATGCCGGTGACGGGATCGCGCGCTACGAGCCCACCCAGCCCGACGGCGATCATCACCATCACCTCGTGTGCCGAGACTGTGGCAAGGTCGAGGCCTTCAGCGACACCGGGCTCGAGCGCGCGATCGACCGGGTCGCCGGCGGTCTCGGCTACACCGTCGAGGAGCACGAGGTCGTGCTGACGGGCGCCTGTTCGGACTGCGCGTAGCGCCTAGCCGGTGACGAACGACTCCGCGCCGGCGGCGATGCCGCGCGCGATTTTCAGCTGGTACGCGCTCTTCCGCAGCAGTCGTCCCTCCACGGGATTCGTCATGAAGCCCGTCTCGACGAGGACGGCCGGGACGTCTGCCCAGTTGAATCCGGTGAGGTCGGAGCGCAGGAAGAGGCCGAGGTTGGCGGCGCCGCTCGCGCGGACGACAGCCGCCTGGACGGCACGGGCCGCCTTCAGGCTCTGCGCGTAGATGTCGTCGGTCCAGCCGCGCCTGAAAGCGGGCAGCAGCGTCTTTACTCCGTGCTGCGAGCTGTCGGTCGAACCGTCCGCGTGAATCCGGACCATCAGCGCTGCGTGCCGGGTGTTGCAGAAGCGCGCACGCGCGATGTTCCCGCCCGTGTAGCTCGTGCGAGTCCGGGTCATGGCCACGCGGTAGCCGTCCCTGAGCAGGATCGTCCGCGTCTTGAACGCGATCGCCAGGGCCACGGGCGCCTCGCCGGGAGCGCCGCCGCCGTCCTTGATCTTGCGAATCGGCGAGCCGGGACCGATCGGCTCGGTCTGGCGTCCGATTGCCGGGACGGTGCCGTGCCCCGGATCGAGGCACACCAGTGGAGGTGGCACGGCGGCGAGCATGGGTAAGAGTGTGCCTGTGACCGAGTTGCTTTCCGCACTGGACCTGAGGATCGGACATGCCGTTCAGCGGATCGTCCGGGTGCACCATGAGCGCAGGCTGACGAAGCTCGGCTGGGAACGGGCTCTGGATCCGGACGACGACGGGCCGTGGGCGGCCGGCGATCCGCCACCACGGCCGAGCTGCTCGCTCGAGGTGCTCGTCGACGGGGCGGAAGCTCTTCCGCGCCTGGCGGAGGAGTTGCGAAAGGCCCGGTCCCATGTCCACCTGGCCGGCTGGTTCGTCACTCCCGACTTCGCCCTCGAGCGGGGGCCCGAGCCGGTGCGACTGCGCCAGCTCCTGGCCGAGCTGGCCGAGCGGATGCCCGTTCGGGTGCTCCTCTGGGCCGGATCACCTCTACCGCTCTTCCGGCCCGATCGGGGTGACGTGAAGGCGGTCCGAGATGCGCTCACGACCGGGACGAAGATCGAGGCCGCCGCCGACCACTACGAGCGTCCGCTGCACTGCCACCACGAGAAGATCGTCGTGATCGACGACCGGGTGGCATTCGTGGGGGGCATCGATCTCACGAGCGACGACGGCGACCGCTTCGACTCCACCGCCCACCCGGCGCGCGGGAGCGTCGGCTGGCACGACGCGTCCTGCGTCCTCGGGGGCCCGGCCGTCACCGACGTGGCGCATCATTTTCGGCAGCGCTGGCAGGAGGTCGCCGGCCAACTCCTGCCGGAGCCGTCGCCAACGCCGGATGCGGGCGATGTGGAGATCCAGGTCGTGAGGACGGTGCCGGAGCGCGTGTACAAGGCAATCCCTCGAGGCGACTTCCGGATTCTGGAGTCTTATGTCCGGGCTCTACGGTCGGCGCGGCGGCTCGTGTACCTCGAGAACCAGTTTCTCTGGTCGGGGGAGATCGCCGAGATCCTCAGGCACAAGCTCGAGCAGCCGCCGTCCGACGACTTCAGGGTCGTCCTCGTCCTTCCGGCGCATCCCAACACCGGCGCCGACGACACGCGGGGCGCGCTGGCCGACCTGATCGGACACGACGACGGTGCGGGGCGCCTCCTCGCGTGCACGTTGCACGCGCTCGGCGAGCGCCCGCAGCCCGTCTACGTGCACGCCAAGATCGGGATCGTCGACGACGAGTGGCTGACTCTCGGGTCCGCGAACCTGAACGAGCACTCGCTCTTCAACGACACGGAGATGAACGTCGTCACGCACGATCGAGCCATTGCGCGCGACACTCGCCTCCGGCTCTGGGCGGAGCATCTCGAGCGGCCGGTCGCCGACGTCTCGGGCCCCCCGGCGCAGGTCGTCGACGAGCTCTGGCGCCCGATCGCCGAGGAGCAATATGACCGCCGCGAGGTTGGCGAGCCGCCGACGCATCGGCTCTGCCTGCTGCCCGGCGTCTCGCGTCGATCGAAGCGCCTGCTCGGCCCGCTGCAGGGCCTGCTCGTGGACGGCTAGCACCGGGACCGGGTTTCGGTTTTCCGCTCGTTGGGGCACGTAAGGACTTCGATGCCCGATCCCCGAGCCTTCCCCGACGACGTCGCCGCCGCCCTCGAGCGCAACCCCGAGGCCCGCGACCGCTTCGCTGCCCTCCCGGAGCAGCAGCAGGTCGAGTGGTTGCGCTGGATCGATCGCGCGCGCGGACGCCGTGGACGGGCCGAGCGGATCCAGGAGCTCATTCACCGCCTGCTCCCGCAGAGGGCAGCCACCGCGGAGGAGGTCGCCGGCCCACCTCCTCGCAACTACTGGTGGGTCTGGCTTCTGCTCTTGCTCCTTCTGGTCGTCGGCGGGCTGCTCGCCTGGTACCTCCTGACGCGCGGCAGCGACAAGACGACGGTTCCGGATGTCACGGGGCTTCAGCAGCCGGCCGCCGAGCAGCGGATCCGCGACAAGCACCTCGACCCGCTGTCGCGAACAGGGCGGAGCAGTCGGCCCCTGGGAGTCGTGTTCGCGCAGGTGCCGGGCGCCGGCACGCAGCTCGGCAAGAACCAGACGGTGACGATCTCCGTGTCGGCGGGGCCAGGCACGGTCGTCGTGCCACGGCTCGTCGGACTGAGCCAGGGTGACGCCGTCTCGGCACTGACGAAGGCGAAGCTCGCGCCACAGCTCAACAACGTCGCGTCGAAGAAGCCCGCCGGCATCGTTGTCGGACAGAAGCCGCCCGGCGGCAAGTCGGTTCCTCAGGGTTCGAGCGTGACGCTGAACGTCTCGACCGGCACGGGCGGTAAGGGCACGACCACGGCTACGACGACATCAACGACGACCACGTCTGCCACCACCACGAGTGCCGGAGCGACGTCGACTACGCCGGTCGCCGTGCCGACGGTGAGCAGCCTGGCGCAGACGCCGGCGCTACGGCGGCTCAACACGCTTGGCCTGCGGCCGACGGTCGTCTACGTGCAGTCGAGCCAGCCCGCGAACCGCGTCGTCGCGCAGAGGCCCGCCGCCGGGACGAAGCTCCGACCCGGCTCGCGCGTGCGCGTGAGCGTCTCGATGGGTCCGAATCCGCAAGCCTCCGCGTCCGTTCCGGACGTGACCGGTGAGGATCAGGCCACGGCGGCTCAGGACCTGCGCTCGGCGGGCTTCCGCGTCGCGGTCCTCAATCGCCCGACGAAGGACCAGAGCAAGGATGGAATGGTCGTCGAGCAGCAGCCGAAGGCCGGCTCGAACATTCCGGGCGGCCTCCAGGTCACGATCTTCGTCGGCCGCTTCTCCGGCTGAAGTGCCGGTGCTACGTTCGCACGGCGAATGGAGTTTCGGATCCTTGGTCCGCTCGAGGTCGACGACGACGGCCGCAGCGTCGCGGTTCGTCGCGGGAAGGAGCAGGCGCTTCTCGCTTACCTTCTGCTGCACGCGAACGAGTTCGTCCCGACCGATCGTCTGATCGACGAGCTCTGGGGCGAACGGCCGACGCCGACCGCGCGCAAGACGCTCCAGAACGCCATCTCGCAGTTGCGCCGAACGGTTGGAGAGGGGCGACTCGTTACCGAGCCTGGGGGCTACCGCTTCCGTCTCGATCACGGTGAGCTGGATCTGCATCGCTTCGAGGATCTTGTCGAGCAGGGTCGTAAGTCGGGGAAAGCAGAGCCGCTTCGCGCAGCGCTAGCGACCTGGCGAGGTGAGCCGTTCGCGAACGTGCGAGACGAGCCCTTCGCGCAACGTGCCGCCGAACGCCTCGAGGGCGCCCGGCTTGCTGTCCTCGAGGACCGGATCGACGCCGACCTCGCTGCGGGCCTTGACGCCGAGCTCGTGCCCGAGCTGGAGCGGCTGACAGCCGCCCAGCCGCTGCGCGAGCGCCCGTACGGCCAGCTGATGCTCGCGCTCTACCGAGCCGGGCGACAAGCGGATGCGTTGGCTGCGTACCAGCGCGTCCGCAAGATGCTCAGCGAGGAGCTCGGCCTCGACCCGAGCCCGCAGCTCCAGAACCTGCAACGGCGGATCCTCAACCAGGATCCCGAGCTCATCGGGACCGCGGTGCCGGCACGCGAAGGCTCGCCGCCCCGTCGCCGTCGCAGGCTCCTCGTCCCGTTGCTGGCCACCTTGCTCTCAGCGGGGGTCGTGATCCTCGTCGTTGTGCGCGTAACGCGTGGCGGCAAGCCGCCGCTGGTCGTCGCGAACTCCCTCGTCAAGATCGATCCGCGCACGAACAAGGTCGTCGACGTGATCCCAGTCGGCCGGGAACCGGTCGGTGTCGCCGTGGCCGGCAACACGGTCTGGGTCGTCAACGGCAACGATTCGACCGTTTCTCGCTTCGACACGAAGTCGAACAGGGTCGACACGCTGGGAACGGTGAAAAGCCCGATCTGGATCGTCCCGGAGAGCGACAGAGCCGTGTGGATCTCGACGGCCACGAACGACTCGGTCGTCAAGGTCGACACCAGAACTGTGCAGCCCGCGCAGGTCATTCGGCTTGGTCGAACCGCATTCGCGCTTGCCGTCGGCGCCGGGTCGCTGTGGGTGACGGAGCCGGCACCCAGTCGTCTTGCGGAGCCCGGGACTGTCGAACGGCTGGACCTCGGCCTGGGGGCCCCGCCCAAGAGGTTCCGGGTTGGCGTCATCCCTGCCGGAATCGCGGTCGGGGAAGGGGCTGTCTGGGTTGCGAACATCGGCAGCGGCTCCGTTTCGAGGATCGGGCTGAAGGATGGTCGCGTCGAGAAGATCGAAGCCGGTCCGTCGCCCGGGGCAGTCGTGACGGGCTTCGGCTCGGTCTGGGTGATCATCGGGGACGACAAGTCCGTCTGGCGTCTCGATCCGACCACGCGCCGCCCAGACGCAGTCATCAACGTGCACGGGGACCCGTTTGCGATCGCCGTCGGAGAAGGCGCGGTCTGGACCGCCAATCTCCAGGCAGGAACGGTCTCCCGCATCGATCCACGGACGGACTCGGTAGTGAAGCGCATCCATCTCGGCTTCAACGCGCAAGGGATCGCCGTGGGTGCAGGCGCTGTGTGGGTGACCGTGGGAACAGGCCAATTGTCATTTCCGTTTTGAGCGCTCCGACGGAGGGCCTGCTCCCCGGGCTGATGCGTTGGATCTGCATTCTCTGGCTCTCGCTCGATGCCGAAGTGGAGGCGAGTGGCGCCGGGTGGTCGTGCTTACCACGATCTCGTTCCGCGCGCAGCCGAAGGCATGGGCGCACCTTTAGGATACGCGCGTGATTGACGTCCGGCGAGTCGACTACATCCGCATCCCGGTGACGGACATGGAGAAGGCGAACCATTTCTACGGAGAGGTGCTCGGCCTCGAGAGAAACCCGAACTCGCCTAACGAGGACTGGGTCGAGTACGAGACCGGCAACGTGACGCTCGCGGTGATGACGCCGCACACCCACGACTACGAGTTCACGCCGCTGCCTCCAGGGACGATCGCGCTGCGCGTCCCCGACGTGGCCGAGGCGAAGGCGAAGCTGGAGGCGGCCGGCCTGGAGGTCAACGAGATGTGGGACTCGGGTGTCTGCCACGGTGCCGGGATCCGCGACCCGGACGGCAACCCCATCCTCCTCCACCACCGCTACAAGCCGTACGACCAGACCTGAGGCGCTCGCCACCTAATGAGGAATCCGGCAAACGGAGCGGCACAGGAGTCGAACCTGCCTAACGCCGGGCTACGACGCCGCACTGGTTTTGAAGGTCTGCTGAGTGCTGTCCGATGATGGACGATCGCCGGCGCTCGGGACCCGGGGTACGAAGGCTAGATGGCGTGCAGCGCGGCGAGTCGTGCGAGCGTCGCGCGAGCCTCGTCCGGCGCGCGCACTGCCGGCAGAGGTTGTTCCTCGAACGACATGTCCGGGCGGAACGAGTCCCGTCCGACGATCCGTCCATCGTTCACCGCGAGCACGGATCCCTCACGCACCTCGCGCTTGCGAAGCTTGAGGGACGAATACTCCTCGACCAGCTCCAGCGCGGCGCGCGTCGACGCGAAGAAGAGCTCCTGCGTCGAGGTGCCGATCCACAGCGGGCGGCCCATCCCGCGGGCGAGCAGCAGCTCCTCCCGGCCTTCGTCGAGCCATGCCGTCGCCATTGAGCCGACCAGCCGCTCGAGCGCGCGGGCGGTGCGTCCCCGAGACTGCTCGGCGAGCGCGAAGATCAGCTCCGAGTCGACGGTCATGCTGGGCTCGGCGCGCGCGATCCCATGAGCTGCGAACAGCTCGTCGTCATTGGTGATCGTGCCGTTGTGGATCCCGACGACCGCTCCGTGCCGGATCGGGTGGTTGTTGGCCAGGACACGCGGGTGACCCTTCGTGTAGTCCCGGACGTGCACGAGGAGCTGTGCGGCGGTTTGGGGCACCTGGATGCGGTCGAGGAGCTCGCTTGCGCCAGTGCGCTGCTTGTGCACCGTGACCTTCGAGTCGTCGCCGCGGTAGGCGAAGCCCACTGAGTCCGCTCCGCGCTCGGCGATGCCTGCGAGCAGAGCACGGGCGGCCACCGTCCGATCGACGGTGCTCTCGAGAGCGAAGCTGTATCCGGCGATTCCGCACACGAGCCGACCTACCGTGTGCGTCTAGCACTAACAGGTGGAAGAGCAGAGTCCGACATTCGGTGGTTCCCTTCGGTCGGGCGGTGGGGCGTGCCCTGTCCCGGCCGCGGAAAGGCAGCGCCCCAGGAGACAATCTCCCCGGAGCGGAGCGCCACTGGATTCAGCGTCGCGTCAAGGGCGGAGTCAGCCCTGCGGAGGGACGCGGTCGTTGTAATCGTCTTCATCAATTGCCCGCGGTGCATGAGAAGGCCCGCGAGACACGGACCTTCCCTGCGGCCGAGCCGGGGCTTACGCCCGGACGGCTCCGTTGGTCTTGTGAACGATGACCTCGCCCTCCGTCACCTTCGGCGGAGTCTGGAGGATCCTCTCGAGCTTCTCGTCGCGCACCCACTCGGATGCGACACGAGTCGACTCGTTGGCCTGAGTCGAGGTGTCGAAGAGGCCGATCGAGCTCATGACGCCCTCACCGGTGTCGATGAGGAAATAGCCGCTGAAGCCCGGCAGCTTGCTCAGGCGCGGCGCCAAACTCTCGCCGACCTTCTTCTTCAGTTCATCCTTGTGGCTCGCGTCGATGCCTTCGTAGCGTCTCACGGTCGCAAACATGTGTTGCTCCTAACTCTCTTTCAGGATGGAGAACCCGGTTGAGTCCTCCTGATGCACTGAGACCCGATGTGACAGTCCGGGAGGGAACCTCGGAGCTTCCCGCTCGACTGTTCGGGAGCCTCTGCGCACCCCGGAGTGTAGCAGACGTCATGATAACGTCATCTTACGTTGCTACGTTTCGCTACGTATTCCTCTGTAGGAGGCGGTTATGTCCCCATTCTCGGTCACCCTGCTGCAGGTTCCGGATAGGGAACTCGGCCCACTTCTGACCCAGCTTGCGCAGGCGGGCTTCCACAATCCGATCATCAAGCCAGTTGGCGCCGATGAGGCCCCCGGTACGGTGACCGCCTCGCCTCGCGGCCGCATGGCGGATCTCCCAGAAAATTGGCGGGTCGTGCGGGAGCGGGAGGGGCAGTCATATCAATGGCCAGAAGAGCGCGATCGCTACTCGCGCTACCGCGTGTTCATGGGCACGACGCGGGCCGAAGGCGCCGTTCAGATCGGACTTGGCGAGACCATTCGCAAGAACAAGTGGGGGCGCGACCGAAAATACGTCGTCGCCTTCCTGAGCAGTGGATCCCCCCAACAGCCGCTAGCCGAGTTCGTCGCAGCTGACGACTACGAGGAGACACGCGACCTCGTCGCAGTCATCCGCGGCAGCGACGGGGGTCGCCGTCTGTACGGCGCTGGCGACGCGCTTCCGGGAGTCTACAAGGAACGGTTCCGAACTCAGATCTACAGCGAGCGGGTCGTCTATCCAGGCGTCTGGAACAAGGTTGTCATAGTCGCGCACGAGGACGACGACGAAACGATGCTCAACCACGCCCTGATCCAGGGCCGGCGACGCTACGCAACGTAGCCAGACGGCGACTTGTCCAGTTACGACACGTTGAAGCGTGTGAATCACGTCACGCCTGACAGACGGAAGGGGGAATCCGCTTTCGAGTGCCCGCAGCCTCAGCGAGGCTCCCTACGCACGGAGAGCCATGCTCAGGATGTGAAGGAGGAAGGGGCGCGCCCGCTGCGGCACAGGTCGGCGCCCCGACCCCCGAGACATCCTTCGGGTTGCGCCAGGCTGCCCCTTTCTTCTGACGAGTGGGCGGACGGACCGCAGTCTCATCCGCCCACACATCGGATCGTGTGAACGTCGACCAGCGGCTGCGCTCGACGTTCGTATGGACAGGCCCACCACCATCGACTGAGTCTGCTCGGACAAAGGGCTCCCTCCCGCCATCTGGTCCCTGTGTTCCCGAGCAGAGGAGGTCCGTGTCGACCTCCAGACCCTCGACCGCGTCCATCGCGAGGTCAATGTTCGCTCCGAGGTCGTCGCCCTCGGGAAGGTCGACGAGCCACGAGAGGCGGGCGATCTCGGGCACGAACAGCACGCCGCGGGCGCGGAAGTCGTCGGCGCTCACGGGCCGCCGCTCGGTCGCCTTCAGCTCGAGTTCGGGCCGGAGCCCGGTCGAAGCGGTGCTCCGCGAACGCGACGCACGAGCAGAACGCGACCACGACGAACGAGAATGCCCCCGCTACCTTGCCCGACGCACACCTGTCACCCGAGACTCTCTTGCAGCTCGCGCCCGGCGTGCGTACGCGCTTCGATGCGGCGGGGCATGTCCTGCTCGATGCACCGGACGGCACGGTCGTCGATCTCGGGCCTCGCGGATACGCAACGTTGTCTCTGTTCGCCCGGCCGCTCGCTCTCGGTGACGCGATCGACCGAGTCGAACGCCAGGCACCCTCCACCGACTTCGCGCCGACGGTGAACATCCTCAACGTGCTGATCGAGGAAGGCGCTCTTGTGCGCCCAGACGCCAGCGGGGGACCGGCAAGTGGCTGGGCCGACCCGGTCGAACACGCGCGGATGTTGCACGACGATCGCAGGACGGGCGACTATCTCACCGCGCTCCGGGCGGCGGTACGACCGGGAGACGTGGTGCTCGACATCGGCACCGGCAGTGGGGTGCTCGCGGTCGCCGCGGCTCGGGTGGGCGCGCGCCGCGTCTACGCGGTGGAGGCCAGCGACATCGCGGAGGTTGCCCGGAGGGTTTTTGCCGCCAACGGGGTGACGGACACGGTGACGCTCGTTCCCGGCTGGTCGCGCGAGATCGAGTTGCCTGAACCGGCGGACCTGCTCGTGGCGGAGATCATCGGCAACGAGCCGCTCGAGGAAGAGATCCTCGAGACGACGCTCGACGCACGTCGCCGCCTGTTGAGGCCCGACGCGCGCCTGATCCCGCACACGCTCACGCTGCTGGCGCGGCCGCTCCGTCTTCCGGACGCCGATGCGAGGCAGCGCGCGATCGGACGAGCGGCCGTCGAGCGCTGGCGGCGCGTCTACGACATGGAGTTCCAGCCGTTGCTCGACGCCGCCCTTCCGGGTCCCGTCAACATGCCGACCGAGGCAGAGGTTGTTGCCACCTGGCCGCCCGTAGGCCCTTCGACGCTGCTCGTCGCGCTCGATCTCGCGGCGTTCACGGAGGCTTCAGTGCGCGCGTCCGCAGACCTCATCGTCGACGAGCCGGGCACGGTGAACGCCGTCGCCGTGACGTTCCGTGCCTCGCTCCATGGTGCGATCGAGCACACCCTCGATCCCTGGACGTGGCCGACCTCGAGCTGGGCGACGTCCGTCTGGGTGCTCCCCGACCCTGTCGATCTCGCAGCCGGAGAAGTGCTTCGGGTCCACTATCACCGCCGGTCGCCCGGCCGTCCCGACGGGCTCACGTACGGGGTCGTCGAGCCGAGCCTCGAGTAGGAATCCGCATGCGATGTTCTAGACTGGCTTTCCGGATAGAGCGAAGGAGAGGAGAAGGACATGGGAATGGTTCGTCGTCGGACGCGCCGTCGGACCGCACTGGTCGTCGGAGGCGCGGCGTACGCAGCCGGTCGGTCGAGGGGACGCAACCAGGAGTACGACCAGGGGTACGACGATCCCCCGCCGGCACCCCCGCCTCCCGCTGAGCCCACCGAGCCGGACCCGATGGAACAGGTCGCGCAGCTGGCCAAGCTGCACGAGGCCGGTGCGCTCACCGACGAGGAGTTCGCGGCCGCCAAGGCTAAGGCCCTCGGCATCTAGCAACCGCAGTCCTAAGGAAGGAGACGAAGGTTATGGCTGATGGCCGTGGTCGTAAACTCGCGCTCGCCCTCGAGGCAGGCCTGACGGGCGAGACCGGAGCAATTTCGGGGTTGTTCGCCGACGACGTGAGCGGCTGGTCGCCGAACATGTCGGTCAACTCGCTGGAAGAGCTCACAGAGATCGTTCAGTCGCGTGACGACAGCCTCACGGACGTGTCCGTCGCCGTTCAGGGTGTCGACGCTGCCGGGAACAAGGCATTCGCCGAGTTCGTCCTCACAGCGACATTTTCCGGCCCGTGGGTGGTCGAAGAGGACATCGTGGTCGAGCCGAACGGGCGTGAGGTCGTGCTGGCCGGCGTCTGCGCGGCGGACTTCTCTGACGACAAGATCTCGGCGTTCCGGCTGTACTTCGACGATCTGGCGCTGATGGCGCAGCTCCTGCCGGAGGAGTAGCGCTCGAAGAGGAAACTCCGCCGGATGGAGGGCTCCTATCGCCTCTTAGTCGAGGACGCGCCCCCTCCGGCCGATCTCGCGCTGCTCGAGGATCGGGTCGCCCAGGCCGCCATCGATGCGGCCGGTCTCGGTGAGGACGACGAGTTCGGGATCTTCGTCCGAGACGACGACGGCCGGGTCGTCGCCGGCATCTCCGGCATCGTGTGGGGCGGTTGTTGTGAGCTCCAGGCGATGTGGGTCGACGAGCGGCTCCGCGGTCGCGGGCTCGCCCGATCCCTCATGGCCGGCGCGGAGGCGGAAGCCCGGCGGCGTGGCTGCACGCTCGTGCAGTTTCGCGCCTACGATCTGTTGGCGCCTGGCCTGTACGAACGGCTCGGCTACGACACCGTCGGCGTGATCGAGGGCTGCCCGGCCGGTAGCACCGCCCGCTGGTACCGCAAAGACCTGTAAGGCCGGTCGGCGAGTCAGCTTTGGTCTTCGATCGCCTGCGGGTGGGCGACAGTATTCACTTGGCCGGCGAGCTATTCCCGGCTGACGTCAACCGGGCCGCCGAGCGGAAGTTCGGCAGCCTCAGGCACGAAGTCGGGCACAAGTAGGGTCCGCGTAGTCGGACTCGACAACTGGGAGGCCCCGTTTCGGCGGGGCTAAGAGCTATGAGTGGGTAGCTCCTACCGACTATCGCGTGGCTGAGGTACGCCTCTTGCGCGATGTTGCGAAGGTGGGAGAACTCCGTGCTCAAACGATGACGAGATGTTTGCCGTACCGGCGAGCCCGTTCAGCAACTCGTCGACCGAGGGCTTCAGTAGGTTGGCTGAAACCAGCGAGCTCGAACGGCCCGTTGAGGGCGGATCGAGCATCACATGGAGGTGAGGCGAATTGTTCGTAGCGGCCGACTACCCGTTCCTCGACGTGTTCTGGACGATGCTCGTCTTCTTCGTCTGGGTGGCCTGGTTCATGTTGCTGTTCAGGATCATCGGAGACATTTTCCGCAGGCACGACGCGTCGGGCTTCGCGAAGGTGCTGTGGTTGATCTTCGTGATCGTGTTGCCCTTCCTCGGCGTCTTCATCTACCTGATCGCCAACAACCAGGGCATGACCGAGCGCAGCATCGCCAGGGCCCAGGCGCAACAGCAGCAGTTCGACCAGTACGTCCGGTCGGCGGCCGGCTCGGGCGGGACTGCAGCGGAGATCGACAAGGCGAAGCAGCTGCTCGACAGCGGCGCGATCACGCAGGCCGAGTTCGATGCCATCAAACAAAAGGCCCTGGCTTAGCCAGCGTGCCTCCGAAAGCATAAGCCGGCAGCGTCGATCCTGTTGGGTTGCAACCAAGCGCCAGAGATCACCACTGCACCCCCGAACCCAGTTGTCAGGGTGGGAGCGTGGGTTCGTGTCTAGCCATAGGGACTGCCGGGGGCGGAAGAGAGGAGCGGAGCGGCACAGGAGTCGAACCTGCCTAGCGCCGGGCTACGACGCCGCACTGGTTTTGAAGACCAGTTGGGGCACCGGCCCCAGCCGCTCCGCCGCTGAGGGTAACTACACCGGGATGCCGTCCTCCACCCAGTCGCGCGTCAGGTAAAGCCAGAACGCCAGGCCTGCCCAGTCGCCGAACCGCCTGAAGCGGCGCTCGATGGTCGAGTCCTTGAGCGGGCCCTTGGCGCCGGCGAGCTTGACGTAGGTCGGCCGTGTCCACGAGTCGAGGACGAGACGCGAGTAACGGCCGAGAGACGTCAGCATCACGTGGGCCGCCGCGTATGGGCCTACTCCGGGAAGGGCGAGGAGGCGCTCGACAGCCACGTCGTCCGGAAGCTCGGGGTCGTGCAGCGCCTCGAGGTCGGTCGTCCCGTCGGCGACGTCGGTTGCCAGCTTCTTGAGGTACGCGCCGCGATAACCGGCGCGCACGACCTCGCGGTAGAAGGGCTCGTCGGCCTCGGCCATCGCCTGCGGAGTCGGGAACGCACAGCCTGCCGCCGGGCGCCTCGATCCCGAGGCTTTCGACGAGCGCCGTCGTCATCTTCGTCGTCCCCGACCAGGACGTGTTCGTCGTGCAGATCGTCTTGACGACGTCCTCGAAGACCGTAGGTGCGCGCAGCATCCGTCCCGCGCCGTCGACGCACCAGCCGAGCTCGCCGTCCGCCGCGCAGATGGCGTAGAAGCCGGACAGATCCTCGTCCAGCCGGAACATGTGCGCGACGGTCTTCGCCAGGTCGGCGCCGGCGAGGGCAGAGAGGCGGCCGGCGACCACGTCCAGCTGGAGGGTTCCCGACGACTCGCTGATTCGGACCGTCCGCGCGCCGCCGGTGACCGGAAGCGTCGTCTCCAGCGTCCGCGCAGCGAGGTTGACGCGATTCGGCGGGAGTTCCGCGACGCCGTGCGAGACGATCGTGCGCGCGAAATCGACCGGCTCACCGCCGGCGCCGACGAGTCGCAGCTCGCGCGCAACGGTCAAAACCGCTCCAACAGCTCCGCGAGCGGAACGTCCGCCAGGGACTCGAGGACGAGGTCGGCCTCGTCGAGCGCCAACGTCGCGGTCGTCGGGCCCGGGACGGCGACGCAGGCGACGCCGGCGGCCTTCGCGGCCCGGATTCCGTTCGGCGAATCCTCGAAGGCGATCGCCTCGGCGGGCTCGAGCCCGAGACGCTCGAGCGCCTCGAGGTAAAGATCCGGCCGCGGCTTCGCGCGGCTGGTGTCTCCGTTCGCCGCCACGATCGCGTCGAGCCCTTCGAGCCGCCCCAGGCGGCCGAGGTGACGCTCGATCCAGGCCGTGTCGCTGCTGCTGACCACGGCCGTCTTCAATCCGAGCCGCTCGGCCTCGGAGAAGTACTCCTCGACCCCGGGGCGAAGGTCTTCGAGATCGGCGAGCCCGTGCTCACGCTCGCGGCGCTCCCTCGCGATCTGGTCGCGATCGAGTGGGCGGCCCACGAGCTCCTCGAGATGGCCGACCGGGTCGAAAGGAGCGCCGATCGTCCCGATCAGCGTCGCCCACCGATCGAGCGGAAGCTCGTGGCCGTGGTCGCGGTAGAGCTCCTCGAAGGCGAGTCTCGACGGGCTCTCCGTGTCGACGAGTAGCCCGTCGAAGTCGAACAGGAGCCCGCGGATGGCCATGGTGTCAGTCTTCCTGACTGGCAGCGCCCCGGGCTGGGACCGCGGGAAACCCCTGCACCTTCGCCGTTGTCTGAACAGAAGCGGGTCGGCTTCGCGCAGCTATCTAAGAAATCGGCTCATCCTCGCCGCAGGACGCGGCTGATCGTCGCCGTGAGGCCACCGCCTGATTCGCTCCTGATGATTTCGTCGTCAATGTCGCGCAGTTGGAGCTGTACAGCTCGAACCGCTGCGTCGGCCGCAGCTTGGTCTTCTGCCAGGCGAGCCGTCTCAGTCGCCGTGTGATGCGTAACGCCGAAGCGGTCGAGCTTCTCGGCGTCGCACTTCAACTGAAACACACGGTCGCGCGTTAGCCTCAATCCTGGAAGCAACTCGGAAAGCTCCGTGCGCCTCTGATGCAGTTCCTTGGTCGTCATGTCGTCTCCCTTCCCCCTGGCCCTCGCCAGCGATGTGATCGTCGCTCGCCCCCTGGCTATCGGGCATCGGCGCGGAGTCGCATCTTCGGTCCGGGAATCCCCCGATCCCCAGTTGGGGGACTCGCGAGGGTCGCCTTGGGTGATCTCTCTAAGACGTCGAAGCGGCGGTGTCCAATCAATGCCCAAACGCCCGAAACCCGCTGATGGAGGGAAGCGGGGTCAGCCGGGGTTCAGGGTAAGAAACCGCTGCTAATTAGACAGTTCCCGCCACCCGGCGACACGCCACCCCCCAAAGGGTGAAATGGTCTTCCTGAATGGTTGTCCTCGGCGTCGACGTCGGCGGCACGTTCACCGACGCTGTCGTGCTCGACGGCGGTCGCGTCAGGACTGCGAAGGTGCTGACCGCCGAGCGCCAGGAGGAATCGGTTGTCGCCGCGGCGCGGGCCGCGGGAGCCACCAGGGTCGAGCGCTTCGCGCACGGGACGACGGTTGCGACCAACGCGCTGCTCGAACGGAAGGGCGCGCGAACCGCGTTCGTCACGACAGCTGGGTTCGAGCATCTCCTCCATCTGCGCCGTCAAGCGCGCGCGCATCTCTATCGGCCGTGCGCGGCCTGGCGGGAGCCGCTCGTGCCTCTCGAGCGCTGTCACGGAGTTGCCGGGCGGATGGGCACGGAAGGGGAGCTCGAGCCGCTTGACCTCGCAAGCCTTCCGGACGTAGACGCGGACGCGGTTGCCGTGTGCCTGCTGCACGCGTACCGGGACGCGTCCCACGAGGAGGCGGTCGTCGCGGAGCTTCGCCGCCGTCTCCCTCGTGCACACGTGGTTGCCTCACACGAGGTGTCACCCGAGTTCCGCGAGTACGAGCGTGCGTCGACGACCGCGGCCGATGCCTATCTCGGGCCTGTCGTCTCCCGCTATCTGCACGGGCTCGGCGCGGCTGCCGCCGACGCCGGCTTGCCCGAGCCGCTCGTGATGCGCTCCTCGGGCGGGGTCGCGACTCCGGCCGAAGCGGCCGAACATCCGGCGACGATCCTCGTGTCTGGGCCTGCCGCCGGCGTTGTCGGTGCCGCGCGGATGGCGGCGCTTGCGGGGATCGAGGACGCGATTGCCTTCGACATGGGCGGGACGTCGACCGACGTCTGCGTGATCACCGGCGGACGCGCCGAGCGCGCGAGTGAGCGGTCGATCGACGGCCTACCGATCCGGCTGCCGACTGTCGACCTGCACACTGTAGGTGCCGGCGGCGGCTCGATCGTCTGGCGGGACGCGGGAGGATCACTTCGCGTCGGCCCGCGGAGCGCGGGGGCGAGCCCCGGGCCGGCCTGTTACGGCCTCGGCGGGACGGAGGGGACCGTCACGGACGCGAATCTCCTGTTGGGCCGGGTTCCCCACAGGCTTGCGGGCGGCGTCGAGCTCGACCGCGAGGCGGCCGAGCGCGCACTGGCCGGTGTCGACGCTGCGGCGGTCGTAGACGTCGTCAACGCCGAGATGCTGCGTGCGTTGCGCGTCGTCTCCGTCGAGCGCGGTCACGATCCCTCGCGCTTTGCGCTGGTCGCCTTCGGCGGCGCCGGGCCTTTGCACGCGTGCGAGCTCGCCGACGAGCTGGGGATCGTGACCGTGCTGGTGCCCGAGGCGGCGGGCGTTCTGTCCGCGCTCGGGCTGGCTGCGTCCGAGGAGCGCCGTGATTTCGTCCGCTCCCACCTCGTCCCGCTCGCGGATGCCGGCGAGCTGCCGCGCGACGGCGAGGCGGACCTCCGCTATGCCGGCCAGTCGTTCGAGCTGACGCTGCCGCTGCAGGACCACCTCGCCGCTGCGTTCCATCGGGCGCACGAGGCGCAGTACGGCTTCGCAGAACGCGAGCGGACGATCGAGCTCGTCGCCGTGAGGACGGCGGAAGTCCGTGCCGGCCCCGAGCTCAAGCTGCCTGCGGGGGCGCGGACAACGGTCGAGGGTCCCGCCGTCGTCGAGCTGCCCGGCTCCACCTGCTGGGTTCCCCCCGGGTGGGTGGGGGTTAGGGATGGTCGCATGCTGCTCCTCACGAGAACGTGACGATCGAGCTCCAGATCCTCGGCAGCCTGCTACGCGCGATCGCGGAGGAGATGGGCGCGGTCCTCGTCCGCTCAGCTTTCTCCGCCAACATCAAGGAGCGCCGCGACTGCTCGACCGCGATCTTCGACGAGCAGGGGCGGATGATCGCGCAGGCCGAGCACATCCCCGTTCATCTCGGCGCGATGCCGGACGCCGTCGCGGCGGTGATGCGCCATGCGCCCGGCCCGAGCGAGGTGTGGGCGATCAACGACCCATACGCGGGCGGCACGCACCTGCCCGACATCACGCTCGTCTCGCGCACCGAGGTCGGCTTCGCGGTGACCCGCGCCCATCACGCGGATGTCGGCGGCCGCGAGCCCGGCTCGATGCCCGCCGACTCGACCATGCTGGAGGAGGAAGGCGTCGTGATCCCACCGACCCGGCTCGACGACGATGTCGTCGAGAGTCTCGTCGCGCGGATGCGGAATCCCGACGAGCGTCGCGGCGACCTGCGCGCCCAGCTCGCGGCTCACCGCCTCGCCGAGCAACGCATCGCCGAGCTGGTCGAGCGCCGCGGCCGCGAGAAAGTGACGGCGGCGATGGCCGAGCTCTACGCGTACTCGGACCGCGTGATGCGGGCGGGGATCGCTGCGCTCCCCGACGGTCGCTACGAGGCGCGTGACGTGCTCGAGGCGATCGACGGCGATCTCGAGCTCCGCGCCGCCGTGACGATCGCCGGCGACTCGGTCGCGATCGACTTCGACGGCACAGCCCCGCAGCACGACGGCAACCTGAACTGCCCGCTGTCGGTCGCGCGGTCGGCCTGCTTCTACGTCGTCCGCGTCCTCGTCGACCCGGACCTCCCGGCCTCGGGCGGCGCGTTCGCGCCGGTGTCCGTCACCGCACCGAAGGGGTGCCTCGTCAACGCCCGTCCGCCTGCGGCCGTCGCGGCCGGCAACGTCGAGACGTCGTCGCGGATCGTGGACGTCGTGATGCGCGCCTTCGGCCATGCCGTCGACGTACCGGCGCAGGGCCAGGGAACGATGAACAACGTCACCCTCGGCAACGACCGCTTCACGTACTACGAGACGATCGGCGGCGGCCAGGGCGCGTGCCCGCACGCTGACGGGCCCAGCGGGGTCCACGTGGCGATGTCGAACACGCTCTCGACGCCGGTCGAGGCACTCGAGCTCCAATACCCGTTGCGCGTCGAGCGGTACGGGTTGCGCCTCGGATCGGGCGGGGAAGGTCGGTATCGCGGCGGCGACGGCGTCGTCCGCGAGTTGCGTGCCCTCGAGGGCTGCCGGCTGTCGATCATCAGCGAGCGCCGCAGGCACGCGCCGCAGGGGGAGCGGGGCGGGGATGCCGGCGCTCCCGGCCGGAACCTCCTCAACGGCGAGCCCCTTCCGGCCAAGACGACACGCGATCTCGCCGCCGGCGACGTGGTCACGATCGAGACGCCTGGTGGCGGCGGATTCGGTAGCTAAGGTCTCGGCATGAGCCAGATCGAGGGGATCTTCATCACTGCGGCGCATGGAGATGTGCCCGCCCCGGTCGAGCGCGTCAGCGCGCGCGCCGGTGCCGGGCTCGAGGGCAACCGCTACTACTGGGAGGGAGGCGACGCGCCTCCCGGCCAGGCCCTGACTCTGATCGCTGCGGAGGCGGTCGAGGCGTTCCAGCAGGAGCACGGCTCGTCGCTCCAGCCGGCCGAGACCCGCCGCAACGTCCTCACGCGCGGCGTCGATGTCAACTCACTCGTGGGGAAGCGCTTCAAGGTCGGCGACGTCGAGTGCCTCGGCGTCGAGCTCTGCGAGCCCTGCGCCGATCTCGAGTCGATGACGGAGCCGGGCGTAATCAAGGGGCTCGTCCATCGAGGGGGGCTGAACGCCGACATACTCGGCGACGGCGAGATCAGCGTCGGCGACGCTGTCACCGTCCTGTAGCGCGATCTCGCGCCGTGCCTTCATTCTTGGCGGGACTGGCCACGTCGGCACCGCCGTGTCGCGCGCGCTGCTCACGGACGGCTGGAGTGTCACCGTCGCAGGCCGAAACGAGCGCGAGCCGAGCGCGGAATTCCAGCAGGTCGCGCTCGACCGCGACCAGGACGGCGCTCTCGCCGTCGCGAACGGCTACGAGCTGATCATCGACGTGATCCCCTTCGAGGCGGCCCATGCCGAGCAACTGCTCGCGCTCGACGTCGGCGCGATCGTCGCCGTCTCGAGCGCGTCGGTCTATGCGGACGAGCTCGGCCGCACGCTCGACGAGGCCCACGGAGTCGACGACTTTCCCGAGTTCCCCGTTCCGATTCCCGAGAGCCAGCCGACCGTCGAGCCCGGCGACTCGACCTACTCGACGAAGAAGGCGAAGCTCGAGCGCATTCTGGTCGAGAACGGGCGCGTTCCCGCTGCCGTCGTGCGTCCGTGCGCGATCTACGGCAAGGGAGACCGTATGGGACGGGAGTGGTTCTTCATCAAGCGCGCGCTCGACCGCCGACCACACGTCATCCTCACGAATAGCGGCGCGGGGCATTTCCACACGACCGCAGTGGCGAACGTCGGCGAGCTCGTGCGGCTGATCGCGGCAGAGCCGCTGACCGGCATCTTCAACTGCGGCGACCCGGACCCGCCCAGGGTGCTCGAGATCGCGCGCGAGATCGCCGCCGCGGCCGGCCATCGCTTCGAAGAGGTGCTCCTGCCCGCGCCCGCCGTCCGCGGTGCGGTGGGGCAAACTCCGTGGTCGACGCCGAAGCCCATGCTCGTCGACATGACGAAGGCCGAGCGCGAGCTCGGCTACCGGGCCGCCACGACGTGGGCGGACGCGATCCCGCGGCAGGTCGAATGGCTGATCGCTGCCACCCGCGGCCGCGACTGGCGCGAGGTGCTGACGCGAGGAGCGAACTACCTCACGTTCGACTACGAGGCGGAGGACGCGGTCGTCGCGCACGTGAACGCGTAGGCTGGAACCGTGCAGGACGTGGTCAAGGTCGCGTGTGTCCAGGCCGAACCGGTCGCGTTCGACCGCGCCGCGACGATCGACAAGCTCGAAGGCCTCGTCGCCGAGGTCGCGCGCGAAGGGGCACGGCTCGCGCTCTTCCCCGAGACCTTCATCCCGGTCTATCCCTCGAACCGCTGGGTTCGCTATCTCGCCGGCTGGGGCGGGAAGGAGGCCGGCGCCGGGCGGGACGCCTTCGCCCGGCTCGCGCAGCAATCGGTGTCGATTCCCGGCCCCGACTCCGACCGCCTCGCCGGAATCGCGCGCACCAATGACCTCTGGCTCGCGGTAGGCGCCAACGAGATCGAGCGCGGCACGATCTACAACGCGCTGCTCGTCTACTCCCCGGCGGGGGAGCTCGTCCTCCATCACCGCAAGCTCATGCCGACGAACCACGAGCGCCTCGTGTGGGGTCAAGGCGATGGAAGCGGCCTCGAGACGGTGGACACCGACCTGGGCAAGGTCGGCGGCCTGATCTGCTGGGAGAACCTGATGCCGCTCGCGCGGTTCGCGCTCTACCAGGACGGCGTCGAGGTGTACCTCGCGCCGACGGCGGACGACTCCGAGGACTGGCACGACTCGATGAAGCACATCGCCCGCGAGTCGCGCGCGTTCGTTCTCAGCTGCTGCGTCTTCCAGCGAGCGTCGAGCTACCCGAAGGACGTCCCCCTCGCAGAAGGGGACGACCTCGTCGGGGGCGGCGGCTCAGCGATTCTCGCGCCGGACGGGACGTACCTCGCCGGACCGCTCTGGAACGAAGAGGGCATCCTCTACGCCGAGCTCGACCCGCAGCGGCTGTACGCGGCGCGCCAGCGCTTCGATCCGGCCGGGCACTACCACCGGCCCGACGTTCTCAAGCTCCAGATCGGCTAGCCCGGCAAATCGAGGATCGGGCGTCAGGCGTAGAGGGCGCTGGCCGAGGCCGGGCCGCGGAAGCTGGGCCGAGCCTTGTCTGCTGCTAGTTCCCTCGCGGTTGCTTCATCTCACGCTGGATGTCCGCCTCGGTGATCGGCCGGTGCAGGCTTTCGGGCCAGCTGCCGAAAGCACGCCAGGCGTCGATTGCGAGAAGGAAGCCCCAGATCGCCGAGACCCAGGCAGGCCATGGCATGCCCCCGTCCGTCGACCTGTCGGTCAGGGCCCAGATCAGCCAGAGGACGCCGTTGACCGTGACGTAGCCGACTGCGTCCTGGACGAACTTACGCTTGCGCTTGAGACTGGCGATCGCTGCGTCACGTAGCTCCGCGTCCGCTCGGCCGGCCACGGTCGTCGGCTCGTCAGTCAGTTCCGGAGCGTGCCTGGTGCGAATGGTCGCGCTCATCGCTCACCACCTCCAGATCGCTTGGCTCTCTCGAGTCTCTCTCGAATTGCAGAGCCGGGCATCGGGGCCTGCCCTGAACGGCCCTGAGAAGATCTACGTATTCCGTGGTCGCCGTGCTGGAGGGACATTTCCGAAGAGCGCGTCTTCAGTAGCATCGCGCCGTGCGCGAATTGCGTCCCGGGTTGTGGCACTGGCAGGCACCTCATCAGGACTGGCGGCCGAGCGAGCCGTGGGATCAGAACGTCTCGTCCTACGCGATCGACGACGACGAGCGGCTGCTGCTGTTCGACCCGCTGGGCGTGCCGAGCGAGATCGAGGCGCTCGCGCCCGAGCGCGAGACGGCGATCGTGCTCACCGCGCCGTGGCACGAGCGGGATGCACAGCGCCTCGTGGAGCGGCTCGGAGTGCCTGTGTTTACGCCGCTGCCCGACAGCGCGCAGTACCTCATGGAGACGTACGGCCTCACTGCCGAGCAGGCCGGCGACGGCAGTCCCGACCTCGTCTGGCTGCTCCGCGAGGAGAAAGGCGAGGCACGCCCGTACTCGCCAGGAGACCGGCTGCCGTTCGGTGCCGACGTGTTTCCCGGCCATAAGCCGAACGACACCGTGCTCTGGGTCGAGAGCCAGCGTTCGGTGATCTCCGGCGACACGCTCGTCGACTTCGGCCGGGGCCTCGAGATCAATGAGAGGTGGCTCCGTCCTGGTGTGACGCGCGAGGAGATCGCCGAGGGACTGCGCCCGCTGCTCGAGTTGCCGGTCGAGCACGTGCTTGCGACGCACGGCGGGCCGACCGACCGGGCCGCACTCGAGCGCGCGCTGTCCTCCTAGGACCGCTCGAGGGACACTCCGCGTTTGGCTCTACGGCTTGCGCCGACACCCGTGCGAGGTTAACGGCGTAGCCCCATCCGAAGGCTCTGGGCGTGAACAGGCGGGGCTCATTCGGGTTCCACCGGCGCTCCTTGAGGCGCGCCTTGAAGCCGTGCCGCCGCCGGTCGTAAGGGATTCCGAGAAACGTACCGGTGTGTGGCTTCGAAGCGTACTCCTGAGCACAAGACGCAGCGAGCTCGAATCGGTGCTCGCCGGCCTGAACTGTCAGTCGTCCCTCCTGCACGGTGTAACTCCGGCAGGCGTATCGGGGGACCGCATCTGACTCGTGTGGGGCGCGAGAAACCGTTTCTGGCTGTCGACCGTAGTGCATCGACAGTGGCGGGCCTTACTCCGAAAGGAGGTACGGCATGCACCGCTTTTTTGCGTTCACAGCGCTGGTTGGTGCCTTGGCTGTAGTCGTCGTCGCTCCGGCACCGGCCGCATCGCCGGGCACGAACGGTCAGCCTTCGCAGACCTGTCTGAGCTCGACTGCTCCGATGGAGCCCGGACATGCGGCGTCGGCGCCGGGCTCGGCCTTCAACGAGCCGTCGTCGACGAATCCCGCGGGTGGAGTCGCCGGCCAGATGTACGCCGGCAACGGGCAGACGACGTTGACGCCCGCGAACAGTGCCGCGGTTTCTCAGTACGACGTGGCCTGCTTCCAGGTGTCGCAGCCTCACTAGTCGGTAGGGCCGCCCCGGTTTCAGCGGGCCCGGGGCGGCCCACTAAGCTCTCGCGCATGTCGCTCGCGCATCACTCTCGTGCGCCGGCCGACTTCTGGACACCTCGGCTTGTCCAAGGACGACTCTGAGGCGTTCTTGGACGCGGTCGAGGCCTTCCTACTCACGGTCGACTGAGAACTTCGGTCGGGTACGGTTGCTTTCGTTGAGGGCCATTTCGGCTAACAGGCAGTCGACTCAGCGGCGGGACATTGATCGACGAGTGCGGAGCCCGGTCGGTATTCGGGTTGGCCTGGCGGCCCTGATGCTGGTGAGTCTTCTCGTTGCGGCGCGCGCCGCAGCCGCGAGCACTCGAGCACCCAGCCTCGCGATCACGAAAGCGACCGTTGACAGGGCAGCGATGACCGTAGACCTTCGCCTGCGAATCTGTTTCAGCTCAGGACCACGTTCGTTGATCGCGGTGAGCGAGCGCCGAATCCTCCGCGGCGTCGAGAAAGCATCAAACGACTGGATCGTGCCGCGCGGTGTA
This sequence comes from uncultured Actinomycetes bacterium, assembly GCA_963711545.1. Classification (GTDB taxonomy): domain Bacteria; phylum Actinomycetota; class Thermoleophilia; order Gaiellales; family Gaiellaceae; genus 3-1-20CM-4-69-9. Next base: position 158,002 of record CAVQEP010000010.1, read on the forward strand.
AAGCCCACGCGCATCTATCCGTTCTCGTGTCGCACGGGTTGGAGGGTGAACTGGCTGCTGAAGCCGCGTCTAAGCGGGCCAGGAACGTACGAGGTGACTATCCGGGTACGAGACGCCTACGGTAGGTGGACGCCGCAGGCTGCCGTCAGCGTCATGTCGCCGTAGCCGCGGGCTCTGCTACCGGCTCCCTCGCTAGCCTCCGTGGCCGGACGGCATCGCTCCGCATCGAATCCCTGAAAAGAAGCGCGTGGTCCATACACACTCCGGTCGCCCGCACACGACGCGCACACTCCTGATCCTCGGGGTCGCAGCGCTCGCGTTCGCGCTTGCGCAGACCACCCTCCTCCCGGCGCTCCCCGATCTCATGCGCGCCCTCCATACGGACGCGAGTGGCGTCACCTGGACGCTGACCGGCTATCTGGTCGCTGCGGCGGTCTTCACGCCGCTCGTCGGACGACTCGGCGACATGTACGGCAAGCGCCGCCTGCTCGTGATCGCACTTCTTGCATTCGCCGCCGGCTCGATCGTCGCCGCACTGGCGGCCGATCTATGGATCGTCGTCGCGGGCCGCATCATCCAGGGTGTCGGCGGCGGCATCTTCCCGCTCTGCTTCGCGATCATCCGCGACGAGTTCCCGCGTGAGCGCGTGGCGCGCGGCATTGGCCTCATGTCCGCGATCGCGGGCATCGGCGGCGGCATCGGCCTCGTCCTCGGCGGCATCCTGGTCGACCACCTCACCTATCACTGGATCTTCTGGCTCGGCGCTGTGATGGGCCTCGGCGCCGCCGCCGCGACGGAGCTGTTCGTGCCGGAATCGCCGATCCGCACCCCGGCGCGGCTCGACGTGCGGGGTGCGGTCGTGCTCGCGGTCGGGCTCGTGCTGCCGCTGATCGCGATCTCTCAGGCACACAGTGTCGGCTGGGGCAGCACCCGTACCGTCCTGCTGATCGCGGCCGGCCTCGTCGTGCTCGCCTTCTGGATCGCTCTCGAACGGCGGACGCCGCAGCCGCTCGCGGACATCGAGGCGCTGGCGAAGCCGCCGGTGTTACTGACGAACCTCGCGACACTCCTCGTCGGTTTCGGCATGTTCGGCTCCTTCATCCTGATCCCGACGCTCGCCCAGGCCCCGACCTCCACCGGTTACGGCTTCGGCGTCGACGCAACCCATGCCGGGCTGCTGCTTCTGCCGGGGTCGTTCGCGATGCTGGCGTTCGGGCCTCTCTCGGGCATCATCGGCGGCAGGATCGGGAACAAGGTACCGCTCTCCGCCGGCGGCTTCCTCACTGCCGTCGGCCTTGCTCTGCTCGCCGTGGCACACGGCAGCCAGGGCGAGGTCATCGCCTTCAGCCTCGTCATGTCGGCCGGCATCGGCCTCGCGTTCGCCGCGATGCCCAACCTGATCATCGAGGCGGTCCCGCCGGCCCAGACGGGCGAGGCCACCGGCTTCAACGCGCTGGTCCGCTCCGTCGGTGCGTCGCTCGGCTCCCAGGTATCTGCAACCGTCCTAGCCGCCAGCGCCGTCGCCGGCATTGCCACCGACGCCGGTTTCACGCAGGCCTTCGCTATCTCCGCAGTCGTCGCGGCGTGCGCCGGCGTCGCCGCGATCGTGATTCCCCGCGTGCCACTGCATGCTCACTCGCCCGTGCTCGACGAGATCGGGTCGGCATCGCCTCTCGCCGATCCAGCGTACGCCCGAGAAGAGTTCTGAGCGTGGGACGGCCGTCGAACCTGGTGCTTGTCCTCGGCGGAGTCATCTACGCGCTCTTTGCCTTGTCGTGCTTTCGCCTCGCCGTGATCCACGGCTACGAGCGGGGGATCTCGGTGGGCGAGGGGATGTTCACGCTCGTCGGAGCGGCTGCGCTCTTCGTCGCCCTGACGCGGCCTCGATGGCGCGCCGCGATCGTCGTCCTCGGCACGGCGCCTCTCGTGGGATGGTTCGTGGCGACGCCCTGGAACTCCGGCCCTCCCTTTCTCGTCGCTTCGCTCGTGGCGCCCGCGATTGCGGCCGCGGCCCTCTTAGCGGCGCGCCGCCGAGCGGCGTAGGACGCGTTCGTCGCCGACACGGCGTGTGACGCCGTCGGCGTCGAAGCGCTCGAGCAGGAGCTGCGTCGTCTTGCGCGACGCGCCGAGCAGGTCGCGGAAACGCGCCAGCGTGATGCGGCCGACGCTCTCGAGCTCTTTCACCAGGACGGCTCGCGCACGGACGTACGCCTCGGGCGACACGGCGTAGCCGTCGCCGACTCGGACGAGCCGGGCCCGCTCCTCGAGGAATCGCGCAAGGCTCGCATCCTCGAGCTTGACCGGAACGAGGCCGAGCCTCGACTCCAGCTCTTGCGCTTCGGCCTCGCGGCCGCCCAGCGAACCGGAGGCGCCCGGCCGGTAGAGCCGCGAGCCGCGCCGCTCGAGACCGAGATGCGGGAGGACGGCGCCGGCCCACGGCTCGCTCGGCGCGGGGATGCCGGGATCGAGCGGGTCCGCCGCGTCGAGCTGCTTTTCCAGGCTCTCGCGCAAGTGGGCGAGCCACGCGTCCGAGAAGGTCCAGCCTCCGTGCTCGCCGCGGACCGGCGCGTGCACCGCCCTCTCCCCGCGTGCGCTCTGCTCGAAGCGCGCGAGGTCCGCGTGTCTCGGCGGTGCCGGGTCGACGACGCGCCCGCCGCCCACCGTCGTCCCGGCGCGCAGGACGACCCGATCTCCGCGGGCGGCCACGACCGGCTGCTCGAGGCGGAGCTGCGCGAAGCGCCCGGCGCGCGCGACCCGCGCCAGAGAGGTCGACGTGCCGTGATGGACGAGCACCCTTGGGGGAATGGGCGCCAGCTCCTCGATCTCCGCGTCGAGGCGGTAACTCAGCGGGTAGGCGCCGGCCTCGACGAGCACGTCGCCGCGCTGCAGCTCGCGACGCTCCACCCCCGGCAGCGACAACGCGACGCGCTGGCCGGCCTCCGCGGCGTCGACTGCGCGGTCGTGCACCTGCACGCTGCGTACGCGAACATCGCGGCCGAGCGGCTCGGCACGCAGCGTCGTGCCGGCGGCGACCCGCCCGGACCAGAGCGTTCCGGTGACGACCGTGCCGATCCCGCGCAGGGTGAAGACCCGGTCGACGTGCAGGCGCGTGGGCGCCTCCTCACGCGCGTTCTCCGAGGCCGCGCGAGCGAGGGCGCTGCGCAGCTCGTCGAGCCCGGCGCCCGTCTTCGCGCTCACCGCTACGACCTCCGCCTGGGGCACGAGCTCCCGGGCTTCCTCGAGCGCGAGCTCGAGCGTCTCGGCGTCCACCGCATCTGCCTTCGTCACGGCAACGACGCCGCTGTCCACCCCCAGCAGCCGCAGGATCGAGAGGTGCTCGTGGGTTTGCGGCCGAGAGCCTTCGCCCGCGTCGACGACCAGGAGAAAGAGGTCGATGCCGGTCGCGCCGGCGACCATCGTGCGCACGAACCGCTCGTGACCGGGCACGTCGACGACGGAGAGCGTTCGCCCGTCGGGGAGCTCGAGCGGAGCGTAGCCGAGGTCGATCGAGATGCCGCGCGCGCGCTCCTCCGGGAGCCGGTCGGTGTTCTTGCCGGTCAGTGCGCGAACGAGCCACGTCTTGCCGTGGTCGATGTGCCCCGCGGTGCCGACCGTCAGCGGCATCGCGCCCGGATGAGACCGTCGTCGATCCGGTCGACGGCGAAGCCGGCACCCTCGAGGAGTGCCTGCCACTCCGGCTCGGTCCTCTCGCGGCCCGACTCGAGGACGAGCATCAGGAGGTCGAGCCACTTGGCGCCGCTGGGATCGTTGCCCGGCTCGATCACGGAATCGATCACGAGCAGGCGGGCCCCCGAAGGTGCCGCGGCCCGGACCGCATGGAGAATCGCGGTTGCGCGCTCGTCGTCCCAGTCATGGAGGATCCCCGACAGCACGTACGCGTCGCCTCGCGGGACGCCCTCGAAGAAATTCCCGGCAACGAAGGCGATTCTGTCGTCCAGGCCCGCCTCGTCGCGATCGGTCTCCGGAAGGTCGAACACAACGCCGCTCAGACCCGGTTGCCGCTCGATCAGTGCGGTGAGCAGCGCGCCGTTACCGCCTCCGACGTCCACGACGGTCTCGTCACCGCGCCAGTCGAGCGAGGCGAGTCGCTCGGCGCTGCGCTCCTTCTCCCCTGCCATCGCCGCGTCGAACGTGGCGCGCTCCTCGGGATTCGCTGCGAGCCAGGACCAGAAGTCGTCGCCGAACCTCCGCGAGAACGTGGGTTTCGTCGTGGACGGGTCGAGCTCACCGATCGCAGCGTGGAAGACGCCTGCGAACAGGTGGGCGAACTCCGGCCAGCTGCCGGCGCTGTCGCGCCGCAACAGTTCGGAGGCGTCCGTGTTGCGGTAGAACCGGGGCTTCTCCTCCGCGAAGACGCCGTCGCTCGCGAGAGCTCTCAGGATTCGGTTCAGCGTGTCAGGCTCGGCGCCGACCTCGGCGGCGAGCTCGTCGACCCCTCGAGGTCCACCCGCGAGCAGATCCGCGATTCCGAGGTCCGCCGCAATGCCGAGCGCCTTCGTCGCAGTCGCGCCACGGACGAGCTCCCAGAGCACGGCATTGGGATCTGTGGTGCTCAACCCCGCGCTGTCACAATTGCACGCGCGACCTCGTCGGCCTCGCCGTCCGTGAGTGTTCGGCAATCGAGCAGCAGCCGTCCGTCGCGGACGATGCCGATCACCGGCGTGTCGCCGGCGCGCAGAGGAGCGGCGAGCCGCTGTTCGACGGCGCAGGCGAAGCTCGGCAGCTCGGCGAGGGGGAGCGCGCCGCCGCCCGCGCGCGCGACCGTCTCCTCGACCTCGCCGCCGACATTCGCGGCGAGCCGTTCCGCACGGGCCCGCACGGATTCGACCGGCTCGCGCAGCATGCGCAGCACGGGGATCTCGTCGGGGGAGTCGAGCGCGAGCCTGAGGGTTCCTTCGAGCGCGGCGAGTGTCAGCTTGTCGGCTCGGACGGCGCGTTGCAGCGGATGCCGGCGCAAGCGCTCGACGAGGTCGGCGCGGCCGAGGACGATGCCGGCCTGCGGCCCACCGAGCAGCTTGTCTCCCGAGAAGCACACGAGATCGGCGCCGGCGGCCAGGCTCGCCCGCGCGGTCGGCTCGTCGCCGATCTCCACGAGCGCGCCCGAGCCGAGGTCGTCCACGAGCGGCAGTTTGTGGCTCTGAGCCACGTGCGCGAGGTCCTCGAGGCGAGGCTGCTCCGTGAAGCCGACGATGCGGAAATTCGACTGGTGCACGCGGAGGAGGACGGCCGTCTCCGGCCCGATCGCCGCCTCGTAGTCGCTCGCGCGGGTTCGGTTCGTGGTTCCCACCTCGCGCAGGCGGGCACCGGACCTGGCCAGGACGTCGGGAATGCGGAACCCGTCCCCGATCTCGATCAGCTCGCCGCGCGACACGAGCACTTCGCGTCCCTCCGCGAGCGCGGCGAGGGCGAGCATCACGGCCGCTGCGTTGTTGTTCACGACCAGAGCGGCCTCGGCTCCGGTCAGCCGGCCGAGGAGCTCGCCGACGTGCGCCTGCCGCGAGCCACGCGACCCCGAAGTGAGGTCGTACTCCAGGTTCGAGTAACCGCGCGCGGCCTCGCGGACGCGGTCGATCGCAGCCTCGGCAAGCGGGGCTCGGCCGAGGTTCGTATGCGCGATCACTCCGGTCGCGTTGATCACCCGCCGCAGCCTTGGAGCTCTGGAGGCCGCGAGCTCCTTGCGCAGGCGCCCCCGCAGATCACCGGGATCGGTGCCCCCGCGGATCTCGTCCCGAGCCCGCTCGAGGAGCTCGCGGGCAGCGCCGACGGCAGCGCCGTCGTCGAGCCCCCGAGTCAGCTCGTCGACCGAGGGAAGGTCGCGCAGACGGCTCACACGGCGAAGGCTAACCGCGCGGAGCCGGCGTCACCGCGCGTCGGCCTGCGCACGCTCCGCGGACATCGCGCCTGCGGTCACGAGCTGAACCGCCTCCTCGACGTCGTCGGTCGTGTGCAGCAAGGAGACGTCCTCGGGCGAGATCATCTTGCCGACGAGCAGCTCGTTCCGGATCCAGGTGAACAGCTCGTCCCAGTAGTCAGTGCCAACGAGCACGACCGGGAAGTGGATGACCTTGCCGGTCTGGATCAGCGTGAGCGACTCGAACAGCTCGTCGGCCGTGCCGAAGCCGCCCGGGAAGACCACGAACCCCTCGGCCGCCTTCACGAACATCGTCTTCCGCGCGTAGAAGTGGCGGAACGTGAGCGAGATGTCGAGGTACGGGTTGGGGGCCTGCTCGTGCGGGAGCTGGATGTTGAACCCGACCGACATTCCGCCGCCCTCCTTGGCGCCTCGGTTCGCGGCTTCCATCACGCCCGGTCCGCCGCCGGTGACAACCGACCAGCCGATCTCTGCGAAGCGGCGCCCGGTGGCTCGGGCGAGCTCGTACGGCTTGTCGCCTTCGCCTACGCGGGCGGAGCCGAAGATCGTCACGGCTGGCTTCCTGATCCGGTCGACGGCCTCGAATCCGTCCTGGAACTCCTGGGCGATCATCGCGACGTGACGCCCGATGTCGTACGCCGTCGTCTCGGAGGCGAGGATCTGGCGGTCTTCCACGCGTCCCTAGAGTCGGCTCTGTGGGACGTGTGTGGCGATCATGCCGAGCACGAGCAGCGTGACGAGGATCCCGTAGAGGATCGTGATCTGCGTCGCCCGGTCGCGTCCCCCGCCGGGCAGGGCGATCGGGTAGGTGCTGCCGCTCGCGTACTCCTGGCCCGGGGGCGCCGCGGTCGACTGCCGCGCGAGCCGGATCGCGTGCCAGATCGCACCGCCGTCGAGGATCCCGACGGGCACGAGGTTGATCAGGTTGATCAGGAACCCTGCATACGCGAGGGCGTGAAAGAGGTTCGACCCGATCGCTTCGCCGATACCCCAGCAGGCGGCCGCGCCCGCGCTGCCGAGCGCAGGTCCCGCGAGCGCGACGAGCGCGTTCCGCCACGGGTTGAGCGGCGCGTTCCGGATCAGGACGTAGGCGCCGAGAAACGGGACGAAGGTCGGCAAGGTCACGTCCAGCCCCTGTCGCCGCGCCTCGAAGAAGTGCCCGAGCTCGTGCACGAGGATAAGGACGACGAAGCCGACGGCGAATCTCCAGCCCCAGATGAGCGAGTACGCGGCGACCGAGATGAAGATGCTGAAGAACTTGAAGCCGGCAAAGCCGAACTTCAGGAAGAGCCCGAGGACGACCGCGATCGGAGCCCAGATCCGCCGCAGCAGGCCGCGCCAGTCGGTGCCGCGCGGCTGCAGCGGCTCGTAGCCGCGCCACTCAGGTGGGTACTGGTCCCGTTCCATCGCGTTAGTTGTACCTACCTCCCCGGCTCAGGAGCCGCGGCCGATCCAGTCCTCGCCGCCCTGGTAGACCTCTTTCTTCCACAGCGGGACGCGCTCCTTGAGGGTGTCGATCGCGTCCCGGCACGCTGCGAGGGCGTCCCCGCGGTGCGGCGCCGACGCCGCGATGACCACGCTCGCCTCTCCGATCTCCACCCGGCCGGTGCGGTGGTGGATTGCGAGCCCGCAGAGGTGGTAGCGCGAGGCGAGCTCCTCGGCGATCTCGGCCATGACCTGCTCAGCCATGCCGGCGTACGCCTCGTACTCAAGGTGAACGACGGTCCGGTCGCGCGAGCGGACACGGGTCGTGCCGACGAAGGTCGCGATCGCGCCCGCCTCGTCGCTCCGGACCTCGTCGACGACGGCCTCGAGCGAGAGTGGTGCGCCGCTCAGCCGGAAGGCGCCGCCGCTCACCGGCGGGATGAGGGCCACCTCGTCACCGTCGGCGAGCGCGCGCTTCGGGTCGGCGTACTCCTTGTTGACCGCGTACAGCAAGCCGGCCGGCTCGGCGCCCAGGCCGAGGGCAGGCCACACCTCCTGGACGCTCGCAACCCCGTCGAGCTCACGTTCCGACCAGCCCGCGCGCTCACGCAGGCCGGCGAACAGGCGAACTCGGACGGCCACGCGGCAAGGCTAGCCGGGCGGCTGCTACGGTGTTCCCGCAATCAGGACGAGTACCGGCAGCGCTTCCAGCCCTTCCTTTACTTGTTCGCGTACAAAAGCAAGGGAGGTTTATATGGCTACCGGAACCGTCAAGTGGTTCAACGATGCCAAGGGATACGGATTCATCTCGCCCGAGGAGGGCGCGAAGGATCTGTTCGTGCATCACTCGAACATTGCGGGCAACGGCTTCAAGACCCTCGCCGAGGGTCAGAAGGTCGAGTACGAGTCGCGCGAGGGCGCCAAGGGCCCCGAGGCGATCAACGTCGCCCCGATCCAGTAAAGGCGAGCTAGTCGCCGAGAAGGAACAGAAGATCGAGCTCGATGGCGAGGTCATCGAGGCGCTTCGGAATGGGTATTTCCGGATCGCCATCGACGGCGGCCATGAGACGCTCGGTTACACCGCCGGGAAGATGCGGCGCTACCGCATCCGCATCTTCCCCGGCGACCGCATCAGGATCGAGCTCTCCCCGTACGACCTGAACCGCGGCCGGATCGTCTACCGCTACAAGTAGCCGGCGCTGGCACGGCCGGTCGGCCGTGCGCTCCGCCTCTACGATTGTCAGGTGGCCACGACCGGCGATGAGCGGCGGACCGAGTCCGGGATCGAGGTCAAGCCGGTCTACAGCGCGGACGATGCGCCCGGCTCGCTCGAGCTTCCGGGCGAGTTCCCGTTCACGCGCGGCCCTTACGCGGACATGTACCGCGGCAAGCCCTGGACGATCCGGCAGTACGCCGGGTTCGCCTCCGCAGAGGAGACGAACAGCCGCTTCCGTTACCTGCTCGCGCGTGGGCAGACTGGGCTCTCGGTCGCTTTCGACCTGCCGACGCAGCTCGGCTACGACTCGGACGACCCGCGCGCGGTCGGGGAGGTCGGGCGCACGGGCGTCGCGATCGACTCGCTCGCGGACATGGAGCTCCTCTTCGACGGGATCCCGCTCTCCGACGTCTCGACCTCGATGACCATCAACGCGCCCGCCGGTCTGCTGCTCCTGCTCTACGAGCTCGTCGCCGAGTCGCAGGGCGTGAGCGGCGAGCGGCTCCGCGGCACGGTGCAGAACGACATCCTCAAGGAGTACATCGCGCGCGGGAACTACATCTTCCCGCCGCGCCCGTCCATGAGGATCACGACCGACCTCTTCGCGTATTGCGCCGAGCGTATCCCGAGGTGGAACACGATCTCGATCTCCGGCTACCACATCCGCGAGGCCGGCTCGACCGCGGTGCAGGAGCTCGCGTTCACGCTCGCGAACGGGATCGCTTACTGCGAGGCGGCCGTCCGAGCCGGGCTCTCGCCGGACGAGTTCGGCGAGCGGCTCTCGTTCTTCTTCAACGCCCACAACCACTTCTTCCAGGAGGTGGCGAAGTTCCGCGCGGCGCGGCGCCTCTGGGCGCGGATCATGAGCGAGCGCTTCGGTGCGACCAATCCGAAGGCACAGGCTCTTCGCTTCCATGCGCAGACGGGCGGTTCCACTCTGACGGCGCAGCAGCCCGAGAACAACGTCGTGCGCGTAGCGGTGCAGGCTCTCAGCGCGGTGTGCGGCGGCGCGCAGTCGATCCACACGAACGGCTTCGACGAGGCGCTGGCCCTGCCCACCGAACACAGCGCGCAGGTCGCGTTGCGCACTCAGCAGCTACTCGCTCACGAGGCGGGCGGGACCGACACGGCCGATCCTCTCGGCGGCTCGTACTTCATCGAGGCCCTCACGGACGAGCTCGCCGCCGACGCATGGGAGCTGATCGAGCGCGTCGACGAGCTCGGCGGAGCCGTTGCCGCGGTCGAGCAGGGCTTCATCCAGGACGAGATCGAGCAGGCGGCATTCCGCTGGCAGAGGGAGGTCGAGGCCGGCGAGCGCGTGATCGTCGGGGTCAACAGCTTCACCGAGGCGGCAGAGGAGCCGATCGAGCTGCATCGGCTCGATCCGGCGGCGGAGAAGCGGCAGCTCGAGCGGACTGCGAGGGTGCGCGCGGAGCGGGACGCCGGTCAAGCCGAGCGCGCCGTCGCCGCGGTGCGCGAGACGGCGCGCGGCGACGGGAATCTCCTCATGCCGATGCGCGAAGCGCTCCGTGCGCGGGCGACGGTCGGCGAGATCTGCAACGCGCTCCGCGAGGAGTTCGGGACGTACGACGCGCAGCGCGGCTGACCCCAGCCGCTCAGAGCCACTAAGCCGACGCGCCGGAGTAGTGCCGGAGGCCGAAGCGCCAGAACCAGCGGGTGAAGCCGAACAGCACAGCGGCAAAGCCGAGCGCGAGCAGGAGGGTCGGCCAATGCAGTCGTGACGTCAGCGCCTCGGCCGGCACGGTGACCGCGAAGGCCACCGGCACCAGGAACGTGACGCTGTACCGTAGCCAGCCGGGATACACGCCCACGGGCCAGCGGCCCGTCTGGTAAATGCCCTCGAACAGCTCGAGGACGTGCTCCATCCGGACGACCCAGAAGGCGCCTGTCGTCAGGATCAGCCAGAAGCAGTAGACGAGCACTGCGCCGATTGCGAGCGCGAAGCCGAACGCCAGGGCGTCGAGCACTCCGATCGAGGTCTGGACCCCGCCGAGCCCGACGAACAGGAGGATCAGACCCGAGATCACCTCGACGACCTGCCAGATCCGCACCTGCCTGACGCTGACGAGGACCTGCGAGTCCTCCGGCTTCGTCAAGGCGTAGTCGAGCGTCCCCTGCTGGACGTCCTGCATCAGGAGCTCCATGTTCGGCTGGATGAAGGTGTGGATGAAGCCGCCGAGGAGGATCTGCACGCCGAGAAGCGACAGCAGCTCCGACTCCTTCCAGCCGTTCAGCTCGTTCGTGTGCGAGTAGACGAGCGAGAGCATCACGAGGCCGGTGCCGACCTGGATCAGCGACTGCAGGAGCTGCACGAAGAAGTTCACGCGGTACTGCAGCTCGTTCAGCGCGCCGACCCTGAGGTACAGCCAGCTGACACGCAGCGTGTTCACGCGCCCACCGCCGAGAAGCGCTTGATCGCCGCGCGCCAGGCGAAGGTGAAGAGGACGTAGCCGATCGCCGTCCACAGCACCTGGGCGCCGAGCCCGAGCAGGAGCGAGCGTGTGGACATGTGCCCGACGAGCGACTCGATCGGGAACCCGAACGTCCATTTGAAAGGGAGGAAGTTGGCCAGCGTCTGGACCCAGCCCGGCATCAGCCGGAGCGGCACGAGGCGGCCGGAGAGCAGCATCTCGGCCGCCATGTAGAGGTCGAAGATCGCCGCGCCGCGCGTCGTCCAGAAGTTCAGCATCCCGAGCGTCGCCTGGAACATCGTGCGCACGAAGTAGGCGCCCCAGATCGCGCAGATGAAGACTCCGATCTCCAGAGCGGAGGGGTGCAGGTCGGGATGGAAGACGGCAGAGAGGCCGATCGCGATCGGGATCCACAGCCCGACGACGACGAACTTCCAGCCCGCGAAGAACGCCAGGTCGTAGTGGAGGATGTTCAGCGGCCGCAGGAGGTCTCCGGCGAGCCGCCCTTCCCGGATCCGCCACTCCCAGAAGGGCGCGCCGAACACGATGTTCATATTCCGGACGAGCGTCCAGACGATGTAGTAGGCGGCGAACTGGCTCGCAGTGATCCCGTTCACCGAACCGCCCTGGCTGTTCGCGATCGTCGACCAGACGACGAGGTAGATGACCGGCTCGGCGATCATCCCGAGCATGTAGAAGTACTGCGCGACCCGGTACTGCAGCTGCGCGACGACGGCCGTGCGCATCATCGTCGCGTAGAAGTCCACGAGCGAGCGGAGTCGCCCCTCCTCCGCGAGTGCGGTCGCGTCGACGCTCATCGGGACTGCGCGAACACGAGCTCGATCACGTCCTCGATCGGAGGCTCCTCGATCGTCAGGTCGAGCACCTGATGCTCGGAGAGCAGCCGCGCTGCGACGCGGGACGTCTCCACCTTCGGGACGCGCAGCGTTACGAGATCGCCGTCACGATGAATGACTTCGCCGTACTCGTCGAGGGGAGCGGTGCCGTTCTCGAGCACGACGCCGATCGTCTTGTACGCGGCGAACTCGTCGGCGAGGCTCGCCAGCGCACCGTCGAACAGGATGCGGCCGTGGTGGATGACGATCACCCGCTTGCACAGAGCCTCGACGTCGGCCATGTAGTGGCTCGTCAGCAGCACGGTCGCGCCGTGGCGCCGGTTGTACTCCGCGACGAACGACCGAATCCGCTTCTGCATCGTCACGTCGAGGCCGATCGTCGGCTCGTCGAGGAAGAGAACCTGCGGGCGGTGAAGCAGCGAGCCGACGATCTCGACCTTCATGCGCTCGCCGAGCGAGAGGTTGCGCACCGGCTTCCGGACGAGCTCGTCGACCTCGAGCAGCTCGATCAGCTCGTCGCGCATCGCGAGATAGTCCTCGCGGCGAAGGCGGTAGATGGCCCGGTTCAGCTCGAACGAGTCGAGCGCAGGAAGATCCCACTGCAGCTGGTTCCGGTTGCCCATCACCATCGTCATGCGGCGCAGGTACTCGCGCTCGCGGCGCGAGGGGATGTGGCCGAGCACACGGGCCTCGCCGCCTGTCGGGTAGAGCAGCCCCGACAGCATCTTCAGCGTCGTCGTCTTGCCGGCGCCGTTGGGGCCGAGGAACCCGACCACCTCGCCGGGCCCGATCTCGAACGAGATAGCGTCGACCGCGCGCACGTCGCGCGTCTTCCGGCGCACGAGGCTCTTCACCGCCGCGCCGAGGCCGGGCTCCCGCTCGGGGACGTTGAAGATCTTCGTAAGCTCGTGGACGTGGACGATCGCAGACGGCTCGGGCATGGCGTTCAACCTATCTACGAATGAGGATCCTCCTCGTCTCGCAGATGTATCCGGGCCCGACCGACCCGGACCTCGGCGTCTTCGTCCGGAGCCTGGAGGAGCAGCTCGCCGCGCGCGGCCACGACGTCGAGCGCGCCGTTCTCGACCGTCGCGGAGCGGGGAAACAGAAGTACCTCCGCCTGGCTCGCGCGACACTCGCGCAGTCGCGGCGCTTCCGGCCCGACGTCGTCTACGCCCACTTCCTCGTGCCCACGGGCCTGATCGCCGCGTTCGCGGGACGAGCGCCGCTCGTCGTCACCGCGCACGGGCGGGACGTCCGGAACATCGGCTGGCTCCCGGGCATCGGGGCGGCGACGCGGCTCGTCGTACGCCGCGCGGCGGCGGTGATCGCCGTCTCCGACTACCTGCGCCGCGAGCTCGAGGCGAAGGTGCCGGAGGCGCGTGGAAAGACCACGGTCGTCGACTCCGGGGTCGATCTGGCGCGCTTCGGGGTCGAGCCCTCGCCGGACGGCCCGCCGAGGTTTCTCTGCGTCGGCTCGCTGATCGCGCGTAAGAACGTCGTGCGGCTCGCCGCCGCCTTCGAGCGGCTCGGGGAGGGCACCCTGACGTTCGTCGGCGACGGCCCTCTCCGCCCTCGCCTCGAGGGACGGCCCGGGATCGAGCTCGCCGGCATCGTCCCTTACGGAGAGGTGCCCGCCCGTATCGCGGCATCGCACGTCGTGTGCCAGCCGAGCCTGATCGAGCCCTTCGGGCAGGCGGTGCTCGAGGCGATGGCCTGCGGGCGCTCGGTGGTGGCGACGCGAATCGGAGGCCCGCCGGAGTTCGTTCCGCCCGATGCGGGCGTGCTCGTCGACCCGGCCGACGAGGCCGCGCTCGCGGACGCCTTGCGCGCGGCGGCGTCGTTCCCCAGACCGAACGAGGCGGCCAGGACGGCCGCTGCCGAACACGACGTCAGGCGTCAGGCGGAACGGGTGGAGGAGATCCTCCTGCGAGCTTCTGCAGGTCGGCGAGCCTGAGCTCGACCAGCGGACCGACCGACTCCTCGAGGTCCGCCTCGCGCGCGGCTTCGAGCGCCTGCTCGTAGCTCTCGCGCACCTTCGCCGGGTCGACGCCCTGCTTGAGCCTGTTGTCGCCCGTGACGAGGAGCTTCTGAATTCGCTCCCTTGCTTCGTCCCTTTTCACGAAATGACCGTAACAAGTCACATTTTCAGGGAGGGACGGTCACGTTCGGCGCTGATACCCTGACCGCGCGATGGTCCAGGTTCTCGCAGTCGTCCAGGTGCTGCTCTCGATCGGGCTGGTCGCGCTGATCCTGATGCACTCCGGCCGCGACACCGGCCTCGGTGGAATGGGTTTCACGCCGGCCTCGCAGGGCGGCACGCACATCGTCGAGCGGAACCTGACCCGCCTGACCATCATCGTCGCGATCCTCTTCACCGCGAACTGCATCGCCCTCTTCCACGTGCTGAAGTAGCGGCGCTCTGCGTCGCGCTCGCGCTGCTCGCGGGCTGCAACTCGCAGACGCCGGCTCACGGGCAGCCGTTGGCCTCGGCCGGCCCTCCCGGAGTTGTTCGCGTTGCGCTGGGCAGCTTCCACTGGCCGCTCGATCCCGCGCTCGCCGAGGGCCGGGACGAGACCACGCTGGCGCGCACGCTCTACTCGACTCCGCTTCGCACTGATCCTGCGACGGGGGCGGTAGTACCCGGCCTCTGCACGGCGTGGCACGCGTCCGCGGGCTTCCGGCGCTGGACGTTCACCTGCGCGTCGGCACCGGCGATCGCGGCCGCGCTGCGGCGCGTCTCGGGCCTGCGTGCCACTCAGGCCCGATGGCTCTTTGCCAGCGCCGCTCGGATATCGGCTCCGTCGGCCTCGTCCCTCGTCGTCCAGCTCCGGGAACCGTGGCGGCGCTTTCCCTACGCGCTCACGGCGGTCGCGGCCGCTCCGCGTTCCGTTCCCGGGCCGTTCCGGCTCGTCAGCGGCTCCGCGCGGCGAGTCGTCGTCCGGCGCAGCGGCCTGACGGTGGTCTTCAGGCGCCTCGACTCGCACACTGCGGCACGCGAGTTCCGGCGAGGCCATCTCGACGAAGCGCCCGTTCCGACCGGAGACATCGTCGCGACCGCACGGGACGCCACGCTCGGTCAGGCGCTGCGTGTGCGCACGCTGCTCGGCCTCGACCTGCTCACGTTTCGGGGCGGCCCGGCGCAGGACCTGCGAAGTGTCTACGCGGCGACCGCGAACAGGACCGACTACGAGCAGCTCGTGCCGGAGATCAAGGGAGGCGCGGCCTTCGACCTGGCCGGGAGCGTGAAGCGGCAAAAGCCGGCGACGTTTCGCGACGCCCTGAAGCGGATCCCGTCGCTCCCGCGCGTCCGCGTGGCGATCGGGGTGCCGCGTGACCCGGTTCTGCGCTACGGAGCGCAGCTCCTCTACGCGAGCTGGCGGGACGTCGGGCTCGGGCCGGTGCTCGTGGACGCCGGCCCGGGAGTGACGACCCGATTCGGCCGACTCGTCGCTGCCTACCCCCAGACGGAGGCGCTGTTCGGGCCGATCGTCGCTTCGGGGCTCGGGTCCAGGCAGCTATTCGGTGCGGCCCTCGCGGCGACGGAGCAGGCCGGGCCGCTGGGCCGGCTCGATGAGCAGATTCAGTCGCTCGACCGAGTCGTGCCAATCGCCTGGGCCCGCGACGCCCGGCTCGTGTCGCCGCGCCTCACTGGATGGCGCGAAGATCTCCTCGGGAACGTCGACTACGGCGTCGTCACGGCCCGAGGCTCGGGCGCGGGCGGCTGAGGGCGAAGCGGCTACACTGGCGTTCCCTCGCGCTGGTGGCGGAATTGGTAGACGCGCTAGGTTGAGGGCCTAGTGGCCTTTGAAGGCCGTGGAGGTTCAAGTCCTCTCCAGCGCACTGCGGTCTTCCTCGTCGGGAGACCGTGTCCTTGACGCCGTCCGGAGGAGTCTCTACTCTCGTAGCGAACACATGTTCGCTCGAGTCAACGACCCCTGGAGGCACGGATGCTGACGGGACGGCAACAGCAGATCTGGGACTTCCTCGTCGATTACGTCGACGCGCACGGCTACCCGCCGACGGTGCGGGAGATCGGGGAGGCGGTCGGCCTTGCCTCGCCGTCGACCGTCCACGCGCACCTGGCCAACCTCGAGCGCGCAGGCCTGCTCAAGCGCGACCCGACGAAGCCGCGCGCCGTCGAGCTGGTGGGCAGGGAGCGCACGGAGGCTCCGGCTGGAACGCTCGACAAGCTGCCGCTGGTCGGGCAGATCGCGGCCGGCGGCCCGCTCCTCGCGGACCAGTACATCGAGGACCATCTGGCCGTGCCGGAGACGCTGCGTGGTGACTTCCTTCTTCGCGTGAAGGGCGATTCGATGATCAACGCCGGCATCCTCGACGGCGACATCGTCGTCGTGCAGCGCGCGCAGGACGCGCGGAACGGGGAGATCGTCGTGGCGCTTGCGGGCGACGACGAATCGGCCGACGAGGCGACGGTGAAGCGGTTTTTCCGCGAACGCGGCCGCGTCCGCCTGCAGCCGGAGAACGACGCGCTCGAACCGATCTACTCTGACCATGTCCAGGTCCTCGGCCGGGTCACGGGAGTGTTCAGGTCGCTGTGACGTCGGTGGCCCCGATTCACAGGACGCTCGAGCAGGAGCTGCAGGCGCTGCTTCGGGGCGCGAGCCTCGAGTGCCTCGTCTGCGGCGAGTTCGTACTGCACGCCGGCGGGATGATCACGTGTCCGGAGTGCAATTCGTCCCTGCGCGAGAGCGGTGAGTCGGGCAATGCGGAGCTACAATTCGAGACGCAGGCCGGGTGACCGCGGGCTCAACGGCTCGAGGAAAGTCCGGACACCGAAGGGCAGGACGCTGGGGCGACCCAGGCGGCGAAAGCCGACGGAAAGTGGCACAGAAAGGAGACCGCCAAACGGCGAGCTTCTCTCCGGAGACGCCGAGGCAAGGGTGAAAAGGTGGGGTAAGAGCCCACCAGCGTCGTGGCGACACGGCGGCTAGCCAAACCCCGTCCGGTGCAAGGCAAACAGGTCCCGCCACCAGGCGGCCCGCCGAGGGACCGGGTTGCTGCACAGAGGGATGGTCACCGAAACAGAATCCGGCTTACGGGCCTGCTACGGAAAGCCCCCGCGCACGCGGGGGCTTTCTATTTCGGGCGTGCATTCCCGGTGCACTTGAAGTGGTGATGACGGTGTCGGCGATCAATTGCACGAAGTTGGTCGTTGCGTCGAAGGGGGCTGCGTGGCCGGCCCCGTCGACTCGACGCGTTGTCGCAGTGGGGATCGCCGAGGCAAGTGAGCGGACGAGGCGGAACATGCTGTGAGGGCTCCGTGCCCCGTAGCTGCACACGACGGGGACCTCGACGGTCGCGAGATCCGTCGCGGATGGATAGGTGCCGATGGAGTTGCGGAAATCCGCCAAGGCAGCCCTCGCGTTCTCCCTGCCGACTCGTCGCCACTCCTCGGGGAAGGCGTCCCAGGCACTTCCACCAGCACGGTAGCTGTAGGCAGAGCGCAGTAATGCCTCGGCGGCGTCGCTCTGTCGGCCGCGGAGAGAGAGCGATCCGATCTTGGCCAGCGCCACGATCTGCGAAACGGCAGGAAGGTGATGCGTGAACCGCCATGGGAACTCATGGGCGATCACCCCTTGCACCAGGTCGGGGCGACGCACCGCCAGGTCGACTGCGATTGCCGCCCCGGCGCTCGTACCGACCACGACCGCCGGCGGGGTTCGCAGAAATCCCAGAAGCGCTGCGGCGTCGGCCGTATGCCTGGACATCGCGCGCACTAGTTCGCCGCCGGACCGGGCGTAACCGCGGCGGTCGTAGGTAATCACTCGGCCGATCCGGGCGAGCTCTGTGGCCGCGGAGCCCCAGGTCGACGCCGACGCCCCGGCAGGGTGAATCAGAAGGATCGGGACGCCCTCGCCCGCCTGTTCGTAATAGAGGTTGCACCCGTCCGACGTCACGAAGCCCATAAGAGCCCATCAATGCCGAGCATCACGAGCTCGACGGTTCGGCGCGAGGCACCGAGCCTGTCGCGAGCGTGAACGGTGGGTAGCGGTCGACGAGCGAGGCGAGGTAGGCGAGCAGCCATGCCTCCCAGCGGACGAGCCCGAGCAGGAACCTCCACAGGCTGTCCGGATATCTCTCGTTGATGAGCACGAGGACGACGGCGATCACCCAGACGATCGCACCGACGAAGGCGAGGATCGCGAGCACGATCACGCTTGGAATCGCGTAAAGGATGCGGAGCAGTGCGGAGCGCAAGGTCGGCGAGCCCGACCGTTCGACCCGGAGCCGCACTGGATGTCGCCGTTCTCCGGGCAGCTCGTCGGTCAGGAGCGCGAGGTAGGCGACGACGTCGAGGATCCAGTTGAGGATGCGTGTCACCGTTGGGCCGTTCTCTTCCAGGTAGAGCTGCCCACCTCTCTGCGCGACCAGAATCGCGGCGACCACGGGAAGGCCCAACCACGACAGCCCGAACGGATGACCGATCCAGCCGACGAGGACCAACAGGGCCAGGCGGAGGAACACGTGGCCGCGCTGGAAGACCGGCGGGCGCTCGACCTCGACGGTGACGGGAGAGGACATCTGCCCCGGGCCCTATGCGGGGACCTCGTCAAGGACCTGGATGTCGCTGTCCAGTGCCTGCAACAGGGAGTACCGGTTGAACGTGACGTGTCCGGCCAGCCTTTCGATCAACCCGGCGAGCGCCGGCGACGGCTCGCCGTAAATCGTCATCTCGTGGCCGTAGGCGTGGTCTCGGAAGAGCTTCTCCCTGGCCTCCGCGACGTTGTTGCCATGCTCGAGCAGGCCGTCGGCGTCGACGTAGCCCTCCCGGACCTCGCACTGCGCTCGGTCGTCGCTGATGAACCAGTCGTAGCGGAGCGTCTTCGTGTCCTTCTCTCTCGTCTGCCTCATCATCTCGGCCGCCTGCTCCTTGAACCCGTCGAGCTCGCCGTCACGGATCTTCAGTCGTGCAGTCACCTCGAACATCGTCCTCGTGCTCCTTTCGTGTCGTGCGCGCCAGGCGCATCGTCGTCACGCGACCGCGCCCTCCGGGACGAGGTCGAGCTGGACCAGGGCGGACATGAAGTCGTAGTAGAGGTTGTCGAGGACGATCTTCCCGTCGCGCACTTCCACCAGCTCCATGCCCTTGATCTCCACTCGCTTTCCGGTGGCAGGTACCTCGGTGCCGTCCGGTAGCCGGAACGGGCCGGTGTTCGTGCCCGTGAACGTCCACTCGTCCGCGAACTTGTCGTCTTCGTCGACGAAGCTGTCCACGACGTAGTTCGCGTCCGCGAACGCGCTCAGGTCCCGGGCGAGCCGGTCGCGGATCGCGTCCAACCCCTCGAAGGTGCCGTCGTGCATTCTCTGCACGGCGTCCTCCGCGTACAGATCCATGCACGCGTCGAGCTCTCCTGCGTTGTACAGCTCCACGTAGCGGTCCAACAGCTTTTTGTTGGCCTCCATTGCCTTCTCCTCTCTGGTCAGACCTGCCTCGGCACCTTCCCGGCGTAGACGAAGCGCATGAGCTTGTGCCCGAGGTCGGCGGTCGGCCCGAACATCAAGGGACAGCCGCCGTCGATCACGGTGATTCCGTGCTGTCGGCCGTACGCGGTCGCGGCGGGCGAGACGCTGCCCGCGCCGGGGCCGCGATGCATCCATACGTGCTTGATGCCGAGCTCGGCGCACTCGCGCATCGTGTTTTCGGCGATCTCGGGCCGTGTTCCGATTACCACCGCCTCGACGCCGCCGGGGATCGACCTCAGATCGGGATAGGACTGATCTCCCTCGACCTCGTGGGTGTTCGGGTTCACGGCGAAGACGTCGTAGCCGCGCTCGCGCAGCCGCCGGTACACGTTGTTGCTCCCGTGCGTCTTGGGCGTCCGAGAAACGCCGGTGACGGCCACTCGCTTGTTCCCCAGGAACGCAGATGCCGCATCGTCAACGGTCTGCATCGCTCCTCCCTTCGTAGTCGTGGTTGGCGCTCTCGTCAGCCCGGCGGCCGCGGATCGCGCCGGCGATCAGGAGCCCGCCGCCGACCATGAGGACCGCCCCCGCGGCCAGCAGGCCGATGGCGATCCACAGCACCGCCGGAATGCGTGCTCCCAGGTCGGCTCGGACGGCGATCCCGGGCCGCGCGTCGGCATTCATCACCACGACCGTCCACGACCCTTTCGTCGGCTGCCAGATGAGGGTCCTGGCGTCGGAGCCGGTGGACTTGGCCACCCAGAAGTTCTGCCTTCCGGGAGTGGATCGGGGCCTGCCGCCGCCGACGGCCTCCACCTTGTCCCCGAAGAAGTCGGAAATGACGGTGTGGTTCAGTCCGGCGAGGTAGTGATCGACGTCCCTGGAGCGGCCGATTCCGACGAACAGTGCCGGGCGTCCGTTCACGGGCGTAATCCGGATCCGAACCTTGCCGAGCAAACCGGGGGAGTACAGCCAACCGACTCCCGCCGATCCGAGCTGGGTCGGCTCGGTCGCCAATGCTGCTCCGGAGGTGGAGAACTCGTGGGTGTCTGTCGTGACATAGCCTCCGTCGCGCTGCGTCAGGTCGGCCCACAGGCCCGTTCCGCCGCCGCCCAGCAGGGCCAACGAGACCAGCACCAGCAGCGCCCCGACCACGACCCCGGTGATGCGACCACCGGTCCATCGCGATGCACCACCATCGGCGACGTCTGCTGTGCCGCTCGCGGATGGCTCCGCTGCGGTCGAGCTCAGTGTCCGCGAAGTCATGGGATCTCGACCTCGCTGACGCGCGCGACGGTCGTTCGTTCGGCGACGTACGGCGGCAGCAGCCGCAGCGCGTCGGCCTCGGTCTCGGCCTCGACCGTCCACCAGATCGCGTGCTCACCGGAACGGCACGACGCGAGTGTGGCCCGGTGACGGAGCGGAGTCGCATGCCCTTTGAAGGACGCGTAGACGACGCCACACTCCTGAGGCTCGTGTCGGTGGTGAAGCACGTAACGTGACATGGGTCGAGCTTGCCGCGCACCAGCCGCCCCCGACATCAGGGCAACACCCTGAACTCGCACCCTGATCATTCGATCGAGCGCCGCTCACCGCGCCGATTCGCCGTCGGTGTTTTCTACGGATTCAGCAGCTGCCCCGTTCGTGGGAGCATCCAAGCGGCCGAAGGAGGCAGCATGACGGCTGGCCTGGATTCGCGACAAGCGCGCGAGCGCGACGGCTTCGTGGGTCGCACCGAGGAGCTGGCGTCGCTCGAGCAGCTCCTCGATGAGCTTGATCACGGCCGCGCGTGTGCGATCGAGCTTGCGGGCAAGCCGGGCATCGGCAAGACGCGCCTGCTTGCCGAGCTGCGCGCTCGCGCCGAGCTGCGCGGCTACCTCGTCCTTGCCGGATCGGCGTCCGAGCTCGAGCGGGAGCTGCCGTTTTCCGTCTTCGTGGATGCGCTCGACGAATACATCGAGAGTCTCGGCCATCGCCAGCTCGCCACGCTCGACGCCGATGTGCAAGCGGAACTCGCCCACGTCTTTCCCGCCTTGACCGCGTTCGAGCGCGGACGCGAGGTCGCGCGCCAGCACGAGCGGTATCGCAGCCACCGCGCGGTCCGCGCACTCCTCGAGCAGCTAGCCGAACCGAAGCCGTTCGTGCTCGTGCTCGACGACTTCCATTGGGCCGACTCAGCCTCCGTCGAGTTGCTCGGCGCGCTGCTTCGCCGTCCACCGGCGGCCGCGGTGCTCATCTCGGTGGCGCTGCGCCCTCGCCAGGTGCCGGAGCGCCTGGCAGGGTCGCTCGAGCGGGCGCACCGTGCCGAGGCGCTGCGGAGAATCGAGCTCGACGCCTTGACGCCCCTCGAAGCTCGAGAGCTTCTCGGCGCCGCAGTCGACGCCGCCAGCGCGGCCGTGCTCTACGAGGAGAGCGGAGGCAACCCGTTCTACCTCGAGCAGCTGGCCCGGTCCCTCGAGCGCGAACATGGAGCGACTGCCGCGTCCGGAATCTCAATGGACGGCCTGGATGTACCCCCGGCGGTCGCCGCCTCGCTCAGCGAGGAGCTCGCGCTGCTGTCCGACGGCGCGCGCCTCGTGCTCGAGGGAGCCGCGGTGGCGGGCGATCCATTCGAGCCCGAACTGGCGGCCGCTGCAGCCGCCACATCTGACGGTGCGGCGATGGATGCAGTCGACGAGCTCCTGCGGCTTGATCTCATTCGCGTCACCGACGTACCGCGGCGCTTCCGCTTTCGACACCCGCTCGTCCGGCGCGCGGTGTACGAGGCCACCTCAGGCGGATGGCGGCTCGGAGCGCACGAGCGGTGCGCGGAGACGCTTGCAACGCGTGGGGCGACTGCCGCGGCGCGCGCCCACCATGTCGAGCGGTCGGCGCGACAGGGCGACGTCGCCGCTGCCGAGGTCCTGCGTGAGGCGGGCGAGGCCATAGCACGGCTCGCACCCGAGAGCGCTGCGCGCTGGTTCGGTGGTGCGTTGCGGTTGCTCCCACAGACCGCCCGTACGCAGGATCGCGTGGAGCTCTTGCTGGCCCGCGCCGGGGCATTGGCGGCGTCGGGCCATTTCACCGACAGCCACGAGGCGTTGCTGGAGGCGGTCGCGATCGTCCCGGAGCAGCCGACCGCCCTCTGCACCACGGTCGCGACGGCGTGCGCCGGCGTGGAGCGCTTCTGCGGGCGATACGAGCAGGCCCACGCCCGTCTGGTCAGGGCTCTTCGAATCCTCCCGGAGCCGGCCTCGCGCGAGTCCGTCGAGCTGCTGATCGAGCTGACGCTGAACGAGTTCTACCGCTCCAGATACGAGGCAATGCGCGACTGGGCGGCGCGCGCGGTGAGCGCTGCGAAGGCAGTGGGAGACGACGCACTGATCGCTGCGGCGCTCGCCATGCCCGCGCTTGCGTCCGCCATGACCGGACCCACGGATGTCGCTCGCGCCCACCACGCCGAAGCCACCGTGCTCGTCGATGGGCTGTCCGACGACGAGCTCTCGCTCCGCCCCGACGCGGCGTCCTGGCTCGCTGCTGCCGAGATCTACCTCGACCTCCACGCCGAGGCCGACGCGCACGCGAGTCGTGCCCTCAGACTTGCTCGCGCGACCGGGCGAGGGGATCCCTTGTTCCGCCTGTACCCGATCCTGCCCAGGGTCTGGTACGTGCGCGGCAAGCTGGCCGAGGCCGCCGAGCTCCTGGACGGCGCAATCGAGGCAGAGCGCCTGCTCGGGTCTCCGCCCGCCCTCGCCGGGAACCTCTTCAACCGCTCCGTTGTTGCGCTTGCCGTTGGCGATCTGGACATCGCACTCGCCACCGCAGAGGAGGCCGTCGAGCTCACGCGCGAGCTCGACGAAGGCTTCGTCGCCGCCTGGGCTGCGGTGCGGCTCGCCGCTGTCCTGCTCGAGACAGCGCAACCGGACCGAGCGGTCGAGGTGCTGCTCGGCCGCGCGGGCGGCGAGGACTTAACGCACATTCCCGGCGGCTGGAGAGCGTACGCCCTCGACCTGCTGACTCGCTGCTGGCTCGCACTCGACCGTCCTACCGAGGCGCGACGCGCAAGCGCGCGCGCGTGTGCATGCGCTGCCGCGGTGCAACTCCCGCTTGCCCAGGCATGGGCGGCCCGCGCGGCTGCGACTGTCGAGTTGTACGCCGGCGACGCTACCCGCGCAGCGGAACAGGCGCTCGCCTCCGCCGTTGCCGCGGACTGGGGCGGCGCACCCATCGAGGGCGCGATCGCGCGCACGCTCGCCGGCCGGGCGTTGGTCCAAGCCGGTGATGCGAGCCGGGCCGTTGAAGAGCTGCAGCGAGCCGCCGCGTCGCTGGACGCTTGCGGCGCGCGCCGCTACCGCGACCAGGCCGAGCGGGAGCTCGGGAAGCTTGGCCATCGGAACCACCGGCGAACGCGTCCGGGCAAGATCGGCCGCACGGATATCGAGACACTCACGGCGCGTGAGCTCGAAGTGGCGCGGCTCGTCGTCGACCGCAAGACCAACCCGCAAATCGCCGCCCAGCTGTTTCTCAGCACCAAGACCATCGAGACTCACCTGCGCAACATCTTCCGCAAGCTGAACGTCACTTCCCGCGTCCAGCTTGCTCATGCGGTCGAGCAGGCCGATCAGGCTGCGCCGAGAACCTTGGGCTAGTCGGTTCGCAAGCACATGGTGGCTCTTCGAATGCTGTGTCCTCTCAGGAACGATGCGTGGGCAGCGCTCGCCGCGCCGCGCTCCATGCGGCGGCACGCCGGTGCATGCGCCGCTCGTGCGACGGCCGGCGGATCGCGAGCGGCCGAACCCGGATACGCTCCTTGAAGAAGAAGTACTTGCCCGCCTCGACGAGCGCGAGGTAGGTCACCGCCATCAGCGCGATCGCGCCGAGCAATGTCGCGGGCAACGCCTCGAAGCCGAGCGTGTCGGCGAGCGGCGAGTACGGAATGACGACTCCGATCGCCGCGCAGGCGAGTGTCGTCAGAAGCAGCGGCCGGCTGGGTCTGCTCCGTAAGAACGGCACCCGCCGGGTGCGGATGACGAAGATCACGAGTGTCTGCGTGGCGAGCGACTCGACGAACCAGCCGGAGCGGAACAGCGTCTCGCCCGCATCGAAGCCGTAGATCAGCACGCCGAAGGTCATGAAGTCGTAGACGGACGAAATTGGGCCGAAGTACGCCATGAAGCGGCGGATGAAGCCGATGTCCCATTGGGACGGCCTCGCCAGGAGCTCTGCGTCGACGTGGTCGGTGGGGATCGTCAGCTCGCTGACGTCGTAGAGGAGGTTGTTGAGGAGGATCTGCGAGGGGAGCATCGGCAGGAAGGAGAGGAAGAGCGAGGCGCCTGCGGCGCTGAACATGTTCCCGAAGTTCGAGGACGTTCCCATCAGCACGTACTTGATCGTGTTCGCGAAGATGCGCCTGCCCTCCGAGACGCCGTCGGCGAGGATGCCGAGGTCCTTCGTGACGAGGACGACGTCGGCCGCGTCCTTGGCCACATCCGTTGCGGTGTCGACCGAGATGCCGACGTCCGCGTCGTGGAGCGCGATCGCGTCGTTGACGCCGTCACCGAGGAAGCCGACATCGCTCCCGAGCTCGCGCTGTGCCCGGATCACGCGCGACTTCTGCCCGGGCGTGACCCGGGCGAAGATCGTCGTACGAGGCAGTGAGGCGCCAAGCGCGTCGTCGCTCAACTCTTCGATCTCGGCCCCGTTCAGGGTCCCGAGCGACGTCATTCCGAGATCCGCGCAGACTCGCTGCGCGACGCGCTCGTTGTCGCCGGTCACGATCTTCACCTCTACTCCGAGCTCGGCAAGGCGTGCGAGCGATTCGGCGACGTCCGCTTTGGGCGGATCCGAGAAGCAGAGCAATCCCCTCAGCTCGAGGTTCTGCTCCTCGGCAGGCGTGATGGAGGCCAGGCTCTGAGCCGTACGGGAAGCGACGGCGACCACGCGCGTGCCCGAGTCGAAGAGGCGCTCGAGCTCCGTCGCGGCCTCGTCCGGAACCCTTGCGCAGCGGTCGAGGATCACCTCGGGCGCGCCCTTGGCGACGAGCAGCCGTTCCCGATCCGACTCGATGAGGACGGAGCTGAGCTGGCGCTCGTGGTCGAACGGCGCCTCGGCGATCCGCCGCCAAGCGCTGGTCTCGAAACCGGCCACCTGTGGCGCGGCGAAGAGTGCACGGTCGAGCGCGTTTCCCGTCGCATCGCTTGCGGCCAGGGCGAGCTCGAGCACCTCCGGGTTGTCGTCGCCGTTAGCGTCGAGCGCGCGGGTGAAGACGGTCCGCCCCTCGGTCAGCGTTCCCGTCTTGTCGGTGAAGAGCACTTCGATGTTCCCGAGGTCCTCGATCGCCACGAGCCGCTTGACGACGACCTGCCGGCGGGCAAGCCTCCGAGCGCCGGTCGCAAGGCTGACGGTCACGATCGCGGGCAAGAGTTGGGGCGTGAGCCCGACGGAGATGGCCAGCGCGAAGAGCAGGGAGTTGAGAAACGACCGTCCGAGCAAGACGTTGAGGACGAGGATCGAGCCCGCGAGGAGGCCGGTAATGGTCACGAGCAGACGGGAGAAGTCCTGCAGGCCACGCTGGAACGACGTCAGCTCGTGACGCTCGCCGAGCTTGACCGCGATCGCTCCGAAGGCCGTCCTCGAGCCGGTCTGAACCACGACCCCGCGCCCGCCGCCGGCATGTACCACTGTCCCCATGAACGCGACACAGGGGAGCTCGAGCGCCGTGGCCGGCTCCGTGACCGGGGCGACCTCCTTTGTCGCAGCGGCAGATTCCCCCGTCAGCACCGACTCGTCGCACTCGAGGTTCGCTGCCTCGAGCAGCCGCACGTCGGCTGGGACGATGTCGCCGACGTGGAGCGAGACGATGTCGCCCGGCACGAGCTCCGTCACGTCGACTTCCGTCGTCTTGCCCGCACGGTCGACAAATGCGCGCCGGTGAATCTGCGAATGGAGTGTCTCGACAGCCCGCTCCGAGCGGTACTCGTTCAGGAAGCCGAGCACGACGCTCAGCCCGACGATCGTCAAGATGATCCCTGCGTTCGTTCCTTCGCCGACGAAGATCGACACCGCCGCGGCCGCGAGCAGGAGCAAGAGCAGATAGCTGCGGAACTGCCGTGCGAGGACGCTCCAGAGGCGCGCGCCATGCGCACGCAGAGCGTTCGGGCCGACGGCCGCAAGCCTTCGAGCCGCCTCGTCCGGATCGAGGCCCTGCTCGGACGTGCCGAGCTTGCGAAGGACCTCGTCGGTCGAGAGAGTCGCGGCCTGCGCGGTGTCGAGCGAAAAGGAGAGTGCTCCCGGAGTCGTCTCGCGTGCAATCTGACCGCTCGTCAGAGACTCCATCTCGGGGCCACAATAGGCCTGTTTCTCTGTACCGCTGCGCTCGTGCTCGGGGCGAATGGAGGCGCAGCCGGTGGTCTGCCGCCTGCCGGCTCACCGATCCCCCCTCAGCCGGGGGCGCTCGCCAAGGCGCTCTCGGCGGTGTCCGCACAGCTCCATACCGAGATCGGGCGCTGGTCACCGAAGGCCTCGGCCGCTCCGCGCGCCGTGGAGTTGTTCGCGCTCTACGAGCAGCGCATCTATCGGGCGCTGGCACGCGACGAGCGCCTGGCCCGCCTCACGCTCCTTCGGCTTCCTCGGGCGCTCGCCGCCGTCAGCCGGGATTTTCTCGCCGCTCAGCGCGAGCTCTACCGGCTGACTCCTCCGATCGCGGCCCCCAAGATCAAGGTCGGGCCGCCGCGTCCGGCCGGTGAGCTCCTCGGCTATTACCGGGAAGCTCAGCGCCGCTTCCGCGTGCCCTGGAACGTGCTCGCGGCGGTCAACTTCGTCGAATCGAAGTTCGGCAAGCTGCGCAGCGCGAGCGCTGCGGGCGCGCAGGGACCGATGCAGTTCCTGCCCTCGACGTGGCATCGCTACGGCCTCGGTGGCGACGTCAACGAGCCGCACGACGCGATCCTCGGTGCGGCCAACTACCTGCACGCGTCAGGCGCTCCGGCGAACGTTCGTCGCGCCCTGTACTCGTACAACCGGTCTCGCGCATATGTGGACGCAGTGCTCCGCTATGCGCGCCGAATCGGCGCGGACCGAACCGTCTTCTTCGATCTCTACAACTGGCAGGTCTTCGTCAAGACCCCGCGCGGCGACAGGCGCATCACCGGTCCCGGTCGTCCCTGACCCAGATCGACAGCTCGCCGACGCGCTCGAATCCGAGCCGACGGTACAGCCGCTCGCCCTCGGCGCTCGAGGCGAGGATCGCCGGGAGCCCCGTCTCGGTGAGCAGCGCAGCTCTCGTCAACGCGGCGGCGTAGCCGCGGCGCCGCGCCGACGCGACGGTCGTCACGCCGAAGACACCGACTGCGTCGTCCGTGCGGTATCCCATCGACGCGCCGATCGCGACGCCCCCGACGCGGCCAATGAAGAGCGTCATGCGGGAGTCCTCCAGGATGCTCGCAGGATGCAGCGAGCCGGGTTCGACACGGGCGTCGTCGCCGCCGAAGCCGCGCACGCTGACCTCCTCGAGCTCCGCCACTTCAGCCGCCGTCCGGACCCGGACGAGCTCGAGCTCACGCGGCGGCTCCTCCGAGACCGGCGCGCCCTGTCGGTAATACCAGGGGTCTTGTCGCCAGACCCGGAATCCGTGCAGCTCGAGGTCGAGGGACTGCCAGGAGTCGCAGATGCTGCCGCGAATCGACGCGACGGCCTCGACCGGCACATTTCGGCGCAGCGTGATCGCGGCGAAATAGATGTACGGCGGCGCGTCGAGCGCGCGCCAGACCTCACCGTCGTCCTCGGAGCGACAGCCCAGCGCCGCCAGCCATGATGCGTGCCATGCCGCGTCGGCGCGCGCGCAGAGCTCGACCGGATCGGTCACGACTCTCGCCGTCCCAGCTCGAGCCCTTCGAGCGCCGCCTCGACCAGCCGCGGCAGAGTCTCGAGGTTGTACCCGCCCTCGAGCACGGCCGCGAGCCGGGGGCCCAGCGCGGCGCAGCGGCGGCACAGCTCCCGGAAGCCCTCTTCTGACACGCGCATCTCCGCGAGGGGCTCCTCTTCGTGCGCATCGAACCCGGCCGACACGAGCACGAGGTCGGGGGCGAACCGGGCGACCGCCGGCTCGACCGACCGCTCGAGCGCATCCAGGTACTCCGTGTCGCCGGAGCCGGCATCGAGCGGAACGTTCAGGGTCGTGGGCGACTGCTCACCGGGGCCTCCGCCGCCCGGATAGAACGGCCACTGGTGCATCGAGGCGACGAGAACCGAATCGTCGTCCGCGAAGATCTCCTGCGTCCCGTTTCCGTGGTGGACGTCGAAGTCGACGATCGCTACCCGCCCGACACCGTCGGCCTGCGCGGCCCGGGCGGCGATCGCGACATTGTTGAAGATGCAGAAGCCCATCGCCCGGCAACTCGTCGCGTGGTGCCCAGGTGGGCGCACGATCGCGAACGCTCCCGCGCGCGCCGCTTCGACCGCTGTTCCCGCGGCAAGACGCGCTGCCTCTGCCGTGGTCGCGCTTGCCGGCGTGTCCGGATCGAGCCACACCGGATCGCGGATGGCCAGCACCGCCGCGAGATGCTCGGCACGGTGGCAGCGCAGGATCTCCTCGTCCGTCGCCGGCCTGCCCTCCCCCCAGGTCTCGAGCCTGGACAGCGCGGCGGGTATTCGTCGGGGCGACTCCGGATGCGAGCCCGTCGGGTGGAGGGTCGCCAGCGCCGGATGGCTGAGGACGTCGATCCGGGCGTCCTATCCCGCCAGGGCGGCGGCCCGCTCGGCGACGGCATTCAGC
Source organism: uncultured Actinomycetes bacterium (assembly GCA_963711545.1). Classification (GTDB taxonomy): domain Bacteria; phylum Actinomycetota; class Thermoleophilia; order Gaiellales; family Gaiellaceae; genus 3-1-20CM-4-69-9. Next base: position 187,004 of record CAVQEP010000010.1, read on the forward strand.
CCGAGGTCTCTGAGAGTGGACGACGCCTCCGCCCAGTTCGGCGTTTGTTCTACGAGGGGAGGTATCGGGGCGGAGGCGTCGAGAGTCGCCATTCGCCGGTAGAGGCGCAACTCCTCCGCCTGTGCGCCGAATCGGCCTGCCGCGAGGAGCTCGTCCAGCGTCTTGTACTCGGCCAGGAGGCTTGCGGCGGTCTTCGGGCCTACTCCTCGTGCCCCAGGGATGCGGTCCGACGGATCGCCGCGAAGCGCGATGAAGTCCGGCACCTGGGCAGGGTCGACCCCGTAACGCTCGCGCACCTCGGCAGGGCCGACGCGCGCCAGCTCGCTCACCCCGCGAATCGGCTGCAGGATGGTCGTGCGATCGCTGGCGAGCTGGAACGAATCCCGGTCAGAGGTCGCGACGACCGAGGTTCCTCCTCGCTCCTCCTCCTGGTGCACCGCCGCCGCCAGGAAGTCGTCGGCTTCGTAGCCCGCCGCCTTCCCGGCGGCAAAGCCGAAAGACCGGACGAGGTCAGGGAGGAGGTCGAGCTGCTCGAGCAGCGCGTCGTCGAACTCACGACCACTCTGATAGCCCGCGAACGCTTCGTGGCGGTACGTCGGCACGTCGAGGGTGTCCCAGCCTACGAAGACGGCGCGGGGCTCCTCGGCCTGCCAGAGGCGCATCAGAAAGTTCGAGAAGCCGACGAGCGCATTGGCGGGTCGCCCGTCCGCGCGCTTCATCGACTTCGGGAGCGCGTGATACGCGCGGTGCGTGAGCGAGTCGCCGTCGATGACGAGGAGGGGCCGGATCACAGTTCCGCCTCGAGCCGCTCGATCTCGGCGATCAGCCGCTGGGTCGCTTCATGGGCCGCCTCGGACGGGTCCAGGCCTCCGACGTCGTCAAGCGCGAGAGGCTTGCCGTAGCGAACGCGTAGAGGGCCGAGCCTCGAGAGCCGGTCCGTCCCCGAGATCGCGGCGGGGACGAGAGGCACTCCTGCCTGGAGCGCGATCCGCGCCGCTCCGGTGTGAGCCCTCGGCTGGAACCTCTTCACGATCCCCTTCCGCTGTCTCGTCCCGTGCGGGAACATGGCGATGACGTGCCCTTCGCGGGCGAGCTCGACGGCCCTGTTGATCGCCTCGACGTCTCGCTCGCCCCTCCTGACCGGAAAGCCGCCGCCGGCGTCGATCACGTATCGGAGCGGCCACCAGTAGAGCTCCGACTTGGCCATGAACCGGAGGAATCGGTTGGGCCAGAGCGGTAAGGCCAGGGGCCATGGATCGAAGTTCGAGACGTGATTCGCGGCCAGGACGTAACCGCCGGAGGCGGGGAGATTCTCCTTCCCCTCCGCGCGAAGTCGATACAACCAGCGGAGCACCGGCCAGGAGACTCCGCCGACGAACAGGTAGAAGGGGCTGGGCCTCACATGGCCAAGTATCCCCGGCTGGAGATCCCGAGGCCGCTCGCTAAGGTGTCCCGGATGCCAAAGACGCTCGTCATTGCAGAAAAGCCCTCAGTCGGACGCGACCTCGCGGGCGCGCTCGACGGCCCCTTCCAGCGCCGCAAGCTCGAGGACATCAAGCCGAAGCGCGGCAAGAAGGCGGCCGAGGAGACGAACGAGGAAGTCGTCGAGGCCGCCAAGTCGAAGACCCGGTCACGTGCCAGGGAGGAGGCGGTGTTCCTCGAATCCGACGACTACGTGATCACGTGGGCGGTCGGGCACCTCGTCCAGTTGGCCGAGCCGGAGGAGTACGACGAGAAGTGGAAGAAATGGCGCCTGGACGACCTGCCGATCGTCCCGCCCAACGGCTTCAAGCTGGTTCCCCGTGACGCCAAGTCGAAGAAGCAGCTCAAGCTGATCGAAACGCTCCTCAAGCGAGACGACGTCGACCGGATCATCAACGCCTGCGACGCGGGGCGCGAGGGCGAGCTGATCTTCGCGTACGTCTACGAGTCCGTCTTCGGTGCCTCCTCGTCCAGCCAGGACGCTCCGAAGCCCGTCGAGCGCCTCTGGATCTCGTCGATGACGAAGCAGGCGATCCGCGAAGGCTTCGAGCGGCTCCGCCCGGGGGCGCAGATGCTGCCCCTCGAGGAGGCCGCCCGCTCCCGGTCGGAGGCGGACTGGCTCGTCGGCATGAACGCGACCCGGGCCGCCACCATCCGCGGCCGAGCCTGGGTCGGCGGCGTCGTCTCCCTCGGACGCGTCCAGACGCCGACGCTCGCCATGATCGTCAAGCGCGAGCGCGAGATTCAGGCCTTCGTCCCCGAGCCGTACCGCCTCGTGCACGGGACGTTCCAGCCTCCCTACCAGGGGCTCTGGTTCGAGGGCGACGAGACGCGGATCTTCGGAGAACTCGAGCGCGCCGACCGGATCGTCGCCAAGGTCTCGGGCCAGGACGGGACGATCGAGAAGGTCGAGCGGAAGGAGCAATCCGAGCGGGCGCCCCTCCTTTACGACCTCACGTCGCTCCAGCGCGACGCGAACCGCCGGTACGGGTTTTCCGCGCGCCGCACGCTGCAGGCCGCGCAGTCGCTGTACGAAGGCAAGAAGGCGATTACGTACCCACGCACGTCCTCGCGTTACCTGTCCGGTGACATGGTCCCTCAGCTGAAGCCGACGGCCGCCACCCTGCAACCGGTCGCCGAGTACCGGTCCGCGGCCGAGTACGTCGTCGGGCTCGACCAGCTGCCGCTCCAGCGCGTCGTCAATGACGCCAAGGTCGACGACCACCACGCCATCATCCCGACCGACGTCGAGCACGACATGGAGGCGCTCACCCCGGACGAGCGCCGCGTGTTCGACCTGGTCGCCCGCCGCTTCCTGTCGGTCTTCCATCCACCCGCCCGATACGCGAGGACGACCGTGGTCACGGTGATCGAGGAAGAGCGGTTCAGGACGCGGGGCAAGGTCACGCTCGAGGCCGGGTGGCGCGCCGTCTACGGCGTCGAGGCTGACCACGAGCGGCAGTCCGAGGACGAGTCGGAGGGCGGCGAGATCCCGGTGCTGAAGGAGGGCCAGACGGTGCGCTGCATCGCGGCGGAGATCGAGGAAAAGATGACGAAGCCTCCGCCTCGCTATACGGAGGCGACGCTGCTGTCGGCGATGGAGACCGCCGGAAAGCTCATCGACGACGACGAGCTCCGCGATGCGATGAAGGCGTCGGGTCTTGGGACCCCGGCGACACGGGCCGAGACGATCGAGACGCTGATCCGCCGGGAGTACATCGAACGCGTCGGCAAGGACCTTCAGGCCACGCCGAAGGGGATCCAGGTCGTGACCATGCTCGAGGAGCACAAGCTGACCTCGCCCGAGCTGACCGGCGACTGGGAGCACAAGCTCTCCGACATCGAGCACGGCCGCGGCGACCGAGAGGCCTTCATGAAGGGAATCGCCGATTTCGCCAAGGAGACGGTCGACCAGATCGCCGCCCTGGACAAGGAAAAGCTTCGTCCCGAGCGGGTCGAGCTAGGGCTTTGTCCACGCTGCGGCGCCGTGACCGGCGAGATCATCAAGGAGAACTCCAAGGCCTACGGGTGCACCAGCTGGAAGAGCCGCGAGGAGCCTGGCTGCGGGTTCGTGATCTGGAAACGGGTCGCCAGCCGCACGCTCACCCCGGAGGTCGCGAGGCAGCTCCTCGAGGAACGTCGGACCCGGGAGGTACTCTCCGGCTTCCGCTCACGAAACGGCAAACCTTTTCGTGCGCGGCTCGTCTTGAACGACGAGGACAAGATCGAGTTCGAGTTCCCCGTTCGCGCGCAAACCAAAGAGCCTGCGGCGACGGAATAACAGAGGGCACGGTCTCGTTTCCGTCGTGTGACCCCGCGGGGACGGTTGTGCCTGGAAAGACAAGGGAACTCCACCTAGAGTACGAAGGTTGGCTGCGAATCGCGAAGTGGGACCCGAAAGGAACACTTGACCCAGAATCAGCTGCATGAACTCCTAGATTCCGACCAGGCCAAGGTGCTCGTCGAGGGCGCCGAGGAGCGGGGATATCTCGAGCCCGCCGAGCTCGAGGCCTTCTCTCTCGAGCACGACCTGAACGAGGCCGAGGTCGAGGAGCTGACCCGGGAGCTCGAGCGCATCGGGCTCGAGGTACGTCAGCCCGCCGCCGAGGTCGAGAAGGAGAAGGAGGAGAAGAAGCCCGAGCCCGCCGAGCCGCACGTGCTCTCGGGATCGGCCGACAGCCTCCAGCTCTTCCTGGCCGACGTCGGTCGCCACAAGCTGCTCACCGCTGCGGAGGAGGTCACGCTCGCCAAGGCGATCGAGCGAGGCGACCCGACCGCGAAGCGGCGGATGATCGAGTCGAACCTTCGGCTCGTGGTCTCCATTGCCAAGGGCTACCGTGGGCTCGGCGTCCCGTTCCTGGACCTGATCCAGGAGGGGACACTCGGCCTCAACCGCGCGGTCGAGAAGTTCGACTGGCGGCGCGGCTACAAGTTCTCGACCTACGCGACCTGGTGGATCCGCCAGTCGGTGCAGCGTGCCGTGGCGAACCACGCCCGGACGATCCGCGTCCCGGTGCACGTCGTCGAGCGGCAGCAGAAGCTGTCGCGAGCGGCGCGCCGGCTCGAGGTCGAGCTCGGCCGCGAGGCGACGAAGGACGAGCTTGCCGAGGCCACAGGGCTGCCGATCCAGCACGTCGACGAGGCGCTCGGGGCGGCACAGGCGTCGGTGTCGCTGAACCAGACCGTCGGAGCCGACGACGAGGGGGAGCTCGGTGACCTCTTCGCCGACCGCGAAGCCGCCGATCCGTTCGACGAGGCGGAGGAATCCCTCCGCCGCCAGGGCGTCCGGCGCGCGCTCGACGCTCTGCCCGAGCGCGAACGGCGGATCCTCGAGCTGCGGTTCGGCTTCGAGGGCGAGCCCTGGACGCTCGAGGCGATCGGGCACGAGCTCGACCTGACCCGAGAACGGGTCCGGCAGCTCGAGGGCCAGGCTCTCGCGCGCCTTTCGGCACTCCGAGATCTCATCTCACTCGCGGCCTGACAGCCGCAGCCAGTTGGGATGATCTGAGGGCGGCCCCTGGGCCGCCCTCAATCGTTTCCGATAGTGCGGCGTCTAACTTGCAGAAAGGCTTAACTTTCTGTTCATACTTGTCGGGTCCGCCTGGGAGGCGGGGCGATGAGGAAAGGAGTTCGTGTGAGGGGGACTATGAGAAGGCTTGCCCTTCCTCTCGTGGCGCTGGTCGTGCTCGCTGCCGCCGGAACAGCGGGCGGCGCGGCCAAGTCAGGAACGCTCGTCTTTGCGGGCACCGCGGATCCGACGTACCTGGATCCTGCGCTCGTGTCCGACGGCGAGTCGTTCCGTGTCACGGAGCAGATCTTCGAAGGGCTGGTAAGGCTGAAGCCTGGGACGACGAAAATCATCCCGGCTCTGGCGACGAAGTGGAAGCTGTCAGGCGGCGGAAAGGTCTGGACCTTCGACCTCCGCAAGGGCGTGAAGTTCCACGACGGCACGCCGTGGAACGCGGCCGCCGCGTGTTACAACTTCAACCGCTGGTACAACTGGACGGGTCCGTTCCAGGATCCGTCGGCGACGTTCTACTACCAGGCAACCTACGGCGGGTTCCGTCACAACGAGGTTGCCAACCTGTCGCCGCCGCTCTTTAGCAGCTGTAGAACGGTCGGCAACTATCGCATCATCGTGCGGCTGACACGGCCTTCGGGTGTCTTCTTCCCGTCGCTCGTGATTTCGTCGTTCGCGATGCAGAGCCCGACCGCGTTGAAGAAGTACGGCGCCGACCAGGCGACGCTCACAGGCGGGACGTTCAGGCCGAGCGGCACGTATGCGTTCCAGCATCCGACCGGTACCGGTCCGTTCAAGTTCTCGTCGTGGACGATCGGGCAGAAGCTCGAGCTCATCCGCAACAACAACTACTGGGGCCGAAAGGCCAAGCTGGACAAGATCATCATCCGGCCGATCTCGGACAACACGGCCCGGTTCCAGGCCCTGCAGACGGGCGAGATCAACGCGTACGACCTGGCCGCTCCGCAGGACATCGGCGGCCTGAGCGGTAACTCGAGCCTCAAGGTCGTCAAGCGGCCGGCCTTCAACGTCGCCTACGTGACGATCCACCAGGGGCCGAACTCGCCGATGAACGACCTCAAGGTGCGCCAGGCCGTGGCCTACGGTCTCGACCGTGCCACCGTCGTGAAGCAATTCTACTTCGGGACGGGGAGGGTGGCGAACGAGTTCCAGCCGCCGAGCCTGTTCGGGTGGACGAACAAGGTGCAGAAGTACCCGTACAGCCCGACGAAGGCCAAGCAGCTCCTGAACTCGTCGAGCTGCAAGGTCCCGTGCAAGATCGACTTCTGGTACCCGACGGGCGTTACCCGCCCGTACATGCCTGACCCGAAGCGGAACTTCGAGGCGTTCCAGGCGAGCCTGAACAATTCGGGCTTCGACGTCACGGCGCACAGCGCGCCCTGGCGCCCGACGTACGTCGCGAAGGTCAACGAGGGCAGTGCCGGCGATCTCAACCTCATCGGCTGGACCGGTGACTACGGCGATCCCGACAACTTCCTCGGGACATTCTTCCGCAACTTCAACCCGCAGTTCGGCTTCACCAACCCGCAGATCACGGGCATCCTGAACAGGGCGCTCAACGAGCCGAACTTCGCGAAGCGGATCAAGCTGTACCAGCAGGCGAACATCATCATCATGAAGTACCTGCCGGGCGTGCCATATGCGCACGCGACACCTGCACTCGGCGCCCAGAAGCGAGTTACGAGGCTGATCGCAACCCCGGTCGGTGGCGTCTGGTTCCAATTCGCTGGACTCGGAGGTCAGTAACACCTAGCCGTGCAGCCGGCGGACATGCAGCTCGACCAGCCGTGTCCGCCGGCTTTGCACCGGGATGAGACAGGCCGATCCAGTGACGCCAGTCGCTAGAACCTCCTGATGCTTCGTTACGTCGTTCGCAGGTTGTTGCTGGTCGTGCCGATCCTGCTCGGCGTCTCGATCCTGATCTTCTTCTGGGTCCGCGCGTTGCCTGGGAATCCGGCCGATGCGCTCCTTGGCGAGCGCTCCACTCCCAAGCTCGTGAAGCAGTACAAGGAGCGCTACGGGCTCAACCGGCCGCTGCCGGTGCAGTACTGGGACTACTTGAAGGAGACCGTAAAAGGGGATCTCGGCACGAGCATCGCTTCGCGGCGACAGATCACCTATGAGATCAAGCAACGCTTCCCGGCGACGGTCGAGCTCGCCCTTTCGGCGATGATCTTCGCGGTCTCCGTCGGCATCCCCCTCGGATTCTTTGCGGCCAAACGTCACGGCGGAGTGTTCGACAACTTCACTCTCGTCGGATCGCTCTTAGGTATCTCGGTCCCGATCTTCTTTCTCGCGATCATCCTCAAGTACTTCTTCTCCGTGAAGTGGCACCTGCTCCCGAGCGTCGGCCGGACCGACGTCCTAATCGAAACGGAGCATCCGACGAACTTCTACATCCTCGACGCGATCATCGCGCGCGACTGGTATGCGCTCTGGGACGTCATCAGGCATCTGATCCTGCCGGCCATCGCGCTCGGCTCGATTCCGCTTGCCGTGATCACGCGGATCACGCGTGCCGCCGTTCTCGACGTGCAAAACGAGGACTACGTTCGCACTGCGCGCGCAAAAGGGCTGGCGCCCCACACCGTCGACCGCCGCCACGTGCTGCGAAACGCGATGCTGCCCGTCTCGACGATCATCGGCCTGCAGACAGGCCTGCTTCTTTCGGGAGCCGTCTTGACCGAGACCGTGTTCGCGTTCCCAGGGATGGGCTCGTGGTTACGTGACGCGATCTTCAACAGCGACTACCCCGCCCTGCAGGGCGGGATCCTCTTCCTTGCGGTCGTCTTCGTTCTCGTGAACCTGGTCGTGGACATCTCGTATGCGATCATCAACCCGCGAGTCCGGTACAGCTGATGTCGGTCGCCGAGATCGAAGCTAGGGAAGTCCAGCTCGAGGGGTCGTCAGGTCTGTGGGGCGAGGCGTGGTACCGGCTGATCCGTAACCCCGGGGCGATCGTCGGCGGTTTCTTCGTCTCGCTCTTCGTGGTCTGCGCCGTCTTCGCACCGCTGATCGCGCCGTACGGCCCGGACGAGCAGAACCTCAATCTGCTCAACGAGGGCAAGCCCGTCGGACCGACCTCCGGGCACTGGTTCGGCGTCGACCTTCTCGGACGGGACGAGTTCTCGCGCATCATCTACGGCGCCCGCTTCTCGCTGCTGATCGGCGTCGTCTCGGTCTCGATCGGCCTCTCCATCGGATTGATCCTCGGATCGATTGCCGGTTACATCGGCGGCGTCGCGGACACGGCGATCATGCGCGTTATGGACGTCATGCTCGCGATCCCGGGCCTCCTGTTCGCGATCGGCATCGTCGCGATGCTCGGGCCGGGCTTGGCTCAGGTCATGATCGCGGTCGGCGTCGTCAACATCCCGATCTTCGCCAGGCTCCTGCGGGGCTCGATTCTCGCGCAGCGCGAAAACGACTTCGTCCTCGCCGCGCGCGCCGTGGGCGTCAGACGCCGCGCGATTCTCTTCTCCCACATCATCCCCAACGCGATCTCGCCCGCGATCGTCGCGGGAACGCTCGCGATGGCGACGGCGATCATCGACGTCGCAGGCCTCGGCTTTCTCGGGCTCGGCCCGCAGGACCCGTCCACGCCGGAGTGGGGGACGATGCTCACCGATGTCAACGCTTACCTCAACATCGCTCCGTTCCTCGCGATCATTCCGGGTATCGCGATCGTCATCTCCGTGCTCGGCTTCAACCTCATCGGAGACGGTCTGCGCGAGGCGCTCGATCCGAAGCTCCGGACGCGTGGTTAGGGCCCCGCTCCTCTCCGTCGAGGACCTGCACGTCCGTTTCTGGACGCGTCGCGGCACGGTGCACGCGGTCAACGGCATCACGTTCGACATCGCCCCTGGCGAGACGCTCGGGATCGTCGGCGAGTCCGGTTGCGGGAAGAGCGTCACGTCGCTCGCGATCCTCGGCCTCCTCGCGCGCAATGGCCGCGTGGAGTCGGGGACCGCCCGCTTCGAGGGCACCGATCTCCTCCGCCAGAGCGACCGCGCTCTGCGCCGGATTCGCGGTCGCGAGATCGCGATGATCTTTCAGGACCCTATGACGTCGCTGAACCCCGTGCTGACGATCGGCCGTCAGATCTGCGAGCCGCTCCGGACGCACTTCGACATGGGCCGCAAGGAAGCCGAGGCGCGCGCGTCCGAGTTGCTCGACCGCGTCGGCATCCCGAGCGCGGACAGGCGGCTGCGCGACTATCCCCACCAGTTCTCCGGCGGGATGCGCCAACGCGCCATGATCGCAATGGCGCTCGCCTGCCGGCCGAAGCTCCTCATTGCCGACGAGCCGACGACCGCCCTCGACGTCACGATCCAGGCGCAGATCCTCGACCTTCTCCGCGAGCTCGTCGCGGAGGAGAACGCAGCGCTGATCCTGATCACCCACGACCTCGGCGTCGTTGCGGGAATGTGCGAGCGCGTGAACGTCATGTACGCCGGCATGTTCATGGAGACGGGATCCGCGGAGCAGCTTTACAGCGCGCCGCGCCATCCGTACACACTCGGCCTCCTGCAGAGCGTCCCCCGCCTCGACGCCGCGAAGGGAACGCGCCTCCACCCGATCGACGGAGCGCCGCCGAACATGCTGAGGTCCCCGGCGGCTTGTCCGTTTCAGCCTCGCTGCCGCTTCGAGGTCGACTTGTCACGTCGGGAGGTGCCTTCACTCGTGAAGGTCGAGCCGGGCCACGAGGTGGCGTGCTTCAACCCGGTTCCCGTCGACGAATGGGACCGCGCGCGCGAGGCGGCCACGGCCTGATGAGCACCGACGGGGCGGGGCCGCTCGTCGAGCTCGAGAACCTGAAGGTCTACTTTCCGATCAAGAGCGGGATCCTGCTCAACCGGCACGTCGGCGACATCCGCGCCGTCGACGACGTCTCTCTCACGATCGGACGCGGAGAAACGGTCGGGCTCGTCGGCGAGTCGGGCTGCGGCAAGTCGACGGTCGGGCGCACGATCATCCGCCTCTACAAGCCGACGGATGGGCGCATCCTGTTCGACGGGCAAGACATCTCCAAGCTCAGCGAGGGCAAGCTACGACCCCTGCGGCGCCGGATGCAGATGGTCTTCCAGGATCCCTATGCGTCCTTGAACCCGCGTCACAGCGTCGGACGGATCGTCGGTGAGCCGCTGCGCAGTCACGGTCTCGCGACCAGGCGTGAAGCGGACTCGCGCGTCCGCGACCTCCTAGAGACCGTCGGGCTCCCGACCGACGCGGCTGGCCGGTACCCGCACGAGTTCTCCGGTGGGCAGCGCCAGCGCATCGGCCTCGCACGTGCGCTCGCGCTCAACCCGGACTTCGTCGTCGCCGACGAGCCGGTGTCGGCGCTCGACGTCTCGATTCAGGCGCAGATCATCAACCTCCTCGAGACGCTGCAGGAGGAGTTCGAGCTCACGTACCTCTTCATCGCGCACGACCTCGCGGTCGTCCGTCACATCTCGGACCGGATCGCCGTGATGTACCTCGGCTGGATCGTCGAGGTGTCGCCTGCCGCGGAGCTCTACGACAACCCGCTTCATCCGTACACGATCTCGTTGCTCTCCGCGGTCCCGATCCCGGATCCCGTCGTGGAACGGATGCGCGAGTCGATCCTGCTTGCGGGCGACCTGCCGAGCCCGGCGAATCCACCGGCTGCCTGCCGCTTCCACACGCGGTGCCCGTTCATCCAGCCGACGCGTTGCCGGGACGAGGTTCCGCCGCTTCGCCGGCTCGCCAGCGGTCACGAGGTCGCGTGCCACTGGGCCGAGGAGATCAAGGAAGGGCGGATTACGCCGCGCGAGCGCGAGCCGGTCGTGGAGGCTCCGCTGCTCGAGCCTGCGGAAGAGCCGCCGCCCGTCTGAGAATCTCGTCCGCCTCGAGCGGGGCGACACGCAGCTCGGGCGGCGGCCTGTGCAGGAAGCTGTCGACGATCAGCATCGCATCGAGATCCTCGCGTGAGAGGTGGTCCGGCGCGAGACGCCTCGTCTCTGCGAGGCCGGCCTCGACCTCGAGCCGGGCACCGTCGCCGCCCGGCAGCGTTCGGACGACGGCGACGCTTCCGCCGGCGACGAACACGGCACGGACGTAGCCGGGCTCGGCTGCCGGCACGAGCAGGCAAGCGCGCAGTCTCAGAAGCCGGTCGATCCGGGCGAGGTGGCGGACGAGCTGCTCGAGCGCGGAGATGCGGTCGCGGAGCCTGGCCGCGTCCTCGAAGCGGCGGCAGTCCGCCAGGTCGCGTAGTCGCCTGCGCAGGCGCGGGAGTGCCAGCGCCGGATCCGCGAGCTCGGCCTCCGAGGCCCCGTCCAGTGCTCGGCACGCGAGCCGAGCACGCGTCCGGCTGCGAAACGGGCCGAGTCCCGTCGCATCCTGTGTGCACACGAGCTTGTCGCCGCGCCGGCGAAGGTAGACATACCGGTCGACGCCCGCGCCGCGCGCGTTCGCCGGCGGCCGAAGCTCGCGGATGAGGCGGATCTCCTCGAGCGCGGCCTCGAGCTCGGAGCCGGTCACCCGCCACTCGATCCGCTCGAGGGCGCCGAGCGCGCCCTCGACCGCCGGTCGCTGGCGGTCGGTGTGGAAATACGACCGCAGCCGGGCGCGGAGGTCGCGGGCGCGGCCGACGTAGAGAACCTGGTCGTGCCGGTCGCGGAAGAGGTAGACGCCGGGGCTCGGAGGAGCTCCGAAGGCCAGGGCCCGCTTCGCATAGACCTTGCGCACCCTGGGCGCGGCGAGGTCGGCGAGGTCGGCGACCGTGCGCGCGCCGCGCTCCTGAGCGAGCCCCAGCAGGTGCAGGAGGATCTCCGCCGTCGCGAGCGCATCGGGAAGCGCGCGATGACACGGCTCGGCCGCGGTCCCGAAGAAGCGAGAGAGGGACGCGAGGCCCGCTCGAGTCGTGCGACCCGCGAGGAGCTTGCGGGCGAGCCCGACGGTATCGACGACGGGGCCCGCCAGCCGTGCCCCGGTGAGCCGCTCGGTCTCGCGATCGAGGAAGGCAAGGTCGAAGCGCGCGTTGTGCGCGACGAGCACGGCTTCGCCCGCGAACTCGAGGAACCGCCGCACGGCGACGTGGGGTCGGGGCCGGCCGCGAAGCTCCGTGTCGCGTAGGCCCGTAAGGGCACTGACGGCGGCGCCGATCGGCACCCCGGGATCGACGAGTGTCTGGAACTCGTCGGTGAGCTCGAGCTCGTGGACGCGGACGGCCCCGATCTCGCAGATCCGCGCGGTGCCGGGACTCAGCCCGGTCGTCTCGAGGTCGACGACGACGAAGGTCGCGTGCTCGAGCGGCAGCTCGGCTCCGGGAGGGTCCGCGAGGCCGACGGCATCGCTCCGCCAGGACAGCCTGGAATCCTCTTTCACGACGTCGTCGATGAGGCAGCGAGCCAGGCCGATCGGCACGTGCCGCAGCGCGAAGAGCCGACGGGCCGCCTCTTCGGCGTGGATCGGGCCCCGGCGCTCCTCGACCAGCTCGACGAGCCGGTCGGCCGCATCCAGGCGCAGCTGCACGAGGAGAGCCTAAGCGAACATACGTTCGTCTGCAAGGATCGGCCGCGATGACGCTCTCCCAGCTCGCTCTCACAGTTCTGCTGCTCGGGGCGCTCGGCCTGGGCGCCCACCGGCTGGGTGTGTCCGCGATCCCCGCGTACCTGCTGAGCGGACTGCTCCTCGGCCCGCACGAGCCGCACGTGACGACCCTGATCACCCCGTCTGAGGTGACCGACTTCCTCGCCGAGCTCGGCCTCGTGTTCCTCCTCTTCTTCCTGGGGCTCGAGTTCAGCCTCGGCCGGCTGCTCCGCACCGGACGGCACGTCGGGCTGGGTGGGACGCTCGACCTGCTCGTGAACGCAGCGATCGGCCTGGTCGTCGGGCTGGCCGCGTTCGGCTTCACCTTTGGCGCGGTCATCCTGGCCGCCGCCGTCTACGTCTCGTCGAGCGCGATCACCGTGAAGGGCCTGATCGACTTTCGCCGCCTCGCCGACGAGGAGACCGACATCGTCCTGGCGATCCTGCTGTTCGAGGACCTGGCGATCGCGTTCGTCCTCGGCTTCGCCGGCACGGGAGGCGGGTCGGCGGCGGGGACGCTAGCCACGGTCTCGAAGGCGCTCGCGTTCATCCTGGCCTCGCTCGCCGCGTCACGCTGGCTTTCCCGCCCACTCGACCGCGCGCTCGAGCGCGTGCCGCGGGAGTTCTTCCTTCTCTTCACCGTCGCGCTCGTCGTCGGGATGGCGGCCCTCGCCAAGGAGCTCGGGCTCTCCGAGGCGATCGGCGCGCTGATGGCGGGGGTGGTGCTCGCCGAGACGAACATCCGCGAAGACGTCGAGGAGCGCTTCTTCAGCTTTCGCGACCTGTTCGCCGCGCTCTTCTTCTTCGTCTTCGGGCTCTCGATCGACCTCGGCGCTCTCGGCCGGCTCGGTTGGCTCCTCGCGCTGGCGGTTCCGTTGACGATCGTCGGAAAGTCGGCCGCCGGCTACTTCGCCGGGCGCGTCGGCGGCTTCACCCGTCGCCAGAGCTTCAACGTCGGCGTCGCCCTGATCGCGCACGGGGAGTTCACGATCATCCTGGCGCAGCTGGCCACGGGCAACTCGAGGATCAGTGACGCGGTCCGGTCCGACCTCACCGCGTTTGCCGGCCTCTACGTACTCGTCACCGCGACCGTCGGCGTCATCCTGATGAAGGAGTCGAAGTGGCTGGGCGCGGCGCCTGTTCCCGCCCCCTAGACTGGCCGCCGAGGAGCAGTGACGAGTTGCCCGTAGAGCTCAGAGAAACGCGACTGCCCGGAATCGGGGTCAAGTACGGCTTCCGCACGGCGGACGGTGGGCGCCTTGCCATCGTCCTCCACAACGACGGGGTGCGGGAGATCTACTTCTTCCGCCACGAGCACGCCGACGACCCCTCGGCGGTTATCCGGCTCGACGACGACGAAGCGCGCCAGTTGGGGGCCGTCATCGGTGGCGCGTACGAGCGCCCCAAGATCGTCGAGGAGCTCGAATTGGCGCTCGGCGAGCTCGCGATCGAGTGGGTCGCTGTGCCCGACAGCAGTCCCTTGATCGGCAAGACCCTGGCCGAGAGCGAGTTCCGAGCCAGGACGGGAATCACGGTCATCGCGATCCTGCGCGAGCCGGAGCCCGTCGCCGGCGCGCGGTCGTCCGACGTCATCCAGCAGGGCGACACGCTCGTGACGGTCGGAAAGCTCGGCCAGTACCCGTCCTTTCGGAAGCTGCTGGTCGAAGGCACGTCCTAGAGCGAATGGACGTTCTGTGCTCGGTCGATGTCGCGGCCGTCCGCGCCGAGCCCCGGGAGGATGCCGAGCGGGTGACCGAGCTGCTGCTCGGCGAGCCGGTCGGGGTCGACGAGCGGCGGGACGGCTGGGCCCGCATCCGCACCGCGTACGACTACCCGGGCTGGGTGCGCGAGGATCAGCTCGCCGGGGTGCCGGGAAATCCCGTCGAGCACGCCCGGCGGTATCTGGGCGCTCCCTATCTCTGGGGCGGGATGAGCGAGCGCGGCATCGACTGTTCCGGCCTCGTCCACATGTCCTATCGCTGGCTCGGCCGCCTCGTTCCCCGCGACGCCGACCAGCAGGAGGCGGCCGGCAGACCCGTCGCCGAGGCGGAGTTGAGCGAGGGCGACCTGATCACCTACGGCGACGATAGTGGCGCAACGCACATCGCTTTCTGGCTTGGCAACGGCCGGATTCTCCACTCCACCGAGCGCGAAGGCGTCAACGGCGTCGTCGAGGAGTTCGAGCCCGACCATCTCGGGGTACAAAGGCGGCGAATGATCCGCCTTTAACCCCCCGCCGTACTAACGGCGAGGGTCAAAAGACGTCTGTAAGAATCAACGATCCGCGAGTGGATTCAGGGGGTCTTCGCCCGCGGATCAGTCCCAACGGGAGGAGTTTCGAAGTGATACAGAGATCGAGGTTGACGAAAGTGGTCGGCCTCCTTGCGCTCGCGGGTGTTCTCGCCCTGGTTGCCGCGGGCTGCGGGGGTGGAGGCAAGAAGTCGTCGAGCGGAAGCAGTGGCAGCCCGAATAGCGGGAAGACCTATCCGCTCCTGCGTGTCGTGTGGGACGCGCCGGACTACATGGATCCGGCCCTGTACTACACCGTCGCTGCTTTCCAGATCGACAACTACGTCTGGACCGGGCTCGTCGGCTACAAGCACGTTTCAGGACCCGAGGGAGCGACGCTCGTCCCGTACCTGGCCGAGAGCATGCCGAAGGTCTCGGCCGACGGGAAGACGTACGACTTCACGCTCCGCAAGGGCCTGAAGTACTCGAACGGCACCGAGGTCAAGGCGAGCGACTTCAGGTACTCCATCGAGCGCGACTTCAAGATGGACTCGCCGGGAGTCGGGTTCTACTCGGACATCCATGGGGTCAGCGGCCCGAACGGCTTCGCCACGACAAAGAAGGGCCACATCACCGGCATCGTCGCCGATGACGCCAAGCGGACGATCCAGATCAAGCTCGACAATCCGCGCGGTGACTTCCTCTACATCCTGGCGCTCGAGTTCTCGCACTTCGTGCCCGCGGGGACACCGGCGAGCGACCAGTCGACCCACCCGATCCCCGCGACCGGGCCGTACATGATCAAGAGCTACGTCCCGAACCGGAGCTTCGAGCTCGTGCGGAACCCGAACTACAACAACCAGATCCCGACGATGCCGTCAGGGAACCCCGACAGGGTCACCGGCAAGATCATCACGGATCCGGTCGCTGCCTATCAACAGGTGGTCTCGGGCAACGCCGACTACGACTTCCAGCCGATCCCCAACGACCGGCTGCCGGAGGCGCAGTCGAAGTACAGGGACCAGCTGAGGATCTACACGAACGCCAATACCTACTACTACGCGCTCAACAACGCGATCCCGCCGTTCAACAACCTCCAGGCGCGCAAAGCGGTTCAGCTCGCGATCGACCCGAACGCGATCATCTCAGGGATCTACGGCGGTCTCGGCCGCCCGACGCAGAACTTCCTGCCGCCGGGCTACCCGCAGTACAAGAAGATCGACGCCTGGAAGTTCGACATCGCTGCAGCGAAGAAGGCGGTCCAGCAGTCGGGCACGGCCGGCGCGACCGTCGACGTCTACGGCCCGAACGAGGATCCGTCGAAGTCGTCGACCGAGTACCTGGCCAACCAGCTGTCGAAGATCGGCTACAAGCCGAAGCTGCACCTCCTGAGCCACCAGGTCTACTTCCAGACGATCGGAAACCAGGCCACGAAGGCTCAGGCGATGTTCACCGACTGGTACCAGGACTATCCGCACCCGCTCGACTGGTTCGACGTCCTGCTCAACGGTGAGCGCATCACCAAGACGCACAACAACAACCCGGGCAACGTCAACGTTCCGTCCGTGAACAAGGAGATCGACGCCCTCAAGAAGTTCGCCACGATCACGCCCGCGGTGAACGCCCGCTGGGCGAAGGTCGACAGCGACTTGATGGCCAAGTACGCGACCACCGTCCCGTACATGAACAGGTCGTCGACCGACTTCTTCGGCCCTCAGATGGACATGACCTGCTACACGTTCAACGTGGTCGCCTACTGGGACTTCGGCGTGAGTTGTAAGAAGTAGGTGGTCTCTCGAGGGAGGGCCCGGGTTGACCGGCGCCCTCCCTCTTGGTCCACTTCGGGAAGGCGGAGAAAGAAGGCGTAGGTGGCGACCCAGTCGACGACCGAATTCACGCTCGACACCGCGGCGGCCCTCGCCGAGGGAGAGCAGGGTGCGATCGAAGGGAAGAGCCCGTGGGTCCTCGCCTGGCGGAGGCTGCGGCGGAACTACGTCGCGCTCGGTTTCCTCCTCCTCTTCGTCGTCATCGTCGTCCTCTGCTCGCTCGCCGGTCCATACGCGCATCACATAGCGAAGACCGGTCCGAACGACAACCATCTCGGCGAGACCTTTGTGCGCGACGGAAAGAACGTGGACGTCGTCTCGAAGGGCGGCTTCATCGGCACCGAGTTCAAGGCGGGCGGAATCCCTGTAGGTCCGCAGCTCTGGCACGCGGGCGGCCGGTACGTCTTCGGCGCCGACAACCAGGGACGGGATGTCGCCGTCAGGCTTCTGTACGGCGGGCTGAACTCGCTGAAGGTCGGAATCGGCTCCGCGATCATCTGCACGCTCCTGGCGCTCATCCTCGCCCTGCTCGCCGGCTACTACGGCGGTTGGATCGACTGGGTGATCTCCCGCTTCTTCGACCTCATCTGGGCCTTCCCGGTGCTACTCCTGGCGATCGCGCTCGGCACCGCCCTCTCGATCAACGGGTTCCACCACTTCGGAATCAACATCGAGAGCGGGAGCCTCTGGATTCCAACGCTGGTCATCTCCTACGTCCTCATCCCCTACATCGGCAGGCCGTTGCGCGGCGAGATCCTGTCCCTGCGCGAGAAGGAATTTGTCGAGGCCGCGACGGCGCAGGGAGCGAGCCCGCAGCGCGTCATGTTCAGTGAGCTACTCCCGAACATCGCATCGTCCGTGCTCGTGTTCTTCGCGCTGATCATCGCGAGCAACATCCTCACCGAGGCGGGGCTCTCCTTCCTCGGGGCGGGCGTCCAACCACCGAATCCCTCGTGGGGGACGTTGATCGCCGACGGCCAGTCGCGGATCGTGACAGCGCCCTGGTTGGCGATCATCCCGGGCATCGCGATCGTCTTGACGGTGCTGTCGCTGAACATCTTCGGCGACGGGCTGCGGGACGCACTCGACCCGCGGGCCAAGGTCAGGATGGAGCGTTAGATGTTGACCTTCATTGTGAGACGCTTGATCGGCGCGTTTCTCGTGCTCGTCGCGGTCAGCTTCATCACGTACCTGATCTTCGTGAAGATCCCCGGCGGCGATCCGGCGCCTCGCATCGCCGGGCGCACCGCTACCGACGCGAACATTGCGGACATCCGCGAGAAGCTCCACCTCAACGACCCGTTCTATTCGCAGTACTGGGCGATGATGCAGTCGCTGTTCAACGGGAGCTTGAAGTCGTACTCGAGCCAGTTGAACGTCGTCGAGGAGATCAAGAAGGGCATTCCGGCCACGTTCTCGCTCTGCATCGGCGCGGCCATCATCTGGCTCTTCTTTGGAGTTCTCGTGGGGGTGATCTCGGCCGTCACGGCCGGTAGGCTGTCCGACCGCGTCATCACGGTGCTCGCGTTGATCGGGATCTCGATGCCGGTCTTCTGGCTCGGCCTGATCGTCAGGTACCTGTTCGCACAGGGCCACCCCTTCACCTGGTTCCCCGACGGTGAGTACGTGGCTCTGACGTCGAACCCATGGCAGTGGTTCCTTCACCTCATCATGCCGTGGCTCGTGCTCGCGGTGTTGTTCATCGGGTTCTATGGACGCGTCCTGCGGTCCAACATTCTCGACACGATCAACGAGGACTACGTCCGTACTGCTAAGGCCAAGGGACTGCCGCCCAACCGCGTGCTCGTGAAGCATGTGCTCCGGAACTCCTTGATTCCCATCGTCACGCTGTTCGGCCTCGACTTTGCAGCCGTGATTGGCGGCAGCGCGATCCTGACGGAGACGGTCTTCGACCTGAAGGGCGTCGGCCAGTACGCGGCCGACTCTGTTCAGAGTCTCGACCTACCGCCGATCATGGGGGTGACGATCTACGCGACGTTCTTCATCGTCCTGTTCAGCGTTGTCGTCGACCTCCTGTACGCGTGGCTCGACCCGAGGATCCGGCCGACCTAATGGCGGAACGGTTGATCGAGGTCGAGGACCTCAAAGTCCAGTTCGCGACCGAGGACGGGCTCGTCAAGGCCGTCGATGGCGTCAGCTTCGAGCTCAGCCGGGGCCAGGTGCTCGGGATCGTCGGTGAGTCCGGCTCGGGCAAGAGCGTCACGGCCATGACCCTGCTCGGCCTCACGCGTGACCGGAACACGCGCTTCGAGGGTGCCGTCCGCTACAAGGGCCGCAACGTCCTCGAGATGAACGAAGCGGAGCTCCAGGAGGTTCGAGGCAACGAGATGTCGATGATCTTCCAGGACCCGATGAGCTCGCTGAATCCGGTCTATACCATCGGGGCGCAGATCTGCGAGGCGATCCAGATTCATCAGCGCGCCGACAAGCGCGCGGCGCGGAAGCGGTCGATCGAGTTGCTGCAACAGGTCGGGATTCCGAACGCCGACTCACGCGTGAACAACTATCCGCACGAGTTCTCCGGCGGCATGCGCCAGCGGGCGATGATCGCGATGGCGCTCGCTTGCAATCCGGACGTTCTGATCGCGGACGAGCCGACGACCGCGCTGGACGTGACCATCCAGGCGCAGATCATCGAGCTGATCGATCGGCTCAAAGACGAGTTCAACTCGGCCGTGATCCTGATCACACACGATCTGGGAGTCGTGGCGGACGTCGCCGACGAGATCCTGGTCATGTATGCCGGCAGGGTCGTCGAGCAAGCCGCGACTCGCGAGCTGTTTTACGACCCGCAGATGCCGTACACGTGGGGGCTACTCGGCTCGATTCCCCGTCTTGACCGGGACAAGCAGGAGCGTCTCCATTCGATCAAAGGGACGCCGCCGTCGCTGATCCGGACGCCGACCGGCTGCAAGTTTCGTCCCCGCTGCCCGCACGCGTTCGACAAGTGCATGGAGGAGCCCGAGCTGCTCAACCGCGTCGAAGAGCCCCATCATCTCGACCGGTGCTGGCTCGGAGTGGAGGAGAAGCGGAAGCTGCGCGTGGCCACGCTGGCCGGCGAGGAAGAGGCTGCGTGAGCGAGCGGAACGGGAACGAACCGCTTGTCGAGGTCAATGGCGTCAAGAAGTACTTCCCGATCAGGAAGGGCCTCCTCCAGCGCGAGGTCGGGCACGTGCACGCGGTCGACGACGTCACCTTCGCGGTACGCGAGGGGGAGACGCTCGGGCTCGTGGGCGAGTCCGGCTGCGGGAAGTCGACACTCGGGAGGACGATCGTCCGCCTGCTCGAACCGACCGACGGCGTCGTCTGTTTCGAAGGCCGTGACATCTCCCGTCTGGGTAGCCGCGCACTGCGACCTCTACGCCGCGAGATGCAGATGATCTTCCAGGATCCCTATGCGAGCCTGAATCCGCGCAAGCGCGTCGGCTCGATCATCGGGACGCCGATGAAGATCCACGGCGTCGAGAAAGGCGCCCGGCGCGAGCGCGTGCAGGAGCTGCTCGAGACGGTGGGGCTCTCTCCCGAGCACTACAACCGGTTCCCGCACGAGTTCTCTGGTGGACAGCGCCAGCGGATCGGGGTCGCCCGGGCTCTCGCGCTGCGGCCGAAGCTGATCGTGGCGGACGAGCCGGTCTCGGCCCTGGACGTCTCCATCCAGTCCCAGATGCTGAATCTCCTCGGCGACTTGCAGAACGAGCTCAAGCTCACCTACATCTTCATCGCCCACGACCTCAGCGTCGTTCGCCACGTCAGCAACCGAATCGCGGTCATGTACCTCGGGAAGCTCGTCGAGCTCTCGCCGGCTGAGGAGCTCTACCAGCGGCCGATCATGCCCTACACCGAAGCGCTTCTCTCGGCCGTGCCGATACCGGATCCGGACCTCAGCGCGAAACGGGAGCGGATCGTCCTCCAAGGCGATGTGCCGAGCCCGATCAACCCGCCCTCGGGCTGTCGATTCCATACACGCTGCCGCTACATGACCGATATCTGCCGAGAGGTCGAGCCGCCTCTCGTCAACTACGGCGCGGGCCACCTGGCCGCCTGCCATCACCCGCTCAACGTCGACAAGGAGACGCTGGCCCAGGTGGAGGTCGCCAGACGGCAGGGCCCGAAGTCTGCGTCGCTCGATGCGAAGCCGCGGGAGCCCGGCAAGGAGCACGCGGGGCCAATCCCTGAAACGAGGTAAGAAAGTCCGCTAAAGCGCCTCAGCAAAGCGGCCGATAGCCCAGGCATGGACGCCGCCGAGCGCAAGGAGATCCTGAGCCGCTATATGGACCACCAGCGCCGCTTCGAGGCGGTTGCTGCAAAGCGGCAGAACGGCAACGCCGAGGTCATTCCTTTCAGCGGCCCACTTCGTGAGCTCGAGCAGGAGCCGACGATGCGGGAGATCGAGGTGCTTCAGCTGATCTCGGACGGCCTCGTGAACCGCGAGATCGGCGTCCGTCTGTTCCTCAGCGAGGAAACCGTGAAATCGCACGTCCGCCACCTGCTGGCCAAGTTGCAGGCACGGTCACGCGCGCACGCAGTCGCCGTCGGCTTTCGCCGCGGACTGATCGCGTAAACACAGCCGGCGACCCCAGTTTTCCACCGCCTGTGGAAATCCCTCAACAGGGGGATGTCCACAACGCGTGGAAAACGGAAGCTACGCGGGCTTTACCAAGCTTTGAGTTGTCCCGCAACAGTCGCCACCGAAACGGCGGCGCTGACCGCGGCGATCACACGAGGTGAGAGACGCACAGGTGACTCCCTCTATTGGGGGACTGACGGCACTGCGAGTTTACGCATATATGACAAGGTTTTTCAAGGGTCGCAAAGAGAGTTTGGGCGGATTCTCGCCCGTTGCCGTCTATGCCACGATTCTTGGCCTTGCGAGCATCGCCGTCGTTGTCGTGTTGGCGCTCGGGGAGTCGCCTCTTCCTAGTTCCCGCTCTGCCTGGCCTCTCCTAGGTTTTGGTCTGCTCGCGCTCGTGAGCGAGCGACAGACCGTACGGCTCACCGCCAACCTGCAGTTGTCGGTTGCCTTTCTTCCGCTCCTGTTTGTGGCGGTTGTCTTTGGCGGGCTGCCCGCAGCAGTGATCGGTGCCGCGACTGTGCTTAGTGATTTCCGGCGACCTTTCACCAGATGGGTGATTTGGACTGCGAACCGCACGTTGATCGGCGGACTTGCGGGTGTGGCCGCCCAGCAGGCCATGGCGAGCGGGAGCAATACGTTTGGCCGTATCGTTGCAGCGACTTCGGTTGCGGCGATCGTCGATGTTGGGCTCGACTTCCTTCTCAGCGGAATCACTCTTGTGCTCCGGGGCACCGGATCAATCCGCGGCCTTGCGCGAACGACCGGGCCGGTCGCCATCGCTGGAATCCCCCTATACACGTCGCTCGTGGGAATGCTTGCGTACTCTTACATCACTTTTACGCCTTGGAGCGCTGCGCTGTTCTTCATCCCCGCGCTTGCTGCTCAACGTCTTCATGTCATGTACAGAGAGCAGCGCGAGGCCCTGACTGAACTCGGCGAAGCGAATGATCGTCTTGAACGGGCGAACCTCTCATTCGCGACGGCGCTTGTTGCCACGCTTGATGCGAGAGACAGATACACGGCGGGTCATTCAGCGGCGGTGGCTATCTACTCGCGCGATATTGCGAGTCGGATGGGCTTGTCTGAGGATGAACAAAACCTTGTCCATCTCTGTGGCCTGGTACATGACATCGGCAAAGTTGGCCTGCCGGCAGGGCTGCTCGAGAAGCCAGGAGCTCTGACTCTCGAAGAGCGCCGCCAGATGGAAGAGCATCCTGCGATCGGGGAGCACATCCTGTCGAAAGTCGACGACTACGCTGAAATCGCACGAATCGTTCGGCACCATCACGAGCGAGTTGACGGTCTCGGCTACCCGGATGGTCTGCCTGGAGAGGAGATTCCCAAGCTGGCAAAGATCATCGCCGTTGCTGACGCCTATGACGCGATGACCTCGGATCGTCCGTATCGAGATGCGATGCCAAGCCGCGTCGCACGACTCCGTCTCGCTCAGGCTGTCGAGAGTCAGTTCGATACTGCGGTCGTAGCAGCTTTCGAGGCGATTCTCGCCGGAGCGAGTGAGTCGTACCGAGTTGCGCGGCGCGCCGACTTCTCTTTGAGTACGCAAACGGCTCGACAACCGGCCTTAGAAGCGGCGACGGCCTAAGAATCTGGATCGTTGCGAAAGAGAGCGGCTTCCGTCCGCGATCGCACGCCGAGCTTCCCAAAGATATTTCGCACATGCGCTTTCGCCGTGGACTCGGCGATCCAGAGGGTGTGAGCTATTTGTCGGTTCGAAAGTCCCAAGCGAACCAGTGACAACACTTCCTCTTCGCGTTTCGTGAGGCGTTCACCTGTTATTACGGGCGGCTGCCTCGCTGTGAGCCCGGCCTTGTCCGCTAGCCCTTTGTCGTATGTGCGCACTGGTCGAAGGAGGAACTCGTCTAGTTGTAAGCCCGAGTTCGAGATCACACTCAGGAGGTCCGGAACAACCCGATAAGACGTTACGAACGAGTCAGCGTTCCCCGTGACCGCCGAGTCCGAGAGCGCCGCGCTGAGTTGGTCGGATAACTCATCTCTGCTAGCACTATGTGCTAGCGCGATGAGGACGGCGGCGTATGCACGAAGTCCACGAGCTTCGAGATGGCTCGTGATCGCAGCCGAAGCGTTGACCTCTAATGCTGCCTGATCAAGATGTCCTAGGGACGCGAGCGCGAGTGCGCGTATCGACCTGAGTTCTCCTTCCATTCCCGGTCCGGCATTTAGGAAACGCGACCGCTCCAGAACCTGAAGCGCCCGCGATGCCTCACCCTGCGCGAGCAAGATCCGGGCTGAAATCGCGCTTGCATTTGCTTGGGCGTGACGGTCATCACTGTTCTCGGCCAATTTGTAAGCGGTCCGCAATCCGCTCTGCGCCTCGTCGAAATCGCGCATCCCAATCTGGGCCAATGCTTTGAGTTCAAGACCATGTGGTCGAACCCAGTCGAGACCGGATCGTGTCGCCTCCACGATTTGCTTATCAGCACATTCGCGTGCCTCTTCGTATCGCCCAGCCAGCATAAGAGCGGTTCCGTAGGACTGGAGAAAACCGGACCGGACCAAAGGGTCACTCGTTCGGTCGAGTAAACCGAGAGCCGTGCGATGCCGTTCGAGTGCCTCACGGACACCGCCCCATCGAGCCGCAAGATGGAGGGGGCCTTGGCTGAGACGGATAGCGTCTTCGATCGACTCCTGTGGTAGTGCTTCGAGCTCGCGGAGCGCGGTCGCCGCGAGGTCGGGCTCTTCTAGGTCCGTGAGGGTCAGGAATCTTGTCCAGAGCGCCCGTCGTAAGTCCGACTGCGTTGTCGAGCGGGCGCGTGCCTCGCTCAACAGTGTGAATGACTCGGCTTGACGGTCGTCCAGTTGGGCAACTTGGGCCGCTCGAAAGAGCGCCTTCGAAGCCAGAGGATGGTGGTAGGTCACTCTGCGTGCGAGCTGGCGAGCCTTGTCCTCAGTCTCCGCCCATCGACCCTTTCGAAATGCGAGCTCGATCTCCACAAGCTGCACTATCTCCTCGCCTGGGATGAGACGGTAAGCCTCATCGAGCCATTGTTCGAGGGTTGCAAGCCGTCCTCCGGCAAGGACGTCGTCGAGTGCTCGTGTCATCAGATCCCGCAAGAGCTTGCCGAGTCCGAACTCGGCTACGAGAGCAAAGGTCTCGTCCCAAGATTCGCGACGTAACGCGGACGCAGCGACGGCATTGATCGTCGCCTCTCTCGCGTCGAAGTCTGCGTTCGCGAACTTCGTTCGCAGAAACTGCCGGAGTAGAGGGTGAAGATCGTATGAGCCGGCATCATGGCTCAGGAATCCGGTCAGGTATCCCTGTTCAAGAACCTCATTGCTTCTCTCGCCGAAGAGGCTGAGCGTGAGCTGACTGTCGATAGTCGGAGCTACCGACAGTTGGGCAAGGCTCCACTGCAATTCCTGAGCCAAGCCCTGAAATAGTTCTTCTGCAAAATAGGAGTGCAGGGAGTTTGGTACTTCCTCGCTCGCGACAAGCAGGGGAGGTTCGACCAACGAAGCTAGTCCGATGACGGCTGGCCATCCCTCGGCCAAGGCGACTAGCCCGGGCAGCGCACCGGGTCCTTCACTTCGCATCGCCCTCGCTGCCTCCTCATGCGTCATCGCTAGGACGTTTCGTCCGAATTCAGCTACCTCTCCGTACAGCAGGTGCTTGGCTGTGGCCCAAACTGGTCGCACACGACTGGTTACGAGTAGCGGGATGTTCCCCGTTGCCACTAGCGCGTCGACGAACCACTCGGCAGTCGGCTCATCGGCGAGATGCTGATAGTCATCGATGACGAGCCACGCATTGTCTGGCCATTGGGCGAGATCCTCACTGAGGAGCGCGCCAAGAATGCTGGCCTCGGCGTTCGGAGCCTGGGATCGTCTCAGGCGCTCTCGGAGGCGCGTACTGGCTCCGTCCATGACACGTTCGGCTGCATGCGCGAGCCCGAGTGCCAAGGCGGCGACGTCCCGGGATGCCGGTGTCGCGCGAAACCAGATGCCCGTGCGCGGCCCCTGAGATGTCCACTGCTTAGCGAGAGTGGTCTTTCCATACCCCGCCGGGGCTACGAGCGTTATTCGCTGGCTTCGAGTCGCGTCGAGGAGGCGGGTCAGCCGAGGGCGTCGAATGACCCGGCGCGCGTCGGTTCTTGACAGTGCCGACTCCCCCTCGTTCATTTTCGCCTGCCCCTGCCTTCGGGCTTCGTGAGCTTACCTTCGTCTCGACCGGCTTCTCGTCCACGCCGCCGCAGCTGCTGGGCCGTGCCCGCGGCCCGGTGAGGGTCGCGGGCACAGCCGCCGTTCAGCCCCCGGTATCGGCCGCAGCCGAGTCGAGGCTTCGTGAGAGCGGGTCATCGCCGGTCATTGCCCGATAGGCCACCGGGATCTGACGCCTTCGGGTCACACCGAGCTTCTGACGCAGGACATCTGAATGAGCCTTCGCCGTTCGAGGTGAGATGCCGAGTCGTTCCCCGACTTCCTCGTTCGAGCAGCCAGCGGCGATGAGCTCGATGACCTGGCGCTGCCTCTCGGTGATGTTGGGCAGCGATTCCCGCAGGAGGTCATACATAGCGGACGAACCTAGTCGGCCCAGGACTGCACGACCATTGACCGAAAGGAGTATTTCCGGGGGTTACGCCAGGCTAAGGCCCATATCGCCGAGTCGGCCGAAAGCCTCCTCCATCTCGTCGTCGGTGATTGTCAGCGGCGGCGTGGCCGAGACGAGGGACCCGTCGAGCCCGGCGGGGATGACGATCACCCCGTTCCGTTCGGCTGAGGCGGCGTCGCCGGAGCGTGCCCGCATCAGCCCGGCCCCGTGCCATCCGGCGGCAGCGAAGCGCTCGCCCGCCTCGCGAACGCGACCGAGCAAGGCCCGAACCTCGTCGAGCACCACGAGCGCCGCCGCGCACGCGAGGGGATTGCCGACATGCGTGTGCGTAAGCACGTCCTCGGGGCCGAGATCCCATGCACCCGCGAGCTCACGACGGACAAACAGTGCCGCCGACAACGGCAGCCCGCCGCCGAGGGCCTTCCCGATGCAGATGACGTCCGCGACCGCCTCGCCGGGCCACATCTCCCCGATGCGACCGAGCCCGGTGTAGATCGCGTCGACGACGAGTAGCGCGCCCCGCTCGTCGCAGCGTTGCCGCAGCGCCTCGAGCCAGCCGTCCGGCGGCACGCGCGCGCCTGCTCTGCCCTGAACTGGCTCGGCGATGACGCAACCGGCGTCGTCCGGCAACGGACCCGGATCCTCACCGTACGGAAACCGGTGGATAGGGCCCGGCAGCCAGGCTGCGAACGGCTGCCGGAATTGCTCGAATCCCGTCGCTGCGAGGGCGAGCAGGCCCGTTCCGTGGTACGCGCCGTCGAAGGCGACGATTCCGGGCTTGCCGGTCGCGAGCAATGCCGTGCGGAGCGCAATCTCGACCGCGTCCTCACCCGTTACTCCGAGCTTCGAGGGCCACGGGAGCCGGTCGCGAAGATGGGCGGTCACCTCGGCCTCGGCGAGGTCTCCGAGCGCATGCGCGACAGGCGCCGAGGCGATCGCTGCCATCACGCGCGGATTCCGGTGACCCAGCGCAGCGACGCCGAACCCGCCCGAGAGGTCGAGGTATTCCCGCCCCTCGGCGTCCCAGACGCGACAACCCTCAGCGCGGGCCCAGAGCACTACATACCGTTGCGACGACCGACAAGCCGACCGAGCGTGTCAGAGGCGATGTAGCCGGCGATTCGCGGGTTCTCCTGCAGACGGCGAAGGGAGTAGGCGTACCAGTGGCGGCCGAACGGGATGTAGATGCGAAGGC
Organism: uncultured Actinomycetes bacterium; assembly: GCA_963711545.1. GTDB lineage: Bacteria > Actinomycetota > Thermoleophilia > Gaiellales > Gaiellaceae > 3-1-20CM-4-69-9. The sequence continues at coordinate 214,010 of CAVQEP010000010.1, forward strand.
GGTGTCCTTCACGGACGAGCTCGTCCCCGAGCCCCGGCGTGACACCGAGCAGCATCTGGAACTCGTAGTCGTCCCTGCCGAGCCGGTGTTCCCTGACTAGTCGCATTCCCTCGTCGACGAGCCAGCCGTCGTGTGTCGCGATGCCGACGTAGCACCCGCACGTGAGGAGCGCTTCGAGAGCGTGCACGAAGGCCTTCCGCACAGCGTCGAAATCCCGGTAGGAGATCTTCGCAGGCTCGACGTAGATTCCCTTGCAGAGGCGGACGCTCGGCTTGAGGTCTGCGAGCTCACCGATGTCTCCGAGCGTCCGGCGCAGCATCGCCTGGAGGACGATGCCGACGTTCTCGAATCCCTCCTCTCGCAACTCGCGGTACAGCCGCAGAGTCTCGTCCGTCGTCGAAGAGTCCTCCATGTCGATCCGGACGAAGTTCCCGCGGGAAGCCGCATCCTCGACCACGGCCCGAAGGTTCCGGCGACAGACGTCGTGTCCGAGGTTGAGGCCGAGCCCCGTCAGCTTGACGCTCACGTTCGAGTCCAGCCCGCACTGCTCGATATCGGCGAACACGTCCTTGTACGCACGCACGATCGCGGCGGCGTCTTCTTCGCTCGTGATCTCCTCGCCGAGGACGTCGATCGTCGCCATCTTCCCTTCGGCGTTGACGCGGCGAACCGCCTCACGAGCGTCCTTCAGCTCGGGCCCGGCGATGTAACGCTGCGAGAGCAGCTGCACGAGCGGTCGCGGCACGGCCGGGAGGAGGCGGACGATCGCGCGGTCGAGGATTGCCAAGGGGACGCGATTCTACGCCCTGTCTCGGAGCGCTAGCCCCTGGCGACGAGTAGCTGTGCGCCTGTGTCGTCGCGCGTCACACGCGAGTAGGCGAAGCCCGCCTCTCGCGGGAGTCGTTCGAGCTCTTCGTCCTCGTAGAAATGCCCGCGCGTCGCAAGGGGATAGGGCGCCGCAGGCGTCCCCTTCAGCTCGGGAGCGGTCGTGAAGACGGCGATCCGTCCCCGCTCGAAGTCGAGGACCCTCCGAAACTCGCGCAGCACCGACACCGGCTCGCTGAAGAAGAAGAAGGCGACGATGCACGAGATCGCCGTGAACTCCCGGTCTCCGAACGGAAGTGAGAGAGCGTCCCCGGACACGATCTGCGCAGCTCCGGCCGTCGTCTTGCGGGCGAGACTGACCATCTCCTTGCTGTGGTCGATCCCGGTTGCGCGGCAGCCGGATTCGAGAGCGCGTCGGAGAAAGACTCCTCCCCCGCAACCGACGTCGAGGAGGTGATCGTCCGGTCGCAGGTCGAGTGCCGTTAGCACCGGTGCCCAGGCGAACGAGTGGACGTCGTCGGCACCGTAGACGGCGCGCGCCTTTCGGCCGTGCGGCCGGCGTGCCATCCGGTCGGTCATGCGATCGATCCGCCATTCGCGGATGCGACGTGCCGGACCCACTGTGCGATCAGCTCTCGCGCATGAAACCCTGACGCGCGGCGCTCACGAGCGCCACCGCCTCAGGGAAGAGCACTCGCATCGCGTCGCGGAGCGCGATCGCCTGCTCGTCCGCCGAGCCCGACGCCTGCAGCTGCGAGAGCGCTGCCGCCGTCAGCTCGACCGCGGTGTTGAGGGTCAGGGTGGCGAACTGCTCGCGCTGCGCCTCCGCAACCGACTCGGCCTGGTGCTCGGCGAACTCGCGGATGCCGCGCAGGAGATCCTCGGGGTCTCCGCCCATCGGGAATCCAAAGCCACCGCCTTCCATGTACCAAGCATAGGGACCGAGCCCCTAGCTCTGTCGCGCCTCCCCCTCGGCCGCACGGGCAGCCCGGCGGATCTGCTTGCGTTTACCCGTGGCGCCGGCAGGGACGCGCCACAGATCCGTGCCGCCGAAGATCGAGAGCGCCCGGACGCTAAGGATAGGGGCGCCCGGACGGCCCGGATGATCTGGGCCGTGCTGGTCGGCGCTGCCGAAGATTCCGATGCCGCTGAAGTCGACGTCCACCCCCTCCGGGACGTAGAGGTCGGTCCCGCCGAACAGGTCCATGACGTAGACCGTCGCTTCGCCGCCTTCGAGTGATGCGTCGCGAAAGTCGAGGTCAGAGCCGCCGAAGATCGAGACGACCCAGTGCGACCGGGCGCTCCGCCAGCGCCCCTTGCGGTCGACTCCGCCGAAGATCGCGATGGTGAAGCGGCGAGGACGGCGACTCGTGGCCGGTACCTGAGCGGCTGCGGGAAGATCGGTCGTCAGCTGCGCGAGCTCATCGGCGGTGCGCGCTCCGTACCCGGCCTCCATCCGCTGCGAGAACTCGTCCAGCGTGAGCCGGCCTTCGGCCGTCGCTTCCCGGAGGTGGGCGACAGCGGCGTCGCGTTCGGCGTCAGAGGCGCGCAGTGCGGGAGGATCTGACATCAGCTCAGCTCGAGCTTGTAGTGCAACTCGACGTCGCGCGTCAGCTCTTCGACGGCGGGCAGCGCTCCTTGCAGTGAGCCGACGACCTCTTGCGCGTGTCCGTTCGCGCCGAGGGAGTCGAGGTATGCCGCCGATGCCACCCGCGGCTCCGCCTCGGCCGGCGCCCCCGCGCTCTCCTCCGCGATCTCGACGAGCGCCGCGATCGAGGCCGCGTCACGCACGCGGGTGCGATCCGTGACCGGCGCGCCGTGTTCGTCGAGCGCCAGCCAGGTCTGCGCGCCGCCCAGGCCTTCGAAGGCGCAGAGGTAGATCCGCTCGCCGTCGGCCGGCGCGACCGGGAGAACGGCGGCAACCTGCTCGTCGGCACCCGCGCGACTCGAGGCGGCCGCAGCGATCCTCTCGACGTCCTCCGCCAATCCCACCGGTCCAAGAATAGACTCGGCGACGTGGCCGAGACCGCCTTTGCGCGGGAGCTCTTCGCTCCGCTCGGGCCGACGTACGACCGCTACGCCTCCTTGCTCTCGTTCGGACAGGACGGGCGCTGGCGCCGGTACCTCGTATCGCGGATCGATGCGAGTCCAGACGACACCGTGCTCGACGTCGCCACCGGAACGGGGGCCGTCGCGCTCGAGCTGCTTGCGCGCCACGACTGCACCGTCGTCGGGCTCGACCAGAGCCCCGAGATGCTCGCTGTGGCGAGACTGCGGCTGCCTCCTGCGGTTCGGCTCCTCGAGGGGACGGCCGACGCGCTTCCGTTCGAGGATGCCTCGTTCGACGCCGTCACCTTCACTTACCTCCTCCGCTATGTCCCCGATCCCGCGGCGACGCTGAGCGAGCTGGTGCGCGTGGTTCGGCCGGGTGGAACGATCGCCGGCCTCGAGTTCGCAGTTCCGAGCGGGGCGTGGCGGGCCCTGTGGGAGCTCTACGTTCGAGTGGGCCTGCCCGTGGCCGGGCGGGCGATCTCGACCGGCTGGGGCGAGGTCGGGCGGTTTCTCGGCCCGAGCATCAGGGAGTTCTACGAGCGCTGGCCCGAGAGCCGCCTGCTCGAGCTCTGGCGCGACGCGGGAATCCCGGACGTGCGGTCTCGCCGGCTCAGTCTCGGCGGCGGAATCGTCACCTGGGGCACGTGCGCATGAACGGCACCGCGCGGCCTGCGTTCTACGCGCTCGCGCCGGGCGGCTGGCGGGACTACGTCACGCTTCTCCATCCTCCGTACACGCTCTGGCACCTCTCGTACGTCGTGATCGGTGCTGCGATCGCCCCGGTGTTTCGGCCGTGGATCCTGTGCCTCGCGCTGCTCGCCTTCTTCCTCGGGATGGGAATCGGGGCGCACGCCCTCGACGAGCTGAACGGCCGGCCGCTCGGGACCGGCATCTCGCGCAGGACGCTGATCGTGCTCGCTGCGGCCTCCCTCGTCGGCGCGGCCGCGATCGGGATCGCAACGGCGATCCACACCACCGTCTGGCTGCTCCCCTTCGTCGCCGCCGGAGCGTTCCTCGCGGTGGCGTACAACCTCGAGCTCTTCGGTGGCTGGTTCCATCGAGAACCGTGGTTCGCTCTCGCCTGGGGCGCGTTTCCGCTGTTGGCGACCTACGTCGCGGCCGCCGAGTCCCTGAGGCTCGAAGCCGTAGCGGCCGCGGCGTTTGCGGCGTTGCTCTCCCAGGCGCAGCGAGAGCTCTCGACCCCGGTGCGCCTGCTGCGGCGTCGTGCCGCGTCGGTGTCCGGCCGGATTGAGCTGGTGGACGGGACAGTGCAGACGATCACGCGCGCCTCGCTGACTCGTGACCTCGAGACCGCACTTCGACTGCTTTCTGCCTGCGTCGTCGCGCTGGCGGTCGCGCTCGTCCTCCTCCGCGTAACCTGACGGCCGTGGGTCTCGTCGGCATCGCACAGATCGTCTTCGCCGTCACGGCGATCGTCGCCGCAGCAGCACTCGCAGGGGCCGCAACCGAGCGGCTGCCTCACCGAGCCCTCGTCGCAACGGCCGGGCTGCTGGGAGGTGTCGCGCTCGCGGGCTGGATCCTGCTCGGTCTTCGGCCGACGACGTCTCTCGCCGTCATTGCGGTTGGCATCACGCTCGCGTTCCTCGCCGCACTCGGCGCGATCAGGCTGCGATCACTCGCCCGTATGGTGCGGCGAGTCGATGACCAGCTTGCTCGCGCACAGGGAAGGCTGAGCTCCCTGATCGCACGCGAGGCCGACGAGCGGCACGCCGAGCTCGAGCGAGTCCTTGCACGCGCGCGTGCGGACTCCGCATCGCTCCTCGCGGAGCAGGAACGAACGATTGCCGAGGAGACCCGGGCGGGAGCCGCCGAACGGTCGCGGGTCGCGGGCGACGAGTTCGGCGAGGCGCTCATCGCCGCGCAACAGCAGGTCGAGCTGCGGATGCAGGCCTGGAGGGACGACCTCGACCGCGCGCAGCGCGGCGTCTCCGACCAGATCGCGCAACTCGCGCAACGGCACAAACAGCTGATCTCAGAGGCGGAGGCGCGGATCGTGGCCGACGCCGAGCGAATCGAGGCCGAAAGCGAGTCGCAGAGGGTTGGTCTCGTCCGCCTGCGCGACGAGCTTGCGACGGCCATGCAGGAGACGGTCACCGCCGGCAGCTCCGAGCTCGACTCATACGCCTCGGAGCGTCGCCGGGCCCTGCACGAGCTCAACGAACGTATTCGCCGGCGCGAGCGCCAGCTGTCGGAGCAGATCGAGCGCGAGGAGGCGGAGGCTATGCGGCGCATCCAGGCCGGCTTTGCCGACGTCGAGCGACGGCAGATCGAGCAGCTCGAGCGGATCCTGAACCGAGCGACCGCGAGCTTCGCCGATGCCTCGACGCAGCAGTTCGCCGAGGCGATCAAGTCGGCACGGGAGAACGCGGGCGCGCGGCTCTCACGTGAGCTCGACCGTGCAGTCCAGGCCTTTGCGAGGGAGGCACAGAATGTCCTGGGCGAGCGGCTCGCAGCCGTCGGCGACGCGGGGGCCCAGAAGCTCGAGCGGCGCCTGTCACAGGCGACAGAGGGTCTCGAGCGGCAGCGCGTCGAGGCGCTCTCGGAGCTCGAGGGGCGGCTCGGACAGGCCGAGCACGAGCTGCGCCGCCGCATCGACGGGCTCGTCGCCGACACCGAGGCCGAGCGGGCAGTCCTCGAGGCTCGCCTTCAGGAGCTCGCGAGGCGGATCGACGAGACGCTCGCTCGTACCTGACCGTTCTTTTCGCGCCGCTTCTCGACAAACAAACAGCGGCAGGGTTCGTCTATGTGACGGCGAACGAGGCTGATCGTGAGAGAGACGACCGAAACCCTTGAGCCGGACAGCGGCGAGCGCTCGAAAGTCGAGAGCTGGCGGTTGCACGTGCTGATCGAAGCGGGCTACCCGCTCTCCCTCGCGGAGCGGCTGGCCGGAAGCGACGCGGACCTTCACCATGCGGTCGAGCTCGTCGGCCAGGGCTGCGCCCCCGAGACTGCCGTCGAAATCCTGATCTAAGACCGGCACACCCGCGACGGACGCGCGTGGCATCCTGACCACGTGGCCAAGGTGGAGGCGCTCCAGTACGGGGACCGGAAGGTCTACTCGGTTTCGTCGTTCAATCGAGGCGTCGCCGACTGGCTCCAGCGCCTTCCGACCATCTGGGTCGAGGGCGAGATCACGGAGCTGCGGCGCAATGCCCGCTGGCAGTCGGTCTTCTTCACGCTCAAGGATCCGGAGAACGGGGCCCGCCTGGGCGTGACCATCGCCCGGAGCCGGTTCGACGCGCTCAGGCTCGACCTCGCGAACGGGGAGCGTGCGCACGTGTTCGGACGGCCCGAGTTGTTCGAGGCCAAGGGCGACTTCCGGCTTCGCGCTCTCTCGATCGAGCGGTTCGGCCTTGGCGATCACCTCGCGGCGCTCGAGCGGCTCAAGCGAAAGCTGGTCGCCGAGGGTATCTTCGAGCGCAAGCGGCCGCTTCCGTTTCTGCCGAGGCGAATCGGCGTCGTGACGGGCAACGACGCCGCGGCGAAGCGGGACGTGGTCACGACGATCACCGCGCGCTTTCCGGCCGCGCGCCTGGTCGTTGCCGAGACATACGTGCAAGGACCGCTGGCCGTCCAGGCCATGGTGGAGGCGCTCGCCGAGGTCAGCCGGGTGCCGGACATCGACGTCATCGTCCTAACACGAGGCGGAGGCAGCTTCGAAGACCTCCTTCCGTTCAGCGACGAGCGGCTCGTCCGGGCCGTGGCCGCGAGCCCCGTGCCCGTGGTGTCGGCCGTCGGTCACGAGCAGGACACGCCGCTCTGTGATCTCGCGGCCGATGCGCGCGCCTCGACGCCGACCGCTGCCGCGCGGCTGGTCGTCCCCGACGCGATCGCCCTCACGGAGCGTCTCGGGCGCTCGCGGGCCGCTCTCGGTCGCTCGGCACAGCGGCTGTTCGAGCGGCGGCACCAGCGCCTCGCCCAGGTGCACGAGCGGCTGGGACGAGCGCCCTTGCTGACGGTCGAGCGCAAGCGCGCGCGCCTCGACCAGGCGGCCGGACGCCTGCGGGCGCTCTCGCCACGCTCGACACTCGAGCGCGGGTACGCAATCGTCCGCGCTGACGAAGGCATCGTCCGGTCGACGGGCGACGTCGCGACCGGCGACTCCGTCGAGGTCGAGGTAGCCGACGGCAAGTTCGGGGCTCGCGTCGAGTGACCGCCGAACCGACGTTCGAGGAAGCGCTTCGTGAGCTCGAGCAGATCGTCGAGCGGCTCGAGCACGGAGACGCCGGGCTCGACGAGGCGATCACGCTGTGGGAGCGCGGGGAAGAACTCCACAAGCTCTGCGCAGGCAAGCTGGACGCCGCCCACGGCCGAATCGAAGAGCTAGCCCGCCGCGGCGACTCCGCCAAGCCGTAGTCCGAGCGCGACCAGGTCGGCCCGCGCCCGGGCAGGATCCCCGGAGAGGGCGAGCGTCTCGGCCGAGGGCAGGGGCTGGACGACACGTCCTCCGAAGACGACGCAGCGCACTCCGGCCGCATCACAACGCCGTGCAACCTCCGCCGGGGCCTTGCCACGGGCTGTCGTCGCGTCGACGGTTCCCTCGCCCGTGACGACGAGGTCGTACCCAGTCGGGTCGAAGCCGACGAGGTCGAGGATGAGTGCGGCTCCGGGAAGGAGCTCGGCGCCAAGCGCCGCGAGGGCGGCGCCCAGGCCGCCGGCGGCGCCGGCGCCGGGGAGCTCGGCGTAGGCGCGCAGCTCGACCAGCGACGCCAGTCGCTCCTCAAGCCTCGGGATGTCTTCAGTCGTAGCACCCTTCTGACCGGAGAACAGTCGGGCTGCATCGACGAGCGGGACGTCGACGTCGCAGGCGACACGGGTCGGCGCCGGCAGCTCCTCCGAGGACTTCGAGCAGCCCGGCGCCGCCGTCGACGTTCGCGGTGCCGCCGAGGCAGACGAGGAGCCCGACCGGGCGACCGACGGTCCGGATCAGCTCCCCGAGCCCGCGGCTCGTCGCCCGGAAGGGGTCGAGGCGCTCTGGGTCCAGCGGGATCGCCTCCGCGGCCTCGACCGCTGCGACGCCGTCCGGTAACGCGAGCCACCGAGCCTGCCGCGGCCGCCCGAATGCGTCGCGGATGCCGGCCGTCCGCCAGACGCCCCCGATCGCGGCGTACAGCGCTTCGAGGCTTCCCTCGCCCCCGTCCGCGAGCGGCAGCGCGTCCGCCTCCGTCCAGGTGCGCAGCCCCTCGGCGAGCGCCGCCGCCGCCTCGCGGGCGGAGAGGACGCCCTTGAGGCTAGCCGGGCACGCGAGCGCGCGGGCGCTCGGCATCCGGCTCCACGTTGTGCTCCAACTCGGTCGGCACCTCTGCCTGTCCGGCGTCCGGCATCACCTTGAGCATCGCGAACGACAGGCCCTCACGCGCGAGGAAGATCAGCCCGACTCCGACGCCAACCGACGCCTCGATCGCCTGAAGGCCGAAGCCGAACGCGATGCCCGTTCCCTTGGCGACGCCGTACGAGCTCGCTAGCGGCAGCGCGACGGCGGCCTGGACAAGACCGACGTTGCCGGGCCAGAGCGGGAAGATCGTCGCGACGTTCATAAGGACGAGAACGAGGCCTGCGGCCGGCAAACCCTCGTGGATCCCGAACGCGCGCATCGCCGTGAAGACGGCGAAGAGCTGGCAGGTCCAACCCAGGATCTGGAGGAGGCATGCAAGCGCGGCGGATGCGGGCTTATTCATCACTTCCAGCCCATAGCGGGCGAGCCTCACGATCCTGCGAACTGCGCCGAGACCTTCCTCTACCCCTGCGACGCGGTGGGTTCGGGCGCCGACGACCGCGAGCGTGAAGAGCGCGACCCCCGTGATCACGACCGCGGTCAGCCCGGTCACGGCCCAGCTGGGGATCTGCGCGGTCGAGGCGACGAACACGATGAGGACGATCACCGCGACGAGGTCGAACACCCGGTGCGCGAAGACCGTGCCCAGCAGTAGCGCCCACGCTCCCTTCCTGCCCATCCTCCGATCGAGCACGGCGACGCGCGCGAGCTCGCCGATGCGGCCGGGGAGCACCGCGTTCGCGAACAGGCCGATCGAGAACGCCGAGAAGACGAGCGGGAACCCTGGGTGCGGGGGGTCGAACGCCTGGACGATGATCGTACGCCAGGCGAGGGCGCGGAGGAGCACGGACAGGAGGTTGAAGCCGACCGCCACCGCGACCCAGTGCCATTCGACCGCAGTGAAAGCGTCACCAACGGCACTCCAGGTCGGGCCGCGCCACCAGAGCAGGGCGAAGACGCCGCCGGCTGCGAGCAGCACGATCACCGCGCGGGTCCAGCCGCTCCGCAGTACCTTCACGAGGCGATCACAGCCTCCTGAGGACGTTCGGACACGAGCTCGTAGATCTCGACCAGGCGACGGGCGATGTCGTCCCACGAGTACCGCTCGAGCGCGAGTCGTCGCGCTCCCTCGCCGAGCGCGAGCCTTCGTGGCTCGTCCGAGAGCAGGCCGATGACCGCCTCGGCGAGCGCGCGCTCGTCGCCTGGAGGAAAGGACACGCCGGTGTCCTCGGTCATGACCTCGCGGTACCCGTCGATGTCGGACGCCGCGACCGGCGTCGCGCACGCGAAGGCCCGGGTCAGCACCATGCCGAAGCTCTCGCCTCCGAGCGACGGCGCGACGAGCGCCTTTGCGCGCAGCAGCACGCCGGTGAGCTCCTCCTGCGACAGGAAGCCCAGAACGTCGATGCCCTCGTCGGGCAACCGCTCGCGGGTCAGCAGCAGTCGCACGGCAAGCGGGTCGGCACCCGCGATTCGGAGACGCGCGCCCGTGCGCGCCCGTATTTCCGGCCACGCCCGCAAGAGGACGTGCAGCCCCTTGCGCGGCTCCTGCCTGCCTGCAAAGACGATCTGATGCTCTCGCCCCTCGGCGTTCGCCTGTGGAGGGATCAGCACGCCGTTCGGAAGGATCTCGTAGTCGCCCGGCAACCATGCGGCTGCGGAGTCCCGCGCATGGGCCGACACGGCGATGCGATGGTCCAGCCGGTCCGCAAGGAACCCCCAGACCGGCCGGCCGGGCCTCATCCAGCCGAGCTCTCCATGTGCATGAAAGGTCGCGACGCACGGGACCCGCGCGAGCGCCAGCGCCGCGATGCAGATCGCCGGCGTCATCGGCTCGTGCAGGTGGAGGACGTCGAACCGTTCCTCTCGGAGCACGCGCCGCATCGTCGGGACCGTGCCGGGCGAGAGCACGATGTTCGGCAGCGAGCCGTTGGCAGGGACGATCACGGACCTGCCCACGGCGATGACGTCGGGAGGTGGGTGTCCATGCCTGCCGAGCCGAGGGTGGAGGATTCGCGTGAAGCTGCCGGGCGGATCGTTCCCCATGATCGTCCGCGTCTCGACGCCGGACCGCCGCAGCGCGTCCGCCTGCAGCTCCGCGTGCTCGACGACGGCGCCCCAGAACGACCAGGAATAGGGGACGACGATCCCGACCTTCATCGTCGCGGAGGATACGGAAGCACCCACACGTCGGGTTCGATTTCACTGCGCGTCCGTCTAGGCTTCATCCCATGGAGGGCCTCGCCGAGCTTCACACGCATCTCGGCGGCTCGGTCGCCTCCGACATCCTCTGGAGCCTTGCGCACGAGCAGGGCATCGCGCTCCCGGTCAAGGACTTCTGGGAGTTCGACCGGCTCGTCACGGTCTCGGATCCGCGCGGCGTGCCGAACCTCGACGCGCTGGATCAGATCTACCACTGGACCGAGCTCATCCAATCGAGCCCGCTCGCCGTCGAGCGCTCGGTGCACGCAGCGATCGGAGGGGCATACCGGTCGCAAAGAATCACGACGCTCGAGCTGCGCTTCAACCCGATGAAGCGCAACCGCGGCGGCGAGCGCGACCTCGACCACATCATCCTCGCCGCGATCCGCGGTCTCGATCTCGCGAGCCTCGAATACCCGCAGGTGCGCGCAGGGCTGATCCTGATGATGGACCGGACCTTCAGCGCGGAGCTCAACTCGATCATCGTCGAGAAGGCGATCCGCTGGTCGCCGCGCGGAATCGTGGGCGTGGACATCGCGGGCCCGCGGCCCGACGGAGGGCGCTACGACTACCGCCAGGTCGCGCCCATGGTCGAAGAGGCCCGTGGCGCAGGGCTCGGCGTGACGATCCACGTCGGCGAGGAGGGTGGAGACCTCGGACGGCAGGAGATCGGCGAGGTCGTGGAGGCCCTTCGCCCCGACCGGATCGGCCACGGCATCCTCGCGGCCGGCGACCGGGAGTTGATGTCCGCGCTTCGTGACGCGGAGATCGTCCTCGAGATCTGCCCCACATCGAACCTCCTCACCAAGGCCCTGCCGAGCGAGGCCGCGGTCCGGGAGACATTCCGCTCGTTCGTGGATGCGGGCGTGGCGTTCACGATCGCTACGGACGGCCCGGAGATGATGCGCACGCACCTTCGCGACGAGTTCGAGCTCCTCCGCCGAATCGGCGCCCTCGAGGAAGACGAGCTCGACGAGGCGAACCGCCGAGGGCACGAGGTGAGCTTCGTCCGCGGCAGGCGGATCGAGGCGGCGCGGCTTTAGCCCTGCGACTTCTGGGCGTACAGGAGAAACGTGCCCGGGATCCGGGCATCGTGTCGGCGGAACTCGTCGCTGCGGGACGGATACTCCTCGAGCGCGCGTAGCGTGAACCCTGTCGCCGAGGTCGCGGTGACCAGGCGGCCGAGGCGATACGACCCCTCGTCGAAGTAGCTCATCCGCCAGTGCATCAACCCGTCGACGCAGAGAGCCACCGGATGCTCCTCGAAGAGGAGGAAGTCCCCGCCGCGCCGCAGCGTCGACGCGACTTCCCGCAGCCAGCCGTCGAGGTCGCCGACGTCCGTGAGCGATCCGAGCCCCGCGTATGCAAGGTCGAAGCGAGCGCGGCGGAGCTCCGCCGGCAGGGTGTCGACAACGGCCTGCACCCAGAGGATCGAGGGCCACCGCTCGCGTGCCGCCTCGAGCGCCTCGCCCGACGAGTCGACTCCCGTGACGACGGCGCCGAGGGCGGCGAGCTCAGCCGTCGCCTCGCCGCTTCGGCAGTGGAGATGGAGGACGCGCTTGCCCGCCAGGTCCGCGAGCGCGTGACGCACCTGCGCGGGCAGGCCGCGGTCCCCAGCGAAAGCTTCCGCCCGGCGGCGGTGGAGCTCGTCCCAGGCGCGGCGGTTGTGCTCGGTCGGCTCCATCAGGCGAGCAGGGAGTAGCCGCCGTCGACCACGAGGATGTGACCGCGCACCATGTCCGCGTCGGGCGAGCAGAGGTAGGAAACAGCACCGGCGACGTCCTCGGGCTCGACCATGCGTCCCGCGGGCGTACGCGTCCGTCCCGCCTCCAGCATCTGCTCGCGATTCGGGAAGTGGTCGAGCGCTGCGGTGTCGACGAGCCCCGCCGACACCGCGTTGACGCGAATGCCGCGCGGAGACAACTCGACCGCGAGATAGCGCACGACCGACTCCAGCGCCGCCTTCGACGTCCCCACGAGGACGTAGTTCTCGAGCACGCGGGTCGAGCCGAGGGACGAGACTGCCACGATCGACGATCCGGTGTTCATGTCGGGGGCGCAGGCCCGGGCGAGCGCGAGCAGCGCACGGGCGTTCGTGTTCAGCGTCCAGTCCCAGTGCTTGTCTTCGGTCTCGAGGGCGGGCTTGATCACGCCGGTGGCGGCATTGTGGACGACGGCCGCGTGCGGGCCGTGCGACGCGAGCTCCGAGACCACGCGGTCGGAGGCGACGTTGCCGCGCACGAGCACCGCCTCGGCGCCGGCCGCCCGCACTTCGGCCGCGGCCTCCTCGGCGGCGCTGTCGTTGCGCATGTAGCCGAGGACGACACGCCCGGCACCCTGCTTCGCGAAACGAAGCGCGATCGCCTTCCCGATCCCGCGGGTCCCACCCGTGACGACGACCGAGCCGCCGCCTTCGACGGGTGTCACTGCGAGCGGGGGAGCGGATCGTAGGCGGGAGCAGAGCTGGGTATCTGCTCCCAGCCCGGACGCGCCTTCGACTCGCGCTCGCCCTCCTCCGCCTTCGAAGATGCGTGCCCGAGCCGGTCGAGGACCTGCATCTTCTCGAGGGCGTACTGCTTCACCGCGTGTTCTTCGGGGAGGCCGAGGACGAGCTCTTCGAGCCGGGCTCGCAGCTGGTAGGCGAAGTGGGGCGTCGCCGGCCCGACGAGCGCGTCGACGTCTTCGATCGTCGGCTCCCGCATGGGTCGAAGCCTAACTTGGCCGGGTTGCGACCGCTTTACTACACGGCTCTCGTGCGCCGCCCGACTGCCGAAATGATGCTGCTCGCGACGGTCTCGCTGTGGGCGCTCAACTTCACCGTCTCCAAGTACATCCTCGACCAGGGTTTCCACCCCCTGGCCTACGCCTCGGTGCGCTACGCCTGCGCGGGAGTGATCTTCGCCGTCATCACGTTGAGCTGGGAGGGCTCGCTCAGGATGGAACGTCGCGACCTCGGCCTGATCGTCCTCTGCACGATCGTGCTCTTCGTGAACCAGCTCAGCTTCGTCTACGCCCTCCGCTTCACGACGGCGACAACCGTGGCGCTGCTCTTCGGAACCCTGCCGATCTTCACGGCGATCTTCGCCCGGGGGAGCGGGGTGGAACACCTGAGCGCGCGCTTCTGGGTTGCCGCCGGCCTTTCCTTCGCCGGCGTCGCGCTCGTCGCGATCGGCTCGGGTGGGAGCCTCTCCGCCAACCTGAAGGGCGACGGCCTCGCCGTTCTCGGCGCGGCCACCTGGGCCGCGTACTCGGTCGCCATCTCCCCCCTCATGCGCCGGTACACGCCCTTCCGGTTGAGCGCGGTCTTCCTGCTGGCGGTGACGATCCCGCTCATGCTCGTCGGCGCGCCTCAGCTCGGGCATCAGAGCTTTGATTTCGGCCCGCTCGTGTGGGTCGGCTTCGCTTTCGCCGTGCTCGGCCCGCTCGTGACCACCAACCTCCTCTGGTTCACGGCGATCGACCGGGTCGGGCCCTCGCGCGCCTCGCTCTTCGCCAACCTGCAGCCGTTTCTGGCCGCGATCGTCGCGCTCGTGCTCCTGTCGGAGAGCATCGGCGGGGTGCAGGTCGTCGGCGGCATCGCCATTGCCGGGGGCATCGTCCTGGCCCCGCGCGGCGGTCCTCCTCCTCGCCCGCCGGCGGACTAACGCCGGCCGTCTCAACGCCCAATCTGGGTTGTCGTCGGCGTGAACCTGTCTAAACGACTCGACTAAGCTACGTGCGTGGGTCAGAACGCCGACTTCATGCCGATCGACGGGTGGGATCACCTCGAGCTGTACGTCGGCAACGCGAAGCAGGCGGCGTTCTTCTACGAGCAGGCGTTCGGCTTCACGCGGACTGCCTATGCAGGCCCCGAGAGCGGGGTCCGGGACCGCGCGTCCTATGTCATCGAGCAGGCCGATATCAGGCTCGTCCTGACGAGCGGGCTGCGAGGAGACAGCGAGATCACGCGGTTCGCCTGCGCTCACGGCGACGGCGTGAAGGACACGGCGCTCACCGTTCCCGATGCGACGGAGGCTTATCGCCAGGCTGTCCAGCGCGGCGCACGAGGCGTCGTCGAGCCCCGGTGGGTCGAGGACGAGTACGGGCGGGTCGAGTTGGCGACGATCGCAACCTACGGAGAGAACGTGCACACGTTCGTCAACCGCAACGAGTACACCGGCCCGTTCCTGCCCGGATACCAGGCGATCGCGACCACGAACGGGCACCCTGCGGCCGGCGTTGGCCTGAGGGCGATCGACCACGTAGTCGGCAACGTGGAGCTAGGGCGCATGGACTACTGGGTCGAGTTCTACGAACGGACGATGGGGTTCACGAACATCATCCACTTCGGCGACGAGCAGATCCACACCGAGTACTCGGCCCTGATGTCGAAGGTGATGGCGGACGGCCAGGGCAAGATCAAGTTCCCGATCAACGAGCCGGCCGAGGGCAAGCGCAAGAGTCAGATCGAGGAGTACCTGGAGTACTTCGGCGGGCCGGGCGTCCAGCACATCGCCCTGCAGTCCGAGGACATCGTCAGGACGGTCGAGGCGCTGCAGGAACGCGGCATCGTCTTCCTCTCGACGCCCGAGGCGTACTACCGGGATGCCACAGAGCGCGTCGGCGAGATCAGCGAGGACTGGGACGACCTGCAGCGCTTGCGCATCCTCGTCGACCGTGACGAGGACGGTTATCTCCTCCAGATCTTCACGAAGACCGCGCAGGACCGGCCCACGCTCTTCTTCGAGGTAATCGAGCGGCACGGGGCGCGTGGTTTCGGCGAGGGAAACTTCAAGGCCCTCTTCGAGGCGATCGAGCGCGAACAGGCGCTCCGCGGCAACCTCTAGCCCTCCCGCCGCGTGAGTCCCCAGCGGCGAACAGCACTCGTCTCGATCGTCGCTGCGGTCGTGCTCATCATCGTGAAGCTCGCCGCCGGCCTGGCCGCGAACAGCCTGGGCCTCGTCTCGGAGGCCGCCCATTCCGGCACTGATCTGATCGCAGCGCTCCTGACCTTCTTCGCCGTCGGAGTTGCCGCCCGGCCGGCCGACGTCGGGCACCAGTACGGCCATGGGAAGGCGGAGCATCTCTCCGCCCTCGGCGAAGCGGCCATTCTGTCGGCGGCCAGCCTCTTCATCGCCTGGCGCGCGATCACCCACCTCGCCGGGACCAGTCCGATCAGGGTTGAGGCGACCTGGTACGCGTTCGCAGTGATCGTCTTCGTCATTGCAGTCGACCTGAGCCGCATGGTGGTCTCGTGGCGGGCGTCCCGGCGCTATCGGAGCGCAGCCCTGGCCGCGAACGCGCTTCACTTCGGCAGCGACCTCGCCGGTTCGGGCGCCGTGCTCCTCGGGCTTGTCCTCGTCCACGCCGGCTACCGGCGGGCGGACTCCGCGGCCGCGTTGTTCGTCGCCGTGCTCGTCATGGTCGCCGCCTCGCGTCTGATGAAGCGGAACGTCGACGTGCTCATGGACCGGGCGCCTGCCGACGCCGAGGCCGCGGCCCGGGCGGCGATCGCAGGGATTGAGCCGGCAGTCGACCTGCTGAGGCTACGGATGCGCCAGGCCGCCGGCCGGCAGTTCGCGGACGTGGTCATAGGCGTGCCGACAGGCGCCGCGGTCGGGCAAGGGCATGCAGCCGCCGATCGCGTCGAAGCCGCGCTCGAGTTCGTGCTGCCGGGGTGCGACGTCGTCGTCCACGTGGAGCCGCAGGAAGACGAGGCTGCGATCCGCGAGCGGGCCCACAACGCCGCGCTCGCTGTTCCGAGCGTGCGCGAGGTGCACAACGTCACCGTGCTGCGCATCGGCGGGCGCACCGAGGTCTCGCTGCACCTCAAGCTGCCGGGCGAGCTGAGCCTTGAGGAGGCGCACGCTCTCGCGACCCAGGTCGAGCGCGCAATCGCGGCGGCCGTCCCCGTCGACGCCGTGCAGACTCATCTCGAGCCGCTGGCCGAGACTGCCGAGGGTAGGTCGATGCCCGACGACAGCGCCGAGCGCAACGTCGTGCTGGCGATCGTCCGGGACCTGACGGGTCACGAGCCGCGCGAGTTGCGGTTCCTGCACACCGACGAAGGGCTGCTCGCGTATCTCACGCTCGGGCTCGACGCCGCCAGCCCTCTCGCCGCCGCGCACGCGCGTGCGAGCGAGATCGAGGAACGCATTCGCCACGCGAGACCCGACATCGCCGACGTGATCGTCCACACCGAACCCTGATGACCCTTCATTGAAGCTCTGCATGTTCACCCCGCGGGACCTGCAGCTCGAGCGCGGGTGGCCGGGGATCATCGAAGGCGACACCGTCGTGCAGCTCGCGGCGCAGACGCTGCAGGCGTATTTCACAGGCGGAGGCAGCGCGCGCCGTCACGCGGAGTATGCGCTCGCCGAGGTCGACTTCCGGCCACCGGTGCTCCACCCGCCGAGCGTGCGCGACTTCTACGCGTTCGAGCAGCACGTGAAGACCGCCCGCGCGAGCCGCGGCTTCGAGGTGCCCCCCGAGTGGTACGAGCTGCCGGTCTTCTACTTCTCGAACCCCGCGGCGATCTACGGGCCGGAGGACGAGATCCCGAAGCCGCTCGACACGAACGAGCTCGACTACGAGCTCGAGGTCGCGGCCGTCATCGGCTCCGAGGGCGAGATCGGCGGATTCACGATCATGAACGACTGGTCGGCGCGGGACCTGCAGCGGGCCGAGATGAGAGTCGGGCTCGGCCCTTCGAAGGGCAAGGACTTCGCGACGAGCTTCGGGCCGATCCTCGTCACTCCCGATGAGCTCGACGGGACCGAGGCAACGATGGTCGCCCGGGTGAACGGGGAGGAGCGGTCGCGGGGAAACCTTGCAGACATGCACCACTCATGGGACGCGATCGTCGCGCACGCAGCCCGGAACACGCACCTCAGGCCCGGCGACATCCTCGGCTCGGGGACGGTGGGTACAGGCTGCATCTTCGAGCACGGAGACGGGCGGTGGCTGCAGCACGGCGACGTGGTCGAGCTCGAGGTCGAAGGGATCGGCGTACTACGGAACCGCGTCGCTTGAAGGCGGAGGTCGTCGTCGTCGGTGCGGGAATCATGGGAGCGGCGACCGCGCGCGCCCTCGCGCTGAGAGGTCGCGACGTCCTGCTCGTCGAGCAGTTCGAGGTCGGGCACGAGCACGGATCGAGCCACGGGCGCTCGCGCATCGTTCGTCTTGCGTACCCCGAGGTCGAATTCGTCGAGCTCGCCCGCGAGGGTTTCGCCGGTTGGCGCGAGCTCGAGCGCGAGTCCGGTCGAGCGCTGCTCGAGCTGAGCGGCTTGCTCGAGCTCGTAGAGGATGCGGCGGCGGGCTCGCAGGCCGCACTCGCAGCCGCCGGGGCCGAGTTCGAGCTGGTCGATCCGGCGACCGCGAGAGCACGCTGGTCGATCCAGGTCCCCGGCGGCTGGACGGTCCTCTTCCAGCCCGAGGCGGGCATCATCCGTGCGGACCTCGCGCACCGCGCGCTTGTCGAGAGCGCGGTCGCGCACGGCGCGCGCCTCGAGGAAAACCGGCGGGTCAACTCGCTCGAAGCCGTCGACGCCGAGGCGGTCGTGGTCACGGCCGGCCCGTGGGTGACCCGGTTCGCCCCCGACCTGCCCGTGCGCGTCACACGCGAGACGGTCGTCTACTTCGGACGCTCCGGCGAGCCGCTGCCGTCCATCGTCCAGCTCGACGCGAAGACACGCGGACACGCGCTCTACTCCCTGCACGATCCCGAGCACGGGCTGAAGGCCGGCGCCCATCACGCAGGCGCCATCGCCGAGCCGGACACTCCGGGGGAACCGGACCCGGCAATTGTCAGCCGGGTCGCCGAGTGGGTCGCCCGCACCTACCCGGACGTCGACCCCGAGCCGGCGGCGGCGGAGACCTGCATGTACACGACGACGTCTGACGAGCGCTTCATTCTCGAAAGGCGAGGGCGGGTGTTGATCGGCTCGGCCTGCAGTGGCCACGGCTTCAAGTTCGCGCCCGCGATAGGGGAGCGGCTCGCGGCGATCGCCCTGGATATCCTCTAGCGATGCCGTTCCATCAGCGTCTCGGCTCGGTGCCGCCGAAGCGGAAGAAAGGTACGCCCGAGCCAGACCGAAGTCTGGCAGGGGACTAGGGTTCTGCGTATGCCGTTCTATCAGCGTGTTGGCTCGGTGCCTCCGAAGCGGCATACCCAGGTTCGCGACAACGGCACGCTCCTGACCGAAGAAGTGATGGGCATGGAGGGCTTCGTCGGGATGGAGTCAATCCTGTACCACCTCCAGTCGCCCTGCCGCGTGATGAAGGTCGGGGAGTTCGAGCCGATCGAGCGCGAGGAATGGGTGCCGGACGCGCACGCGCACCGCCACTTCAAGACGTACGGGATACCGGCAGGCGGCGATCCCATCACCGGCCGGAAGCTCCTGATGTGGAACTCGGACGTCGAGATATCCCTCTGTCGCCCGGACGAGCAGATGGACTACTTCTTCCGGAACGGCGAGGGCGACGAGGTCGTGTTCGTGCACGAAGGCCAGGGGATGCTCGAGACGATCTTCGGCAACGTTCCCTACAAGGAGGGCGACTACGTCGTCATCCCGCGCGGCACCACGTACCGCTTTCGGCCCGAGGGTGAGCAGCGCTACCTCGTCTTCGAGACGCCTGGGCTGATCGAGATTCCGAGGCGCTATCGCAACCAGTACGGACAGCTGCTCGAGGGCGCGCCGTACTACCACCGCGACATCCACCCTCCGACCGAGCTCAATACGCACCGCGACAAGGGCGAGTTCCCGGTCAAGGTGCGCGTTCGCGACGGCTACCAGACCTACGTCGTCGACTATCACCCGTTCGATGTGGTCGGCTGGGATGGTTACCTCTATCCGTGGACGTTCTCCGTGCACGACTTCGAGCCGATCACCGGCCGGATCCACCAGCCCCCGCCGTCCCACCAGACGTTCCAGGGGCGCAACTTCGTCATCTGCTCGTTCTGCCCGCGCAAGCTCGACTTCGACCCGCTCGCGGTGCCGATCCCGTATCACCACTCCAACCTGCAGTCGGAGGAGATGATCTATTACGTCTCGGGCAAGTTCGGCTCGCGGAAGGGCGTCGAGGTCGGCTCGATCACGTTGCACCCGTCTGGCCTCCCGCACGGTCCGCAGCCCGGGCTCGCGGAGAAGTCGATCGGCATGCACGAGACCCACGAGCTCGCCGTGATGTGCGACACGTTCTATCCGCTGAAGCTGACGAAGCTCGCCGAAGGGCTCGACGACGGCAAGTACGCCTACTCCTGGTACGAGAATGCGAAGGACGGCGGCGCGCTCGAGGAAGCCGGGGTCGACGGCGACGCGAGCGGCGCCGGCCTCACTTCACACTTCTGACCCGGCGTCCAGACTCGTTCCGCTCGGCCTCGAGCAGCAAGGCAAGCGTCGGACAGGCGGCGACCGCGCGGCGCGCATGTCGCTCGAGCTTCCGTGGAACCGGGCCGGCCTCGACGATCGGATAACCCCAGTCGTCGAGCGAGATTCGCTCAGGGAGGAGCTCGGCGCAGAGGCCGTGGCCGTCGCAGGTGATCGGGTTCACGCGAAGGCGCTGGGTCACGCGGCCGCCTGTCGTCGCTGGGTGGCCGGCAGGACCGCCGTCTGCTTTCCCCCGCAGCGTCCGTGCCGAAGGTGGAGCTCGATCTCCTCCTCGAAGACGGTGAGCGCGCTCGAGACGAAGCGCACGGCGCCGTCCGGGTGGCGGCAGGCGCCGCGACCGCGCACCATCTCGGCCCAGCGCGTCAGTTGTCCACGCGTGTCCGCCTCGCCCCGCGCGAGACGTTCGACCGCAGTGGCTATCGCCCCGAGCCCGTTCACGCACGGCCCGCACTGGCCCGCGCTCTCGTCCGCCAGATAGCGGGTGACACGGGCGACCTCGGCGACGGCGCACGCCGTGCTCGGAAACGCGACGATCACGCGTGAGCCGAGAGCGCCACCGTGCGCCGCGAGGCTCTGTCGATCGAGGTCGAGCTGCTCGCCGACCGCGGCCGGCAGCCATGCTCCGAAATAGCCGCCGACGAGATAGGCAGAGGCGGCCTCCGTGCTACTGCCGGCTTCGGCGAGCACGCGCCGTAACGGGGTGCCCAGCTCGATCTCGTGAATCCCCGGCCGCGCGACGGCTCCAGAGACTGTGGCGAGTGCCGAGCCGGGGTCGGCAGGCGTTCCGACCTCGCGGAACCAGCGGGCGCCGTAGCGCGCGATCAGCGCGATCTGGGCGAGAGTCTCGACGTTCTGGACGAGGGTCGGCGCACCGGCGACGCCGCGCTCGAAGGGACGGGGAGGCGTGAAGGTGGGCTTCGACGGGCCGCCGTTCAGGAAGTTGACGAGAGCTGTCTCCTCGCCGTTGACGAACCCGTCCGGCGCGGCCACCGCGCGGAGCGTGCAGCGGCCGTCGCTCCGCCCGCGGGCTGCGATCGCTTCGGCCAGCGCCTTCTGCTCTCGCGTTGCCCGTCGCCCGATTCCGACGATCACCTCATGGGCTCCGACCGCCTCGGCCGCGAGGACGGCTCCGTCCAGCACGAGGTGGGGCGTCGCGCGGAGAAGCGCTCGGTCCTTGCCGCTGGCCGGCTCGCCCTCGACGGCGTTGACGACCACGATCGGGCGCCCGCGCTGCCCCGCGACGGCGGCCAGCTTCGAGCCCGTCGGAAAGCCTGCACCGCCGCGCCCGCCGAGGCCGCTCGCCTCCACGACGGAGATCAGCTCGGACCCGCCGGCTGCGTCGCGGACGTGACCGTAGGCGCGGACGTGCTCCTCGAACGAGGTCGGACGGCCGTCGTCGCGAACAGAGGCGAGGAGTCGAGGGAGCGGCTGGGGAACGTTCACGCGGCCCGTCCGTTCACCGAGCCGCCGACGGAGTTGCTCGAGGCGCGGAGCTGCAGGGCCAGCTGCAGGTCGACCCTGCCGCCGGCCGCGTTCGTGAGCTGCGCCTCGACTTGGTTGCCGCTGAGCGAGACGACCTGCCCCGTATACGGAGACGTTGTACCCGCGGCGGCGAAGGCGACGTTGCTCGCGGTCATCGAGACGCCTCCTCCATCGGTGGGCAAGCCCCAGAGCGTGAGTCTCAGGTTTCCGTGCACGCGCCCCTCGACACGGGCCCGGATCTCGACCGTCACGAGCCCGTCGCTTCTCGGGGCGGAATCGTTGATCCTGCCCGAGAGGCGCGCGGCAAAGCTCTGCGACGGAAGCGACGCCTGTGGCGAGCTTGCCGTTGCGGCCACGGCCGTCGACGAGCCCGACGATCGGAGCAACGCCGCCGGCGTTCCCGCGCGGGCCGCCCAGCCGGTTTGCCCCGGGCCCCGGTGGTACCACGCGAAGACCAGGATCGGTACGACGAGCGCCGCGGCGATCGCGGGCGCGCGCAACGCTGCCGCCGACGTGCCGTAGGTCACCCGGACGACGACGGAGCACCCGACGAGCGCGATGCAGGCGAAGCCGACGAGAGCAAGCCAGCTCTGGCGCGCGTCGCTCCCGGTGCCGAGAGCGTGGAGGAGCGCCACGGGCAAAGACGCGTACGCGAGCCAGTGGACGATCCGCCAGGCGCGATAGCCGAGCCGGGCGCGCAGGAGGCTCGTTGCCACGAGCGCGAGCAGCAGATCGAATGCGGTGGCGCCGAGACCCAGCCACACGGGCCGGTATCGAGAGACGAAGGGGACCAGCGCATCCTTCAGGCCGATCGGTGCGTAGCCGTCGGCGACCGTCGTCACGACGTGCACGACTACGAACGCGATCGCGAGCAACGTGACGTTCCGATGGAGGGCGCCGACGACGAAGCGCGGGAGGCGATCGGTGCGCCAGCGAACCGAGCCGAGCACGCCGAGGACGACGGCGGCCGTGAGCAGAAGCAGGGAGACGACGCCCGTTGCTCGGGTCAGGTACCAGAACGTCGACGGGCCCGAGGCGGCGACGAGCCCGGTCATGTCGAGCCCTCCGGCCAGCCGCCGACGACGGTGACCGCTCCGTCGTACCGCACCAGACGCGCCGGCAGCCCGCCCTTCGCAAGCCAGTCGGGAGCCTCCTCGCCGATGACGATCGCCGCAGTGCTGGCCGTGTTCGCGTCGACGCATGACGCCGCGGCCACGCTGACCGTGCGCCAGTGACCACGCGCCGTTCGTCCGGTCCGGGGGTCGATGATGTGATGGAGCGAGCCCTCGCGGCTCGTCCAGGCGCGCACGGTCGTTCCCGAGGTGGCGAGGCCGCCGGAGGTGATGGCCACGACGGGGCCGGGCCCGTCGAGCGGTTCCGCATGGTCCTCGGCGATGCGAACGGACCAGCCGGCCGGGGGCGGCGGGCCTGCGACCGCGATGTCTCCGCCGAGCGAAACGAGGACGCCGGATGCAGTCGCGCCGAACACGCGTCTTGCGGCGCGGTCGGCGGCGAGCGCTTTCGCGGTTGCTCCGAGGTCGAGCTCCACGCCTGCAGGTGCGCGAACGGTGCGCCTGCCCTCGTCGAGCCGAATCGTTTGCCAGTCCGGGTCGCGTGCGAACGAAGGAGTGAAGTGGCCTCCGTCCCGGCCGCGGACGATCGCGAAAGTCCGGTCGTACCCCGCCAGCCGCAGCGTCCTCCCGATCGTCGGATCGACGAGCCCGGCACTCGCACGGGCCGCGGCCACGGCGGTTTGAACGGCCTCGAACAGGAGAAGGCTGACCTCCGTCTCCTCGCCCGCCGCCGCGTTGAGGCGCGTGAGCTCCGAATCGGGACGAAAGCGGCTGCAGGCGAGGTCGATCGCGTCGAGCTCGCGCTTCACGATCGCTGTTCCCGCCCCGAGTGCGCTCGGCTCGGTCACCGCGACCACCGCGCTCGTACCGAGCGCGCGCCAGGAGGCGACCCCCGGCGCGAGCTCCAGAGCCTTATGAGCCTCCACTGGAAACGACCGGAGGGGAGGACGCGACCGAGGGCGCGGCCGCGGGCGGCGTGGGACTGGCCGCCTCTGCCGGCGCCGACGGCGCCGCCGGGAGGGCGGGAATGGTCGAGGAGGTGCGTGCGACGCGGCGTGCGCGGCGGACGGCCTTCTTCGCATGCGTCGAGCTCGCGGCCACGCCCGCGAACATGCCGGACAGCGCCAGCGCGACCACGAGCACGCCGCCGGTGAGCCGGCGCTGTCGCAGCAGTGCCGCATCTCTGGCGAGCGCAGCTCGCCCGGGTGAGGGTGAGGTCCTGTCCTTCATCGTCTGGTCGGGGTCACTCTCACGACGGAGAATGAGAAGACGATGAGCGGAGGCTAAAAGTGGGCTAAGAATCGCCGCTAGCCTGGAGGCGTGGGCTTCCTCCGGGTGGCGCAGCCGTACGATTTCGTCCGCTCGCTCGACCGCTTCACGTTCTGGGGAGTCGACCGCGCCAACGTCTGGCACGAGGGTGCGCTCTACCGCGTCGTCGCGGACAGGGAGGTGCGCATCACGGGGTTGGACGGCGGTCTGGAGGTCGAGCCGCTGGACGACGCCACGGAGCCGGTCGTCCGCGTGCTGCTCGGCCTCGACGTCGACCTGGAGCCGTTCTACTCCTTCGCCGCCGGCGATCCCGTGCTCGCGGAGGCGGTCCGCGCGCTGCAGGGTTTCCGGCCGCCGCTCGCGCCCGATCCGTTCGAGGCCCTCGTGACATCCATCACCGCCCAGCAGGTCTCCCTCCAGTCGGCGTTCGCCGTCCGCGGTCGGTTCGTGGACCGGTTCGGCGTGCCGGCGGAGCACGCAGCCGCGTTCCCGACGCGCGAGCGGATCGCGGCGGCGCGCGAGGACGACCTGACCGCGGTCGGCTTCTCCCGCCGCAAGGCGGAGTACGTCCTCGGGATCGCGCGCGCGGACCTGGACTTCGAGGAGCTCGCCTGCCTGCCGGACGAGGAGGTAAAGGCCAGGCTCACCGCGTTGCGAGGCCTGGGCGAATGGAGCGCCGACTGGTTCCTCGCCCGCCATCTCGCGCGCCCAGAGGCATGGCCCGCGGGCGACCTGGGACTGCGCAAGGCGGTGGCGGCGTTCTACCCTGACGTCACGGACGTCCGCGCCGCGGGCTCCCGCTTCCACCCCTTCCAGAACCTGAGCGCCCACTACCTCCTCGCCGCCCTGCGCTACCAGTGACCATCCGCCGCGCCACCGAGGACGACCGCGAACTCCTGCGAGAGCTGTGGGAGGAGTTCGAGGCGGAGCTCGACCAGCCCGAGTACCTCCGGGAGGACTGGGATCACGCGTGGGCAGACCTGTCGGAGACGGTGCGTGACGGTGTCGCGCTCGTCGCGGAGAACGACGGCCGTGCGCTTGGCTTCCTCTTCTGCGTCCTCGGCGACCACGGTCGCAGAACGGCGCATGTGACGGATCTCTACGTGCGGCCGGAGGCGCGCGGCGAGGGAGTCGGTCGGGAGCTGCTGGCCGGAATCGTGACGCCGGCGCGGGAGGCGGGGCTCGACCACGTCAGCCTCGAGGTCCTGCTCGCCAACCACGACGCGCGGCGTCTATACGACCGTCTCGGCTTCGCGGCCGTCGACATGTTCATGGTCGCCCCGCTCACCGCCTTCGCCGAGCGGCTGTCGACGGACGAGCTACCCGCGTCCGTGGGCTCGACGCACGTGCAGACGGACGACGAGACGGCGGTCGAGCGTGCGGTAAAGCAGTTTCTGCCCCGTCTCGGCCGTTCGGCCTGGACCGAGGTGACGCCGCCGGAAAACGGCTGGGTCACCGTCGTCGACGAGCTCTGCGATCGCGACCGCAGCGCGCAGCGGCGGCTTGCGACCGAGCTGTCGGAACGGCTCGGCGTCCCGGCGATCGCGCTCGCGGTCGAGGAGGAGGAGGTCGTCCGCTTCCTGCTCTTCGAGCGAGGCCGGATGGTCGACGAGTATCTCTCGGTCCCGACCTACTACGGCGAGCTGAGCAAGGCGGACGAGCTGTCGCTCTCCGCGAACCCGACCCTGGTCGCGCGGCTCACGGGCGCCGACCCGGCGCGCGTGCGCGCCGTCGCGCGGGTCGCGTCCTCGCCCTCCGAGCTGCCCCCTGCGCGGGAGCTGGCAGCGCAGCTCGCGGACCTGATGAGCGTCAAGGCTAGGATCGACCGGTGATCACCCTCTACGACGCCGACCGCTGTCCCTACTGCGCGCGCGTCCGGATCGCGCTCGCGGAAAAGGGGATCGAGTACGAGACGGTCGAGATCGACCTGTCCGAGCGGCCCGCCTGGATCTACGAGAAGAACCCGCTCGGGAGAGTGCCGATCCTGGAGGAAGGCGCATTTCTGCTCCCCGAGTCGGCCGTGATCAACGAGTACCTCGACGAGCGCTATCCCGAGCCGCCGCTCTGGCCCGCCGATCCGGGCGAGCGCTCGCTCGCCCGTCTCCTCGTCTTTCGCTTCGACGAGCTCTCCCGGCCGTACTACGCGCTGCGGCGCAAGGAAGACGGTGCGCGCGCGGGCTTCGAGAGCGCGCTCTCCCGCCTCAACGCCGTGCTCGACGCGCAGGGCTACCTCACGGGACGGGAGTTCGGGCTCGCGGACATCGCATACGTGCCGTGGCTCCTGCGCGCGCGTGACCGGATGGGGGTCGCCCTCGACCAGTTGCCGGCCGTCGAAGAGTGGCTTGAGCGCCTCGTGCAGCGCCCGTCGATCGCAACCGAGGTCGAGCTCGTCTTGGCCTCGTGACCGTCCTCCTGCTCCACGCGTTCCCGCTCGACGGGCGGATGTGGGAGCCGCAGCTTCCCGCTCTCTCCGCGTACGACGTCCACGCGCCGCTGCTGTACGGGCGCGGCCCGACGATGACCTCGTGGGCCGAGTCCGTTGCCGAAGAGGTCGAAGGTGAGCTCGTGGTCGTGGGAGCGTCGATGGGCGGCTACTGCGCGCTGGCGCTCGCCGCTCAGGAACGACAGCGAGTGCGCGGCCTGCTGCTTCTGGGCGCGCGCCCCGATGCCGACTCG
Organism: uncultured Actinomycetes bacterium; assembly: GCA_963711545.1. Taxonomy (GTDB): domain Bacteria; phylum Actinomycetota; class Thermoleophilia; order Gaiellales; family Gaiellaceae; genus 3-1-20CM-4-69-9. Next base: position 240,253 of record CAVQEP010000010.1, read on the forward strand.
GACGAGCGGCGGGCCGGCCGTGCCGACACGATTGCGCTGATGGAGGCGGAGGGCGCGGATGGGCTCTGGCGCATGATGCTCCCGAAGCTCGTCTCCGATCAGAGCAAGCTCGAGCAGAGCCTCGAGTTCCGCGAGACGGACAAGCTCGTCCAGGCGATGGAGGCGGTCCGCGACCGCGCCGACTCGACGGAGGTCGCGCGTTCGCTCGAGGTGCCGGTGCAGTTCGTGGTCGGGGACTCCGATCCGTACGTCTCCGCGTCGGAGCTCGACGGATTCGAGGTGCTCGAGCTCGCCGGCACGGGCCACCTGGCGAATCTCGAGCGTCCCGACGAGTTCAACGCCGTCCTTTCGGACTTCCTCGCCCGTGTCTGACCTCCCCGCCGTCGTCGACGTCGCCTGGCTCGAGCAGCAGCTCGGATCGGACGACCTGTTCCTCGGCGACGTGCGCGGACCGAACGCGCACACCCGGGGGCACATTCGCGGATCGAGGCCGCTCGTCCTCGGCTCACCGCCGCCGATGAGCGATCGAGAGCTGCTGGAGCCGCTCGCGGCAGAGGTGGGCCTGCGGCTGCGCCGCCACGGCGTCACCGGCGAAGAGCGGCTCGTCCTCTACGACCGCGGCGACGGCGTCGGCGCGATGCCGGCCGCTCAGATGGCGGAGCTCGCGGGGCATCCGCGAGTCGCGGTCCTCGTCGGCGGGCTCGCCGCGTGGCCCGAAGAGCTCGAGGTCGGTCAGGTCGAGCTGAAGCCGATCAAGACGACCTTCGAGCCGAACCTGGGAGCGGTACCGACGCGCGACGAGCTGGCGGGACGGCTCGAGGATCCTTCGCTGACGATCCTCGACGTCCGCACCGACGACGAGTACCGCGGGAAGCACGGCTACCCGTGCGATCCCCGTCAGGGCAGGATCCCCGGCGCGCGGCACCTCCATGTGCAGGAGCTCTTCGGTCCCGACGGCCGGCCGCTCCCCGGCGACCACGTCCGCGCGCTCGTCGGCGATCCGGACGAGATCGTCGCGTACTGCCACTCGGGTTCCCGCTCGGCCCTTGCCACGCTCGCGCTGCGCGCCGCCGGCTATCGCGCGCGCAACTATGCCGGCTCGTGGCACGAATGGTCCCGTCACGAGGACCTCCCGATCGAGAAGGGCTAAGCGGCAGTCGCCACTCGCTCGGCGACGCCGACGAACGCGTTGCACAGCGCACGGCCGAGCGCGTTCCAGTCGGCGATCCGCTCGACCGTCTCCGTCATCAGCGCGTCGTAGTCGAGCTTCGGCTCGTCCCGCTCGTCCACCCAGCCCCTTACCTGCCGGAGCGTGACCTCGGGATGGAACTGGACTCCCCAGGCGTTCTCGCCGAGCCGGAACGCCTGCGTGCAGATGCGGCTCCGCGCGAGCTCCTCCGCTCCCGCCGGGACGTCGTACGTGTAGTAGTGCCACTGGAACGAGCAGAAGCGCCGGGGGAGGCGGCCGAGCAGCGGATCGCCTGCTGCGGCCTCGGTCGTCTCGACCGGGTACCACCCGATCTCGAACTCCTCCGCGGGCCGCACTCCCGCGTGGGCCGCCTTCGCGAGCAACTGCGCGCCGAGGCAGATGCCGAGCACCGGGATGCCCAGGTCGAGCAGGCGCTGGAGGAAGAGGTTCTCGTCGCGCAGCCACGGGTGATGGCGGTCCTGGTCCGCGTGCATCGCGCCGCCGAAGACGAGGACGGCTCCGTATGCGTCGAGCGGCTTCGGGATCGGGGTGCCCCACGCGAGGCTCCACTCCTCGAGCCGGTGGCCGCGCTCGGCGACAACGTCACCGAAGACGCCGGCCCGCACGCGCGCGCCGTGGATAACCCCGAGGACGTCCACGACTACGCGCCGGGCGAGACCGGGACGTTCGCGGCCTGCAGCAGCCGCTGCAGGGCTTTGGCGTTGGCGGCGGCCTGGGCCAGTCGCCCTCCGTGTCCGTCGGGGCTCGTACCGTTGTTGTTGAAGAACGCGAACGCCTGGTCGGACTTCCCCGCGATCTCCTGCATCGGCCCGGTCCACTCCTCGAGCTCCTCGTCCGAGTAGAGGTAGTCGAACCGCTCGGCGGCGCTTCCGCCGCGCTTGTTCCAGGTCTCCGCGTTGCGGCCGTGGAAGCGGACGTACGCCGCCGGGCCCGTGACGGCGACCACGGTCGGGACGAGGTTCTTCGCGCCCTCGATGCGGGGCGCGTCCACGATCACGTGCCCGGCGTCGATCTCCTCGAGAAAGCGAAGCGTGTCGTCACGATGATCGTCGTCCAGCCAGCTCACGTGGCGGAACTCGACGAACATCCGGTCCTCTCCGACCTGCTGCCGCGCCCAGCGCAGGTAGTCGAGCGAGCTGTCCTTGTAGACGACGTAGGACGGAAACTGGAAGAGGATGCCGCCGAGCTTCGCCGCGGCGCGCAGCGGCTCGAGCGCCTCGAGGAAACGACGGAAGACCTCGCCGCGAAACTCGCGCGACGGCCGCTCGACGCGTCCGCGCTCGTCCGTCGGCGCTTCGTCGCGCAGGTCCGGCGGCAGCGATTGCACCTTGACCGGATGGCGGGTCATCAGTCCGAAGGCCTTGACGTGCATGACGAAGTCGTCCGGCGTTCTGGTCGCCCACCGCGCGACCATCTCTTCGGCCGGAAGCCGGTAGTAGGTGGAGTCGACCTCGACCGTGTCGAAGTGCTCGGCGTAGTAGGCAAGCCGCCCGCCCGCGGAAACGCCCTTCGGGTACCAGTGCTTGGAAAGGGCCTCGTCCGCCCAGGAACACGTGCCGACCCGCACCTCGCCCACGGCTCCAGCATACGAGACGGGGCCCAGTGGCCCGGGCCCAGTCTCGTACGAGTCAGATCGCCGTCGCCTAGACGCGCACCTTGATCTTGCGGCTGACGGCCGTGAACGGCGACGCCGTCGCGCTCACGCAGCCCAGTGGAACACCGGGCGTCGGGGAAGCGCACCCGGTGGACGTGATGTCACGTTCCGCCGCGGTCACGCGTGCCTGGAACGTCGTCGCCGCCTTCGATCCGGTCTTCTTCAGGTTGACGGCGAAGGCGCCGCTGGCGTTCGTCTTCGCGCGGAAGCGCGCCACGCCGTTGATGAGGATGCTCACCTGTGTGTCGGCGACCGGCACGCCGGCCTGCGTCACCTTGCCGGTGAACCTGACGATGCGCCTCTTGGCGCTGATCACCTTCGACGCGAGGGTCACGGACCCGTTCGAGACGAACGAGCGCGTCTCGACCGTGCCTGCCGGGTTCGGTGACGGCAATCCCGCCGCGTATGGCGTCGTGATCGTCTTCCAGATGCCGCCGGCCGCCGGCGACGTGAAGATGTTGCTGACGGCGAACGTCGCCTCGAGCAGTTGAGCGCCGTTGGGCGAGCGGCCCGGCGTGTTGAGCGGCACGTCCGCCGGTCCCAGGCAGATGACGAGCTTGTACGCGCCGAGCGCTGCCTCTGCGCCTGTGGTCTGGTCGACGTGAACCGGCAGGCTGATCGCCTGGCCCGCCACCTGGAGCGCGAGGAGCCAGACGGCGAGGTGCGTCCCCGTCGCGCAGCCGGGCGCGTTCGTGCTCGGCGGCGCGACGATGACGTCGCCGGAGAGCGGCAGCGGGATGTTCAGGTCACGGGCGAAGATGCTGCCCGTCGTCGTGCCGATCTTCGAGCCCGGCGTCGCCGAGGCGTTGATCGTGTATCCCGACGGAACGTAGACGGTGATCTTCGCCGGCTGCGGGTCGGTCTGTGCCTGCGAGATCTTGATGGTGAGCGACGTTGAGTCCTGTTTGACGCTCAGGGTCTGCTTCGCGAGCGCGGTCCCGGCGAGCGCTAGGGCTGCGGTGCCCACGAGGGCGAGCACGCCCAGCCTGAGGATTGTCTTCATACCCCTTCCTTTCCCTGCTTCGTTTCCTGCTTCGAAATACGAAAAGGCCCGATCCGTTGAGACGCGTGAACCGCGCAAGAGTTGAGCGCGGGCTGAGCCTACCCCTGGGCGCTCACCAGCTTCCCGAAGAACTGCCAGTGCGTTCCCCGGTACCGGGCCAGCTTCACCTTGTCCATCGGGTAGTAGTCGTTCGGCGTCGTGTGGATGCGGACGCCCGGGAGCAGGAAGGGATTGACCTCGTTCAGGTGGGTGGCGGCACGGAGGACGCTTGCCCGCGTGAGGTTGGGGCCGGCCTTCTCGAGCGTGTCCACCATGGTGTACGCGACGGCCATTCCGTAGTAGTTGAAGACGTCGTCGGCCTTCGCCCCCGGGAGGAAGCGCGCGAGGATCGACTTGTACAGCCGGACGGTCCGGTCTTTCGCCCACTCTTGCGACGTGGGGTCCTTGACGAACGCGATCGAGATCGACCCTTCGACCGTCCGCTTGCTCGACCCGAATCGCGCGATCTTCATGATGTCCGGCGAGATCGACACTGACGTGACGAACACTTGCGGGAACCAGCCGAGACGGAACGCGCCGACGTAGCCGAAGATTGCGAACTGGGGCGTCGCGAAGAGCATCAAGGTGTTTGCCCCGGAGCTCTTCAGCCTCGCCATCTGCGAGTCGATGCTGTTGTCCGTGATCTCATACGACTGTGTCGCGACGATCTTCGCCTTGCCCCCGAGGCCGCGCCGCAGGCCGTTGAGCATGTCCTTGCCGAAGTCCGAGTTCTCGTAGAGCACGCCGATCCGCGCCTTCGGCCTGTGCGCCGCGATGTAGCGGCCGTAGATCGATCCCTCGCCCGCGAAGCTCGGCAGGTATCCCATCGACCAGGGGTACTGCTTGTGCTCGGATGCGAGCTTCGAGACGCCGCTGCCGACGAAGAGCTGCGGGACCTGGCGGTCGTTGAGGTACGCGCGAACGGCGAGCGCGTGCTCGGTGCCGACGCTGTTGAAGATCGCGAGCACGCCGTCTTGCTCGACGAGCTGCCGCGTGAGCGCGATCGTCCTCGCGACGTCGAAGCCGTCGTCCTCGTACTTGTAGACGATCTTCCGCCCGAGGACGCCGCCGCGGGAGTTGACGTAGCGGAAGTACGCGTCGGCGCCCTTCCCGACGGACGCATAGGCGGCCGCAGGCCCGCTGATCGGGATCGTCCCGCCGATCGTGATCGAGGTGGGAGTGACTCCCGGCGTCGCGGCCGGGACGCCCAGCGCCAGCGCGGCCGCCGCCGCGACGAGCTGAGAAATCACCTGGAGATGGTCTTCTGCAGCAGCGGCACCGTCAAGGTCACCTTCGAGACCCGGAGCCGCGAGTCGTCCGGGACGGGCTTGAGGTACAGCAGGTTCGACAGGCTCTGGACGGTCGACGTGCCAGCGAGGTAGAGCCGGAGCTTCGTGCCGCGGGCCATGAGGTTCGCGTCGGAGATGAGCCTGAAGGTCACCGTCGTCGGCTTGCGGCCGAAGGACGTGAGCGTGCCACCCTCGGTGAGGACAGACTCGCGGCCGCTCGCGTCGACGCCCGTCAGGACCGCGACGAGATGCGGCCACTCCGTCGGCGCAGACGCTGTCACCTTCACGGTCGCCGCGCCGAACTGCTCGCGGACGGCGGCGAGCGGCTTGAAGGTGCGGACGACCTTCCCCTTCGCCGCCAGCGAGAAGCGTCCCGCCGCGGTGAACGCCACGCGCTTGACCTTCGGCGGGACGGCGAAGCTCGCGCTCTTGCCTGCCCACGGGTCCGCGGCGACCTCGATCGGCTTCTCGAGGTCGACACCGTTCGGAACGCCCTTGAGGTACCGGTCGAACCAGCGCGTCGACAGGTCGACCACGTGCGCGATGTCCGCACCCGGGAACTGCGACGGCTGGTGGCCGAAGTCGCCGACATACAGCCGCTTCGGGCCTCCGAGCTGCCGGTACGCGTCGAGCGCCTGGTCGATGTCGAAGGCGAAGTCCTTGCGGCCCTGGAAAAGGAATGTCGGCGTCGTCACCGTGGACATGAACCTGAGGCTCGACCTCGCCCCGAGGAGCTGCTGGATCCCAGGGAGATTCTCGTTTCCGATCAGCTGGGGTATGTAGGCGCGGAGAGCCGGGTCGATGCGCTCGGTCGGAACGCTCTGTGCGAACCCGTAGATCGCGCCCGCCTTGCCGAGGTTCTGCGGATAAAGCGCCCGGTAGAGATCGCTCCAGGTCTCGAACGTCTCGACCGTCTTGAAGGGGACGCCGGCGACGACGGAGTTCATCGCCGCGCCGCCGCCGAGCGAGATGCCCCACGCGCCGATCTGCGTGTCGCTCACCTCCGGTCGCGCCGCGAGCCACTGGAACTCGGCGCGCACGTCCGCGACCTCGCGCGGGCCGTCGAGCGAGACGAAGCCCCCGGACGTGCCGTGCCCGCGCGCGTCGGGCACGAACGCCGCGTAGCCCTGTGCCACGTATTGTTGCGCGAGCGGGACGAGATCGGCGTGCTTGCCTCCGAGCCCGTGGAACATCATCACCGCCGGCCAGCCGCCCTGGGGCGGAGAGCCGTCCGGCAGGAGGAGCGCGGCGTCGATCCTGACGCCGTCGTCCATCGTGACCGAGACCTCCGTCGCGCGAGCGAGACCGGGAGCCGCAAGCATCACGCCGAGGACGCAGGCCGAGACGAGGAGCCGCCGCACGAGGTGGACAGCGTAGCCCGGCGATACGATCGCCGTGTGGATCAGCGGCCTGTGGGCGTCTTCGACTCCGGGGTGGGCGGTCTGACTGTCCTCCACGAGTGTCTCGTGACCCTCCCACACGAGGACTTCGTCTATCTCGGCGACCACGCCCGTCTTCCCTACGGCCCGAGGCCACTCGACGAGGTACGGGGATTCGCCAGGGAGATCGGCCGCTTTCTCGAGTCGCAGGGAGTGAAGCTCGTCGTCAACGCCTGCAACACGGCGACGTCGGCCGCGCTGCCGCAGCTGCAGGAGGACCTCGGCGTCCCCGTCGTCGGCGTGATCACCCCGGAGGCGCACGCCGCCGTCCAGGCGACGAGAAACCGGCGAATCGGCCTTCTCGCGACGGAAGGCACGGTCGAGGCCGGGCGGTATGCCGAGCTCGTGCACGCGCTCGATGCGAGCGTCGAGCTCTTCTCCGTCGCGTGTCCTCGCCTCGTTCCCCTGATCGAGGGCGACGACTCGTTCGGGGTCGAGACGACCGAGGCGGTGCGCGAGTACGCAGCACCGCTCAAGGAAGCCGGCGTCGACACGGTCATCCTCGGCTGCACGCACTATCCGCTGATCCGGCCCGTCTTCCAGCGCGCGTTCGGGCGCGACGTGACGCTGGTTTTCTCTGCCGACGAGACGGCGCGCGAGGTGGCCGAGACACTCGCGCGCAAGGGCTACGAGAACGACTCGCGTCGTGAGGGCTCGTACCGATTTCTGACCACGGGGGACCCAGCAGCGTTCCGCGCGCTAGGCGCCCGCTTCCTGCAGCTCCCGATCACGGAGGTCGAGCACGTGAAGCTCGCGACGCTCGATGCGGCCGCGGCGTGAGCGGCACGGCGAGGCCCGACGGCCGCGGCCCCGCGCAGCTGCGACCCCTCGAGCTCGTGCCCGACTATCTCGAGCAGCCTCACGGCTCGGTCCTCTACGCGCAGGGCAAGACGAAGGTGCTGTGCACGGCTTCGATCCAGGACGGGGTCCCGCGGTGGCTCTACGGTAAGGGGCGAGGCTGGCTGACGGCGGAGTACTCTCTTCTGCCCGCGTCCACCGGCGAGCGCACGGACCGCGAGGCAGCGCGTGGCAGGCAGGGAGGCCGGACGATCGAGATCCAGCGGCTCATCGGCCGGTCGATCCGCTCGGTCACGGACTTCGAGGCGCTCGGCGAGCGGACGCTCTGGGTCGATTGCGACGTCCTCCAGGCGGACGGCGGCACGCGGTGCGCGGCGATCACCGGCGCATACGTCGCCGCGCGACGGGCGCTCGACCGCTTCGGCCTCACGAAGGCGCTCGGCGGCTCGGTCGCCGCGGTCTCGGTGGGCATCGTCGGGGGAGCGCGCCTGCTCGACCTCGACTACTCGGAGGATTCGCAGGCGGAAGTCGACATGAACGTCGTGATGACGGGCGACGGCGCGCTCGTCGAAGTCCAGGCGACGGCGGAGAAGACGCCGTTCAGCCGCGCGGAGCTCGACGAGCTGCTCGAGCTCGCCGGCGCCGGGATCGAGCAGCTTGCGTCTGCTCAGGACGAGGCCGTTGCTGCAGATCGCGGCTAGCACCCTTCCGAGCCTGAACTGGGACGAATCGCTCCTGCGGTTGTCGCTCGCCGCAGTGCTCGGCGGGATGATCGGCGCGGAGCGCGAGCTGCGCGACCGCGAGGCCGGTCTCCGAACGCACCTGCTCGTCTCGCTCGGCTCGGCGCTCTTCACCATCGTCGGCGCCTACGGCTTCCACGCGTTCCTGAACTCGGGCGCGAATGTCGTCCGCGTGGATCCGACGCGGATCGCCGCTCAGATCGTGACGGGAATCGGCTTTCTCGGAGCGGGTGCGATCATCCGCCACGGCTTCTCCGTCCGAGGTCTCACCACCGCCGCGACGCTCTGGGTCGTGGCCGCGGTCGGCATGGCCGCAGGGGCCGGGTACTACAGCGTCGCGGCCATCACGACGGCACTGGTGCTCATCGCGCTCTATCCGCTGCGGATCTTCGCGTACCTCATCATCCGGCGGTTCCGCGTCGAGGACGGACGCCTGCTCGTCGAGCTTGCGGCGGGTCAGACCCCGGGTGCGGTCATCGACGCGGTCGAGCGGACAGGAGCCCGGATCGAGTCGATCGACGTCAGCACGGAGGGCGACCGGCGCCGCGTCGAGCTCGACGTCGAGCTGCCACGCGACACGGTCGCTGCGGCACTCGTCGCCACGGTCGCGGACATCGAGCACGTGGCCGAGGTTCGGTGGAGCGACTGAAGGCGAGGCTTGCCTCGCGGAACGCGAACAAGGCACGCGAGCTCGAGCGGCTCATGCCCGGCTGGACGATCGCGCTTCTCGACGCGGAGGACTACCCGCCCGAGACCGGCGCGACGTACTACGACAATGCCCTTGCGAAGGCGCTCTTCGGGCGGTCGCTCGCCGGGGCGGAGGAGTGGGTGCTCGGCGAGGACTCGGGCCTCGAGGTCGACGGCCTCGGGGGCGGGCCCGGGATTCGGTCGGCCCGCTCGGGCGGGGACGACCCGGTCGACTGGCTCCTGCGGGAGCTCGTCGGCGTCGTGGGTGAGGGACGCCGAGCCCGCTATGTCTGCGAGCTCGTCGCGCTGTCGCCCGAAAGAAGCGAGGAGCGTGGTACCGGCACGCTCGAGGGGCGGATCGCGGGCCGCCCGAGCGGGACCGAGGGGTTCGGCTTCGATCCGGTGTTCGTCCCCGCGGGAGAGACGAGAACCGTCGCCGAGCTGGGCAATGAATGGAAGGCCGGGCAATCGCATCGGGCCGGTGCGGCCCGCGCGCTGCTCGGCCGCCTAGGCCAGTCCGGCTAACTCCTCCGTGCGGCGCTGCTCGCCGCGGCGGGCGAGCCACCAGTTCAGCTCGGCGCCGAACACGATCGCGTTCGCCATCACGTAAAGCCACACGAGCAGGATGGCCGGCGCGCCGAACGCACGGAGGGTCGGGTTGATCTCCGCATAGCGCTGGTAGAGCGGCACGAGTTGGAAGGTTCCCTCCAGCAGCACGGTTGCCAGAATCGAGCCCGGCAGGACCTCCCGGATGATGAGGTCCTCGTTCGTCAACACGTAGTAGCAAGAGACGAGGAACGCGAAGACCCCCACCATGGACACGGCGATCGAGACCGTGTAGGCGGTCGCCGCGTTGGCGACGATGCCCGGCGCGTACTCCTGCAGAGCGGAGACGCCGAGCGAGCCCGCGAGGAGCGCGACGAACAACGTCACGAGCGAGCCGATCATGAGGATCGTCGCGAGCCCCTTGCCGTGCAGGAACGAGCGGTTCGGACGGTCGTAGACGATGTTGAACGCCGACTCGAGCACGCTGAAGAGCGAGAGCGCCGTCCAGAGGAGCGCGGTTCCTCCGACGAGCCCGAGCGCGGTCGCGTTGTTCTGCACGGCGTGGACCAGGTCGACGATGCGGTTGATGGGCGTACCCGGCAGCGTCTTCTTGATCTCCTTGACGAGGAACGAGGACTCGTCGGCCCGCCCGGTCAGCCCCAGCAGTGACAGAGATAGGAACGTCAGCGGAACGAATGAGAGCAGCGCAAAGTAGGCGATCATCGCCGCGAGATGCGTCCCACGGTCGGCGAAAAACTTCCGGAGAAGATCGCGTCGCCGGACTCGCATCGCACGAGTATCCCTATGCTTCCTGACGATGAACGTCGAGCAGGCACTCGCCGACCTGACCGAGATCTCGTCCCAGGTCCAGGCTGCGGTCGTCTTCGACGACGCCGGCAAGGTCGTTGGCTCGACCCTCGAGGATTCCACCCGTGCCGACGCGCTGGCGGCAGCGGCGGGACGGCTCCTATCGGCTGCGCAGGAAGTGAGGAGCGGCGAGAGCGCGTTGGCGCAGCTCGAGGTCGCGACCGGCGACGGCAGCGTCTTCGTCGCCCGCGAGGGCACGACGTCGATCGCCGCCACGACGGGGGACAATCCCACCGTCGGCCTCGTCTTCTACGACCTCAAGTCGACGCTTCGGAGTATCGAGAGCGCGCCGCCCAAGCGGAAGCCCGCGGCTCCGAGGAAGACCTCCACTGCCGCCAAGAAGACCAAGACGGCCGCCGCGGCGAAGAAGAAGACGGCGGCCCCGCCTAAGCCCTCGGCCAGAAAGAAGCCCGATGCGTCGTAGCGCAGCGGCGATCCTGGGCCTGGCGGGGGGCATGCTCGCGGGCGCGGCCTTCGTCCGGCGTCAGGGAGGCCGGCGGGAGCGCGCGGATCTCTATTTCGAGGACGGCTCCATGCTGTCCCTGCCGAACGGGTCGCCCGGAGCGGAGCGGCTGCTCCCCCTGGCCCGCGAGGTGATCCGCACCGCCCGGTAAGTGCCCCTGCCAGCAATCCTCGCCGGCTTCTGGCGCGCGATCACACGGCGCGAGAGTCCACCCTCGTCCTTGCCAAGGCAGTCCAGCCTTGGCTGCTGACGAGCGCGGCCTCTCGCTTGGTGCTGGCGCCCCAGAAACTCGACAGGATCACTGGCAGGGGCACGGCTTGACCGACGACGAGCTGAAGGGGGCGCTGCGCGAGCACGCCTACCTGGAGGGCGAATTCGTTCTTCGCTCGGGGCGGCGCTCCAGCTACTACCTCGACAAGTACCGCTTCGAGACTCGGCCGGAGCTCCTAGGCCCGCTCGGGGAGCGGATAGCTGCGACCGCGGCCGAGTACGAGCCGAACGCTGCGAGGCTCGCCGGGCCCGAGCTCGGAGCCGTCGCGCTTGCCGCGGCTGCCTCGCTCGCGTCGGGGCTGCCGTTCGTGATCGTCCGCAAGGCGGTCAAGGACTACGGCACGGGAAACCGTCTCGAAGGCGTCTACGAGGAGGGGGAACGCGTCTGCCTCGTCGAGGACGTCGTCACCTCCGGCGGGGCGCTGATCGACGCGGTCGAGGCCCTCCGAGAGGCCGGGCTGGTCGTCCAGACGGCCGTTTGTGTGGTCGACCGCGAGGAGGGTGGGACAGACGCCCTGGCCCGCCGCGCGGTGCGCCTGAGGCCGATCTTTCGCGCTTCCGACCTCGTGGTTACGCCAAAAACACCCGCAAAACCGCATGGTTGAGCCAGTCCGACGGGGCTGTTAGGGTTTTTGCCCGTGGGTCTGACTGTCGACAGGAGGAGAGGAACTTGACGAAGCAAGAGTTCGTAAACGAGGTCGCCGCCAAGGCCGGCCTCTCCAGTCGGGACGCGGCGAAGGCCGTTGACGCATTCCTCGACTCGATCACGGACACGCTGAAAGGCGGCGGAGAGGTGGCGTTCACGGGGTTCGGGAAGTTCACGACGCAGCGTCGCGCGGAGCGCCAGGGGGTCAACCCTCGCAATCCGTCGCAGAAGGTGACGATCCCGGCAGCGACCGTGCCGAAGTTCTCGGCGGGCAGCCAGCTCAAGGCGGCCGTGAAGGGTCAAGGCTAGACCGAGCCTCTCCGTGGAGAGAAGTCTTCGTGAGGGCCCCGGGCAACCGGGGCCCTCGCCGTCTCTCGAGGCAAGTACTCTCAACCGCGTGGCTGCCGTCGCGACTACGCATTTCGCCGACCGCCTCGCCGAGGCGATCGAGCGCAAGCGCTCGCAGCTCGTCGTCGGCCTCGATCCCCGGCCCGACCTTCTGCCGGTCGAGCTCAAGGGCGACGCGCACCTTGGCCGCAAGGAAGCGGCCGATGCCTGCGGCCGGTTCTGCCGAGGGCTCGTCGACGCCGTCGCTCCGTACGTGGTCGCGGTCAAGCCGCAGATCGCGTTCTTCGAGGCGTTGGGTGCCGACGGCCTGCGCGCGTTCGAGGACGTCTGCGGCTACTCACGCTCGGCCGGCCTCCAGGTGATCGCCGACGCGAAGCGCGGTGACATCGGGTCGACCGCGCGGGCGTACGCGTCCGCGTTCATCGAGCCGGCGGACGGAGGCGTTCCGCTCGCGGACGCGGTCACGGTGAATCCCTATCTCGGCCGGGACTCCGTGGAGCCGTTTCTGGCCGCATGCCGGCGTGAGGGTGCGGGGATCTTCTGCGTGGTGAAGACGTCGAACGCGGGCGGTGCCGAGGTGCAGGACCTCGTTCTCTCGGACGGGCGGACCGTCTGGCAGCAGGTCGCCGAGCTCGTCGCCGAGTGGGGTGCCGACCTGGTGGGCGAGCGCGGGCTCTCGTCGGTCGGTGCCGTGATCGGCGCTACGCATCCACGAGCGGTCGGCGAAGCTCGGCGTCTGCTGCCGCGGTCGATCCTGCTCCTTCCCGGCGTCGGCGCGCAGGGCGCGACTCCGGCCGACGTCGCCCGGGCGTTCACGAGCGGTCCCTCGAGCGCGCTGGTGAGCGTCTCCCGCAACGTGATCTACGCATTCCGCGTCTCCGGGATGGACTGGCGGAGCGCGGCCGCCGCCGAGGCCTCGAAGTACGCGCGCGAGGTCTGGTCCGTCTCGGGCTGGTAGCGGGGGACATGGAGCCGCGCACGCGCCGGGAGCTGGCGAGGTATGGAGCCCCCGCCGCGTTTCTCGCCGCCGTCACCATCGCGGTGCTGCTCGTCAAGTCCGGTCTGGACAGCGGCGGGCCGACGAAGACCCAGACCTCCAGCGCGCTGCCGACGCGCACCACGACTGCCGCCCCGAGGACGACGACCAGGCTCGTCCTCACCAACGTCTCGACCACGAGCGCCACGTCCACGACGACGACGTCCGCGACGACGTCGACGACACCGGGAGCCGAGTACTACGTGATCCAGAGCGGGGACACGCTCGGCTTGATCGCGCAGAAGTACGGCACCACCACCGACGCTCTCGCCACGCTCAATCCGGGCGTCGATCCCACCGCCCTCCGGGTGGGCCAGAAGCTCCGCGTCCGGTAGCACCCACTCGGCTCGGCTAGCCTTCAGGCCCGTGCTCTCGAGGATATGGGTTGCCGCCGGGATCGCAGCACTCGTCTTTGCGGCCGCGGCCCAGGGTGGCGCTCCGCCCGTCGAGGCCCGCGCCTTCCTCGTCGAGAACCCGGCGACCGGCGAGATCCTCGCGCAACACGGTGCGTGGACTCGCGTCCCGATCGCGAGCATCACGAAGCTGATGACCGTGCTCGTCACGCTCGACCATGCGAAGTGGAACGACGTCGTCCGCGTCGGGCCGGTCGCGGCCGAGGTGGGCGAGTCCACGATCAACCTCAGGCCCGGCGAGAGGATCACGGTCGGCGACCTCGTCAAGGCTGCGCTCATCCAAAGCGCGAACGACGCGGCGGAGGCGCTCGCGTACTACGTCGGCAAGGGCGACCGAGCGGCCTTCATCGCGATGATGAACGCCAAGGCGAAGGTGCTCGGCCTCGAGCGAACGCACTTCGTCACGCCCGACGGGCTCGACACGGCCGGTCACTACTCGACCGCTTTCGACGTGACGAAGCTGGCGCAGATCGCGATGCGCTACCCGCGGGTCCGTGCGGCGGTTCGCCTGAGGACGGACGCGATCGCCGGCGGGCGGCGGCTGCACACCTGGAACGACCTCCTGGGCGTCTTCAAGGGGGTCTACGGCGTCAAGACCGGACACACCGGCGAAGCGGGCTGGTGCGAGGTCGCGGCAGTGCGCCGGTACGGTGTGACGCTGTACACCACCGTCCTCGGCAGCCGGACGCGCTCGCAGCGAAACGCCGATCTGGCATCCCTGATGCGCTGGGGCCTCGGCGTCTACCGGCCGGCCTGGCTCGTCCGCGCGAGCCACGTCTACCTCCGCGCGGCCGTCGGATACGGAAAAACGGCTGTCCCGATACTCGCGACGGGGTCGCTCGTGCGGCGCGTCCGCACCGACAGGCCGCTGGTCGAGCGCGTGATCGCCCCGAGCGTCCTCGACCTGCCCGTGAAGCGCGGCGAGCGGGTCGGCGAGATCCGGGTCTACTCGGGCAAGCGGCTCGTCGCGCGGCGAGTGCTCGTGGCCGGGCGCTCCGTGACGCGGCCTGGGCTCGCCGGGCGTCTCCGCTTCTACGCCGGCCGGACCTTCCACCACATCGGATCCTGGTTCACGTGACCCGCCCATGATCGTCACCGTCACGCTCAACGCTGCGATCGACCGGACGCTGACGGTGCCGAACTTCCAGCTCGGGCACCGGCACCGCGCGAGCCAGGGGCTGACGCTCGCCGGAGGAAAGGGGATCAACGTCGCGCGCGCGCTGAAGCGGCTCGACGTGCCGGTCGTCGCGACCGGGCTCGCCGGCGGCCGGACCGGGATGCGCATCGTCGAGGAGCTGACCTCGGAGGCGATCCTCAACGACTTCGTCCGGATCGCGGACGAGTCTCGGACCTCGTCCGCGGTGGTCGACCCGACTGCGGGGACGTTCACCGAGATCAACGAGTGGGGCCCCGCTGTCACTGAGGAGGAACTCGTAATCCTGCTCGACAAGATCAGCTACCTCGCCAGAGGCGCCGACATGGTCGTGTTCGCCGGGACGCTCCCGCGGCTTGTCGCCGACTCCTTCTACGCGGAGGCGATTCGAGATCTCCAGAGGCGGGGCGTGCCCGCGGTGCTCGATTCGGAGGGCCAGCCCCTCCGGCTCGGCGTCGAGGCGGAACCGTTCCTCGTCAGCCCGAACCAGCGCGAGGCGGAGGCGCTCGTCGGCCAGGAGTTCAGCGACGACGAGGACTATTTGATGGCCATCGACCGCATCGCGGACATGGGCGCGAGGAACGTGCTCCTCACCTCGGAGAGCCGCACCTTCGGCCTCTTCCGCACGGACCGGAAGCGGCAGCGATACCGCGCCGTCGCGCCGAGGATCGAGCCCGTCTCCGTGGTTGGGTCCGGTGACGTCCTGCTCGCCGCGTTCCTCGCCGCACGCGTTGCAGACACCGGCCTCGAGGACTCTCTGCGCCGGGCTGTCGCCGCCGGAGCGGCGTCGACGCTCGAGGTCGGGGCCGGCCGGTTCGAGCCGCGTGAGGCGGCGCGGCTGCTGGGCGGGGTCGACGTGCGCGAGCTCGAGCCCGTCGAGCGCTGACGTCGGAGCGGGGTGCTAGCGTGGCGCGATGGGAGTGGAGCTCGAGCCTGGCCAGGTTGAGCGGCTCCTAGAGCTGGACCGCAAGTTCGGCAGGGAGGGCCTGACGTTCGACGACGTCCTCCTCGTCCCGGCCGAGTCGCGGGTGCTCCCGAACGACGTGTCGACCGCGACCCGTGTGACCCGCGGCCTCAGCATCGCGATCCCGATCGTGTCGGCGGCAATGGACACCGTCACCGAGGCCCGGCTGGCAATTGCGCTCGCGCGCGCCGGCGGCATCGGCGTCGTCCATCGGAATCTCCCGATCGAGGCGCAGGTCGCCGAGATCGACAAGGTGAAGCGCTCGGAGTCGGGGATGATCGTCGAGCCCGTCACACTGCCCGCCGGCGCGCTCGTCGCCGAGGCGCTCGAGCTGATGTCGACGTACCACATTTCGGGAGTGCCGATCACGAATGAGGCCGGGACTCTCGTCGGCATCCTCACGAACCGCGACCTCCGCTTCGCTCCTGACTCGGCGCAGCCGGTGTCCGAGCTCATGACCTCGCGCGACCTCGTTACCGCGCCCGTCGGGACGACGCTCGCGGAGGCGGAGTCGATCCTCCACCGGCACAAGATCGAGAAGCTTCCCGTCGTCGACGACGAGGGCCGCCTCCGCGGGCTGATCACGGTCAAGGACATCCAGAAGCGGATCGAGTTCCCGCACGCGACGAAGGACACGCGGGGCCGGCTCCGCGTCGGTGCCGCCGTCGGGGTGGGGCCGGACGCCTGGGAGCGCGCCGGCGCCCTCGTCGACGCCGGCGTCGACCTGCTGGTCGTCGACACCGCGCACGGGCATTCGTCAGCCGTGCCGGAGATGGTGAGCCGCGTCAAGTCCGAGTGGGACGTCGAGATCGTCGCCGGCAACGTCGCGACCGCGGCAGCGACCGAGGCGCTGATCGAGGCGGGCGCGGACGCGGTGAAGGCCGGAGTTGGACCTGGCTCTATTTGTACAACGCGAGTCGTCGCCGGCGTGGGCGTCCCACAGGTGACGGCCATCTTCGACTGCGCCGCCGAGGCTGCGAGACACGGCGTGCCCCTCATCGCGGACGGCGGCATCACCACGTCCGGCGACATCGCCAAGGCGATCGCGTCGGGAGCCGACTCGATCATGGCCGGCTCGCTGCTCGCGGGAACGGACGAGAGCCCCGGCGAGGTCGTGCTGCATCAGGGCGAGCGCTTCAAGGAGTACCGCGGCATGGGCTCGCTCGGCGCGATGCGCGCACGCGGCTCGTCGCGCGACCGCTACTTCCAGGGTGACGTGGAGGACGTCGACAAGCTCGTCCCGGAGGGAATCGAGGGCCGCGTGCCCTACAAGGGACCGCTCCTGCCGATCATCCATCAGCTCGTCGGCGGGCTGCGCCAGGCGATGGGCTACTGCGGCGCGGCGACGATCGAGGAGATGAAGTCGGCGCAGTTCGTCCGTATTACCGCGGCGGGCCTCCGAGAGAGTCATCCGCACGACGTGACGATCACGAAGGAGGCGCCGAACTATCGGCGCTGAGGTCCTCCCGCTTCCCGAGCGGTCGCCCGAAGAGCGGCCCGTGCTGGTGGTCGACCTGGGTGGGCAGTACGCCCAGCTGATCGCGCGACGCGTGCGCGAGTGCCGCGTCTACTCGGAGCTCGTCGGCCACGGCGTGACTCCCGAGCAGGTCCGCGCGCGCAACCCGCACGCGCTGATCCTCAGCGGCGGCCCGGCGTCCGTGTACGCGGAGGGAGCACCGCACGTCGATCCGGCGCTCTTCGACCTTGGCATCCCGACGCTCGGGATCTGTTACGGGATGCAGTTGATGGCGCTCGACCTCGGCGGCGCCGTCGACCGCACGGGCGTGTCCGAGTTCGGGAAGACGGAGCTGACGGCGTCCGAGTCGGAGCTCTTCGCCGGGCTGCCCAACGAGCAGACCGTGTGGATGTCGCACCGCGACTCGGTCAAGGCGCCGCCCGCCGGGGCGCGCGTAGTCGCTGGCTCCTCGTCGACGCCCATCGCCGCCTTCGAGGAGCGTGAGCGAGGGCTGTACGGCGTCCAGTTCCACCCCGAGGTCGTGCACACGCCGCACGGGACCGAGCTTCTGAAGAACTTCCTCTACAACGTCGCTGGTGCGCCGCCTGCGTGGACGCCGGCGGCCGTGATCGAGGAGCAGGTCGAGCGGATCCGGGCTGAGGTCGGGCGCGAGCGCGTGCTGTGCGCGCTCTCCGGGGGCGTCGACTCGGCCGTCGCCGCGCTGCTCGTGCACAAGGCGGTCGGGGACCAGCTCACCTGCGTCTTCGTCGACCACGGGCTGCTGCGCGAGAACGAGGCCGAGCAGGTCGTCGAGACTTTCGGCGGGCACTTCCACGTGCCGCTGGTGCACGTGCAGGCCGAGGAGCGCTTCCTCTCGCGGCTCGAGGGCATCGACGACCCCGAGGAGAAGCGCAAGATCGTCGGCGAGGAGTTCATCCGCGTCTTCGAGGAAGAGGCGCGCAAACTGGGGGACGGGGACGTGCGCTTCCTCGTCCAGGGGACGCTCTACTCCGACGTGATCGAGTCTGGCGGCGGAGAGGACGGCGTCGCGGCGACGATCAAGTCGCACCACAACGTTGGTGGCCTGCCTGCAGACATGCAGATGCGGCTGGTCGAGCCGCTGCGCATGCTGTTCAAGGACGAGGTGCGCCGCGTCGGAGAGGAGCTCGGGATGCCCGAGCGGATGGTGTGGCGGCAGCCGTTCCCCGGCCCCGGCCTCGCGATCCGGATCATCGGCGAGGTCACTGTCGAGCGGCTCGCGATCCTGCGCTCGGCGGACGCGATCCTGCAGGAGGAGGTCCGGCGAGCGGGCCTCTACCGCGAGCTCTGGCAGTCGTTTGCCGTCCTGCCCGCGATCCGGTCGGTCGGAGTGCAGGGCGACGAGCGCACCTACGCGTATCCGATCGTCATCCGCGCCGTGACGTCGGAGGACGCGATGACGGCCGACTGGGCGCGCCTTCCCTACGACCTCCTCGAGACGATCTCGAGTCGGATCATCAACGAGATCCCCGGCGTGAACCGCGTCGCGCTCGACCTGAGCTCGAAGCCGCCCGCCACCATTGAGTGGGAATGAGCCGCGAATGCGGCGAAATTCGTCCGCGCGACGCGCGGACGGGTGGAGGGTCCGGGGGAACCGGGAGGTTCCCCCGGCCGTGACGATTAGGTGAATTAGCCGCGAAGCGGCGCAATTTGTAGGCCTAGCGGACGCTGAAGCCTGCGTCTCCTTCGGCCGCTTCGTCGGACACCTCCACGCGCTCTACCTGAGCGCCGCGTGGGCCTCTTTCGCAGAACGCGACGAGTCTCTCGACAGCCGCGCGCTCGCCTTCGAATACGGCCTCCACGGTTCCGTCCCAGCGGTTCGAGACCCAGCCCGCGACAGCGTGCTGCTGTGCGAGCCGTCGCACCGAGTCGCGGAAGAACACGCCCTGTACCCGTCCGTGCACGACGACGCGACGCCTGATCACGAGGCATATTCTCGCCGCGTGGAATTCAGAGACGTACTCGGGAATCGCAGGATGGTCCGAGCCTACGAGCCGCGACCCGTCCCCCGTGAGACGCTCGAGCGGATCGCGGGGACGGTCAAACGCGCGCCGAGCGCGGGGTTCAGCCAGGGCCAGAGGCTGATCGTGCTGACCGAGCCGGAACGGCTTCGTGCGGTCGCGGACGCCGTTGGCGAGGAGTTCTACGTGGAGCAAGGGTTCGAGCCCTGGATCAGCGGCGCCGCCGCCCACGTCGTCGTCTGCACCCGGGAGGCGGACTACCACGAGCGCTACAGGCAGCCCGACAAGCTCGACGACGGGGAGGAGATCGCTTGGCCGGTCCCTTACTGGCACGTGGACGCCGGAGCGGCTGCGATGCTCGTCCTCCTCGCCGCAGTCGACGAAGGGCTCGCGGCCGGTGTCTTCGGGATCCCGGCCGAGCGGATGGACTCGATCCGGGCGTTGCTCGGCGTACCGGACGAGGTCGCGGTGATCGAGGTGATCACGCTCGGCTATCCGGCCGCGGACACCGCATCCGATCGACTCTCCAGCCGCGGCACTCGTCCACGGCGGCCCCTCGAAGAGCTCGTCCGCTGGGAGCGGTACTAGGGAGTCCGGATCTTCGACACCAGCTGCTGCTGGTGGAAACCGGGATTCTCCCCGGCAGTGTTGTACGTCTCGACGGAAGCGGTGTATGTGTAGCCGCCACGCGAGTCGACTCCGAAGTAGTCCCCGATGAACGTTCCGCGCGTGCAGATGCACTCGGGATGTGGCGCGGACAGCTGTGGGTCCCACGTGTGCTCGGACAGGCGGACGTTGTGGCCCACCGGCCGCAGGCCGGCGCGATAGAACTGGATCGCCGTGTTGATGCAGTAATTCGCACGCCCGGACGGCGCGGCGGGGTCGAAGAGGAGGCCGGCGATCGTCGCATCGGATGTCCCGTCGGCCGGACACGGAAGCCGCCGGTCGTAGAACGCGACCGCGACGGTGCCGTTCGGCGCAACGCCGAGGTTCGGCTGCAGCGCGTCACCGTCCCCCTGGCCGTCGTTCACCTGAAGCGCACGGGTCCAGTGCCTGCCATTGTCGAACGACGCTCGGATGAAGAGGCCCACCCCGGACGCGGTCCCCTGCTCGTAGGCGGCGTACAGCGGATACGTACCGCGCACCTTGCGCGGCCCGACGACGAACGCCTCGCCAAACGCGGCTCGAAAGGTCGTGTTGCGGTAGCCCGGCACCGTGTGCCTGACGATCACGCGGCGACGCGTCCAGGTTCGGCCGCCGTCGCGCGACGACGTGAGCGACATCGTGTACGGAGCACCTGCGCGGCTGAAGCTAGAAGTGGCGAGCCACACGCGGCCGTCCGGGGCGACCCGTGGCAGCGAGCCGTTGTCGCCCACTCCGGCCACCTGCGGCAGCGCGAGCCTCGGGACCGACCAGTTCGTGTGAGTTCCGTTCTTCCGCGCGTCGGCGTACGAGAGGAAGATCCGCAGGTCACTGTCCTCGGCACCGACCGCCCAGGACACGTACACGCGTCCGAAGTGCTTGCTGCGCCGGTTCGTGTCGATCGTGATCCATTGCTTGTCGAACACCGAGGCGCCGCGAAACGGAGTTCTCGCCACCAGGTCGGCGGCGCCGCGCCGAAGAAAAATCCACGAGGTCGCCGCATTCGCGCCGTGAGGCCTTACGGCGATGCCGAGGCCGGAGCGCGGTAGCGTCGGGTTCACGTCCGGAGCGGGCTGCGCGTGCTGCCCACTCGGGGCGTACGAGAACATGTACGGCAGGACGACCGCGTAGAAGTTGCCCCAGGGGTCGAAGGCCCCGACCGGATCCGAGTTGTCCGTCCAGCCCTCGTAGCCCGGGATGTGCCCGAGTTGCGGCCAGGTGGCGCCGCCGTCGAAGGACTCGAAGAATCCGGTGAGGTGGTTGTAGCCCTCGCTGTTGGTGATCCACTTGACGACGCCGATCAGGTGCCGCGGATTCGTCGGATCGACGTGCAGGTCGGACTCGGAGAAGTCCTTGGCCCGGAGGGGCGGGTTGGAGACCTGCTGCCCGGTGTAGGGGCCGACGTTCTCCCCGGTTGTGGCGGCGCCGGCACAGAGCGTCGAGCCGCCGTCCGGGTATCCCTGCGAGGGGGTGAGAGCTCCGACGTAGAAGACGGACGGTGCGTAGCAGCTGATGGCCTGCGGCGTCGCCGCGATGCCGCTCACGCCGCGACTTGCGTAGCTGGCCGCGAACGACGCGTCGGGCTGGAATCCCTGCGGCGGCGCCGCGTGCGCGCCGCTGACGAGACAGGCGCCCAGGCACGTGACGGCGAGCGCGGCCAGACGTGCTCTCACGGGCATCGAGCATAGTGACGCCGTGCAGCCGGAAAGGTTCGTGGCGGACCTCGCCGCGGCCCGCATTGGGACGACGTTCAACTTCTACCGCGAAGGCCCGGATGCGGCGCTGCGGCGCGATCGCCTGGTCGCGTATCTGCGGCGTCATTCCGGCACGCGACTCCTGCTCGTCGGTGAGGCAGCCGGGTACCGGGGAGCGCGCGTATCGGGGATCCCGTTCACCTCGGAGCGGCAGCTGACCGGCGGCGGCCCGGCCGAGGCGACGGCGACGATCGTGCGGCGCGTCCTCGCCGAGCTCGGGATCGAGGCCCTCTGCTGGAACGTCGTCCCGACCCATCCGGGGACCGAGACTTCGAACCGCCGCCCGAGCCGGGCCGAAGTCCTGGCGGGGACACCGTTTCTTCGGGAGGTGGCCGTCGGGCGGCGCATTCTGGCCGTCGGACGGCTTGCTCAGGCGGTCACCGGGGCTCCGTATGTCCGGCATCCGGCCCATGGCGGGGCGGCCGGATTCCGGGCCGGGCTGCTAGAGTTTCGCGCCGGCGGGCTTCCAGTCCCGCCTTTTATACGCCCGGGCCAGACCGACGTCTGGCACGGGAGTCGCAGAAAAAGATGAAGACCTACAGCGCAAAGCCGGGCGAGATCGCCCGCGAGTGGTACGTCGTCGATGCCGAGGGACAGACGCTCGGCCGACTGGCGACGCGCATCGCGGACACGCTGCGCGGCAAGGGAAAGCCCGCCTTCACGCCTCACGTCGACACCGGCGACTTCGTCGTCGTCGTGAACGCGGAGAAGATCAGGGTGACGGGCAACAAGCTCGAGCAGAAGCGCTATTACCGGCACTCCGGCTATCCGGGAGGCCTCAAGAGCCGGACTCTGCGGGAGCAGCTGGACCGCCGACCCGAAGAGGTGTTGCGCCTCGCGGTTCGGGGGATGCTCCCCAAGAATCGCCTCGCGCGGCAGCAGATCACCAAGCTGAAGATCTATGCAGGGCCCGAGCATCCGCACGGCCCGCAGGCGCCGAGGCCGCTGAAGTGGGAGGACGCATGAGCGAGATCGCGCAGTACAGGGGGACAGGCAAGCGGAAGACATCGGTCGCTCGGGTGATCCTCAGGCCCGGCGACGGAACGACCTGGTTCAACGGCCGCACGATCGAGGAGTACTTCCCGCGCGCCGTCCACCGCACGTCGGCGCTGGCGCCGTTGCAGGTCGCGGGCGCGGAGGGGACGTACGACATCCGGGTTCGCGTCCACGGCGGTGGCCCGAGCGGCCAGGCTGGTGCCGTCCGTCACGGGATTGCGCGAGCGCTCGTCGAGGCCGATCCGGAGCTGCGCGTTCCACTGAAGCGGGCCGGCTTCCTGACGCGCGACGCCCGTATCGTGGAGCGGAAGAAGGCCGGTCTCCACAAGGCGCGCAAGGCGCCTCAGTTCAGCAAGCGCTAACCGAGGCCGCTCGCGTGATGAGTGCGGCAGGCGGCGCTGTCGTGCCGCGTCAGTTTTTCGGGACCGACGGCGTCCGGGGCGTCGTCGGCCGAGATCTCACCTCCGAGCTCGTCGAGCGGCTCGGGCGTGCGGCCAGCATCTGGTCGGGGCGGGGGACGATCTTCATCGGACGCGACACACGCGCTTCGGGCCCCGAGCTCGAGGACGCGCTGGCCCGCGGCATCGCCTCCGCGGGCGGCAATGCGATCGTCGCGGGAGTGCTGCCGACTCCCGCGGTCGCGCTGCTGACGCTCGACCTGGGCTGTGTCATTACCGCTTCGCACAACCCTCCCGAATACAACGGCGTCAAGTTCTTCGACCGGGACGGGCAGAAGCTCACCGACGCGCAGGAGGGTGAGATCGAGGCGCTGCTCGACAGCGCGCCGACCGGCGGCGGGCAGATCGACGAGGTCGGTGTCGCCACCGACAGCTACCTCGAGCACGTCGTCGAGCGCTTCGGCTCGGATCTCTCTGGCCTGAAGATCGGCGTGGACTGCGCGAACGGCGCGTACGCGGGCCTCGCGCCGAAGGCGCTGACCGAGCTCGGGGCGGAGGTGACGGCGATCGGCGACGCTCCCGACGGAACGAACATCAACGTCGACTGCGGTGCAACCGACCTGCGTGCACTGCAGCAGCTCGTGACGGCGAACGGGCTCGACCTCGGCGTCGCCTTCGACGGCGACGGTGACAGGATGCTGGCGGTTGACGCGAACGGCGACGTCGTGGACGGCGACCAGATCGTGGCCGTGCTCGCGCTCGACCGCGGGGTGGAACTGGTCGCGGTCACCTCGATGGCGAACCTGGGACTGCACCAGCTGATGGCCGAGCGGGGCATCCGGGTCGTCACCACCGACGTCGGCGACCGCTACGTCCTCGAGGCGCTTCGCCGCGAGGGCGGGATCCTCGGCGGAGAGCAGTCGGGCCACTTGATCTGGCTCGACGGGCACGTGACCGGCGACGGCCTCGTCGCGGCGCTGCTGCTGTGCGGCGCGCTCCACGGCCGGCCGCTGGCCGAGGTCGCCTCCGTCATGCAGCGCTATCCCCAGGCCAAGGAGAACATCACCGTCGCGGTTCGCCGGCTGACGCCGGCGGTCGAGGAGGAGATCGCGCGGGTCAACGCCGAGCTCGGCGTCGACGGGCGCGTTCTCGTCAGGCCGTCGGGCACCGAGCCCGTGATCCGCGTCCTGGCGGAGGCAAAAACGGCCCGGGAGGCCGAATTGCTGTGTGGTAGGATCGCGGCTCTCGTGCAACGAGAGCTCGGCTGACCACTTCCGACGGGGGGAGTGGCACGGACAGCCGGGCTTTTTGTGCTTTTTGAGACTGAGAGGAGCGTCGTGTGTGCGGGATCATCGGGTACGTGGGGGGCCGCGCCGCCAAGGGCCTGCTGCTCCAGGGCCTCGAGCGCCTCGAGTACCGCGGCTATGACTCCTCCGGGCTCGCCCTGCATGAAGAGGATGGGCTCGACTACGTCAGGGCGGTTGGCAACCTCGGCTTCCTGAAGGAGGCAGCCGGCTCGAACGGCTCCACGTCGAATCACGGGCTGGGGCACACGCGCTGGGCGACGCACGGCGCGGTGAGCGAGCGCAACGCCCATCCGCTCACCGGCTGCGAGGACGGGCGCATCGCGATCGTCCTGAACGGGATCGTCGAGAACTATCGCGAGCTCAAAGCCTCGCTCGAAGCCGAAGGCCACGCATTCACCTCCGAGACGGACGCAGAGGTCGTTGTCCACCTTGTCGAGCGGCACTACGACGGCGACCTGACGGCGGCGGTATGCGCGACGTATCGCGATCTCGAGGGGCACTTCGCTTTCGTCGTCATCCACGACGACCATGCGGATCTCCTGGTCGGCGTGCGGCGTCAGTGCCCGCTCGTCGTCGGCGTCGGCGACGGCGAGATGTTTCTCGCGTCCTCCATCGCAGCGTTCCTGCGCGAGACGCGACAGGTGCAGCTGATCGAGGACGGCGAAGTCGTGGCGATCACGCCGGACGGCGCGCGTTTCTTCGCGGAGGACGGCGAGGTCGAGCACAAGGACATCGAGCCCGTCGACTGGGACGACGAGAGCGCCGAGAAGGGCGGCTACGAGACCTTCATGCTGAAGGAGATCTACGAGCAGCCGGAGGCGGTCAGCGAGACGATCGGCGACCGCGCGCGGCGGGGCAAGCTCGTGCTGGACGGGATCGGGCTGACCGAGCTCGAGATCCAGAACCTGCGGCGGATCGTGATCGTCGCTTGCGGCACCGCCTATCACGCCGGTGTCGTCGGCCGTTACATCATCGAGGAGTGGGCGCGCATCCCCGTCGAGCCGGACATCGCGAGCGAGTGGCGCTATCGCAATCCGGTTCTCTCCAAGGACACGCTCGTGATCGGCATCTCGCAATCGGGCGAGACCGCCGACACGATCGCCGCGATGCAGCTCGCGCGCCGGCAAGGTGCTCGCACGCTCGCGATCACCAACCTGATGGGGACCCAGATCACGCGCGAGGTCGACTCGGTTCTGTACACGCGCGCCGGGCTCGAGATCGGCGTCGCGGCGACGAAGACGTTCACCGCGCAGGTCGCGCTCCTGTCCCTGATCGCGCTCAAGCTCGCGCAGGTGCGCCGCTCGCTTCCGGAAGACGAGATCGAGTTCATCCTCGAGGAGCTCTACGACCTGCCCGCGAAGATGGAGCAGTTCCTCGACGGCGACCATCCGATCGAGGAGATCGCCGAGCGCCACTGCCAGAAGCCGTTCTTCCTCTACCTCGGCCGTCACATCGGGCTTCCGATCGCGCTCGAGGGAGCCCTCAAGCTGAAGGAGATCTCGTACATCCCGACCGAGGCTTACTCGGCCGGCGAGATGAAGCACGGGCCGATCGCGCTGCTCGACTCGGAGACGCCAGTCGTCTGCGTCGCGACGGACCAGAAGGTGATCTACGAGAAGGTCGTGTCGAACATCCAGGAGGTTCGAGCGCGCGGAGCGCAGGTGATCGCGATCGCGACCGACGGCAACGAGGACATCCAGCATCACGCCGACGACGTCATCTACGTCCCGCGGACACCGGCGTTCTTGCAGGCGATCCTCGCCGTGCTCCCGCTCCAGCTGCTCGCCTACCGGATCGCGCGGCTCCGCGGCCTCAACGTCGACCAGCCCCGAAACCTGGCGAAGACCGTCACCGTCGAGTAGCGCCTTCCGCTTCCTCGACCGCGGTGCGGGCAGCCTCCGCCGCAGCCACAGCCGTCTCCACGGTGCGACGGGCCTTTGCGGCCGCTGCTTCGGCTGAGCGCGCGGCTCGCTCTGCCTCTTTGGCCTCGGCGTCGAGCTTTCGGGCCTTGTCCCGCAGCTTTTGGAGCTTCGCCCGGCGTTGCGCGGGCGTCGGCCCGGGCTCGGCCTTCTTCGCGGCCGAGCGCCGTGCCGAAGTGGCTGGGATCTTCATGGCGGCGAGTGCGCCGAAGCCGCTCGAGGTCAGCTCCTTGGTGAGCCTGCCGGCCGCCAGGAGGTCGCGGGCCGCCGGGTCCGTCGCAGCTGCGCGCAGCGTCGACGCCACCCGTTCGAGCGCCGCGGCGCCCGTCCCGCGCCCTTCGGCCGACAAGAGCGCGTCGGCGTGGCGCGTGAGGACGCCCAGAGCCGCCCGCTCCTCTGCCGTGGCGGCACGGAGCTCGTCGGTGCCTCCGGCCAGCGCGCGCTCCTGCGCAGTGCGGAGCCGCGCGCCTGCCGCAAGCAGGGTCTGAATCTCGCGGGGCTGTGTGCGGGCGAGCGTGTTGACGGTCCACACCGGAACCGTCGGCTTCCGCAGTCCCTTCACCTGGCCGGCCGCGTCCGACTGGCCGGCTTGCTTCAGGCGCCGCGCGAGGTCGTCCCGGGCGTCGACGAAGTCTGCCGGTGCGAGTGCGTAGAGGACGTCGAGCTCGGCCTCGAGATCGGGGACGACCGCCAGCGGCTTCGGCACCGCCGCGTTGTAGCAGTAGCCGGCGCTAGGAGACTGCGGTGTCGCCCGGGCGCGGCTCGATCACGCCTGTCTCCGGCGGCCCAACCGGCACGACCGGTCGCCGTCTGAGGTAGAGCCATTCGTATACGAGGGCGGCAAGCGCGCCGCCGACGAAGGGCCCGACGTACCAGACCCAGCCGTCCGCCCACACACGGCCGACGAGTTGCGGGCCGAATGCCCGGGCAGGGTTGAGCGCGGCTCCCGTGAGCGGGCCCCCCATCAGGACGCCTAGCGTGATCGTGAGCCCGATCGCCAGGCCGGCGATCGACTTGAAGGTGCCGCCGGGATCGGCCGCGGTTGCGAAGACGACCCAGACGAGGAAGAACGTCAGGACGATCTCGACGACGAGCCCCTGCCAGTGGGTGACGCCGCTGCCGAGCACCGGAGCGCCGAGCTTGGCGAGCTGCCGCGGCTTGTCGTCGTAGAGCCAGCGGAGCAGGCCGGCCGCTGCGGTGGCGCCGAGGAACTGCATGCTCCAGTACACGGCTGCGAGGTCCAGGGAGATGCGGCGGGTGACGACGAATCCGAGCGTCACCGCCGGGTTGAAGTGGGCTCCCGATATGTGCCCGACCGCCGAGACCATCACGGCGACTGCGAGCCCGTAGGCGAGGGCGACGCCGACGAGTGTGAGGCCGCTGTAGATGTCCTGGGTCTGAGGGCTCGTGATAGCGGGCGCGAAGATCTTCGCCACCGTCAGGATCGAGCCCGCGCCGGCGAAGACGAGGGTGAACGTTCCGACGAACTCGGCGAAGCCGCGGCGCAGGGCGTCGTGCTCCATCGAGGCGGAAACGTACGCCGCGCGTCGGACGGCAGGTCTACTCGTCGCGGGGGCTGCCGCGAAGGCGCTTCGTCCGCCCGCGTCGCCGCTTCTCCTCGAGCCGGCGCTCCCGCGACGCGGCCGACGGCTTCGTCGGTACGCGCTTCCGTTCGACCCTGAGGGCGAGGCGCAGTTGCTCGACGACCCGCTCGACGGCGAGCTCGCGGTTGCGCACCTGGCTTCGCTCGTCCTGTGCCACCGCTCGTAAGACCCGGCTGCCCGACTTCGCGACGACGCGGCGCTTCTGCCTCCAGGTCAGGGACGCCGACGCCTCGACGTCGAAGACGGCCTCCACCCGGGTCTCCGATTTCTGCGCGTGCTGGCCGCCGGGGCCGCTCGAGCGCGAGAAGCGCAGCTCGATCTCGCCGAGCGGAAGAACGACCGACCGGGTCACGCGAATAGACTCGCCGTCCATGGCCGCGATTCTGCTCGACATAGACGGTGTCTTCCACGTTTCGGGTGAGCCGATCGCGGGAGGCGCAGAGGCTGTCCGGGGACTGCGCAAGGCCGGCCATCGGCTGCGCTTCGTCACCAACAACACGACGCAGGCCCGAGCGACACTGGCAAAAGGGTTGCGAACTATGGGAATCGAGGTCGCGGACGAGGAGCTGCAGACGACGCCCCGCGCGGCTGCCAGGGCCCTCGCCGGGCGGCGAGTGCTCGCGCTGACCATGCACGCCATCGTCGGCGAGCTCGAGGGGATCGATCTCGTCGGGGAGGATGCGGAGGCCGTCCTGGTCGGCGGCGCCGACGAGACGCCGGAGTCGAATCTCGTCTTCAGCTACATGAACCTTGCGCGCGCGTTCCACGAGCTCGAGGCAGGGGCCGAGCTCTACTGCCTGCACAAGAACCGCTGGTGGCAGACGAAGCACGGACCTCTACTCGACGCCGGTGCGTTCGTCGCCGGGCTCGAGTACGCGGCCAACGTGGAGGCCACCGTGCTCGGCAAGCCTTCGACCGCGTACTTCGAGGCGGCGCTGAGCGCTCTCGACGCAGATGCCGGCATGACGTGGATGGTCGGTGACGACATCGACTCCGACATCGTCGGCGCGCAGGCCCACGGGATGCGCACGATCCTCGTCCGCACCGGCAAGTTCCGGCCCGACGCCGTAGAGGCCGGCCGGATCCGCCCCGACGGGATCATCTCCTCGATCGCGCAGCTCCCCGAATGGCTGGAGGATCACCTGTGACAACCGTCGGGGTCGACCTGATCGAGATCGACCGGATCCGCCGAGCGCTCGAGCGGTATCCGCGCTTTCGCGAGCGCTGCTTCACCGAAACGGAGCGGGCCTATTGCGACTCGCGCTCGAACCCGGCACAGAGCT
This sequence comes from uncultured Actinomycetes bacterium, assembly GCA_963711545.1. Lineage (GTDB taxonomy): Bacteria > Actinomycetota > Thermoleophilia > Gaiellales > Gaiellaceae > 3-1-20CM-4-69-9. The sequence continues at coordinate 269,177 of CAVQEP010000010.1, forward strand.
ATGCGGGCCGGTTCGCCGGCAAGGAGGCGGTCGGCAAGGCGCTCGGCTTCGGTGTCGCGCGCGCGTTCGCATGGCGTGAAATCGAGATCGCCGGGCGCCCGAAGCCGTCGGTGCGATTGAGCGGACGGTCGGCGGCGTGGGCCGAACGGGTGGGCGCCGCGCACATTGACCTGTCGATGACGCACTCGCGCGAGCTCGCCACCGCAGTCGCCGTCGTCGACGGGCGCTGACGCAATGCCCTGATGTTCGAGCCGCTCTACACGGCCGAGGAGATGCGCGCCGCCGAGGAGGGGCACGATGTCGAGGCGATGATGGAGTCCGCGGGGCGAGCGGTCGCGGACACCGTGCTGCGCCGCTTCCCCGACGCGCGGCGCATTGCCGCGGTTTGCGGCAAGGGCGCGAACGGCGGGGACGGTCGAATCGCGCTGCGCATCCTCGGCGAGGCCGGCCGCGAGACGGCCGAGGAGCTCGATGCCGGCGCCGACGTCGTCATCGACGCGCTCTTCGGCACCGGGTTCCGCGGCGAGCCCCGCGATGACGCCGCCGCGCTGATCAAGCGCGTCAACGCCGGCTCCGTTCCCGTCGTCGCGGTCGACCTCCCGTCCGGGGTGGATGCCTCGACGGGCGAGGTCGCAGGAGTCGCTGTGAAGGCCGACGTCACCGTCACGATGCACGGTCGGAAGGTGGGGCTCGCGGTTGCGCCCGGCCGTTTCCGGGCCGGCGAGGTGGAGGTCGCCGACATCGGTCTCGAGCCCGGCCGGACATCGCATCGCCTGGTGACGGAGGACATCCTGAGCCTGGTGCCCCGCAGGAGCGAGGGCGACACGAAGTACACCGCCGGTTCGGTCCTCGTGGTGGGCGGGTCGCCCGGCCTCACCGGGGCCGTCTGCCTCGCGGCCGAGGCGGCGTTTCGCGCGGACGCGGGCTATGTCGCCGTCGCAGTGCCGGACGCCTCGCTTTCGGTCGTGGAGGCGCGCCTGCTCGAGGCGGTGAAGGCACCGCTCGACAGGGTGGACGAGCTCGCCGGGCGCGCTTCGGCGCTCGCCGTAGGCCCTGGCCTCGGCCGCGGCGACGACGAGGGCGGCCTCGTCCGGCGCGTGCTGGCCGAGCGTGCGCTTCCGGCAGTCGTCGACGCGGGCGCGCTCTTCGGCCTCGAGCCTGGCGAGTGGCCCGCTCCGCGTGTGCTGACTCCCCATGCCGGAGAGCTCGCGCGTCTGCTCGGCGAGGACTCCTCCTGGGTCGACGCCCATCGGCTGGCCGCTGTCGCTCGGGCGGTCGAGCGCTATCGCTGCGTCGTCTTGCTCAAGGGGCCTGACACGCTCGTCGGCGCGCCGGGTGAGGACGTCCTCGTCTGCGCGAGCGGGACACCGGCGCTCGCGACGGCGGGCACCGGGGACGTCCTGACGGGCGTCATTGCCGCGTTTCTGGCGAAGGGGATGGATGCACGGCTGGCCGCCGCCGCCGGCGCAATCGCGCACGGGCGCGCGGCGCGGCTGGCATCTGAGCAGGTCGGGCTCGTGGCCTCGGATGTGGTCGATACCCTGCCACGGGCGCTCGGATGACCGGGCGCTCAGAGATCCAGATAGACCTCGCCGCGCTGCGCCGCAACGTCGCGACCCTCCTGAAGACGCTCGACGGTGCCCAGCTCTGGGCCGTCGTGAAGGCAGATGCCTACGGTCACGGCGCCGTCGATGTGGCCGGTGCGGCCCTCGACGGCGGAGCGACGGCTCTCTGTGTGACGACCGTCCCCGAAGGTCTCGTTCTCCGCTCGGAGTATCCGTCCGCGCGGGTCGTCGTCATGGGTATTTCGGGGTCGGCCGCGGCGGTGCGCGACGCACGCGAGGGCCGCCTCGAGCTCGTGGCCGGCGGCGGTGAGATTCCGGCCGGCGTGCCGGTCCACCTCAAGCTCGACACGGGAATGGGGAGGTACGGGCTGACCGAGCTCCCGGCGCCGCCCGCCAACGTCGTCGGGCTGATGACGCACCTCGCTACGGCCGACACGAACCTCCCGTTCGCGCGGGCCCAGGTGGCTCGCTTCGCCGGGGCCACGGCGGCGTATCCGCAGCTCGAGCGTCACGCGGCGAACAGCGCCGCGGCTTTCCGGCTGCCCGAGGCGCGATTTGACGCTGCGCGCTGCGGAATCGCGCTCTACGGGCTCTCCCCGTTCGGCACCGACCCGGCGGCCGACGGGCTCGAGCCCGTCCTCTCGTGGCGGAGCGCGCTCGGCCAGGTGAAGTGCCTCGAAGCGGGGGAGAGCACAGGGTACGGCCGGCGCTTCGTCGCCGAGAAGCCGACGTGGATCGGCCTCGTGCCGGTCGGGTACGCCGACGGGTTTCGGCGCGGGCTCACCGGGACTCAGGTGGCGGTGGGCGGCGAGCGCCGGCGCGTCGTCGGCACGATCTCGATGGACTCGTTCGCGGTCGAGTTGGATCGCGAGCTGCCGGTGGGCACGCCGGTGACCCTTGTCGGCGACGGCGTCCTCGCCGAGGAGCACGCGCGTCTCCTCGAGACGATCACCTACGAGCTCGTCTGCGGGATCGAGTCCGGCCCGCTGCGCGCGAGCCGGCGCGTCGTTGGCTGAGTCCAACCTCGGGGAAGTCCGCGCGCGCTTCGGCCGGACAGCTGAGCGCGTCGCCGACCATGCCGAGCGGCAGGTCGAGCTCGTCCGCGACGAGCTTCGGTCGTTCCTGGTTCCGAGTGGGGACGAGCGCGCACTCGACAGCGGCACCGGCGCCGGGACGCTCGCGTTGGCGCTCGCGCCTCTCGTCCGGGAGGTCGTGGGCGTGGACATCGTCCCCGAGCTGCTCGATCGGGCGCGGGCGCTCGCTCCCGCGAACGTCACCTTCGTCGAGGGGGACGCGACGAGCCTTCCGTTCGAGGACGGCTCGTTCGACCTCGCCTGCTCCCGCCGGACACTTCACCACATAGCCCGGCCCGAGCGCGCCGTGGCCGAGCTCGTCCGGGTGACGCGGCCGGGAGGCAAGGTCTTCGTGGAAGACCAGATTGCGCCCGTCGACCCGCTGGTCGCGCTCGAGCTCGACCGGTTCGAGCATGCCCGTGACCCTTCCCACACCCGGACGCTTCCCGACATCGACCTGCGGCAGCTGTTCGAGGCGAACGAGCTCGTGCTGCAGCGCGAGAGCACCCACACCCATCGCCGGGAGCTCGGCTACTACCTCGACCTGGCCGGCTGCGAGGGAGAAGCGCGTGAGCTCGCGGTGCGGCTCTCGCCGGGCGGCCCGGACGCGTATGTGGCGGAGAGCGCCAGGTATCTGCTCGTCAAACCGGCGCCATAGTCCTCTCGGCCGAGTCCGAAAATCCAGGGTCTGACCCCGATGTTTCGCCTAGGGCTGTTTCGGCCGGTATGCGGAACGCGACGACAGCCGCGCCACGACGCCTGGCACGAGCGCAGCCGCGACCGCGACGAGCCGGTACCAGTGCGGCACGAACACCTCGCGCCGGTCCCGGTCGACCGCACGCAACACCGCCCGCGCTACATGGTCCGGCCCGACGACGAGCCTCCGCAGCACCGCGCTTCGAAGCGTCGCCGCCTGCGGGAATCCCTCCGTCTCGACGAAGCCCGGATTGACGGTGTGGACGCGGATGCCTCTCGAACGGAGCTCTGCCGCCGTGGCCCGCGAGAATGCGAGCTGGGCGTGTTTGGACGCCGAGTAGGGCCCAGACGGCGCGAACGCGACAGTGCCGGCGACCGAGACGATGTTCACGACATCCGCCCGTCCCGCGGCGGTTAGGGCCGGGAGAAAGGCGCGCAGGCACCAGAACCCGCCGACGTAGTTCACCCGCAGGATCTCCTCGAGCCGGTCGGGCTCGATCCGCACGAAGCCGGCGCGTCCCGGGATCCCGGCATTGTTGACCAGCAGATGGACGAGATGGTGGCGGCCGAGGATCGCCGCCGCCGCGCGCTCGACGTCCTCACGCCGGCCCACGTCGCATACCTCGTACTCCGCGTCCAGTTCCTCGGCGAGGGCCCTCAGGCGATCCTCGCGGCGCGCCAGGAGGATTACGTGCCAGCCGCGGGCGGCGAGCGCGCGCGCGATCGCCTCGCCGATCCCGCTCGAGGCGCCGGTGACGACGGCGACGCGGTCTACCGGCAGACCCTTGCGCTTCGGCTTGCGGCGAGTGTGCGGCCGTCCGCGTCGGTCACGACCGCCCGGAGCACGTGCTTCCCCTTCGCGGCCGCGCCGGTGCGCCACGTGGCGGAGAAGACGTCGGCAACTCCCTTGTGGTCGACCGCGACCTGCTTCTCGTCCACGAGGAAACGGACCGAGCGGACGGGTCTCGTCGAGCTCGCGACCACGAGGAGACCGGTGGTCTTGCCGCCAACGCACTCGTTCGCCGACGGCGTGACCCAAGTCAGCGCCGGGCCGCGGACACCCATGATCGCGACACGTTTGAAAGCGGTGTTGGGCATGAGGTCCGACCCGACCGAGTTGACGTTCTTCGCCTCCTGGAAGTCCGAGGCGGAGACGAGCGCCCGGGTCCGTCCCAAGGGGATGGTCCTCGCACGGGCGGGGAGCGGGAAGATCGCCACGCCCGAAGCCGGGTCGTACAGCGCCGCCCCGACCAGGATCCGGCGATAGGAGATCACTAGCGAGAGCGGGTCGACGCCTGCGCCCGCGTCGGCGACGCGAGCAACGAGCGTCGGCCGGCCGCTCGCGACCCGCCTCGTCAACAACCGCACGCTCGGGGGCGTGACGTCGTTCACCCACGAGCGCAGGACATACCGGCCGGGCAGCGACCTGTGCGTGAAGGCGTCGGCCCCGGAGTCGACTGCGACGTAGAACCTCTGCACCTTCGGGAACGACGCGCCGGCCGTGCCGAGGTCGACCCGGAAGTCGAACATCAGCTCGTTGACATTCACGGGCGTTCCTGCGTAGCCCTGCACGTCGTGCTCGTCGGGCGAGCCGAGGAACCAGGGGTCGATCACCGATCCGGCCGTGGCCGACTCGACCGCGACGCCGAGATTCGCGACGGGTTGGTCGATGCTCGTCACGTACAGCGTCTCGCCGCCGGCCTCCTCCATCGCCGGCCCCACATAGTCGGGCGAGGGCCCGAACGGTGCCGACGGGCAGCAGTACTCGCTCACCCGGCTCGGCCCGGCGGCGGTGTCCCCGAGCTGGAACTTCCGCAGCTGCCGTGGCTGCATCTGCTCGAGCTGAGGCCTCCCGACGTAGAACTCGTAGGGGATCTTGCGGACGACGTCGCCCCGCCGTAGGAGGATGAAGCCGTAGTTCTCGCCCGGCGTCGCCGACGACCCGGCGCGCGCGACGACCGCCAGGTCGCCCTCGCCGCCGGGCGCCACCACGAGCGCCGGCGGGACGTCGAGGCTCGCACCTGAGGTCGAGGCCTGTGGCACGACCTGCGCGTCCCAGGTGCCGGATCCCTCGCCGGCGTCGGTGACACGGACGAGCATGGCCCTGCTGTCGCTCCCGCGGTTGACGTCGAGCTCCTGGAAGGAGAGCGACGACGGCTCGGTGAAGACGAGCGGAGCCGCGGCCCGTGGCAGGTCGACGAGGCCCGACCCACCGAGTGTGACCGGCGCCTCGTGGGTGCGCGCCGTGTCGTCCCAGGCCGGCGCCGCCGTCGAGACGAGCGCGGACTTGACCTCCGTCGTCGTCCAGGTCGGATGAAGCTGGAGCAGCAGCGCCGCCGCGCCGGCGACGTGCGGGCTCGACATGCTCGTCCCGTCGAAGACCGCGAAGGGCGGCCCGCCGCTGAACTCGGGCAGGGTGGAGGACAGGATCGACCCGCCGGGCGCGGAGACGTCCGGCTTCAGCAGATGCCCGAATGCAGTCGGGCCCGCGGACGAAAAGCTCGTGACGACTCCGCTTCGGCCGTCGTCCACTCTCTGGATGACGTTGCCGATCGTGACGTCGGTCGCGCCCCCCGTCGTGGCGAGATAGGCGTGGAGCCGCGCGCCGTCGAGGTCGGAAATCATGCCCGCGGGGATCGGGAGGGTGATCGGGATGGCGTTCGGGGACCCGGGCCTGTTGTCTACGACGACGAGCCCGATCGCCCCGGCACGCGTGGCCCGGATCGCCTTCGAGGCGAACGTGCAGTGGCCGCGCCACACGAGCGCAATCGCACCGTTGAGCGATCCGGCGGAGAGAGGCGTCTCGGCGGCGTTGTTCGGGTCGTCCTCCGGCCCGCAGAGCCGGCGGTCGATCGGGGCGCCCGCGGAGGTGAGCGACCCGACGTCGACCAGGTGCTTGGAGGTGAAGGAGAAGGATCCCGGGAAGAACATGCCGCCCGAGCTCGCGACGGCGATTCCGCGCAACGTGTCGGGAGCACCGGGAGCACGGACGGTCAGCACGGGCGCGAACAGATGGGTGTTCGAGACCGCTGCCACCGTGATCGCATCGGGGGCCGTTCCGGGAGATCCGACCGTTCCGAGGCCGAAGTCGTCGCGATCGTTTCCCGCCGAGATGACGGGGACGACGCCCGCCGCGGCGGTGTTGTGGATCACCTGGATCATCGCGTCGTTGGCGGGATCCGTCTCGGCGCCGCCGCCGGAGAAGTTGATCACGTCCATGCCGTCGCGTACCGCCGACTCGAACGCCGCCGCGATTTCCGGCGTGTTCGCGATGTTCCCCCCGAGGGGCGTCGGAACGGTGAAGACGCGGTAGTTGCCGAGATACGCGCGCGGGGCGACTCCCGAGAGGCCGCAGGTCGGAGGATGGTCACGGCCGCCGGGTGAGCAGGTTCCGGCGTCGCCAGCGGCGATCCCGGCGACGTGCGTCGCGTGGAACGAGGCATGGCGATCGACGGCGAGCCGCCCTCTCCGTCCCGAATTCGGGCCGGGGAACGAGCGCGCGACGATGACCTTCGGAGATGTCCACTTCTGCGCCCCCTTGGGAAAGCCGGAGGGATACGAGAAGCCTGCCGGACTGAGGAACGGATTCGTGTTGTCCACGCCGTCGTCGACGATGCCGATCTTGATGCCGTCGCCGCGGGCGCCGGTGGTCGCGTGCAGCTCGTCCGCGCCGATCACGGACGGGCTGGTGTCCGTCGCGAGGTGGTAGCGGACGCTCGGATAGATCTTGCGGACGAACTCGAGCCGGGCTAGCCGTGGGAGCCTCGACACGGGCAGTGTCACGGTGAGCCCGTCGAGAACGATCTGGAAACGACGGCCGACCCGCGCGGAGGGAATCGCCCGGCGAAGCTGCACCACGGCCTCGCGCTGGGCGGCCTGCACCTGGGCCAGGTACCGGCGCGAGCTCGTCGTCGTCACGTCGAGCTTCCTTCGCGCCGCCGCTGCGAACAGGCTGCGGCCCGAGGCGGCTGCGAGTGGAGGGAGCGGCAGGCCGACGATCACGCGTACGCGACCCGATGCGTGCCCGCGTGGTATCGAAAGCGTCCCCACGCGAACGCGGGGCAACGTCCTGTCGCCGAAGCTCCGGTTGATCGGGTTGAGGGATGCTCCCGCCGAGATGGCCGACGCCAGCGCCGCCACGACCGCCAGAAGACCCACGGAACGGCGCAAGGGACCGCAATCTAGCTGAACCGATTTACACTCGCACCACGTGGGAACCTTCGAGGGAAAGCGCGGTCTCGTCCTCGGTGTCGCCAACCGGCGCTCGATCGCGTGGGCGATCGCGAGGCGGCTCGCCGAGGGCGGTGCCGAACTCGCCTTCACCTATCAGGGCGAGCGAATCGAGAAGAGCGTGCGCGAGCTGGCCGGGTCGGTCTCCAGCCCTCTCGTCACCGCCTGCGACGTGCGATCCGACGACGACGTCGCGCGTGTGTTCGGCGAGGTCGGCGAGGCGTTCGACGGGGGCCTCGACCTCCTAGTCCACTCCGTCGCCTTCGCTGCAGCCGAGGATCTCGAAGGCCGGTTCACCGACACGCCTCGTGACCGGTTCTGGCTCGCGCTCGACGTGAGCGCATACTCGCTTGTCGCATGCGCGCGTGCCGCCGAGCCGCTGATGGAGGCGCGCGGCGGCGGCTCGATCGTGACCATGACGTACCTCGGCGGTGAGCGCGCCGTGCCGCACTACAACGTCATGGGTGTCGCGAAGGCGGCGCTCGACGCCTCCGTTCGTTACCTGGCGTGGGATCTCGGGCAGAAGGACATTCGCGTCAATGCGATCTCCGCCGGGCCGGTGCGCACGCTCGCCGCGCGGTCGATCGCAGGCTTCCCGACGATGGAGGCGATCGTCGAGGAACGCTCACCCCTGCATCGGCACGTCGAGGCGGACGACGTCGGCGGGGCGGCTGCCTACCTGCTCTCGGACGACGCGCGAAACGTCACGGGGACGACCCTGTACGTGGATTCCGGGTACCACGCGATGGGGATGTAAGTTCGACCCGAACTCATCGGTCTGGTTGGCATTTGTGGGTGAGATCCGTCCCCGACGCCGACACCTACGCTGCCTGGCCAAACCCACTCCGGCAGCTTTTCGATGTCGGCGAGGTAGGCGAAGACCTCGTCGGGCGGCGTGTCGAGCGTGGTGGTGACTGTGTGATGCCTCATGTCTCGATCCACTCCTTCAGTGCGTGCTCGACGGAACCGAGCCGCCGTTCGCCGAACCGGTCGAGGGCGAGGGCGAGGGCGCGGGCGCGGAGCTCGGCGAGCGTGCGCTCGGCCACTGGAGCCGTAACTCGGCCGCACCTCACCCCAGCCGGCAGTGCGGAAGCGTTCCTGCAGGATGGCCGTTGCCCACTCTGGCAAACGGGGCTGGATGTGCGCGGCATCCCGGCTTCGTCGCCGCGAATGAAATGCAGAAATGCAGAGGCATGCGCGGGTGGTCTGATCGACAATGACGGGGATGGAGGGAGGTTCTGCGCTCACTCAGGGCCGTGAGGCCTACGCGAGACGGGCGTGGCTCGAGGCGTACGAGTCGCTGAGTGCCGCGGAGCGGCACGGGGCGCTCGAAGCGCCTGACGCCGAGCTTCTCGCGACTTGCGTCTTCATGCTCGGTCGTGACGAGGATTCGGTCGCGTGGCTGGAGCGCGCCCATCAGCAGCACCTCGAGAGCGGAGACAGCCTCCGCGCCGTCCACTGCGCGGTGTGGATTGGCTTGAACCTCGCGTCCCGCGGCCAGATCGGCCCGGCGACGGGCTGGCTGGGCCGTGCCCAGCGGCTCCTCGAAAACGAGGGTGAGTGTGCCGAGCGCGGCTACCTACTGCTGCCGGCGATGTTCCAGCACGAGGCGGCTGGAGACTTCGCCTCGGCCGCCGAAGCCGCAGGCGAAGCCGTTCGGATCGGCGAGCGCTTCGGCGACCGAGATCTCTTCGCGCTCGCGATCCACGGGCAGGGCTACATGCTGATGAAGGACGGACGCGCGCGGGAAGGTCTCGCCCTGCTCGACGAGGCGATGGTGGCCATCACCGCCGAGGAGCTCTCGCCAGTCGTTACAGGGATCGTGTACTGCGGGGTCATCCTCGCGTGCCAGGAGGTGTACGAGGTGCGCCGCGCGCGCGAGTGGACGAGAGCGCTCTCGGACTGGTGGGCGCTGCAGCCGGAGATGGTCGCGTTCACCGGTCGCTGTCTCGTGCACCGGGCGGAGATCCTCCAGCTGGACGGCTCGTGGCCTGATGCGTTGGCAGAAGCGCGTCGAGCCGGGAACCGCTTCGTCGAGACGAGGAATCCGGCGGCCGGCCTCGCCCGGTATCGCCAGGGCGAGCTCCTCCGGCTCCAGGGCGAGTTCGCCGCCGCGGAGAGGGCGTACAAGGAGGCCAGCGGGTTCGGTTGGGAGCCGCAGCCCGGACTTGCCCAGCTGCGCCTTGCCCAGGGACGCACGGAGGCGGCGGCTGCGGCGATCCGCTTGGCGGAGGCGGCGACCTCTCTGCCGCTCGAGCGGGCGCGCCTACTCCCGGCCTTCATCGAGATCATGCTCGCCGTGGGCGAAACCGAGGCCGCGCGTAGCGCGTGGATCGAGCTCGAGGAGCTCGCGCAGGGGTTCGACAGCGCGATGTTGGCGGCGCTGGCTGCCCATGCGCAGGGCGCGGTCCACTTCGCGGAGGGCGACGCGCAGGCGGCCCTGGTCGCGCTGCGGAGTGCGCGTGAGACCTGGCATGCGCTGGAGGCGCCGTACGAGATCGCGCGGACGCGCGTGCTGGTCGGCGAGGCCTGCCGCGCGCTGGGCGACGAAGAGGCCGCGGCGTTGGAGCTCGAGGCGGCGCGCGACATCTTCGAGCGCCTGGGTGCGAAGCCGGATCTCGCGCGACTGGGTGCGCGCGCGGGCGACACGCACGGCCTCTCGCGGCGGGAGCTCGAGGTCCTGCGACTCGTCGCCTCGGGGAAGAGCAACCGCGAGATCGCTTCGGCGCTCGTGATCAGCGAGCACACGGTCGCGCGGCACGTTCAGAACATCTTCGCGAAGCTGGGTCTCTCCTCCCGCGCTGGGGCGACTGCGTTCGCCTTCGAGCACGACCTCGTCTGAGCGACCTCGTGGTCAGAAATGACCACGATCGCTCGCACGCAGGTTGGTGGATCCGCGCGATGCGGCGCAGTTGCTCCCGTCCTACCCTCGGGACACCGCGACGAGGAGGACGAGATGGCACCTCAGGCAGAGAGATTCGAGACCGTGATCGTCGGCGGGGGTCAGGCCGGGCTTGCGACGGGGTATCACCTGGCCAACCAAGGCCGCTCCTTCGTGATCCTGGACGCAAACGAGCGGATCGGGGACCCCTGGCGCCAGCGCTGGGATTCGCTGAGGCTGTACTCACCCGCGAAGTACGACGGGCTCCCGGGCATGCGCTTCCCCGCGCGGCGAGCCTTCTTCCCCACGGCGCGTGAGATGGGCGACTACCTCGAGGCGTACGCGGCCCACTTCGAGCTTCCCGTCCGAACGAGCACGGCTGCGGACGCCCTGAGGAAGGAGGGGGACCATTACGTCGTCACAGCGGGGGCCCAGACCTTCGAGGCGGACAACGCCGTCGTGGCGTCGGGCGTGATGCAGAAGCCCTTCGTGCCGAGCTTCGCGCCAAAGCTCGACCCGCAGATCAGGCAGCTCCATTCGAACGACTACCGCAACCTTTCGCAGCTGCAGGAGGGCAGCGTTCTCGTGGTCGGCGCGAGCCACTCGGGAGCCGATATCGCCTACGAGGCAGCTGTCGATCACGAGACCATCCTGTCGGGACCGGACACGGGTCAGATCCCGGCATCGGTCGAGACGAGGCGAGGGCGCGTCGGCTTTCGCGTCCTGTTCTTCCTCGGCTCGCACATCCTCACAATGGACACGACGCTCGGCCGCAAGATGCGGCCGCACATCCGGAACGGCGGCGCTCCGCTTCTGCGCTACCGAAAGAAGGATCTGCTCGGCGCCGGGGTCGAGCGCGTCCATGCGCGGATGGTCGGAGTCCAAGACGGTCTGCCCGTGCTCGACGACGGTCGCGTCCTCGACGTCCAGAACGTGATCTGGTGCACTGGGTTTCGGCGGGACTTCTCGTGGATCCAGGTCCCGTTCGAGGTCGGCGAGGACGGCTACCCGGTCCAGTACCGCGGCGTCGTCGCGTCCTGCTCCGGGCTCTACTTCGTGGGACTGCTCTTCCTGCACTCGTTCACGTCGATGCTCATCGCCGGGACGGGCAGGGATGCTGAGCGCGTCGCAAAGCACATCGCGGCCCGGCCTACCAGGGCCAAGGCGCCTGCCAGTCCGGTCGCTCCGATTGCCGAGCAGGTCGCCTCGTGACGAAGCCGCCCGCGAAAGCCGAGGTCCCCCACAACTCCGGCGCGAGCACGATCCTCGTCTGGAACGGCCTGGTGACGAGGATGCGACTAATCGGAGGCGAGAAGCGCAGTAGGCCGCGCGTTGACGTCGACAGTTCACTCGAGCGAGGGCGAGAGGCAGAGGCCCGAGGAACCTGGAAGACGCTTACGAGTCGCCGACCGCTTCCGATCGCGGACGCAGAAACGCGCGGTCGTGGCCGGTCTGAGCCGAGATGATCGACGACTGCGCGAGCGTCCTCACGCCCGGCCGGAATGCGGATTGAGCACCTCGTTCCGGGCTCGGAAATTGGCCGTAGAGCCCCGTCCAGGTGTTGTCGTTGTGATGGCGCGGACCGCGAGATGACGAGAAAGCCCTGCTCAGAGGCACCTAGTGACCACGCGATGGGGATGTAGCGGAACCGAGCAACCTGAGCCCGACCCGCTGCTTCTGTCCCGCGACGTTCACGAGTCGCGGCACGTCGACCGTGACAAGGTGCCAGCCGCGCCCTTTCAGCAGGAGATCCGGCCGGCCGTCGACGCGGATGCGCCGACGCAGGGGCGACGGCGCGAACCGTAGTCGCAGCCTGCCGCTCCCGTAGATCCAGAACGGCGCGTGACGCTCGCTCATGTATCGCCCCGAGCCGGTGTCGCCGTACCACCCCTGGCAGAAGACGGGCCGCGAGGCCGGCGGCCCCGGCACCGAGGTTTCGAGCCCGCGCTCGAAGAGCCAGACGGCCCCGGCGCGCCGGCTCGTTCGCCAGCCGTGCCCCGCGAGACTCTTGACCGCGAACGCGATCGTGTCCGGGACGCTGCGGTTTCTCGCGAAGAGGCCGCGGTGAAGCGTGATGCGGCCGACGCCCAGCTGCTCGAGCTCGGCGGCGATACCGCCGCTCCAGTCGCCGCAGTTCAGACGTTTCAGGCGGTCGGTGAGCTGCTTCGCCGCCCGCGGGGCCGTGGTCGAGTAACCACCTGGCCGCTGACGGCGGTCCGCGGTGTCGTACCAGAGGTAGACCGAACCGTAATGCACGCTGGGATCGAAGACCGGCAGCTCGAGCAGCCGACCCGGCCCACTGGACGCTACGGCGGCCGGATCGCCCGGCGCGGACTTGTGGTAGACGGTCGCGTGGAGGTCGACGAGCAGGATCGCGACGGCGAGGGCCGCCACGACCGTCGAGCGTGCCCGAGTGAGCGCGAACGCGAACAGTGCCGCGATGCAGAGGCAGGCGATCGGCAGCAAGCGTTCCGGCACCCGCGGGAAGCGGAATGGGGGCAGCGCGTGCCACAGCGGCGAGTAGAGGAACGTGTTGGTGCCGAGCGCGAGAACGACGGGGACGGCGACGCCAAGCGCGAACAGCCCGGCGAGCGCCCGCCGTCCCGAGCGCCACAGCACGACGAGCCCGAGGAGGGCGACCAGCGGCGTCGCCCAGCCGAGGAAGACGAACTGCTCGCTCCGGCCGTGGTCCAGGTCGCGCGAGACGAAGTCGCCGACGTTGGCCGAGTACCGCGTGATCTCGGCGAGCGATCGCCCGCCCGACTGGATCGATCCCTTGATCAGCGTCTCGCGCACGAGAAGGCCTCCGCCCACCGCCGCCAGCGCGCCGGCGGCCGCGCCGGCGAGCAGCCTGCGCTCGCGGGATCTGCAGACCGCGTAGGCGAGGAAGAACGGGATCGCACCGAGAGCGAGATGGACCTGGCCTGAGAGGGGGACCGAGGCGATCGCCGCGCCGGACAGGACGAGCCACCACGTGCTCCCCCGGCGGGCTCGCTCGAACGCCCAGAGCGCGAGCGGCAGCAGGATCGAGATCGGCCCGAGCAGGTGGCCGACACTCTGCTGGACCCGGTACGGGGCGATCGCGAAGGCCAGGCCGCCGGCGAGCGCCGGCCCTCGTGGGAGCCCTAGCTCCCGCATCCACCCGCAGGCGAACAGCCCCGCAAGCACGTAGATCACCAGCTGCAGCGCGTTCCATCCGCCGACGAGCCCGAACACCGCGCCAAGCGGCCAGAAGAGAAAGCCGAACGGCCAGCCCGCGAAGTTGAGCTGCGGTTTCGCCTCGGGCCGGAACGTGTACGGATCGCGCCAGGGCGCTCGGCCGTGCTCCAGCTGGTGCCCGACGAGCCAGTAGTGGTAGAGCGACTGCAGGTGGTCTCCCGGAGAGGCCTCGCCGCGTGAAGGAGCCCCGCCCGACATGAAGTGCGAGCGCACGCTGAGGATCGCGGGCCACGTCGCGGCCGCCCCCGCGGCGAGGTAGAGCGCGGCGGCGAGGGCTACGAAGCCTGCGCGGCGCGAAGCAGCTCGTCGAAGTCCGGCACGTCGGCCGTGTCGTAGCGCCATGCGCCGCGGACCGTACCGTCCGGATCGACGAGGAACGCCGATCGCTCCGCAACTCCCTCGTGCCCGCGGAACTCACGCTCGACGCCGAACGCGCGCATCGCGTCGCGGTTCCAATCCGAGAGCAGCGGGAAGTTCAGGTCGAGCGCCTGCGACCAGGCGATGTGCGTCCACGCCGAATCGCGCGAGATGCCGAAGGCTCGCACACCCGCCTGCTCGAACTCCGCGCTCCTGTCACGCAGGAGCTCCATCTCGTTCGTTCAGGTTGCAGACCAGTCGAAGAGGAAGAAGACGAAGAGCGCCCGCCCGCCGCCGAGCAGCTCGTCGATCGTGCGCCGCTCGTGAGGAGCGGTCCAGACCGATGCTGCGGGGACGCGGTCGCCGACCTCGAGCATTGCCGCAGCCTACTTCGCGAGCTGCGGCACGGCCGCTGCCTCGGTCGCGTCGGCGATCTCGCTGACAACCTCGACGATGTCGCGGTTTGCATTGAAGACGCGCAGCTGCCGCTCGGCCCCGTTTCCGTTGCGGAGGATCTCGTCGACGACCTCGAGCTCCCGCTCGGAGCCGAGCTCGCGGGCGTGAGGCTCGAGCTCCTTCAGCGTCCGGCGGATCAGCTGCGCGACCGGGACCCGGTTCCGTCGGCCTGTGGCGAGGTCCATCACGGGCGCCTCGAGCCCGTAGCGTCCCGCGAGCCACTTGTTCTCACTCGTGAGGATCCGGTGATAGGACGGGATCTTCTCGCCGCGCTCGAATCGTTCCGAGTAGAGCTTGACGAGCGCCTGGCTATACGCGACGAGTGCCACGACGTGCTCGAGCCTGGTCACTGCGTCGCAGATCCTGATCTCGATCGTGCCGAGCCTCGGGTGGAGCCTGATGTCCCACCAGATGTGCGTGTAGTCGGCGATGCAGCCGGTCTTCTCGAGCTGTCCGACGACTTCGGCGTAGTCGTCGTAGCTCTCGAACCGCGGCGGCGGCCCCGAGCGGGGGAACGCTGCGAACACCATCTGCCGGCTCGAGCTGAGCCCGGTCGGCTCGCCGCGCCAGAAGGGCGAGCTCGCGGACATGGCGAGGAGCTGCCCGAGGTGCGCGAGCAGGCCGTTGACGACCTGGATCGCCTTCTCGGGGTCGTCGACGGCGACGTGGATATGGAGGCCGAAGATCAGCTCGCGGCGCGCGACGTACTGCATCTGGTCGACGAGCGTGCGGTAGCGGTCGCGCGCAGTGATGCGCTGGCGTTCGAAGAGGCTGAAGGGATGCGTGCCCGCCGAGCCGACCCGGAGCCCTTGCTCCCGGGCGGTCTCGGAGACGTAGCCGCGAATGGATTGCAGCTGCTCGGCGATGTCGGCCGGCGTATTGCACACGGACGTGGCGACTTCCAGGACGGACTGCATCAGCTCCCTGTGGATTCGCGGGCCTAGCTCGTGGCCCGCGACGGCCGCCAGGACGGTGTCGACGTGCTGCACGAGGTCGAACGTCTGGCCGTCGAGGAGCATGTATTCCTCCTCGACCCCGAGCGTGTACGGGTCGCTCCGGCCGAAGGCATGGTCGAGAACGCTCCCGCCCCTCGCGAAGCCCGCACCCTTCCCCGTGATGGACGGCGGATAGATCTGCTTGTCGTCGATGGCTGAGTTCTACTCCTCAGGGAGCAGCGCGTCAGCTTCGATCTCGACGCGCCAGCGTGGGTCGAGGAGCGCGGAGACGACGACCATCGTGCTGGCCGGACGCACGGTGGCGAACAGCTCGCCGTGCGCGCGGCCCACCTCTTCCCAGTCGTCGGCGTCCACGAGGAATGTGCGCGTGCGGACGACGTGCTCGGGCCCGGCGCCCGCCTCGCGGAGCGCGGCCTCGACGATCTCAAGACAGCGCCTGGCCTGGCCGTAGGCATCGGCCGGAAGATCGGCGCCGTCCGGCATGACCGGGGCCGTTCCGGCGACGAGCACGTGGCGGCCGTCGCGCACCGCACGCGAGAAGCCGATCGTCGGCTCGAAGGGAGAGCCCGACGAGACCAGTCGCCTGCCCATCGCACTAGTATCGCCGCCCGTGGATGCTCTGAGTCAGCTCGACGGCTGGCCGGCCAGCACCTCCGCCGCCGGGATCGTGGTCGAAGGGGAAACGGTCTCGACGCACGGCCCTGGCGCGCACGAGTTTCGCTGGGCGTCCGTGACGAAGCTCGCCACGGCCCTGGCGGCGCTCGTGGCCGCCGAGGAGGGCGTGATCGACTTGGACGAGCCCGCCGGGCCCGAAGGATCCACCGTGCGGCACTTGCTCGCGCACGCATCCGGCCTGCCTTTCGAGCCAGGAGCGCCTGCAGGTCGTCCGGGCGAGAGGCGGGTCTACTCCAACGTCGGCTTCGAGGTGCTCGCCGAGCACGTCGGGGCCTGCGCGGAGATGCCGTTCGCGGAGTACCTCACCGCTGGAGTGCTCGACCCGCTCGGAATGCGGTGCTCGCTCCGCGGCTCGGCGGCAGCGGGCCTGCACGGGACGCTCGAGGATCTCCTGCTCCTCGCCGGTGAGTTGCAGCGGCCCTCCCTTGTCGCGGCGGAGACGCTGGCCGAGGCGACGACGGTGCAGTTCCCGGGCCTCGCCGGCGTGCTGCCGGACTTCGGACGCATGGATCCCAACGATTGGGGGCTCGGCTTCGAGCTGCGCGACGAGAAGACGCCGCACTGGACGGGGACCCGCAACTCGCCTCGGACGTTCGGCCACTTCGGCGGCAGCGGCACGTTCGTCTGGGTCGATCCCGAGGTCGGACTCGCGCTCGGCGTCCTCACGAATCTCGATTTCGGCGACTGGTCGAAGGACGCGTGGCCGAGGCTGTCGGACAGCGTGCTCGGCGAGCTCGCCTGACCTCGGCGCTCTCAGGCTCCGTTTGCCGCCAGGAACCCGAGGACGATTCGGTTGAACTCCTCCGGCCGGTCGAGGTTCGGGAGATGCGCGGCCCCTGCGATCGTCTCGCGCGTGGCGTCGGGGATGCCACGTGCCAGGCGGTCCGCGATCCTGAGGATGTCGTCGACGTCGTCGCTCCCCGTGAGGACGAGCGTCGGTGCACGGACCTCGTCCAGCCGCTCGGACTCGGGCGGCTCGAGCCGCGCTACTCGAATGTCGTCGTGACCTTTCTGGACCTGGAAGGCCCTGCGCTGCATGTCGGCGACGAGCTCTCGGGCCTCCGGATCGATCGAGGCGAGGTCCCGCTTTGGACCGGCGAGCCAGGTGCGGAGATTCACGTCGACCGCGTCTTCCACATCGCCGCTCTCGAGAGCTGCCTCCTCGGCTGCGAAGAAGGCCTGCACTTCTGCCGACCAGGCGTGGTCCGGGAGACCGGCGCCGACGAGGACGAGGGCCGAGACCCGCTCCGGCGACGCGATCGCGAGCTCGAGCGCCGTGTTCCCGCCGAGGGATGTGCCCACGACCGCTGCGCGCGCGATGCCGGCATCGTCCATCGCAGCGCAAACGGCTCCTCGGAAGGACACCGGATTCGTCTCGAACGGCGAGTTCCCGAAGCCGGGAAGATCGACACGAAGAACACTGTGCGACTGCGTGAAGGACCGAACCTGCGGCTCCCACATGCGCGAGTCCGTGAGGCCCGCGTGCAACAGCACGACGGGCGGCCCGTCACCGTGGAGGTCGTACCAGGCGGTCATGGATCGTCTGCGAACAGCGGCCGCACGAACTCGTCGAACGTCGCGAGGTCGCAGCTCGCAACCGTGGCTGGCGTCAGCGCGCGGACTGACGCCGTCCGCGGCATGCGCATCGTGAGGGCGACCTCGCCGAAGTAGTCGCCCGGTCGCAGGACGCTCTGAGCTCCACGAGCCTGCTGGCTGACGGCGAGGATGCCGCTGAGGACGACGTAGAAACGGTCGCCGTCCTCTCCCTCGTTGAGAACGGGGGCGCCGGCCGCGATCTGTTCGCGCGTCATGCGCTGGGCCAGGCGCGCCAGCGTCTCGCCCGGCAGCGTGGCGAGGAGGCCGATTCGGGAGAGCTCGTGCTGGGTCGCCCCGGCCGCGCGCGGGCTCACGCTTCGCGCTCCTCGTCCATGTCGTGATCGTGCATGGTCCTGGTCATGGGTGTGCTCGACGGCTGGGGCTTCTGTCCGATCTGCGGCGAGGCTATCGAGAAGGTCGACGATCGCGCAGAATGCGCCGCGTGCGGCTACGTCGCCTACGCGAACCCGATCCCCGGGGCGGAGGCGGTCTGCTTCGACGAGCAGGGAAGGATTCTCCTCGGCCGGCGGGCGTTCGATCCCGGCGCGGGTCTGTGGGACCTCCCCGGGGGGTTCCTGCAGGAGGACGAGCATCCACTCGCCGCCCTCCGGCGTGAAGTCAGGGAGGAGACGGCACTGGAGTTGGACGGGCTCGAGTTCCTCGGCTTCTGGCTCGAGCCATACGACGGGCGGGTCGTCCTCTGCCTGTCGTGGGCCGGGCTCGTCTCGGGCGAGCCGAGGGCCGGCGACGACCTGGTCGAGCTGCGCTGGTTCGAGCAGGACGATCTGCCCGAGGCCTCCGAGTTCGCGTTCATGCATTACCAGGAGGTGCTATCGGTCGCACGCGCCGGCTGGGACCCCGGCGCTCACGAATGAGCCGTTCGGCCCATGGCGTCTTCGGGCTGCCGGGCCGATATTTACGGACGTGAGCGAGCGCGGCCTTCACCTGATCGAGGACGACCTCAGCGACACCTGGATCGAAGACTGGGCGGGCGCGGGCGTCGCCGAGATCGAGTCGCTGCTCGCCAAGCACGCGGCCTTCCTCAACTTCCTGGAGGCGGACGACTCCTAGGGCAGAACGGCCGCGGTTCACCCCGCGGCCGTTCGACTTCCTACTGTCGGTGCCGAGCTAGTCGGTGACGAGACCGAGCGCGCGCTCGAGCGCGGGCTTGGGCTGCGCGCCGATTGCCGCAGCCGCAGGCTCGCCGCCTTTGAAGAGGATCATCGTCGGAATCGACTGCACGCCGTAACGCTGTGAGAGCGCCGGCTGCTCGTCGATGTTCACCTTGACGAGCTTGAGCTCGTCTCCATGTTCCTCGACGATGCGGTCGAGGACGGGCGACACCGCATGGCACGGCCCGCACCATTCAGCCCAGAAGTCGACGATGACCGGGGTCTCGCTCTGGAGCACCTCCACGTCGAAGCTCTGTTCGGTCACTGTGGTTCCCATTAGTCCCTTTCCCCGGGCCGCAGGCCTAGCCGGCGACCGTCATTGCGGATTGTTCGATCGTACCCCGCTTCAAACGCTTCGGAACCTCGGAAGATTCCGCCCCTAGAATCGACGGGGATGCTGTTCGAGCCGCTGTCTCAGTATCCCGACCACCCCGGCCTCGAGGAGGAGATCCTCGAATGGTGGGAGAACGAGCGCATCTTCGAGCGGCTCCGAGAACGAAACCGCGGCGGTCCGAAGTTCAGCTTCTTCGACGGGCCCGTGACGGCCAACAAGAAGCTCGGGGTGCACACCGGCTGGAGCAGAACGCTGAAGGACGTCTTCCAGCGCTACCACGCGCTGCAGGGCTACGACCAGCGCTACCAGAACGGCTACGACTGCCAGGGCCTCTGGGTCGAGGTCGGGGTCGAGCGCGAGCTCGGATTGAACTCGAAGCCCGAGATCGAGCAGTACGGCCTCGACAAGTTCGCCCGCAAGTGCCGCGACACCGTCGCCCACTACGCGGGGGAGCTGACCCGCGGGTCGCGGCGGCTCGGGCAGTGGATGGACTGGGGGAACGACTACTTCACGTTCAGCGATACGAACATCGAGTACATCTGGCGGTTCCTCAAGATCGTCCACGACCGCGGCTGGCTCTACCTCGGCCACCGCTCGACCGAGTGGTGCCCTCGATGCGGAACGTCGATCTCACAGCACGAGCTGTCGCAGGCCGACGTCTATCGGGACAAGCTCGATCCGTCGCTCTACGTCCGCCTCCCTCTGCTCGACCGTCCCGGTGAAGCGCTCGTCGTGTGGACGACAACCCCTTGGACCCTGCCTGCGAACGTCGCCGCCGCGGTCAAGCCGGACGCCGACTACGGGTTGCGCGACGGTCGCGAGTGGGTAGCGGTCGCGCTCGATCCCGGCGGGTCGTTCACGAGGGTCGTGCGCGGCGACGAGCTCGTCGGGCTGAGGTACCGGGGCCCGTTCGACGATCTCCCTGCGGCCTCGGGGATCGAGCACAGGGTGATCCCTTGGGACGAGGTGACGATGGAGCACGGCACCGGCATCGTCCACATCGCCCCGGGGTGCGGCGGAGAGGACTTCGACCTGTCGCGCGTGCACGACCTGGCGGTGCTGACGCCGGTGGACGAGGCGGGCCGTTTCTACAACGACTACGGCTGGCTGCACGGGCAGAGCACGATCGAGGTGACCGATCAGATCGTGGAAAACCTCGGCGAGCGCGGGCTGATCGTCGAGGCGAAGACGTACGAGCACAGCTACCCGCACTGCTGGCGATGCGGCACGCCGCTGATCTTCCGGATCTCCGACGATTGGTTCATCGCCGTCGATGACGTCCGCGAGCAGCTCCTCGAGGCGAACGCAACGGTCGAGTGGACACCGGCTCAGTACGGCAAGCGCATGGACGACTGGCTCCGCAACCTGGATGACTGGAACATCTCGCGGCGCCGCTACTTCGGCCTTCCTCTCCCAATCTACCCCTGTAGCTGCGGGCACCTCAACGTGATTGGCTCCCGGGCCGAGCTACGCGAACGAGCGACGGCCGGCCTCGAGCAGCTCGAGGAGCTACACCGGCCGTGGATCGACGCGGTCACGATCAGCTGCGAGAGCTGCGGCGCCGACGTGCACCGGATTGCGGACGTCGGCGACGTCTGGCTCGATGCCGGGATCGTCCCGTTCTCGACGCTCGGCTGGCAGAGCCCCGAGCGGGTCCCCGGCGGTTACGCGACCGGCGCCTCGGCGGGCCTGTCGAACGCCGATCTCCCCGACCACGCGTACTGGGAGGAATGGTTCCCGGCGGACTGGGTGACCGAGATGCGCGAGCAGATCCGTCTTTGGTTCTACTCGCTCCTCTTCATGTCGGTGGTCCTCACCGGCCGGGCGCCGTACCGGCGCGTCCTGACGTTCGAGAAGCTCCTCGACGTCGAGGGCCGCGAGATGCACGGTTCCTGGGGAAACATGATCGACGGCGAGGAGGCGTTCTCGAGGATGGGCGCCGACGTGATGCGGTGGCTCTACTGCCAGCAGGCGCCGTGGCAGAACATCCGCTTCGGCTTCGGCCCGGCCGAAGAGGTGAAGCGCCGGCTGCTGACGCTCTGGAACTCGTTCAAGTTCTTCGTCGACTATGCAAACGTCGAGAGCTTTCGGCCGCGGAGCGGCGATCTCGCCGGCAAGGTCGAGGGCATCGAGCTGCGGCCGCTCGATCGCTGGCTTCTCTCGCGCACCGAGCAGCTCGTCGCGGAGGCGACCGACGCGCTCGAATCGGAGCTGACCTACAAGCTTGTGCAGTCGTTCGAGTCGTTCGTCGACGACCTGTCGAACTGGTACATCCGTCGTTCGCGGCGACGGTTCTACTCCTTCGACGAGGCGGCGTTTCGCACGTTGTGGACCGCGCTCGCACGATCGCTGCAGGTTGTGTCGGTCGTCATGCCGTTCCTCGCCGACCATCTGTGGCGGAACCTCGTCGCCGGCGCGACGGAGGATGCTCCCCCGTCGGTCTTCCTCGCGCCGTGGCCGGAAGCGCGCGAGCGCGACGAGGAGCTGCTGGCGGAGGTCGCGGAGGTGAGGCGAATCGTCGAGCTCGGCCGTCAGGCGCGCGGGGATGCCGACCTGAAGCTCCGCCAGCCGCTCCGGCGGCTCGTCGTGCAAGGGGCGGGCCCGGCGCAGCGGCACGCCGAGGAGATCGCGGACGAGCTCAGGGTGAAGGAGGTCCAGTTCGGCCCCGTCGAGGCGACCGAGTTGCGCGTCAAGCCGAACCTGCCGCTCCTCGGCCCGAAGCTGGGCAAGGAACTAGGTCCCGTGCGCGCCGCGCTGCAGGCGGGCGAGTTCGAGCCGCTTCCGGGCGGGGGAGTGCGGGTCGGCGGCTACGAGCTCGCCGCGGACGAGATCCTCGCCGAGCGTGGCGCCCGAGAGGGCTGGGCTCTCGCAGAAGACGACTCGCTGACGGTTGCGATCTCGACCGAGCTCGACGACGAGCTCGTTCTCGAAGGGCGGGTGCTCGATCTCATCCACCGGCTCAACACGATGCGCCGCGACGCGGGGCTCGAGCTGACGGACCGCATTCGTGTGACGCTGCCCGAGGCAGAGGCCGACCTCCTCCGGCACGAGGGCTGGATCAAGGAAGAGGTGCTCGCGACCGAGATCGGCACCGACGGTGCGACGGAGCTCACGATCGCGAAGGTCTAGGGCTCTTGCGCCGGTCGCTGGGTCTCGCGGGCCCAACGCTCGAGCAACGGGTCGACGATCACGATCGACCGCGGGCCGGTGCGCTCGACCTCGCCGTATTCGATCAGCTTGTCGCGACCGTGCTCCGCGCCGCTCTTGGAGAGGCCGAAGCGCGCGAGCGTTCGCTGGTGAAAGAGCGACTCCTGACCCGAGGCGAGCGCGGCCAGCACGCGGGCCTCGTTGTTCCTCAGGCGCTCCCATGTGCGCTCGAACGCTTCCGCGAGCTCGCGATCGACAGCTTCGAGCGCGATCGCGAACGAGTCCAGGTCGGCCGTCGCCCCCTTCGGGGTTGCCTCCCACAGATGATGCGCGAGCAGCATCGCCCGCTGCGGATGCCCCCGCACCAGCGCGAGCAGCGAGTCGAGCGCCTCGCCCGCGCTGCGGTCAGATTCCTCGAAACGCTTCTCGATGTAGTCGCCGAGGGGCGCATCCTCAAGCGGGCCGAGCTGCAGCGGCCGGGCCTGCCCGAAGAGGGGGCGCTCGCGGTCGCTGAAGAGAGCGAGCATCAGACCGGGGTGTGACCCGGCGAAGACGTAGGCGGCCTCCACGACCTGGTGCTGGATATGGCTTCTGATGAGACCCTCGAGCTCGGGGCCGATTCGAAGGACGTCCTGGAACTCGTCGAAGGCGACCAGCGTCCTCCGCCCGTGCTTCTTGTAGATGTCTAGCGGCAGGTCGAGCATCCGCTCGAGCACGCGCCTCGCGTCGTCCTCGAGCACGGGTGCGATCTCACCGCGAACCCCTCCCGCCCCCGCCGCGACTCGAGGCCTCAGTGTGCGGATGACGTTGGACGCGGTGCGCCGGACGGGGCCCTGAAGCTGTCGCCGGTACGAGGCCTCGATCCGCTCGCTGACCCCCTGGAGCGAGACGACCCGATCGAGGTCGACGTAGACGGTCGCCATCCCGTGGCGGTCGGCCTCGGCGAGGAGCTTCCGCACGAGCGTCGTCTTGCCGTAGCGCCGCGGCCCCGAGAGGCGTGCGGTCTGGCCGGCGTCCGCGAGCCCGCGCAGTGTCTCGATCTCGGCCTCGCGGTCGATGATCTCGCCCGGCGGAAGCGGGCGGTCGTAGACGAACGGGTTGGGCGGCCAGCCGGCCATGGCGACTTAGTCTAGGGTAGTTGGACTATTGAGTCAAAGACAAGCGGACTGAACAGTCACCCGAAGCTGGAATGTCGCTGCCGGCGCGGCGCCGTCAGGCGGCGGGTGTCGCGGTCCGACGCAGTTCCACCGGCAGGCGGAAGACGACGTCCTCCAACGCGTTCGAGAACGACGAGATGTCGCGGACACCCCGCGACCGAAACCAGGCGCAGACGCGGTCGACGAGCCGCTCGGGCGCCGACGCTCCTGACGTCACGCCGACCGTCCCGGCATGTTCGAGCCAGCGCTCGTCGATCTGCGTCTCGTCATCGATCAGGTGAGCCTCTACGCCCGCGGAGCGGGCCACCTCGACCAAACGGTTCGAGTTCGACGAGTTCGCCGAGCCGATGACGAGCAGCACGTCGATCTCCTCGAGCAGCTCCTTCACGGCCCACTGGCGGTTCGAGGTCGCGTAACAGATGTCCTCGCGCTGAGGCGCCCGGATGTCGGGGAAGCGGTGCTTGAGGACGTCGATGATCTCGGTCGTGTCGTCGACGGAGAGTGTGGTCTGCGTGATGTAGGCGGCCGGCATGCCCGCCGGGATCTCGAGCGCTCGCGCGTCCTCGACGCCCTCGACGAGGACGATCGCCTCGGGCGCCTCACCCATCGTCCCGACGACCTCCTCGTGTCCGGAGTGGCCGATCAGGACGACCAGGCAGCCTTCCGCTGCGTAACGCCGTGCCTGAACGTGCACCTTCGTGACGAGCGGGCACGTGGCATCGATCGTGGTCAGCCCTCTAGCCGCGGCGCGGCGATACACGGACGGCGCGACTCCGTGCGCGGAGAGCACGATCACCGAGCCGGGCGGAACCTCTGCTTCGTCCTCGACGAAGACGGTGCCCCGCTCCTCGAGATCTCTCACGACGTGGACGTTGTGGACGATCTGCTTGCGGACGTAGACCGGCGGCCCGTACAGCGAGAGGGCACGCTCCACCGTCTCCACGGCGCGGTTCACACCCGCGCAGAACCCCCGCGGCGATGCAAGCAAGACTCGCTTGACCAAACCGTCAGCCACGGTAGCAACGTCTCTTCAGGGCCGACGGAGGAAGTCGCGGCGATGCGAGAGCCGAGCTCTGCCGGGCGGGAGCCGACACCGGTCAGCGCACGTCCTCGCTTTCCTGGCGCGCCGGATGGGCGCGCGTAGGCCAACAGGACAGTACTACCGGTACGGACTGTCGGCTGAAGCGCGGCCAGCCGTGCGAGGCGGCGGCGGAGCCCGGCTCTGCCGGGGCGGGAGCCGACGCCGGTCAGGAAAGGGAGGAGGGAAGCGCGGAAGTCAGGAAAAGGCCCGTCGCTCGGGGGGGTCGTTGGCGACGGGCCTCCTCCTAGTGCTCACCGCGGAATGCAAGGCCAGGAACGCACCGCGGTTCGCATCGCCCAGTGGCAATGACGGTACCGGGTCGAGGGTTGCTTTCCAATAGGCCGAACGGCCTATCTTTGGAAGCGGGAAGGGCGCGTCAAATCGAGAGGGACTTCGTGCCCGGACATCCCTCTTTTCGTCTTGGCTCCATACAATTCGGAAGCCCGGTGTCACACGCCAGCAAAGCACTTTGGTTCGACGGGGTGCCGCTCCTCGTCGTCGGCGCGGCCTACCTTGGAGCGTCCGCCTTGCTGGGCCCGCCACTCTGGGCCGCACGCAGGCGAGCCTCCCTCCTCGATCTCGGGATCTTCCTTGTGTTTCCGGTCCTCGGCGTCGTGGCGACCGCCTACGGGATCGAGGTTCTCGTCCATCGGCAGCTTCTGGGCGGGGCCGTCTGGCTCACCCTGGCGGCAGCTTTCTTCATCAGCCTGCCCGCGTTCCTCGCTCTCGCCCGGTGGCGCGAGCGGTCGATACTCGCGACCGGCGGCCTCCGCGTCCGGGAGGCGGAGGCCCGCAGCGAGGTCCAGGGCCGCGAGCTCCAGTCGCTCGCAGCGGTGGCGGACGCGCTCGCCCGGAGCGGGGACCCGCGGACGCTCGCGGGGGCGGTGCTCGCGGAGGTGGAGCGCCTCGTGGGCGTCGAGATCGCATGCCTGCTGCTGGTCGACGACGATCGGCGCGAGGCCTCGGGACTGTTCGGGCGGGCGCAGGGGCGCGAGCTCGACTGGCTCCCCGACGTGCGGATCGACCTCGACCACGAGCCCTCCGGAGTCGCGACCGCGGAACGCGAGGCAGCGCCCTTCGCCGTCTACGACGCAGCTTCGTCCAAGGTCGTCAGTCCGAGGCTGGTCGAGGCAGCCGGTGCGAAGAGCCTTGCGTTCGTGCCGCTCGTCGCCGACGAACGCGTCATTGCGGTGCTCGTCGTCGGCACGGTGACGGAGCCCCGGTCGTTCGCCGCCAAGGATCTCAACCTGCTGCAGACGGTGGCCGGGGAGGCGGCGCTGGCGCTCGACCGCGCTCGCTCGACGAAGGCGCTCGCCGACGCCCTCGAGCGGGAGCGCGTCGTCGCGCGCATCTCGGCGCGGGTCCGCTCCGAGCTCGACATCGACGAGCTTCTCCGCGTCGCCGTCGTCGAGGTCGGGACAGCGCTCGGGGTCGACCGCTGCCACATCCGCATCGGAGCCGAGGGAGAAGTGACCGCGCAGTGGACAGCGCCCTCGGTCGAGCCGATCGGGAAAGCACACCCGCTTCCGGTTTCGGGCCTCGCGGCCCGTCGACGGCAGACCGTCGCGATCGAGGACGTCGAACGGGCTCCCGAGCTCGACGATCCGTCGCTCGGAGGGCGCGAGCCGCTGCGCGCAATGGGGAGCCGCGCCGTCCTCGCGGTGCCTATCGTGGTCTTCGACGATCTGCTGGGAAGCCTTGCCCTCCATCGCGTCACGACCCGTCGCTGGGCTCGGGAAGAGATCGCACTGACGGAGGCCGTGGCCCGCGAGATCGGTCTAGCGTTCCGCGTCGCCGGCCTCCTGCGGGAGAACGAACGGCGAATCGCCCAGCAGACGACGCTCTTCCGAATCACTGAGGTGCTCACCGAATCGCTCTCGCACTCCGCGACGGTCACTGCCCTCGCGCGAGCCGCGAAGGAGGCGTTCGACGCGGCCTTCACCGCGGTGCTCATGCCCCACGGCGCGGGCCTCGAGCTCTCGGCTGCCCGTCGCCTTCCGCAGCCGCTCCGGGATGCCCTCGCCGGCGGCATCCCCGAATCAGCCGACTGCCTGACTGCTGCTGCCAGGGACAGGCGCGCCCTCGCCTCGCCGGCGGTGGAGCGCGACGATCGCTTCGACTCGGAGTGGCGGAGCCTCGCGGCGTCCGTGGGATACCAGGCGCTCCTTGCGATCCCGGTCGCCAGCTCGCGGGCAGAGCGGGCCGGCCTCGTGCTCGTGTTCTTTCGCGAGGAGCATGTCTTCGTCGACCCGGACCTCGATCTGGCCCGACATCTCGGTGATGTCGCGCGCAGCGCGCTCGAACGAAGCGAGCTCTTCGAAGTCGAGCGCACGTCGCGGGCTCTCTCGCAGCAGCTGGCCCGGACCGGCGGCGTGCTCGCAACGGAGCTTGACCCGGGTGTCGTCCTCGAAGAGGTCGTGAATCAGGCACCCGCGCTGCTCGGAGTCGAGGCCTGTGTCGTCCGCGTTTACGACGACGGCGAGCTTGTCGTCAGCGCGGGGTCGGGGCCCGGCGCGGAGGAGGCCGTCGGCTCCCGGACGCCCTTGACCGCGTGGCTTTCCGGAGAGTGTTTCGGGTCCCGTTTGCCGGTCGCGGTCGAGAACGCGGCCGAGGATGCACGTCTCGTCGCGGCAGATCCGGTGCTCGCGGCCGGCCACACGGCATTCCTCGGCGTCCCGCTGTCCGGCCCCGAACGCGGTCCCACCGGTGTGCTGGCGGTGTACGCGCGGCGTCCCAGGACCTGGCGTCCCGAGGAGATCGACGCGCTGCTCGCGCTTGCGGCCAATGCCTCGGCCGCGCTCGCCAATGCCGAGCTCTACTCGCGGGTTTCGGTCGAGAAGGAACGCAGCGGCGCCATCCTCGCGAACGTCGCCGATGGGATCGTCGCGCTCGACCGAGAGCGCAAGGTCGTGCTCTGGAATGCCGCTGCTGAGGCGATCACCGGGGTCCCGCAGGAGGAGGCGATCGGCCGCAGCACGATGCAGGTCCTGCAGCGCGAGCTCGAGTCCGAGGACGGTCCTGCACGGTCGGGCCCGCGGCTCGTCTCGATCCCTCGCGGGAGCGAGGAAGTCTGGCTGTCGCTGAGCGAGGCGGTGATGCGGGACCCGCTCGGCGCCGTTGCGGGGCGCATCTTTACGTTCCGCGACATCTCGGCCGACCACGCGGTCGAGCAAGTGAAGTCCGACTTCGTGGCCGCCGTCTCGCATGAGCTCCGCACGCCGTTGACGTCCATCTACGGCTTCGCGGAGACGCTTCTACGGGAGGACATCCCGTTCTCCGACGAGGAGCGGCGAACGTTCCTCGGTTACATCGCGTCCGAGTCCGGGCGTCTGACGTCGATCGTCGACAGGCTGCTGAACGTGGCCCAGCTGGAGGCGGGCGATCTTCGGGTGAACGTCGCTCGAATCGACGTCGCCTCGGTCGTCTCCGAAGCGGTCGAGGCCGCCGCTCAGAGCGGCCCGCTGAACGGCCACCGTCTGGAGGTCGACCTGCCGGAAGGGTCGCTCGCCGTCGAAGCCGACGCCGACCGGGTACGCCAGGTGTTCGGCATCCTGCTCGAGAACGCATTGCAGTACTCGCCCGGCGGGGGCACCGTCCTGGTCAGCGCTCGCCGACGGGCCGAGCGGGTCGAGCTGAGGGTCGTAGACGAAGGAATCGGGATCCCGCTCTCGGAGCAGGAGCGGATCTTCCGAAAGTTCTACCGGGCCGAGTCGGCGTCCCGTGACGGCGCGGCTGGGACCGGGCTCGGCCTCTTCATCGCCAGGGAGCTCGTCACTGCGATGGGCGGGCGAGTCTGGGTCGACTCCACGGAGGGCGAGGGCTCGAGCTTTGCGTTTGAGCTGCCCGCTGCGGGAGAAGAGGGGTCCCCATGACCAAGGTTCTCGTGATCGATGACAAGGCGCCCATCCGCCTGCTCTGCCGGGTCAACCTCGAGGCCGAGGGGATGACCGTGATCGAGGCCGGCGACGGGCCCACCGGAATCGAGAAGGCCGTCTCGGAGGCGCCTGACGTGATCCTGCTCGACGTGATGCTTCCGGGGCTCGACGGCTGGCGCGTCGCCGAGCGGCTCTTGGACGACGAGCGAACGCGAACGATCCCCATCGTCTTCCTCACGGCCAAGGCCGAGTTCCGCGATCGGGCGCGAGGGCTCGACATCGGCGGGATCGACTACGTCACGAAGCCCTTCAACCCGACCAAGCTCGCGCGGCTCGTCGAAGGGCTGCTCGAGCGCATCGAGCGAGGCGAGCGCGACGACCTTCGGGCGGAAAAGCTCTCGGAGCTCCGCGTCCTGATGGAGTCCTAGAGGAGGAACGTCGGCCGGCTCAGCGGCCTGCGAAGTCGGCCGTCACGATGCCCGCCCCGGGGTTCCCGGCGAAGCTGCCGAAGCTGATCGCGATCCCGATGCGGCGAAAGCCGGGGCGGAGCATGACAGCCCGATGCCGCGGGCTCGCGAGCCAGCGTGCGACCACCCACCGGGGCGTCAGGCCGGTCGACCAGGCGAGGTCCTCGCCGTACACCGGGCCACGGGCTCCGGCGGCGCGTGCGCGGCCGTCCACCGAGCCGTGGGCGAAGTACTGGCGGTGCAGCATGTCCGCCGTGTGGCCGCGCGCGGCTCGGAAAAGCCGAACGTCGAGCCGGAGCGGCGCGACGCCGTGACTTGTTCGCGCGGCGTTGATCGCCTGCAGGAGTGATGCCTCGCTGCCGGAGAGCCTCGGGGTCTGAGCGCCCGCAGCGGGGCCGGCAAGCGCCAGGGCGGCGAGGAGGGGGACCAGGATCGTAGCTTTGGCGAGCATGGGCGACACGCGAAGCGGGGATCCTAACGCGAAGTCAGGGCGAGGCTGATTCCGGCGAGCGTAAGGGTGGCGCCGGACAACTGCACGGCGTCGAGCGATTCCCCAAGCCAGGCCCACGCGACGACGATCGCGACGACGGGCTCGAGCATGCCCGTGATCCCCGCCCGGGTCGCGCTGATACGGGCGAGTGCGCCGACGACGAGGAGAAACGGCACGATCGTCCCGAGGACGATCATCCAGGCCATCAGGGCGACCACCGGAAGGTGGCTCGAGTGGAGGTTCCCGAGCAGCGAGACGTCGTCGCCCAGTCGAGCCGCGGGGTAGTGCCACCACGGTGCGACGACGGACCAGAAGGCCGTGGCGAAGAAGAACCCCCACGCGGACAGCGAGACCGGATCGCGCCGCCGGACTCCGTGCTCCGCGAGGAGGATGTAAGCCGCGTAGGTGATCGCGGCGACCCCGGCCGCCGCCAGCCCTGCTCCGCTGAGGCGACCGCCGCGCCAGACTTCGACGATCAGCGTCAGGCCGCCGAGCGCAAGCGCGAGCGCGAGCCAGATGCGGCGCCGGACCTGCTCGCCGAACACGAGCTTCGCCCAGAGCGCGACGAGTATCGGCCCCACGAACTGGATCAAGAGCGCTATCCCGATGTCGAGCCGGGCGATCGCGTAGAAGTACGACCACTGCACGAGCGCGAGGCCGCCGATGCCGAGTGCGACCAGCAGTGGAAGATCCGTGACCCTCACGCGTAGCGACCGCGGCCTGGTCAGCGCAGCGAGCAGGACGAGCCCCAGTAGCGCGCCCGCGCAGCGGACCTCCGTCAGTTGCTGCGCGGTGATCCCGGATTTGAGGATGACCTTCGAGACGGTTCCGTTCACCGCGAACAGAGCCGCTGCCGAGGCGACCATCCCGTAGCCCACTGCCGCGCGCCTTGTGTGCAACTCGCCGGAAACGCCGACGACCGGTTCGATCATCGGACGAACGTAACCGACGGACGACACCGCTAATCTCCTTGACCACGGGACGTGGCGCAGCCTGGTTAGCGCGTCGGCTTTGGGAGCCGAAGGTCGCGAGTTCGAATCTCGCCGTCCCGACTTGGTCGTCCTGCTCGCTGCGGGCGCGGCGCTGTCGTTCGGTGCGCTCGCCGTCACCATCCGCCTCGCCCTCGGAAGCGCGATCGACGCCGAGGCCGCCGCACTCGTCACGACCGTCGTCGCCCTCGCCGTGTGTGCCGTTCTCGCCGCCGTGACCGGTGACTTCAGCGGCCTTGCCTGGGCCGACATGTGGCCGTTCTTCGTCACCGGCCTTTTCGCGCCGGGGATCAGCCAGATCCTCTTCACCCGTGCTGTCGGCGCGATCGGACCGTCGCGGACCGCAGTCCTCGTCGGCGCCTCGCCCGTTCTCTCCGCGGCGATCGCGGTGACCCTCCTCGGCGAGCCCCTGCGGGCCGCGCTCGTGCTCGGGACGCTCCTCGTCGTCGCGGGAGGGACGCTCCTCGTGCAGGAGCGCGGAAGGCACGCTGTCCTTCTCTCCTTCGGGATCACGCTGGCGCTTGGCGCGGCACTCCTCTTCGCCGTTCGGGACAACGTGGTCCGCTGGGCGGCCCGGGGGAGCAACGTCCCCGGTTTCGCCGCCGCCGGCGCCTCGCTCTTCTCTGCGTCGATCGTGATCCTAGTCGTGGTCGCGCTGCGGGCGAACGTCCGCGAGCGGATCGGCAGGGCCGCGCGCCCGTTCCTCCCATCCGGGCTCCTGTACGGCGCGAGCTACGCCAGCCTCTACTCGGCCTTCGACCGGGGGAGGGTGACCGTCGTCGCTCCGCTCGTCGCGACCGAGTCGCTCTTCGCCGTCCTGATCTCGATGGTCGTGCTACGGCGGTCCGAGCAGATCGGCCCGCGCCTCTTGCTCGCGGCCGCGCTCGTCGTCGGTGGTGGTGCGCTCATCTCCGGCTTTCGCTGAACACGCCCGCGATCTGCTCAGCGCGCAAGAAGCGCCCGAGGTAGTACGTGAACACGGCGAAGAACACGATCGCCTGCTCGACGGCCATCGTCACGCCCGCGATCTGCTGATCTGTCAAGTCGGAGATCCCCCAGAGGCCCGGCGCGTCCCGGTAGAAGTCGTAGACGGGGCGCGGGAGCAGCGCGAGCAACAGGCCCAGCGGCGAGGCGAGCACGAACGCGATGAAGACGTACAGCGCCTTTGCCCCGTCGGAGTACCTCCCGTGGACGACCGGCCACCACATCAGCGCGCCGGCCGCGAAGTAGCTCAGATGCTCCAGGTTCAGGAGCCAGCCGCCCTGCTCCAGCGCCGTGTCGTAGATGGGCGGCACGTGCCAGGCGAAATACGTCCCGAGCCAGAGCGGCAGCGTGAGCAGCGGATGGGTGATGAGCCGGAAGGCGGCGTGACGCTCGAGCGCGCACGCGAGGGACGGCGCGAGTGCCAGCACGACGAGACCTGGCGCCCACTCCGCGGTGACGACGTTCTGGAGCAGGTGGACCGACAGGAGATAGTGCAGCGCGATCGTGTGTAGAGGGGTCACGTACACGGTCAGCAGGAGAATCAGCGCGAGCTCGAAAGCGGCCAGCCGGCTTTTCCCGGAGGGCCAGAACCGCTGGGTCCACGCGAAGGCCGCGACGAGGGCGACGAGTGCTGCGAGCACGTCCCAGTGCAGCGCCCACGAGTGCGGGTCCACGCCGCTACGCTACTCGCCGCCACGCGGGCGTAGCTCAATGGCAGAGCACTAGGTTTCCACCCTAGGTACGTCGGTTCGATTCCGATCGCCCGCTCTGGAAGCGTCCGGCAGTGCCGCTATCTGTTTTCAGAAATGAAAACGGTGGAGAGAGAGCGGGTACCCGATCTTCGACGAGGCGAGGGTCTCTCGAGCGTCGAAACCAGCTCGTCTTCTCGAACTCGGACCCGGAGATGATCCGTGCGATCCAGGAGTACGCGGGCTTCGACCGGCCCGAGTGGCTCGACGCCCGGAGCTAGCTGTCGCTACTCGGGCTCGGGAGAGATCGAGACGCTCTCGATGACGACGTCGTCGTGCGGCTTGTCGCGTGCGTCGCGCGGAAGCGCGGAGATCGAATCCGCGACGTCCATGCCGCCCGTGACGCGCCCGAACACGGTGTGCTTCCCGTCGAGCCACGGCGCCGCCTCCGTCGTGACGATGAAGAACTGGCTCCCGTTCGTGTTCGGGCCGGCGTTCGCCATCGCGAGCGCACCCCGGTCGACCTTGTGGTCGTTGAACTCGTCCTCGAACGTGTAGCCCGGTCCGCCCGCCCCGGTCCCTGTCGGATCGCCCCCCTGGATCATGAAGTCCGGGATGACGCGATGGAAGATGACGCCGTCGTAGAAGCCGTCGCGCGCGAGCTTGACGAAGTTGTCGACGGTCTTCGGCGCGTCCGCCGGGTAGAGCTCCACGTCGATCGTGCCTTGATTCGTGGTGAGGCGTGCCTGCATGAGGCGGGAATGTACCGTCCGGCTCCCTCGCAATGCTGCAACACGTGATCGACGCCCGGGCGCGTGATGTCGACTTCCGTCCACGAACGGTGCTTCGAGTCGTCGGAATTCTCCTCGCGATCGCGGTCGTCCTCGAGATCATCTGGATGTCCCGTCACGTTCTCACCTGGATCTTCATCGCCCTGTTCCTCGCGCTCGCACTCAACCCGGCGGTGGACTGGCTCGAGCGGCGTACGAAGCGGCGGGGCTATGCGGCCGCGATCGTCTCCGTCGCGACAATCGCTCTCCTGGTCGGGATCGGCTGGCTCTTCATCCCCACGCTCGTGAACCAGGTGAACGACTTCGCGGGCAAGGTCCCGGACTACCTCCACGACCTCACGAAAGGACGAGGGCGGCTCGGGTTCCTCCAGGAGAAATACCACCTGGTCGACAAGGCGAGGAAGGCGCTCAACGAAGGCGGGGCGTCGAAGCTCTTCGGCATCTCCGGCACGGCGCTCGCGCTTGCGAAGGGCATCGTGAACGCGGTGCTGGCAACGATCACGATCGCGT
The DNA here is from genome assembly GCA_963711545.1 of uncultured Actinomycetes bacterium. GTDB lineage: Bacteria > Actinomycetota > Thermoleophilia > Gaiellales > Gaiellaceae > 3-1-20CM-4-69-9. The sequence goes on from CAVQEP010000010.1 coordinate 302,567, forward strand.
TCCTGACGCTCTTCATGCTCCTCGAGGGGCCGAAGTGGGTCGAGTCCTTCTACTCGCTCCTCAGCCCTGAGTCGAGCCGCCGCTGGCGTGCGGTCGGGCGCGATATCTACCGCACGGTCGGCGGCTACGTGACCGGCAATCTCCTGATCAGCCTGATCGCGGGCGTCACGACGACCCTCGTGCTCCTCCTCACGCACGTGCCGTATGCAGTGGCGCTCGGGCTGATCGTCGCCATCCTCGACCTCATTCCGCTCGCGGGCGCGACGATCGCGGCGATCATCGTCGGCGGCGTCGCGTTCATCCACTCGGTGCCCGCGGGGATCATCGTCGTCGTCTTCTTCGTCGTCTACCAGCAGCTCGAGAACCACATCCTCCAACCCGTCGTCTACGGGCGGACCGTTCAGCTGTCACCTCTCGTCGTTTTGATCGCGGTGTTGATCGGAGCCCAGCTCGCCGGCATCCTCGGCGCGCTCGCGGCGATTCCGGTTGCCGGCTCGCTGCAGGTGATCTTCGTCGACTGGCTCCGCCATCGCCGCGGCGAGGAACCTGCCGGCGCCACCTGACGAAGCGCTGCGCCCTCGTTCGAGGGATGTCGTTGACGCGGCACTCAAGCCGATTCACACCCCATGGCGTTTCGTGTGGCTCGCCTCCTCGCGGTTGCGGCTTCGGCGTGCGGTCTCGTGTTGGTCCCGGCACCTGCAGGAGCGGCTCCCGATGTGCCGGCCGCCGCTATGCGGAGCCTCGAGCAGGGTGTGCTCAGCGACCTGAACGCGTTCCGCCGGCAGCACGGCCTCGCCCAGCTTCGGCTGTCGACGCGCCTGGCGGCCGCGGCGCGCCAACACTCCGGCGAGATGGCCGAGCGCGGCTACTTCAGCCACGACTCCTACGGCGGCGGATCATTCGATCGCCGCATAGCCCGGTTCTATCCGGTCGGGAGAAGCCGCTTCTGGTCGGTCGGCGAGAACCTCCTCTGGTCGTCCCCCGACGTGGACGCCGGGCGCGCGCTCGACATGTGGATCAACAGTCCCGAGCACAAGAGGAACATGCTCAACCCCCGCTGGCGCGAGATCGGGCTGTCCGCCGTGCACGTGTCCGCCGCGGGTGGCACCTACGGCGGTCGCGAAGTCACGATCGTCACCACGGACTTCGGCGTCCGTCGCTGACGCGGCAGGCGGATACCCTTTTCCTCCGGCGCCTGTAGCTCAGTGGACAGAGCGGCGGCCTTCTAAGCCGCGGGTCGGAGGTTCGAATCCTCCCAGGCGCATTGCGAACGCGGGCGCCGGGCCGAGGCGATTTCCGCCGCTATCCTGCACCGAGCGCGGTGGCGGTAGCTCAGTTGGTAGAGCCCCTGGTTGTGGTCCAGGTGGTCGTGGGTTCGAGTCCCATCCGCCACCCTCCCTTTTCGCGCACCGCGGCTACGCTGCCCGCGCCTGGCCCCGTAGCTCAGCGGATAGAGCGACGGACTTCGAATCCGTGTGCGGAGGTTCGACTCCTCCCGGGGCCATCGCGAGGCATCCTCTGCCGCCCGGCCGCTGCATCTGCTTCCATGCAGTGTGGTGGCCGGTTCCCTGGCAACCGTGCTCATCTGCGATGACGAGCCGTCGTTGAGGGAGTTGATTCGCGTCAGCCTCAGCAGCGACTACTCGATCGCAGAGGCCGACGACGGCGAGGAATCCCTCGAGATCGCCCGGCGCCTCCGGCCCGACGTCGTCATCCTCGACGTGATGATGCCCCGCCGGACAGGCCTCGAGGTCCTCGTGGAGATGCGCCGGGACCCCCACCTCGCCGGCACCCCGGTGATCGTCCTCACCGCGCAGCCGGGCACCCGCGACGAGGCCTTGCGGGAAGGCGCCGATCTTGTCATGGTCAAGCCCTTCGAGCCCCAGCAGATCGCGGATGCGGTGGAGGAGGTACTTCGACCAGCAGCATGAGCGAGACCGGCTTCCAGAGCGAACCGCTCGATGCCGAAACGACCGCCGACGGTGAGCCGCGGAAACGCCCCGCGCCGTCCGGTCTCGTCGCCCGGATCTCGTTCGCCGCTTTCACGGTCGGGGTCGGCCTCGCGGTCTTCTTCGCCATCCTCTTTCTCGCGATCATCAGCCTCCGCGACCGCTCGCTCGAGGCCCGCAACTCCCAGCAGGTGATCGCGAGCGCGAACCGCCTTCAGACGCTCGTCGTCGAACTGGAGAGCGGTGTCCGCGGCTTCTTCATCAGCGGGGACTCGAAGGATCTCGCACCGTATAAGCAAGCTCTGCGCAACTTTCCATACGCCAGCGCGACTCTGCTCAGCCTCACGAAGGACAACGCGCGCCAGCATCAACGCGCCTTGGCCATCAAGGGCCAGGTCGAGGACTACCTGACGACCTACAGCCGACCCCTCCTCGACTTCATGCGGAGGAATCCTCCCCTTGCACGCAAGTTCATCACCGACCCGCAGGGAGCCGCGCAGATCGAGGCGCTTCGGCAGAACTTCGGCCGCCTGCTGGCAACAGAAAAAACCCTCGGTGACGCCCGCTCGGATCGCGCGAGGAGCACGGCGCGCAACGCGCTGGCAGTCGGCGGAGTCGGCCTCGGGACCGCCCTGCTCCTGATCCTCCTCGGCGCGGTCTACGTCAACCGGGCCGTGGCGAGGCCGGTGCGGCTCACGGCCGACGCGGCCTCGCGGATCGCGGGCGGCGACCTCTCGGGACGGCTCCGGACCGACGGGCCGGGCGAGGTCGGCCAGCTCGAGCGCGCCTTCAACACGATGGCCGCGTCGCTCGAGAGCACGCTCGCCGATCTCGAGGAGCGCAACAAGACGCTTGCCGAGAGCGAGCGTGTGAAGAGCGAGCTCGTGAGCAGTGTCTCGCACGAGCTGCGAACCCCCCTCGCAAGCATTCTCGGGTTCTCGGCGCTCATGCTGGAGCGAGACCTCGATGCCGCCGACAGGACCCGCTACCTCGAGGTGATCCGCGGGGAGGCGCGGCGGCTCGCCTCTCTCCTGAACGACCTGCTCGATCTGGAGCGGGTCGAGCAGCAGAACCTCGAGCTGCGTGTCCAGGAGATCGACCTCAACAACCTGCTGACGCTGCAGACGACGCTCTACTCGGCCCAGAGCGAGGCACACGAAATCCACTTCCAGCCCACCGACGAGACGCTCTTCGTCAAGGGCGACCCCGATCGGCTCGCGCAGGTGATCGGGAACCTTCTCTCGAACGCGATCAAGTACTCACCCGAGGGCGGCGACGTCCGGGTGCGGGCGGCTCTTCTCGGGGAGGAGGCCTGGGTCTGGATCCGCGATCACGGCCTCGGGATCCCGGAGGAGCACCAGGCTCAGATCTTCACGAAGTTCTTCCGCGGCGACATGGGAAGCGAGCGGGGGATCGCCGGCACGGGGCTGGGCCTCGTGCTGGCGCGCCAGATCGTGGAGGCCCACGGCGGCGAGGTCGGCTTCGAGAGCGAGGAGAACGCCGGGTCGACCTTCTGGTTCTGGCTGCCGGCGCCGAGCCCCGTGGGACGCGACCGAGGCCTAGCCGTTGGCATGCTTGCTGCAGCCGGCGACGACGCGGAGCCCGGTGACCGGGTGTAGCTCGGCGCCGTTCAGCGCCGCACCGTGCCGCCCGATCCGCTGGCTCCAGAAACCAACTCCCGAGACGTAGGCGATCGCGCCGAGGGACTGCCACGACCCGTCCGCTTGGGCGCACCCGAGCGAGAGGGCCTTCCAGGCGCTCAGGATCGCGCCTCTGGCTCGAGTCTTGGACGAGAGGCAGCTCGGGATCGGGATGACGGCGTTCATGTAGGAGTTCGCGTCGTAGAGGACGAGCCTGATGCCGCCGGCATCGAGCTTGAACTGGGTTATCTGAGCCACGACCTCCCAGTCCTGGTGCTGGAACGACGTGCGCCGCCTGCGTGGCACCGGGCGCGGATACGGCCGCTGGCTGATCGCCTCGATCGTCGTTGTCGCGGGCCTCAGGTCCACCGAGTACCGCTGCGGATCGCTGAACGTCTTCAAGCGCCAGAGCTGGCCGCCGCACTTGCTCGCCGTCGGGCTCAGCGAGATACGGCCGGACGCAGTCGCAGCGACTGCCGTAGCCGCAAGGATGAGCAGGACGAAGGGTGCCGCGAGTTTCACGTTCTGGCCGAACGGGATCGTACGTGCGGAAGGTGAAGAGGTCTAGCCTCGGACGAGCAGGTCCTCCCGTCGAGGGACTACTCTGGAGGCGCGCGCGGGCGTGGCGGAACTGGCAAACGCGCCGGGTTTAGGTCCCGGTGGGGCTCACGCTCCTTAGAGGTTCGAGTCCTCTCGCCCGCACTGAGTCAGGTGGTGGCTTCGACCCCGTCGAGCAGGCGCCAGTTGCCCTCCAACGCAGCCACGGCAGCGCGAACGAGGCGGTCGGCCTCCTCCGACGGTGCCGTCGAGAGCACCGCCCTCGAGGCTGCGGCGTGCTCGTGGTCACGCTCTGAGTGGAGCTCGAAATAGGCCGTGGCGCGGGTTGCGGGCTCGAACCCGTAGTGCTCGACCAGGCCTTCGAGCTTCGTCCGCGAGACCGCCGGCTGCCCGGACTCGACGGCGTACAGCACGGCCCGGGCAGCGAGTGTGTCGTCTGCCCGCCAGGCTGAAGCGCAGGCGCTGGTCTCGGCGTTCGGCTCGCGATCGAGCGGCGCGTCGAGCGCCGCGGCGAAGTCGTCCCACAGCTCGACATGGGCGGCTTCCTCGGCCGCGTGGGCGGGATCGCCGGCCGCAGTTGCGGCGTCTGCGAGCGCGACGACTGCGTGCCGGTACTCGCCCGCGTAGACGGCGAGCTCGTCACGGGTGAGATCACCGCGCTCCCAGCGCCGGTAAAACGGATGGTCGAGGACGTTCCGTTGCTTGCGCGCCTCGTCGATGCGCTCGATCAGGTTCATGGCTCTTCCTTTCGCATGCGCGACCCCTCCGTACGATCGTACTAGCTCAGGTCAGCCGCTCGATCTGCGCGACGGCTCGAGCGAGGGCGACCTCGTCGAAGACGTACGGGGTCGCGTTCGCGAGCTGATGGGTCGGGCCGTCGAGATCGTCCGACCCGTCGGCTGCGTTGATCGCGTAGCGGAGTGGAATCTCGTGCGTCACGACGAGGATCGATCGCTCCGGGCGCTCGAGCAGCTTGCGGTACGCGCGGGCGTAGCGCCGTGCGGCGTCGTCCAGCGACTCTCCTCCGGGAAACGCCTCACCGCGGCGGTGAGCATGCTTCCAAGCTCGGTACTCCTCGAGGGTCGACCCCTCCAGGTCGCCCACGACGATGTCGTCGAGCAACGGCTCGGTCTCCACCGGGACCTCGCGCCCCTTCAGCGCGAGCGCCGCGGTCTCGGCCGTGCGGGCGAACTTCGTGTGCACGCACAGTTCCAGCGGAAGGTGGGCGATCTGCCGTCCGAGCAAGGTGGACTCGTCGCGGCCCTTGTCCGTCAGGGAGACCGGGACGTCCGGGTCGCCGTTGATCCGATTCTCGAAGTTGAGGGTCGATTCGCCGTGCCGGGCGATCACGTAGAGCTCCATCGCCGGAGGCTATCCATGTACCGACGAGCACAGGCGCGTGTGCGAAGCCCTCAGACCGTTTGGTCTAATGGCTCGGTGAGCGCCCAGGTCGAAGAGCTGCCGGACAACAAGGTCCGGCTCACGGTCGACGTGCCGAGCGCCGACGTGCACCACGCGGTCGAGCATGCCGCCTCCGACCTCGCCGAGACGGTCAAGATCCCGGGCTTCCGCAAGGGCAAGGTGCCGATGCCCGTGCTGGTCTCGCGAATCGGCAAGGAGCGTCTCTACGCGGAGGCGATCGAGAGCCACATCTCCGGCTGGTATGGAAACGCGGTCGCGGAGGCTCGCATCCGTCCTGCCGACCAGCCCGAGCTTTCGTACCAGTTGCCCGATTCCGACTCCCAGAGCTGGCGCTTCACCGCGACGGTGCCGGTCCTCCCGAAGCCGGAGGTCGCCGACTGGTCGGGGCTCCAGGTCCCGTACGCGGAGGCAGAGATCCCGGAGGGCGTCGTCGACCACGAGCTCGACGTGCTCCGCTCGACCGTTGCGGAACTCGCTCCCGTCGACGGCCGGCCCGCGCAACTGGGCGACACGGTCGTCGTCGACCTCGTCGTGGGAGGCGAGGGGCAGGACGACTACGTCGTGGAGCTTGGCGGCGGCCGGCTTGCTCCCGATGTCGAGGAGCAGCTCGTCGGCATGAGCGTGGGCGAGACGAAGACCATCCCGGTCGACGGATCCGCCGACGTCTCGGAGATCCGGGCGTCGATGAAGGAGATCAAGGAGAAGGTGCTGCCCGAGCTCGACGACGACCTCGCTCGGTCCGCTTCCGAGTTCGACACGCTGGACGAGCTGCGCTCCGAGATCGAGCAGCGCATGGAGGCGCAGATCGCGGCAGAGATCGACGACGCGTTCCGCCGAGCCACGCTCGAGCGACTCGTCGACGCGAACGACGTTCGGGTCTCGGGGCCGCTCGTCGAGGGGCGGACCCGGACGCTGCTGCGTGAGCTCGATGCCGTCATGCGGCGGAGCGGAGCGACGCTCGAGACCTACCTCCAGGTGTCGGGTGAGTCGGCAGAGAATCTCGTCGCTCGTCTGCGCGAGCAGGCGGCCTCGTCGGTCGCGGGCGAGCTCGTGCTCGATGCGATCGCGGACAAGCTGGGTATCGAAGTGTCGGACGACGAGGTGGACGAATCCTTCCGCGAGCGGTTCGAGGAGCCGGACAAGGTGATCGAGCAGGCGCGCGCGGCGGGCGCGTACGAGACCGAGCGGGAAGCGATTCGCCTTGCCCGAGCCCTCGATCGCGTGACCGCCGAGGTGGAGCGGGTTCCGCCCGAGCAAGCCGCGGCGCGGGACTCGATCTGGACACCCGACAAGGAGAAGCCGGCAGAGAAGCCGAAACTGTGGACCCCCGGCAGCTAAAAACGGCCGCGCCGGCGAAGCCGGCCCGGCCTCTGTGGACGGCATCGCAAGCGACGCCTAAGGAGCCAGCCTGAAATGAGCCCGTTGATTCCAATGGTGATCGAGCAGACGTCGCGTGGCGAGCGGTCGTTCGACATCTACTCCCGTCTGCTCAACGAGCGGATCATCTTCCTCGGCACGCCGATCGACGACCAGATCGCCAATCTGATCGTGGCGCAGCTGATCCACCTCGAGTCGGAGGACCCCGAGAAGGACATCCAGATCTACATCAACTCGCCCGGGGGCCAGGTGTACTCCGGCCTCGCGATTTACGACACGATGCAGTACATCAAGCCCGACATCCAGACGACCTGCGTCGGAATCGCGATGTCGATGGGCGCGATCATCCTGGCGGGCGGGGCGAAAGGAAAGCGGGTCGCGCTGCCGAACGCCAAGATTCTCATCCATCAGGTTTCGGGCGGCTTCCAGGGGCAGGCGACCGATATCGAGATTCAGGCGCGCGAGACGATCAACCTCAAGCGGCGCCTGGAGGAGATACTCGCGCAGCACACCGGACGTCCGACCGAGCAGGTGGCCAAGGACATGGAGCGGGACTACTTCCTGACTTCGCCAGAAGCCCAGGAGTACGGCATCATCGACAACGTGATCGCGCATCGGTAGACGGCCGGGGCGCGACGAGCTAAAAGGAGAGACGTGGCCCGAGCATCCGACGGCAACGAGCAGCTGCTTTGTAGCTTCTGTGGCAAGAGTCAGCGGCAAGTCAAGAAGCTGATCGCCGGGCCCGGCGTCTACATCTGCGACGAGTGCATCGACCTCTGTAACGAGATCATCGACGAGGAGCTCACCGCTCCCGCGCAGCTCGACCTCGACAACCTCCCGAGGCCCAAGGACATCTACTCGGTCCTGAACGACTACGTCGTCTCGCAGGAAGAAGCGAAGCGGACGCTCTCCGTCGCGGTTTACAACCACTACAAGCGCGTGCAGATGGGTCAGGAGGACGGCGACGTCGAGCTCCAGAAATCCAACATCCTCCTGCTCGGGCCGACCGGCTGTGGCAAGACTCTGCTCGCGCAGACGCTCGCGCGGATCCTGAACGTCCCCTTCGCGATCGCCGACGCCACGGCGCTCACCGAAGCCGGCTACGTCGGCGAGGACGTCGAGAACATCCTCCTCAAACTGATCCAGGCCGCGGACTTCGACATCAAGAAGGCCGAGACCGGGATCATCTACATCGACGAGGTGGACAAGATCGCGCGGAAGGCGGACAACCCGTCGATCACGCGCGACGTGTCGGGTGAGGGAGTCCAGCAGGCGCTGCTGAAGATCCTCGAGGGGACGGTCGCATCGGTGCCCCCGCAGGGCGGTCGCAAGCACCCGCACCAGGAGTTCCTCTCGATCGACACGACGAACATCCTCTTCATCTGCGGCGGCGCGTTCGCCGGGCTCGACAAGATCATCGGTAAGCGCATCGGCAAGAGCGCGGTCGGCTTCGGCGCCGAGGTGCGGTCGAAGAGCTCGATCGAGTCGTCCGAGCTGCTGGCAAAGGTGATGCCGGAGGATCTCCTCAACTTCGGCCTGATCCCCGAGTTCATCGGCCGCCTACCCGTCATCTCCGCCGTGCACCAGTTGCAACGGGAAGACCTCGTGCAGATCCTCATGGAGCCGAAGAACGCGCTCGTCAAGCAGTACCAACGCTTCTTCGGGTACGACAAGATCGAGCTCGTCTTCACCGACGACGCGCTCTGGGAGATCTCCGACAAGGCGCTCGAGCGGGAGACCGGTGCGCGCGGCCTTCGCTCGATCATCGAGACCGCCCTGCTCGACGTGATGTTCGAGCTGCCGTCGCGACGCGACGTCTCCAAGTGCGTGATCACGAAGGAGACGATCGAGAAGCACCTGAAGCCGACGCTCGTGACGAGCGCCGAAGGGGTGGCAGACGATGACGCCGCCCCGATCGAAGAGACGGCGTAATCCTTTACAGCCCCCTTGGGACCGCCTGCTGGTCCGGCAGCGGACCGTTTTCGGATCCGTGGCCTCGATCCTGGATCCCAAACTAGTCGATAGTGGGGGTTGATGCCCTCCGGATGACCGTTTAGGATCCAGAAATGAGCTATTCTGGATCCGAGATGATCGTGATCCCGTTCGAAGAGCCCGAGCTCGACCAGGCGACCATCGTGGTGCTGACCACCGCGGAGCTCGCCGAGTGCACGTGCCCGGACTTCTGCGAGCGCGACCACGAGGTCGACTGACCCAACCGAGGAGGCTTCCAATGACCTTCGCCCGAAACGGCTCGCGCCACGAGCGCTGGCAGGGAATCGAGCGCCCGTACACCGACGAGGACGTCCGGCGCCTGCGCGGGTCGGTGCCCGTCGAGCACACGCTTGCGCGCCGAGGCGCGGAGGGGCTCTGGGCCCTTCTCAACGGCGATCGCCACGTGGCCGCTCTCGGGGCGCTCACGGGCGGCCAGGCCGTGCAGATGGCCAAGGCCGGCCTCGAGGCGATCTACCTCTCGGGCTGGCAGGTCGCGGCCGACGGCAACCTGGCCGGGCAGACGTATCCCGACCAGAGCCTCTATCCGTCGAACAGCGCGCCGGCACTGGTGCGGCGGCTGAACAACGCCCTCCTCCGCGCCGACCAGATCGACGTCGCCGAGGGAGGCGACGGAGTCGAGCCGCTGCCGATCGTCGCGGACGCGGAGGCCGGGTTCGGCGGGCCGCTGCAGGCGTTCGAGCTGATGAAGGCGTTCATCGAGGCCGGTGCGGCCGGCGTCCACTACGAGGACCAGCTCGCCTCGGAGAAGAAGTGCGGGCATCTCGGCGGCAAGGTGCTCGTCCCAACCGGCCAGTTCGTCAGGACGCTCGTGTCCGCGCGATTGGCCGCGGACGTCCTCGACGTGCCAACCGTGCTCGTCGCCAGGACGGACGCCCTCAGCGCCACGCTCATCACGAGCGACGTCGACCCGGCCGACGAGGAGTTTCTGACCGGCGAGCGGACCGGGGAGGGCTTCTTCCGCGTGCAACCCGGGCTCGATGCCTGCATCGCCCGCTCGCTCGCGTACGCCCCGTATGCCGACCTGCTCTGGTTCGAGACGTCGACCCCCGACCTCGGCGAGGCACGCGAGTTCGCGCAGGCGATCCACGAAGAGCTCCCCGGCAAGATGCTCGCGTACAATTGCTCGCCGTCCTTCAACTGGAAGAGGCAGCTCGACGACGCGGAGATCGCGCGGTTCCAGGAGGAGCTCGCGGCGCTCGGCTACCGGTTCCAGTTCGTCACGCTCGCGGGCTTCCACGCACTGAACGCCTCGCTCTTCGAGTTGGCGCACGGCTACGCCCGCGAGGGCATGAGCGCGTACGTCCGGCTGCAGGAGCGCGAGTTCGAGCTGGAGGAACACGGGTACACCGCCACGCGCCATCAACGCGAGGTCGGGGCCGGGTACTTCGACGCGGTCGCCCAGGCGGTGAGCGGCGGCGAGAGCTCGACGCTCGCGCTCGCCGGGTCGACCGAAGAGGCGCAGTTCCAGGCATGAGCGGGATCACCGTCGCGCCGGCCGGGGTCGAGGTCCTCGTGCCGGCCGACGAAGGGGTGCTCTCCGGCGAGGCGCTTGCCTTCGTCGCCCTCCTGCAGCGGGAGTTCGGCCCGAGGCGCCTGGAGCTGCTCGCACGGCGGACGGAACGGCGCGACACTCCGGATTTCCTGGCCGAGACGCGCGCTGTTCGGGAACGCGACTGGCGGGTCGCGCCCCCGCCGCGCGACCTGCTCGACCGGCGGGTCGAGATCACCGGGCCGGTCGACCGGAAGATGATGATCAACGCGCTGAATTCTGGCGCCCGCGTCTTCATGGCGGATTTCGAGGACGCCTGCTCGCCCACGTGGCAGAACGTCGTCTCGGGTCAGCGCAACCTCATCGACGCCGTGCGAAGGACGATCGCGCTCGAGACGCCCGAGAAGACCTATCGCCTCGCCGACGAGACGGCCACGCTCTTCGTCCGGCCGCGCGGCTGGCATCTGGAGGAGCGGCACGTGACCGTCGACGGGGCGCCGCTCTCCGCCGGTCTCTTCGACTTCGGGCTCGCGTGCTTCCACAACGCCCGCGAGGCTCTCGAGCGCGGATCAGGCCCGTACTTCTACCTGCCGAAGCTCGAGAGCCACCTCGAGGCACGGCTGTGGAACGATGCCTTCGAGCTCGCCGAGCACGAGCTGGGCCTGCCCCATGCGTCCATCCGCGCGACCGTCCTGATCGAGACGATCCTCGCCGCGTTCGAGATGGACGAGATCCTCTGGGAGTTGCGAGAGCGCTCGGCCGGGCTGAACGCCGGCCGCTGGGACTACATCTTCAGCACGATCAAGAAGCTCGGCGCAGTCCTTCCCGACCGAGGGCAGGTGACGATGACCGTTCCGTTCATGCGCGCCTACACGGAGCTCCTCGTCTCCACCTGCCACCGGCGCGGCGCGCATGCCATCGGCGGAATGGCCGCGTTCATTCCCTCGCGGCGCGACCCGGCGGTGAACGAGGTCGCTCTCGCCCGGGTGCGTGACGACAAGGAGCGCGAGTCGAGCGACGGCTTCGACGGCACGTGGGTCGCGCATCCGGATCTCGTCCCTGTCGCGACCGAGGTGTTCGATCAAGTCCTCGCGGACCGGCCTAACCAGGTCGAGCGGCTGCGCGACGACGTGCGGGTGACCGCGGCCGAGCTCGTCGACTTCGAGGTCCCCGGCGGCGAGATCACCGAGGAGGGGCTTCGCGCGAACGTCGGCGTCGGCGTGCGCTACCTCGACGCCTGGCTCGCCGGCGTCGGAGCAGCCGCGATCGACAACCTGATGGAGGACGTCGCGACCGCCGAGATCTCCCGCGCCCAGGTCTGGAGCTGGGTCCGAGCCGGGCGCTTCGAGGCCGACCTGGTTCGCCGGGAGGTGTCCGCGGTCGACGCGGGCGACGCAGCGAAGGAGGTGTTCGAGGAGGTGGCGCTGTCCGAGGACTTCGTCGAGTTCCTCACGCTGCCCGCGTACCATCGGCTTGTATGAGCCTCGCTCGCCTTCGGCTCGCTCGCGTGGGCGAAACCATGTTTCCCCCACGGCATGCCCCCTTCTTCAGAGGTCGCCTCGGTGCCCGCGCCGCTCGGATCGCCGCGTGCACCGAGGAGCAGATTCGGGGAAACCTCCCGGTTTCCCCCGATGCCCCCTCCCACGCTCATCGGCCGGAGATCGGCCGATGAGCCTCGAGAGCACGAAGGCCGACGAGATCGCGCTCGTCGTCGAGCAGGCGATCGTGACGGGCGAGCTGTCGCCCGGGACCGTCCTGAGGCAGGAGCAGCTGTCGGAGCGCTTCGCCGTCAGCCGGACGCCGGTCCGCGAGGCCCTGCGACGGCTGGCGGCCCTCGGGCTCGTCTCATTCGAGCCGAACCGTGGCGTGCGCGTGCGCACGCTGTCGCGGGAGGAGCTCCGCGAGGCCTTCCTGGTTCGCGCCGAGCTCGAGTCGCTCGCGACCGAGCTCGCAGCTCCGAGGATGACGGAGGCCGACCTCGACGAGCTCGAGCGCGTCGAGGCCGAGTTCAGCCGGGCGACGCAGGAGCTGCGCGCGCGGCCGCGCGACGGTGACGACCGCTGGCGCCTGACGTCGGAGTGGGTGCGGGCGAACCACGGCTTCCACGACGTCATCTATCGCGTTGCCGACGCGCCGCTCGTCGAACGGCTGGCGAAGAGCGCGCGGCGATCGTTCTCGGGGCACGCCGTCTGGGCGCCTGGCGGCTCGGAGACCGACGCGCGCTACGAGCGAAACGAGCGCGAGCACCGCGCGATCATCGCGGCCCTCCGAGCGGGAAACGCTCCGGGCGCGCGCGTCCTCGCCCGCGAGCACGTGCTCCACTCCTACGAGCTCCTGATCCACGTCCTCGAGCAGCGCCCTCGCGACGGATCCCCTGCGGCGACGGCAGCCGACGCAGCGGGCGGCTGGGGCTAGGCCGGCCCGCGCCGGACGAGCTCGAGCACCTCGTCCACCGTGCCGCGGCGGTCATGGACGTTCTCGAGCCACCACGTCGCGCCGGCCTCCGCATACGCGCCCGGGTCGCTCTCGCCGCTCTGCCCGAGCACCGCGACGTCGAAGTCATCCGTCGAGCCTCCGCGCAGCTCGCGGATCTCTGCGAGGCCGCCGGCGACGTCCTCCGGCGAGGCGCCGCCGCCGGGCGGGTAGGAGCTGTCCGGGAGCCAGCCCTGCCAGCGTGCGGCGCGGTGCCGGGAGGCTCGTCTGTTGCCGCCGATCCAGACTGGGAGCGGGTCCTGGATCGGCGTGGGAGCAAGTCTGACGCCGTCGACCGTGTAGTGCTCGCCGTGGTGCCTGACCTCCTCGCCGGACCACAGCTCGTGTAGCAGAGCGAGCCCCTCGTCGAGCCTCGCGGCGCGCTCGCGGTCGTCGGTGGGCTCGCCGAACTTGCCGAACTCGGACGGTGACCCGCCGAGGCCCGCCCCGAGGATCACGCGGCCGCGGCTCAGGACGTCGAGCGTGGCGACCTGGTTCGCCAGCACCTGCGGACGCCGCCGCGCGACCGGCGTCACCGCCGTGCCGAGCCGCAGGCGCTCGGTGGTCGCCGCGATCGCCGCGAGGACCGTCCACGGATCGGCGGCGGAGGCGCCCCAGGCGAACGCGAGGTGGTCCCAGACGAAGATCCCGTCCCAGCCGCCGGCCTCAGCCGCTTCCGCTACGCGCATCGCGACGCGCGGATCTGAGTACGAGCCGATGTTCGCGAGGGCGATCCCGAATCGCACCCGCGCCACACTAGAGTCTTCCGTCGTGGAGTTCACGACTCGGCCGGAGTTGCGGGGCACGTTCGGGATGGTCGCCTCGACCCACTGGCTCGCCTCCGCGGTCGGGATGGCGGTTCTCGAACGTGGCGGCAACGCGTTCGACGCAGCGGTTGCCACGGGCTTCACGTTGCAGGTGGTCGAGCCTCACCTGAACGGCCCGGGCGGGGAGGTCCCCGTGCTCTTCTACTCCGCGGACCGTGGCGAGGCGCTCGCCCTGTGTGGCCAGGGTGTCGCTCCGGCTGCCGCCACGGTCTCCCGCTTCCGCGAGCTCGGCCACGACCTCGTTCCGGGAACCGGGGTCCTCGCAGCGTGCGTCCCCGGCGCTTTCGGGGGCTGGCTCCTGCTCCTGCAAGAGCACGGCACCTGGAGGCTCGAAGACGTCCTGGCGTTCGCGGTCGGCTACGCGCGCGACGGCTTCCCGCTTGCGCCCGCCATCCCGCTGACGATCCGGCGCGAGGCCGAGCTCATCGCGACCTGGCCCGCGTCCGCCGAGCTCTACCTGCCTGTTCCGCAGGCCGGCGACCAGTTTCGCAATCCGGCGCTCGCCGCGACATATCAGCGGATCCTCGACGAGGCGCGCGGCGGCTCTCGCGAGGAGGAGATCGAGCGCGCCCGCGGGCTCTTCTACGAGGGCTTCGTCGCCGAGGAGGTCGACCGCTTCTGCCGCGCAGAGGACGGACTGCTGGCCGCAGACGACCTCGCGGCGTGGCGCGCGACCGTCGAGCCCGTCGCGTCGTTCGACTACCACGACGTCACGGTCTGCAAGACCGGCCCGTGGGGAGCCGGCCCCGTCGCGCTGCAGCAGCTCGCGCTCCTGGCGGGATTCGATCTCGGGTCGCTGTCGGAGGAGGAGCTCGTCCACGTCGTGACCGAGTGCGCCAAGCTCGCCTTCGCCGACCGCGACGCGCTCTACGGCGACTCGTCCGACGTACCACTCGACACGTTGCTTTCGCGCGACTACAACGATCGGCGGCGGGCGCTGGTCGGGGAGGAAGCCTCGCAGGAGTACGAGCCCGGCCTCGGACGGCTGCCCTCCGTGCACAACGTTGCGCCGGCGGCGGGCGCGGGGGAGCCGACGCGGGGCGATACCGTCCATCTCGACGTGGCGGATCGCTGGGGCAACATGGTCTCCGCCACACCCAGCGGCGGTTGGCTGCACTCCTCGCCCGTCATCCCCGCGCTCGGCTGGCCACTGGGAACCCGCCTGCAGATGTTCTGGCTCGAAGAGGGGCTCCCGTCGTCGCTCCGCCCGGGGGCTCGACCGCGCACCACCCTCTCTCCGGGGCTCGCGCTACGCAACGGCAAGCCGTGGCTTGCGTGGGGGACGCCCGGCGGCGACCAGCAGGAGCAGTGGGCATTCCACGTGTTCCTCCGACATGTCGACCGCGGCCTGAACCTGCAAGAGGCGATCGATGCGCCGGAGTTCCATACCGACCACCTGATCTCGTCCTTCTACCCGCGTGCGTTCGCACGCCGGTCGCTCGAGCTCGAAGGACGGTTCGCGGACGACGTGATCGCCGGCCTGCGTGAACGGGGCCACGACGTCACGGTCGCGCCCGACTGGTCGCTCGGACGCGTCACCGCAGTGGAGCGCGAGGAGGGCCAGCTCCGGGCCGCGGCGAACCCACGCGGCATGCAGGGTTACGCCGTCGGCCGGTAGCCCGCGTCCGGGCTACGATCGGCCGATGGAGCCGCTGTACGAGCCGCACGGGGTCGAGGAGCGCTGGCAGCGCACCTGGGAGGACGAGGGCCATTACAACGCCGACCCCGACCCGTCGCGCGAGAGCTTCGTCATCGCACACCCGCCGCCGAACGTCACCGGGGACCTCCACCTCGGCCATGCGCTGCAGCTGTCCCTCGCCGACACGATCGTCCGCACGCGCCGCATGCAGGGCTACAACACGCTCTTCCAGCCCGGTTTCGACCACGCGGGGATCTCGACCCAGAACGCCGTCGAGAAACACCTCGCGACCGAGGGGAAGACGCGGCAGGACCTCGGTCGAGAGGCGTTCGAGGGGCGCGTCTGGGAGTGGCTGCGCGAGTACGGCGGCAAGATCATGTTCCAGTTCCGCCGGACCGGCGCCTCGCTCGACTACCGTCGCGAGCGGTTCACGATGGACGACGCGTACGTGCGCGCGGTCATGCGCTACTTCGTCCATCTCTACCGCAAGGGCTGGATCTACCGCGCGAACAGGATCATCAACTGGTGCCCGTTCCACCAGACTTCCCTCTCCGATCTCGAGGTCGCGCACGAAGACGTCGACGACGCGCTGAGCTACGTCCGCTACCCGTTCGCCGAGGCCGAGGGGCACATCACGATCGCGACGGTGCGCCCGGCCACGATCCTCGCGGACGTCGCGGTCGCCGTGCACCCCGAGGACGAGCGCTATCGCGAGGTCGTGGGCCGCGAGGTGGTCGTCCCGTTCGTCGAGCGCCGCGTGCCGGTGATCGCCGACGAGCGTGTCGAGCGCGACTTCGGCACCGGCGCGCTCAAGGTCACTCCCGGACATGACCCCGTGGACTACGAGATCGGCCTCGCCCATGGGCTCCTGGAGCTCACCGTCATCGGTCCCGACGGGCGCATGAACGAGAGCGCCGGCGAACTCGCGGGCCTCACTCAGGAGGAGGCGGACGAGCGCGTGCTCGACTGGCTGAAGGAGCACGACCAGCTCGAGCAGCGGGAGTCCCACCGCCATTCGGTGGCGCTCTGCGACCGGTGCAAGAGCCGGATCGAGCCGCGTATCTCCCTGCAGTGGTGGTGCTCGATGGACGAGCTCAGCCAGCCGGCGCTCGAAGCCCTCCGCGCGGGACGTGTCCGCTACCACCCGGAGTCGCAGCATCGCTTCGCCATCCAGTCGCTCGAGGACGCGCCGGACTGGAACATCTCCAGGCAGATCTGGTGGGGGCACCAGCTGCCCGTGTGGGAGTGCCCGGACGGCCACGTCACCGTGGAGGAGACCGATCCCGAGGCATGTGCCGAGTGTGGCTCGACGAACCTCACGCGCTCGACCGACGTCCTCGACACGTGGTTTTCGTCGGCGCTCTGGCCCTTTGCCACGCTCGGGTGGCCCGACGACACGGAGGACCTCCGCGCCTTCTACCCGGGAGACCTGAACACGACGGCGCGGGACATCATCCGACTCTGGGAGAACCGGATGATCTTCTCCGGGCTCGAGCTGATGGGCGACGTGCCGTTCACCGACGTCGTCATTCACTCGACCGTGCACGCTCCGACCGGCGGGCGGATGTCGAAGAGCCTCGGCACGGGGATGAACCCGCTCGCGGTCATCGACGCCTACGGCGCCGACGCGATGCGCTACGGGCTCATGAAGATGGCGTCCGCGCAGGACGTGCGCTTTTCGGAGGGCGCGATCGAGGAGGGCCGCAAGCTCGCGAACAAGCTCTGGAACGTCGCGCGCCTGATCATCACTGCGTCCGAGGGCGCGGAGCCGGACGAGCGTCCGAGCTCGCTCGAGGAACGCTGGATCCTCGCGCGGCTCTCGCAGACGCAGCGGCGCGTCGAGGCCTATCTCGACGAGTTCGACTTCTCACACGTCGTCGGCGAGCTGTACCACCTCACCTTCGACGACTTCTGCGACTGGTACGCCGAGTCGGTGAAGGGGCGGCTCTACGACGGTGACGCCGATGCGCGCGCGACAGCGACCGCTGCGCTCGAGCGCCTGCTCAAGCTCCTGCATCCGGCCATGCCGCACGTCACGGAGGAGATCTGGACGAATCTCCCGTCGCGCGCGTCGCGCCTCGTCGTCGCGCCGTGGCCCGATGCGGGCGCGGAGAGCGACGCCTCGGCGCTCGTCCGCACGCAGGAAGCCGCCGAGATGTTCCGCCGAAGCGGTGTACGCGTCCCGCTCGAGGGTGAGGAGCTCCGCATCTTCGAGGCCGTGGTCCGTCCCGGAACGCAGGAAGGCGACGGCGACGCCGAGGCCGAGATCGCACGCCTCCACAAGGAGGTCGCACGGGCCGAGAGCATGCTCGCGAACGCGCGCTTCGTGCAGAACGCTCCGGCCGAGGTCGTCGAGGCGGAGCGCGAAAAGCTCGCGCGCTACCAGCGGGAGCTCGATGTCCTCCGCCGTTGAGTTCGTCGAGTCACTCAGCCCCTGGCCCAAGGACGGCTTCGGGCTCGACCGAATACGGGCGCTGCTGCACGAGCTCGGGGACCCGCACCGGGCCTACCCCTCGATCCACGTCGTCGGGACGAACGGCAAGTCGACGGTCACGCGAACGACGGAGGAGCTGCTCGTCCGAGAAGGGCTCGCGGTCGGCGCGTATCTCTCGCCGCACGTCCGAAGCTGGAGCGAGCGCATCCGGGCCCGAGGGGAGGAAGCGGACCTCGAGGCGGCGATCGCGCGGGTCCGGAAGCAGGCCGAGGCACTCGACGCCACGCAGTTCGAGGTGCTCACCGCCGCGGCACTCGCCGAGTTCGCCGCGTCACAGGTCGACGTCGCGGTCGTCGAGGCCGGGCTCGGCGGGCGTCACGATGCCACCAACGTCCTGTGCTCGCCGGTGCAGGTCGTGACGAACGTAGCGCTCGAGCACACCGACGTGCTGGGCACGACGCGGGAGGCGATCGCCGCGGAGAAGCTCGCCGTCGTCCGGCCCGGCGCGACGGTCGTGCTCGGCGAGCCGGAGTGGGAGGCGATGGCCCGAGAGAACGGCGCCGAAGTCGTGGTCGTGTCGGGGCGCGGCAACCTCGCCGTTGCACTCGCCGCGGCCGAGGCGTTCCTCCGCCGTACCGTCGACGGGCACGTCGACGTTCGGCTGCCGGGGCGCCTCGAGCACGTGTCGGAGGATCCTCTGGAGGTCTGGGACGGCGCGCACAACCTCGGCGGCCTGGGCTATGCGCTACCACGGCTTCCGAACGCTCGCTACGTCGTCGTCGCCTCGATCCTGGCCGATAAGGACGTCGACGGGATGCTGGCCGCCCTGTCGGCGATCGCAGCGCGGCTCATCGCCACGACGTCGGCGAGCCCGCGCGCACTGTCCGCGTCCGACCTGGGTGAGCGGGCAAACCCCTACTTCGGGGAGATCGACGTCGTGGACGATCCGGTCGAGGCGCTCGCCTTCGCGCGCTCCCTCGGCGAGCCGATCCTCGTCACCGGCTCCCTTTACCTCCTGGCCGATCTGGCCAAGGATGAGAGCCTCCGATGGCGAACGTTGGCGAGAGGCTGACCGTGCTCGCGTTCGCGGCGCTCGTTCTCGCCGCGATCGTGGGCCTGTGCTTTCTCGCGGGATACTTGATCGGGAGAATCCTCCTGTGACCATCGCCAGCACCTTCAGCGGAATCCACGACTTCTTCGGCTCAGGCACCTGGGTCGTCGTCCGCAACCTCGTCTTCTTCTTCCTGATCGTCTTCTGGCTCGCCGTCGGGTACTGGGTCTACAAGGACGCGAAGCGCAGGATCGAGGATCCGGTGCTGATCGTCATGGCTGTGATCCTCGGGTTGATCCCGCCCTATCTCGGGGCGCTCGTGTACATGCTGTTCCGCCCGCCCGAGTACGTCGAGGACGTGCGCGAGCGCGAGCTCGAGATCAAGGCGATGGAGGAGAGGCTCACCCGCCGCGATCTCCACTGCCCGGTGTGCCGCGCCGAAGTCGCGCCCGAGTTTCTCGTCTGCCCGGTCTGCACGACGAAGCTGAAGCAGGCGTGCGTCAACTGCAAGGCGCCGCTCGAGGCGCTGTGGCAGGTGTGCCCGTATTGCGAAACACCGGTGGAGGCCGCCGCTGTCGAGTTCCCGACCTTCGAGTCGGGACCGTCCAGGCGACGAAGGCGCGCAGAGTAGACTCCGCCGCTCGATGGCGGTCGAGCGGTCACTCGTGCTGATCAAGCCCGACGCGGTGCGGCGAAGCATCGCCGGCGAGATCCTTGGCCGCGTCGAGCGGCGCGGCCTCGTCCTACGCGCGGCAAAGCTCCTCGTCGTCGATCGCAAGCTCGCCGAGACGCACTACGCGGAGCATCGCGAGAAGCCGTTCTTCGGCGAGCTCGTCGCCTTCATCACGTCGGGGCCGACGCTCGCGCTCGCGGTCGAGGGCGAGGGCGCGATCGCCACGCTCCGCAAGACGATCGGCGCGACGAATCCCGCCGAGGCAGAGCCCGGTTCGATTCGGGGCGACCTCTCGCTCGCGATGCCGGACAACCTCGTCCACGGGTCCGACTCGCCCGAGTCGGCGGCGCGCGAGCTGGCTCTCTGGTTCGCCGACGATGAGCTCGTCTGACCGGCCCGACTACGTTCAGCAGAACGTCGCGAACTGGACCCGCGCGAACGGGGACTACACCGACGCTGCTGCTTCGAAGGCCTGGGCGCAGAAGGAGATCAGCTGGGGCGTCTTCGAGAAACCCGAAGCGGACGTGAACGTTCTGGGTGACGTCGCAGACCTCGACGTCGTCGAGCTCGGCTGCGGAACCGCGTACTTCTCTGCGTGGCTGGCACGCCGCGGCGCGCGTGTCGTCGGTGTCGATCCCACGCCGGCTCAACTGGAGACGGCCCGACGCCTGCAGCGTGAGACGGGGATCGAGTTTCCACTTGTCGAGGCGATCGGCGAGGACGTGCCGCTGCCGGACTCGTCCTTCGATCTCGTGCTCTCGGAGTACGGCGCATCGCTCTGGGCCGACCCCTATCTCTGGATCCCGGAGGCCGCGCGACTGCTCCAGCCCGGCGGGCGCCTCGTCTTTCTGACCAACTCGACCGTCTCCGTCCTCTGCATGAGCATGGAGGGTGTCGGTGAGCAGCTCGTACGACCGCAGTTCGAATTGGGCAAGTGGACCTGGCCCGACACGCAAGAGGTCGAGTTCCATCTCGCTCACAGCGATTGGATCGAGCTGCTGCGTGACAACGGATTCGAGGTCGAGCGCCTCGTCGAGTTGTATGCGCCGCAAGCTGCCGAGACGCATAGCTATTACAAGTACGTCACGGCCGAGTGGGCGCGCAAGTGGCCCGTCGAAGAAATCTGGGTCACACGCGAGCGTGGCTGACGCATCCCCGGCTCAACCGCTCCTGCTCGCCTCGACGTCGCCGCAGCGACGGGCGATCCTCGCGCAGCTGCAGATTCCCTTCGAAGTCGTCCCGCCCCGGTACGAAGAGCAGGTGGGCACGCACGACGACCCGGTCACCGTCGTCCGCGAGCATGCCCTGGCGAAGGCACGGTCGGTCGCGGACGAAGCAGGCGAGCGGCCCGTCCTCGCCGTCGACACCGAGGTCGTGCTCGGCGACGTCGTCTTCGGGAAGCCGATGAACGCGACCGAGGCCGAGCGGATGTTGGAAGCGCTCAGCGGCGCCGCCCATTCGGTTGTCTCCGGCCTCTGCTTGCGAACGCCGGCGTGGGAGGTCGTCGAGCACGAGCTCACGCAGGTCGAGTTCCGCGAGCTGACGCCGCGCGACCTGGCGTCCTACGTCGAGACGCGCGAGTGGGAGGGGCGCGCGGGCGCGTACGCGATCCAGGGACGGGGCGCGGCGCTCGTTCGGCGTATCGAGGGCGACTACCTGAACGTCGTCGGCCTGCCCGCAGCTCTGCTCGTGCAGATTCTCGCCGAGCGCTTCGCCGGGACCTATGGGTTCGGCTGACCGGTAGCTAGACTCGGCGAGGCTTGGGCCTTTTCGACAACATCGGCGGCTTCGGAGGCCGCGACATGGCCGTGGACCTCGGGACGGCGAACACGCTCGTGTACGTACGCGGGCGCGGCATCGTGCTCTCGGAGCCCTCCGTCGTCGCGATCGACCAGCGCACGGGCGAGGTGCACGCCGTCGGCGTGGAGGCGAAGCGGATGCTCGGGCGCACGCCCGGGACGATCTCTGCGATCCGGCCGCTGAAGGACGGCGTCATCGCCGACTTCGACGTCACCGAGCAGATGCTCCGACACTTCATCCAGAAGGTGCACCAGCATCGCTTCGCGCATCCGCGCGTCGTCGTGTGCGTCCCTTCGGGTGTCACCGGTGTCGAGAAGCGCGCCGTCGAGGAGGCCACGCTCAGCGCGGGTGCCCGGCAGGCGTATCTGATCGAGGAGCCGATGGCGGCCGCGATCGGCGCCGGCCTCCCCGTCGCCGAGCCGACCGGCAACATGATCGTCGACGTCGGCGGCGGCACGACCGAGGTCGCCGTCATCTCGCTCGGAGGAATCGTCGTCTCGCAATCGCTGCGCGTCGGCGGTGACGAGATGGACGAGGCGATCATCAACCACATCAAACGGGAGTACAAGCTCCTCATCGGCCAGCAGACGGCCGAGGAGATCAAGCTCGAGATCGGGTCCGCGTACGACCTGCGGGAGGAGCTCCAGGCAGAGGTCCGGGGGCGCGACATGTTGACGGGCCTGCCGAAGACGGTCGTACTCAGCTCGGAGGAAGTCCGCCGCGCGCTCGAGGAGCCCGTCCAACAGATCGTCGAGGCAATCAAGTCCACGCTGGACAAGACGCCGCCCGAGCTCGCGGCCGACATCATGGACCGGGGTATCGTCCTCGCCGGGGGCGGTGCGCTTCTCTCCAACTTCGACGAGCGCCTGCGGCACGAGACGCAGATGCCGGTGCACCTCGCCGAGAGCCCGCTGACCTGTGTCGCCGTCGGGTCGGGCCGGAGCCTGGAGGAGTTCGAGGCGATCCACCGCAGCGCCAAGGCCCGGCGGAACAACCACCGCCGCTGAGCACAGCGGTAACGCGCCCGCCCGTCGCGCTACTCTAGGTCACTCTCGTGCCTCGCAACCGCAGTCTCAGCGCGGTCCTGGGCTCGTCCGTACCGAGACCGAGACCCGAGCCTTTTCCCTCCCGCAACCGCTCGACCCTCAGGCGGCGGGCCGTGGTGGGCGGTCTCGTGCTGCTCTCGCTCGTCCTGATCACCGTCTCGTTCCGCGACCCGACGGGCGGCGCGTTCAGCGGCATCGAGAGCGCCGGTGCCACCGTCCTGCGCCCGTTCGAAGTCGCCGCCGAGCGTGTCGCCAGGCCCTTCCAGGACGTCTACGGCTATTTCCGCGGCCTCGTGCACGCCAAGAACGAGAACGAGAAGCTGCGGAGCGAGGTGAACCATCTGCGGCAACTGGCGCTCCAGGGTGAGACCGCTCGCCAGGAGAATGACCAGCTCAGGGCGGCCCTGGCTTTCGTCGACGGCCCGCGCTTCCCGAAGGACTACGCCGCCGTGAACGCCCGCATCATCTCGTGGGCGAGCGAGTTCGATCAGCGGGTCGTGATCTCGGCCGGGTCGGGGTCGGGGGTTCGACAAGACACGCCGGTCGTGACGCGGGCGGGCCTCGTCGGACGCGTGACGGCGCTCAACTCCGGCGCGGCCCAGGTCACGCTGATCACGGATGAGTCGAGCGCCGTCCAGGCGCTCGACGTGAACACCCGGGCCGTCGGCCTCGTCCGCCACGGCCAGGGGCAGGACTCGCTCATCCTCGACCGCGTGACCAAGGACCGGCGCGTGGAGGTGGGGGACACGATCGTCACGGCGGGGACGCGCTCGAGCCAGTACCCGTCGCTCTTCCCGCGCGGCATCGCCATCGGCGTGGTGACGAACGTCGGACAGAGCGACACCGCGCCGTACAAGCAGGTGCTGATCAAGCCGTTCGTCGACTTCTCCTCGCTCGACGCTGTCACGGCGCTCGTCACGCACAAGACGAGCCCTAAGGCCCCCTGATGCCCGCCGACGTCGCGAAGACCTCGTTGCTGCTCTTCGTTGTCGTCGTCGTTCAGCTGTCGATCGTCTCGAGCATCGTGATCCTGACCGGCCGGCCGAACCTGCTGCTCGTCACCGTCGTCTGCGTCGCGCTTCTGCGCGGCGCGACCTTCGGTGCCGCGGCCGGCTTCTGCGCCGGTCTGCTCGCGGACACGGGCGTCTTCGGGACGCTTGGCTTCACGGCGCTGCTCCTGACGCTGGCGGGCTACTGGACTGGGCGCTACGGCGAAACCACCGGTCGCGACCGCGCGCACGCGCCGCTGCTCTCCATCGCTGTGATCACCTTCCTCTACCAGGTCGCCGCTCTCATCCTCCGCTTCATGCTCGGTCAGCACGCGCCCGCCGGACAAGTGTTCGCCACCGTCTTCCCGACCGTCGCGCTGAACCTCGTGCTCACCCTGCCCGTGTACGCGCTCACCCGCAGGCTCCTGCGGCCGCGCGAGTGGGCTCCGCGAGAGGTACGGCTCCTTGGCTAGGCGGCCCCCGCGCGTCGAGTCCCGGCGGTTTCTGCCGCCTGACCCGCGCGTCGAGGAGCCATACCGGCTGACGCCGAAGCTCGCGGTCCGGATCGGCATCCTGGGGACGATCGCGATCGCCGTCTTCGCCGTGCTCTTCCTCCGTCTGTGGTCGCTTCAGATCCTGAACGGCGAGCAGCTCCTCCGCGCCGCCCAGGACAACCAACGGCGCGACGTTCGCATCCAGGCCCCGCGCGGGCCAATCCTCGACCGCAACGGGCTTCCCCTCGTCGTCAACGTCCCGGGCACTGCCGTGCAGATCTGGCAGTCAGACCTGCCGAAGCGGCGCGGCGTGCGGCTGCACGAGATCCGCGCCCTGGCGCGCATTCTCGATCTGCCGGCACTACAAATCGGCGGCTCGCTCCGACGTCATCGCAGCGACCCGCTGACCCCGGTCAAGGTCAAGGACGGAGTGAGCGACGCCCAGGCGCTCTATCTGACCGAGCGCGCAGAGGACTTCCCCGGGGTCAAGGTCGTCTCGTCCTACCTTCGCTACTACCCGCACAACGAGCTCGCGGCGCACGTCCTCGGCTACACGGGCGAGATCTCCGAAGCCCAGCTGAAGGTGCTGCGCAAGAGCGGCTATCAGGCGGGAGACACGATCGGCCAGTCCGGGATCGAGTCCGCGTACGACCGGTACCTGCGGGGCACGACCGGCCTCGCGGAGTTCAGGGTCGACTCGCTCGGACGGCCTCGTAGCCCCTTCAAGACGACGATTCTCCCCCGCGCCGGGAACGCCGTGCGGCTGACGCTCGACCTCAAGCTCCAGGTCGCCGCCGAGGCTGCGCTGCGCTACGGCCTCGCGCGGGCGCGCGCATCCAACTGCTATGGCTGCTGGGACGCGAACGGCGGCGCTGTGGTCGCGCTCGATCCGCGCGACGGCTCGATTCGCGCGCTCGCCTCGTATCCGACGTACCGGCCGTCGCTCTTCTCCGGCCGTGTCCGCCAGCGCGCACTCGACGCCGCGGGGCTGACGTCGCTCACCGCAAGGGGGATGAACTACCCGGCCCTCGACCGGGCCACCGACGCGACCTACCCGCCCGGCTCGACCTTCAAGCCGGTGACGGCGATCGCGGCGATGCAGGAGCACATCCTCCAGCCGTACGAGTCACTCGCCTGCACGGGCTCCTACACGAAGAACGGCCAGACATTCAAGAACTGGGACCCGTTCGTGAACCAGGCGATGACGCTGCCGACGGCGCTCGCGGCCTCGTGCGACACCTACTTCTACCAGGTGGGATATCGCTTCTACGGGATGCCCGCGCGCCTCGGCCCGAGGCTGCAGGCGTGGGCCAGCCGCTTCGGCTTCGGGCACACCACGGGCGTCGATCTCGGCTCTGAGAGCACGGGCCTGCTGCCGACACCCGACTGGCGCAAGCGGACGTACACGAAGAAGTCTGATCCCTGCTGCTGGGCGATCGACCGCCTCTGGAAGCCCGGTGACTCGATTCAGCTGGCGATCGGCCAGAAGGACCTGCTCGTCACACCGATGCAGATGGCGCGCTTCTACGCTGCGATCGCGAACGGCGGCCGGCTCGTGACGCCGCACCTCCTCCTCGACGTCGAGCAGCCCTCGTCCAACCGCGGCCGCGGCCGGGTGCTGCCGACACCGCCGCCGCCCGCGCCGGAGCCGACCAACGTCGACGCGCAGGCGCTCGCCGTCGTCCGAGACGGCCTCTACCAGGCGACGCATTACTCCTTCGGGACGTCGTCTGCCATCTTCGGCTCGTTCCCGATCCCGATCTCCGGCAAGACCGGGACAGCAGAGAAGACGATCGATCCGGGCGACGGCTACGCGCGCAACTTCAACCAGTCCTGGTTCTGCGGCTACGGCCCGTCCAACTCGCCCGAGCTCGTCGTCTGCGTTCTGATCGAGAACGGCGGCCACGGTGGGGACGCCGCCGCTCCAGCCGCGCTGAAGGTGTTCGAGCAGTTCTTCGGGAAGCGAGCCAGCCAGACGGGGGTGATCCACTCCGACTGATGGTCGACTACGCCACCAATGCCAGGGCCGCGGCCCGCGCGAGACGAAGAGAGGCCGCCGACGTCGCGTCGTTCGTGCGGCGGCTCGACTGGCTCCTGATCGGATCGGTCGGGGCGCTCGTCGGGTACGGGCTCTGGGCGGTCGCGGGCATCACGCGGCACGACGTCCCCGGCGATCCGCGCTACTACGTGACCCGTCAGGCCGTCTACGTCGTCATCGGCGTCATCGGCCTCCTCTTCGTGCTGCTCCTCGATCCGCAGATCTACCGCGCGAGGTGGCGGCTGATCTTCGGAGCGCAGGCGTTCCTGATCGCGGTCGTCTTCCTCGCAGGCCCGATCCGGGGCTCGAGGCGCTGGCTCGACCTCGGCTTCTTCAGGTTCCAGCCGTCGGAGTTCGGGAAGGTGCTACTCGTCCTCGCTCTCGCGGGCTTTCTCGCGGAACGCGGGCGCCACCTTCACGAGCTGCGCACCACGGTGACGACGATCGGGCTCGGATCAATCCCCGTGTTCCTGGTGTTCCTGCAGCCCGACTTCGGCACGGCCCTGGTCTACTGCGCCGCCATCGGCGCGGTGCTCTTCGTCGCCGGCTCGCCGTGGACGCACGTTGCCGCGCTCGTCGGGGTGGCGGTCACGCTCGCCGTGCTGATCCTCGGCGTCCTGCCGGGCGTCGGCCTGCCGGTGCTGAAGGACTACCAGCAGGCGCGACTCACGGGCTTCCTCCATCCGCAGAGCGACCCGGGCGGTGCCACTTACAACATCACGCAGTCGAAGAACGCGATCGGGGCTGGTCAGCTGCGCGGGCGCGGCGTCAACGACGCGACGCAGACAACGCTCAACTTCCTGCCGGAACATCACACCGACTTCGTGTTCGCATCGCTCGCCGAGGAACGCGGCTTCCTCGGTGCCGCATTCCTGCTGATGCTCTATCTCCTCGTCGTCTGGCGCGGGTTCCGCGTCGTCGCGATCGCGCGTGACCCGTTCTCGGCGATCGTCGCGGGCGGGCTCGTCTTTGCGTTGCTCTTCCAGATCTTCGTCAACGTCGGGATGACGATGGGGATCGCGCCGATCACCGGCATCCCGCTGCCCTTCGTCAGCGTCGGGGGGTCGTCGATGATCTCGAACCTGATCGCGGTCGGGTTACTCCTGGCGATCCACGTCCGCGCGCGGGGCGCCCGGCGTTAGCCTCGATCAGGCTGCTTCGGCGGCCGGGCGGAGCTTCGCGCGCCTGGTCCTGATCGCACGGAGGCGCTGGGAAAGCCGGGCCCACGCCCACGGCTCGACCTCCTTGTATCGCAGGGCAGACTGAGACCGGGTCGCCTCGAGGTACTCGAACCAGGCGTCAGCCTCCTCGATCAACAGGAGCTCGTGTGCTTCGCGTTGTCCGGTCACCAGGGTCCACCTCCCGGGTCGCTGTGATGGGCCGAAGCGTAGGACCCCCTCCGGACGTCGGGGCCCCCGGGAGGCGGCCTCCCGCGGGTTGCTAGCCTGTCCCGAGATGTTCAACACCATCCATCACAACCTGCCGCGCACGCTCCGCGCCGCCGCCTTCGGGGGCGTTGCTGCAGCGCGCGCGCACGAAGGAGATTTTTCTTGCGCTGGTTTCGACGAAGAAAGACAGAGGAGCAGGCGCCCCGCGAGGCTGCCGCTCCGACACAAGCACCTGAACCTATAACTCCCAGGCCCGCCGAGGCGGGACAATCGACAACGACCAAGCCGAGACGACGCCGCGGCAGCCGCGGAGGTCGCGCGCGCACTCGCAAGACCGCAGCTACTGAGGCGAAGGCCGCGCCGCCGCCGCGAACGGCCGCGAAGACCCCGCCCAGGTCAGACCGGAAGAGCGCGACGTCGCAGCGCCGGGAACGGTCGCAGCAGCGGCGGCGCCGCGAGCCTCAGCGCAGGGCACCCCTGCCGGAGGCGAAGCGAGAGCTTCTCGTCTCGGTCGACGTGGGCGAGCAGCGTGTGGCGGTGCTCGAGGACGACCGGGTCGCCGAGGTCTACCTCGAGCGGCCTGAGCGGCGCTCGATCGCCGGCAACATCTACCTGGGGACGGTCGACAACGTCCTCCCGGGGATGGAAGCGGCCTTCATCGAGATCGGCCTGGAAAAGAATGGCTTCCTCTACGTCGACGAGATCGTGACCCCCGAGCTCGAGGGGAAGAGGCACGGCAAGAAGATCCAGGACCTGATCAGCCGCGGCGAGACACTCCTCGTACAGGCAGTCAAGGACCCGATGAAGACGAAAGGGGCGCGGCTCACGACCGAGATCTCGCTTGCAGGCCGGTTCGTCGTCTACCAGCCCAACGGCGACGGCCTGGGCGTCTCGCGGCGGCTCGACGACGACGAGCGCTCGCGTCTGAAGGACATTCTCAAGGCGCTCGATTTCAAGGGCGGCGGAGTGATAGTGCGGACTGCGGCCGAGGGCGCCTCCGCCGAGGACATCGAACGGGACCTCCTGTTCCTGCAGAAGCTCTGGAAGTCGATCGACGCGCGCGCCAAGAAGTCCAAGGCGCCCGAGCTCCTCTACCAGGAGGCCGAGCTGCCGCTGCGAGTGATCCGCGACCTCTTCACCGACGCGTTCGAGCGCGCCCTGGTCGACCAGGATCGCGCATACAAGCGCATCGTCGGCTACCTGAAGAAGACCTCACCGCACATGGTCGACCGCGTGGTGCGCTACAAGGAGAAGCAGCCGCTGATGGACGCCTACGGGGTCGATGCGGAGATCAAGTCGACGCTCTCCCGCCGTGTGGACCTCCCATCGGGTGGCTATCTCATCTTCGACTACGCGGAAGCCTTCACCGTCATCGACGTGAACACGGGACGCTTCGTCGGCTCGCGCTCGCGTTCGTCGGGGGCGCGGCTCGAGGACACGATCACGAAGAACAACCTCGAGGCTGTCAAGGAGGTCGTCCGCCAGCTACGGCTGCGCGACATCGGCGGGATCATCGTCATCGACTTCATCGACATGGCGAATCCCAAGAACCGCGCCGCCGTCGAGGAGGCGCTCCGCACCGAGCTCGAGCGCGACCGGACGAAGACCTACGTCGTCGAGATCTCGCCGCTCGGCCTGGTCGAGATGACGCGCCAGAACGTTACGGACGGCCCCCGCGAGGTGATGACGAAGAAATGCCCCACGTGCGGCGGAGACGGGATCGTTCTTTCGGAGGCATCAGCTGCGGTCGACGTCGAGCGCCGCCTGCGCGCGCTCGTCGCGGGATCACGGTCGCAGGCCTACCGGGTCGAGGTCGCCGCCAAGATCGCAGCGGTCCTGATCGGGCCCGGCGCGTCGAGGTTGATGGAGCTCGAGGAGCAGACCCGGAGGCGCTTCTACCTGGTGCCGAAGGACGACACCCACCTCGATCACTTCCTCGTTCTCGCCGAGGGCAAGCGGGAGCAGATCGCGGTGGAAGCGCCGCTCGAGGAGGGGGCGACGGTCGACGTGAAGCTCGTCGAGGTCGGTCTGCACGATCCGACCTCCGGGGTCGGCAAGGTGGGTGAGCTCGACGTCGCGGTCGGAGGCGCGGCCAGGCTCGTCGGCCGCAAGGTGAAGGCGCATGTCGAGCGCGTGCTCGACGGCATGGCTTACGCCACGCTCGCCGACGGGACGCCCAGGGCCGAGGTGCCGATCACGGCAGAGAGCGAAGCCGAAAAGCCGACCCGGCGTGCACCCGCCAAGAAGACCGCCGAGCCGGAGAAGACGACGCCCGGAGGGGCCAGGGCCGCGGGGCCCGAGCCGTCGACGCCCGAGGCGGCGACCGCCTCCGAGCCGAGCGAAGCGGCCGAGCCGAGCGAAGCGGCCGAGCAGAGCGAAGCGGCCGGCGCGCCGTCAGAGGTGGCCGGCGTGCCGTCAGATGACGGCGAGCCGAAGCCGAAGAAGAAGACCCGCCGCGGCACGCGAGGCGGACGCGGCCGGAAGCGGAAGACGGCGGCGGCGGCTTCGGCAGCCGGCGCCAACGGCGCAGGTGACCCGGAAGAGGTCGGTACATCGCAGCCGGCGAGGATCCACCTTCCGGCTGCCGACCTGGGAGAGCCGGTGGTGGAGGCTCCCGCAGAGCCCGAGGCGGAAAGTTCGACGGAGCCGGAGCCCGACGCAGCTAGCGCCGGGCCCGAAGGAGACGGCCCAGAGACACCCAGGCCGAAGAAGAAGACTCGTCGCGGCAGCCGGGGCGGACGCGGGCGCAAGAAGAAGACCGCCGCCGCGGTTTCGAACAGCGACGGAGCGAAGCCCGAGCCAGAGGAGCAGCCCGAGGATCCAGGCGACTGGGACTACGTGCCGATGTCGGAGTGGGGCAACGACGTCAGCGCCTGACCCGGTGCCCTAGCGCCAGGACGGAGTGTCCTTCTCGGCGAGGCCGGACGTGAGCCGGACGATCCCGGTGCCGTCCGCACGCATCACATAGAGCTGGTCATTCCCGTCCCGGTCGCCGATGAAGGCGATCCGCCGGCCGTCGGGCGACCACGCGGGCGCGAACTCGTCTGACCTACCGCGCGTAATGGCCCGGATCGACCCGTCCGTCGGGTTCAGCAGGCAGATGTGCCAGTGGTCGCCCACGAGGCACTCGTACGCGATCGCGTTCCGGTGAGGCGACCAGGCCGGATGTCTCTGGCCCGGCGCTCCGTACTCGCCCCTGCCTCGCCCGGTGACGACGATGCCGTGGCGTCCCTCGAACCCGGCCTCGTAGGCGATCGACTTGCCGTCGGGCGACCAGGTCGGCCAGGCCGCAGCGTCGGCGACCTTGTGCCCCTCGCCTCCCACGGACGACCTCACGTAGAGATCTCCATCGTGGATATACGCGACCCGGCCGCCGTCGGGTGAGAGCGCCGGTTCACCGTCCAGCCCGTCGTCGTGCGTGAGTCTCCTCACGAGGCTGTACGGCGGCATCATCGAGTAGATCTCCCAGTTGCCGTCGCGGTTCGACTGGAAGACGAGCCCACCGTTTCGCGACCACTTCGGCGCAAGCTCGCTGCCGCCGTCGCCCGAGAGCCGAACCTCGCTGCCGTGCGCGGTGATGTAGATGTGAGGCGTCCCTGAGGGGGCGGAGACGAACGAGATCCCGTCGACAGAGCCTGCCGGCGTTCGAGCGCCGCGGTGCTCTCCGTGCAGCAGGCCAATGACCACGAGAGCGACGACGGCGGCAGTCCACGGGACGGGCCAGAGGCGCCGGTGCCTGGCGGTCGTCTCCGCGGGCGCCTGGTAACGGAAGAAGAACAGATAGGCGAAGAGACCGAGGACGAGGAGGACGAGCCAGGGAAGGTTCGCCGACGGCACGAGCATCGACGGCACCTGCCAGCTCGTGACTCCTCGCTTGACCAGTTGCTCCAGCCAGAAGTCATTCGCCAGGTTGGCGAGGCCGTAGACAGTGAGCAGCGCGAGGTAAGCGCCGAGGAGCCCCCGCAACGGCCTGTCGATTCGGCCCAGCGTTCGTGAGACGAGGATTGCGGTGACCACGAGGAGCGTGCCGTCCAGACCGTGGTGATGCCCAACGTGTACCGCCCGGTGAAGTCGCGCATGGCCGAAGGGCGCGTACCACTCGTCCGAGTAGTAGATCGAGCCGAGCACCGGCCACTTCCCGATCAGGAACCCGGCCTCCGCGACGATCCAAGGGAGTGCCAGCAAGACGAGGACGATCGCGGCAATTACACGCAGCCGATCTCGGGTCACACGCGTGCTCGGGCCGATTCCCTCGAGCGCGGTCACGGCGGCGGTCAGCACCAGGGCCGAGACGACGCCGGCCGCAGCGATCGCATTGACCCACCTTGCGTCGAGATCGGCCTGATCGACTACTCCGGGCCAGACCACTGCTGCGCACAGCACGACGGCCACGACCCCGAGAGCAGAGACCCAGCGACGCCGCGCCACCGATGCCACGACGGCGACGAGCGCGATGGCGGCCAGGGCCGTCGAAAAGTTGAGGAAGACTACGACCCGTCCCGCACCGCCCGATTGCCCCGACCCACTCACGTTGTACAGGTCACCGACCGAGATGCGCGAGTAGGTTGCGAAGATGGCTGCGGCCGCCAGCCCGTACAGCCCCCAGACGACCCAGACGTCGCGCAGGCCAGGGCGAGGCTGATGGCGGCGGGCGGCCATCGCCGCTAAACTGCCTCGGCTCGCGGGCAAAACGCCCGCGTTTTCCACGAAATGGCTTCGACGTACGCGATCATCTCAGTCGGCGGCAAGCAATACCGCGTCCGCGAAGGCGAGCGCCTGCTCGTCGACCGCCTGAAGGCCGACGAGGGGAAGTCGTTCCACCCCGACGTCCTGTTCCTCGGCGGCGACGGCGATGGGACTCTCTCGCCGAAGACGCAGGTGACCGCAAAGGTGGTCGCGCACGTCCTGGGCGACAAGATCCGAATCGGGAAGCGCCGCGCGAAGACCGGCTACAGGAAGCAGACCGGATTCCGCGCCAGCCTCTCGCAGATCGAGATCCAATCCATCGGAGCGTCCCGCACGGCGAGCGCGCCGAAGGAGGCGCCCGCGGAACCGAAGGAGACGAAGGAGCCGAAGGAGGCGACCGAGGAACAGCCGGTCCGGGGCTACGCGGACTTGACGGTGGCCGAGATCAGCGAGCGATCGAAGCGCTGGAAGATCGAGCAGGTCGAGGCCGCGCTCGAGTTCGAGGCGGCGCACTCGAACCGCAAGGGCGCGATCGCCGCGCTCGAGTCAGCGCTGGCGGCGAAGCGAGAGAAGGAGCACTAGGCATGGCTCACAAGAAAGGGCTCGGCTCATCGAGGAACGGGCGCGACTCCAACCCGAAGATGCTGGGCGTGAAGATCTTCTCCGGGCAGGAGGTCAAGGCCGGGATGATCCTCGTGCGGCAGCGTGGCACGAAGTTCCGCGCGGGAGCGGGCACGGGAATCGGACGTGACGACACGATCTTCGCGACCCGTCCCGGCACCGTCGCGTTCCGCCAGAGCGGCGAGCGCCGTTTCGTCGAAGTCGACGGCGCCCCGGACTAGCCACTCGTGTTCCACGACCGCGCCCGCATCCACGTGCAGGCGGGTCGCGGCGGTGACGGCAGCCTGCACTTCCGGCGCGAGAAGCACGTGCCGAAAGGTGGGCCGGACGGCGGCGACGGCGGCCCCGGCGGCGACGTGGTCCTCGTCGCGGATCGCGACCTGCGCGACCTGTCCTCGTTTCGCGCGAAGCGGCGGTTCCGCGCCGCAGACGGCGACCCCGGCCGCGGTGCGCTGAAGCACGGCGCGACCGGCGAGACGATCGAGCTGCCCGTGCCGGTGGGGACGCAGGTGCTCGACGAGGACGGCCGCCTGATCGCGGATCTCGCCGCGTCCGACGCGCGCGTCGTCGTCGCGCGGGGTGGGCTGCCCGGCCGCGGCAACAAGCACTTTGCGTCGCCGACCCGCAGGACCCCTCGCTTCGCCGAGACGGGCCTGCTCGGCGAAGAGGCGACGCTCGATCTCCGGCTCAAGCTCCTGGCGGATGCCGCTCTCGTCGGTTTGCCGAACGCCGGCAAGTCGTCGCTCCTGACCCGCATCTCCAACGCCCGGCCAAAGGTGGCGGAGTATCCGTTCACGACGCTCGCACCCGTGCTCGGGACGGTCGACGCGCCCGACGCGACGCGGCAGCTCACGGTCGCAGACGTGCCGGGGCTGATCGAGGGCGCGAGCGAGGGTGTCGGGCTCGGCCACGAGTTCCTCGCCCATCTCGAGCGGGCGAGCCTCCTCCTGCACGTGATCGACTCGTCCGAGGACGACACGGCCGAGCGCTTCGCGACGATCGATCGCGAGCTCGGTGCCTATGGCGCCGGCCTGGAGGAGAGGCCCCAGGCGGTCGTCCTGAACAAGACCGATCTTCGCCCCGACCCTCCGCCGTTCGAGGTCGAGGACGAGCGCATCGTGCGGGTGTTCCGCGTCTCATGCGCCACCGGCGTCGGCGTCGAGGAGCTGCGACGCGCGCTGTTCGAGCTCTGCCCGGCGCAGGACGCGGCGACGTCGGCCGGAGACGGCCTCGTCGATTTCCTTGTCTACCGCCCGCACCCGGGCGGCCGGCGGTTCCGCATCCTGCGGACCGACCGCGGCTTTCGGATCGTCGGGCAGCCGCCGGAGGCTGAAGAGGAGCTTGCCGCCGCGCTCAGAGCAGCGGGCGCGCGGACGGGCGATGCCGTGGAGATCGACGGCGAGATGCTCGAAGTCACGTGACAGGCCTGTTCGGGGGCACGTTCAATCCTCCGCACAACGGGCACGTCGCCCTGGCCGAGGCTGCGGCGCGACACTTCCGCCTCGAGGCGCTCGTCGTTCTCGTCTCCGTCCGGCCCGGTCACAAGGAGGTTCAGCTCGACGCCGAGACGCGCCGGCGGCTCGCGGAGGCGGCGTTCCCGGACTACGAGGTCGAGCTCGACCGTCACGAGCGCACCGTCGACCTGCTGAAGAGCGGGCGGTGGAGCGATCCCCTGTTCCTGATCGGCGCCGACGAGTTCGCCGACTTCCTGACCTGGAAGGATCCGAACGGGGTCGTCGCCCGTTCCAGGCTCGGGGTCGCGACGCGACCCGGCTACCCGCTGGAGCGACTGGACGCGGTTCTGACGAGGCTTCACCAACCAGACCGGGTTGAGCTGTTCGAGATCGAGCCGCTGCCGATCTCTTCTCGCGAGATCCGCCACCGCGCGGCGCGCGCCGAGCCGATCGGCGATCTCGTCCCCGCCGCCGTCGCCGAGCTGATCGAGTCGCTCGGCCTCTACCGGGCTCCCGGCTACACTTCTGCCGGAACCGGAGAGGCCTGAAGCCACACTGACGTCACTCGAACAAGCACGCCGCATCGCCGGGCTGGCCCAGAACAAGCTGGCGCAGGACGTTGTCATCCTCGACATGCGCCCGGTCTGTTCCTACACGGATTTCTTCGTCATCTGCACGGGTCAGAACCCGCGGCAGACGACGGCGATCTACGACGAGGTGCACGCCGCGATGAAGCACGACGACGGGCGCGTGCTGCCGAAGGCCGTTGACGGGCAGCGTGAGGCGACCTGGATCGTCGCCGACTACCTCGACGTCGTCCTCCACATCTTCACGCCTGATGCGAGGGCCTATTACCGGCTCGAGGACCTCTGGGGCGACGTGCCGTCAGTCGAGGTCGCGACGGGCTGATCCAGGCCTGCGGGGTTGTCTCAACCGTCCCGGTGCTTGAGCGCGGACTCCCGGAGCTGCGCCGCTTCGAGCGACAGCTCGCCCGAGCAGACCTTGCCGTTCAGGTCGTTCTCGATCGCGTCGACCTCTGATGCGCGGGGATACGGCTCGGGCCACAGGTTGCGCGGGTCTGTCGGGTGGCCGCCGAGCTCGA
This sequence comes from uncultured Actinomycetes bacterium, assembly GCA_963711545.1. Taxonomy (GTDB): domain Bacteria; phylum Actinomycetota; class Thermoleophilia; order Gaiellales; family Gaiellaceae; genus 3-1-20CM-4-69-9. The sequence continues at coordinate 337,729 of CAVQEP010000010.1, forward strand.
GGCTGATCAGATGGTCCTCCTGGTAGTCAGACCTCGTCCCGCCGACGCCGTATTCACGCATCTGTCTCACTTTTAGGTCATTCGTGTACGAGGTCGGGGGACGGATCGTCTTCGTCCACCCCCGCACGCAGATCGTCGATGCGACGTTCGCCTGTGTGACCTCGGGGTTGAGGACGCCGGGCGTGCGTGCCGGATCGGCGTGATACGGGGACTTCGGCTGCGAGGCGTGGGGCCAGACGACCGCTAAGCCGAGGAGGAGGAGAGCGGTGGCGACGAGCGGAGCCCGCAGTGACATGCGCTCGAGGGTGCGTGTGTGTTCAGCTCACCGCAAGGTGTCCTGGTTGGTCATGGCCCAGCCGAGACTGTTGCTAGGTTGGACAACGTGTTGTCGACGAACCAGAGGGGTGCCGTCACCGAAGCCGCGATCGTGAAGGCTGCGGTCGAACTCGGGATCGGAGTCTTTCAGCCAGTGATGGACGAGCGCTACGACCTGATCCTCGATCTTCGGCCGCGCCTGCTGCGGGTCCAGTGCAAGACGGCTGTCGTGAAGGGCGAGATCATCGTCGTCCGGTGCTATTCGACGCGTCGAACTGCAACAGGTCTCGTCAAGAGGACCTACAACGGCGAGGAGGTCGACGCTGTGGCGGCGCACGCCGCAGAGCTGGACCGGTGCTTCGTGATCCCGATCACACGCATCGACCGAGTGACCACGTTGCAGCTCCGCCTTGGGCCTACTCGGAACAACCAGAGTAACGGGATCAACTGGGCGAACGACTTCGACTTCGCCGCTACACTGTCCCGGCTCAAGGGGCCATAGCTCAGCTGGGAGAGCGCTTGCATGGCATGCAAGAGGTCGCCGGTTCGAGCCCGGCTGGCTCCACTGACTGAGGTCGCTTCGCGGCCGTTTACCTGGACGTCTCGCCGAGCGCGGCGACTTCGCGCCGTTCCGCCAAACGCTTCAGGGCCTGCGTCTCGATCTGGCGCACACGCTCACGGGTGAGCCCGAGCTTGCGGCCGATCTCCTCCAGGGAGTGCGGGTCGGGATCGCCGTCGAGTCCGAAGCGCAGCTTGACGACCTCGCGCTCGCGTTCCGGCAGCGTCTCGACGGCGATGCGGACGGCTTCCTCGGTGAGGCTCACGTGGACTTCCTCGGAAGGCTCGGCCGCTTCGCCGGCGATGAGGTCGGCGAAGCTCGAGCCCCCCTCGGCCCCGATGGGTTTGTCGAGCGAGGTGACCGCCCTCGCCGCGGCGTGCACCTCGTGCACGTGCTTGAGCGAGAGGTTGGCCTTCGCGGCAATCTCCTCGTCGGTGGGGTCGCGCTCCAGCTTCGCGCTGAGCTCTCGCTCTGCGCGGGCGATCTTCTGCTCGCGCTCGACGATGTGGACGGGGATGCGGATCGTTCGCGCCTTGTTCGCGACGCCGCGCTGCACGGCCTGCCGAATCCACCACGTCGCGTAGGTGGAGAACTTGTAGCCACGGCGCCAGTCGAACTTCTCGACCGCGCGGATGAGGCCGATGATGCCCTCCTGGATCAGGTCGAGCAATGAGATCCCGTGTCCCTGGTACTTCTTCGCGATCGAGACGACCAGGCGGAGGTTTGAGTTGATCATCAGATCCTTCGCCTCCTTGTCGCCGCGCTCGATCCGCTTGGCTAGCTCGACTTCCTCGGAGGCCGTCAGCAGCCTGTAGCGCCCCGCCTCGTTGAGGAAGAGCTGGAGGGTGTCGGTCGTCGCGACGGCGAGGTCGCCGTTGACGTAGGTCTCGGGCTCGGCGTCCGCGCGGCCGCAGTCGTCCGTGAGCGGAATTCCCCGCTCTTCGAGCTGCTCGAAGAATCCGGTTGTCTGATCCTCGTCGAGCTCCGCTTCGGCGAGGAAGTCGGTAACCGCGGAGAGGTTGAGACAGCCCTGCTCCTCGCCCTGCTCCAGCAGTATCTGTAGGCGCTCGTCGACGGTCATCGCGGTTCCCTTTCCACTTCGTCCGAACCCGTAATCCGGATTTTCACTCTTGTTGCAAAGACGTGTGCCAGGCGTCTCGGTTGGCCGCGTACCGTGGGTGCGATCCCACCAGGAGGACTCCCATGCTCCGACCCACGACTCGGTCGCTGGCGGGGGGAGCGGCCGGGATCGTCGCCGGCATCTGCGGCGGCATAGCCCTCACAGCAGGCTCCGCGGGGAACCTTGCCCTGCCGCCGGTCGCCGAGCGGATCGACGCGGCTCACGTACCGCCGCTGCTGACCCTGCCGGGCGAGCGAGTTACGTTGCGCTACGCGATCGTCTGCCGCCCGAGGGAAGACGGCTTGCCGTGCGACGGCTCGGGTGTTGTTCACGCGCGAGCCGGCCAGAGCGGCCCGTTCCGAGCGTTCGCGCTCGAGCGGGACAGCGATTCTGCCGGCGGGCGCTACTTCGTCACGCTGCCGCCCTCGATCGCCGAGTCGACGGCGGGCTTCTCCTATTACGCCACCTTGCGCGACGAGGCGAGCGGCGCGGAGATCACCGTTCCGTCGGGAGGGACAGTCGCGCCCCAGCGGAGCGTTCCGCTCCGTGAAGCGGTCGCCGTTCGCCTCGGCAGCCATGCCTTCGGCCGCACGCGCGCACCCGACGCGCGCGTCGTGGACGCTCCATGGGGAAGCGGGACACGCGAGGCGGGCCTCGCCGGCTCGCGCGAGCTCGGCTTCGTCGGGCCTTCCGCCTTCGACGTCGGGCCGGACGGAACGGTGACCCTGCTCGACCAGGTCAACCGCCGGTTACAGCATTGGTTGCGCGGCCGTGTGTCTGAGACGCGCGTTGAAGTGTCCGGCGGGCTGGCCGATCTCGAGGTCGAGCCCGACGGCACCGCGAACGTGCTGGAACCGCCCGAGCGGGCCGAGCCAGAGCCCGTCCTGCGCAGCTTCGACCGTGACGGGAGGCTCAGGTCGGCGCAACGCCTGTCCGATCGGACCTGGGCCAAGCTCGTCGCCGGCCCCGAGGGCCCGGTCGTGCTGCAAGAGCCCTCGGAGCAATGGATGCCGCTGGCCACGGACGGCGCCGCGCTCGACAAGACGACCCAGGCGAAGCGAGGGCGAGCGGGCAAGCCGGCCGGCAGCGGCCGTGAGGTGGTCATCGAGCGGACCGGCGAAGGCGAGTTGCGAGTCGCAGACGTGCGGGGGAACACGGTCCTCGGCGCCTGGCGGGTGACGAGCGCGACGCCGCTCGGCGAGATTCAGCTCGCCGAAGCGATGGGCGACCGGCTGGTCGTCGTCGCGAAGGCGTACACCGACGTCGACGGCGAATATGTCGCCCTCGTCCTCGATCGGTCGGGCATGGTGCAGCGGCTTTCCATCGCCGCGGACGAGTGGGCCGAGGGGGCTCCTCTCGCTCGATTTCGGTTGTCCGGCAGATCGCTCTACCACCTCGGCTCGACACCCTTGCGGGCATTCGTCGACCGGTTCGACCTGGAGGGGGCGAGATGAGGCTCTTCCTCGCAGCACTGGGACTCGGGCTCGTCCTCGGAGGAGCGACCGGCGCCCAGGCCTACCACCGCTTCTGGGCGCGGTGCAACTACGACGCGCCCACCTTCACCACTTCGATGACTCGTGATGCGGCGCAGGACTACGCGAACGCCGCCCGCTACGAGGGCTACCAGTGGGGCGGCGGCTGCTGGAACTACGACGACGTCGACTCGTACCCGTTCGACGCGCCCGGCGATCCCTCGACCCACGGCGAGGGCGGGGACTGTTCCGGCCTCACGTTCAAGACGTGGCGTGAGTCGACAGACGAATGGCGTGACGGACGGTGGTTCTGGTTCGCGATGCGCAACGTCCACGGCCCGTATACGGCCGCGCGGTTCAGGAACGGCGACGGCGCGCCAAATCACGTCGTCGCGAAAGCGACGGCCGGCGTCATGGACGCGTTCGCGAGCGAGTCACACATCGGGATGGTCTTCTTCCGCTCGCCCTACGGCGGCGATCAGATCGTGGAGGCCAAATGCGAGTCCTGCGGGACGAACATCTTCTACCGCACCTACAGAAGTGACCCGAGCTACGGCGGAGTGGGGCGATGGGGCTGGACCGGCTAGGACGTGTGTGTCTGGTCATGCTCGCTCTCGTGCTCGCCGGGTGTGACCATCAGCACCCTCCCGATCGCCTTCTGCACGGCGAGCGTGCGGCTACGCTCGCGCGGGTCCCCGGCAGCGTCGTCACGTCCGTCCGCCTCGTCCGCGGGACGACGCTCGGCCGGCGCTTCGAGGCCTGTCGTCCGGATGGCGTCGATCGCGACGTGCTCGTTGTCGAACGAATCGGTGTCGCGGGTGAGAGCCTGACGTTTGCCGACCGGCGCGGCCGGACTCTCTACGCCTGCGACGGTGGCACCGATCCCGCAGGTGAACATCCTCCGCCCTGGTGCAGCACATCGGCCGGGCGGCTGCTCGAGGGGCATCTGCTCGATCCACGGCTCGATCTCGGCTGCCGCGACCGCGCTGGACGGCCGCTCGCCTACGCGTGGATCGAGCCGGTCTCGGGCGCTCATTGGGTCGGCGTCGACCAGGGAAGGTACGAAGAGATCTACGAGGTGCTCGGCGGGTTGCCCGTGCGGATCGCCGGCAGCCGGCGGATTGACCTGGGCGCTTCGAAGGCATCGTTCGCGGTCACGCAGTACGACCGGAGCGGCTCCGCGCTGCTCGAGGGCACTGTCGAGGCGGCCGTTGCAGGCTGAGTCCGATCGGAGACACGGCTAGAATCGCTCACCGTGTGGGAGCTGATCTGGCTGATGGTGATCATGAAGATCCCGATCCTCTACCTCTGCTGGGTCGTGTACTGGTCGATCAAGGGACAACGCCAGCCGGAAGAGCCCGCCGCCCTCGTCGCGACCGACGACGGCTCGGATCATCCCCCGTGGACATCGAGGCGCCGTCCCAGGCGGCCGGGTCCGCACGGCCGCCCCGACCGCGGCTACCCGCGGATTTCGCGGGCCCCCGTCAGGACGTGAGATGAGCACTGCCCCCATCGAGCGCGCACGTCCCGCAGAGACGGTCGCGGGGCTGCTTGCCTCGGCCTCGATCTTCGCCAGCCTCACCGGAATGGCGTACCGGCCGCTCCGGCTCATTCCTCTCGCGATCGTGCTCGCGCTCATCGCCGTCGGCATCGGCGGCCGCCACGAGCGGCTGGCAACGGTCGCCGTAGGTATCGGCGCGCTCGGGTTCCTCGTGGGCATGGCCGTGGCCGTGGTCACGAGCAATCCCCTCTGGTAGGCGCCCGGCCCGACCGCTGGTCGCGCTGGTACAAAGAGATTCGTGGCTGATGTCGACGGCCTGAACTCCGGGTTCGCGCGGGACCTGCTCGAGCATTACCTCGAGAGCCCGGAATCCGTGCCCGTCGAGTGGCGGCGCCTGTTCGAGAGTGGGGACAGCGACGTCGTCGCCGCCCATCCCGGGCTTGCTCGCCTCCTGGCGACCGCCGGCAACGGACACCCGCCTGCGGCTGCGGACGGGTCCACTCCGCCAGAGGCACCCACGGCCGTCGTCGAAGCGCCGGCGCTCGCTCCAGAGGAGGCGCCCGAGGAGTCGCCGCCGGCCCCCGCGCCGGCCTCGGAGGAGCTGCTCGGGGCGGTCGCGGCCGCGATGGCGTTGATCAAGGCGCACCGTATGCACGGCCATCTCGCCGCCCGTCTCGATCCACTCGGCTCCGAGCCGCCGGGAGACCCCGCGCTCGAGCCCGAGCGGCTGATCCCGAGGCTCACACCGGAGCTCCAGGTCCTCGTCCCGGCCTCCGTCCTGCGGCTCTACGTTCCGGGCGAGACACTCGCGGACGCTCTGCCGCGGCTGAGGGAGACCTACTGCGGCACGATCGCCTTCGAGATCGAGCACATCGCCGACCACGAGAAGCGCGTGTGGCTCAGGCAGGCGATCGAGTCCGGCAAGTACCGCACGCCACTCCCCGCTGCGGAGCAGAAGCAACTGCTCGAGCGGCTGTCCCGGGTCGAGGGTTTCGAGCAGTACCTCCGCCGCGCCTTCCTCGGCCAGAAGCAATTCTCAATCGAGGGCCTCGACGTGATGGTCCCGATGCTCGACGAGGCGATCGAGCTCGCCGCCGGGAACGGTGCTCACGAGGTCGTGATCGGAATGGCTCACCGCGGGCGGCTCAACGTTCTCGCCCACAACCTCGGCCTCGGGTACGACTCGATCCTGCGGGAGTTCGAGGGAGAGCGGACGATCGACGCGGTCGTTGCGACGGACGAGGGCGGCACGGGCGACGTCAAGTACCACCTCGGCGCCCAGGGCACGCGCTCGACCCCCGCCGGGGAGATCTCGGTGACGCTGGCCGCCAACCCGAGCCACCTCGAGGCGGTCGACCCGGTGGTCGAGGGTCGCGCCCGCGCCGAGCAGACCGACAGGTCGAGTCGCTCCGGCCTTCACGACCCGAGCATCGCGCTGCCCATCCTGATTCACGGAGACGCCTCGTTCGCCGGCCAGGGCGAGGTTGCCGAGACGCTCAACCTCTCCGAGTTGGACGGTTATTCCACCGGCGGGACGTTGCACTTGATCGCCAACAACCAGATCGGGTTCACGACCGACCCGAGCGAGGGGCGCTCCACGCGCTATTCCAGCGATCTCGCCAAAGGGTTCGACGTCCCGATCATCCACGTCAACGCCGACGACCCGGAGGGAGCGATCTCCGCGGTCCGGCTCGCGCTCGCGTTCCGGCGGCGTTTCGAGAGCGACGTGGTCGTGGACCTCGTCGGCTATCGCCGGCACGGCCACAACGAGCAGGACGAGGCCGCGTACACGCAGCCTCTGATGGCCGCCCAGATCGCCGCCCATCCAACGGTGCGAGACCAGTTCGCGCAACGGCTGATCGCCGAGGGGATCATCGACAAGGAAGACGCGGACCGGTTCGTGCAGGAGGTGACCGCGAAGCTCAAGCAGACTCACGAGGAGCTGAAGCAGACCTTCGGCGCTCCGCCGCCACCCGAGGGAAAGATCCCGTACTCCACGGGAGAGGACGCGGTCACGGCGGTTCCGGCGGAAACCCTTCGCCGGCTGAACGAGGAAACGCTCGAAACGCCGGAGCGGTTCACGGTCCACCCGAAGCTGAAGGGACAACTCGAGCGAAGACTGCGATCGATCGACGAGGGTGGGATCGACTGGGGCCAGGCCGAGGCCCTCGCATTCGCGTCACTCCTCGTCGAAGGGATCCCGATCCGCCTCACCGGCCAGGACACGGAGCGCGGAACCTTCTCCCATCGTCACGCGGTTCTTCACGACGTGGAGACCGGAGAGCCGTACACGCCGCTGCAGAACATCGAAGATGCGACCAGCTCCTTCGAGATCTACAACTCCCCGCTCTCCGAGTACGCGTGCCTCGGCTTCGAGTACGGCTACTCCGTCGCCGCGCCGGAGGCCCTCGTCCTGTGGGAGGCGCAGTTCGGCGACTTCGTCAACGGAGCCCAGATCGTGATCGACCAGTTCATCGTCGCGGGGTTGTCGAAGTGGCGCGAGAGCACACGTTTGACCCTGCTCCTGCCGCATGGCTACGAGGGCAACGGGCCCGAGCACTCGAGCGCGCGGCTCGAACGGTTTCTGCAGCTCGCCGCGCAGGAGAACATCCGGGTGGCCAACCCTTCGACCGCGGGCCAGCACTTCCACCTTCTTCGGCGCCAGGCACTCGATGCGGCAGGCCGGCCGCTGATCGTGATGACTCCGAAAGGGCTCCTGCGGCTGAAGCAGGCGTCGTCGATTCTCACGGAGCTCGCAGAAGGATCCTTTAGGCCGGTGATCGCCGACCCGGAGGCGGCGAGCGAGGCTGTCAGGCGACTCGTCGTCTGCTCGGGCAAGGTCTACTACGACATCGCCGGGCACGAGGCGAGGCAGGCCGCGGTCCACGTCGCGGTTGCGCGGATCGAGCAGCTCTATCCGTTCCCGGTCGAGGCCTACACCGAACTTCTCGCGCGCTACCCGAACGTCCGCGAGGTCGTCTGGGCGCAGGAGGAGCCCCAAAACATGGGCGCCTGGCGAACGATCCGCCACCGGCTCGAGGCGCCGCTCCTGGAGCGGGCGATTCCGCTTGTCTACGCGGGCCGGCCGTGGCGCGCCAGTCCGAGCGAGGGGTATCCGACCGCACACTTGCGCGAGCAGGACCGGATCGTGCGCGCCGCGCTCGGCACTCCGACCTAAGAGCGCGGCGAAGTCTCAGCGCCGGCGGTTGCGAACCCGGGCCCGCGCCTCGAGCACACGGGCCGCGACTTTCGGTGCCTGCTCACGAGCGATGGCGATCACCTGCTTGCGCTGCTTGGGCGGAAGACGGCGCCAGATGTCCCACGCTGTCAGGGCAACTCCGACAGGTCCGAGACGTCTCGTCGGGTTGGGGCGCACGCGCCTATCCTCCCATAAGGCGGTCCCCCGCCAGTGGGCCGACCTACGGTGACTTCTTCGGTGGCCCCGTGTGGGTGTGGTTCTTGTCCCCGTTTCCCCAGCCGGGGCGCGTCGGGTCGTCGGTGACCGTGGGCACGGGCGTCGGCGTGGGCGCGGCGGGAGTGGTCACCGCAAGCGTCGTGGGCGCCGTCGTGGTCGCCGCCGCCGGCGGGGCCGGAGCCGGGGTCGTCGAGGTGCCGGTCGGAGCCGGAGCCGGAGGGCGGCCCGGCTTCGGCGCGGAGCCACGCCCGCCCCGGGCCCCGCGGGTTCTCGCGTCGGCCGGCGCGGGCGAACCGGCAGCAGCCAGAGCCGAGCCGGCGCCGACGATCTGCGCCGCGGGACCGTGAGCCGGCCGTCCGCCCGCCCGGCGGGCGCCGGCGGCGTGGGCCGAGCGCCGGAGCCAGGCGGCCGCGGCCGGGGCGGGCACTGCCCGTTCGAGGGAGGAGGGGGGAGCCGTCACGGCGTGACTCGGCTCTCGGGCAGGACTGGACAGCCTCGGCAGCCCCATCGCCGTGGCGATCGCTCCGGTCATCAGAACCGCCGCCATGATGCGGACGGTCGTCTGCCTCATGTAACTCCCCCTGTCGGCCGATAGCTCGTTCAGGGGATCTATCGGCACCCGGGGAGGAGGACTTGAAGGGAGTCCGTGGGTAGTTTCAAAGTCAAGCTCGTCGCCTATTTCCTGCTGTTGTCCCTTCTGCCCTTGGCGGCGGCGTTCTGGGGCTTCTCCACGGTGGCCTCGAAGAGCGAGACGCGGCGCGTCGACGCGCGCCTCGAGGCCGGGTTGCGGGCCACACTCGCGGCTTATCAGGAGCAGCTGACCGCCGCGGACGAGGCCGCCGCCGCGCTCGCACGGAACCCGCGGTTCCAGCGCGCGCTCGTCCGAAGGGACAGGGCCGCACTCCAGCGGCTGCTCCGCGGGCGGGCCCACCTGAGCGTGCAGGCCGCTGGCGGCTTTCGCGTCGGGACACGCGATCCGCACGCCGCCACCAGGGAGGTCGCGGTGCTCGCTCTCGGCGCCTCACGCGGGGCCGTTATCGCGTCGGTGCCGCTCGACCAGGGCCTCGTCCAGAGGCTGGAGACACGATCGGGGCTCGAGCAGGGAGACCACGTCGTCCTGGTCGAGGGCGGTCGCGTCGTCGCCGGGCCGACCGACGTCCAGGGCCCTCTCGACGTCCACTCCGGCAAGCCACACACCACGTCACTGAGCGGCACTCGCTACCGGGTGCTCGTCGCCGGGACGCTGGAGAAGAGCACCGGTGCAACGCTCGGGGTGATCAGCCCCCAGGCGCGAATCGACGCCGCGAACAGGGACGCGACGAATCAGCTGCTGATCGGGATACTCGCCTCGCTCCTGCTCGTCGCCTGCGTCGCCTACGTCGAAGGGCGGGCGATCGTTCGCAACATCCGTCGCCTCGTCGACGCGGCGCGGGCGGTGGCCAGAGGCGACCTGAAGCAGCGCGTTCCCGTCCAGGGCCACGATGAGCTCGCTCTGCTCGGCCGCACCTTTAACCAGATGGCTTACCAGCTGCAGACGAGGGTCGACGAGCTGGACGCGGAACGAGGCCGTCTACGGGACATCATCTCGCGCTTCGGCGAGGCGCTAGGGGCGACGCACGATTCCGGCCAGCTCATGCGACTCGTCGTCGAAGGAGCGGTCGAGGCGACCGGAGCGTCCGGTGGCGTGCTCGTCGGCCCGGCGGGTGAGCTCGTGAAGGTTGGTGACCCGGGCAACGGCGGAGAGCGAATCGAGGTCGCCGTGCACGCCGGCGACCAGGACTTCGGGGCGCTCATGCTCTTCGGCGACGCGTTCGAGGACGAGGACAGGGTGACGGCGGCGTCGCTCGCCGCGCAGGCCGCGGTGGCGCTCGACAACGCCCGTCTCCATCGGATTGTCGAGCGCCAGGCATTGCTCGATGGCCTGACCGGGCTCCCGAACCGGCGTCAATGCGAAGACACGCTCGCGGACGAGCTCTCGCGCGTCGAGCGCTTCGGTGGCGCGCTCGCCGTCGTCGTCGCCGACCTCGACTGGTTCAAGGACGTCAACGACCGCTACGGCCACCCGGCGGGCGACTCGGTGTTGCGCGAGTTCGCCGCTCTCCTTCAGGAGACGGTGCGGGAGGTCGACCTCGCCGGGCGCTGGGGCGGCGAGGAGTTCCTCCTGATCCTGCCGGGGACCGACCGTGCGGGCGGCGCCCGGGTCGCGGAACGGATCCGCGCGGCGCTTCAGGCCCGGATCGTGCTCTCGGCCGAAGGAGCTCCGATTCACGTGACGGCGAGCTTCGGGGTGGCCGCGACGCCGCCCGCCGCGACAGCTGCCGAGCTGTTCGCGGCGGCCGATGCCGCCATGTTCGAGGCGAAACGGAGCGGGAAGAACCGGGTGCAGACCGCGCCCGAGGGCGTCCGGCATCCGTAGCGGCACGTACGCTTCCGCTGGAAAATGGCCGCTGACGGGCTAGAATCCGCCGCGAACCACCGCCCCGTCCCCGCACCAGGAGAGTCCATGCCGGTCGAAACGCCGTCTGTCTTCGCGCAGGTCATTCAGGACCATCTCGAGCTGAAGGAGCGAAACGCGAAGCTCGAGGAGTCGATGCCGATCGGGCGCTACCACGCCGTCGATCCGTTCGACAACCATCCGCTGTTCAAGACCGAGGAGCAGGCTCGTCTCGAAGAGACGTTGGACGGAGAGGAGTCGGCCGTCTCAGTCGAGTCCACCGTCCTGGCGTGGCCGGGTGAGGAGACGGTCGAGCACGCGCCGCAGGACTCGGAGGAGGGCTCCGGGCTCTGGGGCCGGAGCCGTGACTTCGACTGGGGCGACTGACCGCTTCCGCACGCGCCGTCGCGGCGTCGTAGGGTAGGGGCCTTCCGACGACTTGGGAGGCCGTCATGAAGCGACTCTTGCTCGGATTTCTGTTGACCGCGGGCGCCGCCTACGCGTTCCGTGCCTGGTTCGGCCCAGCCGAGCCCCTTCCGTCCTGGAAAGAGGCTGGCCCGGATGAAGAGGACCTGAGCTCCGATCTCGCACAGCGCGCCCGGCAGGCCGAAGGCGCGCAGCAGACGGAGGAAACGCCGATCACCTGAGCATGCGGGCGGCTATCCCGTCGCCCGCGAGCATCTTCTGACCTCACGGTCGCCGTGGGGAATCCCTCATCCGGGGGATATCAGCGCGGTCCTCTCACGCTTTGCTTTGTTGGTTCCGAAACAAGGGGAACTGCGGCTGCAGCCACCGACTCCCCGACACCAATGAGCGATCACGCCCTTGATCTCAGGCTCGTCTCCGAGGTCCGAGACCTCGGGGTCCCCAGGGACGGCTCCGCCCTCGTCGAGTCGTATCGCCGCCTGGCCGACGTGTTCCACGAGGTTTTGGCCGAGCAGAGCCTGGACACGCTCTTCGACCGCATCTCCGATGCGCTGGCGGACCTCGTCCCGCACGATGCGCTCACGATCTATGAGGCCGATGAGCCGCGCCGGCTGCTCACCCCGGTCTGGGCGCGGGACAAATGGGCGGAGAAGATCCTCGCGGACACCTGCCCATTCGGGACAGGCCTGACGGGTTGGGGCGTCGAGCATCGCGAGCCCGTGCGCGTCAATCAGGCGCACCTCGACCCACGCGTCATGACCGTCGCCGGTACTCCGGCCGACGAGCCCGAGGCCCTGATCACGATCCCGCTGATCGCCCGCGGCTCGATCAAGGGCGCGCTCAACATCTATCGCCTCGGCGAGACCGCGTCGTTCGACGACGACGAGTTCGAGCTCGCGAAACGCTTCGGCGACGCCGCGGCCCTCGCCCTCGACAACGCCCAGATCCGCGCGCGGCTCGAGCACCAGGCGCAGACCGATCCGCTGACCGGCCTCTACAACCATCGGGCGTTCCACGAGCGCCTGCGGAGGGCACTTGCGGACGCGAGCCGGTCGCACGAGTCCGTTTCCATCGTCATGCTCGATATCGACGACTTCAAGCGCGTCAACGACGTCTTCGGCCACGGTTCCGGCGACGAGATCCTGCGCAGCCTCGCCGACACGCTGAAGGACTCGGTGCGGGCCACCGACATCGTCTATCGCCTCGGTGGAGAGGAGTTCGCCGTCATCCTCACCTCCCGCGCGCCACGGAGCGCAGAAGGGCTCGCGCGCCGGCTGGTGGCGCGCATCGGAGCCGTCGAGTTCGATCCCGCCGGACGCATCACCGTCTCGGTCGGCCTTGCGCGCAGTCCCGACCACGCCATGAACCCGCGCGAGCTGGTCGCGTGCGCGGAAGCCGCGATGATGGCCGCGAAGGTACGCGGGAAGAACCAGATCGTGCTCTACGACGATTCATCGCTCGAGCGCCCGGGCGGAGAGCAGGTGCCGTCGGCGCGGGACGTCCGCTCGGTTGCGCACATGAAGATGCTCCAGAGCCTCGGGGGCAAGCTGAACCGGCTGACGGACGTGCGGGAGATCGGCAAGATGATCGCGACCGAGCTGCGCGCGCTGATCGACTACCACAACTGCCGCGTCTCCCTCGTCGAGGGAGATCAGGTCATGCCGATCGCGTTTCTCGGCCAGTTCACGAGCGAGACGCAAGAACCGCTCGAGATCCTTGCCTGCAAGGTCGGCGAGGGCATCACGGGTCGCGTCGCGGAGACCGGTGAGCCGTTGCTGATCGGAGACGCCGCCAACTGCGAGTTCGCCCGCATGCTTCCCGGCACCGATGCGATCGACGAGTCCCAGATCGTCGTACCCCTGAGCTACGGCACGCGGGTCGTCGGGGTGATCGTGATCTCGAAGCTCGGTCTCGACCAGTTCGACGAGGACGATCTTCGGCTGCTCGAAGTGCTCGCGGGTCACGCCGCGGTTGCGCTGGAGAACGCGAGCCTCTACCAGTCCGCGCGGCGGGAGGCAGAGCGGGCGACCGCGCTCCTCGAGTTCAGCCGGCAGCTCTCCGTCGCGGAGGGCATCGACGAGGTCGTCGACCGGATCGTCGAGCTCTCGGCGCGCGCGCTCGATGCGGATCGCGTCTCTGTCTGGTTCCGGGAAGCCGTCGGAGACGCCATGCGCGTGCGCGCGGCACATGGCTATTCACAGCTCGAGCTCGAGCGCCTGTGGGAGACGCGCTTCGACCGCGAGCAGGCGGACGTCTTCCTCTCGGGCGAAGAGCCGTTCGTCTTCGCGGACCACCACTTCGACGCCGTCGCGGGAACCGTTGACGACGGCGCCGCCCGGCCGTTTGCCGTCGCGCCTTTGACGCTCGACGGCGGACGGCGCGGCTGCATCGCGGTCAGCCTGCGCGACGGCGAGTTCACGGACCGCCAGCTTCGCCTGCTGGCGGGAATCGCCGATCAGGCGAAGCTTGCCCTAACGAACGCAGGGAACTTCCAGAACCTCGAGCGAACCTTTCTCGAGACTGTCGAGGCGCTGGCGAACGCGCTCGAGGCGAACGATGAGTACACGTCCTCGCATGCGCGTTGGATCACCGACCTGGCGCTCAAGGTCGGCCGGTCTCTCGGGCTCGACGGACGGGCCCTCAAGCGGCTGGAGCTCGGGGCTCTCTTCCACGACATCGGGAAGATCGGCATCCCGGAATCGATCCTCTCCAAGCCCGGCCCACTGACGGTCGCCGAGCGTGAGCTGGTCGAGAGCCACCCGGAGCTCGGCGAGAAGATCATCGGCCCCATCGACCGGCTCGAGGACGTGCGCCCGATCGTGCGTCACTGCCACGAGCGATTCGACGGCGCGGGCTATCCGGACGGGCTGTCGGGAGAGGACATCCCGATCGAGTCGAGGATCATCCTCGTCTGCGATGCGTACCACGCGATGACGACCGACCGCCCTTACCGCAAGCGGCTTACCGTGGCCGAGGCGGTCCGGCGGCTGGACGACGGCTCGGGGACGCAGTTCGATCCGCGCGTCGTCGAGGCGTGCAAGCGCGTGCTCGAAGAGCGCGAGCGCAGCTAGCCGCGGCGAGCGGCGGAGAAGGCGTCGAGCCCTTCGCTAAAGCTCAGATGAGCACGCGGGGCCAATTCTTCGCGTAGGCGGAGACGCTCGGCGTCCTCGAGCGCACGTTCGCGCCGGCGGATGCTCTCCTGCTGAACGGCGAGACCGGCCTGGAGGCGGAGGAGCTCCGCCTCTCGCCCCTCGAGCTCGGCCTCGCGTGCGGCGATTCGCGCTTCGAGCTCGTCCGTCCGCCGACTGCTCTCCTCGTCTCTGCGCTGGTTTCTCTCGCGGCCGACGCTCTCACGCTCGCCGAGCTCACGCTCTCTTCGATCGAGCGCCTGCGTGCGCTCGTCGAGCGCTTGGAGCCGTGCCGCGAGCTGGAGCTCGCCCAGGTCCGTCGTCTGACGCTCGTCGGACTGGATGGCGCGTGCGCGCTCCTCGAGCTCTGCCGCCCGCGCCTCGAGTCGAGCCCGCTCCGCCTCGATTTCCTGCTCGGACGCCTCGACTGTGGCGGTCCGCCGGACCAGCTCGTCGGTCGCGCGGGCGAGCGACGCCTCGTGCTCTTGTCGGCGCGAGTCTGCTGCTGCGAGCTCCTGATCCCGCTTCGCGGCCGCAGCTTCCGCGTCGGCGAGCTTTCGCTCGCGGTCAGCGAGTCTCGCCGCTTCCTCCTCGATCCGGAGCTCGTGTGCGCGGATGGCCGTTTCCCGCTCGGCCGCGGCCTGCTCCCGCTCGCGGTTCAGCTCGTCGTCGTCGACAGAAGGCGCCGGCCGACGCGACCGAAGCGAACGGCGGCCGTTGCGTGCCTTCGCGGCGAGCTCGTCGAGCTCGCGGCGTCGGCGCTCGATCTCGAGCTCACGCCGACCGACCTCGGCGGCGCGCTCCCTGAGCGACCGCTTCAGCTCCTCGATCTCGGTCAGATCCTCGTCTCGCTGGCGCTCACGCTGTTCGGCGAGATGCCTCGCGAGGCTCAGGAGCTCGTCGCGGTCGGGGCCACCGTCGGGACGCCGTCCACCGGCGTCCCAGTCGCTCGACTCCCATGGCTCTCCGTCGCTCACCGGCAGAGGGTAGCGCGGCCTGAGCCGGCATGGAAAACCGCCCCAGCGTCTCTCTCGTACGTCGGGGCAGGCTCGAGAGCCATCCACCATTCAGCGAAAGAGGGAGGATTTCGTGCAGAGGCAGGTCGTACTTGCCGGGGCCGTCCTGGCGGCACTGGCGCTGGTCATCGCCGGCGGGGCAGGGGCGCGGGGCCAGTCAACGGGCATCACGATCGACGCGGCCATGACCGCGGCGAACGAGACGCCGACGCCCAAGGGGGACGTGAGCGCGGCGCGAGGGACGTTCACGGCCACCCTGACCAAGACGGACACGGGCGCTTCAATGAGCTGGCATCTCGAATTCAGCAACCTGAGCGGCCAGGCGATCGCCGCTCACATCCACGTCGCCGACCGCGGCAAGCCGGGTCCGGTCCGGGTTCCCCTCTGTGCCCCGTGCACGAGCGGCATGACGGGGACGGCGAACATCGACGCGACAGTCCTCGACGCGATCCAGAACGATCGCGCCTACGTGAACGTCCACACGCCGACCAATCCCGCCGGCGAGATCAGGGACCAGGTCGCAATCGTCGCGTCCGTGAAGACGACGATGCGCGCGGCCCAGGAGGTGCCGAAGCCCAAGGGGAAGGTGAAGCGCGCGACCGGCACGTTCACCGCGACGGTGACGAAAAGCGGCTCCGGAGCGGTCATCGCCTGGCGGCTGACGTTCAGCCGGCTCACAGGGCGCGCGGTCGCCGCCCACATCCACAGCGGCGCCCGCGGAAAGCCGGGCGCGGTGATCGTCCCCCTCTGCGCTCCGTGCAGGAGCGGGATGCGGGGGACGGCAACGGTCGACGCGTCGGTAGTCAGTGCGCTCGAGTCGGGTCGTACGTACGTGAACGTGCACACGAAGAAGAACCCGGCGGGCGAGATTCGCGGGCAGATCGCCCCTGTCCCGCTCACGATCTCGTAGCGCCGTGGACGACGGTCGAGGCCCGGCGCGGGACCGGGCCTCGGCCGTTCTCAGTCCGCCGGAGTGATGTTGTGGTTGAAGCGGAAGGCGTTCGCCGGGTCGTATTCCGCCTTGACAGCACGAAGGCGCGCGAGCCGCTCGGCGCCGTACTCGGTCTCGAGCCCGTCGCCGGTCACCTCGCTTGCGTAGTTGAGGTAGCCGCCTCCGATCGTCCACGGAGCGAGAGCGGCAGAGAACGCGCGGGCCTGTTCGATCTGCTGCTCGTCTTCCGCCTCGTCGATCCAGCTGCTCACGAAGGTCGCGTTGTAGCGCGCCTCGCGACCGGCAAACGCGGTCGCCTCGGCAGGTATGCGTGAGGCCGCTCCGTGAATGGGCTCGAGGAGGATGCCGCCGGCCAGATCGGAGCGAAGGAAGGGGTCGACCGCCTGCTCGATCAGCTCGTCGGGAAGCGCACGGAGGAAGCGGCCCGACCAGTAGTTCCGCAGCCCGAACGGTGCACGCCCGAAGATCTCCTGAAGCTCGGGGTAGTACATCGGCCGGGCTCCGTCCCCGGCCGGCGGGAGGTCGAGGAGACTGCGAACAGCCTCGCGCCCCTCGTCGACGTCGCCGAGGTAGGCGACAGAAACCACAACGCCGGCGTCTCCGCCTGAGGCCTCACGTCCGATCAAGGCGAAGCACGACAGCTGGTCGGGAGCATCCGCCATCAGCTCGCGCCACGTCGTCAGCACGGTGTGTGCATCGTCGGCCCGATAGGCGAGGAGCCCGCCGAGGAGCTGGCCGACTGGGTGGATCCGGAACGTGAAGTCGACGACGACACCGAAATTGCCGCCTCCGCCGCGCAGAGCCCAGAAGAGATCGCCGTCCTCTTCCTTTGAAGCCCGGACGACGCGCCCGTCCGCCGTGACGACCGTCGCGGCGAGGAGGTTGTCGAGGCTCAGGCCGTGCCTTCCGATCAGGTGCCCGATCCCGCCGCCCAGCGTGAGGCCCGCCACGCCCGTGTCCCCGAAGGTCCCGCCTGGAGTCGCCAGGCCGTGCCGCTGGCAGGCCGGGTCGAGATCCTCCCAGAGCGCGCCGCCGCCGCAGGTCGCGGTGCGCGCCTCCGGATCGACGGTCACCCCGCGCATGAGGCGGAGGTCGACGACGAGGCTGCCGTCGCCGACGCAGTGTCCCGCGACTCCGTGGCCGCCGCCACGGACGGCGACCGGAAGCTCGGACTCCACGGCGAAGGAGACCGCAGCGACGGCGTCGTCGACGTCGAGCGGACGTGTGACGAGCGCTGGACGGCGGTCGATCATCCCGTTGAAGGTCGCGCGCGCTGCGTCGTACGTGTCGTCCTCGGCTGTGATGACCGGGCCGCGGTGGCGTCCCCTCAGGCCTTCGACCGAGCTGTTCGTCACGGGTGCGAGTATGACCTCCCGCGCACGGCGTAGGCCAATCGCGCAACACTAGGCCCACGATGGGCGTCCGGCGCCTCGAGCGCATACCCGGGTTCAACATCGACCGCATCGCGGCAGCGGCAGGTGACGACCCCGACGTCCTTCGGCTGGAGAACCTCGACACCGACATTCGGCCGCCGGAGGAAGCGATCGAGGCGACCCGGGCCGCGATCGGCGAAGACGATGCGAACAGCTGGCTCCCGTTCACCGGCCGCGACGACCTGAAGCACGCGGTGGCCGCGTACATCGAGCGGCGCGGCGGCCCACGCTACGACGGTGCCCGCGAGATCGTGATCACGAGCGGCGAAGGCGACGCAATGCTCGACGCGCTCTTCTGCCTCACGGATCCGGGTGACGAGGTCGTCCTGACTGACCCCACCTATGCGGGCATGCTCAACCGGGTTCGGCTCGTCGGCGCGGAGCCGCGGCTTGCACCGCTCCACGTGGTCGGAGGCGAGTGGCGCCTCGATCTCGACGCGTTCAATGCTGCGGTGAACGAGCGCACGCGCGTCGTCTTCCTCAACAACGCGTCGTTTCCGTCGGGCTGGGTGGCGAGCGATGGGGAGTGGGAGGCGGTCGCATCGATGTGCCGCGAGCGCGATCTGTGGCTCCTCTACTGGGCTGGATTCGAGGGAGTCCTCTACGACGGTCGCGCGCCGCGTCAGCCGGCCTCGCTGCCGGACATGCGCGACCGAACGGTAACCGTGGGCGCGGTGACGCTCGAGCAGCGCATGATCGCCTGGCGCGTGGGCTGGGTCGTCGCCCCCGGGGAGCTCGTGAACGACGTCTCACGGGTCCAGATCTACAACGGTCTCGTCCCGAGCGGGTTCGGCCAGATCGGGGCGTGCGTCGCACTGACCCTGCCGGACGATCACCTCGATGCCGCGAACGAGGAGTGTCAGCGGCGCCGCGACGAGACGCTGCGCCAGCTCGAGGGCCTGCCGGCGGTTCGTCCGGCAGGCGCCTGGTCGCTCCTCCTCGACGTCGCGGAGCTCGGGCTCGACTGTCTCGACGTCTCCGATCGACTGCTCGCAGAGAAGGTCGCGGCGACGCCGATGCGCGGGTGGGGAGGCGAGATCGCCGATCGACACGTCCGCTTCGTCTTCAGCAACGAGCCCGTCGAGAGGCTGGCGCTTCTCGGCGATCGGGTGCGGCGGGCGCTCGAGCTCTGACCCGCCCGAGTCGCGGCCCGTAGCGTGACCGAAGCGAAACGTCGGCACTCGTTCGAGCTGGACACCGTCGCCCGGCGCTGGCAGCTGGCTCTTGACGCCGGCCAGCGCGCCCTGGGCGCCGCCGACCGCCAACTGCCCGGATTGGAGCTGGCACGACGGCGGCAGGAGCTTCTGAAGGAGCGCGACCAGGCGGCGAAGGCGCTCGCGCGGCTCGCCACGGTCACCGGCGTCAGGCCGGCGCCGTGGCTGTCGCCCGTGCAGGTGGAGTCGAGGATGCTCGGCCTCGTCCCCCCCGTCAGGGCGTGCATCTTCGACCTCGAAGGGGTCCTCACCGACAGCGGCGCCCTGCATGCCTGGGCGTGGGCCCTGGTCTTCGACGAGTTCCTCCAGCGTTTCAGCCAGGCGAACGGGTGGCACTTCATCCCGTTCGACACCGTGGACGACTACCGCGCGTACATCGAGGGCCGTCCGAGGCTAGAGGGAGTCCATGCGTTCCTCGACAGCCGCGGCATACGCCTTCCTGAGGGACGGCCCGACGATCCTGGCCGGGACGAGACGGCGTACGGGCTGGCGAAGCGCAAGAGCGACACGCTCGCGAGCGGACTTCGGCTTCGCGGCGTGAACGCCGTGGCCGGCGCACGGCACTACCTCGAGCTCGTCGGTTATGCGGGCCTCGATCGGGCCGTCGTCTCGGCGAGCACGAGCACACTGCCGATCCTCGAGCTCGCCGGGCTGGCGGCCCTGGTCGAGGAGCGCGTCGACGCCGACCTCATTCGCGAAGAGAGTCTCCGGTCGCGGCCGGCTCCGGACCTGCTGCTCGCTGCCTGTCGTCGCCTGGGCGTCGCCACGACCGAGGCCGTCACCTTGACCGCGACCCCGGCCGGCGTCGCAGCCGGACACGCGGCAGGCCTCACGGTCGTCGGCGTCGGCGACGCCTCACGGGCGGAGCTTCTGCGGGGCTTCGGCGCCGAGCGCGTCGTCCCGGCGCTGACGGCGCTCCTCGACCGTCAGGTGGCCGGCGCGACCTGACACAGCCGCCCGGTATGTCGAGCCCCTGTCCCGAACCAGTGCCGAGTTCGGAACGGACACTTTCGGACGGGACGCGACTGCCGCTACGACGGAGGGGTGACATCCCCTACCGATCGGAGCGCTATGGCCCGGATCCACCTTCTCGTCTCGCTCATGCTCGCAGCCACGCTGCTCACAGCCTCGTCTGCACAGAGCGCATCGTCCGGCCTCGTCGTCAGTCAGGTTTATGCGGGCGGCGGAAATGCGGGGGCGAGCTACACGAACGACTTCGTCGAGCTCTTCAACCCAGGCACGGCCGCGGTCGACCTCACCGGCTGGACGATCCAGTACGCGTCGGCCGCTTCGACCGCCTGGCAGGCGACCGCCCTCTCGGGGTCGATTCCCGCCGGCCGCTACTACCTCGTACAGCTCGCCTCTGCTGCCGCGGTCGGTGCGCCACTGCCGGCGTCCGACGCCTCCGGGACGACCAACCTCGCCGTCTCGGGCGGCAAGGTGGCCCTCGTGCACGGAAACGCCGCGCTTGCCTGCGGCGCATCGCCTGGAAGCTGCTCGTCCGATCCTCTCCTCGCTGACCTCGTCGGCTACGGCGGGGCGACCGACTACGAGGGGGCGGCGGCCGCTGCGGCTCTGAGCAGCTCGACGGCGGCAGTGCGCGCCGGCGGCGGCTGTACCGACAGCGGCGACAACTCGACCGACTTCTCGGCGACGGCTCCGACACCGCGCAACGCGTCGACGCCGTCCCTTGTCTGTACCGGCACGCCCCCGCCCAGCGCAGGTGCATCGCAAGGGGCCGCGGTGAACGTCGACGTCCAGCCGGTTCTCTCGATCGCGCTCGAGCGTCCCTCCGTCAGCTTCGGGAGCGTTACCTCGGGAAGCTCCCCGTCCGCGATTTCCGAGGCGGTCACCGTCGGCAGCAACAGCGCGACCGGTTACGCGCTGACGGTACACCGGACGGCCTTCGTGCCGACCGATCTGCCGCTCGGGATCGCGGCAACGTCAGCGCCGAACGGCGGGCAGCTGGGCGTCGGCCTCGGCGGTGGAGCTCGAGTTCCGATCCCTATCGCTCCGGCTGCCGACCTGCTCGTCGGCACGACCGCGGCGCCAAGCGCCGGGGCGGGAGATGTCTGGCCGACCAGTCTGGGCTTCACGTCTCCGCTTCCTGCAGTTGCTCCCGGTCACTACACCGCAACCGTCACGCTGACGGTGATCGGACGATGAGGCTTGCCTGTCTCCGGTTTGCCCTCGTGACCGTCCTGCTTCCGCTCGCGCCTGCGTCTGCAGGCGCGAGCGCGGAGCGGGCCGCGGTCTCACTCACGGCATTGCCTGCTCGAGTGACTATCGCCGGCTCGGGACACGCGACGATCCAGGTCACGAATTCGGGCAGTCGCCGGGTCGATGTCGACGTGGGACGAGCCGGCTTCGCCCTCGATCTCCGCGGCCGGCCGAGGATCGTTTCCCGCGCCCGTAAGGGCGGCGCCGTCGCGTCCTGGCTCACGGTCCGCCCGCGAAAGCTCGCGCTGCCACCGGGAACGAGTGCCTCACTGACGATCTCGTCGGCCGTGCCGAGACGCGCCGGCCCTGGAGATCACAATGCGCTCGTCGTGCTGACGAGCCGTCCGATGAATGGTGCGCGGGTCGCAGTACGGATGCGCCTGGGGATCGTCGTCGTTGTTCGCGCACCGGGACAGGTCTCCCGCCGGCTCGAGTTGCGGCGGCTGCGCGTCCAACGGGTCGGCCCGGCCCGCCGGTTGGAGCTGTTCGTAGCGAACCTGGGCAATGTCACGGAGAGATTGGGACGCGAACGCCTGAGCATGATCCTCCGCCGCGGGGGAAGGACGGTCGCGCGACTCAGGCCCGCGGCTCGTGACCTGCTCCCCCGGACGACGGGAATCGTGCCGGCGCGGTATGCAGGGCGTGTCCGCGGTCGCGTCATCGCGCTGGTCGAGTTGTCGTACAGGCCCGGAAAAGGAGTCCTGCGGCGCGCGTTCCACATCAGGCTGTGAGAAACCTTCTGTTTCCAGCGGATTTCCTCATGGAGCGTACGAAGTTCGGTCTCCCGAGGATCTTCGGGATGAACGTCCGCATCAGCAAGAACATCGCCAACCCGACCGTCGTCGACTCAAACGCGTTCGGGAAGCTCTACGCCTCACCGGTCAGCCTGGCATCGTTCGAGGAGAACGCCGGCAAGACGAACACGTCGCTGGTCAGGTTCGAGGGCAACGCCGCGTTCGGGATCGAGCGGCTGACCGCGGCGGTCAGGATCACATAGGCCTGGGGATTGGCTGTCGAGCGGGTTCCCCAAGGGGCGTTCCTCTTCCGGCCGGTTCGGCCCGCTCGGCAACGCCGCGCAGCCGCGGGTTACGACGTGTCTTGTCACCCGTCATGGACGGCCACGGATGACCCCCTGCGGCCCGGGGATCCCGTGACCGCCCGCCTCAAACTAAACACCCTCGTCGCGGTCGCCGCGAAAGACTGGCCGTCCGGAGAGGTTGTTGGCACAATCGTTCGCTCGGTTTGGGTTCCGGCAATGCGGGCCAGCGCTTGAACCGGTGGGGAGGGGCGCGTTGGGACCAACCGCGCGCCGGGCGGCCACGGCCGCGAGCACCTCGGCGCGCCTCTCTTCTAACCGCCGCCGTCAGGAGCTGGGGCTGGGGCCGGTGACGAACTCGGAGGCCGGTTTCGCGCGCTTCCCCGGACCCGCGCCAGCCCCGCCTTTGACGCTACGGCCACGCGACGCTGGCGCAAGATGGCCGAGCAAGACATGCCGCCGCGGGATCGGCGTTTCCAGACGCGTTCCAAAACAGAGCGACGACGGTGCAATCCCCGTTCCAAAAGAAACCGTTACCAGGGCCTTTCTCGTGGAGCGTACCGGGATCGAACTGGTGACCTCCGGCTTGCAAACGGCGAAAGGCGTGCAGCCCGGTGCATGGAGGTGGACTCAGCCCGTTTCGGTCCGTGGGTCGGCACCATGCGCCATGCACCCGCGTATACCGACGTGCACGCGAGAGGTGACCACGAGGGGGCCACGGCTCTCACCTGAACGCCGCCTCGAGGTCGCTCCGCAGCTCCGCCCGCTCTGACTCCTCCAGGCCCGCGTAGGTCGCGAGCAGCGTGCGCGTATGGGCGTGGCGCAAGACCGCTGCGGCCCTGGGCACCGGCACGCGAGCGGACAGCAGCAGGCCCGCGCAGAAGTGGCGCAGGCTGTGGCAGCCGACCTTCGGCAGGCCGGGCGGGTTCAGCTTCGCGGCGTCGCCTGCGGTGTAGACCGCTCTGAGTACGTCCGTGCGCTCGACAGAGAGTCCGCTGCTCGTCGCGAACACCAGCGCCTCTGGGCGCAACCGTGCCAGCGACCATTGCCGCGACCGGTGCGCTCTCAGCTCCGCCACGAGGTCGGCGATCATCGGCACGGTCGCCTGCGACGCCTCGGTCTTCGTGCCGGAGACGTGCAGCATCGCCTCATTGAAGTCGACGTCGGGCCAGCGCAGCGCCAGCGCCTCGACACACGCAGCCCAGCGAACGCCATCACCGCCGCGATCGGCCGCGACTCGTCGCTCAGCTTCGACAGCAGGTCGAGCTGCTGGCGGTTGAGGTAGCGCGGCTCCTTGCGGCGCTTCACACTCGGCCGGTCGCCACGCTCCACCAACCGCACTGGGTTTACCTCGATGACGCTACGGCGGACGGCGAGCCGTAGCAGGGACGACGTGGCGGTGACGCAGCCGTGAACGGTCGAGCCAGCGAGTCCCTTCCCGAGCAGCTCGTCGATCAGCACCCGCAGCGCCACGGTGACGGCACCGACCTTCGTCTCCCGGCCGAGCGCCGGGAGGACGTGCTGGTCTAACCGCTGGCTTAACGCGCGGGCGCGTTGGAGCGACTGCGACTACCCTGATGAAATGAGCACGCCTGCTCTCGTGGTCCTCGGCAGTAGCATCAGGTCGGTCTGCCGCCGGCTTGTGGCCGAGGCGGAGCGGGCTGCCGGTCGTACAGAAGCCCAACTAGTGGTCTTCAGTGGTTGGTCGGCGAATGACGGCCCGTCGGAGGCGGAACGGATGCGAACGTTCTGGCGAGGGCCGTCCACGGTGGAGCTCGTGGTGGAAGAAACGGCTTCGACGACGGCGCAGAACGCGGCGCGGACGCTGCCGCTCCTGCTCGAGCGCGGCGTGACCGAGGCGGTCGTGATCTGCACTCCATTGCATTTTTTCCGTACGCGGTGGATCTTTCGCAACGTCTACGGCCCCCACGGTGTTGCGGTGCGGTTCCGCATCGCGCGTATCGCGCCGACTCCCGGTGCGCTGGTGTGGGAACTCGGAGCTCTGACCGTCGTCGCACGCCAGGTGCGGGCGGCTCGGGCGGAGCTCGAGCGCGTGTGACAGACACCCTTGTCTTCATTCCGGCATGGAACGAGGAGGACAATCTGCCTGCCGTGCTCGACGGGCTGCGCGCCGCAATCCCCGACGCGGACGTGCTCGTCGTCGACGACGGGTCGACGGACCGGACCGCCGAGATCTCGCGCGCACATGGTGCCGAGGTCTACTCGCTCGGCTCAAACCAGGGTTTGCGCGTCGGAGTCGCTGCCGGATTCCGCTGGGCGCTGGAGCACGAGTACGCGTTCTGCGGTCGAGTGGACGCCGACGGGCAGCATCCGCCGGCCGAGCTCGCTCGTCTGCTCGCGCTCGTGCGCGCCGGCCAGTGCGATGTGGCTGTCGGCTCGCGTTTCGTGTCGGGTAATGGCTATGCCGCCTACCGCTACAGCCCGAGCGGGCCGCGGCGGCTCGGCACCGCCCTCCTGCGCCGATCCATGGGGCTCGTCCTCTCGCGGCCGTTCGGCGACGCGACGAGCGGGCTGTACGCCGTCAACCGGAAGGCGCTCCCACTCCTCGCCGATCAGTTCACGAGCGGCGCGCCGGAGGTCGAGGCACTGATTCGCGTCTCTGAGGCCGGTCTGCGGCTGGAGGAGGTGCCGGTCGACATGGCTCCGCGCGCGGGCGGCAAATCGAAGCTGCGCGGCAGCAAGGCCTTAAAGCTCGTCCTGACGGTCGCCGCGACGCTGGCGGCCGCGTGGCTCGCGCGACGCCGGCTGCGCTAGACGCCGACCGCCAGACCGGTCGGCCGCAGCTGCCCGGTGGCGGAAGCCGCCCTTCGTGACAAACTCGGCCCGTCGACCCGAAGCGAGACATGAGCAACCCGAAGGCGAACGTCGTCGAAGAACCGCGGGACGAGCTCGCCCGGCACGAGCTCGCCCGCGAGCAGGCCAAGCGGCGCAAGGGCAGGAACCGGGTCATCGGCATCGCCGTCGCGGCCGTCGTGATCGGCGGCGTGTTCCTGTTCGTGCTGCCGCGCATCGCGGACTACAGGGACGTCTGGAACGTCATCCAGGGAATCACCTGGCAGTGGGGCGTGGGGCTTGCCGTCGCGGTGACCCTCAACGTCGTCACGAGCGCACCGCCGTGGATGGCCGCGCTGCCCGGGCTCGGCTTCCTGCACGCGCTCCGGGTCACGCAGGCGTCTACCGCGCTCACGATGGTCGCGCCGGGCGGAGCGGCGGTCGGAATGGCGACGTCCTACACGATGCTGAACGCCTGGGAACTCGAGGACCGGGCCATCGGTCTCGCAGTCCTCGTCACCGGCGTCTGGAACCAGCTCGTCATCTTCGGCTTCCCGATCATCGCCGTCGCGGCCCTCGTCGCGGACGGCGGCCGCAACAGCACGCTCGAATGGGTCGCGCTGATCGGTCTCATCGTGTTCGCCGTGATCGTGACCGGTTTCGCGGTCGGTCTCCAGAGCGCCCGGCTCGCGCGCAAGCTCGGCGACCGGGCCGCGGCCGTCATCACGTGGTTGAAGCACCTGGTCAACAAAGGCCCCGTTCGCTGGACCGGCGAGACGTTCGTGCGCTTCCGCGAGGAAGCTATCGACCTGCTCCGCCGACGCTGGCACCTCCTCACCCTCGGCGTGCTCGCCAACCACCTCACGGTGTTCGTCCTGATGGTCTTCTGCCTGCGCTCGATCGGAATCACACGCGCCCAGGTGGACATCGTCGAGGCGTTCGCCGCATGGTCGCTCGCGCGCGTGCTCGGCTCGCTCCCGATCACGCCGGGCGGTCTCGGCATCGTCGAGCTCGGACTGACAGGCATGCTCGTCGGCTTCGGCGCAAGCAACAGCCAGGCCGTCGCAGGCACGCTCCTCTACCGAGTCCTCGGGTCCGTGCCGACAATCGTGCTCGGCCTCCTCGCGGCCGCGACATGGAAGCTGCACAAGCCCGAGACCACGGCGGCGTGAGCCGCCGCTTGGTCATCGACCGAGCAACGCGCATTCAGAGATTGGGGTTGGAGCGCTGCTTCTGCTCGCTCACGCCGCCGAGTGCTCTAGGCTCGTCGCGAGCGCGAGCCGCAGCCCCGTGAACGCGAGCGGCCGGAGTGACCTCGTCAGGCTGCGTGGGCGTCGTTGCCTCCGCCTCGGCTTCGAGAGTGGTGGGCTGTGCAGCCCTTGAATCCGCACAGACCCTGCCCACGCTAGCTCTCCACGAGCTGCTCAAGCGCGTCCATCACTGCCCGCTCGGTCCTGCGTCGACAGACACGTCGACCGCAAACTGACGGCGACTGATCGTGTCTTCTTGGCAGCCGCGAGTCGGCTCTTGCCGCGGTCGAGATGGCGATCGTTCTTTGTCACGCCGACAAAACTCCTCCGCTGGCATCGCCGGCTCGTCGCCAGACGCTGGACGTACGGCGGTCGCGTCGGTCGGCCGCCGATTGGCGGGGAGATCGGGCCGTTAGTGCTGCGGCTGGCGCGCGAGAACCCGCGCTGGGGATATCAGCGCATCGTCGGCGAACTGCGCGGGCTCGGGGTCGAGGTCTCTGCGACAACTGTGCGCAAGTTGCTACGCCAGGCGCGCCTCGGCCCTGCCGGTGAGCGTTCCGGCCTCTCGTGGCGTGCGTTTCTGCGGGCGCAGGCGATGAGCATGATCGGGTCGACTTCTTCACTGTTGAGACCATCTCGCTGCAGCGGTTGTACGTGCTCTTCTTCATCGAGGTAGATAGCCGACGCGTCCACCTAGCCGGCTGCACGGCCAACCCGACCGGCGCCTGGGTCACCCAGCAGGCCCGCCAGCTCGCTTGGACAATCGCTGAGCGCTCGACGCCGCTGCGCTTCCTGATCCGCGACCGCGACAGCAAGTTAGCCGCGACTTCGACGTATCTTCGCAAGGAGCCATTGAGATCATAAGAACCGTCCGCGCGCCGAAGGTGGACATCAACTCGATCCCGTTCAGGTCAACGGTGTCGAGGCTGATCGGCGGCTCGCCCCCTCGATCAGCGCCTGAACGTCGCTGCTTCGGAAGCGCAGGCGCCCGCCCGGCACGATCTGGCAAGGAGGGCGTCTCGCCTGATCTCATCGAATTCGCGGATGGTGCCGCGAGAAGCCGAGCCTGTCGGCGACGGTGCCGATGTCGATGAGCGATTCGGCGTTCGGGGCGGTTCGTGCTTCCTGCACGAAGTTAGCATCGTGCGCGATTCTGTCGGGCTAACTGGCGATGCGAGCCGCCGATCGCTCGTGCAGTAGCGGCGTCCGACTCGCCCGTATTGGGTTCCCAATACGCTGAGCGCCCAGCGAGAGGGATCCCTCTCCATCGCGCCACCGCTTGCATGCGGCGCATCTTGCAAAATGCGCCGCAGGCCGGGACGTCAGGCGAAAGGGACGCTCGCGCATGGCGCGATCCCGCCGCCCGGTCAGGTGACGGGCCCTATGGACAGAGCGTAGGCGATCGTCAAGACCAGGGCGATTAGAAGTTCCACGAGAACGCCGCGGCCATGAGGAACCACACGAGCGCTGCGAAGCGTGAGCGCTCGGTCTCCTCCCGGAAGATCGCCTGGAGCGCCACGACGCCGCTGGCCAGAGCGACCACGATCATCGGAAACCCGCCCACCGGCCCGATGAGCCGCCAACCGATCCCGAGCTCGAAGCTCGCCACCGCCAGCCCGACTGCCCACTTCCCGAGCCGTGTCGTGGGCGCAACTGCGAAGCGACGCCGTTTCTCGACCGGCAGCCGCTGGTGAAACCCGCTGCTGGACATCCCCGACACCTCCTTCGTCGTCAGCAGCGTCGCATCGAGCAGGCGCGCCGAGCATCGGGGCGCTCCCCAGTCGTCCTGCGGCTTACCCGCAGAACTGTATTCAGGGCAGAAACCCCGAGCCGTGGGACTTCGTGCCCGAGGCGAAGCCTGTTCGCACGTCGGTCGGGTGCGTGGGCCCAGTGGCACTCCACGTATCGGATCACCGCGTGAGCCGTGAAGGTCGGGCTCAACGGGTGGCAGTCTCGCGTCTGTGACTGCGCCAGCCGATCCGGGGAGCTCGATTGGCGTCGGTTCCTATGACTCGATCTCGAATGACCCGTGTCAGCGGTGTCTTTCTAGTGATGTGTCCGAGCGGAGAGCCGGGCACCGGTGGGCCGCTCAACCGGCACAACGTCCGGCGGATGATCCGCGAGGGCGCGAAGGTGGGGCGGGACGGCCTGATCGCATGCAGATTTCCGACGTCATGGCGCAACCGAAGCCGAGGCCGGAGCCCGTCACGTCGCTGGAGCATCACTGCGACACTCCCCTCGGTCTACCACGCGCACTACGTGAACCCGCAGCTCGACCAGCAGGAGCGCGAGGGTGCGCTCGGAAGGCTTCTCAATTTCGGCTACGGGGCTGAATAGGTGCTCAATCGGTAGCGGCCTGAGGTGCGCCACTCACAGTCATCCGAGTAGCGGCAGTTAGGGTTAACGGCCGTGCGGGAGGAGCTCGGGACAGCTTGTCCTTCGCGAGATCGAAGATCGTGATCTCGGCGTGCTGTTCGAGCACTGGACGAATCCCGACGCGATACGGATGGCCGCGTTCACTTCGCCGGATCAGAATGATCGAAACCGCTTCGAGCGACCGTGGGGCGGCTGAGGAGCGACTTGTCGTCGACGAACAGAGTCGTCGAGATCGCGGCCGCGGCGTGCGTCACACTGCGAGCTGCACTTGAAGGGTCGAGGCGCGGTACCAATTGGATCGGCCGTTGAAATTGGGCGGCGGCATTGCCAGACGTGCTCTACAAGAGTTCTTGCAGCTGGAGGCAAGCCGGCCGCTTTACGCTGGCGCAGCCAGCGATAAGAGCAGCGACGATTTGTGTCGACCAGTGCGGTTTTCGCGTCGTGGGCGAGGGGCGCGGATTCGCTCATGGGCGCAACGAGGAAACTGACGAGGTCGTGCTCCGACTCGATGCATGACCCCAACTGCCCTCGGCTGGGCGAGCGTCCTCCTTGCCTAACCAACGCCGTTCTGCCCTAACGCTCCACGCTCCTGAGATGAGTCCGTCCACCGAGGCGCAAGGAGAACAGGCATGACGGCAAAGAACGACAAGCCCTGAAGCGATCACGGGAGACACGCTCGCAGGCCGACTACGAGCGCTCGGCACACGCGGTGTCCTCGTTCAGATGGCGCAACGTGGCCAGATCATCGAACTCCGCTGCGAGATGCCGAAGTGCTATTGCCACAAGGGGCGGGGCTATTTCGAGCCGAGATCCACTTCTCCGCCGGATTGGGCACCCTCGCCGGACCACTACCCCAGGCTCAAGGCTGACGGTGGACATCTTGTCCCCTGGAACGTCCGGCTCTCGCACGTGCTCTGCAACCGAGAGGACTATGGCTGGCGTATGAGGATCAGACGGATGCTTGAGAAAGGGATGTCACTCGAGGAGATCGCCGAGAACCTGAACCACAAGGGGATACGAAGGCCACACGGTCACGCCACGTGGTCAGCCACCAGTGTGCGGAAAGCGTTCGTCTCCTAGCAACGCCTCTTGACTTCGCCTTACGGGGTCGAGCAGGTAGCCCGCAGGTAGCCCGCAGCGAACCGACGAAGATGAGACGCACGCAGAAACAGCGAGATGAGCAGGGCTTTCGGTGATGGAGCGTACCGGGATCGAACCGGTGACCTCCGGCTTGCAAAGCCGGCGCTCTCCCAGCTGAGCTAACGCCCCGAGCGGACGCAGTGTAGCCCCGGCATCGGCGCGAAAACGCCGCAGAGCCGGGCTTTCGCCCGGCTCCACAGCGCCGGAGGGAACTTGTCTGTCTAGGCGGCCCGCTCGAGACGCTCTTCGACGCGAGCTCTGGCGACGATGTGGTTGCGATCGCCGAAGCGGAGCTCCGCTTTCAGCGTGCGCTCGTCGTCCCACAGCTCTTCTAGGCGCTCGCTCAGTCTCTTCAGCTCAGCGGCTGCGGCCTGGTCATAACCCTGGGAGAGGATGTGCCACAGCTCGGCTCGCCGCTCACTGGCCTGCTCGATTTCGGTGTGAATGTCAGTCAGGGTCATGTCGGTCACAACGACCCCCGGGCGTCGGTCATTCCCGGGGGCCCAAAAAGAAGACGACCAGGACGAGGACGCCCACCACCGCGGCCGCCACGGCGAGGTCGTTCAGGGCTGTCGTCACCGGTAGCCCAGCTCCTCGAGGCGGTCCTCGTCGATCCCGAAGTAGTGGGCGAGCTCGTGGAGGACGGTGATCCTGATCTCCTGCTCGAGGACTTCCGGGTCGCGGCCGAACTCCGCCTCGAGCGGTCGGCGGTAGATCGTGATCTTCGCCGGCAGGTAAGGCGCCTCCTCGAACAGTCCGAAGAGCCCGGGCTCGGCGCGGTTCTCGTCCTCGACCACGACGGCGACGTTCTCGACCCGGCGGGCAAGCTCGGGCGGCAACGCGTCGAGGGCGCGTCGCACCTGAGCGTGGAAGTCGTCCATCAGTAGTTCGGCTGGAGCGGCCGGCGCTTGGCGACGAGAAGGACGGTCGCCAGCCCGAACGCAAAGCCGCCGATGTGGGCGAAGAACGCCACTCCGCCGCCCGCTTCCGGATGGCCGACCGCCCGGCCGCCCTGCCACAGCTGGAACAGGAACCAGATCCCGAGGAACCAGATCGCCGGGATCTCGCGGAGGAAGATGAGCCCGAGGAATATCACGCTCAGGACGCGGGCGCGGGGGAGGAGCACGAAGTACGCGCCGAGCACGGCCGCGATCGCGCCACTGGCGCCGATGTTCGGGATGCTCGCCTCCTGCGCATTACCGAAGTGGAGGATGACGAACGTCTGGACGGCGGTCGCCGCCAGCCCTCCCGCGATGTACCAGAGCAGGAAGCGAACCCGACCCAGGGCATCCTCGACGTTGTTGCCGAAGATCCAGAGGAAGAGCATGTTGAAGATGATGTGCGCCCACCCGCCGTGCATGAACATCGAGGTGAACGCATTCTCGTACCACGGGACTTTCGCGTTGAGGGCGAAGTCGACACAGGGGCCCTCGATCTTGCAGGGGTAGTACCCGTAGTGGACGACGTCCGTCGCGACCGGCGTGCCCTTGACCTCCCACAGCCAGACGAGCACGTTCACGACGATGATCCCGATCGTCACGACCGGGAACGTCCGCGTCGGGACGTTGTCGCGGAGCGGCAGCACCGGCGCTCACTACCGGATGACGAGCGCCATGAGCGCCTTCTGGGCGTGCAGGCGGTTCTCCGCCTCGTCCCAGACGGCGGACCGTGGACCGTAGAGGACCTCCTCGGTGATCTCCTCGCCGTAGTGCGCAGGGAGGCAGTGCAGGACGATCGCATCGCTCCTTCGCGCCTGCGAGGAGGGAGGCGTCGATGCCGTAAACGGCGAGGTCCTTCAGCCGCCGCTGCCGCTCCTCGTCCTGGCCCATCGACGTCCAGACGTCGGTGTAGAGAACGTCCGCGTCTTCGACCGCCGCCCGCGGGTCCTCGACCAGCTCCACCGAGCCGCCGGCCTCCCGCGCGATACTCACCGGTTCGTCGTCGGGCCGGTACCCGGCCGGCGTGGCCGCCACGAACTTCATCCCGAGCTTGGCGGAGGCGACCATCAGGGACGCGCAGACGTTGTTGCCGTCGCCGAGGTAGGCGACCTTCAGCCCTTCCAGCCGCCCGAAGCGCTCTCGGATCGTCATCACGTCGGCGAGCGCCTGACATGGGTGTGAGCTGTCGGTGAGCCCGTTGATGACGGGAATCGACCCCGCCTCCGCGAGCCCTTCCACGTCGGATTGCGCGAAAGTCCGGATCATGATCGCGTCGAGGTAGCGCGAAAGGACCGTCGCGGTGTCCCGGATCGTCTCGCCCCGGCCGAGCTGGAGGTCACCGGCTGACAGGTACAGACCGGTGCCACCGAGCTGGTAGATGCCCACCTCGAAGGAGATTCTCGTGCGGGTCGACGGCTTTTCGAAGATCATCCCGAGCGTGCGGCCGGGGAGGAGGCGGTGCTCCTCGCGGGCGTGTTGGAGCCGCTTGAGCTCGCGGGCGAGGTCGAGCGCCTCGAGCAGTTCCTCACGGCTCCAGTCCGCGATCCGGGTGAAAGAGCGGCCCTTCAGGCTGTCGGAGACGGCGACCATCGTGCGTGGCGGATCGTACTTCTTCCTGGAGTTGACAAGAATAGACTTAGGTTTTTACTATATGTAGTACAGAGGTTAGTTGAGCAGTCACGTTGGAAGGGAGAACAGATGACCACGTTGGTTCGCTGGGAGCCGTTCCGTGAGGTCGCGGCGCTCCAGAACGAGATGAGTCGGTTCATGAACGGCCTCCTCGAGGGGAACGGCGGGACGGCGCAACCCTGGGCTCCGGCACTCGACGTCTGGGAGACCGAGGACGAGATCGTCTATGCGCTCGACCTGCCCGGGATTCCCGAGGACAAGATCTCCGTCGAGCTCGACGAAGGCGCGCTCAGCATCGGCGCCGAGCGCGAGCGCACCCGGGCGCTCTCGAACGAGCGCTCCTATCGCTTCGAGCGGCGCTTCGGGACGTTCTCGCGTACCTTCGGCGTGCCGCAGGGGGTGACCGAGGGCGACGTCACGGCCGCGTACAAGGACGGCGTGCTCGAGGTGCACGTCCGCAAGCCCGAGCAGCCGAAGCCAAGGCGCATCCAGGTCGGCACCGGCACACCCGGCACGATCGAGGGCACGTCCGAGAAGAAGTAGCGCGAAGTGGCTGAGGGCGCCCTCGAGGGCGCCCTCAGCGCATGCCGATTCGCGTTCCGCCGTCGCCGGCCAGCGCTGCGTCGAGCGCATCGAAGCTTGTGATCAGCGTCTCGCCGCCGAACGACAGAGCGGCTTCGACCTTCGGGCGCATCGACCCTTCCGCGAGCTGCGGTAGGAGGGACTCCGCGTCGGCGGCGTCGAGCTCGCGGATCTCGGCCTGGCCGGGCTCGCCGAAGTTCCGGTAGACGGCTGGGACCTCGGTGAGGATCACGAGCCGGTTCGCTCCCAGCCCACGGGCAAGGAGGGCGGAGGCTCGGTCCTTGTCGATGACCGCGTCCACGCCCGAGATCCGGTTGCCACGCCGGACGACCGGGATCCCGCCTCCGCCGCAGGCGATCACGACCGCGCCGCCGTCGACGAGAAGCTGGATCACGCCGAGCTCGACGATCTCTGACGGAGCAGGGGAGGGGACCACGCGCCGGTGCCCGCGGTTCGCGTCGGAGGTCATCTTCCAGCCCCGCTCGCGCTCGAGCCGCTCGCCCTGCTCGGCAGAGTAGAAGGGGCCGATCGGCTTTGTCGGCCGGTCGAAAGCCGGATCGTCCGGCGAGACGACGACGTGCGTGAGCACGCACGCGACCTCGCCGCCTTGGAGCATCGGGCGGAGCTCGGCCACGATCAGCGCGCCGATCTCGGCCTGCGTCTGCGCGACGGCGAGCCACAGCGGGAGCGGCGGCGCCTCGTCCGCGGCGCGCTCCTGCCGCAGGAGCTCATTCCCCACCTGAGGGCCGTTGCCGTGGGTGATGACGACCGTCCCCTCCTCGCGGAGGAGCGGGACTAGCGCCTCGACTGCCCGTCGCAGGTTTGCGAGCTGCTCGGCTGCCGTTCCCCGTTCGCCCGGACGTATGAGCGCGTTGCCTCCGAGAGCGACGACGACCAGGCTCACACGAGCGCTGTTTCCAGCAGGCCTTTCTCGGCAAGCAGCTCTTTCAGCGTCGGCTCGCCAACTTCCTGGAGCTTGTAGGTCACGCGCAGCGCCGGCTTGTCCAGCTCGATCAGCCGCCTGAGGTCGATCGGAGTCCCGATCAGGACGAGCTCGGCATCGGAGCGCTCGATCGTCTGGCGCAGGTCCTCCATCTGCTTCCGTCCGTAACCCATCGCGGGCAGCAGCGTGCCGACGTTCGGGTAGCGCTCGAATGTCTCGGCGATCGAGCCGACCGCGAACGGGCGCGGGTCGATCAGTTCGGCGGCGCCGTGCTGCTTCGCGGCCAGCACCGCCGCGCCGAACGTCATTTCGCCGTGCGTCAGCGTGGGGCCGTCCTCGACCGCGAGGACCCGCTTGCCGCGGATCGACTCGCCGTCGCCCTCGACGTCGAACGGCGACGCGGCGAGCACGATGCGCGCGTCGGCCGCGTGCTCCCGGATCGAGTCCAGCACGGCGTCGATCCCTTCCTGCGGGGCGCTGTCGACCTTGTTGACGATGCAGACGTCCGCCATGCGCAGGTTGGTCTCGCCCGGGTGGTAGCGGAGCTCATGCCCCGGCCGGTGCGGGTCGACGACGACGATGTGCAGGTCGGGCCTGACGAACGGTGTGTCGTTGTTGCCGCCGTCCCAGAGGATCACGTCGGCTTCCTGCTCGGCGGCGCGGAGGATCCGCTCGTAGTCGACGCCGGCGAAGACGAGATTCCCTTCCGCCAGATGGGGCTCGTACTCCTCGCGCTCCTCGATCGTCGCGTCGGCGGCCTCGAGGTCCTCGTACCGCTCGAAACGTTGAACCGCCTGCTTGGTCAGATCGCCGTACGGCATCGGATGGCGCAGCACCGCGACACGTTTTCCGTCCGCGCGGAAGAGGGCCGCGACGTGACGCGTGGTCTGGCTCTTGCCCGATCCTGTCCTGACCGCGCAGATGGCGACGGACGGCTTCTTCGCCGCGAGCATCGTGTCGTGGGGCGAGATCAGGTGGAACGACGCGCCTGCAGCTAGCGCCCTGGAGCCGATGTGCATGACGTGCTCGTGTGTGACGTCCGAGTATGCGAACACGACCGAGTCGATCTCGTGCTCCCGCACGAGCTGCTCGAGAGCCGACTCGGGGAGGATCGGAATTCCCTCTGGATAGAGCGACCCGGCGAGCTCGGCGGGATAGCGGCGGTCGTCGATGTTCGGGATCTGGGTCGCCGTGAAGGCGACCACCTCGTAATCCGGCCGATCGCGGTAGACGAGATTGAAGTTGTGGAAGTCACGGCCCGCAGCACCCGCGATCAGGACCCTCGTCCTCGCCATGCATAAAGCTTATTCAGGGAGTCGGATCGAGCGCAGCTAGGCCAGGTACTCCCGAACCCGCTCGGCGACCGCCTCCATCTCGAGCGTCGAGCCGGTCACGTCTTTCAGCATCTCCTCGGCGCGCATCTTCTGGCCCTCGCCCCAGAGCTCCCGCAGGAGTGAACCGGCCTCGCGTGCCTTGAACCACTGCGACCCGAACCTCTCCTTCAGATACGCGCGGAGCTGGGCCTCGAACGCCCAGGAGCGAAGGTACGACGAGACGTAGAAGCCGGAGTCGATGTCGCTGAGGTAGTTCGCGGGCGCGACGTCGATCTTCAACGCGTCCGACAGGAGCTCTGCGTAGCGGGAGCGCATCGCCGTGACGTCTTCCGTGGCGTTGAACTCGAGCTCGTAGAGCATCTTGGCGGCGTGGCGCCGGACGATGTAGAGGAGGCCCGTCGCTCCATCGATCGCATACTCGGTGGGCCGCGCGAAGTCGAGTCGGCGTGTGAGCCACTCGGGCTCGTCGGTCAGATGCTGGAGGAGCATCGCCCAGCCCTCGGTGACGGCGTTGTCTCCGAGGCGCTTCTCCTCCATCGGAAGGCCGGGCGACGTGTTCGCGAAATGCTCCATGTGGCCGGCCTCGTGGAAGAGCGCGCGCCAATCGTCGCAACCTCCGATGGGCTGGATCACGAGGACGACGCGGTCAGGCACCTCGATCGGCGCGCAGAAGGCGCGCGGGGTCTTCTTCGGGCGCTCCTCCAGGTCGAGCGTGACGTTCGTCTGGGACCCGAGGTCGATGCCGAGGCCCTGAAGCGTCTGCTCGAGTGCGGGCAGCATCCTGTCTGCCGGGAACATGTCGTCCCATTCGGGAGCCCGGAACACCCGGGACACGTCCCAACGCTGCGCCTCGGCGAGTGAGACGCCGACCCGCTCGCGGAAGAAGCGGTCGGCGGCCGTCTCGTACAGCCGCTCGGTCGAGTCGAGGAACGCCCGGCACTGGGCGGCGAGGTCGTCGAGGGCAGACGGGGGAAGCGCCTTGCGATAGAGCTCGAGGTAGTTGGCGAAGCCGAGATCCCTGGCACCCTGATGCGCAATCCTCACCGCCTCTAGGTGGAGCGGGTTCAGGTGCTCCTCGAGGACGTCGTTCGCGCGTGCGTCGAGCTCCCGTCGCTTCTCACGGTCGGGCTCGTTCGCGATGGCGGGCCGTACCATCCGGTACGGGAGCGTCTCGCCGTCCACCGTGACCTCGAGCTCGGCCTCGCGATTGGCGAGCTTCTCGGCGTGGTCGCGGGTCAGAGCACCGAGATATCCCTCACAGGCGAACCGCCACAGCTCCCTCGCGCGCGCGCCGCCGTTGACGGTGAGCCCGATCGAATTCGCCTGGTCGAGCTCGGTGAGGTTGGCGTGCCGCTCGTAGATGGCCGCGAGCTCGAAGCTGTCCTTCAACCCGGCGTAGTGGAGGTAGTACTCCTCGTCCAGCTCGGCGATGAAGCGGTCCGCCTGAGCCCGGTACGCGTCGAGCTCGCTCTCTGAAGGTGGGGTGGGCGGCACGGGTCTCGTAGGATACGTCGCTGTGGAGGAGATCCGGCTCAAGACGGAGCGTCGAACCCAGCTGCTCGACATCACCAGTCGGGTCCAGGACGCGCTCGGCCTGACGAACGGCGCTGCGGCAGCACTGGTCTACGTCCCGCACACGACCGCCGGCGTCACGATCAACGAGCACGCCGATCCCGCCGTCGCCGCCGACCTCGAGGCGGCGCTCGAGAAGGTGGTCGACGACGGCTGGGACTGGAAGCACATCGAGGATCCCGACGGCCCGAACGCCCCGTCCCACATCCGCGCCTCCCTCATGAGCCCCCAGATCCTCGTTCCGGTCGATCACGGCAAGCTCGCGCTCGGAACCTGGCAAGGGATCTTCTTCTGCGAGTTCGACGGTCCGCGCGAGCGCAAGGTCTACGTCACCGCACTTAGCTAAAGCCGAGCGAAAGCTTCGCTTTCACTCGGATTCAGGATCGCCGCCTCGCGGAAGACGCGCGTGGGCCAAGGCGGTTCTCGCCGCTCAGTTACGCCCCCAACCGTGCCATGGCGGCGTTCGGCCCGGAGCAGTGCCCCAGTAGTCGTGCTGGTCGACGACACGGCCGTCGTCGTCGAAGCGCAGCCACGACGTGCCCGCGAGCGAGACGGGCTCGCCGTTCTCGAGCACCACCGCCCACCACTCGACCGCGGCGCGGTCGCCCGAGACGAGCGGCTCGCCCATCCAGACCTCGGGCATCCCTTCCTCCTCCGAGTAGGCCCAGCGCGCGTAGTCGAGCGGTGCTCGCGGCTCGCGGAAGGGATGCGAGCGGAACACGACCTCCTCGGCGTACACGGGTGGAAGCAGGTCGGCATCCTTCGTCAGCCAGGAACGCGTCCACGCGTCGATCCAGGCCTGGGCGGCAGGCTCGGCGTCCACGGCCGGATCGTACGGATTTCCGCACCCCCACACACCAGCCCGCCTCCTTCTTCAGCCCGACGGCACCTGCGACCGTCTGAGGACGACAACGAACGGCCGAGGAGGCCCGAGAAATGAAGACGGAATGCCTGGTGTTTCCCCACGATCCTCACTGGAACGAGGCGAGGCTGGCGTGGAATCTCGCCGTCGACCAGCGGCCCGTTGCGGTCGCCCTGCCTGAGACCGCCGAGGACGTCGCCGCAGTCGTGCGCTGGGCACGGAGCCGCGGGCTTCGAATCGCTCCCCAGGGCACCGGCCACAACGCGGCGGCGATGGGGTCCCTGGCGCACACCGTGCTCGTCAAGACGGAGCGGATGCGCGGCGTCGAGATCGATCCGGCCAACGAGCGTGCGCGCGTCGAGGCGGGCGTCCTCTGGGCCGAGGTCAGCGAGGCCGCCGCAGAGCACGGGCTCGCGGCGCTCGCGGGTTCGTCCCCTGACGTCGGCGTCGTCGGCTACAGCCTCGGCGGGGGGATCAGCTGGCTCGCCCGCCGGTTCGGCATGGCGGCGAACAGCGTCCTCGCGGTCGAGCTTGTCAACGCCGACGGGGAGCTGGTCCGCGCCGACGCCGACAACGAGCCCGAGCTCTTCTGGGCGCTTCGCGGCGGCGGCGGCGCCTTCGGCCTCGTGACCGCGCTCGAGTTCAAGCTCTACCCGATCACCGAGGTGCACGCGGGCGTGCTCTTCTTTCCGATCGAGCGCGGCTCGGAGGTCTTGCGCGCATGGCGCAACTGGATCCGCGACGTGCCCGACGAGGTGACCTCCGTCGGCCGCTTCCTGCAGTTCCCGCCGATCCCCGACATCCCGGAGCCTCTCCGGGGCGGCTCGTTCGTCGTCGTCGAAGCGACGTACCTCGGCGACGAGGCTTCGGCCGACGAGCTTCTGCGGCCGCTGCGTGACCTCGGCCCCGCGATGGACACGTTCGCGACGATCCCGGTCGAGCGCCTGAGCTCCCTCCACATGGATCCCGAGCATTCGGTTCCCGGCGCCGGCGACGGCATGCTCCTGGGTGACTTCCCCGAGGAGGCGATCGAAGCGCTGGTCGAGGCGGCGGGCGCCGGGTCGGGCTCGCCCCTCCTCTCGGTCGAGGTGCGCCATCTCGGCGGGGCTCTGGCGCGGCCGGCGCCCGGGAGCGGGGCGCTGGCGACGATCGACGCAGGCTTCGCGATGTTCGCCGTCGGGATAGCGCCGACGCCGCAGGTCGGCGCGGCGGTCAGGGCACACGTCGAGCTCGTCCAGACGGCGCTCGCCGAGTGGGATGCCGGGCGCGACTACCTGAACTTCACCGAGCGTCGCGAGCGGGGCGACCGGCTCTTTGGGGCCGTGGCGCACCGCCGGCTGCAGGCGGTAAAGGCGCGTGTCGACCCGGACGACGTGTTCCGCTCGAACCATCCGATCCGTCTGCCGGCCACACGCCTGCGAAGGGCCGCCTGACCGACGGGGCAACACTCGTTTACGCCGGCTTAACCGCAAGCCAAAGTGCGGCGATTAGAAATGCGATCTAGGTGCTCCGGAGGTCGTTCCTAGTCGTCGCACTCGCGGCCGGCGTCCTCGCGACGATCGTCGTGGCCGCTCCCTCCGGGGCGAAAGCACCGAGGAAGCCCGCCAAGGCGCCTGCGGGCATCCACAAGATCAAGCACATCATCGTGATCATGCAGGAGAACCGCTCCTTCGATCACTACTTCGGGACGTACCCCGGGGCGGACGGCTTTCCGCGAACGGCGAGCGGGGATATCGCCATATGCGTCCCGGATCCCGCCAAGGGCGATTGCCAGGCGCCCTATCACGACACGCACGACCTGAACGCCGGCGGGCCACACGGGGCAACCGACGCGGCCGCCGACGTCGGCGGAGGGGCGATGGACGGGTTCGTCGTCCGCGCCGAGAACGCTCTGCACAGAGGCTGCCTGCTCGACCCGAACGATCCCCTCTGCTCGCAGCGGGCCGCGAACCCGGACGTGATGGGTTACCACGACGGGCGCGACATACCGAACTACTGGGCCTATGCGCGCAACTTCGTCCTCCAGGACCACATGTTCGAGCCGAACGCGTCCTGGAGCCTGCCGGCCCACCTCTTCCTCGTCTCGGAGTGGTCGGCGCGGTGCTCGCTTCCCGGCGATGCGATGAGCTGCGTGAACGCTCTGCAGTCCCCGGGCCCCCCGCCCGATCGCCGCGACAGCAACGGGGTCCCGCCCGACTATGCGTGGACCGACCTCACGTATCTCCTTCACAAGCACCACGTCAGCTGGCGCTACTACGTCTTCAGTGGCACCGAGCCCGACTGCGAGAACGACGCGATGATCTGCGAGTCCGTGAAGCAGGGGGCGAAGACGCCGGGCATCTGGAATCCGCTTCCCTACTTCGAGACCGTGCAGCAGGACGGCCAGCTCGGCAACATCACGAGCCTGTCCCACTATCTCGAGGCGGCGAAGGCGGGCACGCTGCCGAGCGTCTCCTGGATCAATCCGACAGGTGCGGTCAGCGAGCACCCGCCGGGCCTCGTCAGCGCGGGTCAGGCGTACGTGACCCGCCTCGTCAACGCCGCCATGCGGGGGCCCGAGTGGAAATCCACCGCGATCTTCCTGGCGTGGGATGACTGGGGCGGTTTCTACGACCACGTCAAGCCACCGGTCGTCGACCGGAACGGCTACGGGTTGCGCGTGCCTGGGCTCGTCATCAGCCCCTATGCCCGCCGGGGCTTCATCGACCACCAGACGCTCAGCTTCGATGCCTACGCGAAGTTCATCGAGGACGATTTCCTCCACGGGCAGCGGCTCGATCCATCGACGGACGGGCGGCCCGATCCGCGGCCGAGCGTTCGGGAGAACGAGCCGATCCTCGGGACGCTCGTCCGTGATTTCGACTTCAGGCAGAAGCCGAGACAGCCGCTCCTCCTCGACCCGTACCCGCCCACAGACCTACGCCTCGGCCACTAGCGCCTCGTCCGGAAGCGGCTACCCTCAACGAGTGGCCGCCCCCGTTGCCATGGACCAGGAGGTCGAGCTCACGGTCGACCGCCTCGCCTACGGCGGCAACGGCGTCGCCCGGCTGAACGGCTTCGTCGTCTTCGTGCGGCATGGCCTGCCCGGGGACACCGTGCTCGCGCGCATCACGAAGGTGCAGCGGCGGCACGCCGAGGCGCTCGCAACCGAGGTGCTCGAGCCGAGCCCGCTCCGCGTCGATGCGCCGTGCGCACACTTCCCCGCCTGCGGCGGCTGCCGGTTCCAGGATCTGGCCTACGCCGCCCAGGCCGAGTCCAAGCGGGATCAGGTGGAGGACGCGTTGCGCCGCATCGGCGGCATCACCGATCCGCCGCTCGAGCCGATCGTCCCTGCGGTCGACGCCTTCCACTACCGCAACAAGCTCGAGTACTCCTTCACGCAGCTCGAGGGCGGCCCCGCGCTCGGATTCCACAGGGCCGGCCGCTGGGACGAGGTGCTCGAGATCGAGCGCTGCTGGCTCACCACCGACCTGGGCAACGCGATCCGGGACACGGTGCGCGACTGGGCGCGGGGCGACCGGCTAGTCGCGTACGACCAGTCCGAGCACACCGGCTACCTGCGCCACCTGGTCGTCCGGGAGGGCCGCAACACGGGGGAGGCGCTCGTCCAGCTCGTCACGGGCCCGGGCGAGAAGTTCGACGTCGGCGGCTTCGTCGACGCTCTGCGCCGGCACGACCAGGTGAAGTCGATCCACTGGGCGGTCAACGATGGCGCGGCCGAGGTGACGAATCTGCCGACGCAGCTCCTGTGGGGCGAGGAGTTCATCGAGGAAAAGCTCTCGGGCCTGCGCTTCCGGGTACGCCCGAATGCGTTCCTCCAGACGAACACGCAGATGGCGGAGCGGCTTTACGACGTGACACGCGAGTTCGCCGCGCTCACGGGCGACGAGACGGTGTTCGATCTCTACTGCGGGATCGGGACGATCGGGCTACTCCTGGCCGGCGACGCGCTGACGGTCTGGGGGATCGACGTATCGGAGGAGTCGATTGCGTGCGCGCTCGAGAACGCGGAGCTGAACGGCATCGGCAACGCGGCCTATTTCGCCGGCAACGTCGGGCAAGCCGTCGAGGAGCTGCACGGTCGCAGCGGCGATCCCGACGTCGTCGTGGTCGACCCGCCGCGGGCGGGGCTCGCGGGCAAGGCGCTCAAGCGCCTCGGGGAGATCGGCGCGCCGCGCCTCGTCTACGTCAGCTGCAACCCGACGACACTGGCGGGAGACGTCAAGCGACTCCGAGCCGACTACGGCTACGAGCTGAGGCGCGTGAAACCCGTGGACATGTTCCCGCACACGCCCCACGTCGAGGCCGTCTCCCTACTCGAGCGCTCGTGAGGAGGATCGTCCTCGGGTGTGCGCCCGCGGCGTGCTTGTCGGCGACGGGCGCCGGGCGGGACGCGCCTATTCCGCGTGCGGAGGCCGCTCACTCCGGACAGGTCACCGCGTCGCGTGGCCCGCGAGCGGCGGGGCAGCCGACGCATCGTCCGTCGCCGTCTCCGATCTCGAAGGAGACGGAGAGCCCGAGGGCGATCTCGGCTCCGACGGCCGGCTCGAGCTGGTCACGGGGGACGATCGCTTCAGCTACGCCTTCGGCTGCTACGCGTGCTCCGCCGTACCGGTCCTCGTCCAGCGCTACGAGCAGGGACGGCTCGTGAACGTGACGCGGAGCTTTCCACGGGCGATCCGGGCCGACGCGACCCGCATCTGGAGCGGGTACCGGCGAGCGGTGCGCACGCGGGCGTATCCGGACGGGGTCCTGCCCGCGTACCTCGCAGACCAGTACCTTCTCGGCCGCGGGAAGGCAGGCTGGGCGCGCGTGCGGGCAGCCGTCGCGCGGCGCGACTGGCCCTCGATGGTCGACGCCCGCTGGAAGAACAGGGCGCGCTATC
Organism: uncultured Actinomycetes bacterium; assembly: GCA_963711545.1. GTDB lineage: Bacteria > Actinomycetota > Thermoleophilia > Gaiellales > Gaiellaceae > 3-1-20CM-4-69-9. The sequence continues at coordinate 380,274 of CAVQEP010000010.1, forward strand.
TGGCCGCGGTTCGCCGCTTCCTCGACCGCACGGGCTACGTCCCCTAGACCGCGTCGCGCGTTTCCGGCGACGGCCGCCTCAGCTGCCGCCAGATCAGGTCGGCGTTCGCGAGCAGGAAGGCGACCGCGAGGAGCGGCAGCGCCGGTAGCCCGCCACGCCAGACGGACGCAAGCGCGAGCGTCGCCCCGAAGGACATGACAAGCAGCAGCCACGTCAGCGCGGGGCGCAGGGCGAAGCGCGCCGAGGCGCCGAGGAAGAGCGCGAAGAACAGGAGATCGGGGAGCCCGAGATTCGCGGCGTAGCGCTCGCCCGGGATCGGGAACGCGAACGAGAAGTCCGTGAAGACGTGGCGGTGCTCGCTGACGATGACGTTCGTCGGCCCGTGAGGGGCGAAGACGGAATAGGCGTCGACGAACGGGACGATGCATGCGACCAGCACGATCCAGCTGAGCGTCTCGAAGAAGCCGAGGAACCAGAAGCCGATCAAGCTGACGCCGAAGAGCTTGCAGAAGTTCTCCGGCGTGCTTGCGCCGACGAGGTGGAGGACGACCGCGAGGATGCCGAACGCGATCGCGACCAGGTAGGTCCACCGCCAGGTGCGAAGCGGCAGCAGTAGCCACACGAGTGCGAAGCACGCGGGGATGAGCACGACCGCGAGAAAGGCGATGTCCCACCACTTGCCCGCCTCCCAGAGCCGATCGTGGAACGCGTAGTAGAGCCACAGGGCTCCGAGGAGGGCCGTCCCCGCGACGACCCGTAAAGCCCTCAATACGGAGGCAGCTCGGCCCACCAATTGCCAAGCGGCTTGAACGCTTTCCAGAACCGGTTCTTGGCGGGGGTCTCGTCGAGCGACGCGTCGATGTCGGGCACGACGAGGGCTTCGATCGTCGCGGTGAACCGCTGGAGCTCTCCCGGCTTGTACTCGACCGGGTCAGTGAGCGGGAAGGCGAGAGAGTTGAGGAAGTCGACCGCGCTCTCGCCCATCGGGACGACGAGCTTCGGCTGGACGATGTGCAGCTCCCTGGTCAGGAACGGACGCGACTCCTCGTCGCCGCCGTCCGCGAACTTGACGCAGTTCGTGCCGTACACGGCCATCGGGTCGACGTGCAGCCTCTGGAGTGACTTGAGCACCGCCTGGCCGGCCCGGCCGTAAAACGACACGCCTTCCTGTACCTCCGCCGGCTGCGGCCGGTACTTGAGCAGCATCACGTCCGCGAGCGGGTGGCCGGAGCCGATCACGGGCACGCGCGCGCCGCCGGCCTGGGCGACCTCGTGGGCGAGGTCGTTGATCTCGACGATCGCCTTCTGGAGGTACTTCTCGTAGATCTCGTCGGTTGCCGGCACTGCTTCCACCAGGTTCGGGCCTAGCGCACGCGTTCCTTGGCCTGGGCCATCCACTTCAGGGACTGGAGGTAGACCAGCGACCGCGGGCGGCGTAGCACCTGGGCCGACTGCAGGCTGAGGAGGAACTCCTCGGGGCCGACGAACGCCCGCATCCGGACGGCGCCCGTGCCGATCCCCTGGAGTACGTGCGCGTCCGAGCCGGCGCCCATGGTCAGGTTGTACTTGCGGGCGAACCGGAGCGCTTCGTCGTTGTACCCCTCGAAGAGGAGGCGCGCGTTGTAGACCTCGAACACGTCGATGTCGGCGAGGTGGCGCTGCAGCGTCGCCGGCTCCGGGATCGAGTGCATGCGGTCGAAGGGATGGGGGAGGTACACGATGCCGCCCTGCTCCTTGATCGCCGTGACCGTGTCCGAGAAGGACATCCCCCGCGGGATCTCCTCCTTGAGGAAGAGCCCGATCACCTCGCCCTGGCCGTCCGTCTTGACCTCTTCGCCGGGAATGACGATCAGGTCGCGGTCCCGTGCCTGGTCGACGGTCTCGAGCGCCCCGCCGAGGACGTTGTGGTCCGTCACCGCGACCCCGCCGAGGCCGCTGCCCTCGGCGTAGATGATCAGGTCGGCCGGATCGACCGCGCAATCGTGTGACCAGCTCGTGTGCATGTGCAGGTCGCAGAGGATCCACGGGCGGTCCGGGAGCGGATCGGTTTCCGCGTGTGGCGTGTGCCGTCGCCGGGCCAGCGAGCCGTAGAGCTCGTCGAGCTCACCGGCGACAGTCGCGAACGTTTCGCCCGCGACCTCCGCGCGGGCGTGCTCCGCCTTGCGCGCGCGAAAGTCCGCGTTCTCGGCCAGACGCGCGACCTCCGCGCCGGCGAGCTCGGGCTGCGACTCCGTCCCCGGGGGCCGCGCGATCGCGCAGCCCGCCGCCGAGGCCTCGAGCCGCACGCGCTGCAGGCCGGAGAGGGCGGGGACGAAGACGGCGGCCTCCGCGAGGACGGGCGCGCGTGACGCGCCGTCGCGGGCCGTCCGGACGTGCACGCGGTCGCGCACGGCCCGCGGGATCGCCGGCCGGCCGGCGAGCGGCTTCGTCCGCAGCAGCAGGAGCTCCCAGTCCGGCAGCGAGGCCAGCTCCCGGAAGACTCCCCGGAGGAGCGCCCGCTCGTTTGGGCGCCACTCGAGGACGATCCGCTTTCTCTTACGCCGTGGCCGGAAGAGTTCCGGGTCGATCCCCTCCGGGACGACGCGATAGTGCCCGGGAAAGCGCTGCGCGGCCGCCTCCGCCGTTTCCTCGCTCGTCGCGACGAGGGCGTCGAGCCTGGCGAGCAGCCGGTCTCGCTGCGACCGCCCCGGTGGATAGGAGAGGCGCTCCGGGGAGTGGAACGACGCGATGGTGAGGGCCTGCGCGTCCCGAAGCGCGAGGTACGACAGGGACGGCAAGCCCGGCTCGAAGCCGTGCACGACGTCGAATCGCCCGAGCGCCAGCGCGAGCGAGAGGTTCGCGCGAACACCCACCGGGACCCCGATTCTGCTGCGCCGGGAGATCGGCACTGCCGGCCCGAGAGCGATCACCTCCGCCTCGAGGCCGTCGAGCAGGGCGCGCCGGCCCGCGGCGAGATCCCGAGCCCGGTTGGAGGACGCCAGGACCGTGACGGAGTGGCCGAGCGCCCGCAGCTCGCGCGCGACGCCGGTCACGTGCTCGTTCACATCGTGGGGCTGCGACCACGCAAAGGGCGTGACGAGGCAGATCCTCATCGCGTCAAAGCCTAGCCGCCTGCAGTCCCCTTTCCATCGGGCCTCGATTTGCGTCAGACTCCCGCCGACCGAGACTCACAACTCGAGGGGAGAACATGCCAAGACTCAAGGGGAGGAGAGCGTGGCGGGGCTTTCTCGCTGCGCTTGGTGTGTCACTGCTCGCCGTCGTGACGGTGTCGGGGGCCGGCGCCGCCCGCGGTGACGACCAGCTCTCGAAGATCAACCACATCGTGGTGATCTACGAGGAGAACCACAGCTTCGACAACCTCTACGGCGGCTGGGAAGGCGTGAACGGCCTTGCCAACGCCGACGCGGCGCACACGACCCAGGTCGACCAGAACGGCGCGCCATACTCGTGCCTGCGCCAACTCGACGTGAACCTGACCGTGCCGCCGCTCTCGAAGGCCTGTGACAGCACGACTCCGAGGGGTGTCGCCTTCGACAGCCACTTCCTCAACACGTGGTTCACGATCGACAACTACATCTCGCCGGACGCGACCACGTGCCCGAAGCCGAAGGACTCGTTCGCTTTCGCAAACGGCATCCTCAACGGCTCGGGCGTCGGCATCCCCGGCGGCTGCACGCGCGACCTGGTGCACAAGTTCTACCAGGAGCAGTATCAGCTCAACGGCGGGGCGCAGAACCGCTACGCGACGGGGAGCGACTCGGCTGCGACGGTGATGGGGGTCTACGACACCAGGGCCCTACCGATCTACAAGTACCTGCACTCGAACGCACATCCGCACTACGCGATCGCCGACAACTTCTTCCAGGCGGCGTTCGGCGGCTCGTTCCTCAACCATCAGTGGCTGATCGCCGCCCGGACTCCGTTCGACCCGAACGCGCCGGCAGGGCAGCACTCACTGATCGACTCGGCCGGATTCCCGCGCGACAACTACCCGCTCTACAACCCGTTGGCGGGCGTGACCTATCGCGACGGCGACTTCACCGTGGCGTGTCCGTCACCGAAGCCCGGCCTCGCCTGTGGCGACTGGGCCGTCAACACGATGCAGCCGACCAACGAGCCGTTCGGCGTCTTCGGCGACAAGCTCGTCGTCCAGAACCACAAGACGATCGGGGACGAGCTGAGCGCCGCGGGCGTCTCCTGGGGCTGGTACGCGGGCGGCTGGGACAACGCGGCCGGCAACACGACCGGCCCGGGCTGGACGAACGGGCCAGGCCCGACGTGCTCGGACCCGAACCACGACACGAACGCGGCGTACCACTATCCGAAGTGCCCGGACTTCGCGTTCCAGTTCCACCATCAGCCGTTCGCATACTTCGCGAACTACGCACCCGGAATGCCGGGCCGGACGCACCTGCGTGACGAGGTCGCGTTCGAGGACGCGGCTCGCTCGTCGACGACCGACTGCAACCTCGACGCGGTCAGCTTCGTGAAGCCGATCGGCGAGGAGAACGAGCACCCCGGGTACGCGAGCGAGTCGACCGGGAGCACTCACCTGATGGAGCTGCTGAAGCTGATCCAGGGCAGCGCCTGCGCGAAGGACACGATGGTCGTCGTCACCTACGACGAGTTCGGCGGCCAGTGGGATCACGTCTCGCCGCCAGGGCAGGGCAACAACAACGGCCCGCACGACCAGTGGGGCCCGGGGACGCGGATCCCGACGCTCGTCGTCTCGCCGTTCCTACGTGGGAACTTCGCCGTGGATCACACGCAGTACGACACGACGTCGATTCTCGCGATGATCGAGGAGCGGTTCGGCCTCGCGGCGCTCTCGTCACGCGACGCCGCGGTGAACAGCCTCTCCGACGTCTTCGCCGCCAAGCAGTACGAGGCGGCGCAGCCGTAGGCCCAGGTCGAAGGTGTCTCCGCCGCCGCCCGCGCGGCGGCGGAGACACTGTCCTCAGCTCGCGGCGACGTCTTCCTGGACCTTCGCGGTCCGCCGCGCGTTGTCGCGGATGAATTTCTCGGTCGCCTCGTACGCGTCGTCGTCCGGCACCTGCCGCGGCGGCGACTTCATCAGGTACGAGCTCGGGCCCTCGAGCGCACCGGCAACGCCGTTCACGAGCGCGAGCTTCGCCAGCCGGACGGCGTCGATCACGATGCCGGCCGAGTTCGGCGAGTCCCAGACCTCGAGCTTGAGCTCGAGGTTGAGGGGCACGTCGCCGAACGAGGAGCCTTCCATCCGGATGTAGGCCCATTTGCGGTCGGTCAGCCACGGGACGTAGTCCGACGGCCCGACGTGGACGTTCTCGGCGCCGAGGTCGTAGTCGAGCATCGACGTGACCGCGTTCGTCTTCGAGATCTTCTTCGACTCGAGCCGGTCTCGCTCGAGCATGTTCCGGAAGTCCGAGTTGCCGCCGACGTTCAGCTGCATCGTCCTGTCGAGCCGGACTCCGCGCTCGCGAAAGAGCGAGGTCAGGACGCGGTGGGTGATCGTCGCTCCGACCTGCGACTTGATGTCGTCGCCGATGATCGGCAACCCCTTCTCCTCGAAGCGGCGCTGCCAGTAGGTCTCGCGCGCGATGAAGACGGGCATGCAGTTGACCATCGCGCAGCCGGCCTCGAGCACCTGCTCCGCATACCACTTGGTCGCGGCCTCGGAGCCCACCGGAAGGTAGTTGACGACGACGTCGGTCTCCGTGTCGCGCAGGATGCCGACGACGTCGGCAGTCTCTCCGGGAGCCTTCGTCACGACCTCCGAGATGTACTTCCCGAGCCCGTCGTGCGTCATCCCGCGGGAGACCTCGATGCCGGTCTCGGGGACGTCCGCGAACTTGATCGTGTCATTCGGGTGTGCCCAGATCGCCTCGGCGATGTCCTTGCCGACCTTGTCGGTCGTGACGTCGAACGCGGCTGTGAACTCGATGTCGCTGATGTGGTAGCCGCCGAGGTTCACGTGCATCAGGCCCGGCACGAACTGGTCGTCAGGCGCGTCCTTGTAGTACTCGACGCCCTGCAGGAGCGAGTTCGCGCAGTTGCCGACCCCGACGAGCGCGACCCTGACGCGGTCGTCGAGCTGTCCCTTGCCGTTCTGCCTACCGTTCTGCTGAGCCATTCTCAGAGCCTCCAAGCCGAGCCAGTTGTTTGCGAACGTGCAGGATGCGCTGGAGAACCGTGAGCCACGCGGTCGCGGTGAGGAGGTAGATCGCCCATTGCAGCGCTCCCCACGGGGCGAGCATGAGGCCGGCGGTGATCACGGCCACCCGCTCGGCGCGCGAACCGAGCCCGACGTCCCCGCGCAGGCCGAGCGCCTCGGCCTTCGCGCGCGTGTAGCTGACGAGGAACGAGCCGGCGATTGCGGCGACCGCTGCGCCGAGCGCGACCTGGTTGCCCTGACGGGCGAAGATCAACGCGATCGCGCCGAGCATCGCCCCCTCACCGACACGGTCGGTCGTCGAATCGAGAAACGAGCCGAACGGAGTCGTCTTGCCGCCGGCGCGCGCGAGCGCTCCGTCGAGGATGTCGAGGATCGAGCCGACGACGAAGACGGCCGCCCCGACCCAGTAGAAGAGCAGCTCGTTGCGGTCCTCGAAGTACACGAGCACTGCGGCGGCGAGGCAGAGTGAGACGCCGAAAGTCGTAAGAGCATTCGGTGTGACGCGCGTCCGCGCGAGCCCGACGATCGACCGTGACGCGAGCGTTCGCGCCCCCGTCGTGTAGCCGTGCTTGACTCGCTGGAGAACGGCGGTATCCCTCATGTTCCGGCCCATCGCATTCCTGCTATGGGAGGACTATAGCAGATTTGCGATGAAGTCCCGGACTCGACTGCGATAGACGAGCGCCATCGTGACGGCTGCGAGCACGATTCCCGCGAGGACGTCGAGCCAGAAGTGGTTGCCGGTCGCCATGACGGAGAACCAGACCCAGAGCGGCCAGACCAGCCAGACGGCTTTGAACACGGCTCGACGTGACACGGACGCGAGGACGACGCCAACGATCAACGCGTCCGCTGCGTGCAGGCTCGGCATTGCTGCGTACGGATTCGCGGCGAGCTGGACGAGGCCGCTGCCGTGGTTGAGGCCGCCGAACTGCCCCATCGTGTCGATGAAGCCGACCGAGGTGAAGAAGCGCGGAGGTGCCGTCGGGAGGAGGACGTACCCGACGAGGCCGAGCACGTTCGCGAGCAGGATCGTGTTCCGGAAGCGCGTGAACGCCTCGTTGCGGCGCAGGTAGACCCACAGGAGCGCCAGGCCGATGACCGTGAACTCCGAGTTCCAGTAGGTCCACGACACGAGAGCCTCGAGCACCTTTGACGACTGCGTCCATCCCTGGAGCGTGAGCTCGCCGAGCCCGATCACCCTCTGCTCGATGCCGATCACCCGCCAACCGTTCATGAAGGCCTTTGTCGGGTCGCGGTCGGCGACCCCACGCGCGACCTGATAGGCAGCGAGAAACCCGAACCAGATCAGGAACTGGAGCCCAAGGTCCGCGTAACCACGCGGCAGGAAGCGCCGTCCGGCGGCGATCACGGCACTCATAGCACTGTAATTCTAGCCCCCGCGACGGTCGCCGGGGGCGCCGATGTCAGCCGCCGATCTGCGACATCGACCGGCTTGCGCGGACGAAGCCCGGGTCGTTGATCCGGTGCTTGAGCTCTTTGTGACGAACGGCGAAGCGGAGCAAGTCGACGACCTCGTCGTCGGTCGCGCCGCGGCGGAGCGGGCCCTTCAAGTCCCACTCTCGGCGCGAGAAGAGACACGTGCGAAGCTGGCCGTCGGCGGTGAGGCGGATGCGGTCGCAGCTCGAGCAGAACGGCTCGGACACCGGGTTGACGAAGCCGAGCTCTCCTTCGCCGTCGGCGAAGCCGAAGCGCTGCGCCGTCGAGGAGGCCTTCGCCGGCAGCTCGACCAGCGGCCCGTGATGCTCCTCGACGATGCGGCGGATCTCTCCCCCCGTGAGCACGTCGTCCTCTCGCCACGCTTCGTCCGCGTCGAGGGGCATGAACTCGATGAAGCGAACGACGTAGGGCTTGCGCCGGGCGAGCTCGGCGAGCGCGGGCACCTCGGTCTCGGTGAAGCCCTTCACGGCGACGCAGTTGATCTTGATCGGCCGCAGCTCGGGGTGGCGCTCGGCCTCGGCGAGCCCGCGGAGCACCGCGTCGAGCGCGTCGCGACGCGTGATCTCCGCGAAACGGACGTGGTTCAGCGTGTCGAGCGAGACGTTGACCCGTCGGAGGCCCGCAGCGACCAGCGGTGAGGCGAGGCGATCGAGGAGCACGCCGTTGGTCGTCAGCGAGAGATCGCGGACACCTTCCACCTCGGCGAGCATCGCGACGAGCTCGGGAACGTCACGCCGGACGAGGGGCTCGCCGCCGGTCAGCCGGACCTCCTCGACGCCCAGACCGGCCAGCAGCCGCACGAGACGCGTGATCTCCTCGAAGGACAGGATCTCTTCGCGGCCCAGCCACTGGAGGCCCTCGGTCGGCATGCAGTACGTGCAGCGGAAGTTGCACTTGTCGGTGACGGAGACGCGCACCGACTTGATCTCGCGCCCCCACGAGTCGCGCAGCGGCTCCATGCCACGAGCTTAGCCGAGGCGTTTCACTGGAGAATCCTGCGATGCCCGCGCTTCTCGCCCTGATCGGGGTCACTGCCGTGTGGGGGATCACGTTCGTCCAGGTCAAGGACGCGGTCGCTCTCTACCCGCTGTTCGCCTTCCTCGCGGTCCGGTTCGCGATCGCGACGGCGACGCTCGCCCTCCCGGGCGCGAGGCGAGTCGCCGGCCTCCGCCGGACCGGAGTCTCGGCGGCAGCGCTGCTCGGACTGCTGCTCGCCGCCGGCTACGCGTTCCAGACGGCGGGGCTCGAGCGGACGACGGTCTCGAGCGCCGGCTTCGTCACCGGAATGTACGTCGTCCTCACGCCGCTGATCGCGCTCGCGCTGCTCCGCTCGCGCATCGACCGTGGCGGATGGGTCGGAGTCGGCGTGGCGACGGTCGGCCTCGCGCTGCTCTCGGGCGTCCACTCGGGTTCGGCGACCGGCGACCTGCTGGTCCTCGTGGGGGCCGCCCTCTACTCGCTGCAGATCGTGCTGATGGAGCGGTTCGCTCCCCGCTACGACCCGCTCGCGTTCACGCTCGTCGAGATGGCGGCGGCCTTCGCGGGGCTCCTCGTCGTCGCGGTCGCGCTGGGAGACCTCAGCGTGCCGCGCGGCTGGACGGTGTGGGGCGCGCTGATCGTCACGGGCGTGTTCGCCAGCGCGCTCGGCTTCCTCGCGCAGACATGGGCACAGCGCCGTACCTCGGCCACCCGCACCGCCCTCGCCTTCACGCTCGAGCCGGTCTGGGCGGCGCTCTTCGGTTTCGCGCTCGCCGGCGACCGGCTCGGGGGTCTCGGCTGGGGCGGCTGTGCCCTGATCATGGCCGGCATCGTGCTGGCCGAGCCTGCGGCGGGGTCAGCTCTCAGGGACGCGCTCGGGAGACGACGGGCGACAAAGACCTGAGATTGATAGCATCAGGCTTAGATTTTCTCAGTGGACCCTACGAGTGAAAGGCGAAATCAGGTATGGCAAAGACAATCGGCATCGATCTCGGCACGACGAACAGCTGCATGGCCGTGCTCGAGGGCGGCGAGCCGACCGTCGTCCCGAACGCCGAGGGCGGCCGCACGACACCGTCGGTCGTCGCGTTCACCAAGGACGGCCAGCGGCTCGTCGGGGCGCCCGCGCGGCGCCAGCAGGTGACGAACCCGGAGAACACCGTCTTCTCGATCAAGCGCTTCATGGGCCGCAAGTGGGACGAGGTCTCCGAGGAGATGACCATCGTCCCCTACGAGGTCGTCAAGGGGGCGAACGGCGACGCGCGCGTCAAGGCCGGGGGCAAGGAGTACGCCCCGCCGGAGATCAGCGCGATGATCCTCCAGAAGCTGAAGGCCGACGCCGAGGCGTATCTCGGCGAGCCGGTGACCGACGCAGTCGTCACCGTGCCGGCCTACTTCAACAACGCGCAGCGCGAGGCGACGAAGGACGCCGGCAAGATCGCCGGCCTCAACGTCCTCCGGATCATCAACGAGCCGACCGCCGCGGCGCTGGCGTACGGGCTCGACAAGGAGAGCTCCGACCACACCATCCTCGTCTTCGACCTCGGCGGCGGGACGTTCGACGTCTCGATCCTCGAGCTCGGCGAGGGCGTCTTCGAGGTGAAGGCGACGAACGGGGACAACCACCTCGGCGGCGACAACTTCGACAAGGCGATCGTCGACTGGATGGTCGCGGAGTTCAAGAAGGACCAGGGCATCGACCTCGCCGCCGACCGCATGGCGCTGCAGCGTCTCTACGAGGCCGCGGAGAAGGCGAAGATCGAGCTCTCCTCGACGATGACGACGCAGATCAACCTGCCGTTCGTCACGGCGACGCAGGAGGGGCCGAAGCACCTCGACCTGCAGCTCACCCGCGCGAAGCTGAACGAGCTCAGCGCCGACCTGCTCGCGCGCACCGTCGGGCCGACGGAGCAGTGCGTCTCGGATGCCGGGATCGACAAGTCGAAGATCGACCACGTCGTCCTGGTCGGCGGCATGACACGCATGCCGGCCGTCGTCGAGAAGGTCAAGGACCTGATCGGGAAGGAGCCACACAAGGGCGTCAACCCTGACGAGGTCGTCGCCGTCGGCGCCGCAATCCAGGGTGGAGTCCTGAAGGGTGAGGTCAAGGACATCCTGCTGCTCGACGTCACCCCGCTCTCGCTCGGGATCGAGACGAAGGGCGGTGTCTTCACGCGGCTGATCGAGCGGAACACGACCATCCCGACGAAGAAGTCCGAGACGTTCACGACCGCGGAGGACAACCAGCCCTCCGTGGAGGTGCACGTGCTTCAGGGAGAGTCCGAGATGGCGGCGTTCAACAAGACGCTCGGCAAGTTCCAGCTCGTCGGCATTCCGCCGGCGCCCCGGGGGATGCCCCAGGTGGAGGTCTCCTTCGACATCGACGCCAACGGGATCATCAACGTGTCGGCGAAGGACCTCGGGACCGGCAACCAGCAGCAGATCCGGATCGAGGGCGGCTCGGGCCTCAAGGAGGATGAGGTGCAGCAGATGATCCGCGACGCCGAGGCGCATGCCGACGAGGCGCGCCGCCTGCACGAGGTCGCGGACACGAAGAACCACGCCGAGCAGCTCGCGTACCAGACCGAGCGGTCGCTCAAGGATCATCGAGGCGCGCTGGACGAGTCCGACGCCGCGACGATCGAGGGTCGGATCATGGAGCTGAAGCAGGCTCTCGAGGGCGAGGACGTCGGCGAGATCCGCGCGAAGACGGAGGCGCTCCAGGAGGCCTCGCACAAGCTCGCCGAGACGGTCTATGCGTCGGCGCAGCAGCAGGCGTCCGCGGCTTCGGGTGGCAACGGTGACGCGGCGGCCGGCTCCGACGACGAGGTCGTCGAAGAGGGCGACTACGAGGTCATCGACGAGGAGCAGGAGGCTCCGAAGGCGTGACCGACGAACGTGTCGCAAAGGAACAGGTCCCAGGGGCAGTCCACGGGACGCGTCCGGAAGGGGAAGAGAGCGGCGAGGAGATCGCCGCTCTCCGATCCGAGCGTGACGAGCTCCTCGAGCGCCTGCAGCGCCTCGCGGCGGAGTTCGACAACTTCCGCAAGCGAAGCGCGCGTGACCAGGCGGCGTTCGCCGGACGTGCGAACGAGCGGCTCGTCAAGGAGCTGATCCCGATCCTCGACGACCTGGGCCGCGCTCTCGAGGCTGCCGCCGAGCACGAGGAGGCGAGGCTCGAGGAGGGAGTGCGCCTCGTGCACCGCTCGCTCGCCGGCCTGCTCGCCAAGGAGGGGCTGGCGGAGATCGAGACCGACGGGAAGTTCGACCCCCACGTCCACGAGGCGCTGCTCTCCCAGCCGTCCGACGCCGAGGAGGGCTCCGTCATCGAGGTTGTCCAGAAGGGATACATGCTCGGCGACAGAGTGCTGCGTCCGGCGCGCGTCGTCGTCGCGTCGGCGCCTCCCGTGGAGGAGTAGGAGTTGGCGTCGCTGTACGACACCCTCGGGGTGAAGAAGGGCGCGTCGGCCGACGAGGTCAAGAAGGCCTACCGCAAGCTCGCGGCCCGCTACCACCCGGACAAGAATCCGGGCGATGCCTCGTCCGAGGAGAAGTTCAAGGAGGTCCAGAACGCATACGACACGCTCTCGGACCCAGAAAAGCGGAAGCAGTACGACTCATTCGGCGCCGCGAACGGACGTCCCGGATTCGATCCGCGTAACTTCGACTTCGGCCGCGGCGGCGGCGGCAACTTCAACATCAACGATCTCGGCGATCTCGGGGACCTCTTCGGTGGGCTCTTCGGGGGCCGCGCCGGCCGCGGAGGCAGCGCCCGCCGCCCACAGCCCGAGCGCGGCTCCGACGTCGAGGTCGAGGTCAGCCTCTCGTTCGAGGACTCGCTGCGCGGACTCGAGACGAAGATCCCGGTCGAGATCACGACCGCCTGTCGCGTCTGCGGCGGCAGTGGCGCGGAGCCCGGCACGGCGCCCGTGATCTGTCCCGTCTGCCACGGCCGCGGTGTCGTCGCCGAGAGCCAGGGGATGTTCGCGCTCTCCGAGCCGTGCCCGCGCTGCCGCGGGAACGGAACCGTGATCGAGAAGCCCTGCCACAACTGCGACGGCAGCGGCCGCGAGCGGCGGACGAAGCGCTACACGGTCAAGATCCCCGCAGGAGTCAAGAACGGCACGCGCGTCAAGCTCAAGGGAAAGGGCGAGGTCGGCGCCGCGGGTGGCCCCGCAGGCGACCTGTTCGTCGTCACGCGGGTCCAGCCCTCGAAGCTCTTCCACCGCCGCGGAGCCGATCTCGTCATCGACGTGCCCGTGACCTTCACGGAGGCAGCGCTCGGCGCGACGGTCGAGGTGCCGACGCCTTACGGCGACCGCGTCTCGCTCAAGGTTCCGGCGGGCACGCAGGAAGGCCGCCAGTTCCGCATCCGCGGCCACGGCGCGCCGAAGCTCGACGGCGGCGGCAAAGGCGATCTCATCGCCAGGCTGCGCCTGACCGTCCCGAAGAAGCTGTCGAAGCAGGAGCGAACGGCGCTCGAGGAGCTCCGGAAGGCTTCGCACGAGGATCCGCGGGAAGCGTTGTTCCCGTGAAAGCCGCCGCGATCGTGATCGTCGGCGTCGGCACGGTCGGCGTCCTCGCGCTCTTCGTGATCATGCGGCGCAAGCTCGAGCGGCAGATGCGCCGGAGATTCAAGGACGACGGCCGGTGATGGACGACCGCCCGCGCTACATGATCTCCGTGGCGGCCGAGCTCGTCGGGATGCATCCGCAGACGCTGCGCATTTACGAAAGCAAGGGCCTGCTCCGGCCGAAGCGGACCGCCGGCAACACCCGGTTGTACTCCGAGGCCGACCTCGACCGGCTCCGGCTGATCCAGGGGCTGACGAACGAGCTCGGGCTGAACCTCGCCGGCGTCGAGCAGGTGATCCGCCTCCAGGACGAGCTCGAGCGAGTGCGCCGGCAGCTCGATCGGGTGGAGCGGGAGATGCGAGCCGCGATCAGCGAGGTGCACCGTCAGTACCGGCGCGACCTCGTCCCCTGGCAGCCGCCGGTCGAGATCGTCCGGACGCCCCGCTGATGGACTTCAACAGGCTGACGATCAAGAGCCAGGAGGCCGTCGCCGCGGCGCAGGAGCTCGCGCGCCGCATGGGCAACCCCGAGCTCTATCCCGAGCACCTCGTCCTGGCGCTGCTCGACCAGGAGCTGCCGCAGCAGCTCGTGCCGGATGCGCCCGAGCTGCGCGCACAGGCGGAGGCCGCCTTGCGCGCCCGGCCGTCGGTGCAGGGCATGGCGCAGCAGCCCGGCGTATCAGCCGCCTTCTCTCGCGTGCTCGACAAGGCCGCGGACGAGGCGAAGCGGATGGAGGACGACTACGTTTCCACGGAGCACCTTCTGCTGGCGCTCGACGTCGTCCAGCGCGACGGGCTCGAGGCGAAGATCAAGGCGGTGCGCGGCGGCCAGCGCGTGACCTCACAGGATCCGGAGGAGACCTACCAGGCCCTCGAGAAATTCGGACGCGACCTCACCGCGGCGGCCGAGGACGGCAAGCTCGACCCGGTGATCGGGCGTGACGAGGAGGTTCGCCGCGTCATCCAGGTGCTCTCGCGGCGCACGAAGAACAACCCAGTGCTGATCGGCGACCCCGGGGTCGGCAAGACAGCGATCGTCGAAGGGCTCGCGCAGCGCATCGTCGCCGGGGACGTGCCGGAGGGCCTCAAGGGAAAGCGCGTCTGGGCGCTCGACATCGGCGCGCTGCTCGCGGGCTCGAAGTACCGCGGCGAGTTCGAGGAGCGGCTCAAGGCAGTGTTGAACGAGATCCAGGCGGCCGAGGGGAAGGTCATCCTGTTCATCGACGAGCTGCACACGATCGTCGGGGCGGGCGCGGCCGAGGGCGCTGTCTCCGCCGGGAATCTCCTCAAGCCGATGCTCGCGCGCGGGGAGCTCCGCGCTGTCGGCGCGACGACCCTGAACGAGTACCGCAAGCAGATCGAGAAGGATGCCGCTCTCGAGCGCCGCTTCCAACCGATCCTCGTCGGCCAGCCGTCGGTCGCCGACACCATCGCCATTCTGCGGGGCCTGAAGGAGCGCTACGAGGCGCACCACGGCGTGCGCATCCGCGACGCGGCGCTCGTCGCCGCTGCGGTTCTCTCCGACCGCTACATCACCGACCGCTTCCTGCCCGACAAGGCGATCGACCTCGTCGACGAGGCGGCGTCGCGTCTCCGGATGGAGATCGACTCGAGCCCGCTCGAGCTCGACGAGGCCAACCGCCGTGTGCGGCAGCTGGAGATCGAGCTCGCGGCCATGCAGAAGGAGTCGAAGGAGGTGCGCGAGCCGGTCGAGCGCGAGCTGGCGGAGGCGAAAGAGCGGCACTCGGAGCTCGCGGCGCGCTGGGCGCAGGAGAAGGAGGCACTCGACCGGGTCAAGGCGGTCACCCAGCGGATCGACGAGCTGCGCATGGAGTTCGAGCGCGCGGAGCGGGCCGGGGATTTCAACCGGGCGGCCGAGATCCGGCACGGTGAGCTCCCCGAGCTCGAGCGCGAGCTCGCCGAGCGCGACGGGTCGCAGCCGGAGAACCTGATGGTCAAGGAGGAGGTGGACGAGGACGACGTCGCCGCCGTCGTCGCGCGCTGGACCGGGATTCCCGTCGACCGCCTGCTCGAGGGCGAGACCGAGAAGCTGATCCACATGGAGGAGCGTCTGCACCTGCGTGTCGTCGGCCAGGACGAAGCGGTCGAGGCGGTGGCGAACGCCCTTCGCCGCGCGCGTACCGGCTTGCAGGACCCGAACCGGCCGATCGGCTCGTTCGTCTTTCTCGGGCCGACTGGCGTGGGGAAGACCGAGCTGGCCCGCGCGCTGGCCGAGTTCATGTTCGACGACGACCGCGCGATGGTGCGGCTCGACATGTCCGAGTACCAGGAGCGGCACACCGTCGCGCGGCTCATCGGCGCGCCGCCGGGCTACGTCGGTTACGAGGAGGGCGGCCAGCTGACGGAGGCCGTGCGCCGGCGGCCCTACTCTGTCGTCCTCCTCGACGAGATCGAAAAGGCGCACAACGAGGTCTTCGACGTGCTCCTACAGATCCTCGACGACGGCAGGCTCACCGACGGTCAGGGCCGCACGGTCGACTTCCGCAACACGGTCCTGATCATGACCTCGAACCTGCGCTCTCATGAGCAGATGCGCGAGTTCTTCCGACCGGAGTTCCTCAACCGGATCGACGAGATCGTCGAGTTCCGGCCCCTGACGAAGGACCAGCTCGGCGAGATCGTCGAGCTGCAACTCGCGCGGCTGCGTGAGCGTCTGGCCGAGCGCGGGCTCGGGCTCGAGCTGACGGACGGGGCCAAGCAGGCCGTTGCGGACGCGGGCTGGGATCCGGCCTACGGCGCAAGGCCCTTGAAGAGGGCGCTGCAGCGGCTCGTGGAGAACCCCCTGGCGCTGCGGTTGCTCGAAGGCGACTTCGGCGAGGGCGACACGGTTCGTGTCGACGTGCGAGACGGCGAGCTCGTGTTCGAGCGCGCGGCCGTCGCGGAAGCGGCCGCGGTCTAGCCGCCGGCCCTGGGCGGCGCGACCTCGACGTCGTCCAGGAAGGTCGCGCCGGCCTGCTCGGCGGGCGCGCCGTAGATGAAGAGTACGAGCTCGCCGTCGCCCTCGTTCCGGACCTGAAGCGGCGTGTGCGGCTCGACCGCGACCACGCCGTGCGGGCCGACGTCGATCCGTTCCGGCGGCTCTCCCAGGAGCATCGTCAACGTGCCCGAGAGCACCACGAAGACCTCCTCCTGAGCGTGATCCGCGTGGCGCCGGCCGCGCGTGTGCGGCGGGTAGCGCCACAGGCGGGCGCGCGACCGGGTGAGGCTCGCGGCCGTCGTGATGTCGGCGGCGTGGCGCGGCTGCTGGCCCTCCGCGCCCGGGGGACGCTCCTGCCAGTCGAGCTCGGAGGGATCGACGACGCCGTAGCCCACGCCGGCGATCCTACCTTGGTGTCCATCGACCGCCCTGAGACAATCCGGCGATGAGCCTCTATCACGAGGACAGCCGCCGCCTCCAGGACCGTTTCGACACGCGTCGCCTCGCCGACCGGATCGAGGAGCGGATCGTGCACGAGACGATCGACGAGGGCGACCGCGCGTTCATCGAGGGGCGCGACATGTTCTTCATCGCCACCACCGACGAGCAGGGGCAGCCCCAGTGCTCCTACAAGGGCGGGGATCCCGGCTTCGTCCGCGTCCTCGACGAGACCACGATCGCGTTTCCGATCTACAACGGGAACGGGATGTTTCTCACCGCCGGCAACTTGGTGCAGACGGGGAAGGTGGGCCTCCTCTTCATCGACTTCGAGGGGCGGAAGCGAATGCGCCTGAACGGCATCGCATCGGTCGACGACGCGGACCCGCTTCTCTCGGAGTATCCGGAGGCACAGCTGATCGTCCGCGTGAAGGCGACCGAGGTCTTCCCGAACTGCCCACGCTACATCCACGAGTATCGCCTGGTGACCCACTCGCGCTTCGTCCCGAAGACCGATTGCGAGACCCCGGTCCCGCAGTGGAAGCGAAACGACTGGGCCCGGGACGTACTGCCCGAGGGCGACCCGGCGGCCGACACATCGCGTGAGGTGATCAACCGCGGCTGAGCCGGCGAAGCGAGTCTCCCGGCGGCAGCTGTTGCAGCGCGGAGCCGTGCTGGCCGCGGGCGCGGGAATGCTCGAGCACCTGCCGCGGGCGCTGCGCTTGCACGGGTGGCTCGAGGAGGCATACGCGGCCGGGCCCGACGTCGTCCTTCAGACGATCAACGGCCTCGTCGCATTCGTCGTCCCGGGCCGGGACCGCTACTCGCCGGCGCAGGGGACGAAGTCCAGGAAGCCCGGTGGCATCGAGGCGGGTACGCCGGCCGCCCTCATCCGGACGCTCGACCAGTTCCTTCCCTCCGCGCTCCCGCTCTCGTCGACCGCGGCGACGATCCTGAACGAGCTCGCCGCGAACGTCGAGCCGGCGTCGCGGCACGGGCGATTCGCGTCGCCCTTCGCGAACCTCTCCGTCGCGGGGAAGGCGAAGGTCTTCCAGGCAGCCGAGAGCCTCGAGGGCGAGAGCGCGGGTCCGATCAGGTTCCTCGTCGGAAACCTGCCGGACCTCGTCGCCTTCCTCGCCTTCTCCGAGGCGGGCTCGTACGACCCGCGGCGACGGCGCCTCCTCCGCAGGCCCGTCGGCTGGCGGCTCACTCGCTATGCCGGCCTCGCCGACGGGCGAAAGGAGCTCAAGGGCTACTGGGAAGGGAGAAAGGCGGCGGACTCCGGTGCGTGACGTCATCGTCGTGGGCGCAGGAGGTGGCGGTCCTGTCGTCGCGAAGGAGCTCGCCGCGCGCGGGCTCGACGTGCTGCTGCTCGAGGCCGGGGCTGCCTTCGAGCACAGCGAGCGCGAATGGTCTCATCTCGAGAACGAGGCCAATAATCCCGGCACGGGGATCTTCCGCTTCGGGCCAGGAGACCGCACCAAGGCGCCGTGGGCTCGCGACCTACCGCAGAACTGCTTTCTCTGGCAGACCGCCGGCGTTGGCGGATCGACACTGCACTACTTCGCCAACTCGCCGAGGGCCCTCCCCGGCGCGTTCGCCGACTACGGCGGCTCTGACGCCGGCGCTTACGACCGGGACCACCTCTTCCCGCTCGGATACCGCGAGCTGATCCCGTACTACGAGTGGGTCGAGCACACGCTGCCGGTCCAGACCGCGGCGATGGGGACGAAGGAGGAGCGATTCCTCGCGGCGGCGGCGAAGCTCGGCCTGCACCACCAGACCTCCAAGGACGTCACGCTCGCCTCCTTTCGGCCGCAGGAGAACGCCATCCTCCAGCCTCAGGGAAGCGCGGGCCGGACGACCAACCGCGGAAAACTCGCGTATCCCAGAGCGAAGGGATGCACGTTCTGCGGTTACTGCCCGCAGGGGTGCGTCGAGCCGCTCAGGTCGCCGCGCAATCTTCGCGCCAAGCGCTCGACGCACGCGAGCTACGTGCCGATGGCGCTGACCGCCGACCGCTGGACGCACGGCAGGGCGGCGACGCTGATCCCGGATGCGTTCGCCGTGCGCGTCGAGACCGCCGCGACCGGCGGGACGGTGACGGCGAAAGGGGTGAGCTGGCGGAACGTCCGCACGGGGCAGGTGACGACCGAGGACGCGAAGGTGGTCGTGCTCGCGGCAGGCCCGGTCGAGACGCCGCGCCTCTGGCTGAACAGCGGCCTGCCGAATCCCAACGACCAGGTCGGACGCGGGCTCACGACGCACACGCTCGACTACATCGTCGGCCGGCTCCGCTCCTACACCGGCTCCAGCAAGGGGCCGACGTCGGCCGCGCGCCTCGACTTCCCCGGCTACGGGTCGCTCGAGCAGGTGGGCGTCCCCCCGGGGCTCCAGGCACAGGCGTTGACGTCGAGCGGGTCGGGGATAGCGGGCTACTACGACAACGGGTCGACCGTGGGGGCGCACGGCGCCGACGTCGTCGGCCGTCTCGTCGGTGAGCGCCTCAAGCGCTATCTCGGCGACCTCGACCGGTTGATCGGTGTCGCAGTGATCACGGACGACGACGTGCTGCCGCAGAACAGAGTCACCCTCTCGACGGCGATGGGCGCCGACGCGCACGGGCCGGTTGCCCGCGTCGAGCTGCGCGCGAGCTCTGCGCGCACCGTGAGCAACAGGGAGTACCTCGCCGCCCGTGCCGTCGAGCTGCTTCGGGTGGCCGGGGCGCGCGAGATCGTGCGCACGAACCTTCCGGGGCTGCTCCTGCATCTGCACGGCACGGCGCGAATCGGGGCGCGGGAGGCCGACTCGGTCCTGGGCCCCTCGGGCGAGGCCCGCTGGGTCCAGAGGTTGTTCGTGGCGGACAATTCCGCCCTGCCGAACGGCGTCGGAGGAATGAACCCGACGCTGACGACTCAGGCCGTCGCCACGCGAACGGCCGAGCGCATCTTCGTCACGTACTTCGGCGGAGATCCGTGGGTCGGCCGCGAGTCACCCGTGTCGTCGGTCGACGACACGGTGACTCGGGCTGTGACGGGGGCGGGGCTCTAGAGGTTCCCGCGAATCTCGCGGACGATCGCATTCGCGTAGCGCATGCCTTCGGCGTCGGGCTCGCGGCCCATGAACCGCCATCTCCGCTGCTCGAACCAGAGACACGCTCGAAGCTCCTCGAGCTTCCTCGGCAGCTCGCCGGTCGACTGCCAGCGGTTGAGCGCGTCGCTGGCCAGTTCGCGGCACTGGTCCCCGTCGCGGGGGGCGAACGTCAGGGCGAACCGCGCGTAGTCGGTCCATCCGCCCCAGCTGTTGGGCAGGTCGGATGCCCTCAGGTGCCCCGTTTGGATCTGTGCGGCGTACATCCGGTACCTCCAGGTACGCAAAGGGTCGCGTCGCCGCGACCCTTTGTGAACGGCTTCGCCTCGTGGCCTGCGGCGGGCCTTTGTGGCGAACGTGCTGATGTGGCTTTCACTGTGAGACGCCGGAGCCGCGGAGATCTTGCGCCTCCGGGTGAAGATCCCTCGAACGAGGCACGCCGATTGGCGCCAGGCGCGACAACTACGGTTCCCAGGTGATCCTCCTCGTCGCGGCCACGGAGCGCGAGCTCGCCGGCGCCCACGGTGCGGCCGTGCTCGCGTGCGGTGTCGGCCCGGTCGAGGCCGCCTCTGCGACGAGCCGCGCCCTCGCCGAGCGCCGTCCCGACGTTCTGCTCCATGTCGGGATCGCGGGCGGCCGAGGCCTCACTCCGCCCCAGCTCGTGATCGGCTCGGAGGCTGTCTACGAGGACGCCGCCGGCGGGGCGTGGGTCCCGTCCCGCGTCGAGCCGGCCCCCCGCGCCCTCGCCGCAGCGCGTCGCGCGCTGCCCGAGGCGCTGGTCCTCCCGATCGCGACGAGCGCCCGGGTCGGCGGCACGACCGCTTGCACGGTCGAGGCGATGGAGGGGTTCGCGGTGCTCCGCGCTGCCGAGCTCGCCTCCGTCCCGGCCGTCGAGGTGCGAGCCGTGTCGAACGAGATCGAAGAACAGGATCGAACCCTCTGGCAGGTCGAGCGGGCGCTCGGGGCTCTCGACGCCGCGATTCCGAGACTGCTCGCAGAGCTGGCACGATGAGGCGGGTCTGGCTGCGGGCCGCCGCGCTCGTGCTCGCGGCCGTGGGTGTGGTGGCGGCTTTGACCGTGTACTTCAGCTCGGAGAGCGTCCCGCCCTGCCTCGTCTCCGGGGCGCCGACCTGGCATTCGCCGCGTCAGGGCGTGCACCACTACGAGGTCGTGTTCCCGGACCGGGCCGCGTGCTTCTACGACATGGACAACGGCAACGCCCTGGTCGGCGCGCTCCGCCTCGCACCTGCAACAGGGATCACGTCAGCCGCTCAGTTGGTCGACGACGTCGCGGTGCGCACTGCGAAGGGCGTCTTCACGCTCGACCTTCGTACAGGACAGCTGACGCGAGGTGGGCTCGCGCCGTTCCCGACGAAGATCCTGACGGTCGTCGACCGGGAGCACGGCGTGATGTACGTCACCCGGCCGGGCTACCTCGGCTTTCGCGTGCTCGACCTCCGAACCGCGAACTGGCTCTACGACATGCACTTCAGGGGCTACACCTGGAACCCGAGGCACGGTCCGGACCCGCCGAGCCACGGGCTCGTGCTCGCGCCCCGCCGGGGCGAGCTCTGGGTGCTCGACGCGCCGAACCGCCGCGTGCACGTCTTCAACGTGCGAGGGCTTCCGACCCGGCCCCCGCGTCGGCTCGCCGACATCCGGTTGTCGAGGCCGCTCTCCGGCAAGGAGAGCCCGTGCCCGGCGGACTGCAGCCGGATCGGCTCTCTCCAGCGCAGCGCGGACGGCAGATTCGTGTACGTCGGCGACGCGGGTGACGTGATCGACGCGCGGAGGCGGGAAGTGCTCGGCAACCTCGAGGCCCTTCACAACTCACGCGTCCACCTCGAGGTCGTCTTTTCGGCCGGGCGCCCGTCGTTCCCGGCGCAGGGCTAGCGTTCGACCATGCCGCCCGCCGGGCTCCCGCCCCCGCTTCCGCCCGAGACTCGCACGGTCGGCCAGCTCGTCGCCGAGTCGCTGCGCCTCTACGGCGCGCGCTTCTGGCCCGCGCTCGCGCTCGGGCTCGGCCCGGCCCTGATCGGTGTGGCCGCGAAGGAGCTCGACGAGCCGGCCCGCGCTGCGGTCGTGCTCGGCGCCGGCCCGCTGGTGCTGACCACCTCGTACGCCGGCGCGATCGCGCTCGTGCGGCCGATCCACCGCGGCCGCTATCTCGGGATCGCGCTCGCCGCAGGCTTCCTCGCGTTCCTGCCGATGTGCCTCTCCCGCGTCTGGATCTTCCCCGGGATCTATCCGCTCGTCCTCGCCTGGCTCGCGCTGATCGGCCTTGCGGTCCCGGCAGCGCTCGTCGAGCGCCGCGGGCTCGTCGCGTCGCTGCGCCGTGGGGTTCAGCTCGGGCGCGCCGACTACGTGCACGCGCTCGGCTCGCTGGCGACGCTCGTGATCACGATTTTTTTGAGCGGGCTCGTCCTGTTCTTCGCGCTTCGCGAGCTGAGCGACCAGGCCCTCACGGTCGCGGCCTTCCTCGCCCTCCTGATCCTCGCCCCGATCTTCGTACTCGGCGCCGCGCTGCTCTACGTCGACCAGGAGGCGAGGGTAGAGTCGAGGCCCCGACCGAGGAGGAAGCGCGATGCCGACCTACATCCTTCTGTCGAGCCTGACGGCGCAGGGCGTCCAGACGTTGAAGTCGAACCCTGACCGGCTCCGCGAGGTCAACAAGGACGTCGAGGAGCTCGGTGCGAAGGTCGTGCACCAGTGGGCGACACTCGGCGAGTACGACTTCGTCAACATCGTGGAAGCCCCGGATGCGGCGACGGTCGCACGCGTGTCCGTCGCGCTCGGCGCGCGCGGCAGCACCAAGATTCGAACACTCACCGCACTGACCATCGACGAGTTTCTCGGAGCGGTCGGGTAGGGCTCGCCGGCTAGGCCGGCGTCCGGACGACGGAGATGCCCCACGCCCGTCCGGAGGCGAAGAGCTCGTCGGCGTCGAGCTCGTCGGCCCAGCCGAGGAAGTGCCTCTCGGGGTCGTCGGCGGTCGAGCCGTACACGGCGCGGCGCCCTGGCGCGTGGGAGGGAGCGTCGATCGTCTCGCCCCGCTCGAGCGCATCCCGGCGTGCTTCTGCCGCCTCCGCGACAGGACCTTCCTCGTAGCCTCTGGGCACTGCGTCGAGTGTACGCTCGCGCCGTGTCCGCAGCGCTCGCCGTCCGCGGTCTCGTCAAGCGTTACGGCACCATCGACGCACTCGCGGGTGTCGACCTCGAGGTGAGGGAGGGCCAACTCGTCGGGCTGCTGGGACCGAACGGCGCAGGGAAGTCGACGCTCGTCAAGATCGCGTGCGGCCTCGTCCGCGCGACAAGCGGGCACGCGGAGGTGTGCGGTGCCAGCGCCGGTTCGCGCGCGGCGCGGTCGGCGATCGGCTACCTCGCCGAGCTGTTCCGGTTCCCCGGCTGGATGAGCGCCGACGAGTTGCTCGTGCTCCATCAGCGGCTGGCCGGCTCCGGGCCGGACGAGCGTCAGCGCACGGAGCTCCTCGAGCTCGTCGGGCTTCGCGACGCGCGGAGCCGCCGCGTCGAGGAGATGTCGAAGGGAATGCAGCAACGGCTGGGAATCGCGCAGGCGCTGGTCGGATCTCCGCGGCTGCTCCTGCTCGACGAGCCGACGAGCGCGCTCGATCCCGTGGGGCGACGGACGGTGCGGGAGCTGCTCGAGGAGCTGAAGCTGCGCGGGGTCTCCGTGCTGCTGAACTCGCACCTGCTGAGCGAGGTCGAGCTCGTGTGCGACCGGGTCGTCATCCTTCTCGGAGGCAAGGTCGTCGCCGCGGGGTCGCCGGCCGAGCTCGCGCGTTCGCGCGGCGTCGAGGTCGAGACGAACGGCGGCACGCGCACCTATGCGGACGCACGCAGGGAGGACGTCCCCCGCCTCGTCGAGGAGCTCGTCCGCACCGGCCACGCGGTTTACGGCGTGCGGCTGCTGACCTCGACGCTCGAGGAGGTCTATGTGGACGCCGTCGGAGGCCAGACGTCGTGAGCGCCGTCTGGACGATCGCCGGGTACGGATTGCGCGAAGCACTACGCCGCAAGGTGTTCGTGGTCGTGTGCCTGCTGACGGTTGCTTTCCTGGCGCTCTACTGGCTCGGCGCGAGGTATGCGTTCCACCACATCGCGAACGTCGCCCCTCCTGAGGGGGTCGACGCCCCGACGTTCGCGGGTGCCTTCCTGTTCGGGATGGCGATGTTCGGAACGCTCTTCCTCGGAGTCGTGCTCGCGATCTTCCTGACGCTGGGAACGGTGCGCGGCGATGCCGAGCGAGCGCTCCTCCAGCCGCTCGTCGTCCGGCCGATCGGACGCTCGAGCGTGCTCGTCGCCCGCTTCCTAGGCGCCGGCGCGGTGTGCGTCCCTTACGTGCTCGTCATGTACTTCGCGTCGATGGTGCTGACGGGGCTCGAGGGATCCTGGTGGCCCGACCGGATCGTGACGCCTGGCCTCGAGCTTGCGGCGGGAGTCCTGATCGTCGCGGCGCTCTCGCTGCTCGGCTCGGTCTTTCTCAGCTCGATCGCGAACGGGATCGCGATCTTCATGCTCTTCGGCGCGGGCCTTGTCGCCGGCCTGCTCGGCAACATCGGTCACGTCCTCAATTCGTCGGGGCTCATTCATGCGGCGAAGATCGCCGCCTGGGCCGTGCCGTTCGAGGCGCTCTACCAGGACGGGCTGCGCGCGATCACCGAGAAGACGTCGGGCCTCACCGGCTTCCTGCTCCGGCTCGGCCCGTTCGGCGGCGCCGAGCAGGGCGGGGCAGCTCTTCGCCTTTGGGCGGTTGCGTACCTCGTCCTCGTCGGCCTGGCCGCCGTCGCCGGCTTCGCGCGCAAAGACCTCTAGTGCGGCCGGTCCTGCACGCTGGCGTCGACGATCTCGCGGAAGCAAGGCGCGCCCTCGAACGCGTCGAGCCCCTGCGGCACTCGTGCGCCCGACCGGTTGCGCGCGCGTCGTCGCCGCGCGGCGGCGATCGTCGCCGATGCGCCCACGACTCCGCCGACGACGAACGAGCTGAGACGCCCGCGCCTCGAGTCGCCGTCCATGAGACGATTCTAGGTCTCGGATGAAGGTGGTCACCCTCGGTGACGTGCTCCTCGACGTGATCGTGCGCGCGTTGGAACCACTGGAAGCCGGCGCCGACGCGCTCGCCCAGACGCGCCTCGCCGTCGGCGGACAGGCCGCGAACGTCGCCGCCTGGGCCGTCGCCCTCGGCGCGGAGGCGAGATGTGTCGCGAAACGCGGCGACGATCCAGCCGGCCGGCTCGTGGCCTCCGAGCTCGAGTCGCGCGGCGTGGCGCTCGTCGGCCCGGTCGGAGGACGGAACGGCGTCGTCGTCTCGTTCGTCGCGCCCGACGGCGAACGGACGATGACCTCGGATCGAGGAGCCGCGACGGGCCTCGCTCCGAAGGACCTCGACCCGGCCTGGTTCGCCTGCGACGCTCTGCACGTCTCCGGCTATGCGCTTCTCGCCTCTCCTATCGACTCCGCGGCTCTCAGGGCGGTCGAGCTGGCGCGGAGCAACGGCGCGCGGGTGAGCGTCGACTTGTCGGCCTGGACCCGCATCCGCGAACACGGGCCGGCGCGCTTCAGGGAGCAGCTCGAGCGCATCGGCCCGGACGTGATCCTCGCGAACGAGCCGGAATGGGAGATCGTGGGAGCCGCCTACGGCCTTGCCTCGACAGCCGTCGTGAAGCGGGGCGCGCGCGGGGCGCGCGTGTTGGGGGAGGGCGAGGCAGAGCTTCCGGCCGTCGCGGACGGCGCGGTCGACACGACCGGCGCCGGCGACGCGCTTGCCGCCGGGTTCATCGTCGGAGGACCCGAGCTCGCGGCGGACGCCGCGGCCCGCTGCGTCGCCCAAGTCGGGGCGATGCCGTGATCGTCCTGTCGGACGAGGTGCGGGAGGCGACGGCGGTCGTTGCCCTCGAGACCACCCTCGTGGCGCACGGCTTCCCGCCGGGCGAGGGCGTTACGGTAGGGCTCGAATCCGAGCGTCGGGTCCGCGAGGCAGGCGCCGTTCCCGCGACGATCGGCGTCCTGGACGGGAAGGTCAGGGTCGGCCTCTCGCAGGACGAGCTCGAGCGCTTCGATGTGTCGTCGCGCAAGGCGGGGGCGCGGGACCTCGCCGTCTGTGCGGCGCAGGGCGCGGTCGGCGCGACGACGGTCGGCGCGACTCTCGCCGTCTGCCGCGCGGCGGGCCTTCGGTTCATGGCGACAGGCGGCCTCGGCGGCGTCCATCGCGGCTTCCCGCAGCCACCCGACGTCTCGGCCGATCTCGGTGAGCTGGCACGGACGCACGCGGTTGTCGTGTCCGCCGGGATCAAGTCACTGCTCGACGTGCCCGCGACCGTCGAGCTGCTGGAGACGATCGGCGTCCCCTTGCTCGGCTTCCGGAGCGACGAGCTGCCGCTGTTCTACTCGGCCCATGGGGGGCCGAAGCTGCCGGCGCGGGTGGAGTCCGCGGAGGAGGCGGCCCGGGTCGCGTTGGCTCACTGGGAGCTCGGCGGCAATGGGCTGCTCGTCGCGCAGCCGCCGCCGGACAGCCTCGACGACGTCGAGCCGCTGATCCAGGAGGCGCTTGCGGAAGCCGAGCGCGAGCACATCACCGGCCAGGCGCTGACACCGTTCGTCCTCTCCCGGCTCCACGAGCGCAGCGGGGGGAGGACGCTTTCCGCGAACCGCGAGCTCGTCTACGCGAACGCAGCGCTCGCGGGGCGGATCGCCGTCGCCGCGGGCACTATTGGGCGAGCCTAGAGGCGCGCTTCCGCACGCAGCATCGTCTGCAGGTTGACGTCGGCATCCGAGATCTCCAGTCTCCGGCCGACTTGCATCACCCTCTCGGCCACGGCCAGGTAGCGGGTCGGGGAGAGGAGCGGCGCCCGCGAGCGGATCACGAGGTACGGGCCGTAGACCCTCCCCTCGAACTCTGACGCAGGCTGGGGGAGCGCAAACGCGATCGTCTGCCGCTCGCGGGCGTTGGTGGTGTCGCTCGCGTCGAACACCCAGACTCCCCGCCCGAGCGGGCGCGGCAGCTTCTTCAGCGCGTTCGCGAACAGGCGAGGATCGGCGCGCGGGAGAACGTGCGAGGAGAACGAGCGATTTGCCTCCCAGGCCCGGAGGAACAACGGCGCGTAGCCGAGGAGGACGTCGTCCGGCCGGGAGGTCGACGCGAGCCATGCTCCGGCGGACTCCGCCGCTCGGGCTTGCGCACGTGGAAGGCCGTCGAAGAGCGGCGGGGTCTTCTCGTGCGCCCACCGGACCTCTCCGAAGAGCAGCACCGTGACTGCGAGGAACGCGAGCGCCGCTGTGACGGGTGGGCGAAGCCGCGCGATCGCGACCACGGGGACCGCGACCAGCGTGCTGAAGAAGGGGAGCGCGAAGATCAGGTGCCGGGCCTCGGGCGACGCCGAGGATCCGAGCCTCGCGAGCCCGAACGCGGCTGCCGGAACGAGCACGACGCAACCCGCCAGGAGGACAGAGCCCGGACGCCTGTGCCACAGGATGACCGTCCCCGTCCCCGCAAGGAGCAGGACCGGGGCCGACCAGGCGTGGTGCCCGGCGGCGAAGTCCCCGGAGACCCACCAGAAGTAATGGAGCACCGAGCCCGGCGAGCCGAGGCGCTTCCCTCCGCCTCCGACCCCCACGCCGAAGCGGTCACGGAGGACGAGGTCCGCCCACCAGAACGGAATCCCGGCGACCGCGACGGCCGCGAGCGTCAGCATCGCCGCCCGGAGTCGCTGCCTGCGTAGGAGCACGTAGAGCGCCTGGGCGCCGACGACGAGCACCGCATACGGGTGGCTCGCGAGCGTGAAGACGAGGGCGACCCCCCAGAGGGCGAAGCGCCGTCGACCTCCAAGGCCGAGGGCCCGCAGGAGCGCGATGAACGAGAGCAGGCTCGTGAACAGGAACAGGCTGTACATGCGCCCGAAGACTCCGTGGAAGATGAACACCCAGGAGCCCGAGGCGAGGCCTGCGGCGACAACGCCGGTCGCGCGATCGGCCAGTCGCGCGCCGAGCAGCGCGATCAGTGGGACGCTCGCGACGGCGAAGACGAGAGAGACGGCGCGCAGCCCGGTCAGGCCGCCGCCGAGGTGGACGACGGCCCAGGCGAGGAGAAAGTGCAGCGGCGCCCCGCCGCGCTCGCCGATGACGGTGTGCAAGAGCGCGCCGAGCGAGCCGCGGCCGACGAACAGCGCGAGGGCTTCGTCCTCGTGGGGAGGCCACGCCGACAGGAACCAGCCGAGCACGCCGCCGGCGGCGGCGGTGACGACTGCGATCGCCGTCCAGAAAACTCGGGTCGCTCTCGCCGCGATTCCTGCGCCCTCGAGCGCGATAGTGGGGGCCGCGACCTCGTTCACAGGGGCTGTCTCTCCAAGCAATCGGAGCCGATAACGCTGCTAGCGTCTCTCATTCCCGTGCCCACGTACGAATACAAGTGCCCGAACGGGCACCTCTTCGAAGTCTTCAAACGGATCGCCGAACCCGCTCCGGAGTCGTGCCCGGAGTGCGGCGCCTCTCCGGTCGAGACGGTCCTCTACCCGGTGCCGGTCCACTTCCGCGGCTCCGGCTTCTACTCGACGGACTACGGCCGCGGCGGCCGCAAGAAGGAGGCGCCGAAGGAGTCGACCGACTCGGGCTCGGGGGAGAAGAAGGACACGCCGCCCGAGAAGAAGGCCGCCGAGGCCTGATTCCTCCATCCCGCCTGGACTGCGCTCGCCGCTACTTGCCGAAGGGCGTCGTGCCGACGACGCAGCCGGGGGCGAACAGCCCGCCGCCCGGCCGCGGGGGCTGAGGAGCAGACTTCCCGGTCACCATCCCGATCACGGCGATGTTGTCCTCCGTGCCCACGATGTCGCCGCCGGCCGACTGTCCGCCGAGGCGGCAGTGGAGCGCATTGCCGGAGCCGGCACGCTTCAGCACCCACCCGAGCTGGACGAGCTGCCATGCAGAGAGATCGGTCGTCAGCGGGGCGAGCAGCTTGCTGCCGTCGAACGGGAGGTTGAACACGGTCCCGACGCCGAGCAGCTTGCTCATCGCGGCCCTGACGACGATCTGCTGGCGCTCGCCGCGCGAGATGTCGGTGTCGCGCGGGTCGAGCTGGTTCTCGCGGATGCGCGAGTAGATCAGCGCGCGCCTGCCGTTCATGTGCTGCGGGCCCTTCGCGAACCGCCAGCCTCGCCAGCGCGCGCAGCGCGCGGCGTTGTACGGGCAGTCGAACTTGTTCGAGAGGATCGGCGCTGGCACGTTCACGTCTATCCCGCCGATGTTGTCGATCAGGGTCTTGAACGCGGAGAAGTCGACAATCATCACGTGGTTGATCTCGAGCGCGCGGCCGGTCAGCGCCTCGATCGTCCTGATCACGAGCGACGCACCGCCAATCTGCATCGCCGCGTTGATCTTCTGCTCGCCGTAACCGGGGATGGCGACCCGGAGGTCGCGTGGAATCGAGAGGTAGGTCAGGCGGTGCCGCCCCGGATCGGTGCGAAGGATCATGATCGAGTCGGAGTGATTCAGGCCGGCGCGCTGGTCGGTGTTGGCGTAGTCCCTCCCGAGCAGCAGGATCGTCGTTGGGTGCGAGAGCAGGAGGCCGCTCTGCTTCGCCAGGACTGCCGGCACCGCTTTATCGAGCCGCGCGTTCGCCTTCTTCACGCCGCTGCGGAAGGAGAGGTAGCCGGCGATCGCCCAGATCACGGATAGCACCAGGATCGCAACGACGCCGACGGCAATCCGCCGCCGCCAGCTCCACCGTCGCCGCGGCTTCCGGACCTTCGGGTCTCGCGGCAGGCGCCCGTTCCGATCGCGCCGCGGCTGCGGTTGCTCCAGCGGCACTCGGCCCTTCGTGCGCCCGCCTCGGTAGACGCGGTAGGGCTTCTGTCCCGTCGCCATCGAGGGAGTAGGGTAGCCGCGCGGATTGGACGGAAGACATGTCATCGGGGTCGACCTGGGCGGCACCAAGATCCTCGCGGGTCTCGTCGACCGGAACGGCCGCGTCGAACGGCGGCGCGAGACGCCGACGCCCCAGGAATCCCAGGAGGCCCTGCTGGCCGGGCTCGATGCCGCCGTCGAGGAGCTCCTCGACGACGATGTAGCCGCGATCGGCTTCGGGCTCCCCTCACCGATCGACCAGAAGAGTGGCCGAGCGTTGCAGGGCGTGAACATCCCGCTGACCGACATCGACTTCCGGGCGGCAATGGCGGAGCGGTTCCGGCTGCCCGTCGCGATCGAGAACGACGCCAACGCCGCGGCCTATGCGGAGTTTCATTTCGGCGCGGCACGAGACGTCGACCGGATGGTGATGCTCACCCTCGGGACCGGGTGCGGCGGCGGAGCGGTCATCGACGGCCACCTTTATCGCGGGTGGGCGGAGTTCGGTCACATGGTGATCGTCTTCGACGGCTTGCCGTGCCAGGGGTCGTGCACGGGGCGCGGACACCTCGAGCCCTACGTCACCGGCGTCGCGGCGACCAAGCTGGCCGAGGAGGAGTTCGGTCCGGCCGTCGACGCACATCGGCTGGTGCGACTCGCCGCCGAGGGCGAGCCGCGCGCCCGGGAGATCCTCGCCGGCATGGGGCGGTATCTGGGCGCCGGAATCGGCACGCTCGTGAACATCTTCAACCCGGAGCTGGTCGTGATCGGTGGTGGATTCGCGGCCGCCGGCGACTTCATGCTGGATCCCGCGCGCGAGATCGTGCGGCGCGAGGCGCTCGCGCATGCCGGCGACGATCTGCCGATCGTCCGGGCTGAGCTCGCAACGGCCGCGGGCCTGATCGGCGCAGGCCTCGTCGCCTTCGACGCGCTCAGTGCCCCCTCAGGTGATGCCGTCTAGCTTCTGGGTCGCGAGCATCAAGCCAGGGGCCGCACTCGACTGCAGCCAAGGCTGGTCTGCCTTGGCAATGGTGAGGGTGGTTCCTGGGGCCGATGATCGCGGGCCAGAAGGAGGCATGTATTGCCTGGAGGGGCACTAGTGCCGCTCT
This sequence comes from uncultured Actinomycetes bacterium, assembly GCA_963711545.1. Taxonomy (GTDB): domain Bacteria; phylum Actinomycetota; class Thermoleophilia; order Gaiellales; family Gaiellaceae; genus 3-1-20CM-4-69-9. Next base: position 410,867 of record CAVQEP010000010.1, read on the forward strand.
CGGTCTGCGCGACGCCGATCGGAAACCTCGACGACGTCACGCTGCGCGTTCTGGCCGAGCTGCGCTCCGCCGACCTCGTCCTCTGCGAGGACACGCGCCGCACCCGGATCCTTTTGGGACGGCACGATATCCGGGCGACGCGGTTGCTCTCGTATCACGAGCACAACGAGGCAAAGCGAACTGCCGAGCTCCTTCCGCGCCTCGAGGCGGGCGAGCGGATGGCGCTCGTCAGCGACGCCGGCATGCCGGGGATCAGCGACCCCGGTGGAAGGCTGGTCGTCGCCGCGGTCGCAGCCGGCGTGCCGGTGACGGTGTTGCCGGGGCCTTCAGCGGTCGACACTGCACTCGTCGCCAGCGGCTTTCTGGCGGAGCGGTACCAGTTCGTCGGCTTCCTGCCCAGAGGCTCACGGGCGCTCGAGGCGCTGTGGGAGGAGCTGGCGGCCTGGCCTCACCCGGTAGTCGCGTTCGAGGCGCCGCAGCGGCTGCCGGCCACGCTTCGTTCGCTCGCCCACTCTGCGCCGGGGCGGCAGGTGGCGGTGTGCCGCGAGCTCACCAAGCGCTTCGAGGAAGTCGTCCGCGGCGCGGCGCGGGACGTCGCCGAGAGATTCGCCGAGCCGCCGAAGGGCGAGATCACACTGGTTCTCGGGCCGGGGGTGGTCGAGGTCGCTTCGTCGGACGCCGCCACCGCAGTTGCCGAGCTCGTCGCAGCCGGACTATCCCGTAGGCGTGCGGCGGGGATCGTCGCCCGGCTGACGGGCGTCTCCCGAAACGATCTCTACAACCGTACTTTGTAGCCAGTATTGACAACGTGGAGACCGGCTTGCTACGGTGGGCTCGTTCACAGAACTGGCAACAGAGGAGGAGATCGTGCGGCGACTGGGAGTCCTGTTCCTCATTGCGCTGGTATGTCCGGTGCCAGGCGCACTGGCCTGGACGTGGCCGGTCGACGGCCCGGTGCTGCGCCCATTTGCGTTCGACCCTGCGCATCCGTACGCGGCCGGACAGCACCGCGGCGTCGATCTCGGCGCAGCGACTGCGGCGGCGGTCGCCGCTCCGGTCGGCGGCGTCGTGTCGTTCGCCGGGACCGTGCCGGGCGGGGGCGAAACCGTCTCCATCGAGGCGCGTGACGGTCACACCGCGACGTTGCAGCATCTGGGGACGATCACCGTGAAGCGTGGCGAGTCGATCGCCGAAGGCTCCGCGGTCGGCACCGTCGGTCCGAGCGGTACGGCCGAACTCTCCCAGCCGTTCGTCTATCTCGGCATTCGACTGACCAGGCGGGACCAGAGCTACGTCGACCCGCTGTCCCTTCTTCCGACGCGGTCCGGCCTGGCGCCGGAAACGCCAACGGCCCCGGCGCCGGCCGTTCGAGCGGCTGCTGCATCTGCGGCTCCTGCGGCGGCGCCCCAGCCTGCGGCGCCGCCGTCAGCCACTCCGGCCGCCGTGCCGTCGGAGCCCGTACCTGCGCAGCGGACAGGGACCGGGAGCAGCGGTACGGAAGTCGTGACGGAACAGGCGCCCGCCTGGAGCGATGAGCGAGCCCGCGCCCCGCAGGCCGCGGCTGAACGACCCGACGTGGCTGCCATCTCGCCCGCCCGCGATGGGCGGGCAAGTCAGCGGACCGAGCTTCGGCCGGTCGTCGGTCGCGATGTGGCAGCAGAGCGCGTGCCGTGGCGCACGCACGTGTCTCCGACGGCGATTCGCGTCACCTCGCCCCACGCCTGGCGAATGAACGAGACGTCTCGCGGGCCTGTTGTCACGAGCCGCCGCATGGAGCGCGTGGCTTCGCCCAGCTCGTTCATGCGCGGGCAGACGATCCTGTTCGCTTCCGTGGTGCTCGGGCTGACGCTCTTCGCCTGTTTCGCGTGCGCCATGCGCGGCAGTCGGACGCAAAGTCGTGCTCGTATCATGTCCCTCCCCGAGTCGAAGGAGCGCGTTGGCGCAGCAAGGCGTGAAGCGGAAGATTTTGGTCGCACCGGCGTGGCCCTACGCGGCCGGCAAGCGGCATCTGGGCCACGTCGTCGGCTTCGCGGTGCCGGCCGACATCTACGCGCGCTACCACCGGTTGAAGGGCAACGACGTGCTGATGATCAGTGGCACCGACGAGCACGGCACGCCGGTGATGGTCACGGCCGATCGGGAGGGCGTCTCGCCGCGTGAGATCGCGGAGCGCTACAACAGGCTGATTCGCGAGGACCTGCGCGATCTCGGGATCTCGTACGACTGTTTCACCCGGACCACGACCCGGAACCACGCCCGCGTCACCACGGACATCTTCCGTACGCTGTACGAGCACGGCTGCCTGATCGAGCGAGAGACGCTCGGGGCGTTTTCGGCCTCGAGCGGCAACACGCTTCCGGACCGCTACATCGAGGGCACGTGTCCGATCTGCGGCTACACGGAGGCGCGCGGCGACCAGTGCGACAACTGCGGAAACCAGCTCGACCCGACCGATCTGATCGACCCGCGCTCGATCATCGACGGCACGACGCCGGAGTTCAGGGAGACGAAGCACCTCTTCCTCGACCTCCAGCAGTTCGCGGACCGGCTCCGACCCTGGATCGAGGCCAAACAGAGCTGGCGATCGAACGTCCGGAACTTCTCGCTCTCGCTCGTCGACGATCTCAGGCCGCGCGCGATGACCCGTGACATCGACTGGGGTATCCCCGTCCCCGTCGAGGGTTACCCGCCGGAGACGAAGCGGATCTACGTCTGGTTCGACGCGGTGATCGGGTATCTCTCCGCGGCAGTCGAGTGGGCACACAACGAAGGAGAACCCGATGCCTGGCGCGCCTGGTGGCAGAACCCGGACTCTGCGCACTCGTACTTCATGGGAAAGGACAACATCGTCTTTCACACAGTCATCTGGCCGAGCATGCTCCTCGGCTACGGGCAGGGCGGAGAGCTGGGGGCAGAGCAGGGCGAGCTCCATCTGCCCGACGAGGTCGTGGCGAGTGAGTTCCTCACGATGGAGGGCAGGCAGCTATCGACGAGCCGTGCAGTTGCGATCTACGTGCGAGACGTGCTCGAGCGCTACGACCCGGATCCCGTTCGCTATTTCCTCACCGCCGCGGGGCCGGAGACTCAGGACAGTGATTTCTCCTGGTCCGAGTTTCTCCGCCGCAACAACGACGAGCTGCTCGCCAACTGGGGCAACCTCGTCAACCGCACGCTCACCAACGCGTTTCGCAACTTCAACGAGGTCCCGGAGCCGGGGGAGCTCAGCGACGGCGACCGGCAAACGCTTGTCGATATCGCGGCCGGTTTCGATTCGGTCGGGAAGCTGATCGACCAAGCCCGGTTCAAGGCGGCACTCGCGGAGGCGATGCGCCTCTCGAGCGTCGGCAACCAGTACGTCGACCGGGAAGCGCCGTGGGCGGCGATCAAGACCGACCGGGCCCGCGCGGCGACGATCCTCTACGTCGCCCTCCGCCTCGTCGACTCGCTGAAGGTCATCTTCACTCCGTTCCTCCCGTTCTCGAGTCAGAAGCTGCACCACCTGCTCGGCTACGACGGTTGGGTCGCCGGGCCGCTCGAGTTCCGCGAGATCGAGGAGGCAGACGGCGAGAAGCACACGATCCTGACCGGCGACTACAGCGGATGGGTGGGACGCTGGGTGCCGAGTGAGCTCCCGGCGGGCCAGAAGCTCCGCGAGCCCGAGCAGCTCTTCCGGAAACTCGACCCGGGGATCGTGGAGGAAGAGCTGCGTCGCCTCGACGCAGCGTGATCGACACCCACGCGCATCTCGATGCGCTGGACGATCCGGCCGGCGCGATCGCCCGCGCCCGGGAAGCAGGGGTCACCCGCATAGTCACCGTCGGGACCGATCCGGACTCGTGGGCGAGAGCGCTCGGTCTCGCCGAGGAGCACGAAGGGGTCTATGCCGTGCTCGGGCTTCATCCGCACGAGTCGGGAGCGAACGTGGACCTGGATCGACTGCCGAGCCTCCTGGGACATCCGAAGGCGGTCGGGCTCGGCGAGATCGGCCTCGACTACTACCGCGACTACGCGCCGCGAGAAGCCCAGTCGAAGGCGTTCGTGTACCAGCTGATGCTGGCGAAGCAGGCGAGGGTGCCCGTCGTGATCCACAACCGGGCGGCCGACGAAGACACGGTCTCGATCCTGGGCCAGTGGTTCGACGGAACAGTGATCCTGCACTGCTTCTCGTCCGTCCCGCTCCTCGCCGACGCACTCGACCGCGGCTGGTACGTGTCCTTCGCCGGCAACGTGACCTACAAGAACGCCGGTGACCTTCGTGAAGCGGCGCGTGCCGTGCCGCTAGAGCGCATCCTCGCCGAGACGGACTGTCCCTACCTTGCCCCCCAGCCCGTGCGTGGGCGGACGAACGAGCCCGCGCACGTCGTGCACACCCTGGCTGTCCTGGCCGAGGCACGCCGCGAGGACGTCGAGGAGCTCGGGCTCCGGATCGACGCGAACGCGGCGGCCGCATTCGGATTGCCTTGACGGTGCGGGCGAAGAAGGAGCTGGGGCAGCACTTCCTCGTCGACGAGAACCTCCTCGGCGTGATCGAGCGGCTCGCCGACCTCGACGCCGACGATGTCGTCCTCGAGATCGGCCCGGGCCTCGGCATCCTCACCACGTATCTCGCCGACCGGGTGAGGCAGGTGTACGCCGTCGAGCTCGACGTGACGCTCGGAGCTCGCCTCGTCGAACGGCTCGCGGGGCGGCCGAACGTCGAGCTGCGTTTCGGCGACGCGCTCCGACTCGATCTTGGCGAGGTTGCGCCCGGCGCGACCAAGCTGGTCGCGAACCTCCCGTACAACATCGCCACGCCGCTCGTCGTCGAGAGCCTCGACCGCCTTCCCGGCATCGAGGCCTGGTGCGTCATGGTGCAGCGCGAGGTCGCCGACCGTCTCTTCGCCCGTCCCTCGACGAAGTCATACGGTGCGGTGTCGGTTCTCGTCCAGTTGGTCGCCGAGCGAACCGGCTTCCATCCGGTTGCTCCCACCGTCTTCAGGCCCAGACCGAACGTCGAGTCCGCGCTTGTCGCCTTCCGCCGCATCGGACTACCCCGCGAGTTTCGGCGCGTCAAGCGCGTGGTCGAAGGGTCGTTCGCGCACAGGCGCAAGCTGCTCGCGAACTCGCTCGAGCTCGCCGGGGTCGCCGATCGGGACGCGGCATCGTCGGCGATCGCCAGGCTCGGAAAGCCGCCGACGGTCCGCGCCGAGGAGCTCGAGCCGCAGGACTTCGTGCGCCTCGCCGAGGAGCTCATGTGAGGCGCGGAGCCGCTCCGGCGAAGGTCAACCTCGCGCTCGTCGTCGGCCCACGGCGCGCGAACGGGAAGCACGAGCTTCTCACCGTCTACCAGCGGATCGCACTCGCAGACCGAATTGCCGTCTCGCGCTCGGCCCAGCTCCGCGTCGACGGGTTTCCGGACGACACGCTCGTCCGCGACGCGCTCCGGTGCGTTGCGGATGGCCACGAGACGAGCTTCACCGCGCGAATCACGAAGCGGATACCGGTCGCCGGCGGTCTCGGTGGCGGCAGCTCGGACGCGGCCACCGCGCTGGCTCTCGCGAACGAGCTTCGCGAGGAGCCGTTCCCACCCGAGCAACTCGATCGGTTCGCTGCTGGGCTCGGGGCAGACGTGCCGTTTTTCCTGCGCGACGGGCCGCAGCTCGGCTCCGGTGACGGCACGACGTTGGACGCGCTCGACCTGCCGCAGGATTACTGGGTCTTGCTCGTGCTCCCGACCGGCGTCCAGAAGCGATCGACCGCCGAGGTGTACGCGGCCTTCGACGCGCGCAACGGCGAGCGCGGGTACACACGCCGCCGCGCTGCGTTGCTCGAATCGCTTGCGGCCGTGAGTCGCCCCCGTGATCTCGCCCTCTTGCCCCGGAACGATCTCGCCGGCTCGCGGCTCGCCGAAGAGCTGGTCGGGCTGGGCGCGTTTCGCGCCGACGTCAGCGGTGCGGGTCCGGTCGTCTACGGCCTGTTTCTGCACGCCGATCGAGCCCGGGCAGCGCAGCAGCGGATCTCGCCCAGAGGGCGCACATGGCTCACGGCACCAGCGTGGTACCGTTGAAACATGGCTTACAGCCAGCCGATTATCGAGGCGGGAAGCACTCGGACGGGCCGCTGGCTTCGCGAGCGAAGGGTCAAGCTGGCGCTCTGGGTCGCGGTCATCGAGGGCCTGCTCGTGGCGCTGACGCACGATCTGACGCGGTGGACCGTGCTCATCCTCGCGGCGATCGTGCTCGCCTTCTACATGCTCGCCGGCCGCAACATGAAGTGGGACGTCGGGCGGCACCTCTCCTGGATTGCCGCGGCCTCGCAGGCGCTCGCGATCCTGGTTGTCATACTCGCGTTCTTCGTCGGGCTCATAGCCCTCGTCCTCGTCGGGATTTTCGCGGTCCTCGCCCTTGCGTATCTCTTCTCGGATTCCGAGCAGACGTAAACCGCCCAGGCAAGTGCCGAGGTGCCGCTTGCCACGTACCGTTCCCTTCTTGTGGGGCCCAGCCAAGTGCGGAGGCGCCGCGTGCGGTGCCGACCTTCGAGGACGTCGCGGCTTTGCCGCGGCGGCCGCCGTCCGCGCGCGTTGCGGATGACGGTGACGCTTCGGATTACCTTTCCGGGTGATGGGGCGTAGCCAAGTGGTAAGGCAGCGGGTTTTGGTCCCGTGATCCCAGGTTCGAATCCTGGCGCCCCAGTCAGATGACTGATCTCGCGGCGGTGGTGATGGCGGCCGGTCTCGGCACGCGGATGAAGTCCGCGACGCCGAAGCACCTGCACCCGCTGCTCGGCCGGAGGCTCGTCGACTGGGTCGTCGAAGCCGTCCGGCCGCTCGGCGCGAAGCCGCTCGTGGTCGTGTTGTCTCCGCAGGCGGCAGATGCGCTCGAGGACGTCGAGGTCGCGATCCAGCACCAGCCGCTCGGAACGGGCGACTCGCTCCGCTCGGCGCGCGACCAGGTCGGAGCTGCGAGCGTGGTTCTCGTCGTGTCCGGCGATCACCCGCGCATCACCACAGAGCTTCTCGCCGAGCTTCTGGCAAGCCACGGCGAATCCGGGGCCACGGCCACGGTCCTCTCGTTCGAGCCGGCGGATCCGCGAGCCTATGGCCGCATCGTGCGCGACATGGACGGCCGGCTCGCCGCGATCGTCGAAGACGCCGATGCCGATGAGCAGCAGCGCGCGATCCGCGAGGTCAACTCCTCGATCTACGTCTTCGCCGCGGAGAAGCTCTGGCCCGCGCTCCACCGCATCGAGCCTGCCAACGCCCAGGGGGAGCTGTACCTGACAGATGCCGTGCGCCTCCTGGTCGAGGCGGGTGAGAATGTCGGCGTGTTCCAGGCGCCGGATGCCGACGAGGTCGAGGGTGTGAACACGCGAGGCGAGCTGGCGGAGGCCGCGGCGTTCCTCCGCGCGCGCGTGAACCAGGAGCACATGCTGGCCGGAGTGACCATCGTCGATCCCGGCACGACCTGGATCGAGCCCGACGTCGAGCTCGAGCCCGACTCGACGATCCATCCGTTCACCGTTCTGCGCGGCCGCACGCGCGTCGCCGCTGGGGCGCACGTCGGGCCTCACGTCGTCGCCGTCGACGCGGAGGTCGGGCCGGGCGCTCTGGTCGGACCGTTCTGCTACCTGAGGCCCGGCACGAAGCTCGGCGCGGGCGCCAAGGCCGGCACGTTCGTCGAGATCAAGGGCTCGGAGGTAGGGAGCGGGGCGAAGATCCCGCACCTCTCCTACATCGGAGACGCTGAGATCGGCGAGGGCGCGAACATCGCCGCCGGGAACATCACCGCCAACTACCCGCACGAGCCCGGGCTCCCGAAGGCGCGGACAAAGATCGGCCGCAACGTCAGGACCGGCATCCACAATGGCTTCCAGGCGCCGGTGGAGGTCGGGGACGATGCTTGGATTGCAGGCGGGTCGTACATCACGGAAGATGTCCCCCCGGAATCGCTGGCCGGGTTCCCACCGAAGCAGATCACGAAAGAGGGCTATCTCCGTGGAAAGCGCAACGACTGAGCTGACTCGCTTGCCCGGGCTCGAGGTCGCCGAGACCAAGCCCGAGCTGAAGCCCGAACACTGGATCGAGCGCGGCCCGTCGAAGCGGCTGATGCTCTTCTCCGGACGCTCGCACCCCGAGCTCGCGCAGAGGATCGCGGAGAAGCTCGGCATCGATGTCGGCGACGTCTCGCTGCGCACGTTCGCCGGACGGCGAGACACTACTGTCGCTACGAGGAGTCGATCCGCGGTCCGACCTCTTCATCGTCCAGACGTCCTCGCCCCCGGTCGACAAGCACCTGATGGAGCTGCTGATCATGATCGACGCGGCAAAGCTGGCATCTGCAAAGCGGATCACCGCCGTCTGCCGCTCTATCCCTACTCCCGCCAGGACAAGAAGTCGCGGCCCAGCGCGAAGCGGATAACAGCGAAACTCGTCGCGGAGATGATCCAGACCGCGGGCGCCGACCGCGTCCTCACGATGGACCTGCACGCCGGGCAGGTACAAGGCTTCTTCGAAGTGCCCGTCGACCACATGACCGCGCTGCCGATGCTGGCGCAGTACGTCCGCGATCTCGGTCTTCCGGAAGACGTCGTCGCGGTCGCACCCGACACCGGCCGCACGCGCCTCGCCAGCAAGTTCGCGGAGATGATCGGCGGCGACCTCGCCGTTCTGCAGAAGGATCGTCCGGCACACAACGTCGCGCGCGTCACGAACGTCATCGGCGACATCGACGGCAAGTGCGCGGTGATGACCGACGACATGGTGGACACCGCAGGCACGCTCGTTGCCGGTGCGGAGTTCCTGAAGGAGCGCGGTGCGAAGAAGGTCTTCGCCTGCGCGACGCACGGCATCTTCTCGCCGCCCGCGATCGAGCGGATCGAGGCGAAGTGCGCTCGACAAGCGTCATCGTCACCGACACGATGCCGATCGACCCGCTCACGAAGCCCGAGCGTGTCACCGTCCTGACGGTCGCGGACATCCTCGCCGAGACGATTCACAACGTCTTCGCCGACGACTCGGTCTCCGCCATCTTCGGCGACATGAACGCGCTGTTCTAGCCGTCTCCGGGCCCGAGTAGCTACGATTCGCGGCCGTCGTGGCCGGAGAGCGAGTCAGACTGGAAGTGCAGGAGCGCGAGCACCGCGGCTCGGCCGACGCGCGCCGGCTGCGCAAGGCCGGCTTCATCCCGGGCGTCCTCTACGGGAGCGGCAAGACTTCCCATGCGATCTCGGTGCCCGAACGCGACCTCAGGCGTGTGCTCACGGGGCAGGGCGGCCTTCACGCGATTCTCGACGTTGTGATCGCGGGGCAGAAGACGACGCACGCGTCGATCCTCAAGGACTACCAGCAGGACCCGATTCGCGGACACATCTCGCACGTGGACCTTCACGAAGTACGGCTCGACAAGCCGATCCAGGCGAGCGTCAACGTGCAGCTGGTGGGCGAGCCCGCCGGCGTCAAGGAAGGCGGCGTCCTCTCCCAGGTCCAGCGCGAGATCAACGTCGAGGCGCTCCCGATGGAGATCCCGGAGCACATCGACCTGGACGTCAGCGGGATGGCGATCGGTGACACGCTCCGCCTCGCGGATCTCGCCCCACTCGACGGCGTGACCTACCTCGACGACGCGGAGGAAACCGTCCTCGCGACCGTCACGATGCCGACCCGCGAGGTCGAGCCCGAGCCCGAGGAGGGCGAAGAGGGCGAGGTCGCCGAGGGCGAGGAGGCTCCCGAGGGAGCCGAGGGCGAAGCACCGGCCGCCGAGGAAGGATCGGCGGAGGGCGAGCCCGACACCACAGAGGGCTAGATGCGACTTCCGTGGCGTCGAGGCGAACGGGCCTCGTCGCTCGATCTCCTCGTCGTCGGGCTCGGCAATCCAGGACGCGAGCACGAAGGCCACCGTCACAACGTGGGTTGGAAGGTCGTGGAGGAGCTCGCCCGGCGGCACGACGCCTCCTGGAAGGCGAAGTTCCAGGGCCGGCTCGCCGAGCTCCGGCTCGACGGCCATCGGGTCGGCCTGCTCAAGCCCGAGACGTTCATGAACGATTCCGGCCGGTCGGTGGGAGCCGCTGCGCGGTTCTACAAGCTCGAGCCCGACGCGATCCTGGTTATCCACGACGAGATCGACCTCGAGCACGGTCGCCTGCAGGCCCGCATGGGGGGCGGCCTCGCGGGCCACAACGGCCTCCGCTCGGTCGCGGCGCACCTCAAGACGCCGGACTTCCTGCGCCTTCGTGTCGGGATCGGCCGCCCCGGCCGCGGCGATCCCCGCCGCCCGGCGGACTTCGTCCTCTCGAACTTCACGCCCGAGGACGACGCCGAGACCCTCGTGGCGAGGGCCGCCGACGCCGTCGAGACCCTCGACGCCGAGGGGCTCGAGCGAGCGCAGGCTCGCTACAACTGAGATGAGCCCGCCGATCCTGTATCCGTTCGTCGCAGAGCTTCGGCGGAGCGAGCGGCTCCGGGCGTACGCCGAGGCCTTTCCAGCTGCCGCGCGCGTCTCCGAGGCCGCGCTGCCGCTCGTCCTCGCTGCGCTGCACGACGAGCTCGCGCGGTCGCTCGTCCTTCTCGCGCCCGAGGACCAGGACGCGCGCGACGCCGCAGAGGCGGCCGCGTGGTTCCTCGATGAGGACCGTGTCGCGATGTTTCCGAGCCGCGGTGTTCGCTGGGGCTCCGGCCTCGAGCCGGCACCCCACCTCGTGGGCGAGCGCGCACGGGCGCTCGACGTGCTCGCCGAAGGGGGCCTCGTCGTCGCCTCGGCGGCGGCGCTCGCCGAGCCGATTCCACCCCCGAGGGCCCGACCGGCGCCGATCCGGATCACGGCCGGTGCGGACGTCAGCCTCGAGACCCTGACGGAATCGCTCGCTCTCGCCGGCTACGAGCGGGTCGAGCGGTCGGACGAGCGCGGCCAGTTCGCCGTCCGCGGCGGGCTCGTCGACGTCTTCCCGACGACGGGCCGTGAGCCGCTCCGCGTCGAGTTCTGGGGCGACGAGATCGAGCACATCCGGGCGTTCTCGCCGTTCACGCAGCGTGCGCTCCACGCGCTCGAGTCTGCGGTTGTCTACCCGGCGGCGGAACGCCGGCTCGATCTCGTCGACCCGTCTCTGGAGGACATGGAGGAGGGACAGTTCCCGAGACCCGTTCCGAACGACCTGGTTCTGCCCGTGCCCGCGGGACCAGATCTCGTCTGGGAGGCGGACGAAGTGAGATCCGTGTGGGAGGAGGAAGGGCTCGCGCCGATCTCGCTCTCGCGCGCCGCGGCGATCGACCCGCTGCCGTCGAGCCAGCCGTTCGCATTCGAGGCGCAACGGCCCGCGCTCGTCGCGCGCGGGCTCGCCGAGGCGGAAAACGAGCTCTCGGCCTTCGTCCGGGCGGGCCAGCGTGTTGTCGTCACGTTTCCGCACCTCGGCGAGGCGCTGAGGCAGCAGAACCTCCTCCGGCGCGCCGACGCACGAGTTTTCGAGGAGGGCGAGCCGCTGCCGAAGGAGGCCGCGCTTCTCTTCGCGGTCGCGCCGGCGAGGCGCGGCTTCGTCTGGCGCGACCTCGGGCTCGTCCTGCTTCCCGACACGCAGGTGTTCCGCAAACGGCCTCCGCGCGAGCGGCGGACCGGCGGCCGCGCGCTCCAGTCCTTCGCCGACCTGCGCACCGGGGACTACGTCGTCCACGAGGACCACGGGGTCGGGAAGCTCATCGGGTTCGAGACGAAGGAGGTGGCCGGCGTCACCCGCGATTACCTCTTTCTCGGGTTCCGTGGTGACGACCGGCTCTACGTCCCGCACGAGCAGCTCGGCAAGGTCTCGCGCTACATCGGCGCCGACAGCACGATGCCCGCCCTCTCGAAGCTGGGGGGCAAGGCCTGGGAGAACCTCAAGAGTCGCGCGCGCGAGTCCGTACGCGAGCTGGCCGGCGAGCTCCTTGCTCTCTATGCGCAACGGCAGCAGGCGCCCGGTGTCGCGTACGACCTTCGCGACGAGTACCTCGAGCGGCTCGAGACCGAGTTCCCGTATCGAGAGACGCCCGACCAGCAGGCGGCGATCGAGGCGGTGAAGGAGGACCTCGAGGCGCCACGTCCGATGGACCGCCTCGTGTGCGGCGACGTCGGCTTCGGGAAGACGGAGGTCGCCATCCGCGCGGCCTTCGCCGTGGCCGTCAACGGCAAGCAGACTCTGATGCTTGCGCCGACCACGATCCTCGCCGAGCAGCACTGGCACACGTTCCGGTCTCGCTACCGCGACTTCCCGGTGCGCGTGGAGATGGTCTCGCGGTTCCGCCCGCCGCGCGAGGTGAAGCAGGTGCTCGCCGACTTCCAGGAAGGCAAGGTCGACGTCCTGATCGGGACGCACCGCATTCTCAGCCGCGACGTGATCCCGAAGGAGCTGGGTCTCGTCATCCTCGACGAGGAGCAGCGCTTCGGCGTCGCCCAGAAGGAGCTCCTCCGCGCGCTTCGCCTCGAGGTCGACGTGCTGACGCTCAGCGCGACTCCGATCCCCCGGACGCTGCACATGTCCCTCTCCGGCCTCCGCGACATCTCGATCATCGAGACGCCCCCGGAAGGGCGACGCCCGATTCGGACAACCGTCGGCGAGTACGACGAGGATGTGATCAAGCTCGCGCTCGAGCGCGAGGTCGAGCGCGACGGCCAGGCGTTCTATCTGCACAACCGGGTCGAAACGATCGACGAGGCAGCGCAGAAGCTCGAGCAGCTCGCGCCGAACCTCCGCTTCCTCGTCGCCCACGGCCAGATGCGAGAGCGCGAGCTCGAGGAGAAGATGCACTCCTTCCTGCGCGGGGATGCGGACGTGCTCGTCTCGACGACGATCATCGAGTCGGGCCTCGACATTCCCCAGGCGAACACACTGATCGTCGAGCGCGCGGATCAGCTCGGCCTGTCGCAGCTCTACCAGATCCGCGGACGCGTCGGGCGATCCGATGTGACGGCGCACGCGTATCTCTTCTATCCCGACATGTCGGAGCTCACCCCGGAGGCTCGCGCCAGGCTCGCAACGCTCGCAGATCACACGGAGCTCGGTGCCGGGTTCGCGATCGCTATGCGCGACCTCGAGATCAGAGGCGCGGGCAACCTGCTCGGCGACGAGCAGTCGGGCCACGTTGCGGCGCTCGGCTTCGAGCTCTACGTCGAGCTCCTCGCCGAGGCGGTCGCAGAGCTTTCCGGCGAGCGCCGTGTCGTCGCGCGGCCGGTGCGTGTCGACGCGCGCGTCGATGCCTACGTGCCCGTCGACTACATCGCTTCCGAGGCCCTGAAGATCGACCTGCACCGGAGGCTGGCGCTGTCCGAGTCCGACGACGAGCTGCGCGAGCTCCAGGCGGCGACGGAGGACCGGTACGGCCCGCTCCCGGAGCCCGTCGCGAACCTGTTCCTGATCCAGGAGGCGAAGCTGAAGCTCGCCGTCGTCGGCGCCGACTACCTCGTCTTCCGCGGCGGGAAGATGAGCGTGGGGCGGATGGTGCTCGGCTCGGAGGAGCTGCGCGATCTTCGGCGCCGGGTCGACACAGCGGTCTACACGACGGCGAACCACGAGGTGAGCCTGCGCGAGGACGGCTTTCCGCAGGCGCTCCGGCTCGTCGATGCTATACTGGCCGCGCGCCGGGCAGCGTGAAGATTCCGCTGCTAATGGCGCTTTTTCCATGAAACGACTCGCTTTCCTCGCGCTCGTCGCGCTCGCACTCGTCGCCGCCGGCTGTGGTGGTGCCAAGCCTGCATCCCTGAGTTCCGGCGACGTCGCCGTCGCCGGATCGCAGCAGATCACGAAGGAACAGTTCGCCTTGCTGATGGCGCGCGCGAAGAAGAGCTACGACGCCCAGAAGCGCCCCTTCCCGAAGGCGGGCACGGCGGAGTACGAGCAGCTCAAGGGCCAGGCGATCACCTTCCTCATCCAGCGCGCGGAGTTCGAGCAGGAGGCTGCCGACCTCGGCATCAAGATCACGGACCAGAAGGTCAACGCGCGCATCGATCAGCTGAAGAAGCAGTTCTACGGTGGCAGCGACGCGAAGTACAAGAAGACGCTCCAGCAGCAGGGGCTCTCGGAGGACCAGGCGAAGCAAGAAGTGCGTGCGCAGCTGATCTCGGAGGAGCTCTTCAAGAAGGTGACCTCGAACGTGAAGGTCTCCCAGAAGGAGATCCAGGCGTACTACGACACGCACAAGACTCAGTACCAGCAGCCCGAGAGCCGGGATGTGCGACACATCCTCGTGCAGACGAAGGCGCTCGCCAACCAGCTCTACGCGCAGCTCAAGTCCGGCGCCGATTTCGGGAAACTGGCGAAGAAGTATTCAAAGGATCCCGGCTCGGCTTCGAACGGAGGCAAGCTCACGATCTCCAAGGGCCAGACGGTCGCCGCGTTCGACAAGACGGCCTTCGCGCTGAAGAACGGTGAGCTCTCGCACCCCGTGAAGACGCAGTACGGCTTCCATATCATTCAGGCGCTCTCCGCGATCAAGCCGGCGCAGAAGACACCGCTCAGCAAGGTCGTGCAGTCGATCCGGCAGCAGCTCGAGGACCAGAGGAAGCGCGACGCGATGACCAAGTGGGTCGAGGACACGAAGAACCGCTACTGCAAGTCCCGGATCAAATATCAGGTCGGCTTCGCGCCGAACCCTGACCCCTGTCTGAGCACGGGCACGACGACGAGTCAGTGACGCTCGGGCAGACGCTCGAGGACCTTCAGGAACTGACCGAGCGGCTCCGCCGCGATTGCCCGTGGGACCGCGAGCAGACGGAGCGGACGATCGTGCCGCACACCGTCGAGGAGGCGTACGAGGTCGCAGACGCGGCCGTCGGGCGCGACGACGCCAAGCTCGCGGACGAGCTCGGCGACCTCCTGTTCCAGGTCTACTTCCTGGCTCTCCTCCTCGCCGAGCGTGGCGGTGACGACCTGGAGGCGGTCGCTCGGCGCACGCACGAAAAGCTCGTGCGCCGGCATCCACATGTCTTCGGCGACGCGGAAGCCCGGACTGCCGGCAGGGTGCGTGAGCGCTGGGAGGAGATCAAACGCACCGACGAGGGCCGCACCGGCATCTTCCACGACGTGCCGGAATCGCTCCCTGCGTTGCTCTACGCACGGAAGGTGCAGCGACGCGCCGCCGCCGTCAACTTCGAGTATCCGGACGCGGCCGGCGCGCTCGCAGATCTCGACGACGAGCTGCGAGAGTTGAACGACGCATTGGCCGGCGCCGGCGAGCCTGCACCCGAGACCGAGCCGCACCCTCATGTCTTCGAAGAGCTCGGTGACGTGCTGTTCGCCGCCGTGAACGTCGCCCGCCGGCTGAACGTCGATCCCGAGCTCGCCCTCCGGACGACGACGCGCCGTTTCGTCGCGCGCGTCGAGCTGGCGGAGAAGAACGCAGGCGACGAGGGAAAGGACTTCGCGGGGCTCGCGCTGGCCGAGCAGGACCGCTATTTCGACCGGGCCAAGGAGGAGCTGGAATGAGCGCAGCGATCACGCGCGTGCACGCGCGGCAGATTCTCGACTCGCGCGGGAACCCGACGGTCGAGGTCGACGTCGGACTGGAGTCCGGCGCGGTCGGCCGCGCAGCCGTTCCTTCGGGCGCGTCGACCGGGAAGTTCGAGGCGGTCGAGCTCCGCGACCACGACGCCCACCTCTACCGCGGCAAGAGCGTCCTCATCGCCGTGCGGAACGTGGACGCGGAGATCGCGGCGGCGGTGAAGGGGCTCGACGCCGACGACCAGAGGGCGCTCGATGCCGCCCTGATCGAGCTGGACGGAACCGAGAACAAATCGCGCCTCGGCGCCAACGCCGTCCTCGGCGTCTCGCTCGCGGCCGCGAAGGCCGCCGCGGCGAACGCCGGCGTCAGCCTGTTCCGCTGGGTCGGGGGTGCCGACGCGAACGTCCTGCCGGTGCCGATGATGAACGTCGTCAACGGCGGGGCCCACGCGCAGAACTCCCTCGACCTGCAGGAGTTCATGCTCGTCCCGGTGGGCGCCGACTCGTTCGCCGACGCGCTCCGAATCGGGGCGGAGACGTTCCACGCGTTGAAGGACGTCCTCCACGAGCGCGGTCTCTCGACAGGGGTCGGAGACGAAGGCGGCTTCGCGCCGGAGCTGGGCTCGACGCGGGACGCGGTCGAGGCCGTCCTCGAGGCTGCCGAACGAGCTGGACATCGGGAGCGGGTGGCGCTCGCGCTCGACCCCGCCTCGACCGAGCTCTTCCGCGAAGGGGCGTACCACCTCGACCGCGCGGGTAGCGTCCTCGGCGCCGGCGAGCTGGTCGACCTCTACGCGTCGCTCGCCGACGATTTCCCGGTCGTCTCGATCGAGGACGGCCTCGCCGAGGACGAATGGGGGGAGTGGAAGGCGATGACCGAGCGGCTCGGCGATCGGCTGCAGCTCGTCGGCGACGACCTGTTCGTCACGAACGTCGATCGCCTGCGGCGGGGGATCGAAGAGGGCGTCGCCAACGCCATCCTCCTCAAGGTCAACCAGATCGGCACGCTTACCGAGACGCTCGACGCGATCGCGCTCGCGCGTTCGAACGGCTACGCCTGCGTGATCTCGCATCGGTCGGGCGAGACGGAAGACACCACGATCGCAGACTTGGCGGTCGCGACCGGCGTCGGCCAGATCAAGACGGGAGCCCCGTCGCGAACCGACCGCGTCGCGAAGTACAACCAGCTGCTGCGAATCGAAGAGGAGCTCGGCGACGCGGCCGTCTACCCGGGCTGGCAGGCGTTCCCGCGTTTCCCTCGCTGACGGACGCGTGAGCGGCGAGTACTGACGTACCGCGCCGCTACTCTGAGCACATGGCCGCCCAGCCGCCGCGCCGCACCAAGATCGTCGCGACCGTGGGGCCCGCGTCCGCCACCCCCGAGCTCGTGCGCGGGCTCGTCGATGCGGGCATGGACGCGGCCCGTCTGAACCTCTCGCACGGAAGCCACGAGCAGCACGCTGCCCGCGCGCAGCTCTTACGCGACGTCGAGGAGGAAGTCGGCCGGCCGCTGGCGCTCATCGCCGACCTGCAGGGCCCCAAGTTCAGGGTCGGCGTGCTCGAGGCGCCCCTAGCCCTGAGACAGGGCGAGGAGGTCGTGGTCGTCGTGGGTGACGACGGCGCACGCAACGGAGAGCTGCCGATCGCGCCCGCAGCGATCGGCGAGGTCTGGCAGCCGGGCCACGAGGTGCTGATCGACGACGGGATGATTCGGCTGCGAATCGAGGAGGTCGAGTCGGGGCGTGCGCGCTGCGGTGTGGTCGTCGGCGGCTCCGTCACGTCGCACAAGGGAGTGAACCTCCCGGGCGTCCCGATTCCCATCCCCTCTCTCACTCGCAAGGACCTGGACGACCTCGAGTTCGCGCTCGGGCTCGGCTGCGACTTCGTCGCGCTCTCGTTCGTCCGCTCCGCGGCCGACGTCCGTGACCTCAAGGCGCTGCTGGAGCAGGAGAAGTCGAATCTTCACGTGATCGCGAAGATCGAGAAGTCAGAGGCGGTCGACGCCCTCGACGACATCCTGGCCGAGGCGGACGCCGTGATGGTCGCGCGCGGCGACCTCGGCGTGGAGATCGGGGCCGCAGTCGTCCCGCTCGTGCAAAAACGGATCATCCTCAAGGCGCTCGAGCGGGGGAAGCCCGTGATCACGGCCACGCAGATGCTCGAGTCGATGATCCAACATCCCGAGCCGACGCGCGCGGAGGCGAGCGACGTGGCGAACGCGATCCTCGACGGGACCTCGGCCGTCATGCTCTCCGGCGAGACCGCTGTCGGTGAGTACCCCGTTGAGGCCGTCCAGACGATGGACCGCATCGCACGCGCGGTCGAGCCGAGCCTCGACTACCGCCACGAGCTGCCCAACGCAACCGAGCACCCGACGATCGGCAACGCGATGTCGAACGCGGCCTGCGACCTGGCCGAGGCTCTCGGCGCGGCCGCGATCCTGGTCCCGACGTTCACGGGGCGCACCGCGTCGGCGGTCTCCCGCCTGCGCCCGCGGCGCCCGATTGCAGCGCTGACGCACAAGGGCTGGTCGGTGCACCAGATGGCGATCGAGTGGGGCGTGACGCCGATCTGGATCCCCGAGTGCCAGGACGTCGAGGACCTCTGGAACCGCTCCATCGAGGCGGCCCGTGAAGTCGGGCTGGTCGCGGCCGGCGACACGGTCGTCATCACGGCCGGCACCGCGGTGAACATTCCCGGCTCGACGAACGTGATCAAGGTCGACATCGTCTGACGGCAAGGAAGGACGGCGGGCGCGTCCAGGGAAATTGGGGCGCATGGCCCGTTCCCGCCGCCCACCCAGGTCGACGCTCGCGAAGCGATGGCTCGCCGTCGCGGCGGTCGTGCTGATCGGGTACGCCTATTACCACCCGCTCCGCAGCTGGATGTCTGCGCGCCAGGAGCTCTCCTCGCGGCGGCACGAAGTGGAGCAGCTGGCGGCCGAGCGGCGGGCGCTCGCCCAGCGACTCCAGGCGTCGACCGGCGTCGACGCGCTCACTCGGGAGGCGCGGCGGCTCGGGTACATCCGCCCCGGCGAGCACCTCTTCATCGTCAAGGGCATCGCAGCCTGGGAGAAAGCGCGGACTACGATCGACCGGAATGGAAAGTGACCTCGCCGTCGTCGAGCGCCAGCTGGGCCGCCCTCCCCGAGCGTTCCGCCGCGTAGCCGTCCGCTGCCCGTTCGGCCTGCCGGCGGTGACCGAGCAGAACGCTTACGACGACACCGGCTCTCCTTTTCCCACCACCTACTGGCTCACCTGCCCCCGGCTCGTCAGGGCGGTGTCGCGGCTCGAGGCGGCGGGAGGAGTCGAGCGCTGGTCGAAGCTGGCCGCCGTGGACCCGGAGCTCGCGGCGAGCTTGGAGAACGCGCAGGCGAAGCAGCGCGCGATCCGGCCCGACCTCGACCTCGGCATCGGAGGCGCCCGGCCCGGCGCGGCGGGCCTCAAGTGCCTGCACGCTCATGTCGCGTTCGCCCTGGCGCGGCCGGGATACGAGCTCGGCGAACGCGTTCTCGTCGAGCTCGAGCCGCTCTGGCCGGCCGCCTGCTGTTCTCGCTGAGACGAAGCCGCTATCCTGCCGCGCCCGTGGCGATCGTGACCGAAGCCGTCAGGCGAGAGTGGGAGGAGGGGTACCGCCGCTTCGAGGCGGCCCTGCGTGATCCCGTCGCCGCCGAGCGTCTTCGGCGTCAGCTCGAGGTCGTCACAGACGAGCTGCGGCGGCGCATCGGCCAGACCTTCACGCTCGAAGAGCTCGCCGAGGCGTACGACCGGGCGGACGCCTGGGCCCGGCACGTCGTTTCCGAGCACGCGGCAACGCCGGGCTGGCCGCGCACGCTCACGCTGGTCGAGGACGCGGCCTTCCATCTGTATCAGCGCGGCGCGGTCGACTACAGCCCGTGACACCGAGCCCCGTCGAGCGGCTCGAGCGCCGCAAGCGCCGGCGTCGCCAGGAGTTGACGCGGTGGGGGGCCAGGGTTGCGATCGCGCTCCTCGTCTTCGGGCTCGGGGTCGCCCTGGGCCAGGCTCTCCACGACAATCCGAAGCCGGGACAGACGATCACACAGGAACGGACGCTCCGCCTGCCGACGACCGGAAGCCCCGATTCGACGGTGACTCCGTAAGCTTGACTGTCAAGAAGGCGCATATTTGGGTAGATTTGCGGGACGATGGCGTCCGACGAGCCCGAGGTCCGGCGTTCGACTCCGGGCGGCGAGAGCGACTGGCTGACCCTGGGCCAGGCGGCAAAGTTCCTCGGGGTGGCGCAGAGCACGATCCGGAAGTGGTCCGACCTCGGCCGTGTGCCCGCCTTCTATACGCCCGGAGGGCACCGCCGCTACAAGCTCGGTGACCTCGAGGCGTTCCTCGAGCGTTCGGGGCCCGGCAAGCCGGCGCGCGGCCCGCTCGTCCTGGTCGTCGACGACGACTCTCAGGTTCGCGAGGTCGTCCGCATCAATCTCGAGCTCGAGGGGTACTCGGTTCGCGAGGCCGGCAACGCCGAGGACGGGCTCGCCGCGCTGGAGGACGAGGCTCCCGATCTCATCCTCCTCGACGTGATGATGCCCCAGGTCGACGGCTGGGAGATGCTCCAGCGGGTCCAGGAGCGGCACGGTGTGGGCTCGATTCCCGTCGTCATGTTCAGCGGCCAGCTCGACGCCGGAAGCGAGGCGGAAGAGCGGGGCGCGCAAGGCTTCGTCGGGAAGCCGTTCGATCTACGGGCGCTGATCGACCAGACGAAGCAGATCGTTCCGGTCTGATCTCCGCCGACAGATCTCTCGAGCGCTGGGTGGTGCACCACCGCGCCGGGTGGCTCGACCCGGTCTTCGAGGCGCTGTCGTACGCGGGTCGCTTCGGGCTGGTCTGGATCGTCATCGCGCTCGTCGCGGCGTTCGTCTACCGCCGCTGGGGCACACTGGCTCTCACCCTGGTCGTGATCGGCCTGTCGGACGCCCTTGCCGCCGGCCTGAAGGTGTTGGCCGACCGGCCCCGGCCATTCCTCCGCTACCCGGAGCCCGAACCGCTCGTGCGGACGCCCCACGACGGGTCGTTCCCCTCGGGGCACGCCGCGACGAGTTTCGCGGCGGCAACCGTACTGTCGCTCGCGTTTCCGATGCTACGGGTGCCGCTCGGGCTACTGGCGGCGGCGATCGCGTTCTCGCGTGTGTACGTCGGCGTGCACTACCCGCTGGACATCCCGGGTGGCGCCATCCTGGGCATGCTCGTCGCGGTCGCATCGGCAGGGTTCTTGGCCGGCCACGCCCGGCGGGCTGCTCGGTCCTAGAGCTCTTCGCCGGCCCGCAGGAGGCCGGCGGCTATGACCGCCAGTGAGGCGAAGAGGCTGATGAAGATGCCGATGCCTCGCCCGCGCCACCCGAAGAATTCCTCCGGGACGTCGATCAGCCGTATGAGCACGAAGATGGTCGAGAGCGCGCCAAGCGCGATCACGACCAGGCTCTCCGGGATCGTCGCCGGCAGGTCGATTCCGGACTCACGCAGGGCGACGAGCGCGAGCACCGCCAGGCCGATGAAGAAGACGAGCTTGCCGAGGGCGCCGGTGTGCCAGCCGATCACGCTCGTCGTCGGGCCCTGTCCGGAGCCGACGTACCAGCCGGTGAACGCGGATAGCGCCAGGACGAGCCCGGAGACCCAGGTGAGGCGCTCGCCCCAGGCCCAGACGTTTTCGAGCGGGCGAGCGGGACGAGGCCTCGGGGACGTCCAGCTGTCTTCCTCGGGCCGGCTCGCGGGATGGGGATCAGGTGTCTGCACGCAGCGGGAGAAACTGGCAGTCTAGGGGCGACTTCGCAGGATTACTCTAGGGGGTCGGGATGATGCACGAGATCGAGAACTCCGAAGCCGTCACGGAGGATTTCGTCGAGTTCTGGGTAACAGGGCAGGCTGTCAAGGGAGAGTTCCACTGCTCGGACTGCGGGCACGGCCTGGCGATCGTGTCGTCCCTGCCCGCTTGTCCGTCGTGCGGCGGGCGGTCGTGGGAGCGAGCCGACTGGAGCCCCTTCACTCGCTCGACCGCGACGAAGCTCTAGACGCATAGCTCGGGGCAGGCCGCCGAGAGCGCTCAGAGGCCGAAGACCTTCTGGACCTCGTGCCAGAGGGTCAGCATCAAGAAGATTGCGAGCCCGAGCAGGACCGCGAACGTGAGGAAGAAGCGGAGCCGCGCGTGCGTGCGCTCACGCCGGCGCCGGCTGCGGGCGTTCCGACGTGCACGGTGATAGTGATAGGCGCGATCGACCGCGCCGGGATCCAGGGGCGGCTCCTGGGCAGGAGCCGGCGTCGTGCGTCTGGCGGGCTGGGCCACCCGCCGGATTCTAAGGCCGTCGTCTGCCTCTCGCCCGGATTCCCAGCTACCTTGGCGTGCCCATGGCGGCGCAATCACGCCAGCGCGAAGCGGGTGCCCGGTCGAACGGCCTCGACTCCCTCGCCGAGTCCGCGCTCGGGCTGGCCCTGGCTTCGAGCCTGCCCGAGGCCATGCAGACGCTGGTCGACGCCCTCGCACGAGCTGCCGGCGCGGATGCCGTGGTTGCCCGAGTCACGGACGGAAGACGCCGACGCCTCGACGCGGCAGCGGTCGCGGCCGCCTCGCCGGCGATCGCCGCCGAGCTCGAAGGCTCGCGTGTGGCGCTCGAGCTCGTGCCCGAGGCAGAGGAATCCGACCCGGATCGCCTCCCCGAGGCGGTCCGCCGCGCCGCGGCGCGCGTAGACGCAAGGTTCGTCGTGATGCTCCCGGTGCATGTGGACGGCCGCCTGGGGGGAAGCCTCGAGATCATGCGGTCCGGCACTCCGTTCGACGAGGACGAGCGGCGAATGGCGCGCCTCGCGGCCGGGCAGGCGGCGCTCGCGATCCGGGCCTTCGGCGAGCCGGGGCGCGCTGAGGGGCCGGACGCCGAGGTCGTCCTCGACGTCGCGGGTGACGCGCTCGCCGCCGGCGCCGACGAGTCCCGGACTCCCGAGCATGTCGTGCGCCTCGCGGTCGAAGCGACAGGCGCCGCGGCGAGCCTTCTCTGGTGGCGAAACGGCGACGTCCTCGAGCTCGGCGCTTCCTACGGGCTCGAGCTCGGGAGAGACCTTGCGGCGAGGGCGAGCTCGGTCGTGGAGCGTGCGCTCGAGGGCCGGCGCGCGGTGGCGCTCGACAACCTCGAGAGCGCGGCGCCCGGCGAGCCGACCGTGTCGGCGACGTTGCAGCTCGGTCAGCCTCCGGCCGGTGCGCTCCAGCTGCTGTTCGAGGACGACCCGACGGCGGTGGGCCTCGCAGCGTTGTCGACGTTCGGAGTCCGGGCCGCGACCGCCCTCCGCCTTGGGCAGACCGCACGGGCCGTCACGCTCGAGCTCGAACGTACGCGCGCGCTCCTCGGGGTCGTCGGCCAGGCGATCTCGCAGCTCTCCCTCTCGCACACGCTCGAGACGGCCGTCGAACGGGTGTCGCAGCTCTTCGGCGTTGACCGCCTGGCGGTCTACCTGCTCGGCGAGGCCGGTGTGCTCGACGCCGCAGCCGTCGTCGGGCTCACGGGCCCACACGTGCGGGTCGCCGAGCGTTTGCTCGAGCTCATGCTCGGGCGCTTCCGCTCGCGCGGCTTCCTCCATGTCCACGACGTCGCGAAGGACGCGAGGCTCGGCGGCGCCGCTGAGGCCGCGGCCGAGGCGGGCATCGCAGCAGCGATTGCCTTGCCGCTCCTTGCCCACGAGGACGTCGTCGGACTCCTTTGCCTCTTTCCTCATGCGGACCGGGTGCTGACCGAGGACGAGTCGGCCCTGCTCCTCGCCCTGGCGGGGCAGTTGGCCGTTGCGGTCCAGAACGCGCAGCTGCACGAGCATGCGAAACGGCTCGGCGAGGAGCGCGTCCGCGCGCTCGAGGCGGAACGTGCCGCCTCGAAGCGCAGCGCCGCCCTCCACGAGATCTCCCGGTCCTTCGCACAGAGTCTCTCGCTCGACGCCACGCTCGACGCGGTCGCAAAGACTGCGGCCGAGACCCTGGACGTCGACATCGCGTTGATCCGCATGCCCGACGAGCGCCGGGAGGTGCTCGTGCCCTGTGCGCTCCACGTCGCCGACGCGAGGCTCGACGAGGCTGTCCGCACGATGCTCCTCAAGCCGCAGCCGTTCGGCGCGCGCTCGATCCAGCGGTTGTTCAGGCTCCGCGAGTCGTTCGCCCTTTCCGCTGAGGGCATGGACGAGATCGGCCCACCCGCCACCGCCCTGGTTCCTTTCCTCGAGCGCGGCTGGACGGGCGCCGCGGTGCCGATTGCCACCACCGCCGAGGTGATCGCCTCGCTGTCGATCGTGTCCGTGCGGCCCGACGTGCCGGTAACGGACGAGACGATCGAGCAGGCGGCGGCGATCGCCGGCCAGGCCGCGCTCGCGATCGACAACGCACGTCTCTACCAGCAGCAGAAGCGGTTTGCGGACACGATGCAGCACTCGCTCCTGCCGCGTTCGCTGCCGGAGCTCGCAGGCTTCGAGCTCGGTGTCGCCTACGAGTCCTCGGCACGAGTCGAGGTCGGCGGCGACCTCTACGACTTCCTCGAGCTCGGCGACGGCCGGCTAGCGGTGACGCTCGGCGACGTCACGGGTCACGGCATCGAGGCGGCGGCCGACATGGCCATGGCCAAGTTCGTCTTCCGGTCGCTCGCGCGCGAGCATCCCGAGCCCGGCGAATTCCTGCGCTTCGCGAACGACGTCATCGTCGGTGAGATTGCCCCGGGCAAGTTCATCACGATGGTCTATCTGGTCATCGACGCCTCCGGGCATCTGACCGTCGCCGGTGGCGGACATCCGTCGCCACGCCTGATCGGCGCGGACGGGACCGTGACGGGGCTGGAGACCAGAGGCCTCGTGCTCGGAATCGAGCCCGGCCAGCAGTACGCGGAAGTCCGTGCGCAGGTCGAGGCCGGAGGGGCGGTCGTCCTGTGCACGGACGGCGTCCTCGAGGCGCGGCGCAGCGGCGAGCTCTACGGATTCGAGCGGCTCGACTCGGTGTTGGCGGCCCGGCGCGACCTCTCGGCGCCCGCCCTCGCCGCCCAGGTGCTCGAGGACTGCCGCGCCTACGCGCAGGGCGAGCTCGACGACGATCGCGCGCTCGTCGTACTGAAGCGGACGGGCTGATTTGATCGAGCTTCGGCGGCCGGCTGGGCGGTTCGCCCGGGTCGGCCACAGGGGCGCCTCGGCCCTCGCTCCCGAGAACACGCTCGCAGCGCTCGAGCTCGCGGTCGAGCTCGGCTGCGACATGTTGGAGTTCGACGTCTTCGACCTCGCCGACGGCTCACTCGTGCTCGCGCACTCGAACAACCTCAGCGAGGTCAGTCACGGGGCCGCGCGCGGTCGCGTCCGAGGGCTGGCCCTCGAGGCGCTCAGGCGGGTTGCGCCGGCGCTGCCGACTCTCGACGACGCGCTCGCGTTCTGCGCGGACCGGCTGCCCCTGACCGGGCTGCAGCTCGACCTGAAACGGCGCGGAATCGAGGAGCGGGTGGTGGAAGCCCTACGCCGCCACGACGTCCTCGACCGCTCCTGGGTCAGCGGCTTCGACGCCCAGGCGCTGCGGCGCGTCGCGGAGGTCGAGCCGGATCTCGCCCGCTCCTACACACTTCCCCGGGACCGATTCGGGATCTCGAAGAGGGGACCGCTCGCACCGGTCGTCCGTGCCGCGCTCGCGTCGTTCGGAGCCTCGCTCCCGCGTCGCCTGCCCTCGCTGCTGTCGAGCGCGCGCGCCCAGGCCGCGACGCTCCATCACTCGGTCGCCTCGCCGTCCGCAATCGCACGCGCGCACGAGGTGGGCGCAGCGGTCTACGTCTGGACAGTCGACGACCCCCATCTCGCGCGTGCCCTCGTCGCCGCCGGGGCGGACGGGATCATCACGAACGATCCCCGGATCTTTACGATATTGACTCCTTGAGGCGCTTCGCTCCCTTGCTTTCGCTCGCCCTGGCGGCCGTCGTGGCGGCGGCGTTTCCGAGCGCCCACGCCTCGGCGGACTCCCCCACGACGATCGCCGAGGGCGTGACGATCGGCGCGACCTCGGTCGGAGGCATGACTCCCGAGCAGGCGACCGGCGTCGTGCAGCAGGCCTTTGCCGTTCCACTCCAGTTGACGCTCGGGACGACGACGATCTCCGTTGCCCCCGACGTCCTCGGCGCGGTGCCCGCGATCGACAAAGCGATCGAGCGCGCGCTCGCCGCCGCGCCGAGCACCACCGTCCCGCTCGGCGTCAACGCGCCCGGCGCGACGATCGTCGCGTTCGTCGCGAAGCTCGGACAGCGCTACGACCGCGCTGCCGTCGACGCCAAGCTGTACCTGCGTCACCTGCGTCCCTGGCTGTCCAGGGAGCGAGACGGGGTCAAGCTCGACCAGCGCGGCGCGGCGCGCGACCTCCTTGCAGCGCTCTACTCTGGGCAGCGGGAGGGGATCGACCTCGTCCAGAAGCGCGTCCACCCGAAGGTCACCCGGTCCGCCTTCGGCCCGGTCATCGTCATCCGGCGCGGCTCGAACCGTCTCTTCCTCTATCAGGGCACGCGGTACCGCAGAGCCTTCGCGGTCGCGACCGGCCAGAGCAGGTACCCGACTCCGCTCGGGCGGTTCTCCGTCGTCGTCAAGTGGCGGAATCCATGGTGGTACCCACCGAGCTCGCCGTGGGCAGCAGGGGAGAGCCCGGTCCCGCCCGGCCCCAACAATCCGCTCGGGACGCGGTGGATGGGCCTCTCCGCGCCCGGGGTCGGCATCCACGGCACGCCGTCCGACTCTTCGATCGGCTACTCGGTCTCCCACGGGTGCATCCGCATGCACATCCCCGAGGCCGAGTGGCTGTTCAATCACGTCGTGGTCGGCACCCCGGTCTTCATCGTCTCCGCCTGATGGCGCGATCGGCCCGGCTCACGGCGCAGGCGATCGCGGTCGCACTGGTCGTGGGCCTCCTCGCGCTCCTCGTCTGGCGCGTCGCCCATGACGGCAACAAGGGCATCTCGCAGGCGCTTGCCTCCGGCGGTCACCCGTCGGCGCCCACGTTCGATCTCGCACGACTCGACGGTCGCGGCCGGTTCGATCTCGCGTCGCTCCTCGGCAAGCGGCCGATCGTGCTCGACTTCTGGGCCTCGTGGTGCGTGCCGTGCATCCACGAGTCGAAACGGCTCGAAGCCGCACGCAGAGTGTACGGGGACAGGGTCTCTTTTCTCGGCGTCGACACGAAGGACTTCTCCGGCGACGCCCGCCGCTGGCAGCACACGCACGGCATCACGTATCCCAGCGTCCACGACGGCAACGGCGCAGTGCTGGCGAAGTGGGGAGGGACGCCGATTCCGAGGATCTTCTTCGTCGATCGCCGCGGCAAGGTCGTCGGCGAGCTCCAGGCCGAAGAGGATTTGCCGCGCTACCTCCGGCTGATCGCGGCCTCGTGAGTAGGTGGATCGTCATGCTCGTGGCCGCGCTCGTCGCGGTACCCGTCGCAGGCGCTAGCGAGAAGCACCCGACGCTCTCGGAGCTCGAGGGCGACGTGATGTGTCCCGTCTGCGGGACCACCCTCGACCAGTCCAACTCCCCTGCCGCCGAGCAGATCAAGCGGCTGATCGCGAGGCGAATCGCAGCCGGCGACACGAGAACGGAGATCGAGAACACGCTCGTCGCCGAATACGGTGATGCGATTCTCGCCGCGCCTCGGAAGAAGGGGTTCGGCCTGCTCGCTTGGTGGCTGCCGATCGCCGGCATCGTCACGGCAGCGGTGGTCGTCGGTGCGGGTGCCTGGCGCTGGTCGCGCGCGCATGAGCCGGAGCCCCCCGATCCCGGGCTCGACCGGGCGCTGGAACGGCGCCTCGACGATGAGCTGGCGAGGTTCGACTAGGTGCTGGCGAAGATCCCCGTTGCGTTCGCGGCCGGGCTCTTGTCGGTCGTCACGCCGTGCGTTCTGCCGCTCGTGCCCGGCTACCTGTCCGCGGTATCGGCGGTGGATCCGTCCCGCCTCGGCCAGCCGCGAGCGGCCCGCCGGGTCGTGCTCGCGAGCCTGCCCTTCATACTCGGCTTCACGATCGTCTTCGTCCTCCTCGGGGCCGCGGCCGCCGCGATCGGAGGCGTCGTCAGCCCGGCCCGTCAGCTGGAGATCGCCGGCTTCGTGCTGATCGTGCTCGGACTTGTCTTCATGGGGTTGCTCCCTTGGCCCGAGCGGGTCGTCGCGCCCGGCCTCCTCATGGGAGCACGGCGTCACGGCTCCAGCATGCTGCTCGGCGGCGCGTTCGCGGTCTGCGCGGCCCCGTGCATCGGGACTGTGCTCGCGGGAATCCTGGTGCTGGCGGCCGACTCCCGTACCGTCGTCCGCGGCTCGATTCTGCTCGTCGCCTATTCGGCCGGGCTCGGCGCCGCGTTCCTGCTCGCCGGAATCGCCTTCACGCGGACGATGACGGTGTTCCGGTGGCTACGCGATCACTACCTTCTGATCCAGCGGGTGAGCGGCACCGTCCTCGTCGCCCTTGGCCTGCTGCTTTTCTTCGACCGCGACTGGTGGCTGCGCGTCGCGGTCAACCGGGCACTCGACCTGATCGGGCTCGGCTCGCTCTAGAGACGCGTGCGCAGAAGGCCGAAGACGCCTCGGATCACTTCCCGCTGCAGCGTCTTTCCTTCTCGGGAGCCGAGGAAGTCGCCGATCGCGCCGGCGCCTCCCGCTGACGCCTTCGCCGCCTTCCGGTGCTCCTCGGTCACGAGCGGCGGCTTGTCGGCTGCGGTGGGTGTAGGTGTCGCGACGCGAGCCGCGAGCATCTCGCGCGCGCTCTGGTTGTCGACGCGCGTCGCGTACTTCGCGGCCAACGGCGACGCCGCGGCCGCGGCGCGACATTGTCGACCGCCGCCATGCGTGAACGCGGCGCGCACAGCTTCGTGTCGACCACGGGAGTGGGGACGCCGCTCTCCGAGAGGATCGTGACCGCCGCTTCACCGGTCCCGAGCTGGGTGAGCAGCTCCTCCAGTTTGTAGTAGTCCGACTTGGGGAACGTGCGGACGGTCGCGCGCAGCGCCTTCTCGTCGTCGGGGGTGAAGGCGCGGAGCGCATGCTGGACGCGGTTGCCGAGCTGGGCGAGGACGTCCTCGTGGATGTCCTTCGGCGTCTGTGTGATGAAGAACACGCCGACGCCCTTCGACCGGATCAGCCGTACGGTCTGGGTCACCGAGTCGAGGAACGCCTTCGTCGCCGCGTCGAAGAGCAGGTGCGCCTCGTCGAAGAAGAACACGAGCTTGGGCTTCTCGAGATCCCCGACCTCGGGCAGCGCCTCGAACAGCTCGGCGAGTAGCCACATGAGCGCCGTCGAGAAGAGCTTCGGCTTGTCCTGCACGGCCGGCAGCTCGAGGCAGGAGATCACGCCTCGCCCGTCCGGCGCGGTCCGGAGCAGGTCGTTGACGTCGAACTTCGGCTCGCCGAACAGCTCCGTCCCGCCGCCGTCCTCGAGCCCGACGAGGGAGCGCAGCAGGACGCCGGTCGTCTGTGAGGAGACGCCGCCGATCCCCGTCAGCTCGGCCTTGCCCTGATCCGAGTCGAGAAACGTGAGCAGCGCGCGGAGATCCGAGAGGTCGAGGAGCGGCAGGCCCTTCGTGTCGGCATACCGGAACACCAGCGAGAGGCTCTGCTCCTGTGTCTCGTTCGCTTCGAGCACCTTCGCGAGCAGCTGCGGCCCGAACTCGGACACGGTCGCCCGGATCGGCACGCCTGGGCCGATCCCGCCGAGCGAGAGATACTCGGTCGGGAATCCCGTCGGATTGAACTGCATGCCGAGTTCTGCCGCGCGCGTGGCTGCGGTGCCCGCCGCGTCGCCGGGCATCGCCACGCCCGAGACGTCGCCCTTCACGTCGGCGGCAAAGACGGGCACTCCCTGCTCCGAGAGCTGCTCGGCGATGAGCTGGAGCGTGCGTGTCTTCCCGGTTCCGGTGGCGCCGGCGATCAGGCCGTGTCTGTTGGCCATCTTGAGCGGGAAGCGAACGTCGGCTTCGGGCTCGAGCGTCCCGTTCAGGACGCCTTTGCCGAGCTCGACCGAGAGGCCTTGAACCGCATAGGCGGACGCGATTGCCTTCCCGAAGTCGCTCACGGGGCCGCGAGCGTATTCGAAGTGCGAAGGTCGGGCGGCGGCAGGTCGAGCGACCCGCACTTTCTCAGCTCGACGAGCTGGTCGACCAGTGCCGCGACGTCGACACCGCGATGCTCGGGGGCAAACGGCCGCAGCCTTCGGGTCGCCTTCTCCAGTTGTCGCTCGGTGCCGATCCTTCGCCCGCGGCCCGCCTGATACCAGGCCACGGCGACATGCACGAGCCCCTGGTAGAAATCGCGCTCTTCGGGAGGCGCAGAGCGCCAGGCCTCCTCGAGCTCCTCGTGGGCGGCGAAGTACTCGCCGGCCTTGACCAGCTCGAGCCCTCTACGGAACGCGGACGCGGACCTCACCGTCTTCGACCTGGACGTCATACGTCCGCAGCTGGATCGCGAGGTCGAACTCGTTCTGGCCCGTCCGTACGTCGTACTGCCAGCCGTGCCACGGGCAGCTGAGCACGCACCCCTCGAGCCGGCCCTGGCCCAACGGCCCTTCGAGATGGAGGCAGGCATTCTGGATCGCGTAGAAGCCGCTGGCGCAATGTGCGAGCGCGATCTTCTCGTCGCCGGCCTCGACGGTGCGGATCGTCCCGGGCGCGATCTCCCCGGCACGAGCGACGCTGACGAACTCCCCCTCCGCCATGCCGGCGACCCTAGCAATCGCCGGGGGCTTGAACGGAAGGCGCCTGCGGCTGTACCCTCCGCGCCGTGGCCACGATCCTGCTCTGTGGGGTCGATGTTTTTTTCAGGGGGAAACTGGAGGCGCTCCTGCCTGGTCATCATTTCGTGACCAGCGACAGCGCCGACTGGCCGGAGCTCGTGATCGCCGACATCAGCCGGGTCGACCCTCAGGATGTCGCCGACTCGTATCCCGAGGTCCCGATCCTCGGGTTCGGCGGGCACAGCGACACTGCGGGCCTGAGGCGCGCCCACGAGGCGGGCTTCGACCAGGTGCTCGTCAAGAACGCGCTCCAGGAGCGTGCCCCGCAGATCGTCGAGGAGCTCATCGCGACCGCCGAGTGAACGTGACCGATGCGACATGCGGTCGACGCAGCCGGTCGGCTGGCGCCCTGGTTAGAGTGAAGCGCCAGTGACGTACATCATCGCCGAGCCCTGCATCGACATCAAGGATCTCTCCTGCGTCGACGTCTGCCCGGTCGACTGCATCCACCAGGCGGACCGCATCCTCGTGATCGATCCGGAGGAATGCATCGACTGCGGGGCATGCGAACCGGAGTGCCCGGTCGAGGCGATCTTCCCCGAGGACGCGCTCCCGGACAAGTGGGAGCCGTTCGTGAAGATCAACTACGCGTACGGTGAAGGGCTCGACGTCGTGAACAAGCTCACCGACGAATACGCGACCGAGCACAACGTCCAGAACCCGCCGCTCGAATAACCGCCGAGAGCGAGCGTGGTGCTGCCACGCGTGTGTAAGTAGCGCCCGAACGGGTACCCGCTCCTTCGTTCAAATCGACGAGGAGGTTCTTCACATGCCGAAAGCATGGAGCAAGAAGCGCGAGCGCCAGTACGAGCACATCGCGGAATCGGAGCGAGAGCAGGGCCGCTCTCCGAAGCGGGCGAAGGAAATCGCCGCCCGCACCGTGAACAAGGAGCGCGCCCGTGCGGGAGAGACGAAAAGCAGCGGATCGCGAGCGTCGACGCGGGACATCTCCTCCGGCCGCCGCGGCGGGCTCCGGTCGGGTACCCGCAGGACGAAAGGACGGACGAAGGAGCAGCTGTACAACGAAGCCAAGCGGATGAACGTCCGCGGCCGTTCGCGGATGACAAAGCAGCAGCTTCAGCGGGCTGTGGACGCGCGCAAGCGGTAGGAGCCATGGCCACAGGTACTCTGGGCGGCGTGGATCCGAAGACCTTGGATCACGTCGCGTTCTGGGTCGCCGATCGAAAGCCGATCGTCGACTTCCTGACAGCGCACGTCGGCATGCACGTGATCGACGAGCAGGACGCCTTCACGCTCGTCGGGTCGGACGCGCGCCGCGGGAAGCTGACGCTCTTCGCCGCAGACCCGCCGCGAGAGCAGGGCGCGTTCAAGCACGTCGCCCTGCGTGTGTCGGATGTCGAGCGTGCGCGTGCCGCTTTGCCGAACGGCCACGGCGAGGACCTCGAGCTCGGCGAGGGTGTCCGGGTGAAACTGGTCGAGGCGCCGACGGACGTCGACTACGACCTCGACCACGTGGCGGTCTACTCGTCGGAGCCGGAGGACACCGCGGGCGCGTACGCGCGACTCGGGTTCCACGTCGCGGAGCCGTCGGCCGAGGGACATCCGCGCGTCGAGGTCGGCGGTGCATTCGTCGAATTTCATCCCGGCGAGCCCGGGGATCCGGAGAAGCCGCTGCTCAACCATCTCGCCGTGCTCGTCGACTCCGTCGACGAGCACATCACGGAAGCGCAGCAGCTGGGCATCGTCGACAACGTCGTCGACGCGGCGAACACGCGGGCGGTCTTCGTCTGGGGCCCGGAGCGCGTTCGGATCGAGTACGTCGAGCACAAGCCGGGATTCGCGCTCACCTAGTCATCGCGGGCGCGGGGATGGCCGGGCTCGCGGCCGGCGCGCGCGCCCGCGAGCTCGGCGGCTCGCCCGTCGTGCTGGAGAAGGGCGACAGGCCGGGTGGGTCGATGCTCCTGTCCAGCTGCGTCGTCTGGCGCTTCCGCGACTGGGAGGACTTCCGCGCGGAGTGCCCGACGGGCGACGAGAGGCTCCAGCGCGTCGTGTGGGAGCGGCTCGACGAGGCGATCGCGTGGCTCGAGTCGCTCGGCGCCCCGGTCGTCCGGCACGATACGGGCAATCCCCGCACCGCAGGCAAGCGCTTCGACCCGGAGGGCCTGACCGAGGCGCTGGTGCGCGCCGCCGGAGACGTTCGCCCGGGGGAGAGCGGCCGCGAGGTGACGATCCTCGCCACGGGAGGCTTCCAGGGCGACGCTGCGCTCCTGGCCGAGCACATCCGGCCCGACCGGCCGCTTCGCCTGCGCGCGAACCCCTGGAGCAGCGGCGACGGGCTGCGGCTAGCGCTGGAGCGCGGCGGAGAGCTTTCCGAGGGCATGGACGAGTTCTACGGGCGCAACATGCCGGACGCCGACTTCGGCCCGGAGCAGTTCGTCCCACTCGCGCAGCTCTACGGCCGCTTCGCCCGCGTGTACAACGAGCAGGGCGAGGTGTTCTTCGATCGCGAGGTGTCGTGGTCCGAGAACGACCTCGTCCAGGCGACCGCGCGCCAGCCGGGCTCACGCGCGTGGTACGTCCTCGACGACGAGGCTCTCGAGCAGCGCGCCGGCGATCGGCGCGTCGCGGACATCGTCGCCTTGGCGACGACGAAGATCGAGCCGTCGAGGCTCCCGTTCACGGTGCCGCCCGATGCGCGCGTTGCGGTGCGCGTTTCGCCGGGCATAACGCACACGATCGGCGGCATCAGGATCGACGAGCGCGCGCGCGTCGTCGGCGCTGAAGATCTGTTCGCGGCGGGCGCGGACGTGGGAGGGGTGTCGACCGGCGGGTACGCGAGCGGGCTCGCGGCCGCCCTCGTCTTCGGACGGATTGCCGCCGAGTCTGCGCTGGGCCGCTAGGCGGCCTGGAGGTACGCGCAGGGCCGCGTGTCGTGCGGCAGCGGGGAGGGCGCGACTTTCGTCACCTGCAGGCGCTCCTCGTTGACCTCGATGACTGCGCCGACCGAGGGTGGCTCTCCCTCCAGCTCGTGGAGCTCGTAGCCGCTCGGCCTCCAGACGAACAGGAGGTATTTCGTACCGCCGAAGTGCATCGGCGGGATCCTACCGTCGCCGTCACCTCGCATAGGGCGGGAGGATGACCCGGACCGTCGTGCCGCCTTCGTCTCCCTGGAATGAGGTGAGCTCGCCGTTGAGCGTGCGCGCGCGCTCGGCGAGCTCCTCGAGGCTCGCTCGCCTGCGCTCGCCCGGAGCGTCATCGGCGATCACCGTCTCGACGCCGCCGTCGTCGGTCTCGGTCATGGTCACGGACAGCTCGCCCGGCGGCCCGCGCCTGACCGCCTGGTTCAGCGCCTCCCGGATGATCTGGTAGAGCGCCGCCTGGGTCTTCTCGGCGAGCCGGTCGGCCGCCGTCACGTCGAGCGCGACGCGCACCTGGTGCGCGAGCGCGATCTGATCGGTGAGCGCGCGAACTGCGGGGCCGAAGCCCTGGTCGCGCAACACAACGGGCTCGAGGTTGAAGGACAGATCTCGCAGCTGCCCGATCGTCGCGCGATGACGGCGGAGGGCGCGCCCGATGATGTCGCGCGCCTCGTCTTCGCGCCCCTGTGCGATCGAGTTCAGGCCCGCGTCGAGAAGGAGCGCAACTCCCGAGAGCGACTGCACTGCGCCGTCGTGCAGCTCGTTGGCCAGGCGCCGCCGTTCGTCCTGCTCGGCCGTCAAGAGCTGATCGGACAGCCTCGAGCGCTCGGCCTCGCGCAGGCGGGCCTCGTCGAGGAGCCGCGCGTTCTCGTGCGCCCTCGCGGCGAAGTCCGCGAGGACGGTGGCGCGCACGACGTCTTCGCGCTCGAATGGACGCCTCCGAGTCAGGCGGAGCGCGCCGAGCTCGTCGTCGTGTGCCCGCAACGGGATCAGGACGGCGTTCTCCGCCGGCGCCCGACGAGGCCTGTCGCCGGGCTCGAGCAGGCGCGCGCGGGCTTCGAACAACCGCTCTGCCTCCACGCGGGTCCGCTCGAGCACGTCGTCGCTGCCGGCGATCGAGCCCATCGTCTCGACGAGCGCCTCGAGAAAGCGGGCCTCGCTCGACAGCTCGCGCTCCGCCGCCTCATGGCGGCGCCGCTCGGTGACGACCAGCGACGCGGCCGCGATTACGACGAGCGCGATCGCGAACGCGAGGCCCGCGAAGGTCAGGCCGTTGCTGCCCGCGGAGATCGAGACGCCGGTGAGCACGGCCGCAGCGCAGAAGGCGAGCACGAGCAGGCTCGCCCAGGCTCCCCTCCCGGGAAGGTGCGCCTGCTTGGGACGCGCGATCACGCCGTGCCGCAGCCCGCGGTCGCCCGGGCCGGGCTAGTCGATGATCGCTTCGCGAAGCGCAATCGCAACCGCTTGCGTGCGAGTGTCCGCCTCGAGCTTGGCGAGGATGTGGCGGACGTGGCTCTTCACGGTCTCCTGGCTGATGAACAGTTTCGAGGCCACGTCCTGGTTCGACATGCCGTCCGCGAGCAGCTGCAGGATCTCGCGCTCGCGCCCGGTGAGCATCTCGTCCTTGTCCTTGCCGGTGAGGAACGCCGGCATCAGCGCAGGGTCGACGTAGCCCTCTCCGGATGCCACCTTCTCGATCGCGCGCAGCAGCGTCTGGTGCGGCGCCTCTTTGAGGATGTAGCCCTTGGCGCCCGATTCGAGCCCGCGGCCGAGCAGCGAGCGCTCGCTGTAGGCGGTGAAGATGAGCACGGCGGCATCGGGCACCTTCTCCGTCAGCACCTTCGTCGCCTCGAGCCCGTCCATGCCGGGCATGCGGACGTCCATGATCACGACGTTCGGCCGGCGTCGTTCGGCCAGCGAGACCGCGCTCGCCCCGTCGGACGCCTCACCGATGACACGGATGTGCGGGGCGCGCGAGAGCGACAGGCGCAGCCCTTCCCTGACGACCTCGTGGTCGTCGACGATGAGGCACGTGATCTCGGTCGGGGTGGACACCCGGGGCGGATGATATGCGGCTATACAGACAGCGAAAGCTGCTCGGGCTCCGGAGGGGGTGCGAGCCGCCGCTCGCGCCGGTCGCGAATCCGGTGCTCCAGCGCCAGCGCCGAGACCTCCTGGCGCACGGGCTTGGCGACGTCAGCCCCGAGATAGGCCTTGTCGGCATAGAGGCGCTGGTAGAGCGGAATCTGTTCCGGCCAGTCTTCCGCGAGGTGTGCGAGGAAGTGCTCGCGCGTCCCCGGACGAAGAAAGAGCAGGTTGGCCCAGATCCCTGTCGCACCGGCGGCCCGTGCGGCGCGGACGACCTCTCTCAGCTGCTCGGGCCGGTCCGAGATCCCGGGGAGGATGGGGGCCATGCCAACGCTCGCCTTGATGCCTGCCGCGACGAGCGCCTCGAGCGCCCTCAGGCGTTGGCGAGGATGCGCCGTCGACGGCTCGGTCTTCCGCCAGACGTTCTCGTCCAGTGTCGGGATCGAGAAGGTCACCGCGACGTCGGCGCGGAGCGCCGCCTCGACGAGCACGTCGAGGTCGCGGACGATCATCGGACCGCGGGTGATGATCGAGAACGGGTTCGCGGCGTCCCGGAGTGCCTCGAGGCACGAGCGCGTCAGCTTGTAGCGCCCCTCGGCCGGCTGGTACGGGTCGGTCGCGGCGCCGACGACGACGCTCTCGTGTGCCCAAGACGCTCGCCCGAGCTCACGGCGGAGCACGTCCGCGATGTTGGTCTTGACGCGGATCGAGGTGCCGTAGTCGTCGTCCGACGGCCGGTCCGAGCGATGCTCGAAGTGCCGGACGTAGCAGAACGAGCAGCGGTGGACGCAGCCCATGTACGGATTCAGGGACCACTTGAAGCCCATGCCCTTGACCGAATTCAGGGCCGACTTGCAGGGCTCTTCGCGATACTCGACCGGCACGACTTCCCCGACATGATAGAACAAACGTTCGTATCACTTGCAGACGGTGTCAGCCGCCTGACGCTTCCGCTCCCGACCGGGCCGAAGCACGTCCACTGCTACCTCGTCGACGGGACACTCTTCGACACAGGGCTCGGCGTGGGCGACGCCCCGTGGGGCTCGGCGGGAGTCGAGCGCATCGCCATCACCCACTTTCACCCCGACCACGTCGGGGGAGCGGCCGGCGCCGCGGCCGCGACGGGGGCTCCTGTGTACCAGGGCGGCCTCGACTATGCACAGTGCGAGCGGGTCTGGGGGAGCAAGGACTGGCCGGAGCGGATCGCCGACTGGTTCAGACGGCACGGCGTCCCGGAGGCGATCGTCGCCGACCTGATCGCCCAGGGCCACGCCTTCGCCTCGTTCATTCGCTATGCCATCGACCCCGAGCTGCTGTACGAGGGAAGCCTGCTCGAGTCGTGGCAGGTGATCGAGCTGCCGGGCCACGCGGACGGGCACCTGGGCTTTCTGCGCGACGGAGTCCTCATCGGCGGCGACCATCTCCTCCGCCGGATCTCGCCGGCTGTCGGCCTCTACCCGGATAGCCGGCCCGATCCGCTCGGCGACTACCTCGCCTCGCTCGAGCGGACGATCGAGCTGGCGCCTCGCATCGTCTACCCGGGACACGGCGAGCCGATCGAGGACGCGGCCGGGCGCGCGCGGGAGCTGATCGGGCACCACGCCCGCCGCCTGGACGAGACCGCCGGTGCGCTGGCGGACGGAGCCAAGTCCGCCTACGACGTGTCCCTCACCCTCTTCGGGAGAGAGCTTGGCCCGACCCAGCGCCGCTTCGCCGTGGCCGAGACGCTCTCCCACCTCGAGCGGCTCGTCCGCACGGGGCGGGCCCGGCAGAGCGGGAACGTCGAGCGCGTTACCTATACTGGCTCGTAGTTGGACGAAGACATCCCGCCTAGTACCCACGCCCACGGGGTCGGGGCGTGACGCTCCTCTTCGAGCTCCTCGCGGTCGCCGCTCTCATTCTGCTGAACGGCTTCTTCGTCGCGGCCGAATACGGCCTGGTCACCGCGCGGCGCACGCGCATCGTCGAGCTGCACCATCAGGGCAACCGCGGTGCGCGGGACGTCCTGAGGATCACGGGTGACCCGCCGAGGTTCATCTCGGCCATGCAGCTTGCGGTGACGCTCACCTCTCTCGCGATCGGAGCGCTCGGCGAGCAGGCTCTGTCGCACGCCTTCGACAACTACGTTGCGACGATCCTCGCGGTCGCCCTCGCCTACCTGATCCTCACCTTCCTGCACGTCGTCATCGGTGAGCTCGTCCCGAAGGGCATCGCGCTCGGGCACCGCGAGCGAACTGCCCTGGCGGTGGCCCCGGGGGTGCGCGTGTTCTTCGTCGTCTTCTGGCCGCTGATCTGGGTTCTCGAGCGTGCCACCGAGCTCGTCCTGCGGCTCCTCGGCCTCAATCCCCCGGGCGCGGAGGAGTCGGTGCACTCCGAGGCGGAGCTGCGGATGCTCGTCTCGCAATCGACGCAGCACGGCGAGATCGAGCAGGGCGAGCAGGAGATGCTCTACAAGGTCTTCGACTTCGCAGACAAGGAGGCCTCGGACGTGATGGTCCCGCGGCCCGAGGTCGTCGCGCTCTCGATCGACCTCCCGCCCGAGGAGTGCCTCGAGGCGGTGATGGATTCCCCGTACACGCGCTATCCGGTGTACCGCGACACGCTCGACAACGTCGTCGGGATCCTCCACGTGCGGGATCTCTTCGCGGCGCTACGCGACCGCGGCATGCACGAAGTCTCGGTCGAGGACCTGATTAGGCCGGCGCACATCGTCCCGGAGACGAAGGACCTCGCGGCGCTGCTCGCCGAGTTCAGGCGGACGAACCAGCACATGGCGATCGTCGTCGACGAATACGGCGACATGGAGGGGATCGTCACGCTCGAGGACCTGCTCGAGGAGATCGTCGGCGACATCGAGGACGAGTTCGACCTCCCGGACGAGTCGGTCGAGCAGGTCGACGACGACACCGTTCGCATCGACGGGACCTTCCCGATCGACGACTTCAACGAGCGTTTCCACACCGACCTGCCCGACGCGGACTACCACACTCTCGCGGGCTTCGTCTTCGGCCTCCTCGGGCGTCAGCCCGAGGTCGGCGACGACGTCTCCCACGACGGGATGCGCTTCGACGTCCTCGAGGTCGAAGGGTCGCGGATCAACAAGCTCGCCGTCACGTTCGAGCAGCGGCGGGAGCAGAAAGGCCGCGACGCCGTCGAGCGGGACGACCTCGAGGCCGAGCTTTTCGACGCCGACAACTAACTCCTGCGCGTTGAAATCCGGCCGCTTCCTCGCCCGCGCTCCGAACGGCCGTGGCTACGATGGCGCGCGGACAACCAGGGCAAGACAGACAACTGTGGAAGGAGTTTCATGAGACGCATCACGCTCGCGCTCGGGGTCGCGCTGGCGGCACTGGTCGTGGCCGCTCCAGTCGGGGCGCGCTCGTCCGCCGCCAGTGCGACGACGGTGACCGTGACGATGAAGGAGTTCAAGTTCACGCTGTCCAGGTCGAGGGTCCCGCACGGCGTCGTGACCTTCAAGCTCGTGAACAAGGGCAAGCTGCCGCACGACTTCAAGATCGCCGGCAAGAAGAGCAAGCTCATCCAGTCGGGCAAGTCTGGAAAGCTGGTCGTGACTCTGAGGGAGGGCAAGCTCGCTTACATCTGCACCGTGCCGGGGCATGCCGCCGCCGGCATGAAGGGCAAGCTCACCGTTACCTCATAGCCAATCCGCTCGGAGCTCCTTCGCGTACACGGTCGGGTAAAGGCCAACTACGAGAAGGAGCTCCATGATCCGTTTGACACTCTCGTCCCTCGTCGTCACCGTCCTGACGGCGGCCGTGTTCCTCGTCCCCGCACAGGGCGCGGCCACCGCTCTCACCGGCGAGGTCGGTCCCGGCTTCTCGATCGAGGTGAAGAAGGGCGGAAAAGACCTGAAGACGATCAAGGCCGGGACCTACAGGATCAAGGTCGAGGACAAGGCCTCGATCCACAACTTCCATCTCTTCGGCCCGGGCTTGAACAGGAAGACCGGCGTGTCGTTCATGGGCGAGACGACGTGGACGATCAAGCTCAAGAAGGGCAAGTACACGTATCAGTGCGACCCGCATCACGCGAGCGGCATGAAGGGCACCTTCCGGGTCACCTGATCGGAAGCGCTTCGATCTGGCCGGCTTCGATGCGGAAGGCGGCCAGATCGTCTTTCTGCAAGGAGTAGACGAGGTAGGGCTTCCCTGCCCAGAGCCCGATGTTCTCGACATCCGTGCGAGACGGGCGTGCGGGCGCGGAGATGTGCGAGTGGAAGACCGCGAGCTCGTAGCCGTCGTCCTCCGCGAACCAGATCTCGGGATCGTCGAACTCGAGCTCGAAGCGGTACGGCGACGAGGCGGCATTGCGCCCTGGCTCGTACCGCTCGGCGACGCCGTCCCGAAGGAGCACCAGCCCGCAGGCTTCGTTGGGAGCCTCGCGCTCGGAGTGCGCGACGAGCTCGGCGCGCACGTCCGCCGGGATCACCACCAGACGGTGCTCTCCATCGCCTGCTCGACGTCCTCCGCCTCCCAGAAGCTCGCCGAGAGGTATTTCCAGCCGCCGTCCGCGAGGACGGCGACAACCACGCCGTGGTCGAGCTCCCCGGCGAGCTTGCGCGCAACGTGTCCGACGGCCCCGGCGGACACGCCGGCGAAGATGCCGTCCTCGTCGAGCAGGCGGCGCACCTCACGCACGGACTCCTCGTTGGTGACGAGCACCTTCCTGTCCAGTTTGGACACGTCCAGGATGGGCGGAACGTAGCCGTCGTCGAGGGAGCGGAGGCCGATCACGGGGTCACCCGGCAGCGGCTCGGCGGCCGCGACGACGAGGTCCGGGAAGCTCTCCCGCAGGCGGCGGCCTGCACCCATCAGCGTGCCGCCCGTGCCGAGGCCCGCCACGAGAACGTCGACCCGGTCGAGCGCGGCGGCGATCTCCGCTCCTGTGCCGTGGTAATGCGCACCGGGGTTCGCCTCGTTTGCGTACTGGAAGGGCATGTAGTACTTGGGCTCGGCGGCCGCCAGCTCGAGGGCGAGCCGGACCGCGCCGTTAGAGCCCTCGGCGCCGGGCGAGAAGACGATCCGTGCACCGTAGAGCTGAAGCAGGCGCTTGCGTTCCTCGGTCGCCGTCTCCGGCATGACACAGGTGAGCGGGTAGCCCTTGAGCTTGGACACGAGCGCGAGCGAGATGCCGGTGTTCCCGCTCGTCGGCTCGAGTAGCTCCCGGCCGGGCGTGAGCTCCCCGGAGGCCTCCGCTGCCTCGATCATCGCCTTCGCGACTCGATCCTTGATCGATCCGGTCGGGTTCTGGCCCTCGAGCTTCGCGTAGACGCGAACGGCTCCAACGGGCTCGAGCTCGACGAGCGGGGTGTGTCCTACGAGCTCGAGGAGGTTCTGCGCGACGTGCGTCTCAGCCACCGGCCGGCGGTGTCAGCCGCCTGTCCGCGAAGCGGACCGGTGGAAGGGGTCTGGGGGAACCGGGAGGTTCCCCCAGCTGAGCTCCACCGGCCATCGCCGGCAGGAGGATCACGGTCGAGTCAGGCCGCACCTCGGTCTCGAGGCCGTCGAGGGTCCGAACGTCCTCGCCCTCGACGTAGACGTTCACAAAGGGTGCGAGGTCTCCGTCCTCGACGAGCTGCGGCCGCAGCGCCGGGAAGCGCCCGAGGAGGTCGTCGAGTAGCTCGCGCACGGTGTCGCCCTCGGCCGGGAGCTCGCGCTCGCCCTGCACCGTCTCGCGCAACGTCGGCGGTATGCGGATTTTCGTCACTTCGTCACGCCGGCTCTCTCGTCCCGGAGCAGAACTCCACGTAGTCGACGTAGTCGGTGATCGTCGGATGCTCGCCGCAGACCGGGCACTCCGGGTCGCGCCGGAGCTTCACCTCGTTGAGCTCGGCAGAGAGCGCGTCGAAGAGGAGCAGCCTGCCGACGAGCGGCTCGCCGATCCCGAGAGCGAGCTTGAGCGCCTCGTTCGCCTGCAGCGACCCGATCACGCCCGGGAGCACGCCGAGAACGCCGCCCTCGGCGCACGAAGGAGCGAGCTCTGGCGGCGGCGGGGTGGGGAAGAGGCAGCGATAGCACGGCCCCACGTGCGGTTGAAAGACCGTCACCTGGCCCTCGAAGCGATAGATCGAGCCGTGCACGACAGGAATGCCGTGCCACACAGACGCGTCGTTGACGAGGTAGCGGGTCGGGAAGTTGTCGGCGCCGTCGACGATGACGTCCCAGCCGTCGGCGAGGATCCGCTCGACGTTCTCCGAGGTCAGGCGCTCCTTGTAGGCGACGACCTCGACGTCGGGGTTGAGCGCCTCGATCGTCCGCTTGGCCGACTCGACCTTCGCTTCGCCGATTCGCTCCGTCGAATGGACGATCTGCCGCTGCAGGTTCGACTCGTCGACGACGTCCGCGTCCACGATCCCGATCCTTCCGACACCCGCCGCGGCGAGGTAGAGCGAGGCGGGCGATCCGAGCCCGCCGGCGCCGATCAGCAGGATCTTGGAGTCGAGGAGCTTGAGTTGCCCCTGCTCGCCGACCTCGGGGATCAGGAGATGGCGGCTGTAGCGCGCGCGCCGAGGCGCGTCGAGCCCGGTCTGGAGCTTGACCGGGAACCCGTTTCGCTTCCAGTCGGTGAAGCCGCCGGAGAGCGACACGACGTCCTCGTAGCCCAGTTCGGCGAGCGTCTTCGCCGCGAAGACGGAGCGGTTTCCGGCCGAGCAGTAGAGGAGAATCGCGCGTTCTCGGTCGGGAGCCGCCCGCTCGATCCGAGACTCGAGATTGCCGCGCGGAATGTGCACGGCACCGGGAATGTGCCCCTCGTCCCACTCGTCCTGCTCGCGCACGTCGACCACCAGTGCGTCGCCCGCGTCGACCACCTGGCGCGCGCGCGTGGCATCGACCTCGGAGATCTCGGCGCGGACTTGCTGGAGAAGCTCTCGGTAGCCGGGCATTGCTTTCCGAAATATAGCGACTGGGCCAGGTATGAAGATCACACGAGGGAGACGAGCGCGCTCTCCTGCTCTGAGACCATTCGCTCGAGACCGAACCGGGTCAGGATGCTCTGTCGCAGCCGGGCCCGGTCGGCTGCGGTCCAGGCGCGTGCGAGTGCCTTGGACCAGGTTGCCGCGACCAGGCCGGGGGAGACAGGTTCGACAACGAGCGTCGGGTCGCCCACGACCGCCGCTGAATCACCTGCATTCGAGACGACGCACGGCACCCCGCACGCCATCGCCTCCGCGATGGAGTTGGGCGTCCCTTCGGACCGCGAGAGAAGCGCGGCGAGGTCGAGCGCGTTGTAGACGCCACGCATGTCCTGGCGCACGCCGGCCCAGACGAGTCGTTCCGTGAGGCCGAGGTCCGCGGCGAGACGCTCCAGTCGACGGCGGTAGTCGCCGTCTGCGTCCCCGACAAGGACGAAGCGGGATCCTGGCGCGTCCTCCGCGAAGACCTTCGCCGCTCGGAGAAACACATCGTGTCGTTTCAGAGGGTCGAGGCCGACCGTCCCGATGAGCGTCTCGCCTTCCGCCACTCTCCATTCGGAGCGCACGCGCGCCCGCGCGATCGGATCGGGGGCGAACTCGTCCGCGTCGATTCCGTTGCCGATGACACGCAGCCGATCCTCCGGGACGCCGATCTCGCGGGCATAGTTCCCGCCGGCGTGCGAGTTCGCGATCACGATGTCGGCCGATCGGCCGAGCCGCCCGTGAAGGCCCGCCGCGGCGAGCGCGCGTCGGTCCGAGGCGATCACGCCGGGGTTCTCCCACCGGATGCCCCAGGCGACGGGCCGGATGGGTGGCAGCCGGCCGGTGAGCAGTGCGAGCAGGTTCGTCTCGATGTTCTGCCCGTAGACGACTTGTGGCCGGCGGGCTCGAATCCAGGCGGTCGTGCGACCGGCCGCGCGGATGAGATCCCAGCGGCTACGCACGCCTGCGTCGAAGGTCTCGGCCGCCTCGCGGATTCCCTTGTCGAACGGCCCGTCGTCTCCTCCGAAGAATGTCGCCACCGCGACGCTGTGTCCGCGCGAGGCAAGCCCTTTCACGAGAGCGGCAAGCTGGCGGTCGATCCCGCCCTGGAAAATGGCTCGCGTGACGAACACGACCGTCAAAGGGCGGCGACTCTAACAGCGTGACGACTGTGGAGCTCACGGCGATCGTGCCGACGCGCGACCGGCCCGAAGCACTGGCGAAATGCCTGCGGGCTCTCGATGCAGAGCGCGCCGAGATGTCGCTCGACATCGTCGTCGTCGACGATGGATCGGCCGAGCCCCAGGCGGTCGAACGAGTCGTTGCGGAGATCCCGGACGCGGTAATCGTTCCGAGCGTCCGCCGGGGCATCGGAGCGGCTCGAAACACGGGCGTGACGGCAGCCGCTACGGAGTTCGTCGCCTTCACCGACGACGACGGTGAGGTTCAGCCCGGCTGGGCGCACACGCTCGTGACGCGGCTGCGTGAAGGGGCGGTGGTCGTGGGCGGCGCGACCGTGGCGGCCGATGGACAGGGATCGCTGGCAGTCGCGTCGCAGCTCGCCTCGAACGCTCTGCTCGGGGCACAGCTCGCGGTCGCGCCGGC
This sequence comes from uncultured Actinomycetes bacterium, assembly GCA_963711545.1. Taxonomy (GTDB): domain Bacteria; phylum Actinomycetota; class Thermoleophilia; order Gaiellales; family Gaiellaceae; genus 3-1-20CM-4-69-9. The sequence continues at coordinate 454,563 of CAVQEP010000010.1, forward strand.
GAGCAACCTCGCCTGCCGCCGCGACGTCGCGCTCGAGATTCCGTTCGACGAGTCGTTCGTCGACATCGGCGGCGAAGAGCGTGACTGGTGTGCGCGACTGTTCGCTCAGGGTCACGCTCTCGTCCGCGAGCCGCGAGCCGTCGTGGTGCACCGGCAACAGCTGACTTTCGGTGCCTACTGGCGCAAGCACGTCCTGTATGGAAGAGGCGCCTATCGTTTCCGAACTGCCCATGCGCGAGGCAGGCTCGAGCCGCGACGTTTCTACGCAGGGCTTGTGAGATCTGCCTTCCGCCAGGGAGCCGTGGTCGGGCTCGCCTTCTGCCTCGCGGAGGTCGCGACGGCTGCGGGCTTTCTCGCAGAAGCTCACGCCCCGCGCGCCTAGTGACCTCCTTGTCGCCCCGCGGTCAGGTGATCCTGGTCGTCGCGCTCGCCGCCGCGGCCGCCGCGGGGCTCGCGGTCGGCATCACGCTCGCCACGCGATCCGAGGTGACCCATTCCAGCTCGAAGCCGCCTCCGTTCGCCCCGGACCCGACCGCGCCGGCCGATGTCTCCCGGGATGTGCGGGCTGCGCTCGCGGCCTGGCCGGCCGGGACCGTGCGGCGGCTCCGCGTCGTGGCGGCCCGTCGGCCGAACGTCGCGCTGGTCCGGCTCGAGCTCGGTCTCGCCCTCGCGCTGTCAGGCCAGGAGGCGGACGCCGAGCGCGCCTGGCGAGACGCAGAGCGCGTGCAGCCCGACTCTCCCTCGGCCGTGCGCGCCGAGGATCTGCGGCACCGGAACACGCCGCCCGGCCTCCCGCCGTTCGTGCCGAGCTTCGTGTCGGCCCGGTCGCCCGCGCAGGTCAGGCTCCTCCGCGGCGCCGAGTATCAGAGGGCGCTTCGCCCGGTCTCGGCGGAACGCGAGTTCATGGCCGCCGCGGGGGCGGCGCCGAACGACCCCGAGGCACTGACGGCTCGGGCCGTCGGCCTCTACGACAAGGATCGGCCGGTGCTCGCGTTCTCGCAGCTCGGTCCCCTCGCTCGCCGCTTTCCACGCGCCCAGACGGTTCGGTTTCACCTCGGCGTCCTCCTGATCTATCTCGGTGACCTCGGCCGGGCCCGCCGCGAGCTGGCGCTCGCACGCGCTGAAGGGCCGAAGACCCTGCTTGGAAGGCGGGCCGCTACGCTTCTCCGGGCAGCTCGTAAGCCCTAGAACGCCGATAGGACTTTCTGGAACAAAGATGAGCCGTTCGGCCTATGGCGCTTGGTTCAGGTAGCTGGCACAGTGCGGCATCGCCAAAACGCCGGTCCACGAGGGGGGAACGGAGTGAGCGCAACCGAGGAGACGGTCGCACCGAAGGGCGTCGGGGAGCTACTGGAGTCGGACGACGCCAGAGCGCTGCTCGAGGTGGGGAAGGAGCACGGCCGTCTGACGGCCGACGAGATCGCCGTCGCGCTCGACGAGCTCGATCTCGAGGCCGCTCAGATCGACGACTTCTACCATGCGCTCGAGGAGCTGCACATCGAGGTCGTGTCTGGTGCGGCCGAGGAGGAACAACCGGTCGAAGAGCCGCGCGAGGTCTCGACCGACGCGCTGCAGCTCTTCCTCAAGGACATCGGCAAGGTCGACCTGCTCACGGCCGCGCAGGAGGTCGAGCTGGCGAAGCGGATCGAGCGAGGCGACCACGGCGCGAAGCAGGAGATGGTCGAGGCGAACCTCCGCCTCGTCGTCTCGATCGCGAAGAAGTACCGCAACCAGGGCCTCCCGTTCCTCGATCTGATCCAGGAGGGCACGATCGGTCTTGTTCGTGCCGCGGAGAAGTTCGACTACCGCAAGGGCTTCAAATTCTCCACGTACGCGACGTGGTGGATCCGCCAGGCGGTGGCGCGCGCCCTGGCCGACAAGGCGCGGACGATCCGCATGCCCGTCCACGTCGTCGAGAAGCTCAACAAGATCGTTCGGTCCGAGCGCAAGCTGCGAGCCGAGCTCGGCCGCGAGCCGACGTCGGCGGAGATAGGTCTCGACCTCGAGCTCAGCGGCGACGAGGTCGAGCACATCCGCCGCAGCGCGCAGACGCCCGTGTCGCTCGAGAAGCCCGTCGGGGACGAGGACGAATCCGAGTTCGGCCACTTCCTCACCGATGAAAACCTTCCGCTCCCGGACGAGGAGGCGGAGATCACGATGCGCAAGGAGACCCTCCGCAAGATCCTCGGCACGCTCTCGAGCCGCGAACGGCAGGTGCTCGAGCTCCGCTACGGGCTCGACGGCCAGCATCCGCGCACGCTCGACGAGGTCGGCCGCACGTTCAACGTCACCCGCGAGCGGATCCGCCAGATCGAGAACCAGAGCCTGAAGAAGCTGCGTGCCCTCGCGGACGCCGTCAAGCTCCGCGACGTTGCGTAGCCCTTCGCGGCTCCGAAGCCGGTCCATCTAGACTCGCCGCCCGTGGATCCCTCCTGGCTGTCCGAGCTGCGCGAGTTCATCGCGATTCCGAGTGTCAGCGCTGACCCCGCCCACCAGGACGACGTTCGCCGGGCGGCCGAGTGGGTGCGCGACCTCGTCAAGCGCGCCGGAGGAGAAGCGGACCTCGTCCGCAAGGGCGACCGCGACCTCGTCGTCGGCGACATCCCCGCGAGCGTCGACGGAGCGAAGGCTCCCACCGTTCTGATCTACGGGCACTTCGACGTGCAGCCGCCGGCGCCGCTCGAGCTCTGGGACTCGCCGCCGTTCGAGCTCGCCGAGCGCGACGGCTGGTATTACGCGCGTGGCATCGCGGACGACAAGGGCCAGCTGTTCACGCTTCTGAAGGCCGCCCAGCAGCTGCGGGAACAAGGCGCCTTGCCGGTCAACCTCCGAATCGCCTGCGACGGCGAGGAGGAGATCGGCGGCCACTCGATCGTCGAATTCATCGAGGAGGACGAGCGGGGCGCCGACGCCTGCATCATCTTCGACGGCGGGATGACGCGCCCCGAGCGGCCCGAGTTCGGCCTGGCTACCCGCGGCCTCGTCGGCTTCCACCTCACCGTGCGCACCGGGGAGCGCGACATGCATTCCGGCTACTACGGCGGCGCGGCCCTCAACGCGATCCACGTGCTGATGCACGCCCTCGAAGCCGTCGTCGCGCGCGACGGGCTCCTGCCCGACGAGCTCCGCGTCGGCCGGACGCCGCTCGCGGACGCCGAGACGTCGAGCCTCGAAAGCCTGCCGTCCGGACGGGAGCTGCTCGAGGACGCAGGCGCCACGCCCCTCGATCCCGAAGCCGCCGAGTCGTTCTACGAGCGGACGTGGGCCGAGCCGTCCCTCGACGTCAACGGCATCCTCGGCGGGAAGCCTTCGCTCGTCAACACGACGCTCGTCGTCGAGGCGGAGGCGCGCTTTACGATCCGCCTCGCACCGGGCCAGGAGCCGGCCACGATCGCAGCGGCAGCAGAGCGACTCATTCGCGCCGCGGTTCCCGAAGGCGCCAAGGTCGAGCTCGTGCAGGAGAACTCCGCACCCCCCGGTGTCTTCTCCCCCGACTCGCCGGCGATCCGGCTCGGCATGGATGCGTTCGAGCGGGCGCTCGGCGTCCGCCCGCTGCTCGTCCGCGTCGGCGGGACCTTGCCGATCTACCCGGCGCTCGCGGCGAAGGGCATCCCAACGATCGGGACGGGTTTCGCCTTGCGTGAGAGCAACGTGCACTCGCCGAACGAGCGGATGCGCGTGGAGGATCTCGACCGGGCAGTCGCCACCGCTTCGGAGCTCTACACCGGCCTCGCTGCCCTTGCCTGACGCGCGTTACGCGAACCCGCTCGCAGCCGAGCTGGCCGACGACGTCCTCGACCGTTTCCTGCGGTACGTCCAGGTCGACACGCAGTCGGACAGCGACTCGGAGACCTATCCGAGCACGTCCAAGCAGCACGATCTCGGCGAGATCCTCGCGGCCGAGCTCGGCGAAGCCGGTCTCGAGGACGTCGAGCTGACCGAGCACGGTTACGTGTTCGCGACGTTGCCGGGAATGGGCGGCCCGACGGTCGGGCTGATCGCGCACATGGACACGAGCGAGGACGAATCCGGCACCGGTGTGAGGCCGCAGGTCGTGCGGCACTACGACGGGGGTGACATCGTCCTGCCCGGCGACACGCGCAAGGTGCTGAGGGCGAGCGAGAACCCGTTGCTGGCAGAGCGGGCCGGGCACGACATCGTCACGACGGACGGAACGACGCTGCTCGGGGCCGACGACAAGGCCGGGCTGGCGGAGATCGTCGCCGCGGTCGCCTATCTCGCGAAGCATCCTGAGATCGAGCACGCGCCGATCCGGGTCGGCTTCACGGTGGACGAGGAGGTCGGCCGCGGCGTCGACCACTTCGACATCGAGCGCTTCGAAGCGGACTTCGCGTACACGCTCGACGGCTCCGAGCTCGGGCGGATCGACGACGAGACGTTCTCCGCGTCGGAGGTCCGAATTCGGATCGAGGGCTACAACGTCCATCCGGGGACGTCGAAGGACAAGATGGTCAACGCGATCAAGCTGGCGGCGAAGATCGTCGAGCGGTTGCCGGCCAACTCGCGCTCGCCCGAGACGACGGAGGGCCGGGAGGGGTTCGTGCATCCGACGCGGATCACGGGCAGCACCGCCGAGGCCGAGCTCCGTTTCATCGCCAGGGACTTCGACTCGCGAGCGCTGGCCGAGCATGAGCAGCTGCTACGGAAGCTTGCGGACGAGGTGGCCGAGGAGGAGCCACGCGCCGAGGTGACCGTCTCGACGGTCGAGAGCTACCGCAACCTGAAGGATTTCCTGGCGGCGGCCCCCGCGATCGCCGAGGCTGCGGACGAGGCGGCGAGACGCGTGGGGATCGAGCCGTGGCGCGAGCCCATCCGGGGCGGGACCGACGGATCGATCCTCAGCGCCCGTGGGCTGCTGACGCCCAACATTTTCACCGGAGCCCACCAGTTCCACTCCGTGCTCGAGTGGGCGTCGGTGCAGGACATGGCCGCCTCGGCGGCAACGATCGTCGAGCTCGTGAAGCTCTGGTCGGAGCCCGAGTGGGCTAGCCGGTCAAGTAGTGGTGCCCGAACCGCCGCATCTCCTCGATGATCGGCAGGAGCGCGGCGCCTTTCTCCCTCAGCTCGTACTCGACGCGCGGCGGCGACTCGGCGTAGCTTCGCCGCTCGACGAGACCTTCTTCCTCGAGCGCGCGCAGCCGCTCGGAGAGTGTCCGCGGGCTGATCCCCGCGCACGAGTGCTCCAGCTCCGAGAACCGACGCGGCCCTTCCGAGAGGTCGTGCACCAGTAGCGCGGTCCACTTCGCGCCGATGATCTCTGCGCACGCGGCGACGGCGCACGACGTTGCCTCGTGGACGGGATTCATGGTCCGCATCGCTATCCGAAGTGTAGTGCGCCCGAGCCCGGAAGCCTCGGTGGGTACCCCTTTCTCGGTATAGCGGCCGGTGGAGCGGTTCCTACAGTCCGATCTACCCAGAGCTTCACGGGGAACTGCGGCGGCGAGCGCCCGGCGGCAATCAGGGGGCTCTCCAGGAAGGAGCGGCGGCATGCTCGAACGGAGTCGGATCGTGGCCCGGCCACGGCGCGTCAGCGGGCGCGCACGAACGTGGCTGGCGCCGGCAGCCGCTCTCTCGGCGCTGGCGCTCGCGCTCACGGGCGCGGGAGCGAGCTGGGGAGCCAGTGCCTACGACCCGGCCCTCGACATGAACTCCATGTACAACACGACGCTGTACACGGGCGCTCAGGCGTGGTGGAACGCCGGCTATACGGGTGCGGGCGTCGACGTTGCCGTGATCGACACCGGCGTGTCCCCGGTGGCGGGCCTCGATGCGCCCGGCAAGGTGATCTACGGCCCCGATCTGTCGCTCGAATCTCAGGCGCCGAACCTGACCAACTTCGACACGTACGGCCACGGCACCTTCATGGCCGGCCTGATCGCCGGGCACGACGCGAACCTGACAGCTCCCTACGGCGCGGCGCCTGCTTCCGTCTACCGCGGCATGGCCCCGGACGCGCGGATTGTCTCCATCAAGGTGGGTACCGCCGACGGTGGGGTGGACGTCAGCCAGGTGATCGCGGCGATCGACTGGGTCATCCAACACAAGGACGACAACGGTCTGAACATCCGCGTGATCAACCTCTCGTACGGCACCAACTCGACGCAGAATGCAGACGTCGACCCGCTCTCGTACGCGGTCGAGCAGGCGTGGAACCAGGGCATCGTAGTCGTCGCGGCCGCCGGCAACAGCGGCTACCAGGTGGGCGGCGGCGCGCCCGGAATCGCCGACCCCGGCTACAACCCCTTCGTCATCGCCGCGGGCGGCTCCGACTCGATGGGGACCGCTGCGATGACCGACGACACCGTCGGTGTGTACTCGGCGAGCGCGCGCTGCAACGCGCCGTGCAAGCGCCCTGACTTCGTCGCGTCGGGCTCGCACGTTCAGGGGCTGCGCGTCCCGAACTCGTACATCGACGCGAATCACCCCGAAGGGTTGCTCGACAACCGCTACTTCCGGGGCACAGGCACCAGCGAGGCCGCGGCGATTACGTCGGGTGCGGTCGCGCTCGTCCTCCAGAGGTACCCGAAGATGAGCGCCGACCAGGTCAAGGCGTACTTCAAGGACAGCGCCGTCTCGCTCGCCAATGTCAGCCCGCTCGCCCAGGGAGCCGGGGAGTTCGACCTGCTCGCAATGCTGGCGGCGAAGCCGCCGTCGAAGTTCTCGCAGAAGTTCCACGACTCCACGGGCACCGGCTCGCTCGAGACCGCCCGCGGCCAGGACCACCTGACCCGCGACGGCGTCGTCCTCACCGGAGAGCGCGACATCTTCGGCAAGCCGTTCGACAGTTCGCCAATGGCGAAGCTCGAGTCCTCCGGGAGCAGCTGGTCGGGTGGAAGCTGGAACGGCAGCACCTGGTCCGGCTCGACCTGGAGCGGAAGCACCTGGAGTGGGAGCACGTGGAGCGGCAACAGCTGGTCCGGTTCCAGCTGGAGTGGGAGCACGTGGAGCGGCAACACCTGGTCAGGCTCCAGCTGGTCGAGCAAGAACTGGAACGGGAGTAGCTGGTCCGGTTCCACGTGGAGTGGCAACAGCTGGTCGAGTGACTCCTGGATGGGCGCCACCTGGGGCTAGCCCGCCCTGAAGAGCCGCAGGTGAACACATCGAACCCGACAGCGGAGAGTGACTCGGCGCTCTACAGGCTCTTCCTCCGGCTGGGCGCTGCGAGGGTATGGCTGTTCATCGGCATCGTCGCGATCGCATCCGCGGGTGTCTGGACGTACGACATCGCCCGCTTCGGGCCACTGGGCAAGACGGGTTCGCTCTCGCTGACCTGGTGGGAGCTCGCCCTCGCCTTCTACCTGGCGGAGGTGTACGTCGTGCACCTCCAGTTCCGGAAGCAGGCGCACACCCTCTCGCTGACCGAGATCGGGCTCGTCTTCGGCCTGTTCTTCGCCTCACCTGCCACCCTGCTGGCCGCGCAGGTCGTCGGAGCAGGGCTCGCTCTCTCACTGCACCGGCGCCAGAGACCCATCAAGTTCGCGTTCAATCTCGCCGAGCTGCCGCTCTGTAGCGGCATCGCGCTGCTGATCTTCCGCTCGTTTCACGAGGGTGGCCCGAGCAGCGTGTGGTCCTGGATGGTCGTGCTGGCCGCTGCCGCGGTCGCCCATACGGTCGGAGTCGCGCTCGTCTCCGCTGTCATCGCGGTCGCCGAAGCGAAGCTGGCGGCACCGCAGCTCCCCAGAACACTCGCCATCTCGCTCGTCGGCGCGCTGGCGACCGCGAGCCTCGGGCTCGCCGGGGTCCTGCTGATCGAGGCCAGGCCGCTTGCCGGCTTGCTGCTCGTACTGCCCGCGGTGACCTGCGCGCTTGCGTTCCGGGCGTACATGGCGCAGCGTGAGCAGCGCGAGCACCTCGAGTTCCTGTACGAGTCCATGCGGGCGACGCAGGGGGCGCCGGAGTTCGGTCTCGCCGTCGGCCAGTTGCTGGTGGCGGCGAGACGACTGCTGCGCGCCGAGTACGCGGAGATCCTGCTCCTGGCGCCGACGCAGGGAGAGCCCACGCTCCGAAGCATCAGCGGAGCGACGGGCGAGACCCTCATGCACCCGGAGGAGCTTGCACCCTCGGACGAGCTCGCCCTCGAGCGGGTGGGCTCGACGGACCGTTCCCTCCTGCTCGGCCGCCGTCGCGAGGCACACCCCCTCGACACCTTTCTCGCCTCGCGCGGGCTCGGCGACGCCGTCATCGGCGCTCTCCGTGGCGAGGAGCGGATGTTCGGCCTCCTCGTTGTCGGCAACCGGGCCGGCGACGTCGGCACGTTTGCCGAGACCGACCGCGAGCTGTTCGAAACCTTTGCCGGCCACACGAGCGTCCTGCTCGAGAACGGGCGCCTCGAGCACTCGCTGGCGCAGGTCACCGAGCTGAAGGAAGAACTCCGCTACCAGGCCTACCACGACGCGCTCACAGGCCTCCCCAACCGCGTGCTCTTCGCCGAACGCGTCGCCGAGACGCTCACTCGGGACGCGAACGGTGGACGAGTGCACGCTCTTCTCTTCCTGGACCTCGACCGGTTCAAGGATGTCAACGACAGCTGGGGTCACGCGGCCGGCGACGAGCTCCTGACACAGGCTGCCGAGCGGCTCCGCCACAACGTTCGGCCCGGCGATATGCCTGCACGGCTCGGCGGTGACGAGTTCGCACTGCTGCTCGAGGACACCGACGCCGATCGGGCCGAGCACGCCGCGCAGCGGATCTCCGATGCCCTCAACGCGACCTTCTCCGTGGCCGGACGCGAGACGCGGCTCCACGCCAGCATCGGCATCGCCGTGACGGGCCGCCACGCCGCCAGCGCCGAGGAACTACTCCGCAACGCCGACATCGCGATGTATGCGGCGAAGAGCGACGAGCGCCGCCGCTGGGCCGTCTACGAGCCGGCGCTGCATACCCGAGTGCGCCGCCAGCGTCGGCTCGCACTCGAGCTGGAGAGCGCGATCGAGCGGGGCGAGCTCGTCGTTGACTACCAGCCGATCGTGTCCCTCGCCGACGGCACGATCCAGGCGTTCGAGGCACTCGTCCGCTGGCGACACCCGGAACGCGGCGTCTTGCCTCCGATCGAGTTCCTGGGGGTCGCAGAGGAGAGCGGCTTGATGGTCGAGATCGGAACGTGCGTGCTCGAGCAGGCATTCCGCTGCGCCGGGGAGTGGGAGGACGCGCTCCCGGCGGCGGGCGGCATCGGGATCTGCGTCAACCTGTCCCCGAGCGAGCTGATCAACGAGCGGCTCGTCGAGGACCTCGCGCTCGCTCTGACACGGACTCGCCTTGATCCCCGTCGCCTCACGGTCGAGATCACGGAGTCGAGCATGATCCGGGACGAGCACGGCGCCCTGCAGGCGATGCACCGCCTGCGCGAGCTGGGCGTGCGCCTGTCGATCGACGACTTCGGGACCGGCTACTCGTCTCTCAGCCGGCTCGCAGACCTTCCGATCGAGATGCTCAAGATTCCGAAGACTTTCGTCGATCAGCTCGCCGGCGAGGGGGAGGACGCCGGCTTCGTCGACGCAATTCTGAGGCTCGCGGGCTCACTCGGCCTGATCACGGTTGCAGAGGGGATCGAGCACGTCGCGCAGGCTCGAAAGGTGCGCGATTTGGGCTGCGGCCTCGGGCAGGGCAATCTCTTCAGCCGGCCGATCCCGCAGACCGACGTTTTCCGCCTGCTCCGGGCGGCTCCGACCGGCAAGGAGGGCACGCCCTCCCTTCCAGGCGCCTCCGCGTTTGTGCTCGCCGAGGCGGCCGCGTGACCTGAACTACGCGCGGAAAGGAGCGGGCGTGGCAGCGATCTTCGGGATCGCGACGCGGGCGATCGTGCCGAACCCGGGCGCGGGCTTGCAGGCCTGCGCGACCCCGGCGTCGCAGGCGACGGACAGGTAGAGAAACGCGTCCTCCATCGTGAAGCCCCACTCGTCGACGAGGAGCCGCGCGGATTCCTCGCAGCAGAGCTTCAGCGCCTCCTCGTAGCCGTCGGCCGTCGCGTGCGGGACCCAGCGGTCGGGCAGCTCGGTCACCGGCCAGGTGGCTTGCCGCCCCTTCAGCAGGCTGAACCTGATGTCGACCTCTCCCGCGATCTCGACGCCGGTGAAGCAGACTTCGCCGTCGCCCATCGCCGCGTGCATGTCGCCGACCGCGAACATGGCGCCGGGCTGCCTCACAGGGAAGAAGATCCGGGCGCCGTTGCCGTGGAGATGGTCGTCGAGGTTGCCGCCGTGGCGGCCGGCGAGCCCCGTCGTGAGCGTCTCGCCGTCGGTGGCGACGCCGACCACCCCGACCATCGGCTTGGCCGGGAAGCGGACCCGCTCGTTCATCTCGATCCAGCCGTCCTCCACCCGAAAGAGGCGCGTCACGGGCGCCTCGACGTGCTCGATCAGCTGCCCGAACCCCGGGATGAGGCACGCGAACCCGACCTCGACCGGCCGGACGTCGAGGATCTCGGCGACGAGGGAGTCGCCGGGCTCGGCTCCTCTCACCGCGACCGGGCCGGTCGCGCTGTTGACGCGATCGAAGTCGATCTCCGTGACGAGGTCGGCCTCCGAGGTGATCTGCCCGGTGAAGCAGTCGTTCGTCTCGAAGGTGACCGTTTCGCCCGGGTCGATCTCCAGGACTGGCTCGAGCTCCGGGCCGAACGCCCAGACGACGTCGTCCCGTCCGATCCGGTGGCCGACCGCGGTCGCCATCACGCCGGATCCGCGGCCACCGCTCCCCCGGCGGCGACGGTCTCGTCCTCGACGTAGACGCGCTCCATGTCGCGCAGGCGATCGGGCGCGCGTATCGAGAGGATGATCGTCAGCGCGATGCCCACGCCAACCCACCCGAGGGCGACCCAGTTCGCGTACTTGATCGGGTACGTGGGTGGGAACTTCACGTACTGGTAGTAGAGCGGGAAGAAGAACAGGATGGCCCCACCGAGGGGCAGGACGAAGTGCAGGAGCCAGTTGAACTCGTCCCGCCTCTTGGTCCAGTAGTGCCAGATGCAGCCGAAGCAGATGAGGATGTACACGACCACGACGACGATCACGGCGAGCGTTGCGATGAGCGCGAAGCCGACGAGTGGTCCCCACTTCCAGCCGAGGATCATCGAGGCGACGATCGCGAAGGCCGTCATCCACACGATCGCGATGTACGGCGTCTTGAACTCGGGATGGGTCCGGCCGAGCTGGCGCGGCGCCAGCCGGTTGCGCGAGAGCGCGTAGAACACGCGCGTGGCGGCGTTGACGGCCGCGTTCGAGTTCGCAGCGATCGAGTTGCAGATCGCGAGGAAGACGACGATCCAGCCCGTGCTCCAGAAGACCTTGCCGAGGTTCCGCCAGGGATCTGCACCCGTCGCCTGGGTGACGAACTTGTCGAACCCGGCCCCGAAGACCCAGGCGTACGAGCAGAGGACGTAGAAGAGGCCGATCGCAACCGCCGATCCAACGACGGCGCGCGGGACGGTGCGGCGCGGGTGCTTCGCCTCCTCGCCGAGCGGCGCGGCGGCCTCGAAGCCGATGAACGCGAGGATCGCGAAGACCATGCCGCGGAAGACGCCGTTCCAACTGTCGACCGCGTGGTGGGGGTTGAACGGCTGCAGGTTCAGGTCGCCGACGTTTGAGAAGATCATCCAGAGCGCCAGGCCGCCAAAGATCGCGATCTCGAAGGCGCCGAGGATCACGCCCGCGGTCGTCGAGATGCGGATGTCGCGATAGGTGAGGAGGAAGACGATCCCCGCCATCAGCAGCACCCAGATCCACCACTGGCCCGTGTAGTGCCAGCCGGCTTCGCTCGACATCACCTCGCGCATCGCCCAGCCGAACTCGAGATAGAGGAACGGAGCCACGAGCGGCTCGAAGAGGACGAACAGCCAGGCGACGTTGAAGCCGGCCCACGGCCCGAGCGAGCGTGCCGCGTACGAGTAGAGGCCGCCTGCGGAGGGCTCGAGCTTTGCCAGCTGCCCGATTGCCGTCGCCGCGCAGAGGCACGCGACGAGGGCGAGCAGGATCGACAGCGCGAGCGCCTGCTGCGAGAACGGGACCGAGATGTAGATCGAATACGCGACGGCAGCGGCCGGTGCCATGTGCGTGATCGACTGGAACAGGACCTGCGGCAGGCCGATCGAGTGCACCCGCAGACGGTCGAAGGATTGAGAGACGGCGCCAGCTTCCATCCAGGCCTCCTTCGTCGGCTGTGAACCCCGCCGAAAACATAACCGCTCCCGCGCGACCGCTAGTCCCAGGGCGGGGGGTTGTGCGTCCAGCGTCCGCCGAGCATCGTCGCGACCACGCGGGCCTCGGGAAGCTCCTCGACCTCGAGCGCGAACGGGTCCCGGTCGAGGACGACGAGATCGGCGAGGAACCCCGGGAGGAGCTTGCCGCGTCGATTCTCGTCGCGGGCCAGCCAGACGGGCGCCACCGTCGTCGCGTGCAGCGCTTCGGCGAGGCTCAGGCGCTGCTCGGGATGCCACGATTCGCGCTCGTCGATCGTGCGCAGGACGCCGGCGCAAACCCCGGCCCACGGGTCGAGTTCCTCGATCGGCGCGTCCGAGCCGTTCGCGACCAGGGCGCCGGTGTCCCAGAGCGACCGGTACGCATATGCGCCGACCGTCTTCTCGCCCCAGAAGCGGTCGGCGAGATCGCGGTCCGACGGGGCGTGGCTGAACTGCACCGAAGCGGCGACCCCGAGCTCGCCAAAGCGGGCGATATCCTCGGGCGCGAGGAGCTGGGCGTGCTCGATCCGTGGACGGAGGCCGCGTGGCTGCCACGCGTCCCGGGTGTCGCGGAAGGCGTCGAGCGCCTCGCGGTTCGCGAGGTCGCCGATCGCGTGTACGGCCACGGGGAGGCCCGCCGCTGCTCCGGCGCGGATGATCTCCATCAGGGCTTCGCGGCTCGTGATCTCGACCCCGGATCCGTCGAGCATGCGGGCTGTCTGCGAGCCGAGCGTCCCGTCCATGAACGCTTTCAGGTAGCCGATGCGAACGAGGTCGTCGCCGAAGCCGCTCCGGAGATCGACCGCGGCCAGCTCCGTCACCTTCTCTGCCGGCAGGGACTGCCAGACGCGCAGGCAGAGCGAGCCCTCGTCGCGGAGGCGCTGCCAAATTCCGAGTGCTCCGAGCCACCCGTCTTTGTCGTGCACCGCGGTCACGCCGCGCCCGCTGGCGATCCGGAGCCCAGCGCGGGTCGCCTCGACGAGCTCGTCCTCGGAGGGGCGCACGAATGCGTCGCGGAAGTGCCAGGCGCTTTCCTCGCGCAGGACGCCCGTCGGCGCTCCGCTCGGGTCGCGCTCGACGACTCCGCCGGCGACCTCGAGCTCCCCGTCGGCTCGAGCGAGCGCCGCCGAGTTGAGCCAGAGCGAGTGGTAGTCGCGGGCCATCAGGGCGGCCGGCACGTCGCCGGTGACGCGGTCGAGGGCCTCCCTCGTCGGCTCGACCGTCGGTGACCAATCGCCGCTCCGCCACCCGGTCCCACGCAACCAGCGGCCGGGCGGGACGTCCTTCGCAGCAGAGGCGATGCGGACCAGCGTCTCCTCGAGCGACTTCGTCCCATCCAGCCGCACCTGGTCTTGCGCGAGCGCCCAGGTCGGGAAGTGCACGTGCGCGTCGTTGAAGCCGGGTAGGACACATCGCCCGCCGAGATCGATCCGCTCTGGGCTCGCGAGCGCCGTCTCGTGTGTTCCCACCCCTCCGGCAATCCGGTCGCCCGCGATCGCCAGTGCGCGAGCGACGGGCAGCGACGGGTCCATGGTGCGGATGACGCCGTTCTCGAAGATCACCCTCGGACCGTAACCGAGACTCTCGACAGCGAGCGCGCGGGGTTAGGCTTCAGTCGTGGCATTCGAGCCGTTGAGCGAGGAGCAGCGCGAAATCCGCGATCTCGTCCGTCAGCTCGCGCACGAGCGAATCGCCCCGCGCGCGGCGGAGATCGACGAGAGCCACGAGTTTCCCTGGGACGTCGTCGAGCTCTTCCGCGAGAACGACATCTTCGGGCTCTTCTTCGGCGAAGCGTACGGCGGCCTCGGGACGGGCACCTTGCTCTCCCTCGTGGCGATCGAGGAGGTCTCGAAGGTCTGCGCCACGAGCGGCCTGATCCTCGCCGTCCAGGAGCTCGGGTCGCTTGGGTTGAAGCTCGCGGGCGACGAGGATCAGAAGCGGCGCTACCTGCCGCGGCTGGCCTCGGGCGAGTGGCTCTGCGCGTACGCGCTCACGGAATCGGGGTCGGGCTCCGACTCCGCCGCGATGCGGTCGAGTGCGCGGCGGGAGGGCGGCGACTACGTCCTCAACGGCTCGAAGCGGTTCATCACGAACGCCGGAGTCGCGCAGCTGTACACCGTGTTCGCGAAGACCGATGTCGATGCGGGCCATGCCGGTATCTCGGCCTTCGTCGTCGAGGCCGACACGCCCGGCTTCGATGTCACGAGGGTCGAGCCGAAGATGGGGATCAAGGGCTCGACCACGGGCGAGCTCGTGTTCGAGGAGTGTCGCGTCCCGGCCGAGAACCTCCTCGGCGAGGAGGGCGAGGGTTTCAAGATTGCGATGCGCATCCTCGACCGCTCCCGGCCGGGGGTGGCGGCTCAGGGGCTCGGAATCGCCCAGGGCGCCACGGACTACGCCCTCGAGTACGCGAAGACGCGGGAGACGATGGGGCAGCCGATCGCGCAGCATCAGCTCGTGGCGGCGATGCTCGCGGACATGGAGACCAAGTGCGAAGCGGCCCGCGGGCTCCTCTACAGGTTCGGCTCCGCCGTCGACGAGGGCGTCGAGGGCTCGGAGCTGACCAAGCTGTCTGCGATGACGAAGCTCTACTGCACCGACGTGGCGATGGAGGTCTCGACCGACGCGGTGCAGGTGCTCGGCGGTTACGGGTACATCTCCGAGTATCCGCTCGAGCGCATGATGCGCGACGCGAAGATCACGCAGATCTACGAGGGCACGAACCAGATCCAGCGGCTGGTGATCGCGCGCGAGATGCTCAAGGAGCAGCGCGCGTTCCTCCTCGCGGGCGTTGGCTAACGCATCGCATTCCCGTTAGGGTCGTAGCTCCCGTCCAAGGAGGAACGATGAAGCGCCGCGCCGCAATAGTCGTGCTCGCCTTGCTGGCGGTTCTGGCCCTGGTCGGGACAGCCGGAGCGAGCCATGCGATCACATCGCCCGTGAAGGGGTCTTTCAAGTACTGCAGCGATCCGACGTTCCCGCCCATGGAGTCGACGACGACTTCGGGCAAGCCGACCGGCTTCGACATCGACATGGCGAACGCGATCGGGAAGCTTTGGAAGGTCAAGGCGAACTTCGTGCAGACCGCCTTTCCGGGGCTGCTGCCGGGGCTCGCCGCCAAGAAGTGCAACATGGTGATCAGCGGCATCTTCATCACGCCCGATCGCACCAAGCAGTTCCCGGCGGTGGCCTACATGAAGACGCATCGCGCGCTCGTGGTCGCGGCGGGCAACCCGAAGAAGATCAAGGGGCCGGACGACCTGTCCGGAAAGGTCGTGGCCGTGCAGGCGGGGACGAAGTACGAGGAATACCTCAAGACCCTGAACGACCAGTTCAAGTCGGCAGGGAAGGCACAGTTCACCCTGCAGAGCTATCCGGGCGACACCGACGCGGTCGCGCAGATCCTGATCGGCCGGGCCGACGCGGTGCTCACCCAGGACACCTCGGGCGCATTTCAGAAGAAGCAGCATCCCGGCAACCTGGCGATCGCCTACCTGTTCCCGGAGACTGACACCTTCGGCATCTACTACCGCCCGTCCGACAAGAAGCTGGGCACCGGGCTCAAGGCCGCGATCGCGAAGTTGAAGAAGAACGGGACGCTCAAGAAGATCGCCGCCAAGCATCAGATTCCCGTGTCCGACGTGAAGTAGGCCCGTCCGCGGGTGCTCGCGAGCTTCGACACCCACATCTTCTGGGAAGCGCTCTCTTCCAGGCCCTACTGGAACGGGGCGCTTCTCGCCCTCGAGTTGACGCTCGTGTCGCTCGCGGCCGCGTGTGTGGTCGGGTTCTTCCTGGCCCTCGGACGGAGCAGCCGCTTCCGCTCGGTTCGAGCCTTGGTCTTCTTCTACAACTGGGTCTTCCGCGCGACGCCTACGCTGCTGCAGCTGCTGTTCATCTGGAACGCGCTGCCTCAGCTCTGGCCGGTGTTCGCGGGGAGCTGGTTCAAGCCCTTCCTCGCCGCCTTCATCACGCTGTCGCTCAACGAGGCGGCATACATGTCGGAGATCATCCGCGCCGGCCTGCTCTCCGTCGATCCGGGCCAGGAGCTCGCCGGGCGCGCACTGGGGATGACGCGTCCGAGGATCCTGCGGCGGGTGATCCTGCCGCAGGCGGTCCGGATCATCATCCCCCCGACCGGCAACGAGTTCATCACGTTGCTCAAGCTGACCAGCCTTGCGTTCGTCATCTCGCTGCACGAGCTGCTCACGGCGTCCCAGGTGCGAGCCTCGGCCGACTTCCGGTATCCGGAGGCGTACTCCGCCGCTCTCGTCTACTACCTCGCGATCGTCAGTGTCCTCATGGTCGTGCAGGCGCAACTGGAGCGCCGGTTCACGTGGAGCTCGGCCGGGCGGAGAAGGCGGCGTGTCTCCGCGCCGGCAGTCCCGGCCGTCTCTCACGACGCTCGATGACCGATGCCGTTCTGCGAGCGGAGGACGTCCACAAGTCCTACGGCGAGCTGGAGGTGCTCCGCGGGGTCTCGATCGAGGTCGGCCGAGGCGAGGTCAAGGTCATCATCGGGCCGTCGGGGTCAGGGAAGTCCACGCTTCTCCGCTGCCTTGCGCTGCTGGAGCCGGTGGACTCCGGCGGGGTTTACATCGAGCGCGAGCGGCTGAGCGACCTGCGCGAGAAGGAGCTGGCCGCGCACCGGTCGGAGGTCGGCATGGTCTTCCAGCGGTTCAACCTGTTCCAGAACATGACGGCGCTCGCCAATGTCATGTGCGGGCTCGTGGAAGTCCGGGGCCTGAAGAAGCGCGAGGCACGCGAGCGCGCGGTCGAGTTCCTCGACCGTGTCGGGCTCGCCGACAAGGCGCACGCGTATCCGGAGGAGCTCTCGGGTGGGCAGCAGCAGCGGGTCGCGATCGCCCGGGCGCTCGTGATGCGTCCGCGGGCGATGCTCTTCGACGAGCCGACGTCTGCGCTGGACGTCGAGCTCGTGCGGGAGGTGCTCGACGTGATGGAGGGCCTTGCCAACGAAGGAATGACGATGGTCGTCGTCTCCCACGAACTCCGGTTCGCACATCACGTGGCCAGCTCGATCCTGATGATGGACGAGGGGACGGTGGTCGAGGAGGCTCCGCCCGACCGGTTCTTCTCTGCGCCGAGCCACGAGCGCACGAAGCGGTTCCTCGCGCTCGTCGAGTAGCGTCACAGGCGAGGCGGGATGATGCCCTCGAGCCAGGTCGAGACTTCGCGGGCGAAGTCCGGGTCGATCTGGTGGTACATGGGCGTCTCGCGGTACAGCACCACGCCGCCCGCGTCCTCGAGCGCGGCCCGCGCCCTACGTCCCCACTCGACGCCGATCACCGGGTCGAGCGTGCCGTGACCGATCGCGACCGGCGGGAGCGGCGCTGAGAGATCGAGCTCGAAGTCGTCCACGGCCGGCATGAAGCTGCTGAAGACGGTGAGCGCGGCCGGGCGCGGTCTTCCGGCGCCGAGACCGAGGGCATACGACATCACCCCGCCCTGCGAGAAACCGCCAAGGACGAGCCGGTCGTGCCCGAGCCCGTGCTCGGCCAGAAACGCGTCGAGCCACTCCGTCGCCGCGGCGTAGCTCGCGCGGAAGGTGGAAGGCTCCGGCGTTCCGATCCCGCCCAGCGCGTACCAGTGAGCGCCCCCCGGCGGAAGCGACAGCGGCCCGCGGGGCGTGGCGCCGACGAGCCTGCGCTTCGGGTCGAAGGCGTCGAGGAGGGGGAAGAGATCGTGCTCATCGGCCCCTCGACCGTGGAAGAGGACGAGCGCCCCCTCGGGAGCTCCCGCTGCGGGTCGCGAACGAGCAGCCAGCGCCATGGCGTGGATCATGACCGGCGAGCTAGAGTCGGTGCGTGCGGTTCGAGGGGATTCACCACATCACCTGCATCACCGCCGACGCGGCGGGCAACGTCGACTTCTACGTCCGCGTCCTCGGGCTCCGGCTCGTGAAGAAGTCCGTCAACCAGGACGACCCGACCGTCTACCACTTGTTCTACGCCGACGAGAAGGGAAGCGCCGGCAGCGACCTGACGTTCTTCGAGTACCCCCACGCTCGCCGCGGCCGAGCGGGACGTGGGATGGTGCACACGATCGTCTTCCGCGTCGGCTCGGCCGACGCCGTCGACTTCTGGGCCGATCGCCTGGAGAAAGAGGAGATCACCGTCGAGCGCGCCGACGGGCGCATCAGCTTCGAGGATCCCGAGGGGCTCCGGTATGAGATCGCGCACGTCGAGACCAACGACGAGCCGCTCATCGCCGACCATCCGGACATCCCCGCGGAGCTCGCCCTCCAAGGCTTCGACGGAGCGCGCGCGTATGCAGACGAGGCGCCGAGCAAGGCGTTCCTCGAGGAGACGCTGTCGTTCGAGCCGACGGGAGGCGCGGAGTGGGAGGTTCGAGGCGAGCGCCGCGGTTCCTGGTACGCGTACGACGAGGCGCCGGCCGAGCCGGGGATCCAGGGTGGGGGGTCGGTGCACCACGTCGCCTGGGCGTGCTCGCTCGAGGAGCACGACGCGTGGCAGAAGCGGGTCGCGCAGTCCGGAGCGCATCCGACTCCCGTCATCGACCGTTTTTACTTCCGCTCGATCTACTTCCGTGAGCCGAGCGGCGTCCTGTTCGAAATCGCAACCATCGGCCCGGGCTTCACGACGGACGAGCCCCTCGAGCATCTCGGCGAGCGGCTGTCCCTCCCGCCCGACTACGAGCACCTGCGCAGCAAGGTCGAGCCCCTGCTCACGCCCCTGCCGAATCCGCGCGAGCTAGTCCAGCGCTAGACGCAGGAGCGGCTTGGTTGGCCGTTCCGCGCCAGCCAAGCCGTCCGCCAACGCCGTAGATGCGGCCGAACGCTGTGGCCGTGTGGTCCCGGTGTGGTCTCGGATGCGGACAGGGCTAGCCCGATGCGGGGTCCGCGACGAGCGACTCGTGCACAACCCGGGTCTGTAGCGCCTCACGATCCCTTTCGTTTCGGCGTCGGCGCGCGGATCGTTGCTCGGGCCTTCGCCAGTTTCAGCAGTCCTTTGCAGGCCTGGCGCTTGAGTTTCGTCTCTCGTGGGTCTGACTTCGCTGCCTGTGATCTCGGCTTGGGCCAGAGGTTCTTCGGGTTGCGCGGCACCCCACCGAGCTCAAGCGGGATCAGATGATCCTCCTCCTAGTCCGAGGGTGAGCCCGTCCCCTCGTACTGCGCCATCTGCTGGAGCTTGAGCGCGTTGGTGTAGCTGACCGGCGGCCGGATCTTCGCCGTCCAGCCGGAACGGCAGATCGTCTTCTTGATCGTCTTCTGGCGCACCGACGTGTCGTCGACGATCACGGTCGTATCGACGCGGACGAAGCTCTTCGACTGCGGTGCGTCGGGCAGAACCCAGTTGTATTCGCCGACCGCTGGCGCGATCATCGACTGCGTGGCGGGTCTGCGGCCTCCGTTATGCGGTGGCTTGGGCGACGACTACGAAGCGCTCGATACGTCGGCCGCTTGTAACCGTGCATCGGCGGGCTCGGGTGTGAGCAGCGCAGCCCGCGGTCGACTAGACACGGGATGTGGTCCTCTGCGCGTATGGCGACGACTGGCGTACTGGGTGGCGGGCGGGAGAGTCCGAGGGTCGGCCCTCCCTCCGGGTCTCCAAGCCGCAGTGTCAGAGGCAGCGACTTTGGGGGAGACTCAACAAGGTGCGCACCGCATCTCTCCATTGCGGGAGCACCCCTTGCGGTTTGACGGAAAAAGGCTCGTACTAGTTCGGTGGCTAGAGCTTCTCGCAGGCGCGATTCTCCTCGGTCGGTTGCTACTTACCCCGGTGGCGCGTACTCGTTCGCACCACTCAACGGTTGGCCAAAGCGGAGGGTTTCTCTTAAACTCGGCGGTGGTGCGTCCGTTGATCGCATTTTGGGCACTGGTCGCGGCGGTGTTGACCCTTGTCGCTGCCGGCTGCGGCAAGAGCTCGGATACCAAGGCGAACGAGGCTTACGCGGACAGCGTCTGCGGCGCCGTTGGCGCCTGGAAACAGCAAATCCAGAGCATCGGCACCAGCCTGAGCACCGGAGGTTTGACGAAGGACTCTATTCAGGCAGCTCTGACGAAGGCCGAGTCCGCGACCAAGACGATGGTGACGCAGATAAAGGCCGTGCCGCCGCCGAATACCTCGGAGGGCAAGGCGGCCAAGCAGCAGCTCGACCAGCTCACGACCGACGTGAAGAGCACCGTTGACGCTGCCCAGTCCGCCGCGGCCCAGCTCCAGGGGAACGCCTCCGCTTCGAGCATCGCGACGACGGTTGCGGCCCTCGCACCGCAGGTGAAGAGCCTCGCGAGCGAGGCCAAGTCGGCTTTCGACACACTGAAGAACGCGGGCGGCTCGCTCGGCTCCGCGTTCAAGAACACCGCCTCCTGCAAAAACCTGGGTTAGCCGGCGCGCGCAGTCGTTCGTTTCCAGCGCGCAAGTCCACCAGCGAACGCGGTTGCCGCAGAAATGGCGGCTCGTGAAGTGGGCGCCATTGCCGGGTGACGTGCACGGACGTCTGGTCCTCGACCAACCCCGTTCTACCAACCGTGCTACCAAACTGAGAGAACCTCCGAGAACTGGCGGCACCTCAAAAGGCTTGAACAAGCGCGGCAAGCGCGAGCGAATGACCCCACGGCGTTATCGCACCCAGGAGGTCGCCGGTTCGAGTCCGGCTAGCTCCATCCAAGGAAATCCCTGCTTATGGTGAAAACGCGCGCGTCGACGAGTTAGCCGCTTCGACAGTCCGTCTACTTACGGTCTACTAAACGCGCTGACGACTCAGCGAACGGACTCATAATCCGTTGGTCGGTGGTTCGACTCCACCCGGGCCCACTAGGAAATCCCTGGACGTAACGATTTCCGACTCCGGTCGAGGACGTCGCCGGACTTCTCTGCAAGCACTAGGCCCGCACGACCTGCGCCACCGGCGGTGCAGTCTGTGGGTCAACGTCCACAACTTCGATCCGGTGACCGTGAAGACGTGGAGCGGCCACGCCAACGTCTCGATGCTGCTGGACACGTACAGCCATGTGATGATCGACGCGGCCGACGAGTGGGGCGATTTCTGGCGCTTCGCCTACGGGGAAGGCCGTGAAGGTGTGGTTCCCGTGTGGTCCCCGACGCCGGAGCCGGCGTGAAATCCCTGCTCAGTGCGTTTTACACGCTAGTCCAGCGCTAGCGGCGGGTACTTCTCCCGGATCGAGTCGACGAAGCCGGCCATGCGGTCGGCCAGCGCGGCGTCCTTGATCTCGACGACGTTCTCGGCGTTCGTCTCACCCGCCCGCGACAGGTTGAAGCTCCCGATGAAGACCGTGTCGTCGCACACTGTTACTTTCGCGTGCATGTAGTCGTGCACAGCGTCCGGTGAATACGGGGTCGAACGCTTCCCGGAAAAGCCGGCGCGGTCGAGCAGGAACTTCAGCGAGGGTGTCTTCCAGGTCTCGTTTTCGTTCTCGTGCCACTGCTGCAGCACGTCCGCGATCTGAGTCGCGTCGACGATCCCCGCGAGGTCGACGCGACGGTCGGCTGCGACCTCGGCCAGCGTGCCGAGGATCGGCCCTGACGTGATCACGGGGGACGCGATCCGCACCCGCTTCTCCGCGCGGCCGATCAGATCGGCGATCCGGTGCGCGAGCTTCTCGCCGCGCTTCGGAGAGAACCACGTGCTCACCTTCGCCTTGTCGACCTGGATCGCATCGGGAGGAACGCCCCCGGAAGCGCCGACACTGCGCTTCTTCCAGAGCTGGGAGAAGTCCTCCTGGAACCGGATCGCGACGCCGGTCGAGTCGATCACGACGATGACGTTCTCTTCCCGCGTCCAGGAGTCATCGGTCCAGTTCGTCGAGCCGCTCCACACGGCCTCTCGATCGCGGACGACGTACTTGTGGTGCATGAGGTCGGGCCAGCCGGGAATGCCTGCCGTCTCGAACGGGAGAGCTTCGATCAGGTCGGGCTCCGTCTTCGGCGGCGGCGGCACGGGAACCCGGCGGTCGCGCTCGAGGTTGTAGGCGAGACGGACGTTCACACCCCGCTCGTGAGCGCCGACGAGTGCTGCCTTGACCACCTCGGCCGTGTCGGCGTGGAGGCGGATGTCATACAGAGCCAACTCGAGCGTCTCGCGCGCCTCGTCGACGAACGCGGCGACCTTGTGTGCGATGTCGAGCGAGGTCTGCCCGCCGTCGGTGAGCGTGTGTACCTGGATCAGGGCTGGTGCTCTGCCTCGTAGGCCACGACGGGCCTAGGTTACGTGCCCGCATGACCCACCGTATCCGTCCGTCGCGCGCGACCGTTGTTACGCCGACCCCCAACGCAAGAGGAGGCAGCGAGAAACGATGAGCACGCACGCGCCGGCCAAGCCCAGACCCGTCCAGGAGGTTCGCAGGGGCGGGGAGAAGGTCGCTAGAAGTACCGGCTTCGAGTGGTTGTCGCGCGCCGGCTTCGCCGCGCGGGGCCTCGTCTACGTGATCATCGGGATCCTCGCGATCAAGCTCGCGGTCGGCAGCGGCGGTGCGAATGCCAGCCAGCAGGGCGCTCTGAGGACGATCGCGAGGCAGCCTCTGGGCGAGGTGCTGCTCATCCTCGTCGCGATCGGCCTGGGCGGCTACGCCCTCTGGCGGCTCACGCGCGCCCTGCTCGGGCACGGGCCTGAAGACTCGGACAGCGGCATGGATCGCGTCGCCGCGCTCGCGAGCGGCATCGTCTACGCCGGCCTTTGCGCGATCGCGGTCGAGATCCTGCTCGGCTCGGGCGGCAGCCCCGGCAACGCGAAGAAGACGACGGCAGGCGTCTTCGGCTGGCCGGGCGGTGTCTGGCTGGTCGGGATCGTCGGCGTTGTCCTGATCGGCGTCGGCCTCTACCAGGGGTACCGGGGCATCAGCCAGGACTTCCTCGAGGATTCCAAGACGGAGCAGATGAGCCCCCGCATCCGCGGCTGGATCGAGTGGATCGGAACCTTCGGCTATCTCGCCCGCATGGTGGCGTTCGGCCTCATCGGTACCTTCCTGATCAAGGCCGCGGTGGACTACAACCCGAACAAGGCCGTCGGGCTCGACGGAGCGCTGGCCAAGATCGACCACGCCTCCTACGGGCCGGTCCTGCTCGGGGTAGTCGCAACAGGCCTGATCGCGTTCGGCGTCTACTCGCTCAGTGACGCCCGCTACCGCCGGATCTAGCCGTTCGGAGCCGGTCGAGCTCGTCCTGGGGCCGCTTCTTCGCTACGCCGGCACCGAGAGCGCGAGCTTCTGGGTCGAGACGAGCGAGCCGTGCGAGGTCGAGGTGCTCGGTCACCGCTCCCAGACGTTCGCCGTCGAGGGACATAACTACGCGCTGATTCTCGTCGACGACCTCGAGCCCGGGTCGGTCATCCCCTACGACGTGCGTCTGAACGGCCGCAACGTCTGGCCTCCCGCAGACGGGCGGCCGCGCTCCGCGGTGCACACACGCAACAACGAGCGGCGTGTTCGGCTCGTGTTCGGCTCCTGCCGGGTGGGAGATCCGCAGCCAAGCTCGACCGAACCACCGTGGCCCGAAGAGCTTGCCCGCACCGGTGTCGATGCGCTCTGGGCGTACTCGCGCCGGCTGCAGCGCGGCGAGGCGGAGTGGCCCGACGCGCTCCTGATGCTCGGCGACCAGGTATACGCCGACGAAGTCTCGCCGGTCACCGCCGATTTCATCCGGGCTCGGCGCGACATACGCGAACCGCCGGGAATGGAGATGGCGGATTTCGAGGAGTACACGCAGCTTTATCGCGAGTCCTGGTCTGATCCAGACATCCGCTGGCTGCTCTCGACAGTCCCGAGCGTGATGGTCTTCGACGATCACGACGTCAACGACGACTGGAACATCTCCTGGAGCTGGGTCGAGGAGATGCGTGCCAAGTCCTGGTGGGACGACCGGATCACCGGCGCGTTCATGTCCTACTGGATCTACCAGCACATCGGGAACCTCTCACCGCCCGAGCTCGCCGAGGAGGAACTGCTCCGTCTCGTGCAGGTGGACGACGACGCAGGCCCGCGGCTGCGCGAGATCGCCGGGAAATGGGACCGCGAATCGGCTGCCTCCCGCTGGGCTTTCTATCGCGATTTCGGCGACTCGCGGCTGCTGGTCGTCGATTCACGCGCCGCCCGGGTGCTCAGCGACGAGCGCCGCGAGATGATCGACGAGGAGGAGTGGGACTGGGTGGTCGAGCACTCGCTCGGCGCGTTCGATCACCTGGTCATCGCGAGCACCCTGCCGGTCTTCATGCCGCCCGGGATCCACCACCTCGAGGCCTGGAACGAAGCCGTCTGCGCGGGGCGCTGGGGGCGGATCGCGGCACGATTGGGCGAGCGCCTCCGCCGTGCAGTCGACCTCGAGCATTGGAGCGCCTTCAACACATCCTTCGAAAAGCTCTGCGAGTGGCTCCGACGGGTCTCGGTCGGAGCCGGTGCGAGCCAGCCGCCGGCGACGATCGTGCTGCTCGGCGGCGACGTCCACAACGCATACGTGAACGAGGTCGACCTTGGGCAACCACGCGGCGCGAGCCGGGTCTTCCAGGTCGTCTGCTCACCGTTCCGCAATCCCCTCTCGGCCAAGGAACGCCGCATCGTCCGCCTCACCGGTTCCAGGGGAGCGGCACGTGTGTTCTCGCTTCTCGCACGGTTGGCCGGCGTGCCGTCGCCGTCGGCCGGCTGGGACTTCGTCCGGCGCCCGACCTTCGACAACTCGATCGGCGAGCTCGAGCTCGACGAACGGACCGCTCGCGTCACCCTGCGACGAAGCGGCCGAGAGAGCGAGAGCTCAGACCTTCACACGCTCCATATCACCAGTCTCACAGGCCCATGACACGGCCTGCCCCGGCCAACGTCAGAGCTCGATCAGGACCTTGATCGCCTCGCGGTCGTTCATGGCGCGGTAGCCGTCCGGTACGTCGTCGAGGCGGCCAACTCGGTCGAAGACGCGGCCGGGCTCGATCCGGCCCTCGAGAACGTCGGGCAGCAGCTCCTCGATGTACGCGCGCGCCGGCGCGGGGCCGCCCGTGATGGCGACGTTGTCCATGGACGTCGTCAGCGCTTCCGGGATGGAATGCTCCTGGGGCACACCGATCCGGCCGACGGCTCCGCCGGGACGCGCGATGCGAAGTGCTGTGACCGTCGACTCTATGAGGCCGACGCACTCGAGGACGGAGTGGGCGCCGAGGCCGTCGGTGAGCTCGCGCACGCGCTCGACCGCCTCGTCGCCGCGCTCGCTGACGACGTCGGTTGCCCCGAACTCGTTCGCGATCGCGATTCGGTCCGGATGACGGCCGAGGATGATGATGCGTTCCGCTCCGAGGCGCCGGGCGGCGATCACCGCGCACAGGCCCACGGCACCGTCCCCCACGACGGCGACCGTCTTCCCAGGGCCGACTCCGGCAGAGACGGCAGCGTGATGTCCGGTCGCCATGACGTCCGTCAGAGTGACCAGCGAGGGCATGAGCGCGTCGTCCGGGCCGACGGGCAGGACGACGAGCGTGCCGTCCGCCTGGGGGACGCGCACCGCCTCTCCCTGTCCTCCGTCGACACCGTCGAAGCCGTATCTGCCGCCATGGAGGCACGAGGTTTGCAGTCCCTCCCGGCAGAAGGCGCAGGTTCCGTCGGACCACACGAACGGCGCGACGACGAGATCACCGGCCTTGACGGTGCGGACGTCGCTGCCTGCGTCCTCGACGACGCCGACGAACTCGTGGCCCATTCGGCGTCCGGACTCGCTCTGCTCCATCGACTTGTAGGGCCAGAGATCGCTGCCGCAGATCGCGGCGCGCGTGACGCGAACGACCGCGTCGGTCGGATCGACCAGTCCGGCGTCGGGGACGTTCTCGACTCGGACGTCGCCGGCGGAGTACATGACAGTTGCGCGCATGTTCCGTACTACCTTTCTCTTCGGAAGAGCCCGAAACCCGTCGGCATTCACTAAAGCAGGACCCAAATGAGGAGACCGGCAATGCAGATGACGAAGAACGGGATCGACACCGCGGCGGGGCCGAGTGACTGGTTCACCGGCGCCGTCTACATCGACACGATCGCGGCTCCGTCAGACGCCTCGCGCCTGAATGCGAGCAGTGTCCACTTCACGCCCGGCGCGCGCACCGCGTGGCACACGCATCCGAACGGCCAGACGATCTACGTCCTCGAGGGCGTCGGCCACGCGCAGCGGCGCGGCGGCCCGATCGAGCTGATCCGCGCCGGCGACCGCGTGTTCTTCGAGCCGGGCGAGGAGCACTGGCACGGTGCGACCGCCGCGCGGTTCATGACCCACATCGCAATGCTCGAGGTCGACGACGAGGGGATCAGTGCGACGTGGGGCGACCACGTCGGTGACGAGGAGTACGCGGCGGCGCTCACGATCGACAACTAAGGTCGCGGAGCTTCAGAAACCCAGGGCGCGCTTGGCTCTCTCGAACTGATCCTCCCGCACGTACACCACGTAGCCGAAGGAGCCGCGGCCGTCGGTCACGCCCGCCGATGCGTAGACGTCCACGCCCGCGCGAAAGAGGCGTTCGTGGACGCCCGCGAACGCGCCGAGCTCGTCGTCGCCGTGCACGAGCAGTGCGTGATGCGGTCCGTCGAGGACGAAACCCGCCGAGCGCGCCTCGGCAACCAGCTTGTTCGCGTCCTCCGGAAAGAGCGCGAACTGCGCGAGACTCGGCCCGGCCGGCACGGCCGTGTAGGCGAGCAGGTTGATGCCGCGCTCGGCCAGCTGCGACAGGACACGGTAGGCCGCCCCCAGGTCATCGTGGACGTTGACGTAGTAGTACTCGACAGGACGGATTGTGAAAGCCATTCGCCTCCTCCTTTGCCGCGGACTGGTGAAGGATCGCCGTTGGCGGCCATCCCCGGGAGCTTCTTCGACCCGCCGGTCGGTGGCAAGGTTCGTCCTACCGGTGGCTGACCGCCGAATTCAGGGTGCGTGGGAGCGGCCGACACAGCGGTTGAGTCGCGAAGCGGGTCATCGTCGCAGTGCCTCACGTGCTTCCGCGCCCCAACGTGCGACCAGATCGGTAGCCGGGGCCGTCTCGCCCAGCGGGTACGACTGACCGGCCCACAGATTGATCCCATCCGCATCGCCGATGGCGCGCGCCGCTGCGCGGAGGGGCGCGGTCGCGTAGTGGATCTCAGGGTATGCCTTGGGCGCCGCAGCGTCGTGGTCGCGCATGAAACGGTTGACGATCCCCCGGGCGCGGCGGCCCGTGAAGGCGCGAGTCAGCGCGGTCGGCGCAGTGTCGGTGAGCGCCGCGCGGTGCGGCGCGCTCGTTCCGGCCTCTGGTGTCAGCATCAGAGCGGTCCCGATCTGAGCGGCCGAAGCTCCTGCGGCGATCACGCCGGCGACGCCCTCACCGTTTGCTATCCCGCCCGCAGCGACGAGCGGCAGATCTGTTGTGCCGCGGACGAGCTCGAGCAGGTCGAGGAGGCCGATCGGTGCCGCGTCGGTGTCGTCGAACGAGGCCTGGTGGCCGCCCGCCTCCGATCCCTGGACGACGAGCGCATCGACTCCGGCTACGGCCGCGACCTTTGCCTCGCCTGGCCTCGTGACCGTGCACCAGACGGCGATTCGGTTGTCCTGCAGTCGTGCGACGATCGCGGCGTCGGGGCAGCCGAAGGTGAACGAAACGACGCCCGGCCGCTCGCCCGCGACGAGCTCGAGCTTTTCCTCCCATTCGTCGTCGCTCCAGCGCGGCTCCCCGCACGGGACGCCGTAGCGGGCGGCCTCTGCGGCGAGGCTTTCCACGTAGTCCGCAACGGCGCCCTCGTCTGCCGCCGGCTGCGCCGGGACGAAGAGATTGACTCCGAACGGCCGTTCAGTTCTCGTCCGCACGTCCTCGATCTCCCTGCGGACCTCGTCCACGGTCTTGTAGCCGGCGGCGACGAAGCCGAGGCCGCCGGCGTTGGATACGGCTGCCGCGAGCTTCGGCGTCGAGGGGCCTCCGGACAGCGGCGCGCCGACCACGGGAATCACCAGCAGCGATTCGAATGTGTCAGTGCTCATGATCGAGTGCGTGCTGGTACTCCTAGCCGAACGTGAACGCGCAGGCCTCGACGTCGGGGGCGAGGAACGTGATCTCGAACGTACGGTCGGCAATGGATCCCGGCTCGCGAACGAGCTGATACAGCCGCTGTTGCAAGAGCGTTCCCCGGCCGTCTTCGTCGACGTCGAGACCATGTGCGGCGCCCGGGCCCTCGCCGTCGACGAGCACGCGGAACGGGACGGACGTCCCTCGCGCACGCGGTCCCATGACGAGATGGACGTCGCGGGCGTGGAAGCGGAACGCGATTCGCCCATCGGCCCGATTCAGCACGCTCGCCCGGCTTTTGATTGTCCACTCCCCCGACAGCGCCCAATGGTTGAGGGTCAGCCGATCCGGCAGGTCGTAGACGTGGCGCTCGTCGAGCTTCGCGCCACCGGGAGAGGCGAAGTTCTGAGCCTGGCCGTAACCGAGGTAGGTCTCGGACGTCTCCAGGTTCGTCCAGTCGGCTTGAGCCTCGAAACCATCGGGAGCAACGGCGATCAGATCGTCGCCGACGCTGTCGCGTCCGGCTTCGTGCAGCAATTCCTGGATGACCCTCTCGCACTCCTCGTATCCACCCTCGCCGAACTGGTGGTGCCGGATTCGTCCTTGCGCGTCGGCGATGTACACGGCCGGCCAGTAGCGGTTGGCGAAGGCGTCCCAGACCGCGTAGTCGCTGTCGAGCGCAATCGGATACTCGACCGCCATCGCTTCCGCCGCTTCGCGGACGTTGTCGACGTCCTCTTCGAACGGGAACTCGGGCGTGTGGACGCCGATCACGACCAATCCGTGCTCCTCGTACTTCTTGGCCCACGCGCGGACGTAGCCGAGCGTGCGGAGCCAGTTGATGCAGGTGTACGTCCAGAAGTCGACGAGGACGACCCTGCCGCGCAGGCCCGCAGTCGTGAGCGGCGTCGAGTTCAGCCAGCCGGTCGCACCGCCGAGCGACGGCAGCGCGTCAAACGCACCCATGCGAGGCTCATGGTTCACTCGTGCGCGGACTTCAGGTTCGCGAACAGCGCAAGCTCGTCGACGTCGATGTACAACTTGTAACCGATCCGAAGCGCCTCGAACAGCGAGACTGACCGGGGCGGTCAGCAGGGGAGTGCCAGGAGGACGTACGCGTCGACCAGCTCGCCCTTGCCTTTGATCCGCAGGCCGGACCGCTTCTCGACAACGGTCCCTTCGGGTAGTTGCCGGTACGTCTGCGCACCGATCAGCACGCCGCCTGCGGGCGCGAGGCTCTCGAGACGCGCGCCCGTATTGACCGCATCGCCAACCAGCGGATAGGCGACATGGCCGTCCCCGCCGATCTCGCGGACGAACGCTTCGCCGCTGTTCACGCCGACACGCATGGACGGCCAGTCCGGATGTCTCTCGGCGAGCGTCGCGAACCTCTCTTGGAGCGCAAGAGCCGCTCGGGCGGCGCGCACGGCGTGATCAGGCTGGTCGCCGCGGCTGTTGAAGCGAACCACGATGCTGTCGCCGATGAACTTTTCCACCTCGCCGCCGAACTCCTTCGTCATCAGCGGCGCAGCGACTCCCCAGTACGCGTTGAGGACTGCCGCAGCCTCGGCCGGCGTGGAGCGCTCGGAGAAGGTCGTGAACCCGACGAGATCACCGAACAGGACGCTGATTTCTTGCCGGCGCTCCCGTGTCGTCGACAGGTAGAGGTGGCGGAAGCGCTCGTCGCGCCACTCGCGGCGAGCGGCCAGGCCGACGACGAGGTACGCCATGACGATGAGGCCGTGCCACTCCCACCAGCTCGCGTGCCACCTGCGCTCACCCGTGATCGCGACGCCGATCATCGCCTCTGAAAGGAGCACAAAGCACGCCAGCGTCGCTGCCGGCAGCAATGTCCAGCGCCGGCGGAAGATCGTCCAGTACCGAGCAGCACTCACCGCGTACACGAGCGTCCCGATGACTGCGATCACGGCGACGAGCGTGCTCGTCGCAGCCTCACTCCCCTGCCCGCCCAACGGTGGCAGCTCGGCAACCGTCCAGATGAACCACCCTCCCATCACCGCGAGAACGCCCATTCGCAACAGCGTCCGACGGCGAATCAACTCCGCCCCGACCCCGGGACGGATGTCGACGAACGCCGACGCGCCGGCGAAGACGGCGCTCACGAGCAGCCCGACGGGGATGGCGACCTGAAAGCCGGCATATTCCTTCGAGAAGAGAACCCCGCGCGTTCCGATCGCGTGAAGACCGAGGAAGCCACCCGTCGCCATGAAGGCCAGCGAGAGCAACAGGACGCGTGCGTCGCCACGCCGATTTGCCGCCTCGCCGGCCGTGTAGCCGAGTAGGAATGCGACGCCGCCGACGATCCCGAAGACGACGAAGTGCGCCCGGTAGTTCTCGAAATGCGGGTCGAGCTCGGACCGCAACAGCAGCGAGACGAACCCGACGAGCGGGAGCGCGGCGATCAGGAGCGCCGCGGCGACACGCGCGATCAGCCGGGCATGCGGGACGCGATCGCCGCTGAGGCGGTTCGAAGGTACAACTGAGCTCGCCGGTCCTTCTGCCACTCGAGGAACGCTCCCGCCATGCTTCGCCCACCCGAAAACGGGGCTGATAGAAGCAAGACGTGCGAGCCGGCTCCGATCTTCCCCGTTCCTCGCGAGAGGTGCCCGAGCGTCATCGAAGGCATGCCGTCGCGCGGCGTAGCTTCTAACAGAGAACGATCGCGGCGGTTAAGTGGACTGACGACGGGCGCTCTTGTACGCGCGCTTCTTCGCCTGGTACTCCTCGAGCGCCTCGGGCGAATCGACGTCACCGAGCGTCGGGTGAGACGGCGCGATCTCCTGCGCGGCCGCGACGCCGAAGCGCTTCGCCAGCACCGCGCTGAGCGCCTTGATCTTCATCTCGCCGAAGCCCGGGAGCGACGAGATGCGCCTGCGCAGGTCGGCTCCGTCGGTCGCGGTGCTCCACACGCGCTCGGCCCGCCCGCCGTACTCCTCCTCGACGAGCGCGGCGAGATCTTGCACGCGCTTCGCCATGGAGCCCGGGAAGCGGTGGATCGCCGGCTTCTCGCGGAACATCCGGTCCAGCTCTCCGGGGTCTGACCCCGCAATCGCGCCCGCGTCGAGCGTCCCGAGGCGCTGCTTGAGCTTCAGCGGCCCCGAGAAAGCCGTCTGCACCGAGACCTGCTGGTCCAGGGCGAATCCGATCAGCAGGGCCATGGGATCCCTGGCGAGCAGGGCGTCGGCCTCGTCGTTGCCGGTGAAGTGCAACGCCTTCGGCTTCGTCGCGGTCGCCATGACTGGGATGCTACTGCGACGGTGCCGCCCCGGGACGAGGCTCGACGGGTAGCCGGACGCGATTCCGGGTAGGACGAGGTCATGGTTCATCCGGTCGAAAAGGCAAAGGGCGTCGTCCACGCGGTCGAGCATCCGGTGGAGACGGCGAAGGCGCTCGAGCGGGAAGCGGAGCGTGGGGCGAGCCCCCGCACGCCGCTGATCGTCCTCAGCGGCGTGACCTTGTTCATCGCGGTCGCGTTCGCGATTCTCGTCGCGATCACGCTCGTGCTGTACTTCGCCTACGGCGGCAAATAGTGCTCCCGGCCGCAAGTACGCCCAGCCTGGCCGGCTGCAAAGCGTCGCCTCGCTTTGTCCTCGGTCGCGCCCGTACTTTTCCAGTACGAGCGCTCCCTGCGTCCTTGCGAGGCTCGCTTGTTCGCCGGCCAATCAAGACCGTACTCACGGCCGGGAGCACTAGCTACTCGGACGCGTAGTCGAACCGGCTCGCGAACGCACAGTTTCCCGTGAGCTCCCAGTCGAGCGGGTCGTCGCGGACGACGAGCTCGTCGGCGACGAGCTCGCGACCCGGCTCGTCGTAGCCGGGGATGACGCAGCGAACAACCGCGTTGCTTGGCACTGGTCGCGTGGCCCGCGCGCGCACGGCGTCGCCGACGCGGAGCTGATAGCCGCCGTCTTGCGCGGTGAGCTCGATCGGATCGGCCCGCACGTCGAGGAGGAAACTCTCCTTTCGCACCCAGGGCAGCCCTTTCACGTGTGGGCCGCCGAGCCGCCCGAGCAGCACGTCGGCGAGCGCCGCGCGCTGCCGCTCGTCGCCCGCCGCGTCGACGTGGAGGACGATCGTCCAGGGCGTCCCCGGCTCGTCGTCGTCGTAGCGGATCGTGAGCACGGCCGCCAGGCCGGCGAGGTCGACGTCCCCGACGTGCCCCTCTTCGACGAGCCAGGCGAGAGCGCCGAAACAGAGGCCGTACGTCGAGCGCCCGCCGGGCACGCCGTCCACCATCCGGCACGGACAGATCGGATCGCAGTTACAGGACTCGAAGTACGAGCCGCGGACTGAATAGGCAGCCGTCACGCCCGGAGATCCTCTGCCTCAGACCTGGGCGGCGCAAGTACTCTGGCCTGGTGGACGCCCTCTCCGTGTTCAGCCCGGAGACTCGGGGATGGTTCGAGCAGGCCTTCGGCTCGCCGACCCCGGCTCAGAGCCTCGGCTGGCCCGCGATCGCGAGCGGAAAGCACACGCTCATCCAGGCGCCGACGGGGTCGGGGAAGACGCTCGCCGCTTTCCTCTATGGCATCGACCGCCTGAGCTCGACCCCGGGCGAGGGCCTGAGGCTCGTCTACGTCTCCCCGCTGAAGGCGCTCAACTACGACATCGAGCGGAACCTCCGAGGACCTCTCGCCGGCTTGCAGTCGACGCTTCGTGTCGCCGTTCGCACAGGCGATACGCCGCAGCGGGAGCGGGCGGAGATGCTCCGGCATCCGCCGGACATCCTGATCACCACTCCGGAGTCGCTCTACCTGCTCCTCACGTCACGTGCGCGCGAGAACCTCAGGGGCGTGCGCACGCTCATTCTCGACGAGGTTCACGCCGTTGCCGGCACCAAGCGAGGTGCCCACCTTGCCCTGTCGGTCGAACGTCTCGAGCGGCTCGTCGAGGAGCCCTTCCAACGCATCGCCCTCTCTGCGACGCAGCGCCCACTCGCGGAGATCGGGCGGTTCGTCGCGGGGGCGCGGGAGATCGAGCTCGTCGACGCCGGCAGCGCGAAGGATCTGGAGCTGAAGGTCGTCGTCCCGGTCGATGACATGCGCGAACCGGGTATGACCGAGGGACAGTCCCCTGGGCCTGAGGTTGGGGGCGCCGGTCAAGAAGGGTCCCAGAGCTCGATCTGGCCGTCGATCTACCCCGAGATCCTGCGGCTGGTCGAGGAACACCGGTCGACCATCGTCTTCGTGAACAACCGCCGCCTCGCAGAGCGGCTGGCGCTCAGGCTCAACGAGCTCGCCGAGAAGGAAATCGCACGCGCGCACCACGGCTCGATCGCACGCGAGCAGCGCGTCGAGATCGAGGAGCTGCTGAAGGCGGGGGAGATCCCCTGCCTCGTCGCTACGTCGTCGCTCGAGCTCGGCATCGACATGGGCGCCGTCGACCTGGTCGTCCAGGTCGAGTCGCCGAAGTCGGTCGCGCGCGGCCTGCAACGCGTCGGGCGAGCGGGCCACGAGCTCGGAGCGGTGTCGACCGGGCGCATCTTCCCGAAGTACCGGGCCGACCTGCTCGAGGCCGCGGTCGTTGCGCAGCGGATGGTCGAGGGCGCGATCGAGGAAACCGTGATCCCGCGCAATCCCCTGGACGTCCTCGCGCAGCAGATCGTCGCGATCGCCGCCGACGAGGAGATCTCGGTCGACGACCTCCATGACCTCGTCCGTGGCGCATACCCGTTCGCCGACCTGTCTCGTGCGCAGCTCGAGAACGTCCTCGACATGCTCGCCGGCCGCTATCCGTCGGACGAGTTCGCCGAGCTCAGGCCGCGCATCGTCTGGGATCGCACGGCGGGTTTGATCCGCGGCCGCCAGGGTGTGCGCCGGCTCGCCGTCACGAACGCCGGCACGATCCCAGACCGCGGGCTTTTCGGTGTCTATCTCGTCGACGGCGGCGGCCGGGTCGGCGAGCTCGACGAGGAGATGGTCTACGAGGCGCGAGCGGGGCAGACGTTCCTGCTCGGGGCCTCGACCTGGCGCATCGAGGAGATCACGCGCGACCGCGTGCTGGTCTCGCCGGCTCCCGGCGTCCCGGGCGCGGTTCCGTTCTGGAAGGGCGAGGGGATCGGGCGTCCGTACGAGCTCGGCGAGGCAATCGGCCGCGCGTCGCGTGAGCTTGTGGCTCAGAGCCACAAGGTGGCCGTGCGCCGCCTCACGGAGGACCACCGACTCGACGAGCGCGCCGCGAACAACCTCCTCTCGTTTCTCAACGACCAGGCCGCTGCTACCGGCGTCGTCCCGTCGGACCGGACGATCGTGGTCGAGCGCTTTCGGGACGAGATCGGCGACTGGCGGCTCTGCATCCTGACGCCGTTCGGCGCCCGCGTGCACACTCCCTGGGCGCTTGCGCTCGGAGCGCGCTTCCGTGACTCGCTCGGGCTCGAGGTGCAGTCGATCTGGTCGGACGACGGAATCGCTCTGCACCTGCCGGACGCCGATGCGCCTCCGTCGTCCGACGACATCGTCATTGCGCCCGACGAGATCGAGGAGCTCGTCGTCCAGGAGCTCGGGCAGAGCGCGCTCTTCGGCGCGCGGTTCCGCGAGAACGCCGCCCGGGCGCTTCTCATCCCGCGGCGCCGCCCCGATCAGCGGACGCCACTCTGGCAGCAGAGGCTCAAGGCCCAGGGGCTCCTGCAGGTCGCGCGCCGCTATGGCTCGTTCCCCGTGATCCTCGAGACGTACCGCGAGTGCCTGCAGGACGTCTTCGACCTGCCGTCGCTGAAGCGCCTCCTGACCGGATTGCAGACGCGTGAGATCGACCTCGTCGACGTCGAGACACAGTCGGCGTCGCCGTATTCGGCGTCGCTTCTCTTCGACTACATCGCGACATATATGTACGAGGACGACACGCCTCCCGCGGAGCGGCGTGCTCAGGCGTTGAGCCTCGACCGTGACCTGCTCCGCGAGCTGCTCGGTCAGGAGGAGCTTCGGGACCTGCTCGACGCAGGTGCAGTCGAGGAGGTCGAGAGCCAGCTGCGCGGCAGCCCGAGGAACGCGGACCAGCTCCACGATCAGCTGCGCCTCCGCGGCGACCGGCGCGGGGGGGAGTACGACGCCGGCTTCGCGCAGACGCTTCTGCGCGAACGGCGCGCGCTCCTCGTTCGCATTGCCGACGAGGAGCGCCTGATCGCCGTTGAGGACGCGGGCCGGTATCGTGACGCGCTCGGCGTCATGCCGCCGGGCGGCCTCCCCGAGGTCTTTCTCGAAGGCGGCCCGAACTCGCTCGACCAGCTTGTTCTCCGCTACGCGCGCGGGCGCGGTCCCTTCACGACGGCCGAGGCGAGCCGGCAGTTCGGCCGCGACGTCGAGCCGTTGCTCCACGAGCTCGAGCGACGGGAGCAGCTCGTCCGGGGTGAGCTTCGGCCCGGCGGAACGGAGCGCGAGTGGTGCGATCCCGACGTTCTCCGACGCCTCCGGCGTGCATCCCTGGCCGCGCTGCGCAAAGAGGTCGAGCCGACGGAGCAGGCCGCGCTCGCGCGATTCCTCCCGAGCTGGCACGGGATCGACCGGCGGGCGACTCTGCGCGAGGCGCTCGTCCCGCTACAGGGGCTTTCACTTCCGGTCTCCCTTTGGGAGTCGGAAATCCTGCCGCGGCGCGTGCAGAGCTTCACTCCCGGCCAGCTCGACCAATTGTGCGCGTCGGGCGAGCTCGTCTGGGTCGGAGCGGGGCTCGACCGGGTCGCCGTCTACTTCCGCGAGGACGCCTCTGCTCTCGGTCGTCCCGCGGCCGCCCCTCATCCGGAGGGCGAGGCTCACGATGCGGTCCGGGAGGCCCTCGGACGGAGCGCCGAGTTCTGGCACGACCTCGTTGCCGCGACGGGCCTTGAGGCGGAGGTCGCTCTGCCCGCCCTCTGGGATCTCGTCTGGGCCGGTGAGGTGACGAACGACGCGTGGACGCCGCTCCGCGCCGGACGCCGGTACCAGGTGCCGCGCGTGCCGCGGGGGCGGCCACGTCGGTTCTCGCGCCAGCGGTCGGCCGGGATCACGGCGACGCAGGGGCGCTGGTCGCTGGCCGACCGGCTCTTTCCGGGCAGGCCCGATCCTCGGGCGCTCGCCGAGCTGATGCTCGAGCGTCAGGGAATCGTCACTCGGGAGGGTGTTCGCGGAGAGGGCGTGCCCGGCGGGTATGGGGCCGTGTACGGAGAGCTGCGCGCGCTCGAGACGCTCGGCGTCTGCCGGCGCGGCTACTTCGTCGAGGGGCTTGGTGGCGCGCAGTTCGCCCTTCCCGGCGCCGTCGAGCGCCTGCGCGAGCTGCGTCCGCGTGAGGACGAGGAGCCCGAGTCGCTGGTGCTACCCGCGGCGGACCCCGCGCAGCCCTACGGCGCGGCCCTGCCGTGGCCGAAGCGGGCGGACGGACGCGCAGCGCGTGTCGCGGGGGCTCAGGTCGTCCTCCTCGGCGGCGAGCCGGCGCTGTTCGTCGAGCGCGGCGGCCGCTCGCTCGTCCCCCTGCGAGAGCCCACGGAAGACTGGCTCCGCGTCGCGCTTGCGGCGCTCGTCGAGCACGTGAAGCGAGGGGGTGCAACGAAGCGGCTGGCGGTCGAGCGGTTCGACGGCACGCCGGTCGGTGAGACGGAGATCATGCCGCTGTTGCTCGAGGCCGGCTTCCTCGCGGGCCCGCGGCGGGCAGTGCTCCGACCCTAGTTCACCGTCACCCAGACACGGTGTGGGCTCACTGCGAGGCCGCGCGGGTGACCACCGATCTGGATCACCTTCGTCACGGCTCCGGACCCGGGATCGACCCGTATCAGCGTGCCGGCGTCGAAGTTCGTGGCCCAGATCGCGCCTGCCCCTGCCGCCACATCGACGGTCGCCAGGAAGCCGTACGTTCCCAACGGGTTGGCGGCCTTGTGCGTCTCCGAGATTGTGATCGTCTGCGCGAGTCGGAGTGTCTCAGGGTCCACTCGCCAGAGGACGAGTCTGGAGAAGTCGGAGCCCGCGGCCCAGACCGAGCCATAGCCGACGGTGATCGCGGTCGGTACGGAGCCGAGGGACAGGGTCGCCGTCGCGGCCAGTGTCATCGGGGATATTCGCGAGACGACCTGGAGGATGCCGCCAACCCAGACCGACCCTTCGCCGACAGCGACGTCCCGCGATCCCCCGCAGCACGCCAACCCGCGAAGTTCGTCGGTGGCGGGATCGATCCTGAAGAGCTCGCCGCCCGAGATCACCCAGACCTTGCCTTCGCCGTGCGCTACGGCGTACGCCGAGGCATCGATTCCCGGCGCGAGATGCAGTGTGTCGAGCGTTCCGCCGCTTCGAGCGTCGAGTTTTACCAGCGTGTTGTCGAGCCCGGTCGCGACCCAGAGTGCTCCTCCGGCGACCGTGATGTCGGTCGCCTGTGCTCCGATGCCGATGGTGCGAATGACACGCAGCGTCCTCGCATCGACCTCAGTAACAGTCCCGTCGCCGGAGTTGGCGGTCCAGATCCTGTCCCCCTTGAAGGCAACGCCGCGAGGTGATGCTCCGAGTGGCGCGGTCCCCACGACGCGGTTGTTCCCCGGATCGACAGCCACGAGCGAGTTCGCCCTGACCACTGGTGCGCTGCTCCCGCCGTTGAACGCGAAGACGAGGCCTGTCGTCAGGCCAGCGAGGAGGGTGAGGGCGATTGCGAGCGCGAGCGCAGTGCGGCTGCGGAGTCGGGGTGGCGGTGGCTGGCGGGGAAGTTGGGTTGTGGATGCCGGTGAGGTGAGGGTGGGGTCGTGGTTGAGGATTTGTTGTTGGAGGTGTTGGAGGTGGGGGCCGGGTTGGAGGCCGAGTTGGGTTTGGAGGGTGGTGTGGGCGTGCTGGTAGTGGTCGAGGGCGTCTGCTTGGCGGCCTGAGCGGTAGAGGGCGAGCATGAGTTGTGCGTGGAGGCGTTCGCGGAGGGGGTGTTGGTTGGTGAGGTGTTCGAGCTCGGGGATGAGCTCGCTGGTTTTGCCGGCTCGGAGGTCGTGGTCGATGCGGTCTTCGAGGGTGTTGGCGTGGTGGTCGTCGAGTTGGCGGCGGGCGTCGTCGGCGAAGCGTTCGTCTTGGAGCTCGACCAGTGGTGTGCCTCGCCAGAGGGCGAGGGCTTGGTGGGGTCGGCCTTGTCGGGCGAGGTGTTGGAAGTGGTTGGCGTCGAGCTCGTTCGGGTCGAGTTGGAGCTGGTAGCCGGGCTCGCGGGTGAGCAGCCGTCCTTCGCCGAGTTGTTTGCGTAGATGGGAGACGGCGTTTTGGAGGATCTTGGCGGCGGTGGGTGGGGGGTGCTCGCCCCAGAGCTCGTGAATCAGCCGTTCGCTGGGGACGACCTGGTTGGGGTGAAGGAGCAAGTAGGCCAAAAGCGCCTGCTCCTTGCCGCGGCGGATGGCGACCGGCCGTCCGTCATCGACGACCTCCATTGGACCGAGGATGCGGAAATCCACGCGACGCCTCGCGGTGACGGTAACACCGTCCACGGCGTCTGCCTAGACGCGGAATTACCGGTGAATTACCGCATGAATGCCCGGATCGTGGGCGATGTATGGGCTTCCCGTGACCGCCGTGGCGTCTCCTTGGTATGCGGACGGCGCGGTGCCGTCCACACGACAAGGAGGGAACGGAATGAGCTTCAAGATCACATTCAGCCGGCTCGTCGGGGTTGCCCTCGTCGTTGCCGCCCTGACGAGCGGAACGGCATATGCCGAGACGGCGCAGGGGCTGAAGGCGGACGGGCTCCGCCTCACGGCAATCGCTCGGTCGTACGAGCAGAATCGGCCGGCGGCGAGCTTCTACACGGCGCAGGGGCTGAAGGCGGACGGGCTCCGCCTCACGGCGATCGCAGACACGTACAACCGCGAGCTGGGTCTGAAGGCAGACGGGCTGCGACTCACCGAGATGGCCCGGGCCTACCAGCAGAATCGCCCGGCGGCAAGCTTCTACACGCCCCAAGCACTGAAGGCTGAGGGTCTTCGCTGGACGGCGATTGCCAAGGCATACAAGGACTCCCAGCCGGTCGTCCAGAAGCTCGGCTCGAGCGGCGGCTTCCACTGGGGAGACGCCGGAGTCGGCCTGGCCGGCGGCCTCGCGTTCTCGATCTGCGCGGCGGCACTGATCATCACCGCGCGGCGCGGGAAGCGCACCAAGCTCGTGCTCTGACGAGCGCGAGGGTAGAAACCCGGACGTGGAGCGGCCACCGGCCGCTCTGCGTCTGGACCGGCGTCGATCAGCCGGTCTTCAGCGTCTTGATGTAGGCCACCAGAGCGTTCAGTTGATCGTCGGGGATGATGCCGCCCCAGTGCGGCATCGACACGATCGGGGCGCGCCCGAGCACGCTTCCGGTCCGGATGAACTCGGTGATCTTCTGATCGGTGTTGAACTCCTTGAAGAAGTCGGCGCCGGAGAGTGGGGGAATCGACTTGTCCGGTGACTGCGGGTTTGGGACGCCGCCGAGGCCGTTCGGACCGTGGCAGTTGACACAACCGTAGCGCTGGTACAGGAGCGTTCCCTCGACGACGGGCCCCTGCGCGGTGATGACCGGCGGCGGTGTGGCACCCGGCACCGACGGGAGATCGGCATGGATGTAGGCGACGAGGGCATTGACCTGGTGTGCCGAGATGACCTGACCCCAGACCGGCATGTAGGGCACCTTCGGATTGGCCGACTCTCCGAGGCCGTGATTGATGATGGTCCTGAGCTGGGCGACCGTCAGGTGCGAGCCGGCCCCCTTCAGTGCAGGGACGAACGGCGAGACGCCGCCCCTGCCCTGGAGGCCGTGGCACTGCGCGCAGGCGAACTGGACGAAGACGTGCGCGCCCGTCGCAACCTCTTCGCTGACGTTCGTCGCGCCCCCGTTCTGGACAGCTCCGACCGTGACGGTCTTCGTCACCGTCTTCGTCCCGCATGCGGCCAGGCCGATCGCCGCGATCAGCGCGACTGCAATGCCTGCCCCGAGCCGGCGGAGAGCGCCCGGTTCCATGCGGGCGAGAATACGCGACCCTCCCCTGAAATCCAAATATGCCCGCGCGGGCTCAGGCCAGGCGACCGAGCAGGACGCCGAAGAGAGCGTGGCGGTATGTCGCTTGCGCGAACGCGCGGCCGCTGGTCACGAGCTTCGGGTCAATGAGGCCCATCAGAGGCCAGAGCGTGACGTGCTCCGCGAGCGCGAGCGCCAGGGCGAGTTTTCGCTGTTCCAGGTCGACGCGGCGCCGGACGGCGTCGAAGGCCAAGCCGAAGACGGCCCCGTTCGCCGCGTGCAGGAGGAAGCCGACCGAGCGGTGTCCGCGGCCGAGGAAGGCGACGTCCGAGTAGCCGCAGCCGAAGACGCGACTGTCGAGCGGCTCCTGAAGCCCCCAGACGAGCGCCGCGGCTGCTCCCGCGGCACCGGCACGAACGCGCGGCGACATTACGCTTGCAGCATGCCCGAAGGTGATGCGCTTCACCGCGCCGCCAGGCGGCTCCAGGTGCTGGTGGGACAGGAGCTCGAGGTCGAGACGCCACACCCGCGGGCAGCCGTGAAGCAGCTCGCGCCGCGGCTCGACGGCCGAAGGCTCGAGAGCGTCGAGGCGATCGGCAAGAACCTCCTGCTGACTTTTTCCGGGGGGATCGTCGTTCGAAGCCACCTCCGCATGAAGGGTCGCTGGCTCGTCGTCCGGCGGGACGCCGCGATCACGGGCACACCGTGGCTCGTCCTGCGCGGAGACGAGCACGTCGGCCTGATGTTCAACGGCGGCGTGCTCGAGCTCGACCGCGGCGTGAAACGAAGGCTCGGCCCCGACATCCTCGCGGAGCTGCCGAACTTCGACGAGATGCTCGCGCGTCTCCGGAATGCTCCCGGCGACGAGTCCGTCGGCAGCGCGTTGCTCGACCAGAGGCTCGTCGCCGGGATCGGCAACATGTGGAAGGCCGAGTGCCTCTGGGCGGCGCGCCTGTCGCCGTGGAGACCGCTTGCGGATATCGCCGACGGCGAGCTGCTCGCGGCGCTGGAGGAAGCGCGCCGGTTGATGCGCGGGCGACTCGATGGGGTGCCAGGCAGAAGACGCGTCTACAGGCGCAAGGGCCGGCCGTGTCCTCGGTGCGGCACCGAGATTCGCTCCTGGCCGCAGGGCGACGGCGCGCGGATGGCGTATTGGTGCCCTACCTGTCAGAGAGGAGAGGAACCGGGCGCGGCGTAACAGGAGGTCGTGGCTGTACGCGCTCCGCACCTGTTCGAATGTCTCCGGGCGTTCGCGCTCGGCTCGTTCCGGGCCCTCCTCGCCGACCTGGAACGAGGGTCGGAGCTTCCGTTCTCGTTCGAGGAGCACAGCTCGTACGACCGGCCGGTCCTCTACGAGTACCGGCCACTCGTCAAGCCCTTCATCGAGGCCCGCGCGCACGTTCTGCGGCGCCGGCCCGACGCCTCGCTCGCGGTCGAAGAGCTCAAACGGGAAGCGGCGGCGACGATCTTCGCGCGCGCGCACGCGGGCCCGCGCGCGGATGAGCACGACGCTCTCTTCACGAGCGTCTTGCTGCCGCTTCTCACGCGCACGGGCGAGTTGTGCGGAGGCTTCGACTGGGACGACGGCGCCTTCGTCCGGGCATATGCAGAGCTCGAGTCGTCGCTGTTCGGAAAGGGGCATTCCTACGGAGCGGTCGCCCCGGTCGTCGGCATCACCACCGGCGGCTCGACGATCGACCTCGGCGGCGGCCTCCGGCTGCGGCTGGCGGGAACCGGTGAGCTGGCGAAGCTCTGGCCGGAGGCGAACGGGCTCCTCCCGGGCGATTTCGGCCGTGAGCCGGACCGGCTGTCCGTGCTCGAGCTCGAGCGCGCCCTCGAGGCGGGCGCGACCGAGCCGCCGGACGCCGCCGGGGAGCTGTCTGATGCGGTCACGGCGATCCGGCTCGCGACCGCGGCGCCGATCGCCGCCGGCCCGGTCCTCTTCGAGCGGCTCGACTGGCGCCCATATGGGATCCGGCCCGTTCTCCCCATCGCCGCCACACAGCCCGCGGGCGAGCCTGCCCGTCTCGACTCGTTTCGTGCGTCGCTCGCGGCCGATCTGCTTCCGCGGCTCGCGCTCGCCGACGAGGACCCCGAGCTCGGCGAGGCGCTCGATCGCTGGGAGCTCTCGTTGTTCCAGGACGGCCCGTTCCGCTCGGAGCAGCTTCGCGAGGCGCTCGCGGCCCTGCTCGGGGGAAGCGACGGGCTCTGGGCGGCCGCGGTCCGGGGCGCGATCCTCCTCGGCGACACTCCCCAGGCGCGCGCACGGCTTCAAGACCTCCTGTCGGGCGATCCGGATCCGGACGTGATCCGCCGCGCGCTGGTCGAGACTCTTCTGCACGGCGACCGCCCGGAGCTCGTCGCGTCGCTCGACGAGTCCATCCTCGGCTTGCGCGCGCGGCCTGAGATCGGCACCGCGCTGCGAGCAGCTGCCGGTTAGGCGCTCATGCTCGTCGCCCGCGCGAGAATCTCGTCGACGCGGTCGACAGACGGTGTCGCGCCGAGACGCTTGAACAGGTCCAGCGCGG
Organism: uncultured Actinomycetes bacterium; assembly: GCA_963711545.1. Lineage (GTDB taxonomy): Bacteria > Actinomycetota > Thermoleophilia > Gaiellales > Gaiellaceae > 3-1-20CM-4-69-9. The sequence goes on from CAVQEP010000010.1 coordinate 497,190, forward strand.
CCGTGAGGGGCGCCGTGGAGTCGAATGGTCTGCCAAGTGCGAGAAGGCAGCGGCCTGCGCCGCATAGCGACGACGCCTCCCCGAGCACGTAGCCGTAGCCTGCCCAGCGCTCTGCCGCCTCTCGGTGCAGCGCGAGGGCTTCCTCGGTCTCCCCGTTCCCCTCCGCGAGCACGGCCCTCGCCGCGACGACCGCGTGCCCCGGGCGCCCGAGCTCGAACGGGCTCAGCTCGAGCAGCCTTCGGCCGAGGTCGTAGGCACCGCCGGCGAGCGCGATCCTCACCAACTCGGGAAGGTGTGCCGACGCCTGGGGGCTCGGGGCCTCGCATATCGCCGTCTCGTACTCCTTCGCCAGAGCGACTGCCGCAGTGAGATCGCCCCTCTCGGCGGCGACCGCCGCGGCTGCGCTCAGCGCGGGCGCCAGTGCCTGGGGGTCTCTTGCCACGCGGCTGCGTGGAAGAAAGTCGTCGACGAGGGCTGAGGCCTCGACGATCCGCCCTCGCTGGAAGAGCACGAGCGTCTTCTGCGGAAGCGCGATGAGGGTCTGGTAGCCGGCAGGCCGGCCGCGCTCCCACTCGATGACCTGGTCTGCGAGCCGTAGCAGCTCCGCCCATTCCCCGAGGTCGAAGAGGGACCAGGTCATCTCTGCTCTGAGCCACATCTCGTTGCCGAGCATCCCTCTCCGCTGGGTGAACTCGATGCCGGTGCGATAGACGTCGGCGCTCGCTTTGGGACTGCGCACCATCCAGGCGGTGCTCCCGAGGTTGCTGTAGCCGATTCCCGCCGTGTTGAGGTCGCCCGCGTCGAGGCCGACGCTGAGCCCGCGCTCGACGTCGTCGATCCCGTCAGGATCACCGAGGTCGCAGCGTGCGATACCACGGTACTGCAGCAGGCGACCTTCGAGATATCTCAGGCTCAGCCCCTCGACGAGGGGGAGTGCGTCCTCGATCTCGTCGAGGGCCTCCCGCGAGCGGCCGCCGATCGCCAGGCCTCCGATCCTGCGTGTCCGCGCCTCGGCGAGCTCTCGACCCGGCGGGTGACGCTCGAGCAGCCTGATGGCGTCGGAGATGAGGTCTTCCGTCTTCGCCCGGTCCCCGCCGAGGAAGGAGAGATGAGCGCGCAGGACGAGTGCGCCGCCCTCGCCGAGCTCGTTGCCGTACCTCCTGTACAGAGCGAGAGCTTCGTCGACGTACGTCTCCGTCGCGGTCCGGTCGATCTGGCACCACGCCGCCTTGCAGAGAACGTCGGCCCGCTCTGGTTCGTCAGGCGGGAAGAGATCGACCGCGCGCAGGTAGTACGAGCGCGCCTTGGTGAGGTCGAGAGAGGTGGCGCGGTCACCCGCGAGGACGATGAAGCGTCGTGCTTGCCGGATGAGCTCGTCTTCTTCCTCGGAGCCCGTGGCGCGCGCAAGATCGAGCGCCTGCTCGTAGTGGTGCGCGAGCAATTCGGCGTGATCGATCAGCCGCTCCCCTGCCATGCTCTCGATCCACCGGGCAGCGGCAACATGCTTGTGGGCACGCTCGGCGCGCGGGATCTGCCCGTACGCGACATCGCGGACCAGCAGGTGCCAGAAGGAATACTCGGCCTGATCGCGCACCGAGGAAGTGCGCGCCGAGCGGACCAGCTCTTTCCGCGCGAGCTCGTGCAGGCCGTCGCGGACTGCACCCGGCTCACGGTCGCCCATCGCAGCGATCACTCCCGCCCAGAACACCTTGCCGACCACTGCCGCGTCGTGCAGCAACGCCTTGCGGTCAGGCGGCAGTGTGTCGAGGCGGGCAGCGATCAAGGCCTGGACGGATTCGGGTACGGGAATGTCCGTCTCGCGAAGTGCGCCGTCCTCGGTGAGCACGCCGCGATCGGCGAGCATCCGCACGAACTCCTCGGCGTAGAGCGGGTTGCCCCCGGCCTGCTCGAGCAGGGCCTTCTGAGTCTCCGCCGGAAGCACCGCCTTGTGGAGAAGGGCGGCGATCAGCCGAGCCGTGTCGTCCGGGGCAAGCGGGAAGAGCGAGATCGTGTTCGAATTCCGCTTGCCGCCTCCCCAGCCCGGGTGCCGTTCGTAGAGCTCCGGCCGCGCGGTGCAGAGAACGAGCAGGGCGACGTCGGTCGACCAGTCGACGAGGTGTTCGACGAAGGCGAGCAGCGCGTCGTCGGCCCAGTGCAGATCCTCGAAGACGAGGACGAGCGGGCGCTGCGCGGCAACGCCCTCGACGAAGCGGCGCCACGCGGTGAACGACTCGTCGCGCTCGCCGGCCGCCGCTCCGGCCGCGCCGACGAGCGGCCCAAGCCGGACGTTCAGCCAGTCGCGCTCCGCGGCATCCTCCGATGCTTCCGCGACCGCGACCGCCAGCTTCGCGGCTGCCTCCTCCAAGGTGTCCGACTCCAGGATTCCGGCGTGGGCCTTCACCATCTCGCCGAGGGCCCAGTACGTGATGCCTTCGCCGTAGGGGAGCGACCGGCCCTGACGCCAGAAGACGAGCTCGGGCTGGTCGTCGACCCAGCGCCTGAACTCCGCCAACAAACGCGTCTTGCCGACGCCGGGCTCGCCCGTGACCGTCACGAGCTGCGTCGAGGAGTCGCGCAACGTTCGCGCGAACGTGGAGCGGAGCAGCGCGAGGTCGTCGTCCCGCCCGATCAGCGGCGTCTGGGGAGTGGGGTCGAGATCGACGCCGAAGCGGCGGCGCGCTGCCGTCGCTTGCCAGATCGGCAGCGGTTCCTTCTTCCCTTTGACCATGACGGCCTCGAGGGGCTCGTACTCGAACAGGGCCCGTGTCGTTCTGTATGTCGCCTCGCCGACCACGATCCCTCCGCCCGGCGCGGCGCTTTGCAGGCGCGAGGCAGTGTTGACGACGTCGCCGGCGACGATGCCCTCTCCCTCCGCAGGCCGGGCGCCCAACGTCACCATGGCCTCGCCAGTGTTCACCGCTCCCCGGACCGCGAGCTCGAGGCCGGGTGTCTCCTCGTTGAGCTGGTCGATCGCGGACAGGATCCTGAGCGCTGCGTTGACCGCGCGCTCGGCGTCGTCCTCGTGCGCGATCGGGGCGCCGAAGACGGCCATCACCGCGTCACCGACGAACTTCTCGACGGTGCCGCCGAAGCGCTCGATCTCCTGCTTCACGCGCGCGTGGTAGGGACGAAGCCTGGCGCGGACGTCCTCCGGATCTGCAACTTCCGAGGCCGCCGTGAAGCCGACGAGGTCGACGAAGAGGATGGACACGACCTTGCGCTCCTCGGCGGCCGAACGAACCGGCTCGGTCAACGCGGTTCCGCACGACCAGCAGAATCTCGCCCGCTCCGGGTTCTCCTCGCCGCAGGCAGGACACGCGAGCATGGAGCAAGTCTAAGAACTCACGATCTCGGCACGAATCCGCGCATCCGCCCCGGGTACCGTCGACGACATGGACGAGGCTCGCGCGGTGCTGGCCCGGCTCGACCGGATCGAGGCACTCGAACGCGAAGGCGCTCCCCCCGGCGCCCTGCTCGAGGAGCTGCGCGGCCTCGTCCTCGCGGCGGAGGCCTGGGCGAAGCTCGAAGGAGACGAGCGGGCGCGAGCCGCCGTCGAGCGCTGCGACGCCGCTCTGCCGACGCCCGTTGCATAGAGTCGCGCGGAGTGGGGATCGCGCACTGGGACGAGCTCGAGCAGGTGCGGCGCGAGAGGGGCCAGATGTCCGGAGCGTGGACCAATCTCGGAACGCCGGCCGGGAGCTATCGCTGCGGCGCTCGCAGGATCGAGCTCGGCGCCGGCGAGATGCCGACTCCGCCACACGTGCACGGCGAGGCGGAGGAGATCTACTACGTCCTCGCCGGCTCCGGGCTCACCTTGATGGACGAGAAGGCGTACGAGATCCGTGCCGGCGACTGCATCGTCTACAAGAACACCCACGAGGCGCACACCATCCTCGGCGGTGACGACGGGCTCGACGTCGTCGCGTTTGGCGGGCGGGAATATCTACCGAGTGGCGAGCTTCCCCGCGGCGGCTCGATGTGGTCGGTGACGGGCTACATCAAGATCGAGGACGGCCATCCGTGGGATCGCGAGCCGTGGCTGGAGTGGCCCGAGCCCGAGACCGACCGCCCGGCGACGATCGTCGCGATGGCGGACGTCGAGCCGGCCCTGCGCGGCGGGCGGCGCCGGCGCGACCTCGCGCTTGCAGCCGGCTCGCGCTGGACCGGCCTGCGACACATCGAGCTCGACAGCGGCGCGCTCTCGGGGCCGCCGCATTGTCACTCCGCGGAGGAGGAGATCTTCGTCGTGCTCGACGGCGAGGGAGCCCTGGAGCTCACGGAGCCCGGTCCGTCGTACGCCGTGTCGGAGAGCCATCCCGTGCGACGCGGATCGATCGTCGCGCGGCCACCGGGGACGGGCGTCTCGCATGCCTTTCGCGCGGGCGAGAAGGGACTGGCGCTGATCGCGTGGGGCACGCGCGAGCCGAACGACATCTGCTGGTATCCGCGTTCGCGAAAGCTCTTCTGGCGCGGGGCGGGCGTGATCGGGCGGATCGAGACGCTCGACTACTGGGACGGCGAAGAGCTGGAATAGGTCCGGACTGCTCTGTTTCGCGGCGGCGCTTGCCTCCGCGCGAATCGTGTCCGACTGCGCGCGCACGCCGCCGATCACCAGGAACACGATCAGGACCGCGATCGCGATCACAAACAGCAGCACGACCAGTGCGCCGAGCGCGCGCGGGATGCGGTGACCCTCGTGGGCGAGCGCAATCTCGGCGACGTCGTCGCCGCGTTGTCTGGACTTCGACGCCGAAGTGTTTTACGGTTGCCGAGCCGATGGCGACGAAACCATCTGTCCTCGCCGGTGTCGAACCGCGTGCCTTCTGGGAGCACTTCGAGAAGCTGACGACGATCGCCCGTCCGTCGCGCCACGAGGAGCCGGTGATCGAGTACGTGCGGGCGTGGGGCGAGCAACGCGGGTACCCCGTCCGCCAGGACTCGGCGCGCAACCTCGTGTTCGACGTGCCCGCGACGCCGGGGCGCGACTCGGCGCCGACCGTCGTCCTGCAGGGGCACCTGGACATGGTGTGCGAGCGTCAGCCGGACAGCCCGAACGATCCGGCCGAGGGAAGAATCGAGCTCGTCGTCGACGGCGACTGGCTGACCGCGAACGGGACGACGCTCGGGGCGGACGACGGAGTCGCCATCGCGGCGATGATGACCCTCGTCGAGGACGAGTCGCTGCCGCACGGTCCGCTGCAACTGCTGATGACGGTTGCCGAGGAGGTCGGGTTGGAGGGCGCCAACGGCTTCGATGGATCCCTCGTCCACGCCGCGGTCCTCGTCAATCTCGACAGCGAGGAGGACGGTCGGCTGACCGTCGGCTGCGCGGGCAGTACGGACACATGGCTGAGGATCGTGCAGCCGCGCGAGCCCCTGGACGGGGACGCGGTGCTGCTGACGGTGACCGTGAGTGGAGGTCTTGGCGGCCACTCGGGCACCAACATCCACCTCGGTCGCTCGAATGCGATCAAGGTGCTCGGCCGCGTGCTGCGCGAGGCATACGCGACCGTGCCCTTCCGGCTCGTGTCACTCGCCGGCGGCAAGAGCCGGAACGCGATTCCGCGTGACGCACAAGCCGTCGTCGCGCTCGCGGTAGACCGCGAGACCGACTTGCGCAAGGCGCTCGAGTCGGCCGCGGCGACGATCCGTGACGCGTTCGCAAAGACCGACGCGGGCGTCACGGTCAGCGTCGGCGCGGCGGACACGGCGAGCGATGCGTGGACAGAAGCAGGCACCGCCACGGTGCTCGACGCGGTCGCGCTCGTCCCCACCGGCCCGCTCGCGATGAGCCCCGACTTCGACGACCTCGTCGAGACCAGCACCTCGCTCGGCGAGGCGCTCACCGACAATGGGACGTTGACGCTGCACAGCCTGTCGCGCTCGTCGAACGACTCGGCGATGCCCGAGGTGATCGGCGCGCTCGACGCTGCCGCGCGCCTTGCCGGCGGCAACCTCGAGGTCAGGCACAACTACGCCGGCTGGCGGCCGAACCTCGACTCGCCTGCGCTCGCGGCCGCGAAGCGCGTCTACGAGCAGTCCATCGGCGAGCCGCCGATCGTCACGGCGGTTCACGCGGGGCTGGAGGCCGCCGTGATCGGCGACAAGGTCGCAGGCCTCGACATGATCTCGTTCGGGCCGCAGATCGAAGCACCGCACTCTCCGGACGAGCGTGTGAGCATCCCGACAGTCGAGCGTTTCTGGCGGCTGCTCGTCGCGTTTGTCGACGAGGTCTCGAAGCCTGGAGGTGAGCAGCGATGAGTCGCTGGCTCGCGCTCGTCATCGGTGTTGTGGGGGCGATCGTGGTGACTGCGGTCATCGCAGCCGCGAGTGGCGGCCGGGATCACACCGGCGACACTATCCGCGCCTCCAAGTGGGCCGACGCGTCGTGTGGAGCCGTCGGTGCCTGGACGGGCGACCTGAAGACGATTCGCGACGAGTACACCCGCAACAACTACGCGGCGCGTCAGAATGACGGCGGCAGCGGCGACTCGGTCGAGGAGCACGTCACCCTGCGCGACGCTGTGAACCGCGCGATTCGCGCGACGGAGGACACGCTGCAGGAGGGCTTGAAGCGCGCCGGCAATCCCGACGTCGCGCAAGGTGAGCAGGCGTCGGCGACGTTGCGAGCGTGGGCACAGCGGACGGAGCACAACCTTCGCGTCGCCAAGCAGGAGCTCAAGGATCGGCCGAAATCGGCAGCGGAGGCGTACTCGCTGCTCGTGACGCAGGCGAGCGCGCTCGCGCGCTCGCTCCAGGACGGACGCGCGGCGTTCACGAAGGTTGCGGGTCTCGATCCCGCGCTCGCGGACGCGCTGCAAGGCAGCCGGAACTGCAGTGATCTGAAAGAGACCTTGCCGTGAAGAGGTTCCTGAGCATCGCGCTTGCCGCCCTCCTCCTCTCGGCGGCCGGCTACACCGCCGCGTCGACGTTCAGCGGCAGTTCTACGGCCGCGCCGGCCGCAACGACGACGACGACCGCAAGCACCACGACGACGACGACCGCAAGCACCACGACGACGCCTACGACGACAACGACGCCCGCGACGACGACCACGCCGGCCGCATCCGGCAAGGAGGCTTCGACCACGACGAGCTCGCGCGACTGGGTACTGATCGCGATCGAAGGACTCATCGTCATCGGCTTCATCGCGCTCGGTGTGCGCTCCGGCGGGCTCGGGCTCGGGCTGTGGGGCGGCGTCGGCACGCTGATCCTCGTCTTCTTCTTCGGGCTCGATCCGGGCGCGCCGCCGTTCGACGCGATGCTCATCATTGTCGCAGTCATCTCGGCGGCCGCAGCGATGCAGGCCGCCGGCGGGGTCGACTACATGGTCCTGATCGCGAGCAAGGCGTTGCGCGCGCGGCCGAAGGCGATCAACTTCTTTGCGCCGTACGTCTCGTACCTGCTCTGCATCCTCACGGGGACGAGCAACACCTTCTACTCGATCATCCCGGTGATCAACGAGGTCTCGTTCGCGAACAAGATCCGGCCGGAGCGACCGCTCGCCGGCTCGACGGTGGCATCCGCGTTCGGGATCACGTCGAGCCCGGTGGCTGCGGCGATGGCGACGATCCTGCCGCTCGTCGAGGTCTACCACTACAGCCTCGTCGACGTGCTGCTGATCACCATCCCGGCGAGCATCATCGGCATCTTCTTCATGTGCCTCGTGATGAGCCGCCACGGCAAGGACCTGGAGCAGGACGAGGAGTACCGGCGCCGCCTCGATGCCGGCGAGGTGAAGCCGCCGGCTCCGCAGGAGGCGATCGAGATCCAGCCGTACGCGAAGCGCAGCGTCGCGATCTTCCTCGGCGCGGTGCTCGTGATCGTCATCTTCGGCCTCTTCGAGGGCATCCGGCCGACCGTGACGGGAGAGGACGGGGCCCTCGAGCCGCTCTCGGTGACGCCGATCATCCAGATGGTGATGTTGACGGCTGCCGCTCTGATGCTGATCCTCGCGAAGGTCAAGGCGGCTGACATTCCGCGGATGTCGATCTTCACCTCCGGCATGGTCGCGATGATCGCGCTGTTCGGTATCGCATGGATGGCCGACACCTTCATCGCGAACAACGAGGACGCAATCGTGGGTGCACTCGGCAATCTCGCCGAGAAGTGGCCGTTCATGATCGCGGTCGCGATCTTCGCGGTCGCCGCACTCACGACGAGCCAGTCCGCGGCGACGCGAACGATGGTCCCGCTCGGCTTGGCACTCGGGATCGGAGCGGGCTACATGATCGCGATGTGGACCGCAGTCGCAGGCGTGCTGTTCCTGCCGGCGAACGGTACCCAGATCGCCGCGGCCGAGGCCGACACGACGGGCACGACGACGCTCGGAAAGCGCGTCATCGACCACTCGTTCCAGCTGCCGCTGCAGGTCGCGTGGGTCGTGACGGTGCTCACCGGCATCGGGATCGTCGCGATCTTCCACTGATGGCCTAGCCGCTGCAGCAGCTCCAGCTGTTCGTCGTGCGCCTCGGCGCCGCACTGAATGCGGTCGGCGAGCCGGTGTACGTGATCCAGGAGCGGTTGACGCGGATCGCCGCCGCGTATGGCCCGCATCACAGCTTTCCCGACGTCACTGCTCGCTTCGCTCGGCGGCGGCGAGGCGACGGCGCTCGAGCTGACGACGCCTGCGACCGCGGTGCGGCTGGATCGGATCGCGGTGCTGCACCGGCTGGCCGACGACGCGGAGCACGCCCGGGTTGTGGAGCCGGCCGATGGGCTGGCCCGCTTAGAGGAGATCCGCGAGCTGCGCGTCACCATTCCGACACGGTCTCAGCTGCCCCGTAGAGTTCGGCCGCGAGGTCGTGAGCCTCAGTTCATTGCTGGTGCTCCTATCTCGTGCCCGCCGGAATCGGCCCGCACATGACGGCGGCTGACAACCTTCCCAACGGTGAAGAGCTAGGGTGATCGCCGAGGGAACGCCCGAGGAATGACCCTTCCGGTGGCGAACTCCTCTTGGGCTTGCTACACAGTGGCACGCCACCGCGGCGTCACCCAGGTCGTTCCCCCATTCGGATCTCCAGCCTCCTAAGCAGCTTCCCGATATCCCCCCGTATGGGGAGAGCTCGACGTATCGCCAGTTCTCGGAGGGCCCGCATCGGCTTGAACGCGGTCTTCATCTCCGGAGCGCTGGCCGCTGCCGTCCTGACGGGCCTCCACTTCGTGCACTCGGGCTGGCCGCTCGCGCAGGCCGATCCGCTGCTCATGCTGGCCGCCGCGATCCTCTTGCTCTTTGCCTACGCCTTCAAGGCCTGGGGCTGGCAGCGCCTCTTCTCGGAGGACGAGCGCCCCGAGGCGCTGACGCTTGCGGCCGCCGGCGGAGCCGCGTCGGTGGGAGGGGTGGCGCTTCCGGGACGCTTCGACGAGGCGATTCGAATCGCGGTCGTCAAGCGCATCCCGGCGAAGAAGACCGCAGGCCTCGGAGCGATCTGCCTGACCCTGATCATCGTCGGCCTGCTCGACAGCGCGGCGCTGACGCCGATGGCGTCGGTCGCGGCCGCTGCTTCGCACTCGAGCGGCGTGCAGGTCGGCTTCGCCCTCGTTGCCGCTGCCGGTGTCGCGGCCGCCGTTCTCGTCGGCTTCCTGCCTCGCATCGCTCGGCTGCGCTTCGTCGGCCGCTGGAAGGTCGGCCGCTGGCTCGGGGGTCACACTGCCTGCCCGCGCTCCGCGTCTCAGGCGCTGTTCCTCATCTCGATCTCCTGGGCCCTGCGCGGCCTTGCGGTGTTCGTGCTCTTCAACGCCCTCGCGATCGGCGCGTCGTTCCCGCTCGCGCTCGCGTTTCTGTGCGCGTCGGCAGCCTCCGCCGCGCTCCCGATCGCTCCGGCCGGGGCGGCAACCCAGGCCGGCGCCGGCGCGGCGATCCTGATCGTCGGCGGGATCCCGAAGGCCGATGCCCTCGCTTTCGCGGTGGCGGCTCAGGGAATGGTGATCATCGTCGGCGCGATCCTGGTCGCGGCCGCCGGGGCGCTCGCGCTCTTCCGCCGGCTCAGGCCGGAGCGCACCTCGGTCATCGCCGCGTAGCTCGGCCGCTTCCCGCTCTCTCACATCCGGCCGGGCGGTTCTTAGGTAACTGTGCTTCGATGACGCTCGTGCTCCGGCGGCGGATCCTCGCGACGCTCCTCGCGGTCTGCGCTCTGGCTCTTGCCGCCGGCGCCGGGGCCGATGCGGCGATCGTCACGGCGCACGACGACCAGGGGCGAACGATCACCTTCGACGTCCGCGCTGCGACGGTGGACACCGACTGGTATGCCGCCGTGCTCAGCGCAGCGGCGCACGGCGACGAGATCAGCGACGTGACGATCCGGATCGTCCCCGAGGCGAGCATCGCCGGCCTCTGCGGCGACGAGGCGGCCGCGTGCTACACCGGGTTGCAGGGCCCTCGCACGATCATCGTGCCGGCCGGGAAGAGCGCCTCTCTCGAGAGCACGCTCCTGCACGAGTACGGCCACCATCTCGACACGTACTGGCCGGTCGGCGGCGAGCCGGAGCTGAACGGGACCTCGGTCTGGTGGCAGGCGCGCGGCATGGCCGCGCTGCTGGCGAGCGGGCAGGTTGCGCTCGACTACTCGCGCGGCTGGAGCCGCAGCATCCCCGAGATCTTCGCCGAGGACTACGCCTACATCCATACGGGAACGCGCTATGCGATTCCGTGGCTGGCGCCGCCCGACGCGACGCTCAAGGCGGCTCTCTTCGCAGAGCTCGGGACACCCACGGAGCCGCTGCCCGCCGCGCCCGAAGTGCCGCTCGTGATCACGCGGCAGGGAGTGCTGACGCCGTTCGACTCTCGGTCCCTGGCCTTCGGGCTTCTCGGCCCCGGACGCCGGGTCACGTTCACCGCCACGGTCTCCCGTACGAAGCGGAAGGGAGTACGCGCCCACGCGCAGATCGTCTGCGACGGGCGGGTGGTCGCGAGCCGCCCGTTCGGCACGGGCAGGGCGAAGCGGACGCTGGACGTCCGGAACCTCGGGCCCGCCACCTGTGACGCGAGGATCGACAGCAGCGCCGGCGTCACGCTCGGATACACGCTGCGGCTGCGGCTCGCGGTCGAGGGCGCGTAGGGCTGCTGCCGATCTCGCCAACGGCATCCGGCAGGCCCGTGACCACGCGGGATATCGGCAGGAACCCGCTATCCTGGCCCGAAAGAGCGCCTCATGGGGCTCTCTCGCCTACTTCCGCGTCCGAACACACGCGCAAAAGTCACTGAGAAGGGATCACCTTTGGGCAGGGTCATCGCGTTCGCCAACCAAAAGGGCGGCGTGGCGAAGACGACGACCACGCTGAACCTCGGAGTCGCCCTCAAGGAAGAGGGGCATTCCGTCCTCCTGGTCGACCTCGATCCACAGGGGAACCTGACGATGAGCCAGGGCTGGAACCCGGACGAGATCGAGCGGTCGATGTTCGACGTGCTCGTCCACAAGCTCCCGATCGAGGAGATCATCCGGGTGGCCGAGGCGGACGTGGCGGTCTCGTCGATCGATCTCGCCGGAGCCGAGCTCGCGCTCTCTTCGATGATCGGCCGCGAGCGCGCCCTCGAGAAGGCGCTCGCGACGGTGAAGCCGAGCTACGACTTCATCCTGATCGACACGCCGCCGTCACTCGGCCTGCTGACGATCAACGCGCTCGTCGCCTCGAACGGAGTGATCGTTCCGGTCCAGTGCGAGTATCTGTCCTTGCGCGGGCTCGTCCAGCTCGAGAACACTCTGTCGATGATTCGCGAGAACCTGAACCCCGACGTCGCCATCCAGGGGATCCTGCCGACGATGTACGACCGGCGGCTGCTGCACTCGAAGGAGGCCGTGGAGATTTTGAAGGAGAATTTCGGCGACCTGGTGTTCAACACGAAGATCCGGAAGACGATCCGCTACGCAGAGGCTCCGGTCAAGGGACAGTCCGTGCTGAGCTACGACCCGAGCGGCGACGCCGCCGCGCTCTATCGCGACCTCGCGAAGGAGGTGCTCAATGGCGCGAAAGCGCGCGAGCATGCGTGAGGGCCCACTCGCGGAGCTCTTCAAGGCAACCGAGGCAGCGCAGCGGCAGCAGGAGCAGGGCGCGGAGACGCCGCCCGCTGAGGAGCCGCACGAGTCGACGGTCGAGCACGTTCCCACCTGGGAGGACGAGCTCGAGGAACCGAAGCAGCTGCGGCAAGAGGCAGCCCCTGAGACCAGTGTCCACGAGCCGGAGCCCGAGCCGACCACGGCCGTCGCGGCGCCCGCGGCGGTGCCGGCTTCCGCGCCGCCCGTGATCCCGGAGCCGCCGGCCACGCGGTACATCGAGCCGATGCCGGAGCCGCCCCCGCGCCTGCACCATGTGCGAGCAGGCCAGCTCGGCTCGTACATCGCCAAGATCCAGGTCGTCGGCGTCGGTGGCGCCGGACTGAACGCGGTCAACCGGATGATCGACGCCGGTCTCAGCCAGGTTGAGTTCGTGGCGGTCAACACCGACGTCCAGCAGCTCCAGATCTCCGATGCGGAAACCAAGATCCCCATCGGGCACGAGCTCACCCAGGGCCTCGGCTCGGGATCGGATCCGGAGATCGGGCGGCGCGCGGCGGAGGACACAGAGGATCAGATCAAGCATGCGCTCCGCGGCGCGGACATGGTCTTCGTCACCGCGGGCGAGGGCGGAGGCACGGGCTCGGGCGCTGCGCCGATCGTCGCGCGGATCGCCAAGAGCCTCGGTGCGCTCACGGTCGGGATCGTCACGACGCCGTTCAAGTTCGAGGGCACGAAGCGGCGTTCGCAGGCGGATTCCGGGGTCGCCGCGCTCCGCAAGGAGTGCGACACGACCATCGTCATCCCGAACGACCGACTCCTCGAGGTGCTCGACAAGTCAACCTCGATGCTGGATGCGTTCAAGATCGCAGACGACGTCCTGCGACAGGGCGTCCAGGGCATCTGCGATCTGATCACGCTGCCGGGCCTCATCAACCTCGACTTCGCCGACGTACGGACGATCATGGAGGGCTCGGGCACGGCATTGATGGGGATCGGCTTCTCCTCGGGCGCGGAGAATCGCGCGCGCGAGGCCGCCGAGCGCGCATTGCGATCGCCGCTGATCGATACGGAGGTGCGCGCCGCGCGTGGGATCCTGCTGTCGATCGCGGGCGGCGAGGACCTCTCGCTCCTCGAGGTGAACGAGGCCGCGGAAGTCATCAGGCAAACCGCCACGGACGACACGCAGATCATCTTCGGCGCAACGATCGACGAGCGCCTCGCGGGCCAGGTCTGGGTGACCGTCATCGCGACCGGCCTCGGCGGGACCGGGCGGCACGGACGGCGCACGCCGAGTCTCGTCAGTGCGCTGACTGCGCCCGACGACGAGCTCGAACCGCCCTCGTTCCTGACGAACTGAGCGGTTCAACCGCGGTCACTCGCTCGTTCGAGTGAGCCTGGCAGGCATGTCGCCAGTCGGCGCGCCCGCCGGCATCTATCTCCTTGGAAAGGCAAAGAAAGGCTGCGGCCTCTCCCAAGGGCCCGCGCCTGGCGGCCGGCGCGGGCCCCGCTTCTTCTCGGCGGCGGGTCACCCGTCTCGAAGAGCCAACCGCGCTACCCGATCTTCTTCAGCGGCGCGGCGGCCATCGCGTACATCCCGCGTCGGTCGAGTCGCAGCTCCTCTTTCGTCAACGTCGGATCCGTCTCGCCGATCACCCTGAACCTGAGCCGCTTGCCGGTGATCCGATACGAGTAGAGCTCGCGCCACTTGTGGAACTTCGGATCCGCGCTCGTGATCGCGATGCGTCGGCGCGGAAGCAACCGGTAGCGCGCGTGTTCCCCGTCGACCGGCGTCGCGCTCAACGCCGGATCCCATCCTGTCCGGATCACCGAAGGGACCCCGTGCTCCCGGGTGAACGTGAGATCGAGACGCCAGGTCGTGGCCGCTCTCAGCCCGTTGTCGCGCAGGAAGAATCGGATCTCGGGCTCCGTGTAGCCGGCCGCGGTCATGGCGGCCCTCACCCGGTCGAAGGAGACGCGCCCCGTGTCCCACGTGCCGAGCAGCGGATCGCGGGACTGTCGGCTGCTTTCCCCGCGCGCGTCCACCCCGCGCGCGTCCAGCGAGGCCTGCGTCGAGCTTCCCATCAGCCCGAGCAGCACGGCCAGGATCGTCGCCACCGCTCCCCTGCGCACCCTGGGAGCGTGGCATCGCCCGGCGGCCTCGGTCAAGGTGCCGGGCTAAGGTTGCCCCATGAAAGGGGCGGTCGCCGCCGGACATCCTCTGACGGCCCGGGCAGGCGCGCAGGTGCTCGAGGCCGGGGGCAACGCGGTCGACGCCGCCGTGGCCGCGGCATTCGTGTCCTGGGTGGCGGAGAGCCCGCTCACCGGTCCGGGCTCCGGCGGATTCGTCCTCGTCCACCGCGCCCGCGATCGCTCGACCCGCGTGCTCGACTTCTTCGTCGCGGTCCCCGGGCTCGGCCGGGAGGGCGGAAAGCACACGGCGATGGAGCGAATCGAGGTCGACTTCAGCGGCGGCTCGACCCAGACCTTCGACATCGGCGCCGCGTCGTGTGCGGTGCCGGGTGCTGCGCTCGGGCTCGAGCAAACGCATCGCTCGTACGGCTCCATGCCGTGGCCGGACCTGTTCGAGCCGGCGATCGAGCTCGCGCGGCGCGGCGTCGAGCTGAACGACGGTCAGGCGTACCTCCATCGCATACTCGACCTGATCCTGCGCCACACTCCGGAGTCACGGGCGGTGTACGAGATTGAGGGCGCCCATCTCGTTGCCGGGGACACGCTCGTGCAGTCCGATCTCGCCCGCACGCTCGAGCTTCTCGCGGAGAGAGGCGCCGGGGAGCTCTACACGGGCGAACTCGGGGCATCGATCGCCGACCATGTTCTTGCCTCTGGAGGCCTGATCACGCATCGCGACCTCGCCGACTACCGGGTCATCCGCCGCCGTCCCGTGCGCGCGGAGTTCTGTGGCGAGGTGTTTCTCTCGAATCCGCCGCCGTCGCGCGGGGGCGAGCTGATCGCGCACGGCCTGCCGCTGCTCGAGGAGGGCGGTGTCGGTGAGCCCGGCACGGCGGAGGCGATCGCCGCCCTCGCGCGGGTGATGCGCGAGCAGGCGATGAGACTCCGGCGTCCTGCCGCCGTCGTCTCGCGAGGCACGACGCACATCTCCGTGATCGACGGGAGCGGCAATGCGGTGGGCCTCACGGCCTCGACCGGCTCTGGGTCGGGCGTCGTGGTCCCGGGCACCGGGATCCATCTCAACAACATGATCGGCGAGTTCGAGCTTGCGCGCGCCCGGCGGGCGGGCACCCGTCTGTCGTCGATGATGAGCCCGACCGTGGTCCTGCGAGAGGGGCGCCCGCATCTCGTCGTCGGCAGCGCCGGCTCTCTGCGCTTGCGCGGCGCCGTCATGCAGATCGTCGTCAACGTCGTGGCGCACGGCATGCCGGTGAAGGATGCGATCGAGAGCCCGCGCGTCCACCTCGAGGGAGACATCCTCCATTGCGAGGGAGGACATGCTCCGGCGGAGCTCGACCGGCTCGAGGAACAGGGCTGGAACGTCACGCGCTGGCGCAGCCGCAACCTCTATTTCGGCGGGGCGGCCGCGGTCACCTCCGATGACGGTGAGCTCGCAGCCGCGGGCGATCCTCGCCGCGGCGGCGCCGGCGTGGTCGTCGGATGATCGTCCGTCCGGCCCGTCCCACCGACGCAGAAGGGCTCACCGAGCTCGGCAGCGCGGTCGGCTCCGAGCCCGAGGGCTGGCTCGTTACGACCAACGGGTGGCGCGGCGCGGCCGAGGAGCGCCGCTATCTGCGCGCGATCCGCCGTTATCCCAACGCCGCGGTCTACGTCGCGGAGGACGAGGGGGAGATCGTCGGCCGCCTTTCGGTCGCGCGGGACCAGCATCCGGCCAGCAGTCACGTCGCGGACCTCGGGCTCATGGTGGCTGCGTCACACCGCCGCAGGGGGATCGGCACCGCGCTTCTCGACGCGGCCGTGCAGTGGGGGCGCGAAGCGGGGGTCCGCAAGCTCGAGCTCCACGTCTTCCCGTGGAACGCCGCCGCGATCGCGTTGTACGAGCGGTACGGCTTCGTCAAGGAGGGCTACCGGCGTGGGCACTACCGCCGCGGCGACGAGTACGTCGACGCCATCCTGATGGCGTACGAGTTCTGACCGGCGGAGGCCTCCCGGCTAACCGCTGCCGGTGACCCAGACCTGGTCGCCCAGACCGAGGCCGAGCCCTTCGAGCGCGCTCGCGGGATTGCCGCGCACGACCGTGAGCCAGCCGCGCGGATCCATGAGGACGCCGTACTCGCCCGGCTCGAAGTCGGCGTAGGTCTTGCCGCTGCGCGCGCGTGCCGCGCCGGACACGCCTTCGACCGCGAGCTCGTCGCTCTCCCAGAGGCCGGCCGCTTCGAGGTGCGCGCGCCTCACGTTCAGCTTCACGTTCCCGAAGCGGTTGAACTCCAGCACCTGGCAACGGATCTTCCCCGGCTCCGTCTCCGGCTCGGGCACGGCCAAGCCGACGAGCGTGTTCGGGTCGAGCTCCTCCCCGAGCTTCTCGACGGGAAATCCCGAGGCGAGGTGGGCGGTCGCCGGGCAGAGGATGTCGCGAGCCTGGAACGACGGGGAGACCGGCTGCACGATCACCTCGGGCGACGTGATCTCGATCACCCGGCGCGCGCCGCCGATCGACTCGAGGGCCGGCATCAGGAGCCCGTTGTCGGGACCGACGAAGAGCCGGCCGTTCTGGGCGACGACCGCGATGTCGCGGTCCTTGCCGACGTTCGGGTCGACGACCGCAAGGACGACGGCGTCCTCGGCGATGTACGGGAGCGAGTCGAGGAGGAGCAATGCGCCCGAGACGATGTCGAGCGTCGGGACGAAGTGCGAGATGTCGACAATCCTGCTCTGCGGCGCGATCCGGCTCATCACCGCATGGCAGATGCCCACCCATTCGCCGCCGAGGCCGAAGTCGCTCAGGAAGGCAATGGGACGTGGGGCGGCGGCCATTGAGCGTGGAGCATGGCCCGGGGACGCCTTCCTTGCAAGTGCGCGAAGTGCAACACTCTCGGCCGTGACCACCACCGCGAGTGCCATCCACGTCGACGAGACGGCTCTGGCCGAGCTCGACGGGGTATTTCGTGGTGAGGTGGTGACGCCGGACCGCTCCGGCTACGACGAGCATCGCAAGATCTGGAACGGCTCGTTCGACCGCCGTCCGGCGCTGATCGCGCGGTGTGCAGGCGTCGCCGACGTCATCGCCGCCGTCCGGTTCGGCCGGAAGAGCGGCCTCCCGGTTGCCGTACGGAGCGGCGGGCACAGCTTCCCCGGCCTGTCGGTCGCAGACGACGCGCTGATGATCGACCTCAGCCCGATGAAGGGCGTGCGCGTCGACCCCGGCGCACGGAGGGCACGTGTGCAGGCCGGAGTGCTGCTCGGCGAGCTCGACCGCGAGACCCAGCAGTTCGGCCTCGCGGTTCCGTCCGGCATCGTCACCCATACGGGCGTCGCCGGCCTGACGCTCGGCGGCGGGATCGGCTGGATCATGCGGAAGCACGGCCTGAGCGTCGACAAGCTCGTCTCGGTTGACGTGGTCACGGCCGACGGGGAGTTCGTCAAGGCGAGCGCGGACGAGAATGCCGACCTCTTCTGGGGCCTGTGCGGGGGCGGCGGCAACTTCGGGATTGCGACCGAGTTCGAGTTCGACTGCGTGCCGCTCGGCCCGCAGGTGGTCGCCGGGCCCGTCTTCTGGGCGATCGAGGACTCCCCGGAGGTTCTGCGCTTCTACCGCGACTGGCTCGTGGACGCTCCCGACGAGCTGATGACGATCGTCGTCCACCGCAAGGCTCCCCCGCTACCGGTGGTGCCGCAGGAGCTGCACGGCAAGCTCGTGGTGATGGTGATCTGCTGTTACGCGGGCCCGATCGAGGAAGGCGAGCAGGTCGTCCGGCCGCTGAAGGAGTTCGGCGCGCCGCTGCTCGACCTGTGCGTCCCCAAGCCCTACCTCGTCCATCAGGCGATGTTCGATCCCGCATTCGTGCCCGGCCGTTGGTACTACTTCAAGAGCTGCGACGTCGCGGAACTGACCGACGACATCATCGACGTCACCGTCGAGCACTCGATGAACATCGCGTCGCCGCTGACCTCCTTCCCGATCTGGCAGATGGGCGGCGCGGTCTCGCGCGTAGGAGAGGACGACACTGCGTTCGGGGGCCGCGCCGCCGGCTTCACGTACAACATCGGCGCATCCACCGAGACGAGCGAGGGCTTCGGGGAAGAGCGTGAGTGGGTGCGGAACTTCTGGGCCGCGCTCGAGCCCTGGCACCAGGGCGTGTACGTGAACTTCCTCGGCGACGAAGGAGCAGACCGCGTGCGCCAGTCCTACGGCCCCGAGAAGTACGAGCGCTTGCAGGCCCTTAAGCAGAAGTACGACGCGGACAATTACTTCCGGATCAACCAGAACATTCCGCCTTCGTAGGGCGCGCCGGGAATCCGCGGTCGCTAGGTTTGGGCCGAGGTGCGTTGGACGATGCGCTAGTCACCGAGCGCGGTCGGGAGGCGCGCAGAACTCTGCTCACCCTCGTCCGTAGGGACGAGGTCTGGATCGCCGCGCTCTGGCTCGCATTCGCGTCGGGCCTGGCGGTCGTCACGAGCCAGATCGTGGACTGGTACGTGATGACTGACGAGCTGCTCTACGAGCGCCTGGCGATCAGCATCGGCCGCCTTCACTCGCCGATCCCTCACGTCCACGACGAAGTGATCGGCAACGTCAACCAACTCTATCCGCTTCTGCTGTGGCCGATCTTCAACAACAGGCTCGTTCCGGGAGCGCTGCACGACGCGCATGTTCTCAACGCGTTCGTCATGACCTCCGCGGGAATTCCCGCGTTCCTGCTCGCGCGGAGCGTGACTCGGAGCAGGCTGCTTGGCTCTTCGGTCGCGGTTCTGAGCGTTTGCGTGCCGTGGATGACGCTTTCGTCGTTCCTGATGACCGAGGTCGTCGCTTATCCGGCCTTCGTGTGGACGGTGCTCCTGCTCTATCGGGCCGTCGTGCGACCAGGTCCGCGCAACGACGTCCTCCTCCTGCTCGCGCTCGCCCTTGCGACGACGGCACGGACGCAATTCGCGATCTTCCTGCTGATCGTCCCGCTCGCGCTGTACGCCTATCACGTCGGCCTGGCCGGAACGGGATCCGTCGGGGCGCGGGCCCGCGCGGCCGCACGCGACATGGTCGCCGCGCATCGCCCGCTCGCATTCGTGTATCTCGCGCTCGTCCTGGCCGGTGTCGGGCTCCTGGCAGCCGGGCGGCTGTCGAAGGTCTTTGGCACGTACTCGGTCACGGCCGAGGGAAACCCCTTTCCACGGGGCATGCTCCACTCGCTACTCGAGCACCTGGCGCCGCTGGCGCTCGGCTTGGGGATCATTCCCTTGCTCGCGGGCTTCACCTGGCTCCTGGCGGCCTTGATTCGGCCTCGAAGCCGGGAACACCGTGCCTTTGCCTCGATTGCAGTGGTCACGATCGCGGCTCTCCTCGTCGAGGTCACCTCGTACGACCTGAGGTTCGGCCAGGGCAGGCTGCACGATCGCTATCTCTTCTACGTCGCGCCGCTGATCCTGACCGCGTTCGCGGCGATGGTGCGAGACGGACGATGGCCACGCTGGGCGCTCGCGGTCTCGCTCGTGCTGGTGGCGCTCGGCTTCGCGTACATGCCGGTGGTGCGTTACGAGAAGCTCAACGTCGACTCCCCCGTCGCCGTCCTCAACGACGGCCTGCTCGACGTCGGCGGTTCCGTCAACGGCGTGCGCCTGCTCCTCGCCTTCACGGTGATCGCGCTGGGAGTGCTGCTTCTCGTCGCGACGATCTTCGTGCCGCGGCGGCAGTTCGGCGTCGTGCTGCTCGTGCTGGCAGCGTTGACGATTCCGTCACAAACCGCTCTCGCATTCAACAGATTGCTCACGGTCGACGGGACCAGCGGGCGGCCGATCACGCTGGATCAGGGAGTGGTGTTCGACTGGATCGACCGCGAGTTGGGCCCGAGCGCGACGGTGACGATGGTTCCGTATCCGATCCTCTACGGGAACTACTGGGAGAACGTCGGCTACTGGTGGAACGTCGAGTTCTGGAACGAGTCGGTCGATCGCGCCGCGGTTTACGAGCAGGCGTTCACCGGCACGCCTGAGACCTTCCCGCCGGTGCTGCTCGACTTCGACCCTTCGACGGGTCGGGCAACCATCTCGCCGAGCTCCTATGTCGTCCAAGGCATTGCGGAGACGAGGTTCAAGATCGCAGGCCGTCTCATCGAGGAGAACCGCGGCGCCGCACTCGTGGCCGCGGATCGACCCTGGCGAGCCGAGTGGCTGACATTCGGCCTCTATCGTGACGGCTGGACCGTGCCCCGCGTGAGCGGGAAGATCAGGGTCTTTGCCGAGCCGGGCCAGAAGGGTGCGCTCATCCGCTACCTGACCGTTTCCCTTCGTGCCCCGCAGGACACTTCGGGACGTCCGTTCGAGATCAAGACAAACGCGGGCGTGTGGCAGGGCGCCACCAGCGACAAGGGCTCGAGCAACCAGATCCCGATCTGCGTGCCCGGCGGTGGCTTCGCCGACGTCGCGATCAAAGCTCCACGCTACTCCCCGATCTACGGAGACCCGCGCAGCGAGGCGAGCTTCGTCAGCTACGCACGCTCGGGCGGAGTGCTCGTGACCGGGATTGCGCTTGCGGACGAGACCCGGCCGTGTTGAGCTACCGCTCGTGATCTTCGTGCCCGAGCTCGAGACGCGCGACGCGTGTGACCTCGAATGCGAATCAAACGGCCTGCAGGCCGAATTGCGTTGGCCAATAGTCCCGCCGCACTAGTCGAACGCTCAGTAGAGATCCGCACCGCGCGCAGCCATGCTTTTCCTGCCTCCGAACTCGGCGGCAATGAGCTTTGGAGAAGACATGCGCATTCGCGTCAGCGATCCGTCACTCGTGCCCGAGTTGCTCGACTTCCTTCACACGGGCACCGACGTCGTCGCCGAGGCCGTGAGCCCTGACGAGGTCGAGGTGTCGCTCATCGGCTCGTACGGCCTCGACGCGATGCGAATGGAGCTGTACCTGCGGCTTCGCGCCTGGGAGGCGGCTCGCCGGTCTCGTGGCGCCACCGCCGAGCTCGTCGACGGGCCTGCCTGATCCGACCGGCGAGCCGCTCGCTCAGTCGGCGGTGTGTCCGGCGGAGACCTCGCCCCGCCACGCGCCCGTCTCGGCGCCCCGGCTCTCTACGAGCTCCTTGAAGCGCTCGAGATCGCCGCGGACACGTCGCGCGTCGAGCCCCGCGGCGGAGCCGACGGCCTCGGCCATCCCTTCCGCCTGGTAGCTCATCGAGAGGCGGATGAGGGTCTGCGAGTCCCCGCGCGGCTCGAAGCTCACGGTGCCGCGAGTCTTCTTGCCGTCCTCGCTGATCCAGCTGATCTGACGGTCCGGATGCTGCTCGAGGATCTTCGCGTCCCACTCGTGATGTCTCCCGGCGACCGTCGCCGCCCAGTGGAGGCGCGTCTCGGAGATCTGTCGCACATCGTCGACACCCTCCATGAACAGGGGGAAGTCTTCGAACTGCGTCCACTGGTTGTAGGCGGTCGAGACCGCGACTCCGACCTCGATCGACTCGTCGATCGTGCGCGGGGTGGTTCCGCCCTTCGACACAAGGCCCGTCAACCGGCGGCGTGAGCCGGGCAGGGCCGCCGCGACCGCGATGCCGCCGACTCCGAGGACCGTCAAGGTGTTCCGAAGCTTGTGGCTGCGCTTCTTCTCGACCCGGCCGAAAGCCTTCTGCAGGCTCGTCGTCATCTGTTGGAGCTCGCGACGGAGCTTTGGATCGGCGCTGAGCCTGCCGATTGCTGCGGCGAGGCCGACCCGCCGTGCCGCTCGCCGCCGCGCCATCGCACCGTGGCCGATCGCCGAGAGCAGCTGCTTGCGGAACTTCCTGTCCTGGGCGAGCTTGACGGCCAGGTCCATCTGCGTTGTGGCGTTCTCTTTGAGAGCTTGTGCCTTGCTGGTCTCGAGCATTCTGGGAATCCCTTCCTCGGTTCCTATTCCTCTACCTCGGATCGCTGCGGCTAAACCGCCGCGCAGTCAAAGGTAGTGGATTGCGAGTGACTCCCGTTGGTCGGGGCCGACGCGCCCGGGGCGGCTCAGCCGATGCCGCCCCAGCTGCCGTGGAGCTCGAAGTCCGGATCGGAGTCGTCGGACTCGTCGTCGGTCTGGGGCTGCGGATAGACCTTCTCCTCCGCCTGGGCGGAGTGTGCCTCGACGTCGTCCGGAGTCTCTTCGAGGAACTGCTTCTCCTGCGGGTCTTCGGACACCAGCCTCACTTCCCGTTTCGGAGGGCTCGCCGTCCACTGGACGGACGGCACAGCCCCATTCTTCCCCAGTGGTCAGGCTTCCGCCGCCCAGGACTGCACCTCGGTCACGTCGACCGCGAGCACGGGACCGGGCGGGGGCTCGACGCGGTACTGCGGGTACTTGGCCGCGAGCAGACCGACGGCGTGCTCGCGCTCGTCGCCGTCGTCGAGCACGCGGGCCCGGCCGCGTAGGCGCATCCACCACAGCTGACGCCAGTCCTCCTCGTAGTGATCGACGAGAATCGTGACGTCTGGCCTCACCCGCGCGTTCTCGATCCGGCGGAGCTTCGGCGAGCGCTTCGGCTTGCTGTCGACGGCCGAGTACAGCGTGTCTCCGTCGACGGCGAAGACGATCGGCACGAGGTGCGGACGTCCGTCGGCGTCGGTCGTAGCCAGCCTCGCCACGCGCGCCGCCGTTAGTCTCGACTCGTGCATCTCGGCGTCATCCTGCCGAACTACGGGAGCGCATCGAGCCCCGCGGAAATTCGCCGCGTCGCGGAGCTCGCCGCGGAGCTCGGCTACGACTCGATCTGGGCGACCGAGCACATCATCGTCGGCCCGGAGGGCGTCGATCCATACGGACGCGTCTACGACCCCCTCGTCACGCTCGGGTGGCTCGCCGGGCTCACCGAGTCGATCGGTCTCGGCACCTCGATCGTCCTCGCGCCGCTCCGCAACCCGATCCATCTTGCGAAGGAGGTCGCGACGCTCCAGGAGCTTTCGGGCGGCCGTCTCGTCCTCGGCCTCGGGCTCGGCTGGCACCGCGACGAGTTCGAGTTCATGGGCGTGCCGTTTGCCGGCCGGGGCCGTCGCACGGACGAGGCCATCGAGATCATGCGCGCCCTCTGGAGGGGCGACGCTGAGTTCGACGGAGAGCTCTGGTCGTTTCATGACGCGACGGCGGAGCCTCATCCGTCGCCGCCGCCCGAGATCTGGATCGGCGGCAGCTCTGACCGCGCAATCCGGCGGGCGCTCGAGCAGGGCGACGCGTGGCATCCTTCACGCGGCTCCGGCGTCGATCACGTGCGCAGGGTGAAGGAGCAGTACCCGGAGCTCCGCGTCATCCCGCGGACGGCCCCGGAGAACGTCGACGCCATGATCGACGCCGGTGCCGAGGGCGCGGTCGTCCATTTCCCGGACGAGGCGTCGATGCGCGACTTCGTCAGGCGCTAGCGGTGAGACGGCTAGCGCATGTTGCCCGTGTGCCCGAGCGAGTAGCGTCCGGGCTGGGGCCACACACACAGGCCGTGCGGGCTCGAGCCGACGCGGATGCGCGCCAGGAGCCTGCCCGTCCGGGTGCTGATCGCGTACACCTCGGCGTTGTAGCGTCCCGTTAGCCAGAGCACACGGCCGTCGATGGAGACGTCGCCCATGTCGGGGCTGCCTCCGCCCGGGATCCTCCACTTCCGGATCACCTTCTGCGTGCGGAACGAGACCACCGACACGCTTCCCTCGTTGCGGTTCGAGACGTAGAGCGCGCGGCCGTTTCGGCTGACGACGATGCCGTGCGCACCGGCGCCGGTTCTGATGAAGCCGACTACTTTGAAGCGCCGCGGATCGACCTTCCACAGCCCGCCGGCCGCGAGGTCCGCGACATAGAAGATCTTCGCGTTCGGCGCGGCACGGACGTCCTGCGGAACGGCGTGCGCGGCGGGAACGGAGATCACGCCGATGACCCGCGGATGCCGGACGTCGACCTTGAGCAACTGGCCCGAGAACTCGCAGCTGACGATCGCGTAGCTCCCATCGGCCGAGAAGTCGAGGTGGTTGACTCCTGAGCACGGGACGGTCAACGAACGGATGAGGCGAAACGTGCGGGCCGAGCGAAAGTCGAGCCGGTGAAGGCGCTCGGCCACCACGATCGCGAAGCGGCCGTCGATCGTGAAGTAGAGGTTGTAGGGGTCGTCGACCGGAATCGGCGAGCCCGGACGACCGGTGCGCGGGTTGATCGGCGTGAGCGAGTTCCCGAGGTCGTTGTTGACGTAGAGCCTGCTCAGGTCGTGTGCGGGGGTGATGTGCTGCGGCAACGCCCCGACGCCGAAATGGCCGATGACGCGATAGGTGCGCGGGTCGATGACGTCGACCGAGTTGCTCGCGCTGTTCGGGACGTAGACCAGATGCCGTGCTCGCCGGGCGGTCGGGCTGAGCATCCCGGGCAGATCGTGCGCGTACAGATTCAGGCCGGGGGGGTCGACGTGGGCATGTCGAGCCGCGAGCGCCGGTGCTGCAACCGCGAGCGCGGTTGCAGCGAGGATCGACGCGGCACGCGCGATGCGGCTCCTGCGGCGTCGCGCGGCTCTCACCGGCCACATGATTTCAATTGCACCCGGCGCGACACGATTTCTTAACGTGATTCTCATGTCTCCCGGCTAGCTTGACCTCGTGTCGCCAGACAGCACGAAGGCCGGTATCCTCGGCGAACTCGACCTGGCCTTCGGCTGCATCCGGCGCCGATATGCCGTCGGCCTGGCAGCCCTCATCGCGGGCGGGGTCGCCCTCGCGGCGACGCGGATCGGCCGGGGCGCGTTCGACGGCGCGATCGCGAGCCTGTCGCATGCCCGACCGGGCTGGCTCGTCCTTGCCGCCGGAGCCTTTGGCGCCTCGCTCTTGGGCTCGGCGGCCGCCTGGCGCGCGGGTCTCGGGGCCTGCGGCGGCTGCGCCGGCTACGGGCAGGTATCGGCCAGGTATGCGATCGGCTCGCTCGTGAATGCGTTCGCTCCCGCGCATCTGGGCGGCGCCGTGCGGCTCGGGCTGATGTCGCAGACGCTGAACGGGGAGGACCGGGTCTGGCGTGCCGGCGGCATCGGCGGAGTGGTCGGTGTGGCGCGGACGCTCGCGCTCGCGGTGCTCGTCGTGTCGGCGGCGGCATGGGGGCGGATCCCGCTCTGGCCCGCGCCAATCCTCGTCCTGGTCGTTCTCGCGGCGATCGGCCTGGGCGTGACGTTCAGTCACCGAGCTTCCGGTCGCATGCGCAGCGGCCTCGAGGTTTTCCGGACTTTCCGCACCTCTCCCCGGCGCATCGCGCGCGTCTTCGCCTGGATCTTCCTCGCATCCGCCTGGCGTGTGGCGGCGGCAGCCGCCGTCGTCGTCGCGATGGGAGTGGGAAGGCCGTTCTACGTCGCGCTCGTGCTCCTCACCGCCTTCGCGCTCTCCGGGCTGATCCCGCTGACGCCCGGCAACTTCGGCGCGGGTGCGGGAGTTGCGACCCTTGCGCTGCACGGCACGGGCGTCGGTGTCGGGACGTCCCTCGCAACAGGTGTCGCGTTCCAGGCCGTCGAGACGTTTGCGGGCGTGACGCTCGGGCTCGCAGGAGCGACCCTGCTGGCGCCCTCCGGCTCACGCGTCAGGCGCTGGTCGGTCGCGGCCGCGGGGGTCGCCGTGATCCTGGCCGCCGGCGCGCTCGGCGTCGTGACCGTCGAGCTCGTCTGACGGGTCACTGAGTAAGCTCCCACCGATGGAGCTGCTCGCCCGGCCGCTGGACGACCTGTGCGGCGAGGCGCGGCGCCTGCGCGACGAGGGACACGGCCGGCTCGTCACGTATTCGCCGAAGGTGTTCATCCCGCTGACGAAGCTCTGTAGGGACGTATGCCACTACTGCACGTTCGCGCGTCCCCCGCGACCCGGAGAGCTTGCCTATCTGACGGTCGAGGAGGTTCTGGAGATCGCGCGAGCCGGGGCCGCTGCAGGATGCAAGGAGGCGCTCTTCACGCTCGGCGACAAGCCCGAGCTTCGCTACCGCGCGGCGCGAACGGAACTCGCGGCTCTCGGGTGCGAGACCACGCTCGAGTACCTGGCGCGCGCGGCTGAGGCGGTGCTCGAGGAGACGGGCCTGCTGCCGCATCTCAATCCGGGCGTGATGACTCGTGACGACGTGAGAGAACTCCGTGGCGTAAGCGTCTCGATGGGGCTGATGCTCGAGTCCGCCGCCGACCGTCTTTCCGTTCGGGGAGGGCCGCACTACGGCTCTCCCGACAAGGCACCGGCGGTCCGGCTGGAGACGATCGTCGCGGCAGGCGAGGAGCGCGTGCCGTTCACGACCGGGATCCTGGTCGGCATCGGCGAGACGCGGGCGGAACGCCTCGAGGCGCTGCTCGCGATCCGGGACCTGTCGGAGCGACATGGTCACGTTCAGGAGGTGATCGTCCAGAACTTCCGCGCGAAGCCGCGGACGCGCATGGCGGACGCGCCGGAGCCTCCGCTCGAGGAACTGCTCTGGACGATCGCGGTCGCGCGCATCGTGCTCGGTGGGCGGGCTCACATCCAGGCTCCGCCGAATCTCTCCGGCGAAGACTTCCCGCGACTCCTCGACGCCGGCATCGACGACTGGGGTGGCGTGTCGCCGGTCACGATCGACCACGTCAACCCGGAGGCGCCGTGGCCGGAGCTCGAGCGGCTGCGCGCTGCGACCGAGAGCCGGGGCCTCGAGCTCGCGCCGCGCCTCGCGGTCTATCCCGAGTGGCTCTCGGGCGAGTGGATCGACCCGCGGGTGATGCCGTCGGCGCTGCGCGCTTCGGACTCCCTCGGGCTGGCGCGCGAAGACGACTGGTCGCCGGGCGAGACGGGCTCGGTGCCGTTCATCCCCAGGGATGCGCTGCCGGTCGACTCGCGTGACGAGCTCGGCGAGGCGGAGATCGTTCGGCTCTTCCGCGCGCGCGGCCGTGAACGGGACCGCGTCTTCGCGGCTGCGGACAGGCTGAGGCGCGAGACCTGCGGCGACGAGGTGAGCTACGTCGTCACCCGCAACATCCAGTACACGAACGTCTGTTACTTCCGCTGCGGGTTCTGCGCGTTCTCGAAGGGAAAGCTCGCGGCCAATCTCCGCGGCGCGCCCTACCTCGTCCCGCACGAGGAGATCGTGCGCCGGTGCGAGGAAGCGTGGGAGCGCGGAGCGACGGAGGTCTGCCTCCAGGGCGGCATCCATCCCGCGTTCGACGGCGGCTATTACCTCTCGGTCGTACGTGCGATCAAGGAGGCGCTCCCCGACCTGCACGTGCACGCGTTCTCGGCCCTCGAGATCTGGCAGGGGGCCGCGACGCTCGGTCTTGCGCTGCCGAACTACCTCGAAGAGCTACGCGCGGCCGGGCTGGGCTCCCTGCCTGGCACGGCGGCCGAGATCCTCGACGACGAGGTGCGCCGCGTGATCTGCCCCGACAAGGTGACCACCACGCAGTGGCTCGAAGTGCACGATACGGCCCACCGGGCCGGCCTCCGCTCGAACGTGACGATGATGTTCGGCCACGTCGACGGGCCGCGGAACTGGGCGCGCCATCTGCTCCTCGCGCGCGAGCAGCAGCGGCGCTCGGCCGGCTTCACCGAGTTCGTGCCGCTTCCGTTCGTGCACATGGAGGCGCCGATGTGGCTGCGGGGGCAGGCGCGCTCGGGCCCGACCTTCGGCGAGACGCTGCTCGTTCACGCGGTGGCCCGACTGGCGCTACACCCGTGGATCACGAACGTGCAGGTCTCCTGGGTGAAGCTCGGGGCGCACGGCGTCGCCGCCGCGCTTCGCGCCGGCGTCAACGACCTCGGCGGCACGCTGATGAACGAGTCGATCTCCCGAGCCGCCGGCGCGGAGCATGGGCAGGAGTTCTCGCCGGAGCAGATGGAGCACCTGATCAAGTCGGTCGGTCGCATTCCCCGGCAGCGGACGACGCTGTACGCCGACGCGCCCGAGGAGCGCCGGCACGCGTCCTTCGGCGCTTTGCCGCTGGCCGAGCCAGTGAACCCGCCGGTCAAGGACGCGAGGCTCGTGGCGCCGCCGCGCCTCATTCGGCCGGGGTTCGCTACGGCTCGAGCCTGAGCAAGTCGTCGACGGGCTCGCGGCGCCTGATCAGCTCGGCTCGGCCGTCTGCCACGAGCACCGCCGCCGGGCGGGGCACGCCGTTGTAGTTCGACGCCATCGCCAGCGTGTACGCGCCGGTCGCCGGTACCGCCAGGAGATCGCCGCGCCTCGGCTCGGGTAGCTCGACTCCGTCGATGAGAACGTCGCCGGACTCGCAGTGTTTGCCCGCAATCCTGACGGGGCCCGTGGTGTCCTCGGCCGCCCGGTCGACCAGCAGCGCCTCGTAACGGGCGCCGTAGAGCTGCGGGCGCGGATTGTCCGACATCCCTCCGTCGACCGCGGCGTATTTCACGCCGCCGGTCTGCTTGACGACGCCGATCCGGTAGAGCGTGCACGCGGCGGGGCCGACGAGCGACCTGCCGGGCTCGAGGATCACGCGCGCGGGCTGCTCCCAGCGCTCGCGCAGGCGGCCGACGAGCGCGCTTGCAAACGCAGCCGGGTCGGGCGCATCGTCGCCGAGCGTCTGGCGGACGCCGAGGCCGCCGCCGAGGTCGAAGATCCGCGCCGACCAGCCCAGCTCCTCCCGACACCTCTGCGCGACGTCGACGACGCGCTCGACGGCGAGCAGGCTCTCGTCCGCGCGGGCGAGCTGGGAGCCGATGTGGACGTGGAAACCGGCGAGGTCGAGCCCGGCGGCCAGCGCGGCCCGGGCGGTCTCGAGCGCATCGTCGGGAGCGAGGCCGAACTTGGACTCGGCGTGCGCTGTCCGGATGGCGCGGTGCGTCGCCGCTTCGATGCCCGGCGTGATTCGGATCAGCACCGTGGACGCGCCCGCTCGCGACGCCCGCTCGACCTCCTCGTGCGAGTCGAGGACGACGAGCGCGCCGGCAGCCACAGCTGCTCCGAGCTCCTCGTCCGACTTGTTGTTCCCGTGGAAGACGAGCCGGTCACCACGAATCCCGGCTGCAAGAGCGAACCCGAGCTCACCGAGGGTCGAGACGTCGGCGCCGAGCCCTTCGGCCGCGAGCAACCGCATCACCGCGACGTTCGGAAACGCCTTCGTCCCGTAGACGACGAGCGCATCCTGCTCGACGGCCCCGTAGGCCCGCGCGCGGGCGAGCAGCGTGTCGCGACAGTAGACCAGGAGCGGGGTGCCGAACTCGTCGGCGAGTGCCGACCCCTGAATGCCCCCGACGCTCAGGCGGCCGTCCTCGACCCGAGCTGAGTCCGGGAAGAGTTCGAGCAGGTCCTCTAGTCGTCCCACCAGCCGTGCTCGATGTCGGCGTCCCCGCCGCCCGTGCGGGGCGCGCCGATGACGAGCAGCTCCGCGCCCTCCGGCCCCGCCTCGTATCCCCGCATCGCCTCGCGTGCGACGCGCACGGCCGTGAAGGGCGCCATCTCGACGACCTCGTCCTCGACCTTCATGCGGGCGTTCCCGCTGATGAGAATGAACACTTCTTCCTGTGTCTTGTGATTGTGGCCCCAGGGAACCCGGTAGTTCTTGCCGAGCTTCAGGTACGAGATGCCGCAGTGCTCGCACTCGAGCGGGTCTTTCGCCATTCGAAGCTCGATCTCGTTCTCGTCGATGCCGAACTTGACTCCCTGGTTCTCGACCTCCTTCAGGTTCTTCACCGTGAATCCCGCCATCCGGTCCTCCTTTGGGTAGCTGACCCGACGCTATCCGCTTGCTACAGTCCGCGGCAATGAAGGGACTGCTTCTGTAGTCAGGGGAGCCATCGCGGCGAGGGCCGCGCCAGCTCCCGACGGCCTCTCATCCGAGAGGCTTTTTCGTTTCAGAGGGTGATCATGGACAGGTACGACGCAGGGACAGTCGAGGCGAAGTGGCAGCGGGTCTGGGAAGAGAGCCGCGCTTTCGAGGTGCCGAACCCCGAGCCGGGCGCGCCTCGGAGCCCGCGTAAGAACTACGTGCTCGAGATGCTCCCGTACCCGTCGGGCTCGCTCCACATCGGCCACGTGCTCGTGTACACGCTCGGCGACGTCCTCACTCATTTCTACCGGCGGACCGGGTCGGAGGTGCTCCGCCCGATGGGCTACGACTCCTTCGGCCTGCCCGCGGAGAACGCGGCCATCAACGAGGGCGGTCATCCTCGCGAGATCGTCGAGCGGAACATCGTGGCCATCCGCCGGACGATGAAACGGCTCGGCTGGGCGATCGACTGGTCGCGCGAGTTGTCGACCCACGAGCCCGAGTACTACCGGTGGACGCAATGGCTCTTCCTGAAGCTGTTCGAGGCCGGCCAGGCCTACCGCAAGGCGGCGGTCGTGAACTGGTGCCCGAACGACCAGACGGTCATTGCGAACGAGCAGGTCAGAGACGGCCACTGCGAGCGCTGCGGCGCAGAGGTCGAGGCCCGCAAGGTCGAGCAGTGGTTCTTCCGCACGACCACCTATTCGGACCACCTGCTCGACGACATGAAAGGCCTCGAGTGGCCCGAGCGCGTGCTGGCGATGCAGCGGAACTGGATCGGGCGCTCCGAGGGCGCAGAGGTGCTCTTCCGCATCGACGAGCTCGACCTCGACCTCCCGGTCTTCACGACCCGCGCCGACACGCTGTTCGGCGCGACCTTCTTCGCGCTGGCACCCGAGCATCCGCTCGTCGACCGCCTGGCGGAAGGCTCGGAGCGCGGGGAGGAGATCCGTGAGTACGCCAGGAGGGTGGGTGCTCGGCCTGTCGAGGAACGGGCCGCGGGGACGGAGAAGACGGGCGTCGACACGGGCTATTTCGCGACCAACCCGGCCAACGGCGCGCGGATCCCGATCTGGGTCGCCGACTACGTCCTGATGGAGTACGGCACCGGTGCGCTCATGGCCGTCCCCGCACACGACGACCGCGACGGCGAGTTCGCGGCCCGGTTCGACATCCCCGTCGTCCCGGTGATCGGCGAGGACGGCCTGCTCGTCAACTCCGGAGAGTTCAGCGGCAAGCCGCACGGCGAGGGTGGAAAGGCGATCGTCGAGTGGCTCGGCTCGCATGGCCGGGGCCGTCCCGCGGTCAGCTATCGCCTGCGTGACTGGGGTTTCTCGCGCCAGCGGTACTGGGGCGCTCCGATCCCGATCGTCTACTGCGACGACTGCGGGATCGTCGCGCTGCCCGAGGACGATCTGCCCGTCCTGCTCCCCGAGGTGGAGGACTACAAGCCCAAGGGCATCGCGCCCCTCGCCCAGGCCGAGGACTGGGTGCGCACCCCGTGTCCCCGCTGCGGCAAGGAGGGGCGGCGCGAGGTCGAGACCATGGACACGTTCGTCGACTCGGCGTGGTACTTCCTCCGCTACTGCGACCCGCGAAACGACGAAGCGGCCTACGACCGCGAGATCACCGACTACTGGATGCCCGTCGACCACTACACGGGCGGCGTCGACCACGCGACCGTCCACCTGATCTACGCGCGCTACTTCATGAAGGCCCTCAACGACCTCGGGCTCACCGGCCACCGCGAGCCGTTCCAGCGTTTCTTCGGCAACGGCTTCGTCACGCGAGGGGGCTCGAAGATCTCGAAGCGCTCGGGCACCGCCACGACGCCGGACGAGCTGGTGGAGACCTACGGGGCAGACGCGACGCGGCTGGCGATCCTCTTCATCGGGCCGGCCGACCAGGACATGGAGTGGACGGAGTCGGGAGTCGAGGGGATGCAGCGTTTCCTGCGCCGGCTGTGGCGCGTCGTCGGAGAGGTCGCGGCCGGGGGTGGGGGGCCGTCCGACCCGAGCGGGGGAGAAGCGCTCGCGCGCAAGGCGCACCGGACGATTGCCCGGGTCACCGACGACCTCGGCAGGAGACATCAGTTCAACACGCCGATCTCTGCAGTGATGGAGCTCGTCAATGACCTCGTCAAGGCGCCGTCGGACCCGTCGGCGCGGTTCGCGGCCGAGACAGCCGTGTCGCTGCTGCAGCCGTGGGCTCCGCACATCACGGAGGAGCTCTGGGAGACGCTGGGTCACGAGCGGTTGTGGGAGGAGCCCTGGCCGGTCGCCGATCCGGCCATGCTCGAAGAGGACACGTTCGAGCTCGTCGTCCAGGTGAACGGAAAGGTGCGGGACCGGCTGCTGGTTCCCGTCGACCTGCCCGAGGACGAGCTCGTCGCGCGTGCGAAGGAGTCGCCCAAGGTGCAGGCACACCTGGACGGCGGCGAGATCCGGCAGACGATCGTCGTGCCGCGCAAGCTCGTCAACCTCGTCGTCGGGTAGCAGCGGCGAGGGCCAGGTCGGGCCTACGTAGCACGCGCCTTTCGGCGCGAAGCTGTCACAGTCGCGTCACGATGTTGTTGTCACCATTGGCGACATGCCCGAGATCGCTCTGGATCGGCGTCGTGTGCTCGTCGCAGCGGTCGTGCTCATCCTCGTCCTCGCGCTGGGCGGTCGCTTCCTGCTTCGGCCGAAGCCGGCGATGGTGCCGCCTCCAGTCCGCGTGGCGGCTCCGAGCCGCGCCGCACCGTCCTCGAAGCTCTACGTCTACGTCGTCGGTGCCGTGCGACGGCCGGGCCTCTACAGGGTTGCGGACGGCGCTCGGGTCGCCGACGCCGTCGTGCGCGCCGGCGGTGCCACCCGCAAGGCCCAGCTCGAGCTCCTGAACCTCGCTGCGCGCGTCGCCGACGGCGAACAGATCGTCGTGCCTCGCCGCGGTGCCGCCGGGGGAGCGATCGGTGCGGAAGCCGGCTCGGCCGGTGCGGCGACGTCCGGCCCGGTCCACCTCAACACCGCGACGCTCGAGCAGCTCGACTCCCTGCCGGGGGTCGGCCCGGTCACCGCGCAGAAGATCCTCGACTACCGACAGCAGCACGGGTCTTTCAGCTCCGTCGACGACCTCGATGCGATCCCGGGCATCGGGCCCGCGCGACTGGCGCAGCTGCGAGAGGCGGCGGCACCGTAGACGCGCTCGTCCGCCGTTGCTATCCGCAACTGCTCGCCGGGGCACTGTGCATCGGGCTAGCAGCGGCGAACGTCGCCCGCGTCGACGCCTTGCTCGTTCTCGTAGCAGCCGGGTTGTGCGCGCCAGCTCTTGTTTCGGGGCGTCCTGTCACACGCCTGTCCGGCCTGGCGCTCGCGCTCGGCCTGCTTGGCTGGTGGTGGGGAAGCGCTCGCCTCGACCTGCTCGACCGGAGCCCGCTCTCGGCCCATATCGGCGAGGCGGGCCGTGCTGTGCTCGTCGTGACCGGGCCGGCCCGAAGCGGGCGCTTCGAGGTGCGCGTGCCGGCGAGCATCCTCTCCTTCGACGGGTCCGAGCTCCGCGAGCCCGTTCTCCTGGAGCTCCCGCGCGGGCGCGCCCCGCCGCAGGGAGCGATTCTGGACGGAGTCGCACAGGTACGCGCGCCGCGCGGGTCGAGACACGGCTTCGACGAGCGCAAGTGGCTGAGGCGGCACGGCGTGCACGTACTCGTGCGGGTCTCGACTTGGCGGATCGTGGCGCACCGCCGCGGGCTCGGGCGGGTTGCCGATGACCTCCGTGAACGCCTGCGGGACTCGGTCGGGCGCGGACTGCGCGGCGAGCGCGCCGGCGTGATCGAGGGCGTTGTGCTGGGCGAGGACAGCGGTCTCTCCGACGAGCTGCGTCAACGGTTCCGCGCGTCGGGCCTCTACCACCTGCTCGCCGTTTCCGGGCAGAACGTCGCGCTCGTCGGCGGGAGCGTCCTCGTGCTCGCGTGGCTCCTCGGCATCTCCCGATTCGTCGGCCAGCTCGGCGCGCTCCTTGCGATCGGGGCATACGTGCTCGCGGTCGGCGCGCAGCCGTCCGTGATTCGTGCGGGCGTGGCCGGGGCGCTCGGGTCGCTTGCCTGGCTGACGTCCCGTGCGGCCGACCGCTGGCACCTGCTCGTTGTCGGCGCGATCGTGCTCCTGGCGTGGAACCCCTACACGCTGCTGGATGCGGGCTTTCAACTGTCGTTTGCGGCCGTCATTGCGATCTTCACGCTCGTCCCCCGCTTCGAGCGGATACTCGAGGGGTACCCGCTCGGAAGGCCCCTCCGCCTCGTCGTCTCCGTCTCGGCGGCGTGCGGGCTGGCGACGGCGCCGATCTCCTGGCTCCAGTTCCACTCGATCCAGCTGCTCACGGTCCCCGCGAACGCGCTCGCCGCGCCGGTGGTCGCGCCGCTGCTCGGCCTTTCGCTCGCGGCGGCCGCCGTCATGCCGCTGTCGCCTGGCGCCGGACAGGCACTCGTATGGCTGAACGGCTGGTGCGCCGCGTATCTCGTCGCGGTTGCGCACTTCGTCGGCGGCCTGCCGCTCGCCCAGATCCGCTCCACCCGGGCCCTCCTCGTCCTGCTCGCCGGCGCGCTCCTGGCTGCTGCTTATGCTTCGCCGAAGTGGCGGACCTCGAAGCTGTCTACCTGATCATCGGGGGCGACCGTCCGAAGATCCTCCGCGCGCTGAAGCGCCTGCGCGCGCGGATCGGCGAGGAGGCAGTCGAGCATCTGTCCGCGAGCGACGCCAGCGGCGAAGACGCCGTTGCGGCCTGCAATGCCCTCGGCCTGCTCGGAGGCGGGGGACGGCTCGTGATCGTCGAGGAGGTCGAGCGCTGGAAGGCGGCCGACGTGAAGGCGGTTGCTAGATACC
This sequence comes from uncultured Actinomycetes bacterium, assembly GCA_963711545.1. Classification (GTDB taxonomy): domain Bacteria; phylum Actinomycetota; class Thermoleophilia; order Gaiellales; family Gaiellaceae; genus 3-1-20CM-4-69-9. The sequence continues at coordinate 531,861 of CAVQEP010000010.1, forward strand.
TGGCGAGCCCCGCGCCCGGCACCGTGCTCGCCCTCGTCTCCGAGGACCTGAAGAAGGATTCCGCGCTCGGGAAAGCGTGCGCGCAAGCGGGAACAGTGCTCGTGTATGACGTCGTGAAGCGCCGCCTCCCCGAATGGGTTGCGAAGCAGTTCGCCGATCGGCGCATCGCCGCGGACGCCGACGCGGCGCGGCTCCTCGTGGAGATCGTCGGCGAAAGCCCCGAGGAGCTCTCGAGCGAGATCGACAAGATCGCCACCTGGTCGGGCGGAGAGCCGGTCACGACGACCGAGATCGAGCTGCTTGCGGCCGGGTGTGCGGAGGTCCCCGGCTATGAGCTCACCGATGCGTGGGGGCGCCGCGACCTTCCCGCTGTGCTCGCCTCGTGCCAGTTGCTGCTCGAGCGTTCGGGAGATCCGGTGTCGCGGACGGTTCCTGGTCTGATCGGGATGCTCGTAGGTCACGTCGGGCGCGTCCGCGACTGTCAGCTCCTGGCCGAAGAGGGACTGACCGCGAAGGAAGCAGCCTCGAGGTTGAAGCGGCATCCCTTCTACGTCGAGAAGCTGTTCGCGCAGTCCAGGAGCTACGACCGCGACGAGCTGCAGCGCGCGGTCGTGCGCCTGGCGGAGCTCGACCATGCGGTGAAGGGCGGCTCCCGCCTCGCCATCGAGCTCGAGCTCGAGCGCGCGCTGATCGACATCACCCGGCCTCGCCAGCCGGCTGCCGCGGCCTAGCTGCGCCCTGAGACGAGCTTCGCGGCCTGCGCCTTACGGCGTGCCGCGGTATTGCGGTGCAGCGCACCTCTCGCCGCCGCGCGGTCGAGCCAGCGGACGAGCTCGCGGTGCTCCGCGTCGACACGGCCCGAGTCGCCCGCCTGGACGGCCGCCTCGAGGCGCTTCGACAGCGTCTTCACAGTCGAGCGGTAGCGAAGGTTCTCGAGGCGCTCCTGCGCCGCGGTGCGGACACGCTTCTTCTGCTGCTTGATGTTCGGCATCTCGTGAAAAGGCCCGCGGTCGGCGGGCGCGGCGCATGGTACCAAAGCGCCTCGCGGGCGAGGCAGCGCCGTTCAGCGCCCTCCCTATACTCGCCGCGTGGACGAGCGTTCCGGCCGCCGGCTCGCAAGGTCGACGGCGATCGTCTCGCTCGCCACCGGGGCTTCGCGCGTGCTCGGCCTCGTCCGCGAGATCGTCGCCTCCTATTACTTCGGAGCGGCCGGCAAGGTCAACGCCTTCACGGTTGCCTTCCAGGTCCCGAACCTGTTTCGGGCTCTCGTCGCGGACTTCGCGCTCTCTCCGGCGTTCGTCCCCGTCTTCACCGAGTTGCTCGAGAAGGGAGAGCGCAAGCGTGCGTGGCGGGTCGCCTCGAGCCTCTTCTGGCTCGTGCTCCTCATCCTCGGCGCGCTGACTGCGCTGCTCATCCTGCTCGCCCCGTGGATTATCCGTCCGTTCGGAGATCCCGGCGGCGACGCGGCGCTCGCGGTCGGGCTGTCCCGCGTCCTTTTCCCGATCGTCACCCTGCTCGGCGTGTCCGGAATCGTCGTTGGGATCCTGAACAGCTACGACGAGTTCACCATCCCCGCGCTGACGCCGATCTTCTGGAACCTGGCGATCATCGCCGGACTGGTGATCGGCGTGCCCCGAGCGGACACCGTCGACGCGAAGCTCTACGTCTACGCGGGCTCGATCGTCGTCGGGACCGTGATCCAGGTGCTGTTGCCGATGCCGTGGCTGCGCGGACGGGACGACAGGCTCCGCGTGCTGATCGACTGGCACGACCCGGCGGTCTGGCGCGTGTTGAGGCTGATGCTCCCGGTGATGCTGGGGCTCGGCCTCATCAACTTCAACGTCGTGATCGACTCCGCCTTCGCCTCGAGGCTGATCGACCCCAGCCTGGCGCCGACCGCGATCGACAAGGCGTTTCGCCTCTACATGCTCCCGCAGGGGATGTTCTCGGTGGCGATCGCGACCGTGCTGTTCCCGTCGCTCGCGCGCTTCGCCGCTCGCGGCGACGACGACGGATTCAGGAGGACGGTGGGGCTGGGCGTTCGCCAGATCGCCTTCATGCTCGTTCCCGCGAGCGCCGTCAGCGCCGTCCTCGCGGAGCCGATCACGCGGCTCGTGTTCCAGCGCGGGGAGTTCGCGCCGTCGCAGACGCCCGTCGTCGCCGGTGCGCTGGCCGCATTCTCCGCGGGCCTCTTCTTCAACGGGACAATGCTCCTGCTCAACCGGGCGTTCTTCAGCCTCCAGTCGAACTGGATCCCGACCTGGGTGGCTCTCGGCAACCTCGGGCTCAACGCCGCCCTCGACGCCGCCTTCTACCGCTTCGGGACCTGGGGCATCCCGCTCGCGACCTCCGTCGTCAACGTCGCGGGGACGGTCGCGCTCTTCCTGTTGCTCCGCCGCCGCCTCGGACGGCTCGAGCTCCGTGAGACCGGCGACTCGGTGCTGCGGATCGTCGTGGCATCCGCGGCCGTCGCAGGCGCTTCGTACGGGGTCTGGTACGCGATCGACCGGGCGGCCGGGAGGTCCTTCGTGGGCCAGCTCGCCTCGGTCGGAACGGCGCTGCTCGTCGGCGTCGCGGTCTACCTCGTCGCGTGCCGCGCGCTGCGCGTTCGTGAGTTGGGGGCGTTGCTAGCTTTGCGGGGCCGCCTCGGGCGGCCGCCGTCATGACTCAGGATCGCATCCGGAACTTCTCGATCATCGCCCATATCGACCATGGGAAGTCCACGCTCGCCGATCGCATCCTCGAGCTGACACATGCGGTCTCGAGCCGTGACATGCGCGAGCAGGTGCTCGACTCGATGGAGCTCGAGCGCGAGCGCGGCATCACCATCAAGGCCCAGGCCGTGCGCGTCGAGTGGAAAGGGACGCAGCTCAACCTGATCGACACGCCCGGGCACGTCGACTTCACATACGAGGTATCCCGGTCTCTCCAGGCATGCGAGGGCGCGCTGCTTGTCGTCGACGCAGCCCAGGGGACACAGGCGCAGACCCTCGCCAATGCCTATCTGGCGATCGAGAACAACCTCGAGATCGTTCCGGTCGTGAACAAGATCGACCTGCCTCAGGCAGATCCTGCCGGGGCCTCGGGGGAGCTCGCCGATCTCGTCGGCGACACACCGGAGCGCGTGCTGAGGATCTCGGCCAAGACCGGGGCCGGGGTCGAGGACGTGCTCGACGCGATCGTGGAGAGGGTGCCGCCGCCGGCCGGCGATCCGGACGCGCCCGCGCGCGCCCTGATCTTCGACTCGTCCTACGACCAGTACCGCGGGGTCGTCGCATTCGTGCGCGTCGTGGACGGACGCTTCTCGACCCGTGAGCCGCTGAAGGCCATGGCCCTCGGGACGCGGTTCGAGGCCGAGGAGCTCGGCTTCTTCGCGCCGACGCGCCGGGAGTCGGGCTTTCTCGAGGCGGGGGAGGTCGGCTACATCATCACGGGCCTCAAGGACGTCTCGCGCCTCCGGGTCGGCGACACGCTCACCTCCGAACGGCGGCCTGCGTCGGCGCCGCTGCCCGGTTACAAGGACGTCAAGCCGATGGTCTTCTCGGGTCTGTTCCCGACCGAGTCGGACGACTACCCGGAGCTTCGCGACGCCCTCGAGAAGTTGAAGCTGAACGATGCCGCCCTCTTCTACGAGCCGGAGACCTCGCAGGCGCTCGGCTTCGGCTTCCGCTGTGGCTTCCTCGGCCTCCTGCACATGGAGATCGTCCGCGAGCGGCTCGAGCGGGAGTTCGACCTCGACCTGCTCGTCACGGCGCCGAACGTCGCCTACCGGGTCAAGCCGCCGCACGAGGACTGGCGGGAGGTGCACACGCCGGCCGACATGCCGAACGAGCTCGAGGAAGTCGAGGAGCCGTACATCAAGGCCTCGATCATCGTCCCGAAGGAGTACGTCGGCGCGGTGATGGAGCTCAACAACGACCGCCGCGGCCGCTTCGACCACATGGAGTACCTCTCCGAGGAGCGCGTCCACATGACGTACGACCTCCCCCTCGCGGAGATCGTGCTCGACTACTACGACCAGCTGAAGTCGCGCACGCGCGGCTACGCGAGCTTCGATTACGACGTGACCGGCTTCCGCCCCGGGAAGCTCGTGCGCGTCGACGTGCTCGTTGCCGGCGAGCCGGTGGATGCGCTGTCGCTCGTAGTCCACCGCGACTCGGCGTACGAGCGCGGGCGCTCACTGGTCGACCGGCTCCGCGAGGAGATTCCTCGGCAGCACTTCGACGTCGCGATCCAGGCGGCGATCGGGTCACGTGTGATCGCGCGGGAGACGGTCAAAGCGAAGCGCAAGGACGTGCTTGCGAAGTGCTACGGCGGGGACATCAGCCGCAAGCGGAAGCTTCTCGAGCGCCAGAAGGCCGGGAAGAAGCGGATGAAGCAGGTCGGAATGGTCGAGGTCCCCCAGGAGGCGTTTCTCGCTGTCCTCAACCTCGGCGGTGAGAAGCGGAAATGACGGGAGGCGTGCGCCATCTCTACGTGCACCTCCCGTTCTGTGCGCACCGTTGCGGCTACTGCGACTTCGTCACCGCCGTCGGCAGGCGCGACCAGCACGAGCCGTACGTCGACGCCCTGCTCGGCGAGCTCGCCCTGGAGGGCGGACTCCTCTCGTCGTCTGTCGAGACCGTCTTCCTCGGCGGCGGAACGCCGACCTTCACCGAGCCGCGGGCGCTCGAGCGGCTGCTGCGCGCGCTACCGCTGGCGGAGGAGACGACGGTCGAGGCGAATCCCGAGACCCTGACGGCGGAGCTCGCGGAACTGCTGCGCCGGGCCGGCGTCAATCGCGTGTCCCTCGGGGCCCAGAGCTTCCAGCCGCGCCTGCTTGCAGTGCTCGACCGTGTTGCCGGTCCAGACACCGTTCGGCGCGCGTTCTACCATCTGCGTGATGCCGGATTTGCCAACATCTCGCTCGACCTCATCTACGGCATTCCGGGCCAGAGCGCCTGCGATCTCGAGGCCGACCTCGCCGACGCGCTCGAGCTGGGACCGGAGCATCTCTCCTGTTACGAGCTCGAGGCGAAGCCCGGGACGCGGTTCTCGCACGCTCACGGGGAGGAGCTCGCGTGCCAGGCCGAAGCGATGGAGGGGTACTTCGAGCTCGTCGTCGATTGGCTGACCGCGGCCGGCTACCGCTGGTACGAGACCGCCAACTTCTGTCGGGAGGCGGATCGGTCGGGGGCGGGGCGCGATCTGCGGGCGAGGCACAATCTCGCCTACTGGGTCGGCCGCGACTACCTCGGCCTCGGCGTCGGCGCGGTGTCCACGGCGGGCGGCCGGCGGTGGCGGAACACGCCCCGGCTGCAGCGCTACGTCGAGTCGCTCGAACGCGGGGAGCGGCCCGAACGCGAGCTCGAAGAGCTCGCGCCCGAGACGCAGAGGCAGGAGCGCCTGATGCTCGGCCTCCGGCTGGACGAGCCCCTTCGGCTCGACGACGTCGCGGGCGTGGTCGACCTCGCGGCGATTCCGCGGCTTCAGACGCTCGGGCTGGTGCGACGTGGCAGCGACCGCGAAGGAACCGAAACGCTCCGGCTCACTTCGCGGGGCCGGCGCCTCGGGGGCGGAGTGACCTCCGATCTGTTGGCCTGACCGACGAGCGCCGGACCAAGGAACGCACACCGTCGTAAAATCACCTGCAAATGGCCCTTGATCGGAGTCGAGCTCTCACCGCGCGGCAACGCGACGTCCTCGCGCGGGTGATCGAGGCGTACGTGGCGACCGGGCAGCCGGTCGGCTCGCGATACCTCGTCGAGCACGGCGGTCTCAGGGTGTCGTCGTCGACTGTGCGCACCGAGCTCGCGGAGCTCGAGGCGCTCGGTCTCCTGACCCATCCCCATACCTCGGCCGGGCGAGTGCCGACCGAGCAGGGCTACCGCTTCTACGTCGATCAGCTCCTGGCCCGCCAGGACCCGCGGCCCGGCACGTTCCCGCTCGATCTCTCCGATCTGCAGCGGGAGATCGACTCGGCGCTGGAGGCGACGAGCGACGCGCTGTCGCGGGTAACCCATCTGCTCGCCCTCGTCTCCGCGCCGCCGCTCGAGGCGACGACCATCCGGCACGTCGAGGTGCTGCTGCTCAACCCACGGACGGTGATGACAGTGGTGATCACCTCGACCGGCGACGTCGGCAAGCACGTCGTGACGTTCGTCGATCCCGTCGACCCGGGCCTGGCGAAATGGGCGGCCGAGTACCTGAACGAGCGTGTCGCCGGCGCGCGCCTCACGACCGGTCGGCTTCGCCGCGAGCTCGACGAGCCGAGCCTGTCGAACGCCGAGAAGTCGTTCCTGCACGCGTTCGAGCCGGCGTTCACGGATCTCCTCCAGGCAGAGCAGCGCCTCTTCGTCGGGGGCGCGGCGGGGCTGCTCGACGACCCGGGGGCGGACGAGCTCGGGATCTACCGTCACGCGCTCGTGGCGCTCGAGCGGCGCGCTGCCCTGCTCGGGCTCCTGGGCGCGGCCTTCGATCCGCGGCGGGCCTTCGTCCGCATGGGCGGAGAGCTCGATCATCCCGCCTTTCAGGAAGCCGCCCTCGTCGGGGCGACCTACGGGCTCACCCACCGCGCGCTCGGCGCGGTCGGGCTGCTAGGGCCGGTGCGGATGGACTACGACAAGGCGATCCGCTCGGTGCGCAGCGCGGCGCGGGAGCTCTCCCGGTTCGTCGAAGAGGTCTACGAGGACAACTGAGCCCGGCGCTAACCTGAGCGAAGGAATGGCGACGGCCGAACGCGACTACTACGAGCTGCTCGGCGTCTCGCGGACTGCGGGCGCCGACGAGATCAAGCGTGCCTTTCGGCGACTGGCCCGCGAGCTCCATCCCGACGTCTCGAGCGAGCCCGATGCCGAGCACCGGTTCCGCGAGGTCGTCGAGGCCTACGAGGTCCTGTCCAACTCGGAGCGGCGTGAGCTCTACGACCGCTTTGGCCACGCGGGCCTGCGCAGCGGAGGCTTCCAGCCCGGCTCGTTCGACCTCGGCAGCTTGTCGGATCTCTTCTCGGCGTTCTTCGGCGACGACCTCTTCGGCGGGCGGGCGGCCAGGGCCCGCGGCGCGGACATCGGCGCGCGCGTCGAGATCGACCTGGCCGAGGCCGCGACCGGCACGAAGCGCGACGTCCCCTACGGGGTCGCCGTGCCGTGCTCGCACTGCGGCGGTGAGGGCGCCGAGCCCGGGTCGCCGGTGACAACGTGTCCGACGTGCGGAGGAGGGGGCCGCGTCAGCCAGGCAACGCGCAGCGTCTTCGGCGAGTTCGTCCGAACGGGAGCGTGTCCCACGTGCTCCGGCAGCGGCCGGCTCGTCGAGCAGCCGTGCACCAGGTGCAACGGCGACGGCCGCGTGATCGAGGAGCGCACCCTCGAGGTGGAGATCCCCGCGGGCATTCACGATGGCCAGAGGATCCGGCTGACCGGGGAAGGTCACACCGGCACGCTCGGGGCCAGGGCCGGCGACGTCTACGTCGAGGTGCACGTCCGTCCCGACGAACGGTTCGTCCGCGAGGGAAACGACGTCTACACCACGGTCGACCTCACGATCACGCAGGCTTCGCTCGGCGCAACCGTGTCCGTCCCGACACTCACCGGGGACATCGAGCTCAGCTTCGAGCCCGGCACGCAACCCGGTGAGATCCGCACGCTCCGGGGGCGCGGCCTGCCGGTCCTCCAGGGATTCGGGCGCGGCGACCAGCGAGTGCTGGTCAACGTCGTCGTCCCTCGCCGCCTCACCGACGAGCAGCGAAGGCTGCTCGAGGAGTTCGAGCTCGGCTCCGGCGACGAGACCTACGACCCGGGTGAGAGCTTCCTCAGCAAGCTGAAGAGCGCGTTCCGCTGACCCGCCTCCGGCGCGTCTCCATCGACGTCCCGGCCGGGCGGATCGAGGAGGCGAGGGCGCGCATGCTCGAGCTCTTCCCCGGGGGTTTCGAAGAGGTCGACAGCACGGACGGCGTCGAGCTCGTGGCCTACACCGACGCTGCCGGTGAGGAGCGCCTGTGGCACGTCTTCGGCGGCGTGCGCGGCGAGGACGTGGCCGCCGACTGGCGTGACCGCTGGCGGGAGTTTCACCGGCCCATCCGGATCGGCCCGTTGTGGATCGGACCGAGCTGGCACGAGCCACCGCCCGGCGTGGCGGCGGTCGTGATCGATCCGGCCCGAGCGTTCGGGACCGGTGCCCACCCGACGACGCAGCTGTGCATCGAGCTCCTGCTCGACCAGGCCCGGTCCAGCGTCGTCGATCTCGGCTGCGGTTCCGGCGTGCTCGCGATCACGGCGGCGAAGCTCGGCTTCGAGCCGGTGATCGCGCTCGACGACGATCCGAACGCGATCGCGGTGACGTCGTTGAACGCCGCCGCCAACGGTGTCGCCGTCGATGCGCGCCAGGTGGATGTGCTGGCAGGTGACCTGCCGGAAACGGACCTAGCTGTGGCGAACATCACCCACGGGGCGCTCGCGGCACTGGCGCCGCGGCTGCGATCACGGCGGCTCGTGAGCTCCGGCTACCTGCCGACCGACCCGGCGGAATGTCCTCCGCTGCGTCACGTCCGGCGTGTCACGCGCAACGGCTGGGCCGCCGATCTGTACGACGTCATGTGAGCTCGCCTCGCCTCGGGCGGAGTAGCATCCGTGGGCCGATGGCGACCTTTTCCGTTCGTTTCCTGGGCTGCAAGGTCTCCCACACGGATGCTCAGGACGTCCGCGCGCGCCTCCTCGGCGACGGCCACGTCGAGCACGGGGCCGCGCCGGGTACCGACGTCGCGGTCGTGAACACGTGTTGCGTGACCCACGAAGCCGTGCGCAAGTCGCGGCAGGCTGCCACCCGCGCCGCCCGGACGCACGGGCGCGTCTACGTCACCGGGTGCGCCGCCAATCTCGCTGGCGACGCTTTCGCGGGTCTGCCGGACAACGTCACGGTCGTCGCACGACGCAGCGAGGAGACACCGACCTTCATCGCCGGTGACGTCGGCTCCATCGGCTGTGTCCAGTCGGACGCGCGGCTCGATCGCGTTCGCGCGTTCGTCAAGATCCAGGACGGCTGCAGCTTCTCGTGCAACTTCTGCGTCATCCCGCTCGTGCGCGGTGCGTCGCGCAGCCGCCCCGCATGTCGAGTGCTCGACGAGATCCGGCGGCGGGTTGCGCAGGGCCATCGGGAGATCGTCCTCACCGGGATCAATCTCGGCTGCTATCGCGATCGCGACGCCGGCTACCGGCTGACGCGGCTCGTGCGGGAGGCCGGTGCCGTCCCGGGCCTCGCGCGTCTGCGCCTCTCGTCGATCGAGGTCAACCACGTCGACCGCGACCTCGTTTCCGCTCTCCGCGAGACCCCCGCCGTCTCGCGCCATCTGCACGTCCCTCTCCAGTCTGGTGACGACAGAGTGCTCCGCGACATGGCGCGGCGTTATTCGTCGGCGACGTTCCTCCGCAAGGTCGAGGCGCTCTCGGACTTCAACCTCACGACGGACGTGATCGTCGGCTTTCCGACCGAGACGGACGAAGCGTTCGAGCGCACGCTTGCGGTGGTTGACGCGGCGGGCTTCACCAAGGTGCACGTCTTTCCGTACTCGTCGAGGCCGGGGACGGTAACCGCGGCCCACGATCCGGTCCCGGCCGAGGTGAAGAGGGAGCGCAGCGCCAGGCTCCGCGCCGCCTCCGAGACGGCGTGCCTCGAGCGCTGGCGGAGCAAGCTCGGCGCTGAGGACGTGGTCCTCGTCGACCGTCCGGGACGCGGCTACGGCGACGACTACTCGCCCTGGCTCGTAGACGCGCCCGTGGGCGAGCTCGTCCGGGTGCGGGCGGGCGCAGTGTCGGAGGAGGGGATCCTCGCTGTCTGACGACTGCCTCTTCTGCCAGCTCGCGAGAGACGGCGATCACGTCGCTCGCGCCGACGGCTTCGTTGCGATCCGCGACATCAACCCCCGCGCGGACACCCATCTCCTCGTGCTGCCCGAGCGGCACGTTCCGAGCTTTCGCGAGGTGGAGGAGTTCCCCGCGGACGAGGCGAAGCGGATGCTCGACTTCGTCGCCGAGACGGCGCGCGGCGCCGGGCTCGACGATTACCGCGTGGTCGTCAACGTCGGCGAGGGCGGCGGCCAGACGGTCTATCACCTCCATTGGCATGTCCTTGGCGGACCCATCCGGGGATTGCCGCAATGAGCGTCCCTCGCCTTCGGCTCACTCCCGTGGGGGAAACAATGTTTCCCCCACGCTCTCCCTTCTTCGAGGATCCCCTCGTCGCACGCGCCGCTCTGATCGCCGCGAGCGCCGAGGACGACACAAGGGGAACCCTTCCGGTTTCCCCCTACGCCCCTTCCCCCGCTCATCGGCGGGAGATCGGCCGATGAGCCTGATCGCTCACATCGAGGGAGAGGTGAAGGCGGCGACCCTCGCGCGCGACTCGGAGCGCCGCGATGCGCTGCGGCTGATCCTGGCGAGCCTTCGGTCGGCGGAGAAGGAGCTCCAGCGGCCGCTCTCGGACGAGGAGGAGCTACAGGTGCTCCAGCGTGAGCGGAAGCGGCGGGTCGAGGCGGCCGAGGCCTTTCGCACCGGCGGCCGCGAGGAGCAGGCGCAGGCCGAGGAGGGCGAGCTCGCGGTGCTCGAGGAGTTCATGCCCGAGCCGCTTTCGGACGACGAGCTCGACGAGATCGTCGACGACGCGATCGCCGAGAACGGCGCCACGAGCATGCGCGACTTCGGCAGGGTGATGGCCGACGTGATGCCCCAAGTGTCCGGCCGTGCCGACGGGTCGGTGGTCAGTCAGCTCGTGAAGGAGAAGCTGGCCTGATGCTTCCACCGAGGCGGAGCCACGGGCAGAGCCCGCGTCTCCTCGATGTTCGGCGCCGTCGAGCGGCGCCGAGGGCCGACGTGATGCCTCAGGTGTCGGGCCGTGCCGATGGGTCGGTGGTCGGTCAGCTCGTGAAGGAGAAGCTGGCCTGATGCTTCCACTTGGGTGTCCGGCCGTGCGGACGGGTCGGTGGTCGATCAGCTCGTGAAGGAGAAGCTGGCCTGACGGAAGCGCTCCACCCGACGGCTCGTCGGCTGCAGGACCGACTCCACGAGTCGGGGCTCGACGTGCAGGTGCGCGAGCTTGCGGGTTCGACCCGTACAGCTCAGGAGGCTGCTGCCGCGGTCGGGGTCGGAGTCGGCCAGATCGTGAAGACGCTCGTGTTCGTGGACGACGGCGGCCCGTTGCTCTGCCTGTGCGCGGGCGACCGTCGCGTCGACACGGCGAAGCTCGGCGTCGGCGTCCGGCAGGCACGCGGTGACGAGGTGCGCGAGGCGACGGGCTTCGCGATCGGCGGCGTTCCTCCCCTCGGCCACGAGCGCCCTCTGCGCACGGTGGTCGACGAGTCACTCCGCCGCTTCGACACGATCTGGTGCGCCGCCGGGACGCCGCACGCGGTCTTTCCGGTCGAGACCGAGGCTCTGATCCGGGCGCTGCCGGCAGCCGAGGTGCGCGAGGTTTCCTAGCAGGGACGCCGGCCCGACGACCTCGACCGGCGGGCCTACACTGAGTCCGTGCAGCAAGTGAAACAGACTCTGGACGTCTCGAACGACGTCGCCGCCGAGCTGGCCGCGATCGGCGACGGCGTGCTCGACGCGCTCCGCGACCGGCTCGAGTGCACGATCCTCCTTCGCGGCAACCGCCTGACGATCGCCGGGGACGGCACCCACGTCGCCGAGGCCCGCGCCGTCGTCGACGAGCTCGTGGAGCTGGTCGAGACCGGCCAGGACATCGGCCCCGCGACGGTCGACGCCGTCCTCAACGCGATCGACCAGGCCGAGAACGTGCAGGACGTCTTCGCGGACGTCGTCTGGCGGCACCGCGGCAAGCAGATCACGCCGAAGACCGTGACGCAGAAGCGCTATGTCGACGCGATCCGGGAGTGTACGGTCACGTTCGGGATCGGGCCGGCCGGCACCGGGAAGACGTACCTCGGCATGGCCGCCGCGGTCGCGGCTCTCCAGGAGCGCCAGGTCGCGCGCGTCATCCTCACGCGTCCCGCGGTGGAGGCGGGGGAGCGCCTCGGGTTCCTGCCGGGCGACATGCTCGCGAAGGTCGACCCGTACCTTCGCCCGCTGTTCGACGCGCTCTACGACATGCTCGACGCCGATCGGCTCAACACCTACATGGAGCGCGGCACGATCGAGGTCGCGCCCCTCGCCTTCATGCGCGGCCGGACCCTGAACGACTCCTTCATCATCCTGGACGAGGCTCAGAACACGAGCCCGGAGCAGATGCAGATGTTCCTCACGCGGCTCGGGTTCGGTTCCAAGGTCGTCGTCACCGGCGACGTCACGCAGGTCGACCTGCCGCGCGAGCAGGCATCGGGTCTCATCCACGTGCAGGACATCCTCGGGTCGATCGACGGCATCGCCTTCATCCGCTTCGGGCACGAGGACGTCGTGCGGCACAAGCTGGTGCAGAGGATCGTCGAGGCCTACAAGCTGCACGCGGAGGAGACTGGGACGCAGCGGCGGAAGTAGCGGGCATGGTCGAGATCGAGGTGGCGAACCGCTCGGGCGAGAAGCTCGACGTCAGAGCCGCACGGGAGCTGATCCGCGCCGTTCTCGCTGGCGAAGGGATCCACGAGGGCGAGGTAGGGCTGCAGCTCGTCGGGCCGGCAGAGATCCGCGCGCTCAAGCGGGCGCATCTCGGAATTGACGAGGAGACCGATGCGCTCGCCTTCCCGATCGACGGCAGCGATCCCATCCCGTCCGGTATGCCGCGACAACTCGGAGACGTCGTGCTCTGTCCGGCAGTGGTCGGCGCGGCCTGGCGCGCGCCGGTCGTTCACGCCGTTCTCCATCTGATCGGCTACGAGCACGGGGCGGAGATGGAAGCCAGAGAGCTCGAGCACTCGTGACCCGACGCCCGTCGATCATCCAGAGCTTCAACTACGCCATCGAGGGCGTCGTCCATGTGCTGCGCACGCAGCGCAACATGCGGATCCACTTCGCCGTCGCCTTTGCCGTCATCTTCGTCGCGGCGGCCGCGGGCGTCTCGCGGATCGAGCTGATCGCCCTGTTGATCTCGATCTCCTTCGTCCTCGTCGCGGAGATGATCAATACGGCCGTCGAAGGAGCGATCGACGCTGCGACCACCTCCTTCGACCCGATGGCCAAGCTCGCGAAGGACATCGCCGCCGGCGCGGTGCTGATCGCCTCCGTGAACGCGGTCGCGGTCGGCTACCTGGTCTTCGCGGGCAAGGCGGCGGACAACTCCGCTCGGGTGCTCGACCGGCTCAGGAACGCGCCCGCGGAGATCACTCTCGTCGCGCTCGTGCTCACCGTACTCATCGTCCTCGCCACCAAGGCGTGGACCGGGCGCGGGACGCCGCTGCGCGGGGGCCTGCCGTCGGGCCACGCCGCGATCGCTTTTGCGGGCTGGATGGCGGCCACCTACATCGTCGGCGACTCGCACCGCTTCCTCGTCAGCGCCCTGACCTTCATCATGGCGTTGCTCGTGGCGCAGACCCGTGTCGAATCAGGCATCCACTCGACCCTCGAGGTCGCCTACGGCGGCGCTCTCGGCGCGCTCGTGACCCTGTCGGTGTTCCAGCTCCTGTGAGCCGCGAGCTCTACGAGCGGGCGCTCGCGATCTCGGCCCGTGCGTACGCGCCGTACTCCGAGTATTTCGTCGGAGCGGCGGTGCTCACGAACGACGGCAAGGTCTTCGAGGGAGTGAACGTCGAGAACGCCGCGTATCCGCTGGGCGTCTGCGCGGAGAAGTCCGCCCTCGTGAAGGCGGTGAGCGAGGGCTACCGGCCGGGCGACTTCGTGGCGATCGGGATCACCGCGTCCCCGTGCGGGGGCTGCCGCCAGTGGCTGCACGAGTTTCGGATCGGCGAGGTGACGTTCCTCAACCCGGCCGGCGAGCTCGTCACCTACTCGGCGGCGGACCTGCTCCCCGACACGTGGGACCTGCCGGCTTGAAGTCGGGCGTCGTCGCGGTCGCCGGCCGGCCGAACGTGGGCAAGTCCACGCTCGTGAACGCGCTGTGCGGAGACAAGGTCGCGATCGTCTCCGACAAGCCGCAGACGACGAGGAGACGAATCTTCGGGATCGTGAACGTCGACGGCGCGCAGCTCGTGCTCGCCGACCTCCCGGGCTTCCAGCGTCCGCTCGATCCGCTGACGACGCGCATGCAGCGGACGGTGGACGGCGCCTTCGAGGACGTCGACGGTGTGCTCTTCGTCCTCTCGGCGCGCGAGCGGATCGGCGCGGGCGACCGGTACATCGCCAGGCGTCTGTTCGAGCTGGGCGTGCCTGTCGTGATCGCGCTCAACAAAGTCGACCGCCTCAAGGCGGGCCACGTCGCAACGCAGATGGAGACCGCGTCGAGGCTCGGCGATTTCCACGCCCTCCACCCGGTCAGCGCGAAGACCGGCGACGGGGTCGAAGCCCTGCGCGGCGAGCTCGTCGCTCTCTTGCCCGAGGGGCCGGCCTACTTCCCCGAAGAGCAGCGAACGGATCTCTCTCTGACCGCACAGGTCGGGGAGCTCGTGCGCGAGCAGGCGCTCCGCCTTACGAAGGAGGAGCTGCCGCATGCGATCACGGTCGAGGTCGACGAGCTCGGCGAGCGCGTGATCCGGGCGGATGTGCTCGTCGAGACGGAGTCGCAGAAGCAGATCTTGATCGGCAAGGGGGGCACGATGGTGCGTGAGATCGGCCGCAGCGCGCGCCCCGAGATCGAGCGCGTCCTCGGGCACCCTGTCTATCTCGAGCTCCGCGTCAAGGTGAAGCCTCGCTGGCGCCGGGACGAGACCCTGCTCGAGCGCCTCGGCATGTAATTCGAGAAAGAGCTGCACAGATCGCGCGGCTACACTCCTCGCATGGCGCAGGCACCCGTGCTGCCGCGTGGATTCGAGCTTCCGCTCGAGCCGAGATTGCCCCGGATCGGCTCGGTTGACGCGGTCGCGCTCGAGGAGCGCGCTGCGTCGCTCGCGCGCCGCTCGATCAAGCGCGAGGCCAAGGTCTTCGCGCTCGAGCTCGCCGTCCGCATGATCGACCTGACGACGCTCGAAGGCCAGGACACTCCGGGGAAGATCGCAGCGCTGGCCTCGAAGGCGATCCGGCCCGATCCCAGGGATCTCGGTGTTCCCTCGGTCGCCGCCGTCTGCGTCTACCCGAACCTCGTGCCCACCGCCGTCGCCCGCGTCGAGGGGTCGAGCGTGAAAGTCGCGTCCGTCGCGACGGCGTTCCCGTCGGGACAGTCCCCCATCGAGGAGAAGCTCGACGAAGTGAAGTGGGTCGTGGAACAGGGCGCCGACGAGGTGGACATGGTGATCGACCGCGGGGCATTCCTCTCCGGCCGCTACGCCAAGGTCTACGACGAGATCGTGCGCGTGAAGGAAGCGTGCGGCGGCGCGCACCTCAAGGTGATCCTCGAGGTCGCCGAGCTCGGGACCTACGACAACGTCCGCCGTGCCTCGCTACTCGCGATGGCCGCCGGCGCCGACTTCATCAAGACGTCCACGGGGAAGCTCCCGGGAGCCGCGACGCTGCCCGTGACCCTGTGCATGCTCGAGGCGATCCGCGACGTCCATCACGAGACCGGCCGGATGGTCGGCATGAAGCCGGCGGGCGGCATCCGTCAGGCGAAGCAGGCCGTCCAGTACCTCGTCCAGCTGCACGAGACGCTCGGGCCCGAGTGGCTGACGCCCGACCTCTACCGGCTCGGCGCCTCGTCGCTTCTAAACGACGTGCTGATGCAGCTCCGGAAGGAGAAGACGGGCGCGTACCAGAGCCCCGACTACTTCACCCTTGACTGACCTCGAGCGAAAACAGGAACGCGCACCGGTCCCGAAGGAGTGGACCTACGCGCCGGCACCGGAGGCGCGCGACGTCGTCTCGCTCCGCGAGCGCTACGGCCACTTCATCGGCGGCGAGTGGGTCGAGCCCGCCGAGACGTACACGACGATTTCCCCTGCGACCGAGGAGAGCCTCGCCGAGGTGGGGCAGGCGACGCAGGCCGAGGTCTCGGCCGCGGTCGCCGCAGGGCGCGAGGCGTTCGAGAACGGCTGGTCGGAGGTCTCGCCCGCCGAGCGCGCCAAGTATCTGTTCCGCATCGCCCGGATCCTCCAGGAGCGCGCGCGCGAGTTCGCCGTGCTCGAGTCGCTGAACGGCGGCAAGCCGATCAAGGAGTCGCGCGACGTCGACGTCCCCCTCGCCGCGGCGCACTTCTTCTACTACGCGGGCTGGGCCGACAAGCTCGAGTACGCGTTCCCGAACCGCCGTCCGCAGCCCGTCGGCCTGGCCGGCCAGATCATCCCCTGGAACTTTCCGCTTCTGATGCTGGCGTGGAAGATCGCGCCGGCGCTCGCGGCCGGCAACACCGTCGTGCTGAAGCCGGCCGAGACGACGCCGCTCTCGGCGCTGCACTTCTGCGACATCCTGCGGCAAGCCGAGCTGCCGCCCGGCGTCGTCAACATCGTCACCGGTGACGGCAGTACGGGTGCGGCGATCGTGAAGGCGGAGGTCGACAAGGTCGCATTCACGGGCTCGACCGAGGTGGGTAAGGCGATCCAGCGCGAGCTGGCTGGCAGCGGCAAGCGGCTCACGCTCGAGCTCGGAGGCAAGGCCGCGAACATCATCTTCGACGACGCCGCGCTCGACCAGGCGGTCGAGGGGATCGTCAACGGCATCTACTTCAACCAGGGACACGTCTGCTGCGCGGGCTCGCGCCTGCTCGTGCAGGAGTCCATCTACGAGCCGGTCGTCGAGAAGCTCAAGCGGCGGCTGACGACGCTTCGCGTCGGCGATCCGCTCGACAAGAACACCGACGTCGGCGCGATCAACTCCAGGCAGCAGCTCGAGAAGATCACCGAGCTCGTCGCCTCGGGCGAGGAAGAGGGCGCCGAGATCTACCAGCCACCGTGCCGGTTGCCCGAGAAGGGCTACTGGTTCGTCCCGACGGTGTTCACGAACGTGGCGCAGAGCTACCGCATAGCGCAGGAGGAGATCTTCGGCCCGGTGCTCTCGATCCTGACCTTCCGGACGCCCGAGGAAGCGGTCGAGAAGGCGAACAACACTCCGTACGGCCTCAGCGCGGGCGTCTGGACCGAGAAGGGCTCTCGTATCCTCTGGATGGCGGAGCGGCTGCGCGCCGGCGTGGTGTGGGCGAACACCTACAACCGCTTCGACCCGGCGTCGCCTTTCGGCGGCTACAAGGAGTCCGGTTTCGGCCGCGAGGGTGGACGGCACGGCCTCGAGCCGTATCTGCGGTTCGACGGAGGCGCTCGCTCGCATGGGTAGCAGGCTCCCCGTCAGGAAGACCTACAAGCTGTACATCGGCGGCCAGTTCCCGCGCTCGGAGTCCGGCCGGAGCTACGAGGCCGAGGGCCAGAACGTCGCGCGCGCATCGCGCAAGGACGCCCGGGACGCCGTCCGCGCCGCCCGCGCAGGCCTCCCGAAGTGGTCCGGGATGACGGCGTACAACCGCGGCCAGGTGCTCTACCGCATCGCCGAGATGATCGAGGCCCGGACGGCCGACTTCGCTGAGGTCGCGACCGGGCGTGAAGAGGTCGAGCAGGCCGTCGATCGCATCGTCTGGTACGCGGGGTGGGCGGACAAGCTCGCCCAGGTGCTGGGCTCCTCGAACCCCGTCGCCGGACCGTACTTCAACTTCACCGTCCCGGAGCCGACCGGCGTCGTCGCCGTGATCGCTCCCGACGAGCCGCCTCTGCTCGGTCTCGTGTCACGCGTCGTCCCTGCTCTCACCGGCGGCAACACGGTCGTCGCGGTCGCATCCGAGACCCATCCGCTCGCCGCGATCGAGCTCGCCGAGGCGCTCGCGACCTCGGACGTCCCGGCCGGAGCGGTGAACCTCCTCACCGGGCACCGATCGGAGCTCGCTCCCTGGCTCGCCTCGCACATGGACGTGAACGCAATCGACCTCACGGGCGCCGACGGCGACTCGCGCGAGCTCGAGCGTGCGGCCGCGGAGAACGTGAAGCGAGTCGTCCGCGGAGGGCCGGAAGACCAGAGCCCCTGGGAGATTGCGTCGTTCCTCGAGCTCAAGACCGTCTGGCATCCGGTCGGCCAGTAGTAGGTTCCGTCCGTGAGGAGCGAGCGCCGGTTCAGCCAGGCCATCTCGGAGGGTGACGGGATCTCCGTCATCGCCGACGTTGCGGATGCCGAATCCGCTCGACGTGCGGCGGCGGACGGCGCCGAAGCGGTCACCGTTCGAGGTCAGATGGACGACCTCCGGAGCGTGACGGAGCTGCCCGTTCTGTGGCGCGCGCCGGGCCCGCCGTCCGCGGCCGCGCTGGCCGGAGCCGATGCGTGGCTCGTCACCGTCGAGGATGCCGACGAGGACGGCGAGTGGCTTGTGCGCCGGCACGCCGAGGCGATCGAGCTCGGGCTCGACTGCGTCGTCGAGGTTCGAAACGAGGAGGAGCTCGAGCTGGCGCTCGAGCACCTCGACCCGGAGATCCTTCTCCTCGCGTCAGGCGGAGAGGACAGCGACGGTCACCGTCACGCGCTCGAGCTGCTTCCGGACGTGCCCGCCGGCAAGCTGGCCGTCGCCGACGTGCCGGTGTCGAGCCGAGAGGAGATCGACGAGCTCGAGCGTGCGGGAGTCGATGCCGTCATCGTCGGAGCGCGAGACGTCGCCGAGCTCGTCGGTGACGCACCGCCCCACACGCTCTAGTGGTGTCTCCGGGAGGTTCGGTGCTGATTGGCCGAGCGAAAACCGAGCAGCGGAGGGACGCAGGGAGCCCCAATACCTGACCGTATTGGGGCGACCGAGGACGTCGCGATGCGAAGCGTTTGCAGCCGGCCAAGGAGTGATGAACCTCCCGAAGCCACCACTAGACGCGCCCGCAGGGCGCTCGAGCGCTGGGCGGGCACCCGGTGGGGCGGCGGGGGCACCGCCCTCGTCGCGCTGCTCGCCGCCGCTGCGACGGTACGGGTCGTTGGCATCCAGTACGGCCTGCCCTTCGGGAACCTGCTCAACCCCGACGAGCAGTCGATCGTCCCCCGGGCCTGGAAGATCGTCCACGGCGGCGGGGGAGACCCCCACTGGTTCGACTACCCGTCGCTGCTGATGTACGTCAACGCGCCGTTCCAGGCGTGGCAAGGCCACCCGTCGTTCCTCACGGCCCGCATCGTCGGCATCGTCCTCGGCCTGGCCGGGGTCGCAGCTGCGTGGTGGCTCGGGCGACGCGCGTTCGGCACACCGAGCGCGGGCATCGTCGCCGGGGCGATGGTCGCGGCCTGCACGATCCACGTCGCCTATTCGCGCGCCGCGGTGACGGACGTCCCGCTCACGCTCGCGGTCGCCGTTGCCCTCGCCTTGATGGTCAGCGGCCGCCTCGAGCTCGCCGGGATCGCGGTCGGCCTCGCGATCGGCTTCAAGTATCCGGGCGTGTTCCTGGTCGTGCCGCTCGTGGTCGCCGGCTGGCGGCGCTGGTCGAGGCTCGCGGTCTCGTTGATGCTCGCGGCGGCCGCGTTCTTCGCCTCGAGCCCGTTCACGCTCGTCCACCGCCATCAGGCCTGGCACGCCCTGTTCCGCGTCCAGCGCCTGGCGCGCGACGGCTGGCTCGGGTTCGAGCACGATCACATCGCCCCGATCGCGTTCGTCGACCGGCTCTGGGGAGGCCTCGGGCCGGCACTGATCGTCGGCGTGCTCGGGCTCGTCGTGGCCCTCGTCCGTCGGACGCGCGTC
The DNA here is from genome assembly GCA_963711545.1 of uncultured Actinomycetes bacterium. Lineage (GTDB taxonomy): Bacteria > Actinomycetota > Thermoleophilia > Gaiellales > Gaiellaceae > 3-1-20CM-4-69-9. The sequence goes on from CAVQEP010000010.1 coordinate 551,505, forward strand.
GATCTGATCCTGTCGCTCTTCGTCGTCGTCTACTTCGCGGACCTGATGACGCTCGATGCCCACTTCGACCGCTACGTCCTGCCGCTCGTCCCACCGCTGGGAGCTCTCGCGGGCCGGTTCCGCGCTCTCGCGCCGGTCACGCTGCTGCTGCTCGTCGTCCCGCTGACGTGGTCGATCCGCGACACGAAGAAGCTGACGCGGACCGACACGCGCGTGGTCGCGCATCAATGGGTGGTGTCCCACGTGCGGGCCGGAACGAAGGTCGCGGCGGATCCCTCGACGCCGGCGTTCCCGACGCTCCGTGTTCTGCAGCTCGGACTTCCTGGACCGAAGCGGCCGTTCGATCCAAACCGCAGCATCCCGCGCCTGCGGCGGCAGGGCATCCGCACGGTGATCGTCACCGGGTCGGTGACGGACCGGGTGCTGGCCGCGCGATCCAACTACCCGCGGGAGGCGCATTTCTACGACACCCTCGCGGAGCGCGCGAAGCGGATCTACTACCTGCAGCCGGGCGACGCCCGCGCCGGTCCCTGGGTCGCCGTCTACCGTATCGGCTGACGCGGGGCCGACCGCCCGGAGGTCAGCCGAAGAAAGCCTGCGCCACGGCCCACCACTCGTCCGGGACCGTCTTCAGTTGGGCCGTCGCGTCCGCGAGCGGCACGTCCACGATCGTGTCTCCGTGGAGCGCCGCCATTCGGCCGAACCGGCCTTCAGCCACGAGCTCGGCGGCCTTGAGCCCGTAGCGGGTCGCGAGCACGCGGTCGCGCGGGGTCGGCGACCCGCCGCGCTGAACATGGCCGAGCACGGTGACCCGTGTCTCGTACCCGGTCCGCTTCTCGATCTCGCGCGCGAGCATCGCGCCGACACCGCGCTCGGACAGACGCATGTGCCCGAACTCGTCGACCTCTCCCTCGTCCTCGAGCCCCTCGAGCTCGTAGCCTTCGGACACGACCACGATCGAGAAGTCCTTGCCGCGCTCGTGCCGCCGGCGGAGCTCCTTGCACGCGTCGTCGATGGAGACCGGGTGCTCGGGGATGAAGATCATGTCAGCGCCGCCGGCGATGCCGCTCATCACGCCGATCCAGCCCGTATGGCGTCCCATCACCTCGACCACCATCACGCGGTTGTGCGATTCGGCGGTCGTGTGCAGGCGGTCGATCGCCTCGGTCGCGATCCAGACGGCGGTGTCGAAGCCGAACGTGTAGTCCGTTGCCGACAGGTCGTTGTCGATCGTCTTCGGGACGCCGACAACCGGGAAGTCGTGCTCGGCGTGGAGTCGCGCGGCGACGCCGAGGGTGTCTTCACCCCCGATCGCGACGAGCGCGTCGAATTCTTCTTTTCGGAAGTGCGCGAGAACCTTGTCGACGCCGCCCTCGATCTTGTACGGGTTCGTGCGCGTCGTGCCGATGATCGTGCCGCCGCGGGGGAGGAGCCCCGAGATCTCGCGCGGCCCGAGCGGCTCGAACAGCCCCTCGACGAGGCCCTTCCAGCCTTCGCGCACGCCGATCACCTCGCCGCCGCCGGACATCACGCGCCGGCCGACCGCACGGATGACCGCGTTCAGGCCTGGGCAGTCGCCGCCGCCGGTGAGGATTCCGACCTTCACGAGGATGATCGTAGAGGACCGGCGCCGGGGCTACGATGTCGCCGCGCCGAAGTGGCGGAACTGGCAGACGCGCCGGACTCAAAATCCGGTGCCTGAAAGGGCGTGTGGGTTCGAGTCCCACCTTCGGCACCTGATTCGACGCGCAAGGCGCCGCGTGTCTCGGTAGCGATCTTTCGCGTCACGACGCGTAAGTCCGCCGTTTCAGCGAAGGTCGCGAGCTGACGATCGGCGCCTGAGCCGGCCCGGACGATCCGCTCGATATCGAGGAGTGTCGCTTCGCTTTTGAGCTCGGCGGCGGTCGGGGCGAGGTCGTCGAGGGCCGAGAGGATGTGGTCGCGGATCGGGATCGGGGTGCTGGTGGTGGCGTCGATCACGGTTGCGTCGAGGCCGTAGCGGATCGCCTGCCACTTGTTCTCGCGCACGAGCGCGTCCTCGAGCGCGCTCGGCGGCGGCTGCTGTGGCGCCTCGGCGGCGCGCTTGACGAGGGCCTGCACATAGGCGGCCAGCGCGACCGCGTCCTCGACTCGCTCGACGGCGTCCATCGCGCGTACCTCGACGGTGCCCAGCCGCGGGTGGGGACGCAGATCCCACCAGATCCGGGTGTAGTCGTCGAGCACGTGAGCGCGCTCGAGCGCTTGCACGTACGCGGCGAACTCCCGGTAGTCGCGGAACGCGGGCGGCGTGCCCGAGCGGGGGAAGGTGGCGAAGACGCTGTGCCGGGTCGAGCGTAGCCCGGTCGGGAAGCCGCGCCAGAAGGGCGAGCTTGCCGAAAGCGCGACCAAGTCGGCGATCTGCGGCCGGAGCAGGCGCATCACCTTGATCGCCGTCTGCGGATCCGGGACGCCGACGTGGACGTGCAGCCCGAAGATCAGCTCGCGGCGGGCGGGATACTGCACCTGTTCCACGATCCCGCGGTAGCGGTCGCGGTCGGTGACGAGCTGGTCTTCGTAGTGCGCGAACGGATGCGTGCCCGCGGAGGCGAGCACGAGCCCGTGCTCGTCGACGACTTCTTCCAGGTGCCTGCGAAGCCGCCGAAGCTCGGCTTCTGCCTGGCTGACCGTCGCGCAGATCGGAGTTTGCCCCTCGATCTCGGATTGGAAGATCTCGCACGCAGTGCGTGCCGCGAACTCGCCCTCGTGGTCGGCGTCAAGGATCGTGTCCGCCCGCTGCACGAGGTCGAGTGTCTCGGGGTCGAGCAGCATGTACTCCTCCTCGACACCCAGCGTGTAGGTCTCCGAGGAACCGAAGCGGTGTTCCGCAACGCTCGAGCCGGCGGTTGATCTCACGCGAGTTCTCCTTCACGACAAGGGTCACTCCGCCGCTGCTCTGCTGCATCAGGGAACGCCACGGACGGCCGTGTGGCTTTTTGCTGACGGCAAACCGTACGAAACTCGGTTGTGCCTGCAGATCGTCTTCTTGGCACCGATGCGCTCGCAAGCCGCCCCCACACGACGAGGACGCCAATCGCAAGGCCAAGGGGCACGGCGAGGCCAGTGCTCGCCCGCGTTGTCAAGCTGCGCTCGATCTCATCGCTACCCGCGGCGGCCGCCGTCGTCGGCGTCAACGGGGAGCTGGTCGTCGATGGTGTCAGAGGATCTTCGACAGGAACCGTTGCGTTCGCTCGTGCTCGGGAGCGTCGAAGAACTGCCGAGGCGGCGCCCTGCTCGATGATCAGGCCGTCGTCCATCATCACGACCCGATCGGCGACCTCGCGCGCGAAGCCCATCTCGTGGGTGACGACGATCATCGTCGTCCCCATCTCGAAGGCGAGTTTCTTCATCACGTCCAGGACCTCGCCGATCACCTCGGGGTCGAGCGCGCTCGTCGGCTCGTCGAAGAGCATCAGCGTCGGGTTCATCGCCAGCGCGCGGGCGATCGCGACCCGCTGCTGCTGCCCGCCGGAGAGCTTGCCCGGATAGGTGTCGAGCTTGTCGCCGAGCCCGACCCGCTCGAGGAGGGACTTCCCCTGGCCGATCGCCTCACGCTTCGGGATGTCTCGGACGTGCACGGGCGCCTCGATCACGTTCTCGAGCGCAGTCTTGTGCGGGAAGAGGTTGAAGCGCTGGAAGACGATGCCGATCTCGGCCCGCTGCTTCGCGATGCTGTTCTCGCTGTCCTCGACCAGCTTTCCGTTGTGCTCCCGGTAGCCGATCAGGTGGCCGTTGACCTCGATCCGGCCTCCGTCGATCTTCTCGAGATGGTTGATGCAGCGGATGAAGGTCGTCTTCCCGGAGCCCGAGGGCCCGATGATGCAGACGACCTCGCGCTGATGGACATCGAGCGAGACTCCCTTCAGCACCTCCAGCCGGCCGAACCGCTTGACGACGCCCTCGGCGGACATCACCGGTCCGTCGGAGGTCACTGCGTACCCTTGATCCTCAGCGCGGTCGGCTGCCAAGCGGCGGCGACCCGCTCACGGAAGCTGAGCTCGTCGCCCCGCTCGCTGGCGGCCAGCTTCCGTTCGATCTGAGCCTGGATGAGGCTCCAGATCGTGGTCAGGACGAGGTACCAGAAGGCGACCGCCAGGAAGTACTCGACGGGCTTGAACGTCGTCGAGTAGCGGATCTCGGCGTCCCCGAACAGCTCGGTTACTCCGATGAAGAAGATGAGCGACGAGTTCTTCATCATGCTGTTGAACTCGTTGCCGAGCGGCGGGATGATGAAGCGGGTCGCCTGGGGCAGGACGATGCGGCGCATCGCCAGCCGGTAGGGCATGCCGAGCGACTTGGCCGCTTCCATCTGACCCTTGTCGACCGCGTCGATGCCGGCGCGGATGATCTCGCGCATATAGGCACCCTCGTTGATGCCGAGCGCGACGATCCCCGCGAACGCGGCCCCGTCCATCTGGAAGAGGACGAAATCGACGGTGCGCGGGATGAGCGTGAAGCCGAACAGCAGGTTGGCGCCGAAGTAGACGAAGAAGATCTGGACGATCAGCGGCGTGCCACGGAAGATGAGCACGTAGAGGCCGGAGAGCCAGCGGAGCGGAGGGAACCTCGACATCCGCATGAGCGCCGTCACCAGGCCGATGGCGACCCCGAGAGCCTGCGCGCAGACCGAGATGTAGATCGTCCTCCACAGGGCGAGGACGAAGACGTGGTCAGGGTGGAAGATCCTCTGCCAAATTATGTGCCAGTCGATTGCGGCGAGCATCGCTCACGGCTGGAGCTTCGCCACTGCCTTGCCGAGCTTCCACCTGGTCAGGATCGTGTCCATTGTCCCGTCCGCGTAAATTGCCTTGACCCCCTGGCGCACGGCCGCCTGCAGCTCGGTGTCGGACTTGCGGATCGCCATCCCGATCGAGATCGGGTTGATGGGGGTTCCACCGATCTCGAACGACTTCGGATCCTTCTCGATGTAGTAGGCGACGACGGGCGCGTCGCCGAAGTACGCGTCGACCTTGCCCGTCTTGAGCGCGGCGGCAGCGTCTGTGTCCTTCGGGAAGGTGACGACCTTGATCCCCTTTTTGCCCTGGGCCTGAAGCTTCTTGCTCTGGGCGTCGAGGAAGTCCTTGTTCGTGGTGCCCGTCTCGACCGACGCCGACTTGCCGGCGAGACTGGCGATGCCGGTGATGTGCGCCGGGTTGCCGGCCCTGACCATGAACGACTGCCCTACCTTGAGGTAGTCGACGAACGCGACCTGCTTCTTGCGCGCGGGTGTGTCGTTCATCCCGGAGATGATCAGGTCGCACTTCTTCGCGAGGAGAGCGGCGATGATCCCGTCGAAGCCGGTGTTGTCGAACCGCGCCGTGACGCCCATCTTCATCGCGATGTAGTTGCCGATGTCGATGTCGGAGCCCTCGGGAGTGGTCGTCCCGGCCTTGTACGACTCCTCCGGCGGATAGGTGATGTCGCTGCAGAACACGAGCTTGCCCGCACTCTTGATGTTGGCGGGCGGAGTGATCGAGGCGGCGGCGCCCGAAGTGGTCGTCCCATAGGCGTTGGACGATTTCGAGCTCCCTCCACAGCCTGCGGCTATGAGCAGCAGCGCGAGGAGCACGGGCACGAAAAGGAGGGAAGCACGGGACGGCATGGGGCGTCCTTTCTCGGGCGAACAACTGAGTGTGACCATCCATCGTAGACCCCGCGGAGTGCGCGGGCTAGGTTGACCCGCTCGCAACTAGAAGGGGGAAATAGGGAGGAGCGAGCAGGAAGCCGATCCGAGGCGGGCGATCGGACCACCCGCGGACCATCGTCAGGCCGGCGCCGACGCCGTGCGTCGGGACAAACCCGAGTTGGCGGGCGGCGGCGTGGTCCCTGCAGCCGGCGACGATGACGCGGCCGAGACGGCGGAGTGCCGGTCCGCACGCGTCCCAGTCGGCGAACGGGAGCAACGGATGACACGACCGCCCGCTTCGATACGCGTCGACCGCACGTGGATCCGCGCGGACGCCGCGCTCCGCCTCCGCGATGGCCTCCTCGTCCGGGCCGGCACGCGTGGCGGCGAAGAACGCGCGGTACGGCTGCTGCGTGGGATGGCTGAAGTGGCGATGGAAGCGATTCAGGAGCATCGCGCTCCCGCCCTCGACGACCGGGAACGAGTCGCGCCACAGGCGCAGGGCGAGCCCGAGCCCGAGGTAGGCACCGAGCAGCGGGTTCGGCCGCTCGCGCGGCAGGTACGGAGTCGTGCGCGGAATCCCGATGCAGATCACGTCGAGCGGCCGGTCGAGCGACGCCCCTCGCAGCTCGATCCCCCGCAAGAGCGCCTCCGTGTGCGCCACCGACGGGGGACCGGCGAAGACCGCCGCCGCGGAGCGCTCGAGCGAGAGCGAGCGAAGGACGTACGCTCGCAGCGCTCCCGGCAGTGCTCGAAATGCGTGCCTGAGCGGAGAGTGCGTAATGCGCTCGAGCGCGGCCCGCTCGTAGGGGTAGCCGGCGATCGCTCCTCCGATTCGGGGGTGGTTCAGGACCAGGGACGCCCCGATCACGGGAACCCTCCTCATCAGCGACCGTTCGAGCTCCAGGGCGATTCGCCAGCCCTGGGCACCTGACGTCTCGAGCAGCGACTCCGCGCCGGAAGCGCGGAGCGCCTCCGGCCCGGCGGCGGCGACCAGGGCGCCGGGACCGCCGTGGAGGACGGTCTCGGCCGCCGTGACCACGACGACGACATCCGTCCGGACCAGGGCCGGGTGGACGCGAAGGGGCACGGGCCCGGCCGACCCGACCTCGACGAGATCGGGGCTCTCGACGTCGTGAACCTCGACGTGACCGTGGAAGCGCCGCGCGAAGTCGGGCGAGAAAAGGCGCTCGAGCTGCTCGCCGCCCGGCCTCCGGGCCAGCCCCCCCGCGACCAGAAGCGTCTGAAAGCCGGTCGGGATCCCGAGGCGCTCGAGCTCCGCCACCGTGGCCGCAACCGCGCCCTGCCGTGGATCCCTCTCGGCGCCCGGCAACGGGAGATGGGTCGGCTCGACCACGACGGTCGCCCGCGCGCCTCTCGTCACGAGGGCCTCGAGTGGCTCCCCGGCGAGCGGAAAGCGGAGGGCGTCGCGCACCGCGGCGCCGACGTCCGCCACGGCTGCCGCCGGAGGCGGCGGCTGCAGCACGACGCCGTCGTCCTCGGCGGTCACGACGACGAGTTGCGAGCCGGACAGCATCGGGACACGCACGGCGCCGGACGATAGATGACATGCACGCGGTGCCGAACTGGAGTCAGGCACCGGACATGGGAAGAGTCTCGCCGGTGCCAGACTGAAGTCAGGCACCGGACTACCATGATTCGATGCCCAAGACTTTGACCGGGGCCGAGCTCGAGCTGGACGACGGCCCCGCGCGCGACTCCGAGCTCTTCCTCGTCGACGGCAACAATCTCGCCTACCGCGCCTTCTTCGCGCTGCCCGAGGAGCTCGCGACGACCGAGGGCTTCCCGACGAACGCGCTCCTCGGCTTCACCAACATGCTCTTCAAGCTGCTGTCTGACTACCGGCCGAAGGGCGTCGCCGTCGCCTGGGACACGCGACCGGTCGAGCGGCTCGAGGTCGCGGAGACGTACAAGGCGGACCGGCGGCCGACGCCGGACCTCCTGTCCGAGCAGTTCCCGTACTTCCGCCCGATCGTGGAGGCTTTCGGCTACCGGAACCTCGAGTTCGAGGGCTGGGAGGCGGACGACGTGATCGCTACGCTCGCGACACAGGCCGACCAGGCCGGGATCAAGACGACCATCGTCTCCACCGACCGCGACGCGTTCCAGCTCGTGTCGGACAACGTCAGCCTGATGATGACTCCGCGCGGAGTCTCTGACGTGCAGGTCTACACGCCGGAGCGGGTCGAGGCGCGTTACGGGATCAAGCCCGACCAGATCCCCGACTTCATCGGCCTGAAGGGCGACACGTCCGACAACATCCCCGGCATCCCCGGCATCGGTGACAAGACCGCCGGCCAGCTGATCGCCCAATACGGATCGCTGGAGGAGGTGGTCGGCCACGCCGACGAGCTGTCGCCCGCCCGGCGCAAGAACATCTCCGAGCATGCGGACCAGGCATATCGGTCGAAGCAGCTCGCGACCATGCAGCGGGACCTCGAGCTCGAGTGCAAGCCCGCCGAGCTCGTCCTGCTCCCGCCTGACCGCTCGAAGCTGCGGGAGATGTTCCGGCGCTTCGAGTTCCGGAACCTGCTCGGCCGCGTCGACATCCTCGACGAGGCTGTCCCGGCTCAGCCGATGCGCATGGAGGGGACCGAGGTCGAGTGGCGCCTCGGCGAGCTGCCGGAGGTCCGTGGCCGCGCCTCGCTGGCGATTCGTGACGGGCGCTTCGCCCTGGCGCGTCAAGGGGAGGGCGTGCTCGTCGGCGACTGGACGCCGGCCCTCGAGCTCAGGCTCGACGCCGCCGAGCTGATCGCACACGACTTCAAGGCACTGCCGCGACTCACGATGGAGCCGGCGGAGGACACGATGCTGCTCGCGTACCTGATCGAGCCAGGGCGGGCGGGCTACGAGCTCGACGACCTCGCGCAGGAGTACGGGGTCGAGCCGATCCCGATGCCGGCGACCGACGAGGACACCGCGGCGCTGGTGCGGCACGCCGAGATTCCGCGCCGGCTCGCGCCGACGATGCTGGAGCGCGTTCGCGAGCGTGGGGCCGAGGAGCTCTACCGGTCGATCGAGCTCCCGCTGACCGCTGTGCTCGCCGCGATGGAGGACGCGGGCGTGAAGATCGACACGTACCGGATGGGGGAGATCACCGCGCGGCTCGCCGACCGCGTCGAGGAGCTCGAGGCCAGGGCGTACGAGCTCGCCGGCGAGGAGTTCGTGCTCGGGTCGACGCAGCAGGTCGCCCGCATCCTGTTCGAGAAGCTCGAGCTGACGCCTGGCCGCAAGGGCAAGACCGGCTACTCGACCGACACGCGTGTCCTCCGCTCCATCCGGAGCGAGCACCCGATCGTCGGCGTGATCGAGGAATGGCGCGAGTACTCGAAGCTGTTGAACACCTACCTGGGCCCTCTGCCGTCGCTGATCTCGGAGTTGGACGGCCGCCTCCACACCCACTTCAACCAGACGGTGGCGTCGACAGGGCGCCTCTCCACCTCGAATCCGAACCTCCAGGCGATCCCCATCCGGACGGAGCTCGGCAAGGAGATCCGGTCGGCCTTCGTCCCGGAGGCCGGGCACCGGCTCCTTTCCGCGGACTACTCGCAGATCGAGCTGAGGATCCTCGCCCACGTCTCCGGCGAGCCGAAGCTCCGCGAGGCGTTCGAGCGCGGCGACGACATCCACACGGCGACCGCGGTCGAGGTGCTCGGCAAGGAGCCGGCACAGCTGACGTCGGGCGATCGCTCGATCGCGAAGATGATCAACTTCGGGATCGTCTACGGGATCTCTGCTTTCGGCCTCTCCGAGAATCTCGAGATCCCGAGGGAGCAGGCACAGCAGTACATCGACGCGTATCTCGCGCGCTTCCCGCTCGTCCAGGACTTCATCCAGCGGACGATCGAGCAGGCGAAGCGCGACGGCTACGCGACGAGCCTGCTCGGACGGCGGCGGCCCACTCCCGAGATCCGCGCGTCCAACCGTGCGACGCGTTCCCTCGGCGAGCGCCTGGCCGTCAACTTCGTCATGCAGGGGTCGAACGCCGACATCATCAAGAAGGCGATGATCGCCATCCACCGGCGGCTCCGCGACGAGGGCCGGGGAGCGCGCCTCGTCCTCCAGGTGCACGACGAGCTCCTCCTCGAGGTCCCGGAGGCCGAGCTCGGCGTGATCAAGACGCTCGTCCGCGACGAGATGTGCAGCGCATATCCCCTCGACCCTCCGCTGGCGGTGGAGGTCGGCGTCGGCGACGACTGGAGCGAGGCGAAGAGCTAGCGCCGGGCAGAGGGGGCCATTTCAAGCCCCTGGCTATACTGACCGGCCGCTCATGGCAACCGAGCAGACAGAGCAGAGAGTCGCAGGCGACGGTGTCTGGACCACCGGTCCAGACGGCGAGCTGATCCCGGATTACGACTCCACCTTCCCCACCATCAACGAGGGCGAAGTCGTCCACGGGAAGGTCGTCCGCGTGGACAAGGACGAGGTGCTCGTCGATATCGGTTACAAGTCGGAAGGAGTGATCCCGGTCGCCGAGCTCTCGATCCGGCGCTCGGTGAATCCCGCCGACGAGGTCTCGGTCGGCGACGAGATCGACGCGCTCGTGATGACGAAGGAGGACGCCGAGGGCCGGCTGCTCCTGTCCAAGAAGCGCGCCCGGTTCGAGATGGCGTGGAAGGCGATCGAGCAGGCGGCAGAGTCGGGAGACCCGGTCACGGGCCGGGTGATCGAGGTCGTCAAGGGCGGCCTCATCCTCGACCTCGGAGTGCGCGGGTTCCTGCCGGCGTCCCTCGTCGACATCCGCCGCGTGCAGGATCTCGACGAGTTCATGGGTAAGGAGCTCCGCTGCAAGGTGATCGAGCTGAACCGCTCGCGAAACAACGTCGTCCTCTCCCGCCGCGCCGTCCTCGAGGACGAGCGCAAGGAGATGCGGCAGGCGATTCTCGACCGGCTCAATCCGGGCGACGTGGTCGAGGGGCAGATCTCGAACATTGTCGACTTCGGGGCGTTCGTCGACCTCGACGGCATGGACGGGCTCATCCACATCTCCGAGCTCTCGTGGTCGCACGTCAACCACCCGTCCGAGGTGCTCGAGATCGGGCAGACCGTGAAGGTCAAGGTGCTCGACATCGACCGCGAGCGCCAGCGAATCTCGCTCGGCCTCAAGCAAACCCAGTCGGATCCGTGGCAGCAGGTGCTCGAGCAGTACAACGAGGGCGACGTCGTCGAGGGCAAGGTGACCAAGGTCGTCACGTTCGGCGCCTTCGTCGAGATCCTTCCGGGCGTCGAGGGGCTCGTCCACATCTCAGAGCTCGCGCAGCACCACGTCGAGAACCCGCGCGAGGTCGTGAGCCAGGGCGACACGGTGCCCGTGCTCATCCTCGAGGTCGACGCCGAGCGCCGTCGCCTCTCGCTCTCGCTCAAGCGCGTCGACGCCGACCGCCGCGCGGAGAACGAGCCCCCGCTCGAGGGCACGCCGCATCTCGATCTCTCGGAGGACGTCTTCAGCGACGCATCCGCCGCACCGGAGCTTCCGGCCGAGGAAGTCGCCGAGCCGGAGACGACGGCGGAGACGGCCGCTGTCGACGAAACCGCACCCGCCGAGCACGCTCCAGACGAGCACTAGCCCGGTCTCGGTCGCCATCACGGGCGGGATCGGGGCCGGCAAGAGCGCGGCGCTCGCTGCCTTCGCACGCCACGGCGCGGCGACTGCATCCGCCGACGAGCTCGTCCACCGGATCCTCCGTGAGGACGACGACGTCCTGCGCGAGCTCGCCGGCAGGTTCGGTCCCGGCGTGATCGCTCCCGCCGGCGGCGCTGACCGCGCCGCGATCGGCCGCATCGTCTTTGCCGATCCGGCCGAGCTCCGGTGGCTGGAGCAGCTGTTGCACCCGCGCGTGATCCGGGCCCAGACCGCGTGGCGCGAGGAGGTCGCGGCCCGGCCCGACCCGCCGCGCGTGATCGCGACGGAGGTGCCCTTGCTCTACGAGACCGGCGGTGACGAGCGGTTCGACGTCGTCGTTGCCATCACCGCGTCCCCGGAGGTCAGGGCGGCACGGCGCCCCCTCGGCGACGGCCGCGAAGACCGTCTTCTCCCCGAGGAGGAGAAGGTGCGGCGTGCCGATTACGCCTACGTCAACGACGGCACGCTCGAGGAGCTCGACGCCTTCGTAGCGGACGTCATGCGCCGCCTCACGGGATGAGGGGGCGGCTCCTCGGCGTCGTCGTGCTCGCCTGCGGCGCACTGGCGGTGTTCGCCGTGCTTCAGGGTTCGAAGCCGGGGTGGTGGGAGCGCATCTGGTACCCCCTCGAGTACCAGCAGATCGTGAGAGGGCATGCGCGCAACTACGACCTGGACCCCGCGCTGCTCGCGGCCGTCATCTACCAGGAGTCGAAGTTCAAGGCCGGAGCGCGCTCGCCGTCGGGCGCGATCGGGCTCATGCAGCTGCTGCCCGACACGGCGAAGGGGATCGCGCTCCATACCGGAGGCTCGAAGTTCCGGGTCCAGGATCTCTACGACCCCGAGATCAACGTCCGCTACGGCGCCTGGTATCTCCGGCATCTCCTGAGCAAGTACGGCGAGGAGCGGACCGCGCTGGCGGCCTACAACGCAGGCCAGAACAACGTCGACCGATGGCGCAAGGAAGGGGTCGGGATCCAGTTCTCCGAGACACGCCACTACGTCGAGCGTGTGGAGGAGCTGAAGCGGATCTACCGCCGCGCCTACGGCGACGAGTTGGGCAACTGATCGATGGGCGGCGCCGCCGGACAGCCGTTCGGGGTGCCCGGCCGGTTGTCGAAGGTGAACCGCTGCCACGCGTCGGAGGAGTTGCCGCGCTCGTCGCTGACCGTGACGGTGACCGTGTAGACGCCGTTACCGTACCTGCGCGTGTCGAGAGCCGGGGCGAGGTTGTAGACGAAGCTCCCCGGCATGAAGAACTGGCGGTTCGAGAACCTCGGCGCGTTCTGGAAGCTTCCACGTGCATAGACGTCCCAGAACCTTCGTCGCGAGGGTAGCGTCGAGCGGAAGTCCGCGACGACCGCGTTGCGCACGAGCGGACGAGCGCCGAGCTTCGCGAACGACCAGGTCACCCGGGCGGGCGAGACGGGGAAACCTGCGAAGAGGCCGACCACCGCGAGCGGCGTGATGTCATGCGCAACTGCGACCACTGAGACCTTGCCGCAGACCTTGCCCGGGTCGAACGCCACGAGCGACCGGGCCGGGCGCATGCTGATCGCATCCACTTCGGGAACCGTCCGGTCCTCGTAAGGGCCGATCCCTCCGAGCGCGAGCGGGTTCCAGACCTTCGTGCCGCGGATTTCGGTCAGGTGGACGTGGCCGTAGGCCGGGAGGATGTAGCCCATCAGAGTCCTCTTCGCGACGACGTGCTGGCCGTTCACGACGAGGGGGACGATGTGGAAGTACTGGAACGTCCGGTCGTCGCCCGTCCGGACCGCGACCGCGTCACCGGAGATCACCGTCGCCGTCCCCGAGACGACCGGGTACACGGCGGTGTCGCCCGGCGCGGCGATGTCGATGCCGTTGTGGAACTGGAAGATCCCCGGGCCCCTGAGGCCGTCGGTCAGCATGGTGTTCCAGAAGCGTGTGCGCGGATCGCCGAAGTAGGCGCGGATCGGATGCTGTTTGTCGAACGGCTTGACGGGCCAGGGGTAGGCCGACGCGGCCGCACTTGCGACGAGCGCCGCGGATGCTGCGACGAGTATGAAGGCGAGTCGAAAGCGCACGGCTCGGTCGGCGGAAGGGGAGGCCTCAGGTTAGCCCTTTCGGCGGCCGGTGCTGCTCGGTTCCAGGGCCGTGATCGTCGCGTAACCGGTGAGATAGATCCGCAGCCCGTCCGTGACGACCGGGGTGTACTCGCCGTCAGGATAGGTCCAGATCAGTTTTCCGGAGCTTGCGTCGAGCGCGTACGTCCGCCTCGCCGCGGGATTCGTTTCGAAAGTGGAGCACGATCCGCAGGTCGAGAAGAAGACGAGTTTCCCGACGACGGTCGCAGTTCCGGAGACTGGGCCCTGTCCCTTGAACGACCACAGCGGCTTCCCAGTCGTCGCCTCGAGTGCATACAGCCGATGGTCGTAGGAACCGATGAAGACCCGGCTTCCAGCCACGGCCGCGGACGCGTAGACGAACGAAGGCAGCCGGCGTGACCAGCGCAACTGCCCGGTCCGCGAATCGAGCGCCATGACGAACCCATTCGTGGCACCGATGAACAGAAGCCCGTGGGCGAGGGAGGGAGTCGCGTAGAGGTGTCCTCCCGCGGGTGAGCGGGCACGCCAAGCAAGCTTTCCCGTCGCCGCCTCGAGCGCGTAGACGTAGCCGTCGTAGGACCCGATGAAGATCCTTGTGCCTGCCGCGCTGGCTCCTCCCTTGACGGCGGCTCCGGTCCGGAAGCGCCAGCGCACCTGCCCGTTGCCGAGGTCGAGTGCATAGACGTTCCCGCCGCGGTCGCCGACGATCACCAGACCGTCGACCACGAGCGGCGAGGATTCGATCGGTGCTGCGAGGAACCGCCAGCGAAGGCGACCGTCACTCCGGTCGACGGCGACGACCTCGCCCTGTCCGCGATCGCAGGGCGGGGGGCCCATCGCCGCGAACACCACCTTCGTTCCGGCGGCTGCGGGCGAGGCGGCCACGCAATGTCCGAGACGCCGCTGCCAGAGGAGGTGCCCGCTGCGCGTAGAGACCGCCACTGCGCGCCCCCGGTCGGTCGCGAAGAAGAGCTGCTCACCGACGATGACCGGAGGAAACTCGATGAAGCTCGAGTCGCCGTACACAGACCACAGGCGGCGGTACGGCGGTAGCAACGTCTTCGGGGCTCGGTGGGCGCGAACGTTGGAGCCGCCGGATGTTGGCGACGCCCGCGTCCCCAGGGAGGATCCGGCTGTGCTCTCGCGCAGTTCGTCCGTTGACGAGGGGCTCGCCCGCTGTTGCCTCTGGGAGAGGATCAAGGTGGTTCCGATGCCGGCCAAGAGCATCAGCATCGCTATGGCGATCGCGATGAGTCGCCGCATTTCGCCTAGCCCTTCAGCCAGCTCTCGCGGTTGTGGACCTGGAAGACCTGCGCCGCCGAGCTGTGATTGCCGGCGGTGTCCCACGCGGTCGCGACGAGCCGGTATACGCCGTCCGGCAGGGTGCGTGTGTCGAACAGCGTCGGCGTGAGCTTGAACAGGTAGACGCCGGGGTTGTACCAGTACCTGTGCGCTCCCATCTGCACCATGTTCATGTGGCTGCCGCGAGCGTAGGTCTGCCACATGTTGCTCGAGGGAAGGCGGCGCGTAACGTCGAATGCGATCGTCTCCGGCCGTACGATTTTGCAGTTCGGGAAGGCGTCGATCCTGAACGTCAGCTTCGCTGGCGTGATCGGGAGGCCCGCCCACTGGCCGGGGACCGGGACCGCCTGTGTGTCCGTGGCCGAGACGACGATCTGCACTCGCCCGTGCACGTACTCCGGCAGCAGCTCGGGCCCGGTGTCACTCGAGCGGAAGCTGATCTCGCCGACGCGTGGGGTCGTCCCATCCGAGTAAGGGCCGAGATGGCCGGGTGACAGCGGGTTGACGGCCTTGCCGTCGCTCAGCTCTGTCAAGTGCACGTGCTTCGAGGCACGCATGATGCGGCCCAGGACGTCGGTCTGTGCCTGCACATGGTCGCCCACGTGGACGACCGAGTTGATGTGCCAGTACTGGAAGGCAACTCCTCCGTCGGAGTCGACCTCGATCCAGTCCCGGGTCACGATCCTCACGACGCCCGATCGAACCGCGTAGACCGGCGTTCCATCGGGAGCGGAGATGTCTATCCCCTGGTGGTAGGAGAAGGCACCGCCACTGGTCATCAGGTTTCGCAGAGTCGGGTGCCCAGTGAACACGGTTCTCGGGTCGCCGAAGCTGCCGCGAACCGGATGCTGCTGGTCGAACGGCTTCACCGGCCAGCCGTAGGACGAGGATGCTTGCGAGCCATGCTGCCTCGCGGACGCCGCGGTGGAATTCTGCACAGGGAGCGTCGTCCGGCCGGCAAGGGCACCGGCGGCGATCGCCGCGGCGAGGACGAGCGTTGTCGCGATGCGGCGCCGTGCGCCGCTGCTGTTATGTCGGTTCGTCTTCATGATCCGAGCGTCTTGCGTGGCGCCAACCGCCCCCTCACGCCGAGCAAACGGGGGGCTAACGGCCGGTGGGCGCCGCTCTTGTCGGTGTTACAAAGGGGGAGTGCTGGAGTTCCGGCTACTCGGACCGCTCGAGGTGCTCGATGAGACGGGCCCTCTCCTTCTGGGAGGCCGGAAGCAACGTTCGGTGCTCGCGCTGTTGGTGCTCGAAGCGCCGCGACCGGTCCCGACGGATCGTCTGATCGACGTCCTCTGGGGTGAGCGTCCGCCCCGCACTGCAGCCACGTCGCTTCAGAACTTCGTCTCCCAGCTGCGCAAGACGCTCGGCTCGGACACGCTCGTTACCAAGGCGCCCGGATACGCGCTGGCAATCCGACCGGAGCAGGTGGACCTCAACCGCTTTCGCGATCTCGCTTCCCAGGGGCGAGCAACCGAGGATGCTGCCGAGCGGGCCTCACGGCTCAGGACCGCGCTCGAGATCTGGCGCGGCCCCGCCCTTGCCGATCTCGAGTTCGAGGCTTTCGCCCCTGCTGCGGTGGCTCCGCTCGAGGAGGAGAGGATCGCGGCGCTCGAGGAACGGATCGAAGCCGACCTCGAGACCGGCAGGCACGGTGACGTAGTCGGAGAGCTCGAGGCGCTCGTCGAGCAACATCCGGTGAGAGAACGGCTACGGGCTCAACTGATGCTTGCGCTCTATCGCTCCGGTCGGCAGGCGGAAGCCCTCGACGTCTACCAGAGTGCGCGCCGTGTGCTCGTCGAGCAGCTCGGCATCGAGCCGAGCCGGGAACTCCAGGCGTTGCACGGCGCAATCCTCAGGCAGGAAGCCGGGCTTCACGCTCCGGGCCGTCGCGCTCCGGCACAGGATCACTTCGAGGAGGTCGTCGAAGTTCTCCTCTCTGGGCGGCTCGTACCAGTTCTCGGCGCAGACGTGGCTGAGCTCGCCGAGCGCCTTGCCGAGCGGTTCCAATATCGCGGAGAACGGCAGTGAGCTTGCCGCGCGTCGCGCAATACGTCGCGGTAATGAGAGGGTCAGGCCCGCTGTACGACGAGCTTCATTCCCTCTTGGACGCTGACGCGTCACCGACTCCTGTGCACCGGTTCTTCGCCGCCGCTGCCGCCGTCTTGCGGGAGCGCGGCGTGCCACATCAGCTGATCGTGACGACGAGCTACGACATCGCACTGGAGACAGCATTCCTCGAAGCGGGGGAGGAGTTCGATGTCGTGTCCTACTTGGCCTCTGGGCCGGGGCGCGGGAAGTTCTGCCACATCGCTCCGGATGGCCGTGGGCGGCTGATCGAGGTACCGAACACGTATGCCACCGAGCTGTCTTTGGATCAGAGAACGGTGATCCTGAAGCTGCACGGCCAGGTCGATCGCGCTCCCGACCGGCAGTGGGAGAGCTTCGTCGTCACCGAGGACGACTACATCGACTACCTCGCGCAGACGGATCTTGCCGGCGCTGTTCCCGTTGCGCTCGCAGCAAAGCTGAGACGCAGCCACTTCCTCTTCCTCGGCTACACGATGGCCGACTGGAACCTGAGGGTCATTCTCAACCGGCTCTGGAGCGACCAGCCGCTTTCGTATCGGTCCTGGGCCGTGCAACCCGAGCCGAAGTCGCTCGAGCGGCGAGTTCTGGAGACGCCGCGACGTCGAAGTACACGAGCTCGCGCTCACGCAATACGTCGAGATCCTTGCTCGTCACGCCGGCCTCGAGGTGACCGAGGCGCCCGCGTGAGCGAAGTCCAACTTCCCCGCTCTCCCTACAAGGGGCTCGCGGCGTTCGAAGCTTCCGCGGTCGACGCGCTGTTCTTCTTCGGTCGCGACCGCGACAGCGAGGTGATCGCTGCGAACCTCATGGCGTCGCGCCTCACCGTTCTGTTCGGACCGACCGGGGTCGGCAAGACCTCCGTGCTCCGCGCAGGCGTCGCCTACCGGTTGCGACGAGAGCCCGGAGTCGCGGTACTCGTATACGGGTCGTGGACGGGCCCTCCCATCGATGGATTGATCGAAGCGGCAGGTGGCGGTAGGTCGCTCGTGGAGGCACTGTCGGGGGCGGCCGCTCGAGCGGGAGGAGACCTCTACCTCATCCTCGACCAGTTCGAAGAACACTTCCTCTACCACCAGGACGATCAGACCTTCGTCCAGCAACTTGCCTCGGTCGTCTCACGTCCAGATGTCCGCGTCAACGTCTTGATCGGGATCAGAGAGGACGCGCTGGCCGAGCTGGACGACTTCAAAGGCGTGCTCCCCAACCTGCTTGCCAATCGCCTTCGGCTGAACCGACTCGATCGTGCCGGCGGCGAGGCTGCGATCGTCGGACCGATCACGCGCTTCAACGAGCTGGCGCCGCCCGAACTTCAGATCGAGATCGATCCCGAGCTGACGGAGGCCGTCCTCAACGAGGTAGCTGCCGGGCGCGTCGACCTTGGCGCGGGCGGGGAAAGGCGTCGTCGACAGGGGTCGAAACGAAGACCAGATCGAGGCCCCGTACCTCCAGCTCGTGATGCAGCGTCTCTGGGAGACGGAAGAGGAGCGTGGCTCACGCAAGCTTCGACGGGAGACGCTGAGCGAGCTCGGCGGGGCGGTCAAGATCGTCGAAGATCATCTGGAACATGCGATGGCGGAGTTCTCTCCGCGTCAGAAGGACGTCGCCGCTGCGATGTACAACTTCCTCGTCACTCCGACGGGGACGAAGATCGCACACGGCGTGCGCGACCTCGCCGGCTACGCCGAAATCGACGAGGCGGAGGCAGCCGACGTTCTTCGTCGTCTCAGCATCGAACGGATCGTCCGCGCGGGGGAGGACGGTGCGGCGGCCAAGTTCGAGATCTACCACGACGTTCTCGCAGACGCAGTCGTGGCCTGGCGGAATAGGCACGGGGCAGAACGCTCGTTGCACGAAGCCGAGCGCCGGCGCCGCCGAGCACTTGCGGTCGCAGCCGCTGCGCTCGTCGGCCTTGTTCTCTTCGCCGCGATCGCCGTGTTCGCGCTCGTCGAGCGGAGCCGCTCGCGCACAGAGGCGCGGCGCTCACACGCGCGGGAGCTGGCGGCGGCGGCGACAGGAGAGCTCGACGCCGATCCTCAGCAGAGCGTCCGCCTCGCTGCGCAAGCTGCAGGACTCGAGGGCAGGGTCCACGAGGAGGACGTCCTGCGAACGGCGCTTCTGGCGGCGAATCAGCGCGCAGTTTTACGAGCCGAGGGGCCGGTTCGAGTTGCGCGGTTCGACCCGCAGGGTCTTCACGTCGTCACGGGCTCCCAGGACGGGAAGGTTCGGATCTACAGGTACGGCACGTGGAGACTCGAGCGAGTGCTCGAACAGGGAGGGCCCGTTACGGCCGCCGTGTACAGCGCGGACGATCGCCTGCTGCTTACGGCTGGACGGAATGGCACGGCATTCGTCTGGGGGAGCCGCCAGGCCCCTCTTCACCGACTCGACGCCGGAGGCCCGGTCGCAGATGCCCTCTTCACGAGCCGTGCCCGGCGGATTGTGACGATCGCCCGGAACGGCGTGATCCGTCTTTGGCGCACGGACGACGGGAGACTGATTCGCAGCATTCGCGTTGGCGGGAAAGCCTTGCCGAAGGGTGGAGCAGTGAGTCCGTCAGGGAAGCTGGTCGTGACTTTCGGACAGGACCGCTTCGCGCGGGTCTACTCCTTTGTCACGGGCTCGCTCGTCGGTCGCCTCGCCAACAGAGGGCTGGTGCACTGCGCGGCCTTCAATCCGAATGGGTCGCTACTCATGACCTGCAGCCATGAAGGCGTCGTACGTACCTGGTCGACTGCGACCCTAAGGCAGGTGAGGGTGCTACGCGGCCCGGAGCTCAACAGCGCAATTGTGGCCGGTTCGTTCAGTCCGAATGGCGTGCTTATCGCGGCCGCCGTCGCGGACGGCACTGCTCGTGTCTGGGAAGCCCCGAGTGGACAACAGATCGGAGTCATGTTCGGCCATGCAAACCCGGTGACCGCGGTTGGCTTCAGCACCACAGGGAAGGCGATTGCGACCGGTGGCTCCGACAACACTGCACGCACGTGGCTCACGAACGGAAAGCCGGTTGCCCTCCTCGCCGGTCACACCGGTCGGGTCAATACGGTCGAGTTCAGTCCGAACAGCCGGTATCTCGTGACAGGAAGTGAGGACGGCACCGCACGCATCTGGCACTCTGGAACCGAGCCGGATCTCGCTCTGGTGGTGCGGCAGGCACCGATTACCGCGTTCGCCCTCAGCCGCGACGGTCGGAAAGTCATCGTCGGTGATCGGCGTGGAGTCGCTCGTGTCCGGGTAGTCGGCCGACGCCGACCCTCTTCGACGATTCACGTGCACGGGCCTGTGACTGCCGTTGCCTTTGGGCCGCGGGGCCCGCTGGCCGCAGCGAGCCCGACGCTCAGTCTCGCTGTCTCGCCCTCGGGAAGGTTGATCGCTAAGGGAAAGAATGACGGCTCCATCGTCGTGCGCGGCCTCCCCGGGGCTCGAACGAAGGTCTTCCACGGTGGCGCTGCCGTGACAGCCGTCGCGTTCGACCCCGACGAGACGCTCCTGGCAAGCGGCGACAGCATGGGGATCGTGCGCTTGTGGGACCTGCGATCCGGTCGAGGCAATCCGATCAGCGCCCACAAACTCGGGATCACCTCGATCGCCTTCTCGCCGGATGGATCACGGCTTCTGACGGCGAGTCGCGACGGCGAGGCGCGCACGTGGAATGTCGAGACGCGGAGCCTCGTCGAGACTCTTCGTTGGCACTTCGGCCCGCTCGGCGGCGCGGCCTTCAGCCCCGACGGCAGGTGGATCATTACGGCCGGGCCGAGCACAGCAGGCGTGGGGTCAGCTTCCACCGGCCATCGCGTGCTGTTGCTCAGAGCGGGGCCTACTCGGCCGCTCGTCGGCGCCGGGTTCGGCGGCGTCGATGGTCGCCTCGTCGTCACGGCCAGCCGCGACGGCACGATTAGGTCCTACCGATGCGAGATCTGCGGAGACATCGATGTCTTGCTCCGGCTCGCGCGCGGCCGGCTCAGTGCCCCGTAAAGCGGCACTCCTCACCCGTCCGTGCTTGCCGTGACTGCCGAACCTGCAGGAATCGTTGATCCCGGCTCCGGCCAGCGTCCACGTCAGCAGGCGCTCCGAACGCCCGCTCAGTAGCGACGGCCCTCGAGGCTACGCTTGAGTGACGTGCGCGAGTTCAAGACAGCCGACTCCTACCGGCCGACGGGCGACCAGCCCACGGCGATCGCGACCCTCGCCGAAGGCATCGCCGCGGGCGACCGCTACCAGACCCTCGTCGGCGCCACGGGCACAGGCAAGACCGCGACGATGGCCTGGACGATCGAGCAGGTCGGCCGTCCCGCCCTGGTGATCGCCCACAACAAGACGCTGGCGGCCCAGCTCTGCAACGAGTTCCGGGAGTTCTTCCCCCACAACTCGGTGGAGTACTTCGTCTCCTACTACGACTACTACCAGCCCGAGGCGTACGTCCCTCAGGCCGACCTCTACATCGAAAAGGACTCGTCCCAGAACGACGACATCGCGCGGCTGCGGCTCGCGGCGACGTCGGCGCTCTTCACACGCCGCGACGTCGTGGTCGTCGCGTCGGTGTCCTGCATCTACGGGCTCGGCTCGCCGGAGGAGTGGCGGGAGCGGGTGGTCATCCTGGAGGTCGGCGAGGATCACGATCGTGACGCGATGCTGCGGAAGCTGATCGACTCGCAGTACGTCCGCAACGACACCATGCTCGGACGCGGCCGCTTTCGCGTGAAGGGCGATGTCGTGGAGGTGCAGCCCGCCAACCAGGAGACGGCCTACCGCATCTCCTTTTTCGGGGACGAGGTCGAGCAGATCAGCCACTTCGATCCCTTGACGGGCGAGATCTTCACCAAGCTCGACAACATCGCCATCTGGCCGGCGACGGAGTACGTCACGTCCAAGCCGACGGTCGAGCGCGCTGTCGGGGAGATCAGGCACGAGCTCGATGAGCGCGTCAAGGAGCTCGAGCGGGAGGGGAAGATGCTCGAGGCCCACCGCCTCCGGCAGCGCACCGAGTACGACCTCGAGATGATGCAGGAGCTCGGCTTCTGCAACGGGATCGAGAACTACTCGCGCATTCTCGAAGGACGCGCGCCGGGGACGCACCCGTTCACGCTGCTCGACTACTTCCCGAGCGACTTCGTCGTCTTCGTCGACGAGTCCCACCAGACCGTGCCCCAGATCGGGGGCATGCACGAGGGCGATCGCTCGCGCAAGCAGACGCTGGTCGACTACGGTTTCCGGCTTCCGTCGGCGCTCGACAATCGTCCGTTGCGCTTCGACGAGTTCCTCGAGAAGGTGCCGCAGCTCGTGTTCGTCTCGGCGACGCCGGGGCCCTTCGAGGAACGTCACGCTCAGCGGGTCGCCGAGCAGCTGATCCGGCCGACGGGCATCGTCGACCCCGAGGTCGAGCTGCGCGCGACGAGGAACCAGATCGACGACCTGCTCAACGAGATCCGGCGCCGCGAGGAGGTCGGTGAGCGCGTGCTCGTGACGACGCTGACGAAGAAGATGGCCGAGGACCTGACCGACTACCTGCTCGAGTCGGGCGTCAAGGCCCGCTACCTCCATTCCGAGATCGACACGCTCGAGCGGATCCAGATCATCCGCGAGCTGCGGCTCGGCGACTACGACGTCCTCGTCGGCGTCAACCTCCTGCGCGAAGGGCTCGACCTGCCTGAGGTGTCACTCGTCGCGGTGCTCGATGCCGACAAGGAGGGCTTCCTGCGCGGCCGCACGTCTCTCATCCAGACCATCGGGCGCGCCGCCCGAAACGTCAACGGGAAGGTGCTCCTCTACGCCGACAAGGTCACGCAGGCGATCAAGGAGTCGATGGACGAGACCGACCGGCGCCGAGCGGTTCAGCTGGCCTACAACGAAGAGCACGGCATCACGCCGGAAACCATCATCAAGGGCGTGTCCGACATAGCCGAGTTCCTCTCCCTCGACTCGCCGACGGTTCCGTCGACGAAACGGCGGCGCGGGCGGAAGGACGTCGAGGGGATGGCGCCGACCGAGCTCGAGAGGCTCATCATCGAGCTCGAGGAGGAGATGTTCGCTGCAGCCGAGGAGCTCCGCTTCGAGTACGCCGCGAAGCTGCGCGACGAGATCAAGGATCTGCGGCGCGAGCTGGTCGCCGCCGCGAGGGCACCCGCCTAGACTTAGCAGCGCAACATGCTCGGCGCCGTCATCTTGATCATGTTCTTCGGGTTCGTCACCGGCGGGCTCGCGCGCCTCGCCGTACCCGGGCCCGACCCGATGCCGGTGTGGCTGACGGTCGCGATCGGGCTGGCCGGCTCGTGGGGCGGAGGCCTGCTGGCGGCGGCGATCTGGGGCTGGAATGCGAAAACGGCGGTGTCCCTGATGGGCTTCTTCGCGGCGATCCTGCTCGTGATCGCTTACCGCCGCTTCGTCCAGAAGCGGCCGATCACCGGGCCCGACGCCCACAAGTTTCCGGAACGCGGCTTCGGCATGGACCGCTTCCGCGAGCGGCGCCGGCAGTTCGACGACCTGACCCGCCACTACCAGCACTCACAACGGCCCGCGGCCGACCCGGTCGCCGATCAGCTGCGCAAGCTCGGCGACCTGCGCGATGAAGGGGTTCTCACCGAGGAGGAGTACCAGACCAAGAAGGAAGAGCTGCTGGCCCGGCACGAAGTTTGAGGTCCGGTCTCTCGAGGGAAGGAAGCCCGCATGCACTGGGTATGGTTGATCATCGTCGGCGCGGTCGTCGGAGCGTTGGGGCGCCTCTTCCATCCGGGTCGTGACCCGATGGGTTGGCTCCTGACGATTCTGATTGGCATCGCGTCACTCGTCGTCGCCGGGCTGATCTTCAGCAACGGCGCGTTGGAGTTCATCGTCGGAATCATCGTCGCGGTCATTCTCGTCGCGCTCGTCGGGCGTTTCATGAGCGGACGCGGCATGGCCGCGCGAGCCTGAGCTAGAGCTGTTCGGATGGAGGTCGCGCCGGCGTCGCCGGTGCGGCCTCCTCCTTCGGCGTCCGTCCCCGGGCGAAGCTTCGCTCGGCCGTGAGCGTCCAGTTCGCGTCGCTCCAGATGTACGTCTCCACTCCCAGCGAAGAGTCGCCGATCTCGTAGACGTGCAGCCCGCGCGCCTCACCGTGACGCCTGGGGCGGGGCTGCCCGAGCCCCGGAGCGACCGAGACGACGACCGCTCGTTCGCCGCCGTGGACGATCTCGAACTCCTTCCGCTCGCTGACCGCGGCCTGGTGGATGTGCCCCGCCAGGATGAGATCCGCGCCGGCATCGACGAGCGACGACAGCACGTGGTTTCGCCTCGCCACGGGCTTCTTACGGGAGCGCCAAGGCGCCCCGATCAGGTGGTGATGCAGGACGACGATGCGAAAGGCACCAGGGTGTCCCGCGGCGAGGCGCCCGGCGGCCTGCGCTAGCCGCGAGCTCCCGATGCCGCCCGACTGGTGGCGCCACGGCCGCACCGAGTTGAGGCCGATCACTTGGAGGTCGTCCGACGAGTACGTCGGCTCGGTCGTCTCCCACTGCGCGTCGAATTCGCGGAACGGCGTCGTGAAGCGGGCGGGGAACGAGTAGGGAATGTCGTGATTGCCGGGAACCGCTAGGACGGGAGGCCCGAGCGAGCGGAGGAACTCGGCGGCTCGCGCGATCTGGTCCGAGCGGCCACGGTGGCTGAGGTCGCCACTCGCGACGATCAGAGCCGGCTCGAAACGCTCGACGAGCTGCTGCGTCCCGTGCTCGATCGCAGCGTCGTTTCCGGCGCCGTAATGCAGGTCGGACAGGTGCAAAACGCGTGTAAGCACGGCCGAAGCAGGCTATAGACTGAGTCTCGTGACAGAATCTGCCGAGATTTTCGACGATCTGTACCTCGGACTCCGGGCCGGCGGCGCCATCCGAAAGCAACGCCGGGGAGAGCCCCTGACGGTCGAGGAACGTGAGGCGCTGGGACGATGGCAGCGACTCTCCACCTGGCGCAAGGCGCTGGCGATCGGCGGCTTCTCGGTCGGAACCTTCGGTCTCGGCTTCACTCTCGGTGGCCTCGTCTTCGGCCGCTGGCGCAAGGCGGCCTAGTTGTAGTTCCCAATGAGGTTGTTCAGTCTCGAGGCCGGTGGTTGGTGGCCGAGGCTGCCGTGGGGGCGCTGGTAGTTGTAGCGGTCGAGGTAGAGCGGCAGGGCGGCGGCTCGTTCGGTGGGCTGCCGTAGACGCGCGCGTAGGCCCATTCGTTCATCGGTGTCTGGATGAAGCGTTCGGCTTTGCCGTTGGTGCGTGGGCGGTAGGGCCGGGTGCGGTGATGTTTGATGCCGAGGCGGTGGAGGGCGTGGCCGTAGCCGCCGGCGACGTAACAGGAACCATTGTCGCTCATCAGCGCGTGCACCTGGACGCCACGGTCGGCGAACCAGGCGAGAGGGCCGATCAGCGGGACGATCTCGACGATCCCGCGAAACGCTCCGACCAGGATGAAGTAGGGCAAGCCGACGGCCCAGAAGCCGATGGACAGCAGCGTTCCGACGAGCACGATCAAGAGCGCCTGCCCTCGAACGAACGCACCGAGCTTGAGGTCGACGAGGTCCCGGGTCTCGCGCATCTTCTTGCGCTTCGGCCTGGGTAACAGCGATGCGAAGAAGTCGACGGCGCGGTCCCGCTCGAAGATCCAGTACGCGGCCGTGCCGCGGCGACGATCGCGATCACGATCACCGTCGCGAACTGCCACGCGCTTCGCCATGCCCACCATGACCAGGGATTATTCGCCACTCGGCGAAGACGCAAACGCGATGGTGACGGCCGGCTGGGAGAAGATCTGCCTCGAGGAGCGGCGCCATCCCGTCGTTCTCCTCGGGCCGTTCGCGCGTGCGCTCGGCCTCGCGGCCGTCGGGCTGGGCCTGATGGCGATCGGCTGGCCGGCGACGATCGGCGGTGTTCTGCTCCAGGCTGCGGGCGCGGCGATCGCCCTTCGCGCGGTCTGGGAGTGGGAGCGGACCCGGCTCGTCCTGACGACCGAGAAGCTCTTCGTCGTCCACGGAACGTTGCGGAAGCGCGCCGCCGCTGTCCGGCTCTCCCGGATCGGGGCGGTCGAGATCGAGCAGGGCCTCCTGGGGCGCATGCTCGGGTACGGGACGATCGTCGCAGGTGATCTCGAGGTCGAGTACGTCCCCGAGCCGCGGCGGCTCTACGGGCTCGTCGAGCGGCTCAGCGCCTGAGCTTTCAGGCATCCGAGCGAACACTTGTTCGATCCGATGCCCGGGGCTAGACTGGACGGGTTATGGCCCAGGAAGAGCTCGTCGTACACGGCGCCCGGGAGCACAACCTCAAGGACATCACCGTCCGTCTCCCGCGGAACAAGCTGATCTGCATCACCGGTCTGTCGGGCTCCGGAAAGTCCTCGCTCGCCTTCGACACGATCTACGCGGAGGGCCAGCGCCGCTACGTCGAGAGCCTGTCCGCCTACGCGCGCCAGTTCCTCCAGATGATGGAAAAACCGGACGTCGACTCGATCGACGGCCTTTCACCCGCGATCTCGATCGACCAGAAGACGACATCCCGCAACCCGCGCTCGACCGTCGGAACGGTGACCGAGATCTACGACTACCTCCGGCTCCTCTACGCCCGAGTCGGGCGGCCGCACTGCCCCATCTGCGGGAAGCCGATCTCGGGCCAGAGCCAGGAGTCGATCGTCGACCAGATCCTCCAGCTCCCCGAAAGGACGAAGTTCACCGTCAACGCGCCCGTCGTGCGCGACCGCAAGGGGGAGTACAAGGACGTCTTCGAGGAGCTCAGGAACGAGGGCTTCACGCGCGTCAAGGTCGACGGCGAGCAGCAGCTTCTCGAGGACGAGATCACGCTCGACAAGAAGTTCAAGCACACGATCGAGGTGGTCGTCGACCGCCTCACCATGAAGCCCGACCTTCGCACCCGGCTCGCGCAGTCGGTCGAGACCGCCGCGCAGCTCGCCGACGGCCTGGTCGGGATCGACCTCGTCGACGACGGCCGGTCACTGCTCTTCAGCGAGAAGTTCGCCTGCCCGGATCACGGTGTCTCGCTGCCCGAGCTGCAGCCGAGGATCTTCTCGTTCAACTCCCCGCACGGCGCCTGCCCGCGCTGCACCGGGCTGGGGGCGCAGCAGGAGATCGATCCGGACCTGCTCGTCCCCGATCCGACGCTCTCGATCTCCGAAGGCGCACTCGTTCCGTGGTCGGTCGGGAACTCCGGCTTCTACGAGTCCGTCATCCAGGCGATCGCGGACCGTTACGAGATCGCGCTCGACGACCCCTGGGAGAACCTGAGCGACATGCAGCAGGACCTCTTCCTCTACGGCACCGACGGAGAGCGCCTGTACATCAGCTATCGCAACCGGATGGGGCGGAAGCGTTCCTACATGCTCGCCTTCGAAGGGATTGTCCCGAGCCTCCAGCGCCGCTACCGCGAGACCGACTCGTCGACGCAGCGCGAGCGGATCGAGGAGTACATGTCGTTTCGACCCTGCCCGGTCTGCAAGGGGGCGAGGCTCAAGCCGGAGGTGCTCGCGGTCACGGTCGGCGAAAAAAACATCCATGAGTTCACGCAGATGTCCGTCACACGGGCGCTCGAGTTCCTCGAGAGCCTCGACCTCACCGAGACCGAGCAGCTGATCGGAGCGAGGATCGTCAAGGAGATCCGTGAGCGCCTGACGTTCCTCGACAACGTCGGTGTCGGCTACCTCCAGCTCGACCGCGCCTCGGCGACGCTGTCGGGCGGGGAGGCGCAGCGCCTGCGGCTCGCCACGCAGATCGGCTCGCAGCTGGTCGGCGTGCTCTACATCCTCGACGAGCCGTCGATCGGCCTGCACCAGCGGGACAACGACAAGCTCATCGGCACGCTCGAGCGATTGCGCGACCTCGGCAACACCGTGCTCGTCGTCGAGCACGACGAGCAGATGATGCGCTCGTCGGACTGGCTCGTCGACATGGGGCCGGGCGCGGGCGAGCACGGCGGGCATGTCGTCGCCGAGGGGCCGGCGACGAAGGTCGAGCGGAACAAGAGCTCGGTCACGGGCCAGTTCCTGGCGCACACGCGCGTGATCCCGGTTCCGCCGCGCCGGCTGGAGGACAACGGGTCGTTCTGGGTGCGCGGCGCGACGATGCACAACCTCAAGGACGTCGACGTCGAGTTCCCCATCGGCAAGTTCGTCTGCGTCACCGGAGTCTCCGGTTCCGGCAAATCGACGCTCGTGAACGAGATCGTCTACAAGGCGCTCGCGAACCGTCTGCACCGGATGCGGACGAAGCCGGGTGATCACGCGGGCTTCGAGGGGATCGAGAGCTACGACAAGGTAATCGACATCGACCAGTCGCCGATCGGCCGCACACCGCGCTCGAACCCTGCGACCTACACGAAGCTCTTCGACCACATCCGCGAGCTCTACTCGCTGACACCGGAGGCGAAGGTGCGCGGGTACAAGCCGGGGCGCTTCTCGTTCAACGTCCGCGGGGGCCGCTGCGAGACCTGCAAAGGCGACGGCCAGATCAAGATCGAGATGCACTTTCTGCCCGACGTCTACGTCCCGTGCGAGACGTGCAAGGGCGCCCGCTACAACCGCGAGACGCTCGAGGTGCGCTTCAAGGGGAAGTCGATCGCGGACGTGCTCGAGATGTCGGTCGAGGAGGCCTTGCGGTTCTTCGCGAAGATTCCGAAGCTGCGCCGGCGGCTGCAGACGCTGCACGACGTCGGCCTCGACTACATCAAGCTCGGTCAGCCGGCGACCACGCTCTCCGGCGGGGAGGCACAACGGGTCAAGCTCTCGTCGGAGCTCTCGAAGGTGGCCACCGGGAAGACGCTCTACATCCTCGACGAGCCGACGACGGGATTGCATTTCGCCGACATCGAGAAGCTGCTCGACGTGCTGCAGCGGCTGGTCGACTCGGGGAACACGGTGCTCGTGATCGAGCACAACCTGGACGTGATCAAGCAGGCCGACTGGATCGTCGACCTCGGCCCCGAGGGCGGCGAGGCGGGCGGCGAGATCGTCGCGACCGGCACGCCCGAGGACATCGCCGACGTTGACGAGTCCTTCACGGGCCAGTTCCTGCGGCACGTCCTGCCGAAAGCAGCGGTGGCGGCGGCTTGAGCGCCGTCGCGGGCGCCGAGTCCCGCACCGACCAGAAGGCCTGGTTCCTCCGCGCACTGCTCGTCCTACAGAGCCCGCGGCCGGTGTTCGCGGCGATCCGCGACGACTCCGACGAGGTGGCCGAGGCTCGACAGGATGCCGCGGGCGCAATCGTGTGGCTCGGCGGCATCGCCGGCATCCTCGCGACGACGGTCGCAAGCCGGCTGCTCGACGACGTGGAGATCGACGGCTCCCTGGTGGCCGTCTGGGCGTTCCTGGCGGGGGGCCTGTACGGCTTCGGCCTCTACTACGTCGTCGGGAAAGTGCTCCACGTGAGCCTGCGCCGGCTCGGCGGCCGCGGCAGCTTTCGGCGCGCGCGCCATCTCCTCGCCTTTGCTGCGACGCCGATCGCGCTTGCCCTCTTCGTCTACTGGCCGATCCGCATCGCGATCTACGGAGGGGATCTCTTCCGGACGGGCGGTGCCGACGGGCGCGGCGCCGGTGAGGCGCTTGCCTGGGTCTTCTACGCCTTCGTCGCCTGGGCGCTCGTTCTGCTCGTCGTCGGCGTCCGGACCGTGCACGGCTGGAGCTGGGGCAGGTCGCTCGCGGGCGTCGCGATCGCGTCCGCGATCGCCGCCGGCCTAGCGGTTGCCGTGGGCGTGCTCTACGCCTTCTGAGGCGCCGCTTGCGGTGCCGTCACCAGGCCGTGCGGGCTTCGCCCGCGCGGCCGTCTGAACCGACCGATCGACCGAGTCGAACTCGTGTGCAACCGCATCTGAGAACAGAGCGAGTTCCTCGTCCGGCATCGAGTAGGTGTGCTGCGCCTCGGGGAAAGCTCCGCTGCGCACATCGCCGACGAAGCGGCCGAGCGCCTCGGTGATCTCGGGCGCGAGGTTCGCATACTGCTTCACGAACCTCGGCGCGTGGCCCGCATAGAGCCCGAGCAGGTCGTGCCACACGAGCACCTGTCCGTCACAGTCCGCGCCGGCGCCGATGCCGATCGTGGGGATCGACAGGGTCGCGGTGATCTCCTGGGCCACGGGCGCGGGAACGGCCTCGAGCACGAGCGAGAAGCAGCCGGCGGACTCGAGCTCGCGGGCATCGGCGAGCAGGCGGCGCGCCTTCTCGGCCGACCGACCCTGGGCCTTGAAGCCGCCGAGCATCGTCGCGGACTGCGGAGTGAGGCCGATGTGGCCCATCACCGGGATCCCCGCGCCGACGAGCGCGCGCACGCGTGAGATCGACGGGCCTCCGCCCTCGATCTTGACTCCGTCGGCACCCGCTTCCTTGACGAAGCGAATCGCGTTCCGGAGCGCGTCCTCGTCCGAGACCTGGAACGAGCCGAACGGCATGTCGGCGATCACGAGCGGCCGTCGAGCTCCACGCGTGACCGCGCGCGTGAGCATGACCATCTCGTCCATCGACGCCGGCACGGTCGAGTCGTAGCCGAGCACGACCATCGCGGCGGAGTCGCCGACGAGGATGATGTCGACGCCGGCCTCGTCGGCCAGGCGGCCGCTCGGCGCGTCGTACGCGGTGACCATCGCGATCTTCTCGCCTCGCCGTTTGAGCTGCTCCAGTTCGGGGAGCGGGAGCTTGCCGGGCGCGGGCGTGTTCGGAGCAGGCTTGCGTGGGCGGGTCGTCACCGGGTCTCTCCTTGTTCGAGGATCACGTTGTCGATGAGACGGGTCGAGCCGACGCGTGCAGCGGCGGCGAGGACGGTCGTGCCGTCGAGGTCGAGGAGCTCGACGTAGTCCGGCTCGAGGCCGTTGAGCGCCGCGCGCGCGGCCGCGACCGGGTCACGCCCCTGCGCGTACGCCGAGCGCCCCGAGTCGAGCGCCCGCGGGAGGGCGAGCGCCTTGCCGCGCTCCTCGGGCGACAGGTACGCATTGCGGGAGGAGAGCGCGAGGCCGTCTGCGTCGCGCACCGTCGGCAGGATCCGCAGGTGCAGGTCGAGGTTGAGATCGCGAACCATGCGCCGCAGCACCAGGGCCTGGTGCACGTCCTTCAGGCCGAAGAAGGCGACGTCGGGGCGGATGATGTTGAAGAGCTTGAGACACACCGTCGCCACGCCTCGAAAGTGACCCGGACGGGCAAGCGCTTCGCCGCCGGGCTCGGTGACGTCGACCGAGGTTCCGAAGCCGTCGGGATACATCACGTCTGCGCTCGGGACGAACAGAAGGTCGACTCCGGCCTCCTCCGCCAGCTTCGCGTCGCGCTCCTCGTCGCGCGGGTAGCGGTCGAGATCCTCGTCCGCGCCGAACTGCGCCGGGTTGACGAAGAGAGACACGACGACGACGTCGCATTGGGCCCGGGCTGCCTGCATCAGCGAGATGTGACCCTCGTGGAACGAGCCCATCGTCGGGACAAGGCCCACCCGCCCGCGGCCGAGGGCGAGGCGAAGCTCCGGGACCGTCCGCACCGTCCTCATCTCGCGGTGATCTCCGCCAGCACGTCGTAGAGCGGCTCCAGGTCGGGCTTCGCCTCCCGGATCGCGCGCCGGTGACGGTCGACGGTCTCCCAGTCGCCGCGGGAGATCGGTCCGGTCAGCTCGAACCCGTTGTCGATCGTCCGCCGCATCAGCGGGACGAGCGCTTCGGGGGGAGCGCCGGCGGCTCCGAAGAGGTCGGACGCGACGTCGTGCAGCGTGACGAGATAGTTGGATGCGATCGCCGCGCCCGCGTGGTAGAGCGGGCGGTGGGCATCTGCGAGGTCGAACGGTTTCAGTCCGAGCGTGTTCGCGAGCGAGAATCCGAGCTCGCGCGCCTCGGCGGTCTCCGCGGTAACCGCCGCCCAGGCCCCGTCGAGCTGCTCGGCGCCGCGCGCTCGCGTGAACGTCTGCAGCGGATGGAGCGAGAACCGGCGCTCGTGTGGAGCGAGCGCCGCAAGGGTCGTCGCGCCCGAGACGTGGGCGATCCACGGGCCGGGCTCGAGCGACCGCGCGACCTCGGCGATCGCGCCGTCCGGGACGCAGAGCAGCACGAGCGCAGCGTCTTCTCGGAGAGCGACGCCTCGCTCCTCCAAGCGTGCTGCGACGGCCGAGCCGACTCGGCCTCTCCCGATGACGTTGACTGTGTTGAACACTCGCACAAAGCTCCAGTTCCGGATCGGATACCGGGCACGGGGAAGGGTACACCGGTGCTGCTACCCTGGCGTGTCTCTTGGGTCGTCGTTTCTTGCTGGGGCTCGCGGTCGCCGCCGCCTTTGCCGTGCCCGGCCAGGCACACGCGGCGATCTCGCTGACACCCTGCAAGACGGGCGGAGTGCAGTGCGGAACGGTGGACGTGCCGCTCGACCGCACCGGGGCGACTCCGGGCACGGTTCCGCTCCACGTCGAGGTGCTGCCGGCGGACGGCCTCGCCCGGGGTGTCATGTTCCTCATCGCGGGAGGTCCCGGCCAGGGGTCGGCCGAGGCGTTCGACCTCAGCCCAGGACTGAACCGTGACCTCATGCGTTTCATGTTCCCCGGCTACACGTTCGTGGCCTTCGACAACCGCGGCACCGGAAAGTCGAATCTCATCGACTGTCCTCGGCTCCAGTCGACACTCAGCGCTACCGCCGAGCAGGATGCGGCGCTCGCGGCCGAGTGCGCGGGGATCATCGGCCCGCAGCGCATCTTCTACGCGACGCGAGACCACGCCGAGGACATCGAGTCGGTGCGGGCCGCGCTCGGGGTCGACAAGATCGGGTTGTTCGGCGTGTCCTACGGAACGAAGCTCTCCCTCGCCTACGCACTGGCACATCCCGACCGCGTCGAGCGGCTCGTCCTCGACTCGGTCGTGCCGCCGTCTTTCCCCGATCCGTTCGACCAGAACGTCCTGAGCGAGATGCCCGGCACGTTGGCGGCGTTCTGCCAGAGCATCTGCAAGGCAGCGACTCCGAGCTTCGGCGCCGATGTCGTGCGCCTTGCGAACAGAATCGAGGCGAAGCCGATCAGCGGCAAGGTGATCGGGTCGAACGGCCGGGTCAAGACGGTTCGGATGAACGGCGAGGAGTTGCTGTCGATGATGATCGACGCGGATCTCAGCCCCGGAGTCGCCGCCGAGGCGCCCGCGGCCGTACACGCGGCGCTCGCCGGGAACGTTCGTCCACTGCTGAGGGTCTACGACCTCGACCTGGCCTCCAGCCGGTTGTCCTCCCAGGATCTGAGCTTCGGGTTGAACGCGGCCACCAACTGCGCCGACGGGCAGTTCCCGTGGGCACCGGGCACGCCTCCCTCGCAGCGGCGCGCTGCGATCAACTCGGCGATCGCAGCACTTCCTTCGGGCTCGCTCGGCGGGTTCGGGAGCTGGGCGGCGCGAATCGGCACTGCCTTCTTCTGTGAGCAGTGGCCTTCGCCGTCGGGGAACACACAGCTCGGGCCCGGGCCGTATCCGAACGTCCCCGTGCTCGCCATCAGCGGGGGGTTCGACCTCCGGACGCCGACCGCGAACGCGCTCGCGGTGGTGCGCCAGTTCCCGCAGGGCCGGCTGATCGTCGTGCCGGGCGTCGGCCACAGCGTCACCTCGCCGCTCTCCGACACGTCTGCGTGCTCGCAAAACGTCGTTCGGCAGTGGATCCTCGGCACGCTCGTCGCTCCCACGCAGGCCATGTGCCCGCGCGTCCAGCCGCTGGCGAAGGTGGTCGGGGCCTTCCCGGGGCGGCCTGCGCGACTCTCCGTGGCCTCGACGCTCGAGGTCGCCTCCAAGACCGTCCGCGACGCGGAGGCAACATTCTTCGCGGCCGCGTTCTCGTCGACGAGCCTCAAGCCCCGTGGCCTGTACGGCGGGACGCTCGCAGTCACGAGGGACGGGTTCCGGCTGACCCGCTACAGCCTCGCCCCCGGCCTTGTCGTCTCGGGCAACCTCGCGGTTGTCGACATCGGGCCGCCCGTCAACTGGAAGGGGACCGTTCGCGTCGCCGGCTCTGCCGCCGTGGCCGGGACCCTGCGGTTCTCGAAGAACGCCGTCACGGGCACGCTCGGCGGCCGCCGGGTCAACGGGACTTACTAGACTTCGAGCCATGCCGATGTACGAGTACGTCTGCATGAAGTGCGAAGCGCACTTCGAGGAGCTCGTCCGCGGAGACATGGTGGTCGCATGTCCCGACTGCGGGGCGACGAAGGTGGCGAAGCAGCTCTCGACCTTCGCGATGACCGGAAGCTCCGCGCAGACCGGCGCGGTCGGCGGCGGCGGCTGCTGCGGCGGCAGCTGCGGCTGCGGCCACTGACACCGACTTAGAGCCACTAAGTCCACTCATCCGGCAGCGTCTCTAGACTGCCCGCCGTGGAAACGACCGTTTCGAGGGACCTGTCCCTCGCGGCTTTCGCGGATCAGGTCGCCGGCTGCACGCGCTGCGCGCTCTCGCAGGGGCGGACGCAGGTGGTGTTCGGCTCCGGCGATCCCGACGCCGACCTGATGTTCGTCGGCGAGGCGCCCGGCTTCCACGAGGACAAGCAGGGGGTCCCGTTCGTCGGCGCCGCCGGCAAGCTGCTCGACCAGCTCCTGGCCGGGATCGGGCTCGCTCGGGCCGATGTCTACGTCTGCAACGTTCTCAAATGCCGCCCTCCCGGCAATCGCGACCCGCAGCCCGACGAGATCGAGGCGTGCGAAAGCCACCTGTGGCGGCAGATCGAGCTGATCCAGCCGCGCGTGGTGGCGACGCTCGGCAACTTCGCGACGAAGCTTCTCTCCGGCCGGCCGACCGGCATCACACGCGTGCACGGGCAGGAGCAGGAGACGACTCTCGGCGGACGCCAGGTCTTGCTCTATCCGATCTACCACCCCGCGGCCGCGCTCTACACACCGCGGATGCTCGACGTGCTGAAGTCCGACTTCGCGCGACTGCCCGGGCTCCTGGGCCGTGAAGCGGCCCCTCCGCCCGAGCCGGCGCTCGCCGCGCCCGCCGGCGCGGAGCCTGCGGTGCAGCTCGGCCTGTTCTGATCGAGTCTCGTTGCCCTGCCGAGACCGAGGAGCTCGCCGCGGGGCTGGCCGCAGAGCTGCGACCGGGTGACGTCGTCACCGTCTCGGGCGAGCTCGGGTCCGGGAAGACGACGTTCGTGCGCGGGGCCTGTCGCGCGCTCGGCGTGACGGGCCCGGTGACGAGCCCGACGTTCACGATCGGCCACCGCTACCGCGGGCGCGTCGACGTCTCGCACCTCGACCTGTTCCGTTTTCGCGGGGTCTCCGCGGCCGAGTGGGGTGACCTCGAGCCCTACTTCGACGATGCTGTCGTCTTCGTGGAGTGGCCCGAGGCGGGGGAGGGCGCTCTGCCGGCGCCACGCGCCCGCGTCCACCTGGAGCACGGCGGCGAGGGCGTCCGGCTTGTCACGATTGACGTGGATGCTGATCCTCGCCTTCGACACGGCGACTGACGTCGCGACGAGCGCGCTCGTCGAGGGAGGCGAGGTGCTCGGCGAGCGCGTCTCTCTGGCGGTGACGCTGCTCGAGGACGTAGACGCCCTGCTCCGGCAGGCGGGCGCCCGGACGGCAGACCTCGGCGGGCTTGCCGTTGGCATCGGGCCTGGAAGCTTCACCGGAGTTCGGATCGGCCTGGCCACGGCGCGAGGGATCGCCCTCGGGCTGGATCTCCGCGTCGCCGGGATCTCGACTCTCGACGCGCTCGCCGCGGGAGCGCCCGGCGCCCTCCCCGTCGTGGACGCACGGCGGCGCGAGGTCTTCACGCTCCGGGGCGATGCACCGGTCGTCGGCGCTCCGGATGACCTCCGGCTCGACGTGGGGACGGTGTGCGTCGGCAGCGGCGCGGTCCGATATCGAGCCGTCCTCGAGGCCGTCGGCGCCGAGGTCCCGCCCGACCAGGACGACCGGCATCTGCCGCGGGCGCGCTTCCACGCGCAGCTGGCGACGGTGTTCCGCCCCGCGGACGAGGTCGAGCCTCTCTACCTCCGGGTCCCGGACGCTGATAAAACGCGCAGATGAGCGCGACCGCGAATCGGGTCGATCTCCGTAGGCTCGAGCTCCGCGACCTGACCGCGATCGAGCTGATCGAGCGGGCCTCGTATCCGACGCCCTGGTCGCGGTCGATGTTCGCGGGCGAGCTCGCCAAGCCGCCGTCGATCTCGCTCGGCGCGTTCGACCCCGAGACGGACGAGCTGCTCGGCTACCTGATCATCTCCCGCTACGTCGACGCGTGGCACGTCATGAACCTCGCGGTAGCGCCGGAGCATCGCCGGAAGCGGATCGCCGCGACCCTGCTCGAGCGCCTCTTCGAACTGACGGCGGGCGAAGGAGGTCGTGGCTACACCCTCGAGGTGCGCGTCTCCAATGACGTCGCGATCCGGCTGTACGAGCAGGCGGGCTTCAAGCCGAGAGGAATCCGGCGCGGCTACTACACGGATAACCGTGAGGACGCGTTGATCATGTGGCGCGATCCTGTCGCTCGCGGCGATGCTGCGAGCGACTGACTGACCGCTTTGATCCTCGGCCTCGAGACGTCGTGCGACGAGACCGCGGCCGCGCTCGTGACCGATGACGGCCACATCCGCGCGAACGTGGTCTCCTCTCAGGCGGATCTCCACGCTCGCTACGGCGGGGTCGTACCCGAGGTGGCGTCCCGTCGGCACCTTGAGCTGGTCACGCCCGTCATCCGCGAGGCTCTCGTCGAGGCGGAAGCGGAGCTCGACGACATCCGTCTCGTCGCGGTGACAGCGGGCCCCGGCCTGATCGGCGCCCTGCTCGTCGGAGTCGCCGCGGCCAAGGCGTTGGCCTGGGCCCGCCGCCTTCCCCTCGTCCCGGTCGATCACCTGCAGGGTCATGTCGCCTCCCTCTACCTCGAGCCCTCGCCGCTCGAGCCTCCATTCCTGTGCCTGCTCGCGAGCGGCGGCCACACCATGCTGCTCGACGTCGCAGAACGGGGCCGCCGCCCGCACGTGCTCGGCACGACGCTCGACGACGCGGCGGGCGAGGCGTTCGACAAGGGAGCGCGTCTGCTCGGCCTCGGCTACCCGGGCGGTGCGGAGATCGACCGCCTCGCGAGGAAGGGCGACTCGGAGGCGTTCGCGTTCCCCGTCGCGAAGGTGCCCGGCCTGGACTTTTCGTTCTCCGGCCTCAAGACCGCATTGCTCTACGAGACGCGCGGCCTCGAGCCCGCGGAGCTCGAGCGCAGGCGCGCTGATCTCGCGGCCGCCTACCAGCGGGCGATCGTGCGCGCGCTCGTCGAACGCGTGCATCAGGCGGTGGACCAGACGTCGGCGGAGAGGATCGCCGTCGTCGGCGGAGTCGCGGCCAACTCGGAGCTCCGTGCTGCGCTACCCGGGGCAGCGCTTGCGCCGCTCGAGCTCTGCACCGACAACGCCGCCATGATCGCCTCGGCTGCGCGCTTCGAGGAGCCCATCGCGTATCCGGGCTATCTTGCGCTCGATGCCTACGCGTCGTCCGCATGAGCCGTTACTCGTCCTAGCGGCCGTCGCGGTCGGGGTCACGGCCGTGCTGATCGCCCTGGGAGGGCGAAGCGGCGGCGCTCGCGCCGGCGCGGAGCCGACGTGGCGTGGGCTCGCCGGCGCGCAGCGCGTGCGCGTAGCGGTCGGCCAGCGCGTGATCGTCGTCCTCAAGGCGCCCGCGCTCGCGGACCGAGTCGGGAGCGTCGGCGGCCTTGCGACCGACGAGGAGGAGCGCCAGTGGACGCAGGCTGCGCTCTCGTCGCAGCGGCTCCTGATCGCGCGGCTGCGGGTTCAAGGTGTCGTCGCTCAGCCCGAGTTCAGCTACACGCGCACGATCAACGGATTCTCCGCGGCGTTCGACGCACGGGGGATCGCCCTGCTCGAGCGCGCGCCGGAGGTGGCCGGCATCTATCCCGTGCGCGTCGCGTATCCGGCCTCCCTCTCGTCGGCGCAGTCCTCCGCTTTCGCCCAGCGGCCCGGTGTGTCTCTCGGGGACGAGGACGGCCGCGGCGTCACCGTCGCGCTCCTCGACACCGGGGTCGATCGCAGCCACCCGTTCCTCCGCGGACGCGTCGAGCCGGGGATCGACATCGTGGGCAACGACGCGAACGCAACGGCCGCGTCGAATCCGGACGAGCCGGCGCAGCTGGAGGATCACGGGACCGCGATGGCGGGCCTGGTCGTCGGATCCGGTGGGCCGGGCGAGCTTCGCGGGGTCGCGCCCGGTGCGACGGTGCTCCCGATCCGGGTCGCGGGCTGGCAGCGCGACGCGTCCGCGCGCTGGGCGGTGTACGGACGCACCGACCAGTTGCTCGCGGGCCTCGAGCGCGCGGTCGATCCGAACGCTGACGGTGACGCACACGACGCGGCGCGAGTCGCCCTGGTGGGCGTCGCCGAGCCGTTCGCCGCGTTTGCCGACGGTCCCCTGGCGCTCGCCGTGACGGGTGCGCGGCGCCTCGACACGCTGGTCGTGGCGACTGCGGGCAATGACGGGCCGGCCGGGCCTGGATTCGGGAGCATCAGCGGCCCGGGGGGCGCGGGCGACGCGCTCACGGTGGGCGCGGTCGACCTCCGGCCGCGCTTCGGACGAGTTCACGTCGTCCTCCGGGCTGCGCTCCGTGTCGAGCTCGACGGGCTTCGCCCGCTCGTCGGCGCGGTCCGGCCGGCGCACCCCCTCGACGTCGGCATCGGAGCCCCCCGCCTGCAGACGACGGCGCCCGGCGGTGACCAGGGCGCCGTGCCCCTCCTCGACTTCTTCGACCGTGCCGGGCTCAGCCTCGTCGCCGGTCGCGCAGCGCTGGTCCGGGCAGGCCTCGACCCGGCGGCCGCGGTTGCGCGCGCGGCGCAGGCCGGCGCGGTCGCGGTGCTGTTCTACGGATCCGCTCTCCCGGCCGGGGGGATCGGCCTCGGCGAGAGCGGCACGATCCCGGCCGCCTCGATCCCCGAGGACGTCGCGCTCAAGATGCTCGCGCATCTCCGGCAGGGAATACCGGTGACTCTGTCACTCGGCGCGGTCGGAGCGGCCGAGAACGCGGCGCGCGGGCGTGTCGCGGCTTTCTCCTCCACCGGCCTCGCTTTCGACGGGCGCGTGAAACCCGATCTGGTTGCGCCCGGCGTTGCGCTCGAGACGGCCGAGCCCGGCACCAATCCCGACGGATCCCCTCGCTACGGAACGCTCAACGGGACGAGCGGAGCGGCAGCAGTCGTTGCCGGCGCTGCCGCGCTGCTGGCCCAGGCACGCCCGGACCTCGACGCGCAGGCCATTGCCAGCCTGATCAGCGGCTCCGCCCGTGCTCTCCCTGTCGACCACGTGCCTGCGCAGGGCAGCGGCCTCCTGGACGTCGGCGCCGCGGCGTCGACGGAGATCGCGGCGTTTCCCCGCACGCTCGCTCTCGGTGCGGTCGACGGCAAGACGCGGGCGGCCACGGAGGAGTTCGAGGTGCGGAACGTGTCGGTGCGGCGGATGGTGGTGTCGGTCGACGCGAACGTCTCGCAGGAGGGAGCCGCGGCTGTTCGCTTCGACCTCAGGCCGAGGAGCTTCGCGATCGCGGCCGGCGCGTCCAGGCGCGTGCACGTGACGGCGCGCGTCACGAGCAAGCCGCAGGGAACCGCCGCCGCAGAAGGGGCGCTGCTCTTGAGTCCGCTCGCCGGCCGCGTGGTGAGGATTC
Source organism: uncultured Actinomycetes bacterium (assembly GCA_963711545.1). GTDB lineage: Bacteria > Actinomycetota > Thermoleophilia > Gaiellales > Gaiellaceae > 3-1-20CM-4-69-9. The sequence continues at coordinate 590,875 of CAVQEP010000010.1, forward strand.
CGTGGACGATCCTCTTCGGTCCCCGCGGCGCGCCGACGCTCGCCTCGGTTCGTCTCTCCAGCCGGTCGTTCTCGCCGTCCGACGTGACGCCGTCGCTCCTGACCTTCGTCGCGGGCTCGGTGCCGCGCTCGGAGGGCGAGTCCGATGTCAGGCCTCTGTCACGTCTCGACCTCGAGCTGTGGAGCCCGTCCGGCGGCCGCATCGGCTTGCTGGCACGCCTACGCGACGTCCTGCCGGGGACTTACTCGTTCGGCGTAACCGGCCGCGACCCGACAGGAGCGGTGCTCGCGCCGGGCGACTACGAGCTCAGGCTGATCGCGCACGGAACCGAGGGTGGGGCGCCGACGACGAGGATTCTCCGCCTGACGATCAAGTGAGCGTCATATACTCGCTCCGCATGCCGAGAATGTCTCCATTTGCGCGGAAAAAGGAGTCGAGTTGACCACTGTCGAGGCGCCCGTCTCGCATCTTCGCGAGAACCCTTACGAGATTGCAAAATCGCAGCTGCGCAAGGTCGCTGACACGTTCGCGATCGACCCGAACCTCGTCAACGTCCTGCAGGAGTGCAAGAAGTCCGTGACCGTCTCGATTCCGGTCGTGTGCGACGACGGCTCGACGCATGTGTTCGAGGGCTACCGCGTCACGCACAACATCGCGCGGGGGCCTTCGAAGGGTGGGATCCGCTACCACCCGGACGTCACGCTCGACGAGGTCAAGTCGCTCGCCATGTGGATGACGTGGAAGTGCGCGCTCTCGGGCATTCCGTTCGGCGGGGCGAAGGGCGGGATCGTCTGCAACCCAAAGACGATGTCGGAGGGCGAGCTGCAACGCATGACGCGGCGCTTCACGTCCGAGATCATCAACGAGATCGGGCCCGAGAAGGACATTCCCGCGCCGGACGTCGGCACGGACGGTCGGGTGATGGCGTGGATCTTCGACACCTACTCCATGAACAAGGGCCACTCGGTGCTCGGAGTCGTGACGGGCAAGCCCCTCACGATCGGTGGGTCGCTGGGCCGCGAGGAGGCGACCGCGCGCGGCGCCCTCTACTGCGTGCGTGAGGCGGTGCGAAAGCGGCAGACGTCTCTCTCGGGCGTCACCGCGGCGGTTCAGGGGTTCGGCAACGTCGGCTCGTTCCTCTCCCGGTTCCTCGGCGAGGACGGCGCGAAGGTCGTCGCCGTCTCCGACTCCGGATCGGGCCTCCACAACCCGAACGGCATCGACGTGCCGGCCGTGCTGGCGCACAAGCGCGAGACCGGGTCCCTGGCGGGCTTCCGCGGTGCGGACCAGATCACGAACGAGGAGCTGCTCCTCCTTGACGTCGAAGTGCTAGCGCCGTGCGCGCTCGAGCAGGTGATCACCACCGACAACGCGGACAAGGTGAAGGCGAAGATCATCGTCGAGGGAGCGAACGGCCCGATCACGCCGGCTGCGGACGAGATCCTCGAGGACAAGGGCGTCCTCGTTCTCCCGGACATCCTCGCGAACGCCGGCGGGGTCGTCGTGTCCTACTTCGAGTGGGTCCAGGGCCTCCAGGAGTACTTCTGGAAGGAGGCTGAGGTGAACGCGAAGCTCAACGACATCGTCACGCGCGCGTTCAACGAGACCTGGGCGATGCACGAAGGAAGGGGAGTGTCGATGCGCATGGCCGCCTACGGCCTCGCCGTCGAGCGAGTCGCCGAGGCGACCGTGACTCGAGGGATCTACCCGTAGTCTCTCTGGGGAGCCAAGGTTCCCCCTCCTTCTTCGATCGACAAGGCTACTGGCCGTTGCGCTCCGGCGAGACGCGGTCTCGCCTGCGCTCGCTCACGGGTCCCGGCCTGCGGCGACTCGAGCGGTTGCTCCCGTCAGCTCGCCTCCGCCTAACGGGCCTTCGGCCTGGTTAGTCTCCGGGCTCGGTGTGTATGACGGGCCGAAGGTGATGAAGACCAAGAACGCCAAGGTCGTGCTCTACCACGCGACGGGCTGCCATCTCTGCGAGCGCGCGCGGGCCGTCATCGAGGAAAGCGGCACGCCGTTCGAGGAAGTCGACATCGGCGGAGATCAGGAGCTCGAGGCCCGGTACCGGGAATGGCTGCCGGTGGTCGAGATCGACGGCGAGCGGGCGTTCGTCTACTACGTCGACCCTGATGCGTTTCGCCGCAAACTGGCTGCACAAACTTGACCGGCGCACCGGCCCTTCGCCGCGTGATAGAACGCGTTCCGGGTGTCACAAACTACCGAGTCGAGAAGCCCTGCGGGCGCTGCTGACCGTCTGACCGTCGGGGTCGCCGCGCGCCTGTCGCGGTACCTGCAGGTTCTGACGCAGGCGAAGAAGATGGGAAAGGAGCGGATCTCCTCACAGGAGATCTCCGACTACACCAACATCAATGCCACGCAGATCCGGCGCGATCTCTCGGCCTTCGGCAAGTTCGGCAAGCGCGGCGTCGGTTACAACATCGACTCGCTCCTCGGGGAGATCCGGAAGATCCTCCGGACACAGGGGCAGCACAACATCGCGCTCGTCGGTGCAGGGCGGCTCGGCCAGGCGATCGCGAGCTCGCCGATCTTTGCCGAGCACGGAATCAACATCGCGGCCGTCTTCGACAGCGACCCGGAGAAGCTCGGACGCCCGGTCGGCAATGTCGCCGTCAGCGACTACGGGAGCCTCGCGCGCGCGGTGCGCGACAAGAACATCATCGTCGGCGTCGTCGCGGTGCCGGCGGAAAGCGCGCAGAAGGTCGCGGACGATCTCATTGGCTCCGGGGTCAGGATCATCTTCAACTACTCAGAGGCTCTGCTCGACGTGCCGCAGGACGTCGCGGTGCACACCTCGAATCCCGCCGTCGAGCTCCTTTACGCTCTTTACTTCTATTTGACGTAGGCCCGTAACCTCGCCACATGAGGATCGTCCTGTGGCACGGGTATCTGCTCGGTGGGACGGGGTCGAACGTCTACACGCGGGCGCTTGCCCGGGAGTGGAGCCGGGCCGGGCACAGCGTCGTCGTCATCTGCCAGGAACCGCACCCGGAGCGCTACGACCTCGGCGGCGCGCGGGTGTTCCGGCCGAACGTCGGCGGACTCCTGCCCGTGTTCGTCCTCGATCGTTACGAGGGAATCGAGGCGAAGTTGCTTCAGGATTTCACGAGGAGCGAGCGCGACCGCTACGTCGCGCTCAACGCCACTGCGATCTGCGCTCACATGCCCGCCGATCTGGTGTTCGCGAATCACGTCCTGCTTGGCGCGCCGGTCGGTTTCGCGTCGGGGCTGCCCTACGCAGTCAAGGCGCACGGGTCCGAGCTCGAGTACTCGATGCGCGGCAATCCCGACCTCATCGCCTGGGGGCGTGACGCGCTCGCGCGCGCGAGGGCGGTGTTCGTCGGCTCGGCCCACATCCGGTCGGTCCTGGAAGCGGTCGTCGGCCATGTCGACCGTGTGCACGAGGTACCACCCGGCGTCGACGTGGACGAGTTCGGGCCCGAGCAGAGAGACGCCGCGCTCGAGGGCTTGCTCGCGGAGGCGCAGGCGGACCCGGAGAACCCAGGCAACGCGAACGAGCGCCTGCCCGACGACGGCAACGCGGACCGCTTCCGCGCCTTCTTCGCCTCGGAGGAGCCGACCGTCGTGTACTTCGGCAAGCTCCTCTTCAACAAGGGTGTCCACGTGCTGCTCGAGGCTCTGCGGGGGCTCGATGCCCGCGCGGTGATCGTCGGCTTCGGCGATTACCGCGCCGAGCTCGAGGCCCTCGCCCCTGTGGGGACCCTCTTCACGGGCCCCCTCGAGCATCGCCACCTCGTCCACCTGCTTCCCCTGGCCGACGTCACCGTGGTGCCCTCGGTGTTTCCGGAGGCGTTCGGGATGGTCGCCGCCGAGGCTGCCGCCGCCGGGTCACCGCCGCTCGTCGCACGACACTCGGGGCTCGCCGAGATAGCAGAGGGCGTCGAGACGGAGTACCCGGCCGAGTACCGCCACCTGGCGAGCTTCACCTCGGGAGATTCGGTCGAGCTCCACGGCCGGCTCGCGGAGCTCCTGGGCCTGCCTGCGACCACCCGCGCGGAGCTCGGCGTGGCCGCGCGTCGCGCGACGGTCGCGCGCTGGAGCTGGAGCAGCATCGCGTCCCGGCTGCTCGAGCCGTTCACGGACGTCTGAGCCGCTTCATTTACGCTAGGAACGTGGGCGACCAGCAGAAACTCAGTCCCGACGAGCAGATCCGCACGGCCCGCGAGGCGTTCGAGTCCGGGGAGGACCTCACCGTCGCGGTGGAGGAGGAGTTCGCGCTCCTCGACGCGGATACCCTCGAGCTCACGAACCGGTTCGAGGAGCTCAAGGAGGGCGCCGCCGGCACGGACCTCGAGGAGCACGTCGTCGGCGAGCTGATCGCGTCGGAGATCGAGATCAAGACCGGCCGCTGCGACGGCTTCGGTGAGGTGGCCGACCGGATGGCCGAGCGCCGCGACCAGCTCTCCGAGCTCGCCGACCGGTTCGGCGTCGGGCTCGCGTGCAGCGGGACGCATCCGTGGAGCCGCTGGCAGGACCAGCGGATCATCGACACGCCGCACTACCGGCGGAACAACGAGATCCTCCAGTACGTCGTCTGGCGAAACAACAGCTTCGGGGTCCACGTTCACATCGGGATCCGCGGGCCGGACCGTGCGATCGCGGTCTGCAACGCGTTCAGGAACGTCCTGCCCGAGCTGCTCGCGCTGTCGGCGAGCTCGCCCTTCGTCGAGGACTGCGTGTCCGGGCTGCACTCCGCGCGGACCGAGATCTTCACCCGGATGTTCCCGCGGTGCGGCGTCCCGGACGCCTTCGACGGCTGGAAGAGCTACGAGGAATACGTCAGGTTCCTCTACGACACGGGCTCGATTGGCGAGTACACGCAGATCTGGTGGAGCGTTCGGCCCCACCTCGGCTTCCCGACGGTCGAGGTGCGGATCTGCGACGCGCAGCCCGACCTCGCCGACGCGCAGGCGCTGGCCGCGCTCGTGTACGCGTTGGGCGCACGGTTCGTGCGCGCGGTCGACGAGGGCGAGCCGTTGCGTGCGCTGCCCAACCGGCTGATCGAGGAGAACATGTGGCGCGCGATTCGTTACGGCCTCAGCGGAGAGCTCATCGACTTCGACCGGGGCGTGGTCGTTCCGGCGCGCTCGAGGATCGAGTCGCTGCTCGAGTGGGTGGAGCCCGTCGCCGGCGAGATCGGAGCTGCGCCGTATCTCGCCGTCCCCGAGGCCAACTCCGCCGAGCGGCAGTACGCACGGCTCGGTGAGCTCGGCTCGCACCGCGACGTCTTCGCCGAGCTCGTGCGCCGGCCGCTGGCACGCGTCGGTGGGTGAGGCGGTCGAGGGAATCGGGGGCGTCTTTTTCCGCGCGAAGAATCCCGACGCGCTCCGTTCGTGGTACTCCGAGCATCTCGGGATCGTGATGGAGGAGTACGGTACGACCTTCACCGCCCGCGACGGCGACCAGACCGTCTGGGCTCCGTTCCCCCTGGACACCGACTACTTCGGCCGGGCGGGGCAGCAGTCGATGGTCAACTTCCGCGTGCGCAATCTCGACCTGATGCTCGAGCAGCTCCGGGCGGCCGGCGTACAGGTCGACGCGAACGTCGCGGAGCACGAGTTCGGACGTTTCGGCTGGGCCACGGACCCGGAGGGAAACCGCTTCGAGCTCTGGGAGCCGCCGTCGTGACCGACGAGCCGCCTGAGGGCCTCTCCGACGAGGAGGTCGTCCGGCAGCTCGAGGAGGAGCTGAACCGGCTGAAGGTCTCGGACCTCCTCGTGCAGACCATGTACACGGTCTCTTCGCTCGGCTACCGGAAGCTCTCTGCGGAGGACCGCGACCTCCCCGAGGCGCAGCTCGCCATCGAGGCGCTGCGGTCGTTTCTCCCCGTGCTCGAGGCCGCACTCGGCGAAGACGCCGTCCGCGACTTCAAGCAGGTGACCTCGAACCTCCAGCTCGCGTACGCCGAGGCCGTCAAGGGCGGCGGCGCTGCGCCGGGCGACGGCGCCATGTGATAAAAAACTGCCCCGCGCCGAGGTCACTCGGCGCCAACTTTGTGAGGGGGTAGGAAGGCTGATCGTCGCAAGCTTCTTCAACGACCACGCGGTGCTCTTCGCGCTGATCTGCGCCGGCGTTGCGATCGCGTTCGGGATCGGGCTCACCGTCTGGCTGCTTCGCCAGCCCGACGGGAACGACCGCATGCGCGAGATCGCGCGCGCAGTGCAGGAAGGCGCCGCGGCCTATCTCAAGCGGCAGTACCGGACGATCGCGATCGTCTCGATCGTCCCCTTCCTACTGCTCGGCTTCTACGACAAGCTCGGCTGGGGCACGGCGATCGGCTTCCTCGTCGGCGCGATCCTTTCCGCGGCCGCGGGGTTCATCGGCATGAACGTCGCCGTGCGCTCGAACGTGCGCACGGCCGAGGCCGCGCGCCACGGGCTGAAGCCGGCGCTGAACGTCGCCTTCCGGGCCGGCACCGTCACCGGCATGCTCGTCGTCGGGCTCGGCCTGCTCGGAGTCGCCGGCTACTACTGGGTCCTCACGGGCTGGATCGGCAACTCCCAGGACTCCGCGATCAACGATCTCGTCGGGCTTGCGTTCGGAGGCTCGCTGATCTCGGTCTTCGCGCGACTCGGCGGAGGCATCTACACGAAGGCCGCCGACGTCGGAGCGGACCTCGTCGGGAAGATCGAGGCCGGCATCCCCGAGGACGACCCGCGCAACCCTGCCGTGATCGCGGACAACGTCGGCGACAACGTCGGCGACTGCGCCGGCATGGCGGCCGACCTGTTCGAGACCTATGCGGTCACCGCGGTCGCGGTGATGCTGCTCGGGACACAGTTCCCGTCGAGCCGGCTCGCGCTCTTCCCGCTCGCGCTCGGCGGGATGTCGATCCTCGCCTCGGTGATCGGCAGCCTCTTCGCGCGCGTCGGCCGCGGCGGCTCGATCATGAACGCGCTCTACAAGGCGGTGCTCGTCGCGACCGTTCTGTCCGCGATCGGCTTCATCCCCGTGACGATGGCGTTCGACGGCGGCAGCAACACGTTCAGCGACCTCTACGGCGCGGCTCTCGTCGGGCTCGTCGTCACCTTCCTGCTGGTCGCGATCACCGAGTACTACACGGGCACTCGCTGGGGGCCGGTGAAGTCGATCTCGTCGGCCTCGCAGACGGGGCACGCCACCAACATCATCTCCGGGCTCGCCGTTGGCATGCAGGCGACAGCGCTGCCCGTGGTCGTGATCGCCGGGGGCATCCTCATCGCGCACCACTTCGCCGGGCTGTACGGCATCGGCGTCGCCGTCATGGCGCAGCTCTCGATGACCGGGCTGATCGTGGCGCTCGACGCCTACGGGCCCGTTACCGACAACGCAGGGGGGATCGCGGAGATGGCCGACCTCGACGAGTCCGTACGGGCGATCACCGACCCGCTCGACGCCGTCGGCAACACGACCAAGGCGGTCACGAAGGGCTACGCGATCGGATCTGCCGCGCTCGCGGCGCTCGTCCTCTTCGACTCGTACACGACCGGCCTGTCAGACCAGGGCCTGTCCGCGACGTTCAACCTCAACGACGCGTGGGTGATCGCCGGCCTCTTCATCGGCGGTCTGATGCCGTTCCTGTTCGCGTCGCTTGCCATGCAGGCCGTCGGGAAGGTCGGTGGCCAGGTGGTCACCGAGGTGCGGCGTCAGTTCCGCGAGGACCCGGGGATCATGGAGGGGACGTCTCGGCCCGAGTACGGGCGCGCGATCGACATCGTGACCCGCTCGGCGATCCGCGAGATGCTCCTGCCGGCGCTGATCCCGATCGCGTTCCCGATCATCGTGGGGATCATCAACGCGCGCATGCTCGGAGGCCTCCTGATCGGGACGATCGTGACGGGGCTCTTCCTCGCCATAGCGATGACGTCGGGCGGCGGGGCCTGGGACAACGCCAAGAAGCTGATCGAGGACGGCGCGTTCGGCGGGAAAGGCTCGGAGGCCCACGCGGCCTCGGTGACGGGCGACACGGTCGGCGATCCCTACAAGGACACGGCCGGGCCTGCGATCAACCCGATGATCAAGATCGCCAACATCGTCGCGATCCTCATCATCCCGCTCCTCGTCTCGATTCACGGCTAGCGGCGATAGCCTCCGCCGGTGAGCACGCCGGCTCAGCATCCCGTCGTGCCCGTGCGAGGCGGGCGGCGGCGGCAGCAGAGGCTCGAGCGGGTGCTGGGCACGCCCGCACTCTTCGCCACCGCCTACGGCAACGTCGGCTCGTCGATTTACTATGCCCTCGGGCTCGTCGCCGGCATCGCGCTCGGGCTGACCCCCCTGGTCTTCGTCATCAGCGGGATCATCTTCGCCGCGACCGCCGCCACCTACGCCGAGGGCACCGTGCGCTTCCCCGAGGCCGGCGGCTCCTCGAGCTTCGCTCGCCACGCGTTCAACGAGCTCGTCTCGTTCGCGGCGGCCTGGGCCCAGATGCTCAACTACATCATCACGATCGCCATCTCGGCGTTCTTCGTGCCGCACTACCTCTCGATCTTCTGGGGCCCGCTGCGCGAAAACCCGTGGGACATCGTCGGCGGCGTGGTGGTGGTCGCGGTCCTCGTCCTCCTCAACATCGTCGGAATCAAGGAGGCGGCCCGACTCAACATCTTCCTCGCCGTCGTCGACTTCGCCACCCAGCTGCTTCTCGTGCTGATCGGCTTCGCGCTCATCTTCAGCCCGCACACCGTCTTCTCGGCCAACTTGCACTGGGGCGTCGCGCCGACGTGGAGCGCGTTCTTCCTCGCTATCCCGATCGCGATGATCGCCTACACCGGAATCGAGACGGTCTCGAACCTCGCCGAGGAGGCACGCGACCCGCCGCGCGACATCCCGCGTTCGATCAGCTGGGTGGCCGGGGCCGTCTTCGCCATCTACTTCACGCTGCCGTTGATCGCTCTCTCAGCCCTGCCGGTGACGAAGGGGCCGGGCGGATACCAGACGCTGCTCGGTCTTCCGCCGAGCAAGGGGGGGTTCCAGAACGACCCGGTCCTCGGCCTCGTCGAGCATCTCGGGCTCCACGGGCAGGTGCTGTCCGCGGCCAAGGTGTACGTCGGGATCCTCGCCGCCACGATTCTCTTCATCGCCACGAACGCGGGTGTCATCGGCGCCTCGCGGATCACGTACGCGATGGCGAGCTACCGCCAGCTGCCCGAGGTCTTCCGCCGCCTGCACCCGCGCTTCAAGACTCCGTGGTTGTCGCTCGTCGTCTTCGCGGGCTTCATCTCGATCGCGGTCCTGCTCCCGGGCAAGACCGCCTTCCTCGGGGACATGTACGCGTTCGGCGCGATGCTGTCGTTCACGATCGCGCACCTCGCGGTGATCGCCCTCAGGGTCAAATCCAGAGACGACCCGGAGGCCTTCAGGGTCCGGCCGAGCCTTCGCATCCGCGGCATCGAGTGGCCGCTGTTCGCGATCTTCGGCGCCCTCGGGACGGGAGCGGCGTGGATCGTCGTGGTCGTCCAGAAACCCGGGCCGCGCTGGGCCGGCCTCGGCTGGCTCGCGATCGGGCTGATCGCCTACGTTCTCTACCGCCGTTACGTCGTGCGGGGGACGTTGACCGAGACGCTGCGGGCTCCGGTGATCATCGGGCCGGGCGCGGCGCTCGAGTACCGGACGATTCTCGTGCCGGTAAAGCCGGGACGCGCCTCGATGGAGGCGATCGACTACGCCTGCCGCCTCGCCGCGGAGCGTAGGTCCTCGATCGGGGCACTGAGCGTGGTCGTCGTGCCACTGGAGCTGCCGCTCGACACGGTCCTCGAGGATGAGGAGCGCGCTGCCTACGAGGCGCTCGGCAGCGCCGCGGCGATCGCGGAGCTCTACGGCGTCGAGGTCAAGGAGCGCCTCGTCCGCGCCCGCCACGCGGGCCGGGCGATCGTCGACGAGGCCGCTCGCCGTCACAGCGAGATCATCGTCATCGGGACGCCGCGAGTCTCGGGGCGGCGCGCCGTGTTCAGCGACACGGTCGACTTCGTCCTCAAGCACGCGCCGAGCCGCGTCATGGTGGCGGCCGGGCCGCGAGCGGCGTGAGGGCCTACAGGTACGGCCTCGTCGGCCTCGCCTTCGTCTTCGTCGGGGTCGGCATCGCGCTCGTCGCGGTCACGGCGGCACACGGCGGGGCGGCTTTCGGCTATCTGCTGGGGATCCTCTTCGTCGCCTTGGGCGTCGGCCGGCTCTATCTGCTCCGCACGCGGCGTTAACCTCACCTAGTGCCCCTCCCAGCAATGCTCGTCCGGCAGCATCACCGGAAGGGGCACTGATGGCTCGCAAGCTGCCCCGTCTCGAGCGGGTCTTCGACGCTCCGGCGCTCTTCTCGATCGCGTATGGCGAGATCGCCTCCTCGATCTACTTCGCGCTCGGGATCATCGCGCTGCACGCGCTCGGCTTCACCCCCGCGGTGCTGCTCGCGACGGGGCTCCTGTTCCTGATCGTCTCCCTCTCGTACGCGGAAGGAACGGCGGCGATCCGCGAGACCGGCGGCGCAGCGACGTTCGTTCGGATTGCGTTCAACGACCTTTGGGGCTTCGCCACCGGCTGGGTCCTGTTTCTCGACTACCTGATCGTGATCGCGCTCTCGGCTCTCTTCGTCCCGCACTACGTTGCCGGGGCATTCTTCACGAAGGTCCAGCGCCCCTGGGACGTGGTCATCGGCTGCGGCGTCATCGCCGGCATCGCCGCCATACGCCTGATCCATCGCACGCGACTGCATCGCTGGGCGCTGATCGTCGCGCTCGTCGACCTCGCGACCCAGCTCCTGCTCGTCGTGCTCGGGATGGCCCTCCTCTTCTCTCCACACGCCCTCGCGGCCGGAACCTCTCTCGGTAAGACGCCGACCTGGCACTCGATCGCGTTCGCGCTTCCGCTCGCGATGCTGGCATACACCGGCCTCGAGACCGTGGCCAATCTGGCCGAGGAGACGCGGAGGCCGGGCCGCGACCTCCCCAGGAGCTTGTTCGGGGCCATCGGGCTCGTCGTCGTGCTCTACGTGGCGATCGCGGTCGTCGCGCTGTCGGCATTTCCGGCCGAGAACGGGACGCTCCTCGGGAGCAACTGGCTGCGCGCCCCGCTCGTCGGCGTCGCCTCCGAGATCCGCGGCCAGGTGCCCGCGGTGATCGGCGACCCGCTGCAGGTCTTCGTGGGTCTGTCGGGCGCGCTCATCCTCCTCACGGCCGCGACCACCTCGATCTCCGGCTTCGGCCGGCTCGCCTATTCGCTCGGCGAGCACGGGCAGCTGCCGCGCAGGTTCGGCATGCTGCGCGAGCGGACACTCGTCGCGCCGCGGTCGATCGTCGCCGCCGCGGCGATCTCCATCGTCCTGCTGGGCAGCACCGCCTTCCTTCCGCATCCGGTGCTGTTCCTGGCGAGCCTCTTCAGCTTCGGCGTCCTCCTCGCCTTCACTGCCGCTCAGGTGGCGGTGATCAAGCTCAGGCTGACCGAGCCGGCACGACGAAGGCCCTATCGGGTTCCGTTCACCTACAAGCGCATTCCGATTCCGTCGGTGGTCGGCGCCGTGCTGACGTTCGCCGTCTGGATCGTCGCGCTTGCGACCCACCCGGGCGCCCGGTACGCGGGCCCCGCGTGGCTCGTCGCCGGCCTCGCGATCTACGTCACCGTCCGCAAGTCGCGCGGCGAGGGACTGCTCGAGCGCGTCGTGTCTGCCGACGAGCACCTCGGGCTCGCGCAGGCGGAGTTCTCCCGCATCCTCGTGCCTATGAAGCTCGGCGAGATCGGGGAGGAGATGATCGCGACGGCCGTGAAGCTCGCCCAGGAGGCGGGAGCGTCCGTCGAGGCGCTCCACGTGATCCGGGTGCCCCTCGAGCTGCCGATCGACGCGGAGATGGCTGACGAGGAGGAGCGCGCTGAGGCCTCGATTGCCGAGGCCAAGCTCCTCGGATCCGACCAGGGGGTGAACGTCGACGGCAAGACGGTTCGCGCGCGCTCGATCGGCCAGGCGATCGTCCAGGAGGCAGAAGAGAGCGGCGCCGACCTGATCGTCCTCGGCTCCGCTCCGCGCTGGCGCCGGCAGTCCCGGTTCTTCTCGCCGACGGTCGAGTACGTCCTCAAGAAAGCCTCCGGCGAAGTCCTCATCGTCGCGTTTCCGCAGGGCGTGCTGGAGGGGGACGGCGCGAAGCCGTGACTCTTGACCACCGAGCTACGCTGAGCTCATGAAGCTCATCGTCATCGGTTGCGGCCGGGTGGGCTCGACGATCGCGAAACGCTTTGCCGGCGAAGGCTGGGAGGTGACCGCGATCGACGAGAAGGAGTCCGCCCTCAGCCGCCTCGGGGAGAACTGGACCGGCGGGTTCGTCGTCGGCCACGGCATGGACGTCACCGTCCTGCGCGAGGCCGGGATCGAAGACGCCGATGCCGTCGTCGTCTCGACCGACGGGGACAACACCAACGTCATCATCGGCCAGGTCGCCAAGAAGCGATTCGGAATCGACTGTACCGTCGTCCGCATCCTCGACCCCGCGCGCGCGGACTTCTATCGCGAGCGTGGGCTGAGAACGATTTGCCCGACCTCGACGGCGATCGATGCCCTCTCCGACGCGGTCCGGTCTTGCGAGATCTCTCCCCCGCGAGAGGAGGTGCCCGTCTGATGTACGTCCTGATCGCAGGCGGCGGGAAGATGGGCGCGAACGTGATGCGCACGCTGCTCCGCAACGGCCACGAGGCCACCCTGGTCGAGCAGGAGCGAGACCGGTACGAGCGCCTGGAGTCCGAGTTCGAGCACCAGGTGATGCACGGCGACGCGACGGAGCTGTTCGTGCTCGAGAAGGCGGGCATCAAGCGGCCGCCCGATCTCGTTCTGGCGCTCACCGGGGACGACGAGGACAACATGGTCATCGCGCAGATCTCGAAGGAGAAGTACGGGGTGGAGAAGATCATCGCGCGTGTCAATGATCCCCGTAACCAGCCGCACTTCGACCTGCTCGGGATCTCGCCGACCGTGTGCGCGACCTCGAGCATCCTTGGTCTCGTCGAGCACGAGGTGCCCGAGCACTCGCTCGTCCACCTGCTCGAGCTGCGCAAGGAGAATCTCGAGATCGTCGAGGTGCAGATCGACAAGGGCTCTCCGTCGGCCGGCAAGACGGTCGAGAAGCTCCGCCTCCCCGAGGGCTCGAGGCTGATCTCGGTGATGCGAGACGGCAAGGCGGAGATCGCGGTCGGCTCGACGGAGTTGAAGCCGGGCGACCAGGTGCTCGCGATCCTGCAGCCGGGCCGCGAGGACGAGCTCCGTCAGATCCTGCTCAAGAAGTAACCGAGGTTGATCGCCCCTATCCTCGCCGCTGCCTGTGCGCTGGTCGGCTCGTGCAACAACGCGGACGCGGGCACGAAGGTGCGTGTGGGGGGAGACTGGACCCGCTTCGGCTACGACGCGGCGCGCCGGGACGCGGGCCCCCGGAGCACCGGCATCACCGCAGCGAACGTGGGCAGGCTTCGCCGACTGCGCGTAGCTCTCGACGGGACGGTCGATTCGTCGCCGATCTACCTTCGCGGCGTTTCGGTCGGAGGAAGCCCGCACGACGTCTTCATCGTCACGACGTCGTACGGGAAAGCGCTTGCGGTCGACGCTGACACCGGTTCGATCCTCTGGAGGTTCACGCCCTCCGGGTACAGCTCGTGGGCGGGCTCGATCCAGATCACGAACTCCTCACCGGTCGCCGACCCGTCTCGCCGCTACGTCTACTCCGCGTCGCCGGACGGCCACATCCACAAGCTCGAGGTCGTCTCGGGGCGTGAGGTGACGACCGGCTCCTGGCCCGCACTCATCACCCGGGACCAGCGTCACGAGAAGATCGGGCCGGCGCTGAACTTCTCCCGCGGGACCGTTCTCGCGGGGACGGGCGGCTACGTCGGCGACGCTCCGCCGTACCAGGGGCACCTCGTCGCGGTCGCCGCGTCGTCCGGTCGTGTCCTGCGAGTGTGGAACTCGCTCTGCAGCGACCGGACCGGCCTGATCGATACCCGGTCGTGTCCGGAGAGCGGCTCGGCGATCTGGGCGCGGTCGGGGGTGGTGGTCGAGCCGGGGACAGGCCGGCTGCTCGTCGCGACCGGAGACGGCAGGTTCGACGGTCGAACGTACTGGGGCGACAGCGTCCTGCTGCTCTCGCCCGACGCGAGGCGGCTCATGAGGAACTGGACGCCGCCGAACTACCGTGAGCTCGAGTCGAGCGACGTCGACCTCGGCAGCACGGCACCGGCGCTCGTCGCTCCGGGACTGGCGGTCCAGGGCGGGAAGGACGGAGTCCTGCGACTGCTCAGCCTGGCGCGTCTCAACGGGCGGACGTCACGTGCCGGCCCTCTGACCGGAGGCGAGCTCCAGCGTGTTCGGGCACCGGGAGGCTCGGGCGTGTTCACCGCGCCCGCGGTCTGGCGAAGCGGCGGACATACCTGGGTCTTCGTCACGAACGACTCGGGGACGGCCGCATACACGCTCCGGAATCGCCGACTCCGGCTCGCCTGGCGAGTCTCCGCCGGAGGGACGAGCCCGGTGGTCGCCGGCGGGCTGCTGTACGTCTACAGGGAGAACGCGGGCGTCCTGGCCGTCTACCGGCCGGGGACGGGGCGATTGCTGGCGAGCTTGCCCGCGGGGAGGGGCCATTGGAACAGCCCCATCGTCACCGACGGTCGTATCGCGCTGCCGGACGGCGATGCGAACGACCACGTCGAGACGGGGGCGCTCAACATCTATCGGCCCGCGGCCTAGGCGGGTCGGCGCCGGCGCACGGTCGGCGCCTGTTGTCCGAGCGCCGCGTAAGCGAGTGCCTGTAACGACTCGTTCAACGTCGAGAGCTCACGCGTGATTCGAAGCAGGTGATCGCCCGAGTCCAGCCTCCGGTTCAGAGAGTGAAGCTCGTCGCCGATCCGGTCGAGCCGCTCGAGCAGTGCGTCGAGCTGTCGATCGGCGACGTCCTTGTGCTCCATGGGCGTCATGTTACGGCGAGAAGCTCTGCGCGGGTGCGCACGACCGCGGCGCCTGCGCCGAGCTTCGCGACAGCCCGCTCCTCCGCTCCGCTGCCGCTCTCGAGCATCTCGATGCGGCGCGCCGCGCCGAGATGGGCAAGCGCGACGCGGGCGAGCTCCTCGGGCACGTCCGTGAACACGGCCACGCGGGCTCCGTGCGCATGTAGACGGCGCAGCGCCTCCGTGACGTCGGCGTCGCGGCGGAAGTAGACCGGCGCCCGCTCCTCCGCATAGCGCTCGAGCAGCTGGCGCCAGTTGGGAAGCTCGTCGTCGAGTGACGCGCCGTCGATCTTGAACCGGCGGCGCGCATCGTCGAGCCAGTCACGCCAGAGCGGATCGGTGTCGCCGAGCGCGGCGAGGTCGACGGCGAAGCCGTTCACCGCGCGCGCAGCCGGAGCCAGACGAGCATGCCGAGCGTTACGCCGACTGCGTCGATGGCGACGTCGACCGGGGACCCGTGCCGCCCGCGAACGAAGTGCTGATGGAACTCGTCGGTGGCCGCGTAGGCGATCCCGGCCGCGAGCGCGACTTGCTCCCGTCGCAGAGCGCGATACAGCAGCGCGCCGAGAATCGCGTACTCGGTGATGTGCGCGCCTTTCCTGAGAACCGTGTCCCAGGTGCCGAGGCCCGTCGACAGGCTCGGCACCGCCGAGAAGGCGAAGATGACGGCGGCCCACGCGACGACCGGCAGCCAGAGGGTGAGTGCGCGCGATCGGGCCATCGCGGCCCGATGCTAGTCTCCGGCCGACAAACCGGCGAGCGGCAAGGGAATCCGGTGCAAATCCGGAACGGTCCCGCCGCTGTGAGGGGAGATGCTCCCGCGCCACGTGCCACTGGCCCTCGGGCCGGGAAGGCGGCGTGGGGAGGGCGCCCCGAGTCAGAAGACCTCCGCCGCCGGCCAGCTCGAACCCCTCGCGGAAGGAGGATTCGTGTCCCACAGGCTCACCGCGCTCGTGGCGGCGCTCGCCGCGGCGCTGCTCGTCGTCCCCAGCGCCCTCGCGCTCAAGGTTCACGTCCGGGTCGAAGGCAGGGATCGGACGATCTTCGGCTCGACCGCGCCGGTAATCGACGTGACGTCGCCCCGGGCGAACGCACTGCCGGAGAACGCCCTCGACGCTCTCGAGTCGGCGAGCGTCCTCGGCGAGTTCTACTACCACGTCGCCGTCGCCGGTTTCGGGTCGTACGTGGATCAGATCGGGCGGTATCCCGCCGTCGGGCAGACCGGCTGGGTGTTCAAGGTGAACGGCGTCCTGCCCCCGGTCGGGGCCGACCAGGTGCGGCTGAAGGCCGGCGACTCCGTGCTCTGGTACTGGGCGCAGTTCGGCATCGCCGGCGGTCCGAAGACGCTCGTGCTGTCGCGGGTCGGCAAGGCGTCGTGCTACCGGGTGCAGCTCCAGGACGACAACGGGACGCTCACGCCCGCACTCGGCGCCGTGCTCCGGGTGGGCAAGCGCACCGTTCGCACGCAGGGTGCGGCCCAGGCGGCGGTCGGCTGTGTGGGCAAGCACACGGGACTACTCGTCCGTGCGACCCTCGGCGGGGCGGTGCGCTCGAATGCCGCGCCTTGAGCCGGCCGGCCCTCGTCCTCGTCGTGGCAGCTCTGGCCGGCTGCGGCGGCGCACACAGCGGAACCGCGACGATCTGGATCACCCGTGACGAGGGGGCGCACGTGATGCTGCAGAAGCGCGTCCCGGCCGGGCTCACCGCGATGCAAGCCCTTGACCGCGTCGCCCACATCGACACCCGCTACGGCGGCCGCTTCGTGCAGGCGATCGACGGAGTTGCCGGCTCGTCGTCCCGGCGGCGCGACTGGTTCTACTTCGTCAACGGCTACGAGGCGGATCGCGGCGCTGCCGAGTATCGCCTGCGCAGCGGTGACGTCGAGTGGTGGGACTACCGCTCGTGGGTGAGTCGGATGCGCGCGCCGGTGGTCGTGGGCGCGTTCCCGCAGCCGTTCGTCAACGGGTTCGACGGCCACCGCCGGCCGGCGGTCGTGCAGTACGACGACTCGACCCGCACGCAGGCGCTGGTCCTCGGCAAGCGGCTGCACGCGCGCACTCTCGTGGTCGGGAGGCCGATCGGCCCGCAATCCAACGTCCTCCGCCTGACGTGCCGGAGAGCGACGGACAGCCCGAGCATCCGGGCAGGCTTCCGATTCGGAGACGGCCGGCCCGGCGCGCCGATCCTCTACACGGTGGACTGCGCCCCGAACTTCGAGCGGCTCGCCAGGCTCAGGTACGAGGTGCCGCGTTGAGGCCCGCCGCTGCGGTCGCGCTGCTGGGCGCCCTCGCGACCGCAGGGCTTCTCGCGACGCATGTCTGGGCTGCAGGCGTGATCACTGCGATCCTGCTCGGCCTCTGCCTGCGGGCGCCGCGCGGCGGCCGGCGTCTCTACCTCGTCGGCACGGGGATCTCGGCGCTCGGGCTCTTCGTGATCACGCCTTTCGTCGAGACGCTCGGCTCACACCCCCTCTGGACGGGGCCGATCATCCCGGTGCTGGGGCAGATCGACGTCACCCGCGAGGAGATCTCGAGCGCCGCGCTGAACGCGCTCCGGCTCTCCTCGGTCGGGCTCGCCTTCGCCGCCTATGCGCTCCTCCTCGACCACGATCGCCTGCTGCAGTCCGTGCGCTTCGCACGGCCGGCCGCTCTTGCAACACGCCTCATGCCCACGCTGGAGCGCGACGCCTTCGGGCTCGTGGAGGCGTTGCGCGGCCGCGGCATCGAGGTCGCGGGCGTGCGCCGGCGCGCGGCGCTCCTCTCACCGCTCCTGGCGGGATCCCTGGAACGTGGGCTCAACCTGGCCGAGGCGATGGAGGCCCGGGGCTACGGGCGTCCCGGCCGCACGAGCATTCCCACGCCTCGGTGGCGTCCGGTCGACGTCGTCGGTGTCGTCAGCGCTATCGCGATCGTCGTCGCGGGGGCCCTGTGGCTCTAGCGAGCGCGGAGCGGGTGACGTTCACTTATCCCGGCGCCCCGGCCCCCGCCCTGCGCGAGGTCTCGGTGAGCATCGAGGCGGGCGAGCGCGTCGCGCTGCTCGGCCCCTCGGGATCGGGCAAGTCGACGCTGGTGCGCGCATTCGCGGGGCTGGTGCCGCACTTCCACGGCGGCCGGTTCGAGGGGCGGGTAGCGGTGGACGGACGGGACACGCGCCGCATCCGGCCTGCCGACCTGGCAGGCACGGTTGCGACCGTCTTCCAGGATCCCGAGGAGCAGGTCGTGCTGAACGGCGTGGCTTGCGAGGTCTCGTTCGGCCTCGAGAACCTCGGAGTGGCACCCGACGAGCTCATGCCACGCGCGCACGAAGCGCTGGCCGCGGTCGGGGCCGCGCACCTCGCCGGGCGGCAGGTGGCCGAGCTCTCCGGCGGAGAGCTCCAGCGCATCTGTCTCGCTTCGGCGCTGGCGCTTCGCCCGCGCCTGCTCCTCCTGGACGAGCCCACCTCTCAGCTCGATCCCGAGGCGGCCGACGACTTCCTGCGGCTCGTCGGCCGGTCAGGAGTCGCGACGCTGATCTCGGAGCAGCGCCCGGCACGAGTGCTCGAGCAGGCCGACCGGGTCATCTTCCTCGAGGACGGCCGTCTGCTTCTCGACGCGCCCGTCGCCGAGGCCGAGGCCTGGCTCGGCGCGAACAGGCCGGTCTGGCTCGGGCTTGCGGAGCTCGAAGACGAGGGCGACGTCGGGGAGGCGATCTGCAGCCTCCACGGCGTGAGCTTCGCATACCGACCCGGCCTGCCGGTCCTCGACGGCATCGACCTCGAGCTTCGGCGCGGCGAGATCGTCGCGCTCGCCGGGCCGAACGGTTGCGGCAAGACGACGCTCGCGAAGGTCGCAGCCGGGTTGCTCACCCCGGACGGCGGGAGCGTTGAGCGGCGCGGCCGCGCCGGCATGCTGCTCCAGGATCCGAGCCGGTATTGCGTTCGCGAGCGGGTCGACGAAGAGACGGCGCTCGGCGTGGGCGGCGACCGCGCCCGGGCAGGAGTCGAGCTCGCGCAGGTCGGTCTCTCTGGCCTCGAGTCGCGCCATCCCCGCGATCTCTCGAGCGGCGAGCGCGAACGGCTCGCGCTCGCCTCGGTTCTCGTCACCGAGCCCGACCTGCTCGTGCTCGACGAGCCGACGCGCGGCGTCGATCCCGCGCGAAAGGGCGAGCTCGCGGCACTGCTTCGCCGCAACGCGGCGCGGCGGGCGACTCTCTTGGTCACGCACGACGAGGAATTCGCGTGCCGCGTCGCCGACCGCACGATCGTGCTCGGGCGGGAGCGCGTCTATGCCTAGAGCGGCGATGGTGACGGTCGGAACCGTCGCGTTCGCCGCGGCCCTGTGGATCGCCGTTGCCGCGTCCAACGACGGACTGTCGCTGCTGCTGGTTGCCTTCGCGCTGCTCGCGGCGGGGATCGCCTGGCTGGGGCGGCGGCCCGACTCGTCCAAGGAGCTGGTGCTGATCGCGACCCTTGGAGCCGCCGCGGCCGCCGGCCGCGTCCTCTTCGCCGCCATTCCGGGCGTGCAGCCGGTGACCGTGATCGCCGTCGTGGCCGGGATCGCGCTCGGCGCGCGCAGCGGCTTCGCCGTCGGCGTCGTGGCCGCGTTCGTCTCGAACTTCTTCCTCGGGCAGGGGTCGTGGACGCCGTGGCAGATGCTCGGCTGGGGCGCGTGCGGCGTCGCGGGCGCGCTCGCCGCCCCGCTGCTTCGGCGCAGGCTCGCCCTCGCGGTGTTCTGTTTCGTCCTCGGCGTTGCGTTCAGCGCGTTCATGGACGTCTGGACCTGGCTGTCGTTCTACGACCAGCACACCTGGCAGACCTTCGTCGCGGTCCACGGCCGCGGCCTTCCGTTCGACCTCGCGCACGGCGTAGGCAACGTCGTGATCGCGCTCGTGGCGGGGCCGGAGCTGAGGCGGCTGCTCGTCCGTTACAGCCGGCGTCTGCGGGCGGAGGTCATATGGGCATAGCGGCCTTGCTGGCGGCGGCGGCGCTCGCGGTGACACCCGCATCGTTCGTTCGCTCGCATCAGTTGCCCGACGGAGGGGTCGCGGAAGCGAAGGGAGGTCCGTCGCCTGCGCTGACCGCGTGGGCGGCGCTCGGACTGCGTGCCGCGGGCGCCGACACGGGCAACGCGCTCGCCTACCTGGAGGCGAACGAAAGCAAGCTCGACACGCCCACCTCGATCGCCCTGATCGCGGTCGCGGAGGCGGCACTCGGGGGAGACCCGAACGGACTGCTCGCGCGCCTGCCCGCTCGCCCTCGGGCGGTCAACGAGGCGATCTGGGAGCTGCTCGCGCTTCGGCAGGCGAAGCGCACCGCGTCGAGGGTTCTCGTCACGTACGTCCTGGGCTCGCAGGCGGCGAAGGGCGGCTTCGGCTGGGCGCGCGGCGTCAGCCCCGATTCGAACGACACCGCCTTCGCGGTTCAGGCGCTCTGGGCGGCCGGGGTCCGCGGCCGTCCCGTGTCGCGGGCCCTGTCGTTCCTCCGCACCCTGGAGCGCCGGGACGGCGGCTTCGAGCTCACACGCGGGCGGGGATCGGATGCGCAGTCCACGGCCGTCGTGGTGCAGGCATTCGTGGCTGCAGGCGCCGCTCCGCCCGGGCGCGCCTTCTCGTACCTCGCTGGCCTTCGCCGCCTCGACGGGAGCTATCGCTACAGCTCCCGTTACGTGACGACGCCGGTCTGGGTGACGGCACAGGTGCTGCCGGCACTTGCCCGCAAGCCGTTTCCGCTGCGCTAGAAGGTCCCCATGCAACGCCCGAGCGGCACGCTCACCGCCGCGAACATCACGAAGCACCATGCAGGGCAGCTCGTGCTACGCGACGTCACCCTGGTCGTGTCGCCTGGGAGCCGCATCGGGCTCGTCGGCCCGAACGGCGCCGGCAAGTCGACGCTGCTCCGCATCCTGGCCGGTCTCGAGCACGCCGACGCGGGCACCGTGCGCCGCGTGCCGCCCGACCTCACGGTCGGCTACCTGCCTCAGGAGCCCGACGCAGGGCCGCAGGAGACGTTCCGCGACTACCTGGCGCGCCGGACCGGAGTCGCGGAGGCGGAGGAGAGCCTGGATGGGCTCGCCGATCGGCTCGAGGCCGAGCCCGGGGCGGCGGTTGACCACGCCGCCGCCCTCGAGCGGTTCCTGGCGCTCGGCGGCGACGACCTCGATGCACGGGCGCGAGCGGTGTGTGCCGAGCTCGGCCTCACCGTTCCACTCGACGCGCCGCTCGCGTCGCTGTCGGGAGGCGAGGCGGCGCGCGCCCGGCTGGCCGCGGTCCTGCTCGCGCGCTTCGACGTGTTCCTCCTCGACGAGCCGACGAACGACCTCGACTTCGCCGGCCTCGACCGGCTCGAGCGCTTCGTCCGCGACTTGCGCGGCGCGGCCGTGATCGTCTCGCACGACCGTGACTTCCTCGACCGAACGGTCGGTCGCATGGTCGAGCTCGACGAGTGGACGCGGAGCGCACGGGAGTTCTCCGGCGGCTGGAGCGACTACGAACGGGCGCGGGCATCCGCGCAGGAACAGCAGTCGGCCGCGTACCGCTCGTACGAGGGCGAGAAGGCGCGTCTCCAGAATCAGCTGCGGCGGATGCAGGAGTGGGAGAAGCGCGGCTACGGCCAGGGGCGCAAGAAGAAGAAGACGAAGGACGTCAAGAAGTCGATCGGCGGGCGGATCGAGCGGCTCGAGCAGGCGGAGAAGCCGTACGAGCCGTGGGAGCTTCGGCTCGATCTCACGCGGGGCCGGCGAAGCGGCGACGTCGTCGTCCAGCTCGAGGGCGCCGTCGTCGAGCGCGGCGATTTCCGCCTCGGCCCGCTCGACCTCGAGCTCTCGTGGGCGGACCGGCTCGTCATCCTCGGACCGAACGGGAGCGGCAAGACGACGCTCCTCGACGCGCTCCTCGGTCGCCTGCCGCTCACCGCCGGAACGCGGCGGATCGGGCCCGGGGTCGTGCTCGGCGAAGTGGCGCAGCACCGGGACGAGTTCGCGCGCGGTCAGCTTCTCGAGGCCTTCACCGCCGCGGCGGGGGCGACGCCACGAGACGGCCCGCACGCTTCTTGCCAAGTTCGGCCTCGGAGCGGACGACGTCATGCGTGACGGCGCCTCGCTCTCTCCGGGCGAGCGCACGCGGGTGCTCGTCGCGCTGCTCGCCGCGCGCGACGTGAACTGCCTCGTGCTCGACGAGCCGACGAACCATCTCGACGTTCCCGGCATCGAGGAGCTCGAGCGCGCGCTCGAGCGCTTCCCGGGAACAATCGTGCTCGTCTCGCACGACAGGCGCTTCGCGTCCGCGTTCCACGCCACGAGGGCGCTCGAGCTTCCCGCCTGAAAGGCCGTATCTCTTTCGCGAGCTTCGGCGTTGTCCCCTCAGACCGGGGAGATCCCCTCCGCCGAGTCTTTCGCAAAGGAGAACCGAAACCATGGGTATGGGAGTCAGTCTTCTACTCGTCGCCGTCGGTGCGATCCTCGTCTGGGCGGTCAACGCGACCGTCAGCGGCATCGAGGTGCACACGATCGGCTGGATCCTTCTGATCGTCGGCGCAGTCGGCGCGCTCTTCTCGCTCATCTTCTGGTCGAGCTGGGGCGGCTTCGGCGGCCCGGCGGAGGGTCGGCGCCGCGTCGTCCGGGAGGACTACTAGGCCGCGACGACCATCAGCTTCGCTTCGAGAGCCCCGCTACGGCGGGGCTCTCGCTTCAAGGGACGCCGATCCGGCCGAGCGGCCAGTAGATGAGGAACGCCTTGCCGATGATGTTCTTTCGCGGCACGAGCCCCCAGACTCGGGAGTCGCACGAGTGGCTGCGGTTGTCCCCCTCGACGAGGTACATGCCCTTCGGGATGCGTTGCAGCGTTCCGACAGGCGGGATGTCTCGCATCGTCTTCGTCTGAGCGTCGCGTCGGCCCGCACGGAGGTATGGCTCTGGTAGGAGGCGGCCGTCGATGTAAGTCAAGCCGCGACGCTCGGACCACGCCTCGCCGGGAAGGCCGATGATCCTCTTGACGAAGATGTCGCCCGGGCATTCCCTCTTCGCGGCGGGCGGCGTGTGGAAGACGACGATCTCGCCCCGGTGCGGATCCCGGAAGCGGTAGATGAAGCGGTTGGCGAGAATCCGGTCGGAGCTCGAGGCCTCGCAGTAGGGCTCGGGTCGTGCGCAGTGGAGGGTCGGCTCCATCGACGGCGAGGGGATCCGGTAGGGGTTGACGACCCAGTTCTTGACGCCGAGGACGATCAGCACGGCGAACGCGATCGTCACGATCCAGTCGAGGACCGCGCGGCGCCCCCTCGACATATTCGGGAAGAGCCGCTCGACGATGCTGCGCACGCGTGCTGTCGGTCAGGAGAGCGCCGGCACGAGCTCTCGCCCGATCAGCGCGACCGTGTCGAGGTCACGGTGGTCGAGGTGCTGGAGCATCACCCGCTCGTAGCCGATGGCCTCGATCTCCTTCAATCGCTCGACCGCCTGATCGGGCGTGCCCACCGGGCCGCGCTCGCCGTAGCGCTCGATCACCTCCTCCGGGTTGCGCCCGAAGCGCTCGCCGATCCGTCTCGCCGAGTTGCGCACCTCGCGCTCGTCGCGGCCGAGGACGCACGGGGCCATCAGGGAGTACGTCAGCGTCGCGGGGTCGCGGCCGGCGCGCTCGCACGCCTCGTCGAGCACGTCTCTCCTCGGCCCGGATCTCGGGGAGGGTGCCGAAGAGCGCGTTGTACTCGTCCGCGAACAGGACGGCGGGTGTCGTCGTCCCCGGCTTGGCACTGCCGCCGACGAGGAGCGGCAAGGCGGGGCGATGCAGGCCCGGCGCGTCCTCCAGCCGGTACCGCTCGCCTGAGTGGTCGACATGGTCCTCGCGAAGCAGGCGATGGACGATCTCGAGTTGCTCCCCGAAGTTTGCGACCCGTTCCCGGGCGGTGCCGAAGGTGAAGCCGTAGGCCGCGTGCTCGCGCTCCATCCAGCCGGCTCCCATTCCGAGCGTGATTCGGCCACCGGAGATCTCGTCTGCGGTCGCGGCCGCACGGGCGAGCACCGCGGGGTGCCGGAAGGTCGCCGGCGAGACCAGGGTGCCGAGCTGCAGCCGGGTCGTGTGCGCGGCGAGACCGCCGATCGTCGTCCAGGCGTCGAGCGCAGGGCGGGTCTCGTCGAATCCGGAGACGTAGTGGTCGGAGCGGAACAGCGCCTCGACGCCGTGCTCCTCGCAGGCTGAGGCGAGCGCAACCCAGTCCGTCCAGGTCACACCCTCCTGGCCTTCGATCATGAGGGCGAGCCGCACGACGTGGAAGCCTATTCGCGCGGGCCGACGAAGCCCGCCTGGGCGGGACGTGTCCCGCCCGCCTCCAAGGGGCGCCGCTAGCATCGGCGCATGGCCGTCGCGTCGCCGGACCAGTACCTCGCCGACCTCAACCCCGCCCAGCGCGAGGCCGTCCTCGCCACCGAAGGGCCGCTTCTCGTCATCGCGGGCGCGGGCTCCGGCAAGACGCGCGTCCTCACCTACCGCGTGGCGCATCTGATCAACGCGATCGGCGCCAAGCCGAACGAGATCCTGGCAATCACGTTCACGAACAAGGCGGCCGGCGAGATGCGGGAACGGCTGGAGCGCCTGCTCGGACGAAGCGGCCGCGGCCTGTGGATCCTCACCTTCCACGCCGCCTGCGGCCGGATCCTCAGGCGCGAGGCGGAGCGGCTCGGCTACCGCTCGAACTTCACGATCTACGACCAGGCCGATCAGATCCGCCTCGTCAAGCAGTGCCTGGAGGAGCTCGAGCGCGATCCGAAGCGCTTCACGCCGCGCGGCATCCACAACCAGATCTCGCACGCGAAGGACCGGCTCGTCCACCCCGACGACTACGCCGGGCAGGTGCAGTCCTTCTACGACCAGACGGTCGCCGACGTCTACCACCTCTACCAGCGCAAGCTCTTCACCTCGAACGCTGTCGACTTCGACGACCTCCTCATGCTCACCGTCGACGTGCTCGAGCGCTTCCCGGACGCGCTGCAGAAGTGGCAGAGAGCCTTCCGCTACATCCTCGTGGACGAGTACCAGGACACGAACCACGCCCAGTACCGGCTGCTCCAGCTCCTGGCCGAGAAACATGGAAACGTCTGCGCCGTGGGCGATCCTGACCAATGCGTGGTCGCCGGGACGCTCATCACCATGGCCGACAGTTCGACCAAGCCGATCGAGGACATCCGGGTCGGCGACGAGGTGCTGTCGTGCTACGGCAGCGGCATCTTCAAGGCCGCCCGGGTCACACGCGTGCATCGCTCATTGCGGCGCCGTGGGATCGCGATCACGACCGAACGTGGAAGACGAGTCGTCTCGACGTCGGAGCACACGCATTTTGCGGGCTTCAAGCGCGACCACGGTCTGAGCTTCGACCACCCTCATTTCAGCGCCGCGACGACCACGTCGGGCAAGCGCGTCCGGCGAAGGTTGACAGTCACGCTGTGCGGGGATCCGCGGGGCGAGCGAACGCTCCACCGGATCTCGCTCTTCGGCTACGACGAAGAAGGCCGGCGGGCACTCGAGTCGACCGGTCTCTCGATCCGGCCCGCGTACAAGGGGTCGCCTGGCTGGCGAATCGAGAGATCACACTCCGACTTCGGGACGCTGATCGAGACCGTGGAGAGGATCGAGGAAGCGGTCGACGTCTCCGTGAGGTTCACAGCAAGGCTCGGCGCCCGTAGCGGACTGCTCGCCAAGGACAGCAACTCGCTTCCGTTCATGCCAGCGGCGTCCGTGCGTCCGGGAATGCTGATGGTGGACGAACGGGGCGGGTTCGATGTCGTGTCGAGCGTCGAATCAGTCGAGCTCGCGGATCCCGTCTACGACATCGATGTCGACCAGACGCACAACTTCGTCGCGAACGGGATCGTGACGCACAACTCGATTTTCGCGTTCCGCGGGGCCGACATCAACAACATCCTCGACTTCGAGCGCGACTTCCCTGGCACGCGCACGATCGCGCTGGAGCAGAACTATCGCTCGACCAACTCGATCCTCGAGGCAGCGAACGGCGTCATCACGAACAACCGCGAGCGCAAGCCGAAGGAGCTCTGGTCGGAGCTCGGCGACGGCGATCCCGTGCGCGTGATCGAGGTCGAGGACGAGCATGCCGAGGCCCGCTTCGTCGCAGCCGGCATCGCCGCGCTGGGAGAAGAGGGGTTCTCGGGCGACGAGATCGCCGTCTTCTACCGGACGAACGCGCAGTCCCGGGTGCTCGAGGACGTCCTCGTCCGGCAGGGCGTCGGCTACCAGGTGATCGGCGGCCCGCGCTTCTACGAGCGCGCCGAGATCAAGGACGCGATCGCCTACCTCCAGGCGATCGACAACCCGTACGACGCCGTCTCGCTGCAGCGCATCGCGAACAGGCCGCGGCGCGGCATCGGCGACTCGAGCCTCGCCCGGCTGCAGACCTGGGCCGACGCACAGGGAAGATCCCTCTGGGAGGCGACCGAGTTCGCCGAGGAAGCCGGTGTCGGCGCCGCGCCGCTCCGAGCGGTCAACTCGTTCCGGACGCTGATGCAGTCGCTCCAGTCGGGAGCGCTCGAGCTGCCCGTCGCCGAGCTGGTCGAGCGGACACTCGGGCGCAGCGGCTATCTCGAGGCGCTGGAGGCCGAGCGCACGATCGAGGCCGAGGGGCGAATCGAGAACCTCCAGGAGCTCGTCGGCGTCGCTCGCGAGTACCAGGAGTCCGCCGACGAGCCGTCGCTCTCGCATTTCCTGCAGGAGATTTCCCTCTACTCCGACCAGGACGCCATCCGCGGCGACAGTCTCGTGACCCTGATGACGCTCCACAACGCGAAGGGCCTCGAGTTCCGCGCCGTGTACCTACTCGGAATGGAGGAGGGGATCTTCCCGCACGCCCGCTCGATCGAGGAGCAGGGGATCGAGGAGGAGCGGCGGCTCTGCTACGTCGGGATGACCCGGGCGATGGAGCACCTGACGCTTACGCACGCGTCGTCGCGGTCGCTCTGGGGCTCGCGGGGCTACAACTTGCCCTCACGCTTCCTCGACGAGCTGCCGCGCTCGGTCGAGCGCGAACGGCTCCGGCCCGCCTCCTGGTCTTCCTACGGAGCCGCGGGAGTGGCACCGCGCGAGGACATTCCCACGCTCTCCACGGGGGATTCTGTCCGCCACGGGACACTCGGGGAAGGCGTTGTGATCCAGATCGAGGCGGGCGGCGTCGTGACGGTTCGCTTCTCGGACGGCATTGAGCGGCGCCTGATGCTCGACTACGCGCCCCTCGAGCGCATCTCGTAGGCTCGCGCGCCGTGGAGATCGACATCCGGAGCCCCGAAGCGGACGACGACATGCGCAAGGCGATGGGCGCAACCCTGACCGTCTTCGCGGCGGAGGACCGGGACGACGACTTCGAGCGGCATAGCAAGATGCTGCCGCGCGACCGGTTCCTGGCGGCATACGCCGACGGACGGCCGGTCGGAACCACGGCCTCGTTTCCGTTCCGGCTGACGGTGCCCGGCGGCGAGCTCGATGCGGGCGGAGTGACCTGGGTCGCAGTCCTGCCTAGCCACCGCCGGCGCGGAGTCCTCACACGCCTGATGCGCCACCAGCTCGACGACCTTCGTGAGCGCGGCGAGACGCTCGCGATCCTCTGGGCCTCCGAGGCCGCAATCTACGGCCGGTTCGGCTACGGGATGGCAGCTCCGGACTTCAACCTGAACGCCGACCGCGCGCGTTTCGCCTTCCGCGACGATCCGGGCCCGATCGGCGCGGCGAGGATCGTCGACGGGGAGGAGGCACGTGAGCTCTGCGCACGCGTCCACGAGCGGGTGAGGCGGGACGTGCCCGGTTTCCTCGCAAGAACGGACGCCTGGTGGGAGAACTACCGGCTCGCGGACCCGGAGCACTGGCGGCACGGGGCGAGCCCGAAGTACACGGCGGTGATCGAGCTCGACAACGAGCCGGTCGCGTACGCGATCTACCGCATCAAGATGGACTGGGAGGATGGATTCTCGAAGAGCTACGCCCGCGTCATCGAGGTTGTGGCGAGCTCGACGGCGGCGACACGTGAGATCTGGCGCTACCTCTTCGGCATCGACCTGATCACACGTGTCCGGGGCCCGCACGACCCTGGGTCTCCGCTCTTCCTCATGGTGCAGGATCCGCGCAGCCTCCAGCTGAAGGTCTTCGAGGGCCTGTGGCTGCGCTTCGTCGACCTCGGAGCCGCACTCGCCGGCCGCACGTATGCGGCGGACGACTCCGTCGTGCTCGACGTGAGAGACGAGTTCTGTCCGTGGAACGCCGGCCGCTGGCGCGTCGGCGCCGAGCTTGAGCGGACGGACGCCGCCGCCGAGCTCGAGCTGGACTGCGCCGATCTCGCGTCGGCATATCTCGGCGGGTTCGACTTCCACCAACTCGCCGCCGCCGAGCGCGTGCGCGAGCTGAAGAGCGGCGCGCTCGATCGCGCGTCGGCGCTCTTCCGCGTCTCGCGCCGGCCCTACTGTCCCGACGACTTCTGATGGCGTTCGACGTCCGGCCGGTCGAAGACCTCGGCGAGTTCACCGCTGCCATTTTCGCGATCGGACAGTACTTCGGCATGACGCCGACCGATGACCGCATGCAGCGCTTCGCCGACCAGATGACGTTCGAGCGGATGCACGGCGCCTGGGAGGACGGTGCCGTCGTCGGCGGGGCCGGCGCGTTTGCCTTCGATCTCACCGTTCCGGGGGGCACGCTCCCGACCGCGGGAACCACCGTTGTCGGCGTGTTCCCGACGCATCGACGGCGCGGCGTGCTGCGCTCCCTGATGCGCGCGCACCTCGATGCCGCGCACGAGCGCGGGGAGCCCCTCGCCGCTCTCTGGGCGTCGGAGGAGTCGATTTACGGCCGCTTCGGCTACGGCATGGCCTCGTTCTGCGGCGAGATCACGCTGCGGCGCGAGCACGCGGCGTTCGCCGAGTCTGTCGCGCCCCGCGGGATGGTGAGGCTCGTCGATCCGGACCAAGCGCTCGAGACGTTGCCGCCGGTGTACGACCGCGTGCGGGCGCAGTGGCCCGGGATGTTCTCCCGCAACCCGATGTGGTGGGAGAACCGTCAGGTCGCCGATCCCGAAGAGCGGCGCGAGGGTGCCGGCCCGAAGCGGTGGGTGGTCTACGAGCGAGGCGGGACGGTCGAGGGGTATGCCTCGTACCGGCACAAGCCTGGTTTCACCGACGGGGCTTCCTCCGCCGAGCTACGCATCGTCGAGGCCCTCGGGGAAACCCCCGAGGCCCACCGCGAGCTCTGGACCTACCTGCTCGCAGTCGACCTGGTGGCGACCTTCAAGGCTTCGCTGCTTCCTCCCGACCATCCGCTCTTCCTCCTGCTCGCCTCTCCGCGCAGGATGCGCTACCGGGCCGGCGACGGGATCTGGGTGCGTCTGGTCGATGTCGGTGCGGCTCTCTCGGGGAGGACGTACGCGGATCACGGTGCGATCGTCTTCGAGGTTGCCGACGACTTCTGCCCGTGGAATACCGGCCGCTGGAAGCTCGAGGGCGGCGTGGCGGCCCGGACCGGCGAGGCCGCTGACCTGGCTGTGCCTGTGGAATCGCTCGGCTCGGCACTCCTCGGCGGAATCTCGCTCGCGCAGCTCCATCGGGCCGGACGGGTCGACGAGCTGAGGGAAGGCGCCGTCGCGCGGGCGGATTCGCTCTTCCGCTGGGACCGCCATCCCTGGTGCCCCGAGATCTTCTGATCCGGGCCTGCTGCTAGGCTGGCCGCCTCATGAGGTGGGCACTGTGCGCCGCGATAGCGGCGTTTCTCTTTCCCGGAGCGGCCGCGGCGCAGACGAACGCCGGCTGGCAGCTGTCGCTGGACTGGCCGGCAGAGGGCACGATCACGTCGCCTTTCGGACAGGACGGCTCGCGCTGGCACCCGGGCCTCGACATCGGGATCCTCCGCTCGCTCGACGTGCGCGCCGCGTCCGCGGGCGTGGTCACTCAGGTGGGAAACATCCCGGGCTATGACGGCTACGGCAACGTTGTGATCGTCCAGCTGCGCGCAGGGTACTCGACGCTGTACGCGCATCTCTCGCAGCCGCTCGCTCACGTCGGAGAGCTGGTCCGGCCCGGTGAACTGATCGGCGTCGCCGGCTGCACGGGCTGGTGCACGGGAACGCATGTGCACTTCGAGCTTCGGTACCGGAACGTCGCGGTCGATCCGACGCTCTTGATGGTCGGCTAGACTTCCCCGTCCCGCAGGGGCGGTTAGCTCAGTTGGGAGAGGCCGGCTTGTGGCGGGGTGATCAGGGTTCCCCTGAGCGGCCGATCCGCTCCGCCAGTCCGGGCACGCCTTCCCACCATCCGGCTGGCTCGACGAGCACGGCGTCGTCGGTGACGGAGCAATCGAGCATGCGCTGGGGCTGGAGCTTCACTGGCCTGTTCGCACAGATGCGGTTCCTGATCCACGACTGCGTTAAAAGGAGCCTCAGGTAACGCGGGGCAACCGTTGGCTCGCACACACAGCACTTTTCGCCTCCATCGGCAGCTTAGGCCCAACACGGCCACCCGCCGAAATCTCGCACACGCTCTCCAAGAAGCTCCTTTGTTCAAACTGACCTCTACACGCGCGCCGGCCGCGTGCCTGTGATGCATACACCGTAGAATTGGACTATGGCCGGGCTGAAGCGGCGGCTTCCGAGAGCGTCGGAGGTCGCGCGCTTCGTCGGACCGACGTTCCGGCGTCGCACGACCGACCGATGGAGCCGTGTGCGTACGGTCGCGGACTTCGAACGTCTGGCGCGGCGACGGACGCCGCGCTCAGTGTTCGACTACGTGGAAGGGGCTGCCGAGCTGGAGCTGAGTCGCGATCGCGCGGTCGCGGCGTTTCGTCGCGCGGTGTTCCACCCGCACGTGCTCCGGGATGTGTCGGCGGTCGACACTGCGACCACGATTCTCGGCCGGCCGGCCGCGCTGCCACCGCCGGGAAGCGAGACCGATTCGACGTCGAGCCCGCTACAGGCGTGCACCGCTGAGATTGCCGAAGAAGCGAATTTCGCTTGGATGTTCTTGCCCGCGCCCGGATCGTCCTTCCACGCTTGGCCTTCACCCATGAGGAGGACCGGGGACGTGTAGGTGACGCCGAAGGGATCGTAGGTCGCCTCGACCCAGGCAGTGTTCCCGCGTGCACGTGCACGCGCCTCGCTGACGCCAAGGCGATCGAGTTCTGAGGCGAGTTTCGCGAACTTCCCACCGCACGGGGCGATCTTGAAAGCGGCAAAGAACACTGACTGGCCGCATCTGCTCGGGAGTCCGGCGAGCACCTGAAGTGCCTCCTCCTGCAGGCCCTGCCATCCGACGATGCGCTCGCAGCTCCCGACCCGGAGTGGCTCCCAGAGCGCGATTCTTACGGCCGCGCCCGCCCCGTCAACGCGGGCACTAACCCCGATCCGTTCAAGCTCCTTGCTGACGCGACTTGGTTTTGCGCAAGGTCTGGGTTCTACCCGCCGAATCGGACTCGAACGGGCACCACTTTGTGCTAAAATTCACATCGGTACACCGAGCCAGCGCTGACGGGCTTCAGATCCGTCGAGCCGCCAGCTTTGTTCTTCCTCGATGAACTGCGTCTCAGCGCACCGGCTGGGCCAGCCGTTGGAGGCAATCGCCTTCGGAGTGCTGCCTGCCTTAACAAGAGGAGTACACATGACAACCCTGATTCGCTTTGATCCCTACCGTGAGGTAACGGCTCTACAAGGTGAGATGGCCCGCTTCATGAACCTGCTCGGCGCGGGGAACGGCAGCAACACGACACATGGCGTCTGGGCTCCGCCCATGGATGTCTGGGAGACAGACGGGGAGATCGTCTACGCCTTCGATCTGCCCGGCATCCCCAAGGACACGGTCTCGATCGAGGTCGAGAACGACGTCCTGACGGTCAGCGCCGAGCGTGAGCGCTCACAGGAAGTCCCGACTGACCGGCTATACCGTTTTGAGCGCCGGTATGGCAGCTTCTCGCGGGCGATCGGGCTGCCGCAGGGCGTGTCTGAGAAGCAAATCTCGGCTCGCTGCGACGACGGTGTGCTCGAAGTCCACGTCACGAAGCCTGAGGTGGAGAAGCCGCACCGGATCCAGATCGGCAACGGCAAGGCATTGATCGAGGGCAAGGCCACAAAGGCGTAGCGCGCACAGCGGCTAACAGGTCACGGGAGGCGGCCGGCGAGCCGCCTCCCTTTCTTTCGCAGCCACATGGTTCGCGTTACCAGTTTCCCCGTCGGGCGGCGTTCGCGCAGCGGTGGATCTTGCCCATGCTCGATCCTTTTTGTGGCGCGTCAGGGTCGGGCGGACGAAGTTCGGTGCACGATGTTTGCTCACGCCGGTGTGGGCAGTGAGCGAGTACCTCAGCTCAGGCGGCTGGCCGCAACGGCTCAGCCCGAACGACAACCCGGGCGACTGGAGCCCGTGGATCATCTGGGTCGCGCTCGCCTGGACTTTCTATCTCGCCCTCAACGTCCTCGTCATTCGTTTCCGCCAGCCACCGGTCGACGATCGCGAAATCGAGCGTGAGCTGAGGCGGATCACGCGACACGCGTGCACGCGTGAACGACCTGCTCGCCTACGCCGCCGGCGCCGCCCGATCCTCTGGGGTGCCGCTCACCTACTCCCCGTCAGAGCGGTCGCCGACGGCTCCGGCGCGATCAGCATCGACAAGCGCTGAACGGGCATACACTCGGAGGGTGCCCGAGGAGCAGCGGCCCGATGTCCGCCCGCAGCTCCGCGAGTTCCTCGCGTGGTACGAGGAAGTGCTTGGGAGGATCGAGGCGGGGGCCGTAGTGGCGCCAGGAGAACAGGAGCGCCTGACAGAAGAGGCGTCAGCCGTGGCCCATCTTCTCGATCTCCTTGATTCCAGCGCGGGCGAGCCCGCCAGCTAGACGACGTACAGGACGTGATAGCGCGGGCCAGGCGCCGGGGGACGAACATCTCGGCGCGGTGGGGGCGAGGATTGTGTCGAAGCCCAGGTCAGGGTCTGTAGATGCGGAAGATCCAGGTCGCGTCTGTTGTTTCGGTACCGGTCCGGCTTCGGTATCGAAGCGCGTGCGTTCCGCGGCTTGGCCCGACGAGCATGACTCTCCACTCGCGCAGGGTGGCGTCCTTTCCGCCAGCGGGCGGAAACGCGACGAGTGTGCGGTCTGAAGTTCCGAACGCAGGCAGAGCAACGCGGTGACCATCGAGCCACATCTGCCATCGCGTTGACTTCCAATATGCGTTGAGTTCAGCCGCATCCGTGAAGAAGGCGCCGTAGCCGACGAAGAGGCGTTGGAACTGCGGTATGCGCGGGCACACCCGTGTGTATCTGCCGGGCTGTTTGATGATCGGATCGCAGAAGTCGAAGAGTTTGGCATCGGCTCCCGCGGCCACGCCGCGTGCCAAGCGCATCGTGCCGATCTTTCCGCCCGGCCCAATCGGCGGTCGTAGGGCGCCACCCCGGGCTGACGCGATCAGTACAAGGAATAGGACCGCGATGAGCGGCGTCTTGGGAGGCCCTCGGAATCGTGACTTGGCCACCGGCGTCCTCAAGCCAGTATCCGCTTTCGGGGCCAGGCCGTCTACGGATGCCGCGACCCGCGAGACTTCTCTCTCTTAGGACCGGCGCGGGGGACGAACATCTCGGCGCCGAGCGCTCAAGCCCTCGGGCTGACTTAGCCTCGCTTCCGCAACCGGTCCGCGACGAGGCATTAGGTCTGCTAGCTGGTCTGACAGCACGAGGTGCTTTCCTCGGGCTCCCACTGTTTGATCACCCGGATACTGGCGACCTTTCTGACTGTCGCTAGCTCTACCTCGGCCACTCGAGCGGCAGACGTCCGCGTCGGCGCGCAGGCCCTAACTCTCTTCTTACTTGTGGAAGAAAGGCGGAGTAGATTTCGCGTGCGGCGGGGGCGGCGGCTTCGGCGCCGAAGCCGCCGTGCTCGATCAATACGACGACGACCACCCGTGGATGGTCGGCGGGCGCCCAGGAGGCGTACCA
Source organism: uncultured Actinomycetes bacterium (assembly GCA_963711545.1). Lineage (GTDB taxonomy): Bacteria > Actinomycetota > Thermoleophilia > Gaiellales > Gaiellaceae > 3-1-20CM-4-69-9. The sequence goes on from CAVQEP010000010.1 coordinate 624,772, forward strand.
GGAGTGGTCGCTTCCGTTCGGCGTCTGGGCGGTGCCCGTCTTTCCGGCGATCGGGATCGGGAGCGCGCCGAAGACGGTGGCGGAGGTGCCTGAGTGGGCACCGTCGAAGAGGCCCTCTCGTATCGCCCAGTCGTCTGTGAGCCGCAGCCGACTACTTCATGACCTCAGAGCAAGCGACTCAGCACGGCATCATCGACCAGGTCATCCCGAACCGCATCGGGACGGGGTAGCCGCGGTCGCTAGTGTCTCAGCGGGAGCACGTCAACCGGAAGGAGCCAGACATGGCGGGAAAGAAGCGGCCGAAGTCGCTTGCGCAGACCGGGGTGAAGGCGCCAGCGAAGCCCAAGCGGCCGAAGAAGACCTCGCGCGGCAAGTAGAGACCCGTCACGCTTGCCCGGCAGCGTTGCGGGGCGGTCGCGTGCTCGGCGGCAAGCACCTGAAGAAGCTCCAGGACGCGCGCACGAGGCGGTGGGCAAGGTCTCATTCAGGTGGGGACCGAGCGCTGCAAAAACGATCCGGACGGCTGCGCTCAGGCGAGGCAGCGTGTCGCAGTTCTACCCGGGTTCGACGGGTACTTCCTGGTCGAGGCCGGCAACGACGTCATGACCTCGATCAGCCTCTTCGACACGTCCGCGCACGCCGACGAGTCGACTCGCGTCGCATCCAGTTGGGTGCGCGACGAGAAGCTGGAGAGCGCGCTTCCGAATGCGCCGAAGATCACCTTCGGCGAGGTAATCGCGAAGAAGACGAACGGAGCCGTCCGGGCGTAACGCCGCCGGCTTCACGCAGGGCAGGCCCGCGTCTCGCGGGCCTGCCCCGGCACGCCGCACCGGGACCGCCGCCGCTGAAGTTCCACGACGAACGGGACATCCTCCGCCCGCTGCTGAGGTAGCCTCACCCCGGAGGTTCGGATGGCGGGAAGGGTATGGGGTCTCTCGAAGAAGAAGGCGAACTACCAGCCCGCGCCCGCGCCGGGGGTGCGGTGTGATCGCTGCACGTACATGTTCCCACCGCTCGCGCTTGGCGGCTGCAGGTTGGTCAGGGGGCTGATCCAGGCATCCGCCACTTGCGACGAGTTCAGGCGCCAGCCGCGATCTTGACACCGGCGACAAGCCGCGTAGGGTTCGCAAACCCGATCTCCCTGCAAATCCGCAGATGGAGTGTCCAGGTGAACTGGCGGGCTTGCTGAGTGACCCAGGTTCCGGTCGGGTTCGCGGTGCAGCCAGCCAGATGAAACGGCCGGCTTCCGAGCTCGATGAAGAAGAGCACGTACAGCCGCTGCAAGGCAATCGTCTCGAGCACGCAGCGGAACGCCAGGTAGCAAAGCGACCAGAACAGACGACAACTCCTCGGAATCAGCGGGACGGGCGCACGACCCTACGGCTCTCGGCGCATCTCCCCGAGCCGGAACCGAGTTAACGCACCCCACAAGCTTCCGCGCTAGGTCCACGCGCTTCCCAATTGTACCTGAAGATTTGTGCTGAGGATCACAAGCTCCTGGGTCCGTACTCCAGGGCTAGGAGGTACCTCCTCTGAAAAGAGGGCCGATCTCCTGAGAGCAGGTCAGTCGTTGCTCGTAGGTGGGCGTCGCGCCTCGAGAAAGTCGGCGTCGGCGCGGGCAATCAGTTCTTGGAGACTGTCGGCGGGCTCCGCCTCGGCAAGACCAAACGTGACCGAGTGTTCCGCATCGGCCGCTGCCAGTACTGCGGCGATCTTCTCGAAGCGTGCCTTGGCCTCGCGCATGCCGAGGTTCGGCATCGCGCAGAGCAGCTCGTCGCCGCCGTAGCGCACAATCACATCGTAGGGGCGGACATTCGCGCGAAGGGTCTCGCCGAGAAGCCGCAACAGCGCATCACCCGCCAGATGACCCTGACTGTCGTTGACCGCTTTGAGGCCGTCGACATCGACGAATGCAAGCACGAGCCTAGCCCTCGTGCGGCGCGCACGCTCGAGCTCACGCGACACTTCCTCAAGACCGAGCTTGCGCGTCCATGCCCCCGTCAATTCGTCCGTCGTCGCGAGCTTCAGGTTGTCCGCAGATTTGGTGCGGTCCCGACCCGCCTCGGCGCGTTCACGGGCTGCCTCTTCCCGGTCGGCCGCCGCCCGTGCCCGGTCGTCGGCTGCCTTGGCGCGATCGGCCGCCGCCCGTCCCCGGTCGCGCTCGGCCCGCAGAAGAATGTCCTCCCGACTCGCGTCCGCGTCGTCCTGCAAATCGTGCAGACGAGCCAGCGCATCACGACCCTCCGCGCCACGATCACGAAGCTCGGCAGCCCGATCACGATCCGCGCCTGTTCCCAGCCTCGCCGCGGCACTCTCAGCGCGCACCGTCGACACGGCGTCACGGTCCCGACCCGACCGCTCCCGCGCCAGAGCGCTCCGGTGGTAGTTGATTGCGTCGCCACCGGCCGCGAAATCATCGTCGGCAGCGTGCTGATCCTCATCCGCGCTTCGTTGGTCGCGCTCGCTCGCAGTCTGGTCGTGATCCGACCACGTCTGATCCTGATCACTCGTCGTCTGGTCGCGATCACTCGCCCCCTGCTCACGATCACTCAACGCGCGGTCACGCACCTGATCAATCGCACCGGTCGCGAGCTCGGCGCCGCAGAACGCGCACCTCGGAACCTCTGTCGCTTCGCCGCAGACTGGACACTTCACAACCTTCGCCATCACCCTCCCCCATTCCCGAGCGAGCGCTCGGCGAGATACCGATGGTAGCCGCATGAGCCGCCTTTTCGGCCGCCTGCGGAACTGCGTAAACCCATCCCTCAGATGATGGCAGCGATGATCCTCCCCGGCGCGGCTCCGGCAGCTCGAGATTCAGACGACATTCAAGACAGCCCGTCTTTGGGCCGATTGGGATGGAACAGAGCGGGCGCAACCGCTGGCAAACGTTTGCCTCGATGAACGCCGGAAAATGGCTTCACTCGCGCTACACGGAAGGGGTCGCCGACCTCAACCTGCGGTCGTTGCCGAAGCCAAAAGCGTGCGTTTTTGGGCCTATTGGGATGGAACAGCTATGGAACAGAAGGGGCGCAACCGGTGGCAAACGTTCGGCCTTCCGAAGAGCCGGAAATTGGCTTGATCTAGCCCCGAACCCTGCCAGCGGCTGTCACCGGTTGCCGTTTGGATCGCATGGTAAGGAATGCCATGAAGAAGGGCCTCCCGCGGAGTCATGCTCCGCGCGTCCTCAAGAGACGAAGGGAGGCCCCACGCTATGTTGTACGCCGGTTTGGATCTCAGTCGCAAGCGTCTCGACTTTCACCTGCTCGGTGGTGAGGGCACCACGGTCGACGTGGGCGCGTCGCCGCCGGACGTGATGGTCTTCGCGGCCTGACCGAGCGACTCGATCGTCATGGAGAGCCGATCCGCGCGGCGATCGAGGCGATGAACGGCGCGCGGTTCGTGCACGATCGGCTCGAGCTAGCGGGCTGGCAGGTCGAGATCGCCGACGCGCAGAAGGTGAAGGGGTTGGCGCCACTCGCGTGTAAGACCGATCGGATCGACGCCTGGGTGCTGGCCGAGCTCGCCCGGCGCGACCTGGTGCCGGCGATCTGGCTGCCCGACCCACCGTGCGCGCCGAACGAGAGCGTGCACGCTGGCGTCTGCACCTGGTCCGGCATCGCTCGAGCCTGAAGCAAGGCTGCCGTCGTCCCGCAGCGCGAATGGGAAGGCAGAACGGCTTATGGTGTCGCGCAGAGGGTTGATGGTGCTCCAGAAAGCGCAGCCCGGAACCCGTCGCGCGGTCTGTCCGAACCGATCTCCACGTCGTCGACGGAGGGCTGCCCCACCGCAAGCTCCCGCGCGTGCCCCGGTCATCAGGTCGTCAGTTTGGCTTGTTCGCGGACTGAGGATCTCTCGATTTGCGGGATGAGTGGGCGTGCTCGGCGCCTTGCCGTAGGTGCCTGCGAAGAGGTGTAGGTTGGGTGTCAGCAGCGAGAAGACGATTCTCAACGCCTGTTGCTGGTACGGGCGCTGCGCTCCTCTCCTCTTTGCGCGACTTTCTCATCTGAGGAGATCGCCGGATCAGCCCCGAGGTGTCTCCATCGCCGCGTGGGTGCTAGCTGCCGAGGAAAGGAGTGTGATGTCCTCGGATCAGACCACTGGTGGCTCGTCGTCTCACCGTGAGGCGATTCTGCTCGAGATCGGGACCCTGCTGCGGCGGGAGGACGTCCAGCGACTCGTCGAGGGCGCCGAGTTCAGCGGCTCGATGCGGCAGTCCGAGCTGACCGAGCTGATCGAGGCATACGAGCTCGACGCGCTCCTGACGGAAGCGCTGTGCGGCGAGCTCGACCGGCGTGGGATCGAGGTCGTCCTGGAACCGAGCGCGAATCGCCGCCCCGACCGCTTCAGAGCTCATACGAGTCGACCACCGACGCGCTCAACCTGTTTCTGCGCGAGGTCGGCCGGCATCCGCTTCTCAGGCCCGCCCAGGAGGTCGAGCTCGCGAAGCGGGTCGAGCGCGGCGACCTGGATGCGAAGCAGCACATGATCGAGTCGAACCTCGGCTGGTCGTTTCGATCGCGAAGAACTACCGCAACCAGGGCCTGCCCTTTCTCGATCTGATTCAGGAGGGGACGCTCGGTCTGATCCGCGCGGTCGAGAAGTTCGACTGGCGTCGTGGCTACAAATTCTCGACTTACGCGACCTGGTGGATTCGCCAGGCGGCCGCGAGGGCGCTCGCGGAGCAGGCGCGCACGATCCGGATGCCTGTACACATCGTCGAGCGGCTGCAGAAGATGAACCGGGCCGAGCGGGCGCTCTTGACGCAGCTTGGACGCGAGCCGACGCTTGAGGAGATCGCCGAGGGGGCGAACCTGCCGCTCCAGCAGGCCCACGGTGTGCGCGCGGCCGCCCGCGCCACCGCGTCGCTCGACGCGCCGGTCGGCAAGCAGAGCGACGCGCTCGTCGGCGACTTCGTCGCCGGAGACAAACCCCTGCCCGAGGAGCAAGCCGAAGTCTCGCTTCGCAGCCAGGCGCTCTCACGCGCGTTGGCCACGCTGCCCGACCGCGACCAGGAAGTGCTCGCCCTTCGCTACGGCCTCGACGAAGACGAACCCAAGACGCTCGGTCACATTGGCCTTCGACTCGGGCTCTCACACGAACGCATCCGGCAGATCGAGCACGACTCACTCGAACACCTCGCGACCCTACCCGAGATGCAAGCCCTCGCCGAATGACGATCGCGGCTCAGAACGGGCTTGGTGAGGTGCCCATCGATTTGGGCCGCAACCGGCTGGCCCCTTGGGACTCCTAACGCGCATCGTGAAAAAAGGCAGAGGAGTTGATGGCGGCGCCCAAAGAGAAGCCCTGATTGGCGCACTCTTGCCGTATGCCCTGCTAAGGAAGGTGCCAAGGGTGACTTTGCTGGTCAAAGACAATTCAGTGCTTGAGGTCAGCGCGCGGCGAGAGAGGAAGGAGCCACCATGGAGCAGGATCGCGAGCAGGCGGCAACCCCCGAAGACCTGACCCGGCTGTTCGTCGAACGCGCAAACGCCGGCGACGCCGACGGCCTCGCCGCCCTCTACGAGCCCGACGCCGTCCTCGCCTTCCCACCCGGCAAGACAACTCGCGGCCGAGACGCCATCCGCGCCGTCTACCAGCGGATGCTCAGCAAGCCCCTCACCTTCAAGCCCGAGCAGCCGCTGCCCACGATCGAAAACGGCGATCTCGCTCTCACCGCCACCCACCGCCGCGACGGCGCCGGCATCCGCGTCCAGGTCGCCCGCCGCCAACCCGACGGCAGCTGGCTGCGCATCATCGACCTGCCTGAACCGCCCCAACCCGGGACACGACCGGCACCGAACTGCGCCAGGAGCGCAATCGCCTAGAGATCGTTCACCGCCAGCAGGAGCTCTCGCACGTGTGGATCGAGAGCAACCGGCACGAGGCGCTACGCCGTCCGCACGCTCTGGGCGATCAGGCGGAAGGGCGGCGAGGTGCTCGGGTGGGTCCACCGGCAGGAGAACCACTTGTATGGATGGAGGTCCAGGAATGAGGCTCCCGAACACCGCGCACACTTCCTGGCCCTGGCGGATCCACGAGCTCACCCGCGACTTCCGGCTCGAAGACGTCTGGGCCCTCCCGACCCCGGGCGGCCCGCACGACTTCCCTCGCCTTGTGCAACAGATCGCCGCAGGTGGCTCCTCCCGGGCTGCTCTCGCGCCGCCCGCGCGCTCTGGACGATCCGCTGGAAGGTCGGCGAGCTACTCGGCTGGGACGAGCCGGACGCCGGCGTCGGCTCCAGGGTGCCGACGCTCCGCGACCGGTTGCCAACGGACCTGCGCAACGTCCAGCCGGCCCCGAGTTCGGGAGGCTCCCGTTCAGGTCGCTCTACCTGCTCGGCGACGAGTGGGCAGCGGAGATCGCCAACCGGACCATGCACGGGGTGATGCACATCGGCTGGGTCCCGACGGCGCCGCAAGCTACCGCGGCCGGATGGCCGTGCTCGTGAAGCCTAACGGCCTGTTCGGGAACGCCTACATGGCCGCGATCAGGCCATTCCGGCACTTGATCGTGTATCCATCGATGATGCGGCAGATCGAGCGGGCGTGGCGGCCCGGTGCTCGCCGCTGGACGGTCCTCTACGACGCGGACTGCGGCGTCTGCAAGTGGCTGCTGGCCGCCTTGCTGCGCTGGGACTGCGCAGCGCGCTTGCAGCCGATCGCACTGCAGCAATCCGAAGCCGCCGACCTGCTCCAAGAGCTCACGCCCGCTGAGCGGGTCGCCTCATGGCACCTGATCTCGCCTGGCGGCGAGCGGTACTCGGGAGGCGCGGCAGTGCCAGCGCTGCTGAGAGTCTTGCCTGCTGGACGGCTCGCGGCAGCCGGGTTCGCGCGGTTTCCCAGACTCACCGATCGCGGATATCGGTGGGTGGCCGAGCACCGCTCCCAGCTCTCCAAATGGGTGCCGCCGAGCGCCAAAAAGCGCGCCAGCCAACGTGTTCACAGGCGCGAGCAGCGCGGCGAGACACATGAACGCAACTCGAGCATGGAAAGGAGAAGAGGATGCGCATTTGGCCGAGTCTCTTTCCGACCCGGAATGCGAGGGTCGCTGGGGGGTTCTAGGTTTGGTGCCGTGCATCCAGGCGGGCGGTGAAAGCGGTCGTTCCGTTCGCGGTCAGGCCTGTTCTCGTCGTCGTTGCGTTGAAGTGCGCGCTGGAGTTTGCCGTGGCCGGGCGATACGGCTGGCACCGCGATGAGCTGTACTACGGCGTTGCCGGGTTGCATCTGCAGGGCGGGTACGTCGAGTTTCCGCCGGTGACGGCACTGGTCGCGGCCTGGGCCCGCGAGCTATTCGGCTGGTCGCTGATCGGTCTTCGCGCGTTCACGATCCTCGCGAGCGCGGGAACGGTCGTGGTTGGTGTCCTCGTAGCCCGGGAACTCGGGGCGACGCGACGTGCGCAAACGCTCGCGGCGGTAGTGATCGGGTTCTCGCCAGGGATGTTGGGAACAAACCTGTTGTTCCAGCCGGTCGCGCTCGACCAGCTTACGACGATGGTCGTCCTCTGGCTCGCGCTACGGCTCGCACTTGGGCGCGGCTCGTGGCCGCTGCTCGGAGTCGCCGCCGGCATCGGGCTGGAGACGAAGTACACGCTCGCGGTCGTCCTCGCCCTGCTGATCGCGACGTTCCTCGTCTGGCGGCGCGACGTCCTGCGCTCGTCAGGCTTCCCGATAGCAGTGGCGATCGCGGCTGTCTTGCTCGTCCCTAACCTGGTCTGGGAGGCGCGGCATGGCTGGACGAGCGTCCACTGGTTCCTCAACCCGCCGCCGAGCGGGAGCGACGAGACGAGGCCACAGTTCATCGTCAACGTCGTCCTGCTCATGCTGGTGACGTTTCCGGTCGCTGTCGCCGGAGTCGTGTCGGTCGTCCGCGATCGCGCGCTGCGCCCGTTCGGCTGGACGGTCGTCGGCACCGTTGTCGCGTACTTCGTGCTCGGAGGCAAGTCGTACTACGCGCTGCCGGTGCTGCTGTTCGCGCTCGCCGCCGGTGCGATCCCGCTCGATCGTTGGGCGACCCGTGGGCGGCTCGTGGCGGCGAGCGTCGTGTTCGCGGTGATCGGCCTGGTGACTCTGCCGATCGCGCTGCCGGTACTGCCCCTGAGAACGGCTGTCCGGCACGGGATCATCAAGGCACGCGGCGACTATCAGTCCGAGGTCGGCTGGCCCGCCTACGTTCGTCTGGTGGAGCGCCACGCGGCGGGAGCAGACGTGATCGTAACGGACAACTACGGCGAGGCGGGCGCACTCGACCTGTTCGGCCGCGACCTGCCACCGGTCGCGTCGGCCGATGTGACGATGCGCTACTGGCGGCCGGGGGTGGCCAAGCGCCGCGCACTCGTGGTCGGCTACTCCCGTCACGCTGCCGACTTCTGCACCGGCTACCGCGCAGTCGCACGCATCTCTTCGGCGAACGACAGCGATGAGGGCGCCCAGCCGATCGCGCGCTGCACACTGCGCGGCACGCTCGCCCAGGTCTGGCCGAGCATCGTCGCGACGCAGGAGAACCAGGTCGGGAACCCGGCTGATCCCAACCATTCCCTCGCGCGCGCGAGAACCTCGTACCCCTCGAGGCTTTTGATCGCGTCCTCGCCCGGACGCTCTTCGGCTTCGCCTCGGGCTTCCTTGAGAGCTCCTGGGCGAGTAGCTCTTCGTTCTGAGGCGTCGGTCGCGGGCAGAAGGCACGGGGAGCCGGGCTCGCGCCTCCGTGGCGCGAGCGCGAGACTATTCAGCCCTGGGGGCCGTTCGTGCGGAGCTTCCGCGCCGAGCCAAGACTTGCGCTGAGGCTCAGGGCGCCGCGCTCGTTGCGCACGAACCCACGCTCAGCCATTTCCTTCATTGAGAGGCAGCGTCGCCCCTCGGGATGTTCCTGCGAGTGCGAGTGTTGGTGGCTGCCGACTCGGTGTCTGTCGAACGCCTGCGCCGAGCCGAAGTCCTCGTCGCAGGTGGTGCACAGGTTGTGCACTTTCTGCCGTCGGGGTGGGGGGGCTGGCGGGACGGCAGAATCCAGGGATTTCCGGGAGGGCGCTTCGACGGCACGATCACGCTTCCGCCTGGAAGCGCGTCACTATTGCGGGCGCTTCGCCACCGTCCTGGAGACTGCATCCTCGCATGGGCCAGCGAATGATGCTTGAGTGCGTCGCACACACAACGAGGTCATGCCCGGCTAGGTGGTTCCCTGATACTCGTCGGGCTTGTCGGTGCAAGCCTGTGGTCAGTACCGCGGTGGAGAGGAGGTGGGCTTGGCCGGAGGCAAGGCGCGGCTTCCACCGCGATGGTTCATCAAGATCGCCTGGCACGTGCACCGACGGATCGTGCGAGCGAGCCGGGGCCGCAAGGGGCTTTGGCCTCCGCGCCCGGGTAAGTGGGGCGCCTTGAGGCTCACCACGACAGGCCGACGCAGCGGCGAGCCGCGGAGCGTGATCCTCGGCTACTACGAGGACGGGCCCAACCTGGTCTCGATGGCCATGAATGGCTGGGGTGCGGCCGAGCCAGCCTGGTGGCTGAACCTGCAGGCCGATCCGCAGGCGGTCGTCGAGCTGGCGGGCGGGATCCGGCGCGAAGTGCTCGGCAGGCCCGCAGTCGGCGAGGAGCGTGAACGGCTGTGGCAGCGCTGGCGTGAGCTGGACAAGAACCTCGACAGTTACGCGGCACGACGCCCGCACGAGACAGCGGTCGTCGTCCTCGAGCCACTCGCGGCGGCTGAATGAGTCTCGGGTGTGCGAGCGCGGGAATGTCGCCCGACGTCGCTCGAGGTATCTAGGAGAGACTTGTGCAGGCAGAGCTGCGCAAAGTGCTAGCGGCGATCGGCGCGCGAGTGATCGACCGGGAGCTGCCCGTTCCGCCCGCTCAGGAGGCATTCGACCCGCGTGGCGCCCCGGTCGACCGAGAGCAGCAGGCTCTCCTCGCCGAGATCGTCGCCACCTTGATCACCGAGGCCCGCCTTCCCGCCCATCAGGCCGCCTGATGCCGGCGACGACAACGGGTCGCCAGTCGTGGTTGGGGACAGGTCTTGGGGACAGGTTCTGGGCTTCTCAAGGAGATTCATGGGTGTTCGAGGGAGAGGTGCGCGTAGGGTTCGCAAACACGGCCGGGGCCCTGCCGGCTCGCTAGGTTCGAGTGCTCTTGGTCGCGGTCGAGGGAGGGGAGCCTTGTTCTGGTCGTTTGCGTATCTGGTCGCGCGGAACCTGTTCGCGTTGGTCTGGATACTCGCGCGTCCGCGGCGCTCGAAGGAGCTGGAGATTCTCGTTCTGCGCGTAGGGTTCGAAAACTCGGTCGTGTTTGGCTCGGGGCTGGGCCTTGCGATCGCGCAAGGCTTGGTCGAGGCACAAGGCGGCCGCATCTGGGCCGAGAACAGGCGCGAGGGCGGCGGCGCTCGCGTTGCCTTCACGTTGCAGGCCGCCCCGACCCGCCCGTTCGCGGAAGTGGCCGCCGACTGATGCAGAGCGGCGAGAGGCCAACCGAGCGCGGCTCGCTGCACGGCACCGATCCGCCTGACGCCGGTCAGCGAAGCTACGGCCGCCGCGGCTTTTTACTGCTCGTCGGTGGTGGCTTGTCGTCGCTCGTCTGGGCGGGGCCCGCGTCGAGACTGTTCTCGCCGCTGACCTCCGCCGCCAGCCAACTGGTCGGCAATTTGGTGCCGATCGGCGGCTGGCGGATCTACACGATCTCGGGCACGATGCCGCTCTTCGATCGCTCGAGTTGGCGGCTGGAGATCGACGGCCTCGTCGAACGGCCTCGCTCGCTCGACTACCGGCAGTTGAAGGCACTGCCCAAAGCGGAACAGGTGTCCACCTTCCACTGCGTGACCGGCTGGACGGTGAACAACGTGCATTGGGGCGGCATCCGCTTCCAATCGCTCTTCGACCTGGTGCAACCACTGCCGACCGCGACGGCGGTTCGTTTCGTTTCCTTGGAGCGCCCGTACGAGGATTCGCTCACGCTCGATCAGCTGCGCTTGCCGGATGCGATGCTCGCCTATGAGATGGGCAGCCGGCCGCTCTCTCGGCCACACGGCGCGCCGGCGCGCGTCGTCCTGCCAGAGATGTACGGCTACAAAGGCGTGAAGTGGTTGACGCGGATGGAGTTCGTCGCCCGCCAGCCCGAGGGCTACTGGGAACAAAATGGCTACGACCAAGACGCCTGGGTGGGGCGCTCGAATGGCTACCACTCCTAGCGTCCGCCGCCTTTCGCGCTTTTCGCGCACCGAACGGACGCTGCATTGGGTCCACGCGACCGCTTTCCTCGTTCTGCTCGCCTCGGGCCTTTGCCTCTACCTGCCTAGCCTTGCCGAGCTGATCGGAAGACGTCCCCTGCTGAAAGACATCCACGTCTACACGGCGCTCGCCTGGCTCGCTGCACTCGCACTCATCGTCCTCGCCGGTGACCGCCGCCGACTGCTCGCAACCGCGCGCGAGATCGACAGCTTCGACGCAGACGACCTCGCCTGGCTCAAACGCGGCGTGCAGCACAGGGCCGCTTCAACGCCGGTCAGAAAATCAACGCGATCGTCACCGCCGCCCTCGCGGTTCTCTTCGCCATCACCGGCTTCTTCCTCTGGTACGGCGAGCGCGACCACGCCTTCCGACTCCAAAACGCGCTGATCGTGCACGACTGGCTGATGTACATCTCCTTCTTCCTCCTGCTCGGCCACCTCTACCTCTCCTTGATCCATACCAGTACTCGACACTCGCTCAGCGCGATCACCCGCGGCTGGGTCCGCGAAGACTGGGCGCTCCGCCACCACTCGAAATGGGTCGATCAGCTGCGCCAAGGCGACGTGACCCGATTGGCCGCCCAGCGCGCACCAGAGCCCAACCCGAAAAGGCACACACGCGTCTGATCGTCCCCAAAGAGAAATGCAGCGCCTAATTCGTGATGCGACCGTCTGGGTGTTCGTGCATAACGCTAGGTCATTTCGGTGAGGGACCTCGCGCCCGCGCGTCGCGCGACCGCCTACCGGTGCGCTTGTTGAGGAGGAACCGTCCCCATCCAGACAAGGCTTGTTTGCAGCGGGGGTTGCATCTTCGCTGACAGCAATTCCCCTGCTAACGGCGTTGCGCATCCTGCTGCCCACTGAATGGGCATGGATTTGCATCTGGCGGCCCATTTGAGGCATCCGTGTCTGCAGCAGGGAGTCTCGGAGGATCAGTGCGGTGGTCGCATTGCGGAGCCTGGGCGCGTCGAAGAATCGGCATGGCGCGCGCTTGCTACCGGCCACTCTTCGCGAGACGGGGCCTTCGACCTGACGAACGGTAAGAGCAGCTGCCCGACGGGCCGTCGTCGAACGGCGATCAGGGCTGCGCGTCAAAGGCAAGCAGGACGCGCTCGACGCGTACGTGCTCTTCGCCCTTCCTTGAGCCCGGCCCTGCGCAGGCTCACGCGGCGACTATGATGCGGTTGCGCCAACCGCGCGCAACGATCCGACCAGGGAGCGAGATGCGCACTGCGTTCATGTCCATCGAGAGGGCCTCAGTGACCTACTTGGAGGGTATGACGCTTGCTTCGCAGAACGCTCAACTTGGGGATCGTCGCGCATGTAGACGCCGGTAAGACAACTCTCACCGAGCGGCTGCTGTATGCGGCCGGCGTGATCGACGAGGTCGGGAGCGTTGACAAGGGCACGACGCAGACCGACTCGCTTCCGCTCGAGCAGCAGCGCGGCATCACGATCAAGGCCGCGGTCGTGTCGTTCGACCTCGACGACCTGACCGTGAACCTGATCGACACGCCGGGCCATCCGGACTTCATCGCGGAGGTGGAGCGCGTACTGACCGTGCTCGACGGAGCCGTGCTCGTCATTTCCGCCGTCGAGGGCGTGCAGCCGCAGACGCGGGTGCTGATGCGCGCGCTGCGGCGGTTGCGCATCCCGACGTTGCTGTTCGTGAACAAGCTGGATCGCATGGGCGCCGACTTCGAGCGCGTCGTGCGCGAGATCGCGGAGCGGCTGACGCCGGCGATCGCCGTGGCGGACGACGGCGAAGGGCTCATCGACGTTCTGGCCGCGAACGACGACGAGTTGCTCGCGGCCTATGTCGACGGCCGTCTCTCGGAGGGGCGGCTGCGCACGGCGCTCGCCGCCCAGTCAAAGCAGGCGCTCGTGCATCCGGTACTGCGCGGCTCGGCGATCACGGGCGCCGGGGTCGAAGCGGTGGCTGCCGCGCTGGGAGAGCTGCTGCCATCTGCGGCCGGCGATGCCGACGGTCCGCTCTCGGGCACTGTCTTCAAGATCGAGCGGGGCGACGGCGGCGAGAAGATCGCATACGTGCGCATGTTCTCGGGCACGCTGCGCACGCGCGACGTCGTTTGCGACGAGAAGGTGACGGCGCTTGCGGTGTTCGACCACGGCGGGGCCGTCCCGCGGCCGGCGGTCTCCGGCCGGCAGATCGCGAAGGTGTGGGGGCTGCACGGCGTTCAGGTCGGCGACACGATCGGCGAGTCGCCGCCGCGTGTTCCGCGCCGTGAGTTTGCGCCGCCGACGCTGCAGTCGGTCGTCGCGCCGCGCGATCCCGACGACGGGCAGCGGTTGCGCATCGCCCTCGCGCAGCTCGCCGAGCAGGACCCGCTGATCAACATCCGCGATGAGCCGGGCCGCGAGTTGACGGTGTCGCTCTACGGTCAGGTGCAGCAAGAGGTGCTCGAAGCGACGCTGCGCGACGACTTCGGGGTCGACTCGATCTTCCGCGACACGACGCCGATCTACGTCGAACGTCCCCGGGGCAGCGGCGAGGCGCTCGAGATCCTGCACGGGGATGCGAATCCCTTCAACGCCGAGATCGGTCTGCGGATCGAGTCTGCGCCGGAGGACTCCGGCATCGCGTTCCGGCTCGAGGTCGCTGCACGCGACATCCCGCTCTACGTCTACAGGACGCGCGAGGAGTTCGGTGCGCAGATGGAGCGCTACGTGCGAGCCGCATTGAGCGAGGGTCTCCGCGGCTGGCAGGTCGTGGACTGCATCGTGACGATGACGCAGTGCGCGTACAGCGGCAGTGACGGGCCGCCGTCCCGACGTGGCCCGACGAGCACGGCCGCAGACTTCCGCAAGCTGACTCCGCTCGTCGTCGCGCAGGCGCTCGAACGCGCCGGGACGGTGCTGTGCGAGCCGACCGTCCGCGTCACGCTCGAGGTGCCGACCCGCGGTGTCGGGGCCGTGCTGCCGGCCCTGTCACGGCTCGGTGCAGCGGTCGAGCCGCCGTCGCCGCGCGGCGAGCTCTCGACGATCGTCGCCATGATGCCGGTGACGGGCGCCGACGAGCTGCAGCGGCAGCTGGCGGGCCTGACGGGCGGCGAGGGCGTGTTCGAGTCGACGTTCGCCGGCTACCAGCCGGTCACGAGCGCTTCACGCGGTAGTCGATGAACGTCGCGAACAACGACTGGCGCAGGCCGATGTGCTCGAGTTCGAGCGACTTTGTGGACCCCTCCAACAACCGCTTGCCTCCGTCGGCACGATCGGCGCGACAGACCGTCAGCTCGAACTCAACCGGAATCCAGTTCAGTCAGATCACAGAAGTCATCGCCGAGCTGATCGACGTCGACCAGTTCTTGCGCAGCCTTTGCAAGGACGAGCAGTACTCATTGAAAGCCATCACCCAGGCGCTTCGTCGTTACCGAAGCCTCACCCCGAAGGGTGACGCTGCGCCAGGGACTCCTCCATGCTCAGCGCGTTGAGTCGCGCAAGCTGCGGCACTGTGCGTTAACTACTTCAAGTCGAAGAGCCCGTTCTCGTGTTTGGCAGATTCACCGATCTTCGCGATACGTGGCGCCGTTGGCTGAAGAGGCTAGGAGTTTGCGTGGCCCCCAACCGGCGAAACTTGTGTGGAACGTACCCTTGAACGAGCCGGTTGCCGAGATCGTTTGGCAGCCGCGATTCGTTTCCGTCGACGTGGAGCGGGCTGCGAACGTGCCGCTTCCTCGGATCGGACGTTTGGTCGGTATGCGAGTGCTTATCGTGGGTAGCTGACCGGAGAGCGGGTTGAACCGGCTGATCCTCATCACGTGATACCAAGGCGAGCCCGAAATGGGGCGGTCGGCGAAGGCGAGGCTCATCCACCCGCCCTGATCCGTCCCCATCAAGACTTGTGTAGAGGACGAGCTGGCTAACGCCTGGGAGAAAGAAAGAGATCTCGATTTGGGGGAACATTCGGTCGACGCGAGCGGAGTGCAGTCGACTTGCCCGCCGGGATTGAAGATCACTACGCCGGTGAAACTCGAACGGCGGATGGTCTTGAAGAATCTGGTGCCCGTGCGTAGCGCGAACGTTCCCTGCAAGGCGACCGGCACCTGGACGAAGTCCCCCCGACAACCCTGAGATTCCCCGACCGGCTGCGGCGCTCCGGTGGCTGTGATGTCCATTTTGACCGTCACAACATTGCTGCGACCGCCGACCACACCAACAGCGGCCTCCCAGCGACCATGCTGACCGTCGAACGTGAAGGTTCGTTCGGAAGCGGGGGCGAACTCGTGTTGCTCTTCGGCGCGGCCTTTGAGAAATGAGCGCGTGAGCGAGACTCCGAATGTCTCCTGCCCAGCGTAGCCGCGTCAACGATCCTGGCGTGAACGTTGCGAGCGCGCGGTGGGCGCCAGGCTGGGATGGCGGAGGTGGCTCCGCGGCTGCGGGGTCGACCGGGCCGGCCTCCGCTGGTGAGTGAGTCCACTCCGAGTGGAGCGACTCGCACGACCCGCTGACGCTTCATCTTCCCTCCAGACACTGGGACTCTACCCTCGCACCGCAACCGCACATGCCGGGCTTTAGCTCAGAGGCATCTTCATCCGTGCGCGTCTGGCTCAAGGGCTTTACCGCTCGGATAGGTGCACTCGATGCGACCGAAGACTGACTGGTCTACGAAGTCGATCGCGCATGGGCGATGAGACGACGAGCAGCGCAAACGCCGGCTCAGGTCCGGCTCCCGCAGCGCCGCTCGTGCGATCGCGAGCGCGTCGATGGGTCCGTGCTCATCCCCTACGCGCGCCAGTCGCGCTCCGCCCTATGCGAGGTCTAACAAACGCTTGGGCAGGGTAGTCACAGTGTCTTGAATCCCTTTTTACAATGGGGGATGGAGCAATGCTCCAAGAACGAATCTGGGGGTCGGCTCCGGCGCGTCCGGGGTCAACAAACGAGGAGGAGGAAGCATGCGTAAGAGGCTGATGGTCCCGGCCCTGCTCACGGTCGTCCTAGTGGCGTCCGTGCTTGCAGCCGGGTCGCAGGCCATGACCGATCGTGCCGCAGCACCGAAGGTGACGACGGTCACGTTGAACGGCTGGCAGGTCTCCCCGGCTGAGGAGACCAAGCTCCAGAAAGTCGTCAACGACTTCAACGGGAGCCACCCGAACATCAAGATCGACTACCAGTCGATCACCGGCGACTACCAGGCCCAGATGCTCGCGAAGTTCGCCGCTCGCAAGCCGCCGGACGTGTTCTATGTCGACGTGGCCGACATCCGCGACTGGGTCGGGCAGGGTGTGATCCAGCCCCTCGACTCATACGTGAAAGCCACGAAGTTCGCAACGAAGCCGTTCTACAAGAACCTCTTGAACGCCTTCAAAGTCGGGGGCCGCACGTACGGCTTCCCGAAGGACTGGTCGTCCCTCGGCATGGAGGTCAACACCACCCTGCTCGGCAACAATCCGGTCCCGAAGACGTGGGCGCAGCTGAGGAGCGTCGCGTCGAGGATCAACGTGCCGGGTGGCAAGCCGATCTGCCTCAGCGCCGACTGGGCGAGGATGATGGCATTCGTCTACCAGGCGGGTGGATCCGGTCAGTGGAAGGATGCGACCACGGCTCCGTTCCGGGCCGCCGTCAACTTCTACGTCGGGTTGCTCAACTCCGGTCTCGCGGCGACGCCCGACAAGCTCGGGGCAGGTTGGTGCGGCGAGGCGTTCGGCAAGCAGAAGGTCGCGTTCGCCTTCGAGGGGAACTGGATGTTCCCGACCATGGCGACGTTCCCGGGCGTGAAGTTCACGACTGCGCCGATGCCCAAGGGCAAGCGGCGCGGCAACCTCGCGTTCACGGTGTCGTACTCGATGGCGAAGGACTCGCAGCACAAGGCGGCTGCGTGGCAGGTGCTGAAGTACCTCGTCGGTCGCCAGGGCATGCAGCAGTGGATCTCGCTCGGCCTCGCCCTGCCGACGCGGGTGGACGTGCACGCGGTCCCCGGCCGCGGTGCGTTCATCAGGTACCCGGCCTCCGTGCACGGCTGGGGTGCTCAGAAGGGGTTCCGTCACATCTGGAACGACGTGGCGAACAACGAGCTGACGGCGGTGATTGCGGGCAAGGAGTCGGTGAACTCCATGCTCCAGAAGATCGCCGCGGCAGCGCGGTAGCCACGTAGCACACAATGCTTCCCGCGCGTCGAAAGGCGCGCGGGAAGCTCATCAAGCGAGGGGCGGCAGATGGCGGTTGCGGTCGCAAAACGACGGCAAGCACGCGGGCTCGGCGGCGAACGGATGCGTGAGGCGCTGGTCGGCTACGGGTTCATCGCGCTGCCGATGGCGTTCTTCCTGCTCTTCTTCATCGTCCCGTTCGGCTACGCGTTCTACATCAGCCGATACAACTGGCAGATCTTCAAAGGCCCGTACGTCGGCTGGGGAAACTACCGCCAGCTCTACCACGACACGGTCTTCTGGACCCACGCCGTTCGCAACACGCTCGTCTACACGGCGTTCGTCGTGCCGTTGCAGATCGCGCTCGGGCTCACACTCGCGGTCGTCGTCAACCAGGCGATCCGCTTCCGCACGTTCTTCCGTGCCGCGTTCTACTTCCCGTCGCTCGCCGCCTCCGCGGCGATCGCAGCGATCGCGACGTACATCCTCGCGTCCGACGGCCTCTTCAACACCATCCTGAACCACCTCGGCTACCACCACAACAACGCCTGGTTCACGCAGGAGAGCACGGCGCTGCCGTCGATCATCGCGCTGAACGCCTGGACGACGTCGGGCACGATGATGCTCTTCTACCTCGCCGCTTTACAGTCGATTCCGACGGACGTGTACGAGGCCGCCGCGATCGACGGGGCAGGTGCGTGGCGGACGTTCTGGAAGGTCACCTTCCCGCTGCTGAAGCCCGCCCACTTCTTCGTCCTCGTCGTCTCGATCATCGGGTCCCTGCAGATGTTCGACCAGTCCTTCTTGATCGGCGGCGCATCCGGCGGTCCGAACTACTCGACGATGACCATCGTCCTGTACCTCTACAACCAGTCGATCAAGAACATCTCGTTTGGGTACGGCGCCGCCATCGGCGTCGTCCTGTTCCTCTTCATCTTCACGATCACGTTGATCCAGCGACTGCTGTTCGGCAAGGCCGAGGTCGCCTGATGAGCACCGAGCAGCTGCCGCCCGTCCCGCCCGTTGCAGCCACCGAGCTCTCGCGCGAAGGGGAGGCCGCGAAGGGAACGCCGGCCACGACGGCCGGGATCCCGGGCCGCGAGCGGGGAGAGCGAATTCGCACCGCGATCGCCTACGTCGTCATGTTCTCCGTCGCCGCGGTCTTCGCGATCCCGTTCCTCTGGAGTGTGTCGACGTCCTTCCGGACTCTCGCGGACACGGTCGCCGGCTTCTCGCTCCTGCCGAAGCACTGGACGCTCTCGGGTTACCACGAGGCGTTTCACACGTTCAACTTCGGGCGTTACACGTTGAACAGCGTCATCATCGCGGGCGCGATCACCGTCTCGAACCTCTTCCTCGCGTCGCTCGGGGGCTACGCGTTTGCACGGCTCAAGTTCCCGGGCCGTGAGGCCCTCTTCCTGCTCGTGCTCGGGACGCTGATGATCCCCGACACGCTGCGCCTCGTCCCGATCTACCTCATGCTCGTCAACTGGATCCCGGCCTGGGTCGGCCACCTCGGTTGGCACGACGCGACCTTTATCAACCGAAACGGCGTCATCCTCATCCAGCTTGTCTCGGCCGCGAGCCTGTTCCTGATGCGGCAGTACTTCCTCACGATTCCGCGCGACCTCGAGGAGGCGGCGAAGCTCGATGGCGCGGGCTACTTCAAGACCTATCGCAAGGTGATGCTGCCGCTCGCGGGGCCGGCGCTCGCGGCGGTGGGGATACTCACGTTCCAGGGGGCGTGGAACGGCCTCTTCTGGCCGGCGATCTTGCTCCAGGACAAGAGCCAGTACACGATCCCGATCGGGATCGCCAACTTCCGCTTCGCCTACACGACTTTATGGCCGCCGCTGATGGCGGCGAGCGTCCTGGCGATTCTGCCGATCCTGCTGCTGTTCATCGTGTTCCAGCGCTACTTCGTCGCGGGCGTCGCAGCCTCCGGGGTGAAGGGATGACGCTTCGGAGCGCTTTCGGGGTCGCGGCGACGGATCTGTACCACCAGGCTTGGCGCCTCGTCATCCTCAACTCGCTGCTTGGGCTGGGGCTCGTCCTGATCGTGCTCGCGAGCATCGCGGTGCGGGGTGCATTCATCCTCGCAGTCCTCATCGGGCCGGCGATCGCAGCCGTCATGCACTGTGCTGTCACGCTGGCCCAGACCGAAGACCTCCGGCTTGCCGAGGCGCTCAGGGGCCTTCGTCGCCTATGGCGACGCGGGCTCGTGCTCGGGCTGGCGCTCGCGGCAGCGGTAGGGCTTGGTGCGCTGGCGGTGCCCTTCTATGCGCATGCCGGCACCTGGGCCTGGCCGTTGGCCGCCGTCTGCGTGTACCTGCTGTTGATGTTCGCGGTCTTCCAGCTCGCGCTCTGGCCACTCGCCGTTTTCGAGTCGGGCCTGCCGCTGAAGGCCGTTGCTCGTGACGCGGCGCTCAGCGTGGCTCGGCGCCCGCTCGGGTTCCTCGGACTTGCAGTCGCCTTACTGTTGGTGAACGTCATCGGAGTCGCCGCCGCGATCCTCCCGTTTCTCACCCTCACGATCGCGTACTCGTTCCTCGTTTCCGCCCATTTCGCGTTGCCGAAGAACCCAGCCAGGGAGGCCTGAGCATGGCGAGTGTCACCTTTGACCACACGACGAAGGAGTTCGGCGACACGAAGGCCGTCAATGACCTGGTGCTGGAGATCCAGGACGGTGAATTCATGGTCCTCGTCGGCCCGTCGGGCTGCGGCAAGAGCACTGCACTGCGCATGCTCGCCGGGCTCGAGCGGGTCACGAGCGGCCGCATCCTGATCGGCGACCGCGTCGTCAACAACGTCGCACCGCAGCATCGCGACATCGCGATGGTGTTCCAGTCGTATGCCCTCTATCCGCACATGACGGTGTATGACAACCTCGCGTTCGGCCTTCGCAATCAGAAGGTCCCCCGCAGCGACATCGACCGGCGCGTGCGTCGCGCCGCCGAGATTCTCGACCTCGACCCGTTGATCAAGCGCAAGCCGAAGCAGCTGTCGGGCGGGCAGCGCCAGCGTGTCGCGCTCGGACGCGCAATCGTTCGCGAGCCAGTCGCGTTCCTCATGGACGAGCCACTTTCCAATCTCGACGCGAAGCTGCGCGTCCAAACGCGTGCGGAGATCCTCAAGCTGCAGGACGGACTCGGAACGACGACGATCTACGTCACGCACGACCAGGTCGAGGCGATGACGATGGGCGATCGCATTGCCGTGATGAGCGACGGTGTCCTCCAGCAGATCGGGACGCCGGAAGAGGTCTATACGAACCCCGACAACATGTTCGTCGCGGGGTTCATCGGCTCGCCGGCCATGAATCTCATCCCGGCGTCAGCCCTGATGGGCGTCGGCGGCGGGCAGGACCGGATCGCCGGGTTCCGGCCGGAGCACATCGACCTGGGCAACGGCCGGCCCGACTCGATCCCTTTCAAAGCGCGCGTCGAGGTGGTCGAGTACCTCGGCGACGAGCAGCTCGCGCACCTCACGCGGGATGGCACGAGCCTTCAGGCGAAGCTCCCCGTCGAGGATCGGCTGACCCTCGGCGAAGAGCGCGAGTTCTCGGTGCCGCGCAACAAGGTCATGCTCTTCGACGAGACGACAAAGGAGCGCGTCGCCGGCAACTGAGGCTAGAGCGCGCGTAGCAGCCCGAGGATCTCTGACTGCGTGTCGAGCACGATGTCGGCTTGCTCCTTCAGCTCACGCGGGCCCTCGGCGGACACAACTGCAACGCGGATGCCGAGCTCGAGCCGTGCAACTGCGGCGAACGCGTCGAGGTCGGTCGTGTCGTCGCCGGCGTAGAGCGCACGCTCGAGGCTCCGTTCCTCGAGCAGGCGACGAACGGCGGTCCTACGTGCTCTTCTTCATCGAGCATGGAAGCCGGCGCGTGCACCTGGCTGGCTGCGCCGCGAAACCGACTGGAGCCTGGATCACCCAGCAGGCGCGCCAGTTCGCGTGGATGCAGGTTGTTCGACGCTTACGGGCTGGATGGTTCAGGACAGATTCGAGCGCATCGGCAGCGGGTAGGGCGGCTCCGAACGTACCTCCAGCACAACCTCAGTCCAACGAGTTCGGCCGATAGAGATACCCGAGAGACCTGCGAAAGGTGGATTGGCGAGTGCTGTCGAACTCAGGTTCCCAGCGCCGAGGACGACTGGTCAGCGTGCCTCGATGCGCTACTGCAAGAAGCCAGCGCTTTCCTGGAGACGCTACTGGATTGTCTTCGCGCAATCGAGCGGGACGCCGTCGTGCTCCCAGTCAGGCGTAGGCTCCCAATCGTCAGCTGCCGTGACGCAGAAGCACGTGACTCGCACGCCCATCAACGACCCGCCATCTGGGCGTCGGCCGTTCCACAGGTTCCCCAGTAGCTGCATCCACCCACTCGGTCACTTCGACGCCTGCGGAAACGGCCGCCGCAAGACCCGTTTCCTCGTGCAGTTCTCGCTTCGCGGCTTGCGGCGCTTTCTCGCCGGGCTCGATAGCGCCCCGGGTGCACGCACACGGACTGCGGCACGCCTTCGCGGTGGACATGGTCCGGTCGGACGCGCCGCTGTACGTCGTGCGGGACGCGCTGGGCCACGCGAGCATCGCGACGACCCAGGTCTACCTCAGCCGCGTCGGCGCGCACGAGCCGGTCGACGCTATGAGGAATCGCCACTGGTCGCCCGAGTAGCTCGGCTCTCTGTCCTCGATCCGCCGTCTACGCTCCCGGGCGTGGCCGAGCTCCCACCTGTCACTGAGTGGCCCTACCGAGATCGCGAGCCACGGGCGCCGATGGAGGCGAGTGAGGCCGCGCGTCTCGTGAACGCTCTCGAAGCGGCAGGTGTCGCGGTCTGGCTGGATGGTGGTTGGGGCGTCGACGCGCTCCTCGAGGCCCAGACCCGCGGGCACGACGATCTCGATCTCACCGTCGCACTCGACGACGTTCGTGCTCTCGTTCAGACTCTCCGAGGCGCGGGCTACGTGCAGGTCGCTGGCAGGCCTCCGATGAGCTTCGTGCTGGTGGACGCTGCTGGCCGCCAGGTTGACGTCCACCCGGTCAGCTTCGACGACGAGCGGGGAGGCGGCGTGTACGTAATGGACGACGGCCGCGAGTGGGTTTATCCCGAGAAGGGGTTTGACGGGACCGGTCGTGTTCATGGTCGCCCCGTCCGTTGCCTCTCACCCGAGGTGCAAGTCCTCGTCCACTCCGGATACGAGCTAACCGACAAGGACTACCGCGAGCTCGAGCTCTTGCGCGAGCGTTTCGGCGTCGAGGTGCCCGAGCGTCCGCAGGGCTGAACGAGCACGCCCGGAGACGCGTCTAGAGCCGACCCGCGACCCACAAAGAGTCACGGTTCCGAAGAGCCGGCACTTCGGGACGCAGATCGGTCGCGGATTCGGCGGGAACCGTGACTCGGCGGTCGTAGTCGGCTGGACGAGAGATCGGTTCCAGCAGGATGATCATGTTCATGCGAGACGATCTCCCGACCGGCACCGTCACCTTTCTCTTTACGGACGTTGAGGGGTCGACGAAGCTCCTGCACGAGCTCGGAGCGGACGCATACGCCGACGAGCTCGCTCAGCACCGCCGCGTCGTCCGTGAGGCGTGTGGTGCCGAGGGCGGCGTCGAGGTCGACACGCAAGGCGATGCTTTCCTGGTCGCCTTTACCCGGGCCACAGACGCACTCGCTGCCGCATCAGAGGCACAGGTGCAACTTGCGTCCGGCCCACTGAGTGTGCGCATGGGGCTGCACACGGGCGAGCCGCTTCGCACCACGGAGGGCTACGTCGGCCTCGACGTCCACAGGGCCGCCCGGATCGCAGCTGCGGCCCACGGCGGTCAGGTGCTGCTCTCGCAGACGACCCGCGACCTGGTCGAGGTCGAGGTAAGCGACCTCGGCCTGCATCGTCTCAAGGGTCTCGGCGAGCCGGTGCGCCTCTATCAGCTCGGCCAGGGCGACTTCCCGCCGCTCCGCACCCTCCGCAACGTTCGGCTACCCGTGCCGGCAACGCCGTTCCTCGGCCGTGAGCGCGAACTCGAAACGGTCGTCGAGCTCCTCACGCGTGAGGACCTCCGCTTGCTGACGCTGACCGGCCCGGGCGGAACCGGGAAGACGCGACTTGCGCTGCAAGCCGCCGCCGAGGCATCCGATCGCTACCCGGACGGAATTTGCTGGGTGCCGCTCTCTCCCCTCGGCAGCCCCGACCTCCTCCTCTCCGCCGTCGCTCGGGCGCTCGAACTGAAAGAGCAGCCCGGTGGCGATCTGAGCGAGACGCTCGGGGCCGAGCTCGCTGGAAAGCGAATGCTGCTCCTGCTCGATAACGCCGAGCACCTCTTGCCCGAGGCGGCCGAGCAGGTCGCGCAGCTGGTCGCGACGAGCGGGCCGGCCATGCTCGTCACGAGTCGCGAACGCCTGCAGCTTCAGGCCGAGCAGGTCTATCCGGTCCCGACGCTCGCGGGTCAAGATGCGATCGAGCTCTTCCTCGTCCGTGCGCGGGCACTCGAGCCTGCGTTCGCGGCCACCGACTCCGTCGGAGAGCTGTGCTCGCGGCTCGACAGCCTGCCACTCGCGCTCGAGCTCGCGGCAGCGCGTACGACGCTCTTCTCCCCGGAGCAGCTGCTCGAGCGCCTCTCGCAGCGCCTCGATCTGCTCAAGGGCGGACGTGGCGCCGATCCGCGCCAGCAGACGCTGCGCGCGACGATCGACTGGTCGTACGAACTACTCGCTCCCGAGGAGCAGCAGCTCTTCCGATCGATGGCCGTCTTTGCCGGAGGTTGCGGCTACGAGGCAGCGGAGGAGGTCTGCGGCGCCGATCCCGACACGCTCCAATCGCTCCTCGACAAGAGCCTGTTGCGACGTCGCGACTCGAAGTTCGGGTCCCGGTACTGGATGCTCGAGACGATCAGGGAGTACGCCAGCGAGCGGCTCGAGCAAAGCGGTGTCGCGACGGAGCCGCGGCGGCGCCAGGCGGAGTGGTGCTTAGCGCTCGCGGAGCGGCTGAGCGGTACCCCAGGTCCTGGGAGCACCTTCGGACGCGACACTGAGGCACTCGAACGACTCGCGCGCGAAAGCGACAACATCCGCAGCGCCCTCCGATGGGCATGGGCAGCCGGCGAAGACGAACTCGGCTTGCGCCTGGGCGCCGCCTGCTTCACGTGGTGGTTCGCAGAACCCTTTCACGATGCTCAGGCCTGGCTCGAGACGGCTGCGGAGAGAATCCCGCACGTCCCACCGGGCGTCCAGCTGCAGGCGCTCAAAGTCGCCGGCATGACGGCATTCTTCGTTCTCGCCGACACGGAGCAAGCAGATCGCTACTGGGGTCGCGCTTACGCCGTTGCCAAACAGCTGAACGAGGCGGACGAGATCGCCTGGATCGAGAGCAGACGCGCGAGCGTCGCCTGGGAGAGCGGCAACCTCGAACTCGCGTACGAGCTCCACCAGGCAAGCCTCGCGCAAGCCCGCGCGGCCGGAGACCGCCAACGAGAAGGCGCTGTTCTCCACCTACTCGGGGAGGTCCTGCGCGACCTCGGACGGTTCGACGAGGCAGAGCATGCTCTGCTCGAGGCCGACCGCATCGCGCACAAGCTCGGCCATAAGCATGGGATCGCGCAAAACACGCATAGTCTCGCGGACCTCGCGCTCGACCGAGGCGACCTCGCCGCAGCCCTCAGCCTCTATCGCAGGGCGATTGCGGAGCGCCCCGACTCAGCGCGCATGCCCTCACTCGTATGTCTCTGTCTCGCGGGAATTGCGAGCATTCTTGCCGATCGGGGCCAGGACGAGCAGGCCGCGACTCTCTGGGGAGTCGCATGCGGCGCGGAAGAGGCGCTCGGCTTCCGCATGCTGGGAGCGGAGCGGCGCCGCTACGAGACCCGCCTCACACGCCTCGAGAGCGTCCCAGCCTGGAGCGTCGGAAGGAATCTGACCCTCGACGAGGCTGTCGAGTTGATCCCATCGACGGGTCGCTAATACAACTGCTCATCCGTGAAGTTCGACTCTTCTAGGCGCCTGCCGGCATGAGTGCTGCGACGCCTTGGTTCTCACCCGGGCGCCCCGAAGGAGTCACGCTTTCGGAGAGAAGCGTGGCTCTTTGTCGCGACAGACCTTCGTCATCGTCAGGGTGGGCGTAGCGAGCGAGCAGCGGGATGAGCACGCTTGCGTTGGGGCTGCCTAAAGGTCGTTGGTGCGCTAAACGTCGCGGTCGCGGCGGTCGCTTTTCTCTTCCTGCTCGCGCCCGATCCGCTCGTTGTCCGTCGCCAGCGTCTGCTGCCGCAACTCTTCAGAATCGGCCGTTTCTGCAGTGGTCAATGGGCCTGTCGGCGGTCGGTGCCCACCAGGCAGGCGATCGAGGAAGGTGCGCAAGCGCTTCATGCGGAAAGCGTACCCGCGGTTGCGCGAGCGAATGGGCCGTGCGGTTCGCAAACGGCGCGTCGGCTCTCGAGTTGCAGGACTGTCGGGCGCCGGCTACGCGGTCGTCGACCGGTCGCTTGGATCGTCCGCGCGGATCAAATGGGCGGGCGCCCGTTCGAGGAGGACGCTGGACGTCACGGTGAGGTTGGACGAGACGCGGGCAAGCTCGCCTGAGCGGAGAATGCGCCAGTCGGGGCTGTCGTCCAGCGGCTCGCTTGCCACCACGACCGAGGGATGCTCGGCCAGACGGGGGACGTGGACGCGGAAGGTCGAGCTCGCGTGATGGAGAGCGCGAGCGCCGTGCGTCCGCCCGCTTCGCGTTCGAGGCTTGTTGCTTTCTAACCGGCCGCGCGCCGGTTCATGTCGGGACCGAGTGGCACACCGAAGTTGCAACAGTCGGCGAGGCGCCCGCGTGCCCCCATGGCGGTGCGGTGGCCTGGGCCACGCTTCGGAAATGTCGCTTGAAGGCCAGCTCGTAGAATCGGCCAATGGAGCGCCGCGTCATCGCCTTCGGCGGGATGCTCGCCATCTGCATTGCGGTGATCGCGGTTGGATGCGGCGGTACAAGAACTGTCACGAAGACTGTGACTGGTTCTGGCGCGGCGACGACCGGGCTCGGAGCGCCACGAGAGATGGTCTTCTACGGGCACATCAAGTCGCTGATCCGCAAAGGAAGCCGCTACGAACTCGGGTTCGATCCCGCTTGGCTTCTGTTAGGAGTGACGGCGGAGCGCGCGGCCGTCCAAGACAAAGTGCTTCAACCGGGTCAAGCGGTTCCGAACGACAGCTACACGGTCGAGGCAGGTCACCGGCTACTTACCTTCGTGGTTTTTCCGAACGCGCACGTCACCGTCCTAAGCAAAGGGCTCAGTCCGACGACAATCCCGGTTTCGGAGTTGGCGCAGGTAATCAAGGGCAAGAACCCGCGCCACCGCTCGCTTTTCGACCCCTCGAATAGCTCAGGCTTCTGGATTCGGGTCGGCAACAAGTACCCAAACCCGGCCATCTCTCTCGACCAGCAGTACCACCCATAGGCTGAATTCCAACCCGCTGGTGTCGCGCATCGTCCGACCGAGATAGGAGGGCGTGGCCTGGGCGAGCGTCCTCTCGCCGAGCACGATGTCTCGCGAGTTCGGAGCTTCGATTTTCTTTGGTAGGCGTGCTCGTTCTGACCCCGAGTGATCCCCGGAGTCAGAAGAAACGTCGAGTGAGCGAACTCGGGTGGGCCAGCGTCCGGGACGTGCGCAGACTGCCGTCGTCACGGTTCGACGCGGCACGTTCAGAAATCCGTACCGATAGACACCGGCCAGCCGCCTAGCAAGGCCGTTCTGGGATGGCCATGCTCGAGCCACCCAAATGAAGGAGCGCCATGCTCGAATCATTCGAACACAACCGAGGAACCATCAACGCTCTCGTGTTAGTCGCCGTAGGAGTGACGGGCACGGTCCTCGACCCCACTGGGCCAGTCGGCATCGCCCTATTCGGTGTCGCGGCGGCCGCAGCCCTGTATCTCATCGCCCGTCCGGTCCGTAAGGCCGTTCGTCGACTCGCGGCGGCACGTCGCCCCAGGGCTATGCATCACCGCACCGTCGTCAGCGTCGTGCGCGGTCGGACTGTGGCAGTGGCCGCGGCTGCGATGGCCGTGCTCTTTGCTGTCTGGCTGACGGTCGACATGAGCCGCCCGCTCGTCTACGCGTGCTGGTGGGCATTCTGCGTCCTCGCCGCGTGGCTCATCGGAGTCGGTGTGGTCACCGCCCGCCGTTCACTCCGAACGACCGCGTGAGCCGCGCCGCTGGCCGAACCTGCTGACGTCCCGGGTCCCCTGCGAGTGGACAGGGGACTCCCCGCGGGGGGAGGGGCAACGACGTGAAACCAAGAACCGCGGACACCCGCGCCCTCTCCATTTCTCCCCCAGAAGCGTTTCAGGGCCGCATTTTCTAGATGGGCACCGGGCGGACACCACCCCGGCTAACAGGCTGCGGCCGCGCAATCAGTAGTTTCGAGCGGCGGCATCCGCGAATGCGCGGATGACGGCCAGCGCCTCCGACCGGAAAGTGGCAATACGCACGAACGGAGAGGAGGCAGAGGATGACGGAGCTCGTCCTCGATCAGGCGAAGGGCACCGCGCGCTTCGTACGCCACTTCGTCGAGATGCTGATCGTGATGATGCTCGGGATGTGCCTGCTCGGCGGCGCTTTTCGCGAGCTGCACGTGCTCGTCTTCGGGAGCGGCTTTGCCGCCGCCTGGCGCGAGCACGCTGGACTGGCCGCCTTTGGCATGGCGTTCAGCATGACCGTGCCGATGGTGCTCTGGATGCGCTACCGGGGCCACAGCTGGGAGCGGGGCGGCGAGATGGCGCTGGCGATGAACCTGCCGGTATTGCCGGTGCTTGGGCTCTACGTGTTCAACGTGGTCGGGTTCGACGGCGTACTCGGGCTGCAGATGGCACTGATGATTCCGGCGATGCTGGCGGCGATGCTCTACCGCAAGCAGGAATACAGCGCCCCGCACAGCGCGCACGGACACCACGGGAGGTGGTTCGCCGCAGCTCGCTAGCTCGATTATTCCGATGGTTAACCGCGCGCACCGCTAACGCACCGCGCAGTAGACAGAGGCCGCCAACGCTGGCGGCCTCCTGTCGCTCTCGGGGAGAGAGTCCTGGTTAGACGAGTTCCTTCCAGAAGAGCTTGATGTCCTCCGCCGGGAACGTCTCGGTCTCGAACACCTCGAGCTTCGCGATCTTGCCGAGGACGCGGAATGCCGTCTCGAGATCGGGATACTCGAAGATGCCGAGGTACTCCCACGGGCCCATCACTGCGAGGAACCGCTCGACAGTGCCGCCCTCGCGCTCGACGATCTTGTAGATCTTGTCGAAGTACTCGGGGGTCTTCTCGAGGTGCTCGCGCGCGATCGGCGCGACCCTAAAGAGTCCGACATACGTGAACATAAAGAACCTCCCACCACTTCGGGGCATCGCTTAGAGCCCCATCAACCAGAGATCATCTCTGCCGCTGGCATCAAGATCATCAGCGATGCCATGGAACCAAGATGGGTCGAAACTACTGATGTTTCTTCACGAGGCGACGCGCGGACACCCCGGCACCGCGCCGCGCAAAAACGCCGGTTCGCACGCAACCGGCTGCGAGCACCTCGGGATGCTCGGCTATCAGCACCTGCAGGAGCTCCTCGGCTTCATAGGGTCGCTCGTACATCGCCACGAAGGTCTCCCCGTAACGCAGATAGACCCCGCCCATTCCACGAACTCTATGCGGAGTGCGGAGCGGGAATCATGGCGCGGCTGATCCGCCGAGTCGGCGAAGTCGAACCCAACCGTTCCTCGCGCGCGCGAGGAAGTCGCCGCGTCTGGCGCGGCGTGTAAGTGCGCCGGCAAGCGGCGCGGACCGTCCGTAGAAGCCAGAAGCCGGACTACAGGGATTTCCCGATGCGAACGGGCCGGGTTCGGGGCAACGTGGCGGTGACTCGCATCGGAGGTGATCTTTATGTCCGTCTACACACATCCTGTGCCGCGGGCGGTACCGCAAGCGCTCAGGCACCTCGTCTGGTTCGTCCTCGTCTGCGCCGTCGCCTTCCTCGTTCCGTACCTGGGCGTGTCGGTGCTCGACTTGCAGCACGACGTCTTCTACCTCGCCTACTTCGCCGTCACGATCGGCCTGATCGCCACCTATGTTCGGGTTGAGCAGGTCGAGGTGGCCGAGATCTTCCGGCGCCGCTGGCGGTGGAGCCTCGGCGTCGGCGTCCCCCTGGCCGCCTTCCTCGTCTTCAACGTCTTCAACACCGAGGACGCGACCGCGCGGCCGCACGGTGCCTATTTCGTCTTCGAGCTGCTCTGGCGCGGGGTGGGCTACGGGCTGATCGACACGCTACTGCTGACGGTCTTCCCGTGTCTTGTGGCCTACACGCTCCTGCGCGGACGCGTCGGCGGCCTGAAGGGGAAGCTGCGATTCACGGCGCTGTGCCTGCCGCTGGTGATCGCCGTCACGGCGACCTACCACCTCGGCTACCCGCAGTACCGCGAAGACGGCATCAGCCGCCCCGAGACCGGCAACATCCTGATCTCGATCCCGACCTTCGCGACCGCGAACCCGGTCGGCTCGTTCGTCGCGCACGTCTCGCAGCACCTCGCCGCCGTCACGCACAGCTACGAATCGAAGATCTTCAACCCACCGGTGACGAAGGCATGACGCCCGCCGCACACGAACACCCGCGCAAGAGGAGGCCAGTACTCGGGTTGCGTCGGCAGCCGGGACGGCTCGTTCTGGCCTTCATGCGGACGCCACGTCCCCTCTACCACCGCGGCTGGGGCAGGCTGCTCGGACACACGTTCCTGCTGATCACCCACGAGGGCCGCAGGAGCGGCAAGCGGCGCGAGACGGTGGCGATGGCGCTGAGCTACGAGCCGAGGACTCGAGAGGTTGTGGTCTTCTCGGCCTGGGGGCCGGGCACCGAATGGATGCGGAACCTGCGCGCGCACCCCGCGCTCGAGATCCAGATCGGCCGTGAGAGATACGCGCCGGAGCAGCACTTCCTCTCCGAGGCCGAGGCCGTCGCTGTCGCCATCGGGTTCCGACGGCGCCATCCTCTCCGGCTGCGCCTCTTCGCAACGATCCTCGCCTGGGGCGACCTCAGCTCGGACGAAGCCGTGAGGGAGTTCGTTCGGACGCGGCCGTTTGTGTCGTTCCGCCCAGCGAACGACGTCCTCCACGAGCGCTCCCACACAGAGTGAGGGTTCCCATGTCCGCGCCACACGCCCACCACCTTCCGCGATTCGCGCCGCCGAGACGGATCGCAACCCCTCAGCTGCGCCACCTCGCATCCCACGCGCGCCCGTGGCAGCGGTTCGCCGCGGTCACGACGCTCGCCGCCCTAACCGGCCTCTGTGTCGGTCTGGCGATCCCGCGCGGGCCGGTCACCTCGGCGCAGGCGCTCGTGCTCTTGATCGTCGCGGTTCTTGTTGGCTTCGCCTCGGGGCTGATCCTGCGCTCCCGCTGGGCGCTGCTGCTCGCTCCGGTAGCGCAGATTGTCGTCTTTGAGCTTGCGCGGCTCGGCGCGTCCGGCCCGACGGTCGACGGGGTCAGCATCGACAGTCTCTTCGGGCCGCTCGCCTTCATCGTCGGCCGCGGATTCTACGGGCTCGTTAGCGTGCTGCCGATGATCGTTGCTGCCGCCTACGGCGCCGCGATCGCGCGACGCTCCGAGCCGCAGCGGCAGCGTCGGCTGCGCTCCCGGATCGGGCTCTATCTCCGCCGCGGCGTCACTGCGCTCGCCGCGCTCGCCGT
Source organism: uncultured Actinomycetes bacterium (assembly GCA_963711545.1). Taxonomy (GTDB): domain Bacteria; phylum Actinomycetota; class Thermoleophilia; order Gaiellales; family Gaiellaceae; genus 3-1-20CM-4-69-9. Next base: position 655,777 of record CAVQEP010000010.1, read on the forward strand.
GCTCGGGCTCGTCTATCTGCTCGCACAGCCGGCGAGCGTGCCGCCGATTCGCAACGCGAGCGGAATGGTCGTGCCGGGCAGCATCGCCTCGCTGGAGAAAGTGCGGATCAATGGGTCTGACCAGTGGATCGAGATCCGCGCCTGGAGCCCCGACAAGCCGGTGCTGCTGAGTATCCCCGGCGGACCCGGCCAGAGCGACCTGGCGATGTCACGGCCGACGCTCGGCACGCTCGCCAAGAACTTCGTCGTCGTCTCCTGGGACCAACGCGGGATCGGCAAGTCGTACGCGTCCTTCGACCCTAAGACGCTGACTACCAAGCAGGCGGTCGCGGACACGGTCGCACTCACCAACTACCTTCGCAAGCGGTTCGACGAGCGCAAGATCTACCTGTTCGGCGAATCGGGCGGCAGCATCATCGGGATCCTCGCCGTGCAGCAGCACCCCGAGCTCTACCACGCCTGGATCGGCAGCGGCCAGATGGTCAACCCCCGCGAGACCGACCTGCGCATCTACCACGGCCTGCTCGCCTACGCCGCCACGCACAACGACACGAGCCTTGCGAACAAGCTGCGCGGCTACGGCGCGCCGCCGTACAAGAGCGTCTACGCGTACGGCTACGTGATGGGCCAGTACGACAAGCTCGCCGGCGACTACACCGAGCCGAAGGCCTACACCAAAGCGCTCGACAAAGCCGGCGTCGGCCCGTTCGGCGTGCTCGGCAGCGAGTACACGCTGCCCGAGAAGATGAACGTGCTGCGCGGCCTGATCGACACCTTCTCCGTGATGTACCCGCAGTGGCAGACGATCGACTTCCAGCGCAGCGCCGAGCAGCTGAAAGTGCCCGTCTACATCTTCACCGGCAAGCACGAACTCGCGGCACGACGCGACCTCGCACTCGCCTGGTTCAAACAGCTGCAGGCGCCGATCAAACGCCTCTACGACTACCCGGACGCCGGCCATGCGACGGCGTTCGAGCACTTCCAGGACCTGCACCGAATCATGGCCAAGACCGTGCTCCCTGCGACCTACAGGAACTAAGCCCGGCGATCAGCGTGCGTGGTCCCATTGCCTACTGCCTGGCTGGCGACGCGCGATCGCGATTCCGGCGTTCCAGCCCGGAGCTCTGCCACCGCGGGGAAGCGAGACCGATTCGACGTCGAGCCCGCTACAGGCGAGGAGCCATGAGACCGTCGAGTTCGAGTTCCACATCTCTCCCGCGCCCAGATCGTCGCGCCCCCAGACGGGGGTGGGGACCTGCGGGGCAAGTTTGAGCAGCCGCTGCGCGAACTCGGGCTGATCGCTCAGCCGGAGTGGGCTCTCGACGGCCTCCGCGATGTCCGGAATGATCCCTTCGCGCCAGCTGCGGATCTCGTAGCGGAAGAGCCGGAAGCGGCCCAACGCCCGCGCTCCGACGGCACCCTCGGCGACCACGCCACGGCGCGAGCCTCCGCCCCACGCAGGCGCCTGCTCGACAACGAACCGCCCCTCGGGCGCGTACACCTGGAGCGCCGAGTGATAGAGGTCGCAGCGGTCACGGTGCTCGAGCCGGGCCGCGAACCATTCGAAGACCTTTCCGTTCAGGCGGACCGAGTGCCCGCCGACGCCGAGCGGGAGCCAGTAGAGGTCGATCGCGGCAGGGTCGTTGGTATTCACCGGCGTCGGGTAAGTCTCAAGCTTCCTGCTTGCGGAGCACGCCGCTCGCGGCGAGCACGATGAACCCGATTCCGGCGAGCAGGAGTGCGATCCCGACGACGAGGCTGAACAGGGAGAGCTGCGTCGCCATGTAGCTCACGTTCAGCGCGGTCGCGAGCGCGGTCTCGGTCACCCACAGGTCGCGGGCCGGGTTCGAGACCGGCTGGCCGTTCGGACTTTTGGTCGCCTGGGCGGCGTCGTTCGTGCCCTTGCCGTCCGGCGATGCGTAGCGGGGCATCTGCGAGTAGACGAGCCCGCCCGTCGCCTCGAGCGCGTGGATGTTCATGTACTTGGCGAAGCAGCGCGCCTCCGAGCCAGTGTCGACCAGCTTCCCGGCGACCGAGCAGGTCGGGTAGTCGACGTTCTTCAGTCCGGCTTGGGCGCCCTCAGCCTTGATCGCCTCGGGCGTCATGTCGGGAGTCCCGGTGATCTGCTGGTTCTTCAGCTCGGAGCTGACGGTCGAGTGGCCGTTGATCGCGAGGACGATCACGATGATTCCGAAGACGGTCAGCACCGCCCCGGCGGCCAGCCCGCCGATCTCCAGGATCCTACGTGTGCTCATTTCTGCCTCCTGCTCGTCGTCTGCCGGTCATGAGCGCCCAAGCAAGGAGCCTTCGTCTGTCCGAAGCCGCAGGCGGCAAGTTCCCGGTCGCCGCGCACAGTCTTACAAGCCGGTGCGGTCTCAGCGGATAGCGGGTAACCGGCTCGAACCGGTGCGTTCCAGCGTCCTGCGAATAGCGACCACGACGAACACGAACGCGCTCCCGAACTATCGTGGCAGACGACGTTTCTGTGCTGGTTCTGGGGTCTACCGGCTACGGCCGGTCGGTTACCGCATATGACTGCAGCCGCTCGGCGCTGTCGTGTCCATCAGCGGCGTCGGCTTCTTCGACATCCCGCACAGGCAGAACCCCCACGCGGGGAACTTCGCGGAGCTCCACCCCGTCACCGGGCTGAAGATCGTTTCCGGCTGCTGAGGATCTTGCGGTCGCATTCGACCGGCGAGCAGACAGAACGCGACGCCGCACGATGCGTCCACGCCCCGATCGCTGCAAACTCATCGCCCTCATGGGTTACGCGTCGCCATCGGGCCACGAGACAGTGATGTCCGCCCCCTCCTGACTGGAATCAGGCGCCTCGGTTCTCCTTGCTCGAACGTCCGTCACCCACGTGTCGTTCGCGTTGACGAGCACGCCAGTCGGTCCGAGGATGTTTGCAGAGGTGAACAACGTGTCGAGGACCGGCTTGAGGAGGTTGTCGAGGTCAGGTGGCCCGGGCCGGTTCGGCCGCACGAAGAGGCGGTGCTCGACCAGGTGGAACACGACGTCCACCGCGAACTCCGTCCCCTCGGGAGGCATGAAGGGCTCAGGGAATCGCTCGGCGACCTTCTGGGCGATCGCCATCCGCCACGCGGTCTCGCCCGACTGGATCGTCGACGGTTCAGTGCCTCGCACCTCAATCGTGAGCCTCATCGAGCTCATGTCTCCGCTGATGGCCTCCGGCTTGCCTGTGCCTCGGTCAACCGGACGGCAAGCTACGCGCCACACCCGGCTTAGTTCCGCCCGCCTGTCTCGAGCTCCCGCTCCTCGATGCGCAGGCTCTCCGCAAGTTCAGGCTCGTCGCCCGTTATCTCCTCGATGAAGCGCTCGGCGTCCTCGCGGCGCACGTTGACCTCAAGCGCGTCGCCCAGGGGAAACGTCGGCGACACCGCGTCGTCGACGACCGCGTACACGAGCATCGATCAACGATGGCAGCTCGTAGGTGTGCTGTCGAGATGTCCGGAAGAGACACGCGACTCCTGCAGTCACGCTTCCGCCTGAAACCGCGACAGGATTGCCGGCCGTCGGCGTCCAGAACGAAACCCTCGCTGTGCGAGTACGCAGGAACGTCCCTTGAGGGGTCTGGTCGGTACCAGCCCGCCACGTCAGGACTTGGAGGCGCGCCAGTCTGCGACGGTCGTCAGCGCGTACGCCGCTGCGTCCGCCTCGCTCAGCGCCCGTCCGGCGGCCCACGCGGCAGCGAGCTCGGCTTCGCCGAGCCGCTCGCGAACCGGAGCGCTGCAGTCGGTGTAGACGCGAGCAGCCCACGGCTCGAGCGGCTGGCCGAGGCGCTCGTGGAGAGCTTCCGCTGCGCCGAGGAGCCGGGCCGACACGCTCAGCTCTCCGAGCGTGGCGAGGGCACAGCCGAGGCCTCCCAGGTTCCAGGCGATGTTCATGTGCCAGCCGGTCTGCCGTGCAAGGTCCAGGCTTTCCGCAAAGAGGTGCAGGGCTTCCTCCAGCTGCCGCTCGTACAGCGCCACTACGCCGAGGTCGACGAGGCAGTTGCAGACGTCGTCTCTGGCGCCGAGCTCTCTCACGCCTGCCAGCGACTCCTCGAGACAAGCGCGTGCGCGGACGGAGTCGCCGGTCTGCATCGCCCACAGTCCCTCGTCGTGCAGGACCCCCAGCAAGGGCTTGTGCGCTCCGAGGTCGCGGAAGATCGCGGCCGCCGAGGAGGCGAAGGCCTGGCGGGCGGCGTCATCACCCTCGAGGCCGGCGATGGTCGAGAGGCTGAGCAGACATTTGCCCTCGTCGAGCCGGTCGCCGAGCTCTCGGTGGAGCGCGATAGCCTCTTCGGCCCACGCGCGGGCCGACGTGAGCTCCCCGCGCCACGCACCGACGTGCGACGCAACCCGGAGGGCTCTTGCCTTGACGGGCTTCGAGACCTCGGACAAGCGCGGAAGAACCCGCTCGCACCACTCCCACCCTTCGGTGACATACCCGAATCGCTGAAACGGGATATTCACAGCGAGGCGTACCGTTCGTTCGACGTCGTCGTGTACGTACAGCCACGCGAGCGCGCTCCGGAAGTTGCCGAGCTCTCGTTCGTAGGCCGGCCAGTCGACAATCGGCAACACCCACCTTTCCTCCGCGACGCGTTCGGCCATCGTCAGGAAATACTCGGCGCGGCGGCGAGCAACCCCCTCGCCTTCACCAAGCTCGTCGAGCCGCTCGAGGGCGTACGCGCGGATCGTCTCGAGCATCGTGAAGCGCGGCTCGCCGTCGAGCTGCTCCTCCTGGCGGAGGAGACTGTTGTCGATCAGTGCCGAGAGTCCAGTAAGGAGACCGTCGGCGCCGCAGACCGCTTCGGCCGCTTCGAGCGTGCACCCGCCTGCGAACGCTGCGAGTCGCGCGAAGAGCGCCTGCTCGTCGGGACCGAGCAGGCCATAGCTCCAGTCGATGGTCGCGCGGAGGGTCTGCTGGCGCGCGGGCATGTCTCGCGGGCCGCCGACGAGCAGGTCGAAGCGCTGCTCGAGCCGCGCGAGCAGCGCCTGTGTCGAGAGCAACTTCGCGCGTGCGGCCGCCAGCTCGATCGCGAGCGGCAGGCCGTCCAGCTTCACGCAGATCTCCGCGATCGCCGGCGCGTTGGCATCGGTGACCGCGAAGTCCGCCTTCACCGCCCGCGCACGCTCGACGAAGAGCGTGACCGACTCGTACTCCGACAACGACGCGACCTCCGGGAGGTGCATGAGATCTGGCACGGACAACGGCGGCACCGGGAACTCGTGCTCGCCAGAGACGCGAAGCGGCGTCCGGCTCGTGACGAGCAGCTTCAGCTCCGGCGCGACGGCGAGCAGCTCGCCGAGCTCTAGCGCCGCTTCCACGAGCTGCTCGACGTTGTCGAGGACAAGCAGCAACTGCTTGCGAGCAAGGAACTCCTTCAGGCTGTCCGCGATCGGCGCAGTCGGGGTCTCCTTGAGCCCGACCGTTCGCGCGATCGTCGGTAGCACGAGCGCCGGGTCGGCGATCGGCTCAAGCGAGACGAGAAAGACGCCCTGGGCAAATTCCTCGACGAGCGCGGCCGCGGCCTGCAGGCCGAGGCGGGTCTTGCCGGAACCGCCGGGACCGGTGAGCGTCACCAGGCGGACGTCCGCTCGCGACACCAGCTCGGCGACCGCTGCGAGCTCGTGCTGGCGACCGATCAGCGGCGTCGGTTGAACGGGCAGGTTGGTCGTCCGGTTCTTGAGCGTGCGCAGGGACGGGAACTCGCCCGGCAGCCCGGCGATCACGAGCTGCGAGAGTCGCTGCGGGCTCGTCAGGTCCTTGAGCCGGTGCTCGCCGAGGTCGCGAAGAGCGACGCCGTCGGGAAGCTCGTCCTCGACGAGCTCGCGCGTCGCCTGAGAGAGCAGCGTCTGGCCGCCATGCGCGGCGGCGCAGATGCGGGCGGCGCGCGGGACATCGAGCCCGACGTACCCGGTCGCCGCAACGTTTGGCTGGCCGGTGTGGAGGCCCATTCGCACGGCCAACCCGGCCGCCGTCAGCTCGCGCTGGAGCTGCGTCGCGGCTGCAACGGCGCCCGTGGCGCGCGGGAAGGCGGCGAAGAAGGCCTCGCCTTGGGTGTCGACCTCGCGTCCGCCGGCGTCGGCGACCCCCGCTCGGATCAGGCGGTGGTGCTCAGCCAGCAGCTTCTCATAGGCGTCCTTGCCAATCCGCGTGAGAAGCGCGGTCGATCCCTCTACGTCGGTGAAGAGGAAGGTGACCGTGCCGGTCGGGAGGTCGTCTCGCACGCGCCGTGATCATCCGCCCGCCGTGATCCGGCGTCCAGTCGTGTGCCCGGAGACAGGTCGCCTATCTGTGCGAGTGTGCGGAATGTCCCTTGAGCTTGTAGCGCCGGGCCAGGGGGCCAGTGCCGCGCTCATGACCGGATCGCCGGGTGTCCGGTCTAGGTTTTGCGGAGGGAAGGGTCTCTAGGCAGGGACATCCGGAGCGATCCGAATCAGACGCTTGCCGAGATTCTCGCCACGGTACAGCCCTGCGATCGAACCCGGTGCCTGCTCGATTCCGTCGAGGATGTCCTCTCGATAGCGGATCTGTCCGTTGCGCACCCAGCTCTCGAGTTCTCGCAGTGCCTCGGGACTGCGCTGGACATGGTCAAAGATGAGGAAACCCTGCATTCGAGCGCGCTTGACGAGAAGATGACGCTCGACCCGTGGTCCCTGGGGTGGCGGATCCCAGCTCGCGATGGACGCCGTCCCGCAGATGACCACCCGTGCTCCGACATTGAGACGTCGCATGACGGAATCGCTGATAGGGCCGGCCGTGTTGTCGAAGTAGACATCGACGCCCTCAGGGCAGGCAGCATCGAATGCTGACTCAAAATCGTCAGCGTTGTAATCGACGGCGGAGTCGTAGCGGAATTCCTCCCGACACATACGCACCTTGTCAGGCCCGCCAGCAATGCCGACGGTACGGCACCCCTTGATCTTGGCGATTTGACCGACGCATGACCCGACCGCTCCCGCTGCCGTGGACACGACCGCGGTCTCGCCCGCCTTGGGCTGGCCAATCTCCAGGAGGGCGAAATAGGCGGTCAGACCATTCAGGCCGAGGACGCCAAGCGATGTCGAGATGGGCAAGCCTGAGCCGCCGACCTTGCGCTCGATCGCCTCGGCGTCCACCACAGCGTAGTCCTGCCAGCCGAACATCCCAGTCAAGTACTCGCCCGGGTGGAAATCAGAACTTCGCGACTCTTCGACGCGCCCGACGGCTAGCGAGCGCATGACCGCACCAAGCGCTACAGGCTCGGAATAGTTGGCGACCGCGCTGACCCAACCGCGCATCGCGGGATCCACCGACAAGTAGATATTGCGCACCAGAACCTGGCCATCCGACGGGTCCGGCACAGGCGCCTCGACGATCTCGAAGTGCTCCGCCTGGGGAATGCCGGACGGCCTCGACTTCAGTCTGACCTGCCGGTTCACTCGATGCATAGCCAGTACCCCCCGTGCTGCACTCTAGTGCTCGCGTCTTGCCGCGCCATAGCGGCGAACCCCTTAAGAAGGCGCGATACGCTGCGCTTGCCTCGGGCGACGGCTCGTCGGGGCCTCAGGCGCAGGGCTACCAGGCTGCGATGGTCTACGATCTTGCGCGGAAAGTGACAGTACTCGAGGGCGGCTCGATGAGGACGAAAGGCGTCGGCACGTGGTCCGGGATGGCGCGACTTGGACACAAGTCGCTGATGTGGGTCCGGCGCAACGAGAGAACTTTCCGCTTGCCTTCGATTCAGCTCGAGGACGAGCCGTGCTCTTCGGTGGCGCGCTGACTGGTTCAAAGCTTGAACGAGATACGTGGGAGTGGGACGGGGCCGTTTGGACCGAGGTCGAGGACATCGGTCCGAGTGCTCGACACGGCCATGCAATGACATGGAAGGGCGACGCTGTGCTCTTGTTTGGAGGAAGCACGGATCTCGACCTCGAGACCAATACGCAGGCTCTCGCCGACACTTGGGAGTGGGACGGAAAACACTGGCGACAGCGTCAGGACATGGGCCCGCAGCGCCACTCCGCCCCGGTCGCGTGGGACGCTTCCAGAACTCGGGTGGTCATTTTCGGCGGGAAGAGTGCGGGGGCCCCGCTCGGCGACACGTGGGAGGCGTTCGAGTCGCCATAACGACGTGAACCGAAGGGGGCCTCGTACGTGACCGGCTCGGATTAGTTGTGGCCCCCCGCCTGCAACTCGCGCTTCCCGATCCGCAGAGGCTTCACAAGCTCAGGATCGTCGCCGCGAACTTCCTCGATGAAGCGTTCCGCCTCCTCGCGGCCGGCTCGCTAGGCCACTCCTTGCTGCCGGAGCTCATCGTCGGAGAGGGAAGCGAGCTTCTTCGGCACGACCATGCGCACATCCGTGAAGAGGAAGGTGACGGTCCCGGCGGGGAGATCGCATCGCACGAGCGGAGTCTTGCGCGCAGCAGTCGAGCTGCCAAGGCGTGACCGCCGCTCTGTTTCAGTCTTCGGCACGTGCTGCTGGGTCTCCGGTAGGTAGCCAGCGAGCGCGCCGAAAAGGCGCGACTCTGGCGTCCGTGTGGCACGTGCCGCTTTGCCGACGGCGGGTGCGAATGCCGATCGACAGGCGTGCAAACCCTCAAGGCCGAGGTCGAGAGGCGGGTCGAATTGCGCTCGAATTGAGCTGGGGGGACGGCAGAATCCAGGGGATTTCCGGGAGGGCGCTTCGACGGCACGATCACGCTTCCGCCTGGAAGCGCGTCACTATTGCGGGCGCTTCGCCACCGTCCTGGAGACTGCATCCTCGCATGGGCCGGCGAATGATGCTTGAGTGCGTCGCACACACAACGAGGTCATGCCCGGCTAGGTGGTTCCCTGATACTCGTCGGGCTTGTCGGGCTCGTCGGTGCAAGCCTGTGGTCAGTACCGCGGTGAGAGGAGGTGGGCTTGGCCGGAGGCAAGGCGCGGCTTCCACCGCGATGGTTCATCAAGATCGCCTGGCACGTGCACCGACGGATCGTGCGAGCGAGCCGGGGCCGCAAGGGGCTTTGGCCTCCGCGCCCGGGTAAGTGGGGCGCCTTGAGGCTCACCACGACAGGCCGCGGGTCCGTACCGACAATCGTGCTCGGCCTCCTCGCGGCCGCGACCTGGAAGCTGCACAAGCCCCAGACCACCGCGGCGTGAGCCGCCGCTTGGTCATCGACCGAGCTTCGCGCATTCAGAGATTCGGTTGAAGCGCTGCCTCTGCTCGCTCACGCCGCCGAGTGCTGATCACTCTTTCCGCTTCTTCTCCTGTTCGGCGTGCTGGATGGTCGCGTCGTTGGAGGGATAGAAGACAGTGTCGTGCCCGTCCTCCCAGCGGACGCGGTAGTGCTCATGGCTGGGCTCACCGAGCACCTCGAGGATCTCCCCGAGGCGCCGGCTCTGACCGACGCGATGCCCTTCGATGACGACGAGGTCACCGATGTGCCCTCGGAAGATCTCCGTCTGCGCCATGGCAACCCTCCTTCTCGATTTCGCACACAGCGTACTTCAGCCCGCGTCGGCCTTCATCGGGTCAGCGCCCTTGGGGTTCTTGCCGGAACGCCTTAGGGGCCGCCTCACCCGCCGTAGACCCCTGTAGCCTTGCGGGGGATGCCGAGCTACGGGTACCGCTGCCCGAACGGCCACGAGTTTGAGGTCATCCACGGCATGGGCGCCCCGCCCCCGACCGCCTGCGAGGTCTGCGGTGCGACGCCGGTCGACAGGGTTTTCTACCCAATATCCATCTCCTTCACAGGCGCAGGTTTCTACGCGACCGACCATGGCCGAAGCGGGCAGAAACGCGAGGCGCCAGCCTCCGCCGGTGACAGCGTGAAGAAATCCGACGACGGCGCCAAGAAGACGGACGAGAAAAGCACGAAGAAGGCCGAGTCCTAGACTGCCATCATCTCGGCCTCCACTGACCGGGGCTGCCGTGATCTACCGATCCGCACGGTCTCGCCCTTCCACCACAAGACGACGCGGACGAGAGGAAGCAGGGAGATGTCAGTTGGACGACTGTTAACTTCCTGGGCCCGATCGCAGATTAGAAAGCTAACGATCGCGAACTGATTTACCGAGGGAGACGCGCGGCGGCGCTGTGGCGAGAGGCAGATCGTTCGTTTGAGGCGGTTATCGTGGTCCGGAGGAGCTGGGGTAGCAGCGGTTTTCCTCAACCGGGTCGTTCGCAGTCCGAGGTACGGGGCGTTACCGCGCTCGCAGGCACGACCACGTTGCTCGCTACGCTCCAGCCGCCAGTTAAGTCGATAGTCCCGCGGCTCATAACTTGGTCTGACACGACTCGCGCGGTGAGACGTCGATTCGAAGGAGGCATAGGAAATGCTGATCACGACGGCCAACGATCTGCCCGGCTACGAGGTGACGGAGACATTGGGAGAGGTCTTCGGGCTCACGGTTCGATCGCGGAACATCGGCTCGCAGCTCGGGGCGGGGCTAAAGTCGATCCTCGGAGGCGAGCTCAAAGGGATGACGAAGGCGCTTGCCGACAGCCGTCAACAGGTAATCGACCGGATGGTGGAAGAGGCCCAGACCAAAGGGGCGGATGCAATCGTCGCGATGCGCTTCGACACCTCTGAGATGGGAAGCAACTGGACCGAGATCTGCGCCTACGGCACCGCTGTCCGCGCGCGCAAAGCAGCGTGACCGGACGGGCGTCGTTCTAGGCACCGACCGCGACCTCAGAAGACCCGGATCTCCCCCAGCTGTCGCTCGGGAGTTGCTCGCACGTTCGTGACTCCTCAACCGGGGCAGGAGTACGCGGTTCTCTTGTGAGGGGAGGAGCCTGGGCGCCGCCCCGCTTCCGTACGGAGACGCTATGCGCCACAGCCGGACACGAACTTGAATGCCGTGACGGGGTGAAGTTCCGCGAAGTTCCCTGCGTGTGGTTTCTGCGTGTGGGGGATGTCGAAGAAGCCGACGCCGCTGATGACCGCCACTGCCCCGAGTTCCTTCCAGCTGTTCGTTGGCTTGGCGCAGCTTCTTCTTCGACCCCGGCGGCGACAACGACGGGCTCGAGTCGCCGGAGGCGGCGGCCGAGTGAGCGCGGACGCAGACGGTCTGGCCCCGACCGATCGGCGCAACGCGCCCCGCGCGGAAATGCGTAGCGGCGGGCATCCGTCGCCGGCCGGGGGCAGCGGCGATGCGGTACATATAAGAGCGCGGCAGGCGGGCGCCGCCGGCGCCGTGAGTGCGTAGTTAGACGAGGCCGCCGCGGCGGAGAGACGGGTCACGGTTCCGGACGGAAGTGTGACGTGAGCCATCTGCTCACAAGCGGGAGCATCCGCTCCCGGGCGGCCATAGGTCTTGCGTCATGTTGTCCCGGCGCCATCGGGGGCGTCTGACCGGAGGGTGGGTTCGACTTCAAGTGTCTTCAGCGAGATGGCAGAGGATCGAGCACCGTCGACATTCCAGGACAACTTCGTCCGGCTGCTCGGCCTGCATGGGCTCAGCCAGCACTTCACCGCCCAGCTGCTCGGCGTGTCGGAGGCGACGATGAGCGCCTGGATGAACGGAAAGGCGACCCCGTCGCTCGCAAAGGCAATCGATATCGCGGAGCTCTTTCAGATCTCGACCGATCGGCTGATGGGCACGGAGTTTTCACAGCTACTCACGACCGAGCTTGCGGATCCCGAGCGTTTCGAGCGTGTCGAGAGGCGGATCAGGCGCGGTGGGACGAAGCTCACATCGGTGTGAGCTCGGACGGCTGGGAGTCGGGATTCGAGGATTGGCCTCCGCCGTTCGGGAACCCCGAGGGCGAGCATTTCAAGTGGGTCTGGAACGAGGCGGAGGGCGAACTCGTATGGAGCGTCAGCGGGCCAGGTGACGGGCGGCCCTTCCACGAAGAGCAGCTTCGAGAGGCGTGGGGGAGAGAGTCGAGCACCGCCTCGGGCGACGTCCTCGGCATTGCCACTCATGCGCCCAACGCAGGTGGCCAGCGGGCACTCGTTTCTATCTGTGCGTACTTCGGGGCAGCCGTCCCCGCGAGCATCGCGGGCTGGTTTCTTCACGCATTTCCAGACGCCGAGCTTCGGAAGCCCAGCTCATGAGCTGCCGGGCTCTCCCGGGTCGTCGTTGTGGGCCTTGGCTAGAATCGCTCTGGATTGTGCGCTCTTGAAAGAGTTGGGAGAGCGTAAGTTGTAAGAAACATGTAAAAGTGCCTGCAAATGGGCACAATTTGGGCGGTTAGCTCAGTTGGGAGAGCACCAGCTCGACAAGCTGGGGGTCACTGGTTCGAGCCCAGTACCGCCCACCTTAGGAGGTATTGCGCGAACCGCCGCCGGGACGCGGTAGATGGGAAGGATCCGGCGGCGGTTGTGGACGCGGATTTCTTTGACGAGTAGGCGGAGGAGTTCTTTTGCTTGCTCGGGGCCTCCGCTGGCGATCACGTGGTCGAGGTGGTCGGCGAGCTCGGTGAGGGCGGCCGTGTCGGGCGGCTCGTCGGGGGTGTGTGGCGAGCCGGCGGCTGAGGTCGGTTTCTTGTTCGCGGAGGGTTTCGAGGCGGGCGCGGTGGCCGTGGACGCGTTCGCGGCAGTCGGCGGCTGAGAGGTCGGCGGTTTCGAAGGCGTCGTAGTAGCGGTCGAGTTTGCGTTCGGTGCGGTTGATTTCGGCGCGGCAGCCGGCGAGGGTTTCCTCGAGCCTTGGCCGGTCGCGGTTGTTGCGTTCGGCCGCCTCGGCGAGGGCATGTTCGATGAGCTGCTGGTCGCGGTAGATGCCGGCGAGTTGGGTGAGGACGGCGTCTTCGAGCCGGTCTTTGGGTAGTCGGTCGCCGTTGCATTTGTTGGGGCCGTATTTGTAGCGGGTGGAGCAGGTGTAGTAGGTGTAGCGGCCGCCGTTTCCGTGGGCGCTGGTGCCGACGTAGGCGCGGCCGCAGTGGTGGCAGCGGACGAGTCCGGAGAGGAGGAAGTCGGTTGGGTTGCCGCGCCGCAGCGAGGCGTGTTGGTGGCGGCGGGCGAGGATCGCCTGCGCGCGCTCGAAGGTCTCTTGGTCGACAAGCGGTTGGTGCAGGCCTTGGTGGAGGTTGTCGTTCCAGCGGATCAGGCCTCGGTAGGCGGGGTTGGCGAGGATCAGTTGCAGTGCGTTTGGTGACCAGCCCTGTTTGCGCGGGGCCGGTGCTGCTTCCGCTTCGAGCTTTCTGGCGATCGCGGTGGTGCCGAGCTTGCCTTCGGCGTAGAGGTGGAAGATGCGTTTGACGATGGGCGCGCGCGCCTCGTCGGGGACGAGCAGCTTGGTGTCTTTGTCGCGGCGGTAGCCGTAGGGGGTGCGGCCGCTCATCCATTTGCCTTCGCGGACTCTGCGTTCGAGCCCGGCGGTGACGCGGTCGACGATGGTGGCGTGTTCGAACTCGGCGAAGACGCCGAGCATCTGCAGCATCATCCGCCCGGCGGCGGAGCCGGTGTCGAACGGCTCGGTCGCCGACTTGAGGACGATCTCGAGTTGGTCGAACTCTTCGGCGAGCGCGGCCAGCTGGCGCACCTTGCGGCTGAGGCGGTCGACGCGGTAGACAAGCAGAGATCGAAGCGCCGCTCGCGCGCCCGTTCGAGCGCGGCCTGCAGGCCGGGGCGGTCGAGCGTCGACGCCGCTCGCTTGGTCTTCGTAAGGGCGCAGACGACGCGCCAGTCCTCCATGGCCTGGCAGTAGCGCCTCCAGCCGCTCGCGCTGGGTGGTGTAGCGAGGTGGGCTGGTGGTCTTCGTCGGTGGAGATGCGGCTGTAGAGGCAGACCCGGGTCATCGATAGAGCTCCTCGTAAACGGTCTTCGTGGTCGTCTATGAAGCCATCGATCGCGGACGGACGCAAGTCGGCCGCCGAGGCGGCTGTGACAGCGGCCTCGAGGACTGGCGCCCCGTAGCGCCCATCCCACGTGCGCGAGTGTCGGTGTTGCCGCAGTAGTGGCACTGGCGCGGCGGCGGGTGGAAACCGTAGCCGAACTGCTGGTGTTCTCCTGGGTAGGCGATCTCGCGACAGCGCTCGCAGACGCGTAACCATTCGTGGTCGACCTGCGCTTTCGCGTCGCTGCTGCCGTGCAGGAGGTAGCTGGCGAGGCCGTGGGCGCGGGCGCGTTGCCGTGCCTCGCCCTCGCGCCGCTGCAGGTAGGCAAGTCGGAGCCGATCCTGAGTGCGGCGCGCTTCGATGTCACTGCACACCTCGAGCTCGAGCCGACTTGCGCTGTGGTGGTCGAGCAGTTCGCCCTGCGCGAGCTGCCGGCGGTATTCGCGCAACCGGTGCCCCTTGCTGAAGCGGCCGGCGAGCGCAGCTAGCCGTGTTTGTTGTTTCTCGCGGTAGCGGTTGACGAGCCTCGCGGCGCAGGCTTGGTCGCGTGCGTCGGGCGGGGCAGCTTGTGCGTCGTCTGGGTCGAGGAGCTGCTCGCCGAGCAGATGCGCGATCATCTGCAGCGTCTCCTGCTCGTATGAGTCGAGTTCGCCGTCGCTTTCGAGGAGCAGTTGGATCGCGCGTGCCTGCTGCTCGCCGAAGTGGTCGAGCAGCGGTCGCAGCGCGTAGCGTTCCTCACGGCGCAGGTGGCGGCGCAGCGCTGTCGGGTCGCGCAGCAGCTCGTTGCGGCGTTTCTCGCGCTCGACCAGTCGCGTCTGCGCTTCGGCGAGCGCTTGCTCGTAGGGGCGGCGCGCGTGCTCAAGACAGTCGGGTAGTGTGAGGCCGCTGGTGAGGTTGCGGTCATCCCAGCAGCGCTCTCGCTCAGGGCCCGCGCCGGTTCGTGCGCGTGGGCGCAGGCGGCGGCCGCGAACCAGCGCTCCTGCTCGTCGCGCTGCCAGCGGCCGCGACCGAGCCGAGCGAGCTCGCTCGCAAGCACCTTCAGGAACGCGAGCGCCCGCGCCTCGCCGGTGGTCAGAAACAGCAGCGCCGGGCAGAACGGATGCCGCTGCCCCCAGGCACGCTCGTACACGTAGGCGGCGTAGCCGGCTGCCTTCACGCGCAGCCGCGGTCGGCTCATCGTGCCCAGATCGAGCTCGACGAACGCGAGCAGCTGCCGGCCGTCCTTATCATCGAGATCGATGAGCGCGTCGGGTGCGAGTGCCCGCTCGCGCCCGGAAGCGCAGGACGGTTCGCGGGTTTCGCCCTCGCGGCGAAAGCCGCGCAGGGCGAGACCACCCTCCGCCGCGCCCGTGGCAAGCAGCACGTACAGCTCCGAGACGGCGGCGGCGTGAGCGAGAAAGAGCGGGTTCGGTTCCGCCCGCTCACCGCCGCGCGGCACCGGGCCGCCGCGCACGAACGCATCCGCCTGCCGCGTCGGCCACAAGTGGAACGGATGTGACCCCGCCTCACGGTAGGGACGGCTACGACCGAGCAGACCCAACTGGAACAGGCGCTCGGTTCGGTAGCGAAGCGTCCGCTCCGGGACCTCGGCGAGCAGGCGAGCGAGCTGCGTCTGCGTCAGCACGCGCTGCGTGCTGACCAGCAGCAGGATCCGCCGGTCGAGCTCCGACAGGCGGGCGAGCGCGGCAGCGCGCGACCCCGCAACGCGGGAAGCGCGCCGCCGAGCACAACCGACAGCCGCACTCCCCTTGGAACAGCTCACGATCGGACCACCACAGACAGTCGCGCGCGCACCCAATCCCCAGCAATGGCGCAACCACGCCGCGCACGCATAGCTGGTGCTTTGCCAGCCGCGTCCGCAGCGACTGGCAACGAGGGCGAACCCAAGCCTGCGCGGGAACCTTTCTCCTCGACCGCCGCAAAGGCCCTGCTCCGCCGAGATCACGCCGCCTCCCGCAGGACGCCCTTGCCGCGGCGGCGAGCGGCCCGCGCAAACAGATCGGTCAGGAGCTGCACCGCCTCAGACTCCTGCTCGGGCGAGAGGTCGACCAGCCGCGGCCGCGCCAGCACCAACTCATCCGCGGCCGCGCGCAACGCGTCGAATCGACTTTCCCTCCGCTTACTCCTCGCCATCATCCTCCTCTACTCGCCCGACCTAGGAACGCCGTCTACGTCACCGCCTGGGGTCACGCCCCCACATAGAAAGGTCCTTCGCGAGTCCGTTTGGGGTCACCGCCGAGCTCGTTTGCTGTCTCCACAGAGAAAGGTCCCTCAGGAACGTGTTAAGGCACAGCAAGCAACGACCCCCACAGGACCAATGCGCGAAACGACCCCGAAGAGGCACGGCTGATTACTGCTCGTCAGCCGCACTGTCACAGCACGGTCACCGAACGGTCACAGCAAATCGGGCATCATCGAAGTGGATTGCGAGGCAGCGACGTGGCGAAACGGCCTCGCCTGTGAGTCGCTCCACTTCTTGCGGAGCCCGGCCGCAGCGCCGCCAGCATCGGCTGGGACCCGGCGTGGCGGCACCGCGCCGTCCGTGCCGCCCAGAACGCACGGCGCGACCGCGACCTGCCGCGACCGGGAGCTTCTTCAAGCCGATCCGAGTCCAACGCGCGCATTGCGTCGAGGCTCGAAGCCACTTGACAGGCGTCAGGCGCCCAGCTCCGGACTCGGCGCCAGGGAGTCTCCTGAAGGTCGATCACGAGGACGGCCGCGCGCGGAGCAACCCAAGGCGTTTCGCCGAGAGAGCGAACCCGTTCCTTGATACACAAACCCCACTACTTGTCGGTCTGCGACCGCATAAGTAACGAGAAAAATGGGGCAGGTGCGGGGCCCGTTACCTTTGCTGACGGTGTACGACAATGAAAGCGAGCGAGTCGGATGCGGGAGAGGCGTTCTCCCGCCACGGCGGCAAGGTCTTTCGCTACCTCTTGCGGCGCATCGGCAACCCGCACGATGCCGAGGAGCTAACCCAACGTGTTTTTACCGATAGCGCGGCGCCTTCGCTCGCGGCGAGCACGATTCGATGCTGGCCTGGCTCTATGCGTGGCCGAGCGCCGCTTCACCGATGGGCTGCGTCGCCGGGCGCGCGCAGCGGACATTAGCCAGCGCGCCTTCCTCGATGCGCAATCTCGCGAGCCAAGCGAGTACGGCCCCGCGGTCGCCACGGCCCTACGAGAAGAAATCGAGCGGCTGCCCGTCGAACAAGGCCGCGTCGTCGTCATGTAAGTCCTCGAAGGACGCTCTTTTGCCGAGATCGCCCGCGCCGTCGGCGCCACTGAAGGTGCCTGCAAGATGCGGTTCGCTCGCGGCATTCGGCAGCTGCGCGACAGTTTGCGCCGCCGGGGGATCACGCCATGAAACGCCGGCGCGACAAGGTCTACGCCGACCAAGAAGTACTCGATCTGTTCGCCGACGAGCCTGAGCTGGTGGCGGTCGTCGACGCTGTCGCCGCCACGCAACGTCGCCGGGCGCGGCGCGCACCGCTAGCCGTCGGGGCGGTCGTAACCGCGGTAGCGGTGGCCGCTCTTGTGATCGTCGTGGTAGCACCGTGGCACGGGTCTCCGGGGATCGTCGAACAAGCATTGGCGGCGGTCGGTAGCGAGCCGGTTGTCCACGCGATCGTCTCGAGCGACCTTCCTCAGGACGAGCGCGTAATTTGGCCGCGGGCAGCGGCCGTTCGGTGCGGATAAATATCGAAAGCTGGGTTGACAGCGAAGACGAGGCTGTCCAGCGCTCATCCGCCACGATGGAGTACAGTCGTCGATGAGGAGAGTCAGTGGCCGCGCGGATCATGCCCGGACTGACCGATAACGCCCGGCTGTTCGTGACCGGCTACCGCGGCGCGCTTGAACGCGGCGCCGCCACGGTGACTCGGCGCGGCCGGTTCGACGGGCAGGAGGCGATTTGGCTCGCTATCAAGGCAGACGGTCAGCAACAGGAAGTGATCATCGATGCCGACAGCTATCGGCCGATTGCCTTCCGCGAGGTCGGCACCGTTGAATCGACCCTTTGGCGCGTCGACAGCTTTGATTCGCGCCCTCGTCGCGCGGAGGACTTCGAGGCGCACCCGATCAAAACAGCGGAGGGTGGTCGCGTCGTTAGCGAATCCGCCATTAGTCTGAGCGGAGCTCAGCGCGTGGCCAGCTTTGGCTTTGTTTGGCCCGGCAACTCCGTCGGGGAGTTCACCTTTCGCGGCGCTGCGGTCCAGACCCTCATGAGCGCAGGCAGCAACGCTTCGTCGCGCGGCGTCGTTCTGCGCTATCGAAACGAGAGCGGGCAACTGCTCGAGGTCAGCGAGGCGGCAACGCCTGAAGCCACCTACGGGTTCATGCGCGGACGTCTCACCTTCAATCTGAACGAAATTCCCGCGGCAGACAGCGTCGACCTCGCCCGCTACGACGACAGCTGGCTCGGGCAACAGCGTGTTGGCGAATGTTTACGTCGCCGTCAAGGGCCCAGCGCGAGCGTTGGTGATCGCCGCCGCCCAGCAACTTCAGGGCTTGCATCAGTAGCTCTCTCGACTACCAGCTTGTTGACTTCCTCGGCTCCGCTGCGACAAGACAGTGACAAACGTTGACGGCGTGCGTAACCCGCTCCCTCGGCAGCAGCGACGGCTCCTACGCCTACGCCTGGTGCTCGACCTCAGCTGGCTACGGAACGAACACCGCCCGCTGCCAAACCCACTGGCACACGTAAATGTCGCTCGGAAACACACAAGCCAAGCAGACACCGAGGAGGAGACGTATGTTCCGCAAGAGTCGCGTCGTCGTGATCGTCGCCGGCGCAGTGCTCGCGGCGGGTGCCGCCGGCGTAATAGCCTCGCAAGCATCACAACCACGGGGTCGCGGGGCACGGCTCGCCCTTGGCGTTGCGACAGAGGCCCGCCGCCGACGCTCAACACGAAGGGCTGGGCGAACGTCGCCGAGGCGCGAGCCAGTATCGATGCCCAGCAGCCAGAATCGAAAGCGGAGCTTGGCCTGACACCAGCGGCGATCGCCGCCACTAGGTCGATCTACACCTTCCCGGCGACAACGCCGGTCTTCGGGGGCATCTCCATCAACGAGGTGCTGGGACCGGGCCGCGGATCGTGTATCTACCTGCTCGACTCCGCCGGCTGCTCGGCGAACGCGGCAGCGATCGACAAACCCGGCGAAGCGTTGCCCGTTCAGGTCGGCGTGACCGACTTTGACGGCCCGACCGGCGCGATCCCGATCGTCCTCGCGGGCGAGGTCGCGCTGCAGGTCAAAGCCGTGACCATGACCTGCTTCGGCACAACCTACAAAGCGACCATCGCTGGCCGCGTCGTCGCCTGGGTCGCCCCGACAGCCGACATCGGAGCGGCTTATTGCGTGCTTCGCGCGGCGCTGACGAACGGGCGTGTCTTCAGCGAGCAGCTCTAACCATGGTCAGGGGGTTAGATGAACTCGTCCGGGTGGCTGCGGCCTCCACAGCCCTTTCGGAGGCGAAGGGGCAATACCCGCTTGCCCGAGCCGGTCGCGATTCATTCGCCCAACGCTTCGAAGAGGGAGGAACGATGGCGATTTCCCAAGTCCGGCGGCGTGGCCGCAGTCGGCGAGGCCCGAGATTGGTGGTGGCGTCGCATGGCATCCAGGGGAACTACAGCAGGGGGTGATCTTTTGCTTACGAGAATGATGAAGGGCCTCGGATTGCTCCGCGGTCCTCGCGGCGCTTGTTGCTGTGTCGGGCGTTGCTGGGTCGTCGGCTCTGGCTTCGGATTGCAACAACGGTCAGTACTGGAATCTCACATGTCGGTATCACGATCCAGGGACTGGTGCTGCCTGTCCCCACAGCGCGCCTGGGATCGGCGAGAGCGAAACGTCGACCTTCGGCGGCGGCTACTCGACCATTCGTGGCTTCTGCGCGACGAATGGCGGGAAGCTGGACCCAATCGGCGCTCATTTCATACAACGTGACGTGGAGATGGTTCGACTGCTCGGACAAGATCGGTGTTCAGAAACAATGACCCGATCACGATCTGGGTCAATGCCGAGCATCACGGTGCGTGACCGCAGAACATCGACAGAGGAGCGCTTGCTTATGAAGCTCTTTACACGCCGCACGCTGATGATGTGGTCGCTCGCGGTGGTGGCCGCACTCACCGCTGGCAGTCGTGGCGGTGGTCCACTCAGGCAGCAGCGAGGCAAGCCCGGTTCGTCGGGCGACCCCGCTCGCCCAGACCGGGCTCAGTCCAACCGTAAAAGCGGGCGATCGCGAAGGCGGCACGACAGAAGGGAGCTGATCCGGCCGACGTCGTCGAACTGGGGGGAAGCGGCAGCGGCTCGCAGCGCCACGGGGTTCTGGCAGGCACGGATGCCTCTGGCGCAACGCTGGTCTCCTTCTTCACCGGGTTCGGGATGTCCGACTTCGTGGCAGGAAGCCGCTACGCAAACCAGGATCGTCCGATGCTCGTCACGGACAGCGTGGGAGGACCATCTACCGACGCCCGGATCGTCGGCATCGCCGGTGTCGCAACCCGCGCCGTCCAGCGCGTGACTGTTGATCTGGCGAACGGCACAACGATCACTCTCGATGTCGGTCGAGCCCCCGGGATTCCCTATGAGGGGTTCTCATACGTGAGCGGTAACGCGAGCACGTTCCCGGCGAAGGTGACGGCCTATAACGCCGGCGGCAAGGTTCTCGCTGAGCACGCGGTCGACGCTACGCCACTCTGCCCAGCCAGCAACCCCGGTCTGCACGGACTCAGGACCCTCGAATGCAGTGGGCCTCGGAAAGCCCTGGGCCCACTCGCCTCGGGCTTGGTCCCTGCGGGTTTCAAGCTAACGTCGCGAGTTCGTCGCCGTCGAGCAGCTGCTCGCCGAGCGCGCGCGCCAGCATCAACAATGCTGCCTGTTCGTCGGTGCCGATCTCGCCCTCGCCTGCGAGCAGCAGGCGGAGCGCGTAGCGTTGCTCAGGGCGCAGGTGCCGGCGCAGCTTGGCCGAGCCGCGCAGCGGCTCGTTGCGCAGACCGCGGCTCGCCCGCAGGCTCTCGCTAGAGAGCCAACGGCGGCGCCGTAACAGATGAATCCGCCTGGTTCGCGTAATACTCGGTACGGCCCACCTTACGAGGTATTGCACGAACCGTCGCCGGAACGCGGCAGGGCAGGATCTGGGTCCTCGATTTTCAACGCTGGCAGGGGTCAGCTTCGGACGGGCGTTATGAGGTGATAGTGCGCACCGCAGGCATTACTCCATCAGCGCTGTCCCCGGCCCTACGAGCACTGCTGAACGCCGAAGGCGACGACACTCGTTCGAGTAGCGCGTTGCGATTGCACCGCCAAAGTCACGCACTCCGGTCGCAGCAGAGCGAATCCACCGTTGTACTGAGTCGCAAGGGCGGCCCCCGACCCACTGGCTCGACAGAGCTCAAACGTAGTGGTCGCCGGCAACGACGCAAAGCGTGCCGCGCGCGTACCCAATCGCCGGAGATCGCTGCTGTCGTATAACAGTCTCGCACTCGCGCGCGGCCTCACGATCGTCACCGAGACTGCTGTCCGACCCCAGACGGTGAGTGGCGACTTGTAAGTGTAGAAAGGCACGAGCCGACGGGGCCGATCAAGTCGTGTGCTCGCCCCTCGGAGATCATTGAAGATGGCATGCCCGATCACGACGGCGTTTACCTTGCGCGGCGAACTGCCAGCCGGAACGATCGCCGTGTAGATCGCCGAATTGCAGCCACGAACCGGCGACAATCCCCTGCGACTCAGAGAAGCCTGCAAGTGGTCGCAGCAGAGGTGCATCCAGCCAGAAGGCATGCTGCCATTAGCCCGCGCCCGGCGCCCCCCCCGTACATCCGTTCCCCGCGAACACCGGTCATCGAGCATCGATGGCGCCGACAACGAGGATCGCAGCGACCGCAACTCCAATCAAGTCGCTTGCGCGTCTAGCGAAGCCACGTCCGTTGAGGAGTTGACGTGGCAACAGGAAACGTGGAGTTACGCCGCCGCAGCTCCTTCCTCTCCCAAATGCGATCGATGTCGCGGTTCGGACGAAGGCGTAACCTCCCCAGATCATCGCTCCGGCTAGGGCATAGCCGGACTCCCCGGCGGCGATTGGTATCAGATACCAGCTCCAGAAGCCAAGCCGCGTCGACCCGCCGAAACCGAAGCGCCGTTTTATTCTTGAAAGCCCAGTGATAACGGCCTTCGTCTATCCACCGCTTTGGCGTCTCAGTATTTCGTTGGACAAGGTGAATGCGGATGCCGATGACGTCGAGCGAGAGTATCGGCAAGAGAAGCATGGCGATAGCGCCGGCGACGAGCTGTCCAGTCGAGCCTCCCAGAGACACCACAGCGGCAACAATCGCGCCCGCTGCCGCGCCTGCAAGCACAGCCGAGACGATGAAAACGAGAAAAACGACCCCGAAAAGGCACAGCCGACCGCGCGACTGTCAGCCCACTGTCACCGAACTGTCACTGAACGGTCACAGCTATCGCGGGCACAGCCCCACCGGTAAACGTCCGCGCCTAAGTAAGACTGCGTAGAAACTCGGTGGTTTAGGGGAACCCCGGTACTGACGGCAAACCCTCGCCCTGCCCACGATCGCAGGGGCCGGTGCTCGGCTTCAGCCGCCCGGGCTGACGCTCAGTTTGCGGCGCGGCGGCGAGCGGTCTGAGTGCGCAGGGCGCTCGCTTCGACGCGGCGTTGAGCGAGCCGATCTGCTGACGCCTCGGCGCGCTCGAGGACCTTCAGATTCGCCTCGGTGTGCAGGATGGCAGCTTCGATCAGGAGTGAGATCTAGCGCGTCGTCACGGTGCTGCGAGCGAAGTTGCGCTAGCGTTGAGACAGCTCTGTGAGGTAAGCCTCCCGCTGCGTGCGCAGGACACTCTTTGAGCTTAGGTGCGCCCGAGGCGAGACGCGGCGGCAAGCTTGAGGAAGAAGTCGTCTCGGTAGCCGCCTAGGCGCTAACGAAGGGGGTCTCGAGCCAGTCCTCGAGCTCCTTCACGCCCGGCGCGGCTGATCCGGTAGACGACTTTGTCGGGACGACTTTCTTGCTCCACCTCGCGCTTCGTGACGAGCCCGTCGCGGACGAGCCGCCCGAGCACTTGGTAGAGGTGGCCGATGTTGAGGTCGCCCCACTGGGGGCCGACGAGCTGCCAGGACTGCCCCCGCAGCTCGTAGCCGTAGGATCTTGCAACGCGGTCGAGCAGCGCCAAGACCGCGTGGTGGATCGGCACGTACGGGCCTCCTAGCCGGCAATACCTTGTTACAATATATGTTCAACATGTGAACGTTTCCTCAGACTTCAACGTGCCCAAAGCGGCTCTGCGCAGCAGGAGCCCGCGTAGCGATCCGTGGGCTCGCTAAACGCTACGCCACCGGCGAGACGACCGTGGCTGCCCTCGACGGCATCGACCTCACTGTCGAGTCTGGGTGCCCTCGTGGGGAGCTATCATGGGTTCGTCCGGTTCGGGCAAGTCGACGCTCCTCCACGTGATCGGGGCGATGGACGTCGCCGATGAGGGAAAGGTCGATCGTCGGGGGCACGACGGTTACGGCGCTGTCACGCCGCGAGCAGGTCAAGAAAAGCCGGCGGATCGGCTTCGTCTTCCAACGCTTCCACCTGCTGCCGGCGCTGACGGCGCTCGACAACGTGCTGGCGCCAGTTCTGCCATACAAGCCCGACTTCGACAAGGATGCTCGTGCGCGCGAGCTCCTGGCGTCGGTCGGCCTTGAGGGACCGCTGAGTGACTCGCTGCCCTCGGAGCTCTCGGGCGGGCGAGTATCAAAGGGTCGCGATTGCGCGCGCGCTTGTGAACGATCCCGATCCTGCTGCTTGCGGATGAGCCGACGGGCAACCTGGATTCTGAGACCAGCTCCGAGATCGTCGAGCTAGCTGCTCGAGTTGCATCGAGCAGCGCGGGATGACCGTGATCATTGGCACGCACGATGCCGTTGTGGCGAGCCGCTGCGACCGGATCGTGCGCCTCTTGGACGGACGAATCCTCGAGGAAGTCGAGATGTGTCCGGGGCTCGAGCCTGATGTCTGTGTTCGATCGAATCACCAGGGTCGAATCGACTTGACACCTGTACGCACAGCACGTACATTGTCGCCGTTTAAATAGAGGCAAGCTACTGCGGCAGGAAGGGCCTGCGGGCCGGTGGAACTGTCGCTGCTCGGTGTTCGGATCTTCCTTGGGCTTCTTGCTCTCCTGGCCGCGAGCATTCCTAAGCTCGCAGCGCCGTCCGACTTTCGGCGAGCGCTGCGGAACTACCGGCTGCTTCCGTTCCGGCTCGTTCTCGGCCGGTTGCCGCTTGGCTGCCACGGCTTGAGCTGGTGCTCGCGTTAGTGCTGCTCGCCGGCGTCGCGACTGCGGTATCGGCCGCACTGGCCGCCGCCGCACTCTTGGTGTTCAGTGCGGCGGTCGCCGTCAACCTCGCTCGGGGTCGAAAGATCGAGTGTGGCTGCTTCAGTGGCGCTTCTCCGCGGCAGATCACGTGGCGCCTCGTGCTAAGGGACATTCTGTTAGCCGCCACCGCAGTTGCCATCAGCGTGCGACCACCCGCGACCTGGACGCTTCTGGATTGGCCGAATCAAACGTCAGGTGCGGGGTCGGCGCGCAGAGGCGGTTGCCGTCGTGCCCGCTGTCTTGTCGGCCGTCGTCATTGAGCGGTGCTGGCCGACGGAGTGGATGCGACTGCGCAGTGTTGTCTCGTCAGTGGTCAACTGCGCTTTCAGAAGTGGCCCGATGAGTGTTCTTGGATCGTCGCGCTCGCAGTTCTCTCGACCCGCCGTTGTCCTGAACGTCTCGTCGGACTCGGGACGATCCGCCGAATGAGTGGCGTCCTCTAGCAGGCGGAGGCGCGACGGCGGGAGGCCCCGCTCTGGGCCGGGACCGGGCGGCCTCGGACGGGTACGACGTGCCCGCCTGCCGTGCGCGAGGATTCAGCGGCGGCTGGCCGACGACGAGCATCTCCGTGGCTCTCCCGCGTTGGTTGTGTTCGTTAGCTCGACGTGCCCAGCGTGCTCGGGGTTGATCGACGGCCTGAGGCGGAAGGGTGCTGGAGCTCTCCATTCCCTCCTACGTTGTCGTGACCAGCCACTCAGAGGTGCACTCGCTGGGTTTAGAGGAGGTCGAGAACGTCCTCGTCCAGCGCGAGCGCGAGCTGTCGATCGCCTTCATGACGAGCACGACGCCGCACGCGTTCGCAATCGATCGCAGCGGCATGATCGTTGCGAACTCCACTCCAAATACGTTAAGCCAGCTGCAAGAGCTGGCTCAGCCCGCAGTCACGCGAGGAGGTGATGCCTCTCGCAAACAGCGAACCGAGGTTGTTCCTACCTGAAAGGAGTTCGAGGTGGAATTCGACGAACAAGGATCGCGTTGATGGTTCCTACGGCAGCTCGGAATAGGGCTGGCTGTCGGCGTCGGCGCGGCAGCCTTGCCCACTCGCGCAGCTGCCCGACCGAACTCGACGGAAGGCGCCGGGTGAGTGCTGTGCGAGTATTTCGCATTGCGGGACATGCAGCGGAACCCAGAAAAACTACCGGTGTGACTGCGTCTCGTTCTTCGACTGCACCGGCTGCCGGCCAGATCAGGGGACCTGCTTCCCAGCCAACTGTTAACGACGAATAGTGTGAACGTAGACGAGCTGCGGCGGCTGGTGGGCGGGTGAGAGGCTTCGTCTGGAGTTAGTTTCGCTTTCGACGAAACCGTGTGCTCGTCCTTGGACTCGCGATCCTCGTCGCGGCGGTCAGCTTCGTGCTGCTGACGTCCGCAGCGAAGACGCAGCTCGCTCCAGATCCACGGCACCGTCAATAGCAACTTCCGCCCCGCGTATGACGTTCTGGTTCGGCCGCGAGGCTCGAAAACGACGCTGGAGCGACAACGGGGTCTCGTGCCACCGAACTATCTGAGTGGGATTTTCGGCGGAATTACTCTGCGCGAGTGGCATCAAATCCTCGGCATCTGTGGCGTCGAGGTCGCAGCCCCGGTCGCGAACATCGGCTACGTACTCCCCTTCGTGTTCCCGCAACTCTCGCTCAATCAGTACCTAAAAGCTCCGCCCGCCGTCTGGATATCTTTCGCGTTCGCGCGTCCTGGCTCGCCCACAACGGGCACTCGCGTTATCCCGATCCCGGCACCGGCTACGTGTACGTCACGCGAAACCGTGCGGACTTCAGCGCGTACAAAGGACTCAACGAACTCCTCACCGGCGGCGGGTCCGCGTATCCCTGCGACGGCTTCTACGCCTTCGCGCGAGAGGGCCGCGCCACGGCCACGTCGCCGTTCTCCCGGAGTACGGGTCTTACCTGTTTCTCGATCCGCTCTCCCGAAGCGGATGGCCCCATCTCTTCGAACAGTTGGCGGGGCAAAGGCGTTGGGGCGGTGGGAGTGGGCGTACTTCCCAGTCCTGCTCTCCGCTATTGATCCGACTCAGGAAGCGCGTTTGCTCCAGCTTCCTTGGACCGTGGTCTCCGGTCGCTACCTGCGAGAGAACGAACATGCCCGCTTCGCTAATCGCTGCCTCGTTTGCAACACGATCCTCCCGGTGCTCGTCGGTACGAGCACGTACGTTGATGAGCCTCTCGTATTCGACGTCGAGCGGCTCAGGCTGCCCAAAGGCGGTCATGTCCTGCCTGTGCTGGAGCAACCGTACGCACCGAACTTCGTCGCCTCGTTGTCGGGCCAGAGGGTTGGGGCGAAGACGTTCTCGTCAGCGTCGATGTACGCGAAGGCTCTTGCCGATTGGGCGCCGGACGCAACGTTGCAACTCGGGCGCGGCGCAGGCGTCTCCGCCTACTGGAGCGTCGGAAGCGTCCGGTACCGAGTGGTCGGGAAGGATCGTCTGCTAGCGGAGCCGATCCGGAATCCGCTCTCGGTCTGGCGGAGAAACAACTACAGCAGCGGCTGGTTTCCAGCGCCGCCGGGAAGTCAGGATACGAGTTTCCGAAAACTTGTCGTCCGACAACGACAACCGGACGTCCTGGCGGACCGCTGACCGCAAGCCTCGTCTCCGTCGGACGGTTCGATCAGCGGCTGCTGCCTGGGTTCAGCCCGCTCAGCCGGGTGCCGCTCGAGACGTATTCGCCGCCGCAGGTGACAGCGGCCGACGCCTCGAGCCGGCGCGCGCTCGGTGGCCGCCCGCTCGGGCCGACGATGAACCTGGCCGACTACCTGGCGCAGCCACCCTTCATGCTCACGAGCCTGCGCGCTGCAATGCGCTTCCTCGGGCGCTGGGTTAGGCCGCCCTCGTGCGTGTTCAACGAAAAGCCGTTCATCTTCCAGCACACGAGCTTCGCCGCACCGATCAGCGTCATCCGCGTCCGTGTCGAGGGCGTGAGGGGACCTGGATCCGCTCAGCCTGGAGCGGATTAAAGTGGTGGCGCAGAAGATCCACGACCAGACGGGGCTCGACGTCGACATCACCGCGGGCTCGTCGCCGCATCCGCTCCTTGTCTCGCTGCCGGCGGGGAAGTTCGGGCGGCCGCAGCTGCTTTTGCGCGAGGGCTGGAGCAAGAAAGGAGTCTCGGTCAGCTTCCTGCGCGCGCTCGATCGGAAAGACGTCCTGCTCTTCGCGCTCATCCTCGTCATCTGCGCGTTCTTCCTCAGTAACGGGGCCCTCGCAGCGGTGCGCGCGCGGCGGGCGGAGATCGGCACCCTGCGGACGCTGGGCTGGCCCGGGCGCGCGATCTTCGGCGTCGTACTCGCCGAGCTTCTCTGCGTCGGCCTGCTCGCCGGCCTGCTCGGCGCCGGACTCGCGCTCGTGCTGGTCGTCAGCTTCGGCTTGCACCTCGCGCTCTGGCGCGCCGTGCTGGTGGTGCCGCTCGCTCTTTCCTTGGCGCTCCTGGCCGGGCTCGTGCCGGCGCTTTTGGCGGGCCGCGGGCAACCACTCGATGCGCTCCGGCCGCCGATCGCAGGCCGCGGGCGGCTGGGACGTGTCCGAAGCGTGCTGGCGCTGGCGGCCGCGAACCTGCGCCGGCTCCCCGCTCGAACGCTCCTGGGCGCGGCCGGCCTACTCGTCGGCGTCGCCGCCCTGACCGTGCTGGTGGCGATCCAGCGCTCTTTCGGCGGGACGCTCATAGGGACCCTGCTCGGAAACGCGATCTCGGTACAGGTGCGCGGCACCGACTTCCTCGCCGTTGGACTGACGATCCTCCTCGCCGGAGTCTCGGTGGCGGATGTCCTGTACCTGAACCTGCGCGAGCGCTCGGCCGAGCTGGCCACACTGCGGGCGCTGGGCTGGAGCGACGCTCAGATCGCGACGACCGTCGTGCTTGAGGCGATCGGCATCGGCGCGATCGGCAGCCTAGCCGGCGCGGCGATCGGGATCGTGCTTGGCGCGAGCCTGCTTGACGTCTCCGTGCTCCCGCTCCTGGTCGCGGCGGCGATCGGGATCGCCGGAGGCATCTCGGTCTCGATCCTCGCCTCGCTCGTGCCGCTCAGCCAGATCAGAAGACTCACGCCACAGGCGGTCTTGGCTGCCGAGTGAGCAAGGGGCTGATGCTCCTGGCCAACATTCACACTGAATACCGTTTCTGTGTGAGAGGAGCACGAGGTGGAAGCTGACGAGCACAAGACACCGCGTAGGACCTCCTGCTCCACAGGATCGTCCCAAACCTCCGGTCCTGACCCAAACCTCCTGTCCTAGTTCTTCTTCGCCGCCTCCGTCTTCTCGAGGCGACGCTGTCTCGCGGGTGCGCCCGTGTCCGGGTTGCCGCAAGATCTGGGCTTCTGTTTCGCGCTCACGCTCTATAGCGACAGCGATGGCGGCCGTAGCTCACATTCTGGGGTGGAGCGGTTCGCGTAATAGCCAGTTCGGCCCACCTAGGAAGCCCCCGGAGACGGGGGCTTTTTCGTGCTCGGGAGTCACGGGCTGTCGGGCTAAAGACCCGGATGTGGTGAGAAAGTGGTGAGTGGAGCCTCGGCCCGCGGCGCGACATCCTCGACGAGCCGTTCGGCCCCAGCGGAGAGGAGACCGGACGGCGTTCACCTTCAAGCTGCAGACCAGGGACGGCGCACCCGCCGACCCGCCGACGCTTCTGACCGTCGCCCCGCTTTGGCGACCCGGCGACACGATCCCACTCGGCCGTCGGACGCTTCGAGTCGTTGAGGTTCGTGATGGCGACGCCGACGTTAGCTGCATAGGCGTCCGGAGACCTTGCGACTCTTGTCGGAGGTGGATTCTCAGCCTCCCAGTAGTTCGCGTCCGCGCATCGAAGGCTTCGTACGCCGGGCGGTCGCGAGCCAGCGGGTTTTTCCGTACCTCGTCGTAGCGACCGCATGCCTGGGGCTTGTCGCTGGACTTCTGGTACGTGTCATCGACCCTAGAGACTTCCCGGACTACGGCACAGCGGTGTGGTGGGCGATAGTGACCCTCGCGACGGTCGGCTACGGGGACGTCGTGCCCCACACAGGCTGGGGTCGTGTCGTCGGTAGCGTGGTGATCGTCGTCGGGGTCACCCTTCTCTCGTTCCTGATCGCGATCGTCACTTCGTACTTCGTGTCTGTCCAGGAGGACGAGAAGGCCGCCCGGGAACGGGCACGGCGCGATCGCGAACTTGCCGACGACCGGGAGCTTCTTCAGCGGATCGACCAGCGCTTGACGTCCATCGAAGCCAGACTCCCCAGCTGACTCGGCAGGGAGGCGGTGCTGGTCGTCGAGGACATGGCCGGATGAGCGCCTAGCGCGGGGTGACCTATCACGGGGAGCGGGGGGTCAAGTCATTGTCATCAGCGCGTCGAGTAAGCGTGTCACCCGCGGTGGGGTGAAAGCCGATCATCCCACGTCGGAGCACGCCGCGGACAACCTCGACCCGAAAGCAGCATCGACGAGCACCCGGCTCGTCGAGCGGCTCCCCGAACCTCGAGGCTCAGCGCGGTAGCAGGCTAGGATCCTCCCAAGCGCCGCCACGTGGGGAGCACGAGGCTGGCGTCCATCCCATGCTCTTGCTGGTCGCATTTGCCCTCCTCTTCGTCCTTCCGGGACCGTGGAACGGCGTCGGCTTCGGGCTCTGCCTCGCGGCGTTTCTCGGCGAGCTCTTCTTCTGGAACCGAACGGTGAAGCACCGGCGCGAGTCGGTCGGGGCACAAACGCTCATCGGCTCCCGGGGGACCACGCTCACAGCTTGCAGACCGGAGGGCCAGATCACACTCTCAGGTGAGATCTGGAAGGCGCGCTGCGAGGCCGGTGTCGACCAGGGCCAAATGGTGAAGGTCGTAGGCCGCGATCGCCTGACGCTCCTCGTAGAACCAGTCGTCGAGGCAAACGCGGCCTTACACGCGACGCCGAGCTAGGCGGCTTGGCGTCACCCGGCGGCCAGGTCGTCGCCCGCCACGATCCTTCGACCGCTCGAGGCGGACGGCTGTTGTCCGACCAGAATGCAAGCATCCGCACAACCCGTCGGCTGTCGACAGGAAAGGAAGCGGAAATGGCGACACGGCAGGAGATGTCCACCGCCTCGACCGGTTGGGCCGGCTTCGCCGCGATCATGCTGATGATCCTCGGAACCATCTCCTTCTTCGAAGGGCTGATCGCAATCGTACGGAGGCAGTACTACGTGATCTCGGGCTCCCAGGTAATCGTGTTCGACGTGAGGACCTGGGGGTGGCTCACGCTGATCTGGGGCATCGTGCTCGTCTGCGCCGCGTTCGCCCTCTTGGCGGGATCCGCATGGGCGCGCTGGTTCACGATCATCGTCGTAGCCGTCAACCTCATCGGCCAGCTCGGGTTCCTGGGCGCGAGCCAGTACCCGCTCTGGACGCTCGTCGTGATCGCGCTCGACATCATGGTCCTCTATGCGCTCACGGCGCGTTGGGAACAGGCCGAGTCTGTGTGAGGCCGGCTGCGGGGAGCCTTCCCTCTAGCTCGGCCTATGTCGGCGAGTCGGTTGCCCTCGGGCGGGATGTCCAGTGAGTCGTTGGAGAAGGTCAAGCAGCTCGCCGAGCTGCGCGAGCAGGGCATTCTGACGGACGCCGAGTTCGAGGTGCAAAAGCAAAAGATCCTCCAGGGCATGTGAGGCGCGGACGCTATCCCCGAGAGGAAGCACTTCCCTAGACGCCTGCGCCGCTTCGCCCCTCTGCTTGTCCTGCTCGGCGCGCTCGCTTACGCGCAGCAGGGAGCGGCGGCGACGTCAGAGTCGGAGCTGGCCGAGAAGTATGCGCCCGTCGTCCGGCTGGTCGAGCAGAAGCACGAGTGCGGACCGGGCGAGCCTTACCTGCCGAGCGACATCGACGCATTCCTCGGCCAGAGCACCGTCGCGCTGCGCGGCCCGTGGCAGACCAATGATCTGATCAAGGTGGCGCCGACGGCGGCAGACCTCGGTCAAGGGTTGTACGGGTACAACCTCGACTTCCCGGGCAACTCGCTCGATCCGGGGTGCGGCTACGAGCGCTGGGCCCGGCGGGTCACGCAGGGAACCCGGCCGACAGCGTACGCCCACGTCGCGGCGGAGACGGCATACCCGGGCCGGCTCGCGCTCCAGTACTGGTTCTACTACCCGTTCAACGACTGGAACAACAATCACGAGGGCGACTGGGAGATGATCCAGCTCCTCTTTGACGCGGGGAACGTCGAACAGGCGCTCCGCAAGTCGCCGCTCGAGGTCGGGTACAGCCAGCACGAGGGAGCAGAGAAGGCGGCATGGGGGGACGACAAGCTCGACGTCGTCGACGGCACTCATCCGGTCGTGTACCCGGCTGCGGGGTCGCACGCAAACTTCTTCGACCCGGCCCTGTTCATCGGCCGCTCCGCCAGCGAAGGGGTCGGCTGCGACGACGCGACCGGCCCTAGCACCGAGTTGAGACCCGTCGTACGCACGATCCCCGCGGACGAGACGTCAGCCCGGAAGGCATTCCCCTGGATCGCTTTCGAGGGTCGTTGGGGAGAGCGGCAGAGAGCGTTCCTGAACGGTCCTACCGGGCCGAATCTGAAGACTCAGTGGACCAAGCCGATCACGTGGTCCGAGGACTGGCGCAGCCACGCCTACGCCGTTCCCGCAGGCGGCCTGCTCGGGACGGATGCGACCGAATTCTTCTGCGGCGCGGTCGGCGCAGGCTCGAATTTCGTGATCCGGCTCGCCGACAGTCCGGGCTGGACGATCTTCGGAGTCGTTGCGCTCGTGGTGCTCCTCGGGCTTGCTATGCGGCGCACCAGCTGGAGGCCCTCTGCGCCGTTGCGCGTGGCACGGCGTCGATCCTGGGGCCAGACGCTGACCGCCGCCGTGCGAATGTATGCGTCCCGTCCGCGGCTCTTCATCGGGATCGGCGTCGTGGCGATCCCGATTTCCGTGGTCATCACCGGGGTGCAATGGCTGCTCTTCAGCGCCTCCAGACTCGCCGGCTTCGCCCTTGAAGGCGAAGGCGGCGGACTCCGAATCGCCGTCGGAGTCGGGATCGGGACCGTGCTGACTTTGATCGGCCTCGCGCTCGTACAGGCAGCGAGTGCGCGGGCGGTCGCCGAGATCGACGGGGGACGGGCGATCGGCGTCATGCGAGCCTATCGACTCGCGCTCCGAAGCTTCGGCCCGCTTCTCGGCGCTCTCGTGATCGCCGTCGCGATCGTGGGCGTTCTCAGCCTGTCGCTGCTTCTGCTCCCCATCGCGATCTGGCTCACCCTGCGCTGGGCCCTCATCGTGCCGGCGGCTGAGCTCGAGGGTCATTCCTCGTTCGGGGCCCTGCGCCGAAGCTGGTCGCTCGTCCAGCGACACTGGCTCAAGGTCGGCACGCTCGTCGTCGTCGCTGCGGCCATCACGATCGTCGCCGGCCCGTTGCTCGGCGCGCTGCTGCTCTTCGTCCCCGGCGCTCCACCCGAGCTGATCAACATCGTCGCCGGAATCGTCTACGCCGTCGCGATGCCCTTCGTCGGCCTGACCACGACCTACGTCTATTACGACAAGATCGTCCGGGAGCGGCTGGACGAGACTGCGGCTCCCTCCCCCTCGGAGCTCCAGGCCGAGGTGTCGCTCGGCTGAGCAACACCTCGGATCAGCCGATGGACGAGACAGCAGTCGGCTCGGAGGCGCCTCCGGGGACATCCGAGGCTGGAGGCCCTGTCGGCAAGCTCCGCCGGGCCCGCTTCTACGCGTCGCCTAGGGAAGGGCCGACCCCGGATCGCCGATCCGCACCTGAGCGCCGCCTGCCCGTACGCGAGCGCGGCAGCCTGCCTGCGAAGATAGGGCTCTCTGTCTGAAGCGGACGACCAACCGACGGTTCCCGACCGGCCCGCGCCCCCGCCCCTCGAGCTCGAGGCGGAGTCGACGGTCGCGGGCCGAGTCGTACGGTGGATGGAGCAGGCGCGGGTGCTTCGCGCGCGGATCGAGGAATCGCGCGCCCGCCACGCATCGGTCGACCTGGGTTTCAACGTCGTCGAACGTGACTCGGCGATCGGAGGCGGGCTGATTGCCGGCGCGCTCGCCTATCGGCTGTTCGTGGTTCTGCTCCCGGCGTCTCTGTTGTTCGTCTCTGGTATCGGCCT
This sequence comes from uncultured Actinomycetes bacterium, assembly GCA_963711545.1. Classification (GTDB taxonomy): domain Bacteria; phylum Actinomycetota; class Thermoleophilia; order Gaiellales; family Gaiellaceae; genus 3-1-20CM-4-69-9. Next base: position 688,981 of record CAVQEP010000010.1, read on the forward strand.
GTATGCAGGCGCCATCGGCAAGAGCACGACCAAGGTCGCGGAGGAGTCCGGGCTCACAGGCCTGGTCGCTTCCGAGGTTGCCGCCACGGCATCCAGTGGGGCGCGCTGGATCGTCTTCGTGTCCATGCTGCCCGCGCTCCTCTACGCCATCGTCAAGCTCTACAAGGCGATCGCGATCGCCCACGCGCTCGTCTGGCAGGGATCCGGCCGACGTGCCCGCATCTCGGCCAAAGGAGTCGGCCTTTTCATCGTCGCCCTGACGCTCCACTTCACGTCCGTCGAGATCGTCGGGTGGATCCGCCGGCACGATCAGCTTGGTGGAGTCGCGGCGCTGCTCGTCTACCTCACGCTGACCGGCTTCGCATGGCTGATCGTCTCGCTTCAGCTGCCCCACCGCGACGTCCCGTGGCCTTCGCTTGTGCCCGGCGCGTTGCTGGTCGGTGCCGGACTGCTGTTCATCAACGCATTCAACGTCTATGTCACGACCCGGCTGGTCGAAAATCACGCCGATACATACGGCGCGCTCGGTATCGCGGCCGCCTTGCTCTTCGGGCTCGTCCTCGTCGGCCGGCTGATAGTGGCGTCCGCTGTGCTCAACGCATCGCTCGTCGAGCGGCGCGCCCGATCCGCTCGGTGACCCCGCCCGCCCATGGAAAAAACCTGCAAATCGGCACATGTTGTTGCTCGTAGGGACGAGCGGCGTCGCGTGGCAAGGGATTGACATCGCATTCGGCCACGCAGAGTCGCCGCTTCCGGACGCGAGGCTCCAGCAAGCTGCAGCACTGATCTTGCCGGCTATTCCGGGACGTCGAGCCCCAAGCAGTGCTGGTTGGGGTCACTCGCTTCGAGTCAGCACCAGAATCTGATAACACGCCGCCCACTGCGAGTTACGAGTCGGTGAATGAGGTCGCTTCGCTCAGAGCGAGTTCGCCGTAGAAGTAGGACGCGGTAACTCCGCCGGCTTCAAGTAATGATCGTCGGCTCCGTCAGCGCGGGGGTCGGATACGCGATCGGCCACCTCGTGACCACCCTGTCCTCGTAACGACCCGGGACCCGCACCGCAGCAGGCCGCATCAGCCGCGAACCCGCTTCAGCCGTGGGCGAAGCTTGCAGGAATCTTGGTGATTCCTTGGCCCACCGTTTACCGCGTCGGGTGTAGACCTTGTCTCATGAATACGACCTCGGATCAGACGAAACGACGTCTCCTCGCCGCCGTTTTCGCGCTCGCCGCGCTGGTTGCGCTCGTCTTCGCGATTGGGCGGACTCACCCGAACGGGACAGCCGCGACGGCATCGCAGCCGACGGCGGTGGTCGTGAAACTGCCCGGAGGCGGCCAGCGCACGGTGCTCGTCCGGCCGGCGCACGCTACGACCCAGACGTCGCCCGGCGGCCAGACACAGCTCGTCTCGGCGGTCGGCCCGGGCGGGAAGACCGTTCTCGTCCCTGCTGCAGGTGGTGGCGACCGGTGACGCTTCGCCTCGAGCGCCAGGAGTTCAGCGCGATGGGCACGTCGTGCGCGGTCGCCGTCTATGCCCGGCAGTCGGAGCGGGCGAACGCGCTTCGCGCGCTCGCAGCGGGCCGCACGGAGGTCGCGGAGTGCGAGCGCGTCCTGACCCGGTTCAACACGCGTTCGGATCTGTCGCGGCTGAACGCCGCGGCAGGAGACTGGGTCGAGGTCGATTCCCGCGTGCTCTCTGTGCTCGAGGCGTCACTGCGCGCGCGCCGCGTGACTCGCGGCCGGTTCGACCCGACGATCCTGCCTGCGCTCGTCGCCGCGGGTTACGACCGCACGTTCGACGAGCTCGAGCCGCGCCCGCCGGAGAGCATTGAAGGCTGGCGCCCCGGTGCGCGCGTCTTCGTCGATTCGGATCGTGGCCGCGCCCGCGTCGAAGCCGGTGCCGCCGTCGACCTCGGCGGCATCGGCAAGGGATTCTCGGCCGAGCGCGCGCTCGCCGCGATGCAACGGGCATGGCCCGAGCTCAAGGGCGGTCTTGTCGATCTCGGGGGAGACATCGCATTCTTCGGAGCTCCCGCCGACGGTTCTGCATGGCGGATCGCAGTGGCTGATCCCCGCACGCCGGGGACGACCCTGACGACGCTGCGAATTCGGGATGCCGGGATCGCGACTTCCGGGCGCGACCGCCGCCGGTTCGGGCCCGGGCGCTCTCTGCACCATCTCATCGACCCCACGACGGGCGCGCCCGCGGATCGCGGACCGCTCGCGGTAACCGTGGTCGCGCCTGACGCGACCGAGGCCGAGGTCCACGCGACCGCGCTCGCTATCAGCTCCCTCGACGACGCCCGCGCGCACGTCGAAGCCCACAAGGCGGTTTCCGCCCTTTTCGTGCCTCATGAAGGGCCGCCGGTCCAGCTCGGCCCACTACCGGTCGCGCCGCAGGTTCGGCTCGAGCTCGCCGCGTGATGCTTGCAGCTCACCTTCCGATCGCCTGGATCGTCGCGCGCGCCGCGGGGCTCGTCGCCCTCGCGCTACTGACCCTCTCCACCTGGCTGGGCCTCGCAATGAGCACCCGGATCCTAGGCGTGCGCCGCCAGAAGTCTCTGCTCGGCTGGCACCGCACGCTGATCTGGACAGGCCTGTCGATGCTCGTCCTCCACGCCGGTGCGTTGCTGCTCGATCCGGTCATGCATTTCGGATTGCCCGCCGTGCTCGTGCCATTTGCGGCCCCGTGGCACGCCGGCACCGTGGCGATGGGAGTGGTAGCGGGATGGTTGTCGCTGATGCTCGCGGCCTCGTTCCGTGCGCGCCGCCGGATCGGCGCGCGCGCATGGCGCCTGCTGCACTATGCGAGCTTCGCCGCTTTCGGGCTAGCGCTGCTACATGCGCTCTACGCAGGCACGGATCTCGCCGGTCTCAACGGGACGGTCGTCGCGGTGGTCGCGCTCGCTCCCGTCCTGTGGCTCGGGTTCCTGCGAATCCTCGAGCCGCGGTCTCGACCGACCGTGCCGCCTCGGGCCACGCGCGGGCGGCCCGAACTTCAGCCGGCGTAAAACCGAGAGTGACGGGGGCTCGGCCCTCCCGCTCGAGCCGACGAATTGCCTGGGCGGCGGCGGTGGCGAGATCCGCCGCCGGAATGTCCATCACCACGGACTCGCCGCTCTCGAGCGCGATACGCAGGTGGTGGACGGGAAATGTGGGTCGGGCCCGAGCGAGGATCGGCTGGAGCGCGACGACGAGCACGTCGAGCACGACGAGCGCGGCTAGCAACCTGCCATACGCTTCCCCGTTGGGCTCGAACCAGATAAGCACGGCGAACATGACTGCGACGATGCCGGCGAGGACGATCGACAATCCGAACAGGCGACGAACCGCTGTTGCATCCTGTCGCGGCCGCCGAGCAGATAGTGCCGCTGTCTGCGTGGCGCCGACTGCGAAGACGGTAACGGTCCCGACGGCCTTGCCCAGCCCGACCGGAGGCTCGGAGCTCCACCAGACGGAGACGAGGGCGAGGAGCGCACCGGTTCCGCTCAGCGTGGCCAATCCAGCCGCGAGAGCGGCTTGACGCCCCTGCTCCAGCAGAATCGCGGCCGGAAGTGCCAGGAGCCCGTACGCGGCGAGCAGCCCGGTCGTCCCGAGAATCCGCGCTTCCGTCGGGCCGAAATGGCCGAAGAGGAGGATCCCGACCGCCAGCAACGCGGAAACCGAGAGCAGCGCGGCGATTCCGAGCAAGATCGCGCGCTTGCGGATCAACTCCACTCGCCTCCTCGTCAGCACCATACGCCCGGTTGCGGACGCCGTCATCCGCGCGCGCACGGACCCCGGCTGCGGGAAACCGGCGGCCCCGAAAATGCCGCTTCGGCTTGACGTTAAAGCGATTGATTGAATAACATCGCGAAGGTGTCCCGCGCCGCTGCAAGCTCGGATGCCTTCCATGCGATCTCCGAGGGAAACCGAAGAGAGCTGTTGGACGTGCTTCGCGCCGGCGAGCAGGCCGTCGGCTCCCTGGTTGCCGAGACGGAGCTGTCGTACTCGCTCGTCTCGCAGCATCTCCAGGTGCTGCTCGACGCCGGCGTCGTCTCACGCCGGCCAGAAGGGAGACAGCGCATCTACCGGCTCGAGGCCGCGCCTCTCAGGGTCGTGCACGACTGGACGTCGGAGTACGAGCGCTTCTGGCAGGAGCGGATCGAGCGCCTGCGGCGACGGCTGGACGAGCGGTGAAGCTCGACCTTGTGCACGACGTGGTGCTTCCGCACCCGGTAGAGGCCGTGTGGAGCGCGCTGACCGAGGCTGCGTCCATCTCGGACTGGCTCATGGCGACGAGCGACTTCGAGCCCAGAGTCGGATCCAGGTTCAGGATGAAGACGCGGAGACTGTCTGCGAGCGGGTGGGTCGACGCCGAGGTGATCGAGCTCGAGCCGCCGCGGAAGATGGTCTGGGCCTGGTCGATTGAAGACGGCAACGCGCCGACGACGGTCACGTTCGAGCTGCGCCCCGAAGGCGAAGACACGCACCTACGACTGACACACGAAGGCGAGATCGACCCGTTGGCCGGTCGCCTGATCGGAGACGGCTGGCCGGGCCGGATCGAGCTACTGAGGAGGACCCTTGACTGACCATCACGCCGTCGTCGACCACGAAGACTGGCTGAGGGCGCGCACGGCGCTCCTCGCCGACGAGAAGGAGTTCACGCGCCTGCGCGACGAGCTGAGCCGCAAGCGGCGAGAGTTGCCGTGGGAGGCGATCGAGAAGGAGTACGTGTTCGAAGGCGAGCGCGGAAAGCAGACGCTGTCGGAGCTTTTCGACGGCCGCAGCCAACTGATCGTCTACCACTTCATGTTCGGGCCCGATGACGAGCAGGGATGCAAGAGTTGTTCGTTCTGGGCCGATAACTTCGACCGGAACATCGTCCACCTGAACGCGCGTGACGTATCGATGGTCGCCGTGTCTCGTGCGCCCTACGAGCGGCTTGCCGCGTACCGGAAGCGGATGGGTTGGAGCTTCCACTGGCTCTCGTCTGCGGAGAACGACTTCAACTTCGACTTCGGTGTCTCGTTCACACCCGAGGAACGGGAGACCGAGGGCGTCTACAACTACTCTGCTCGCAGCGGCCTCGGCCCCGACCGCGAGGGCGTGAGCGTCTTCAAGAAAGACGAGGGCGGCAACGTGTTCCACACCTATTCGGCGTATGCGCGCGGGATCGACATGCTGAACGCCGCCTACAACTATCTCGACCTCGTCCCGAAGGGCCGCGACGAGGACCCTGGGCCACCGCAATCGTGGGTGCGCCGGCGAGACGAATACGGCTCCTGACCGGGTTTCCCGGCGGCTTAACAGAGGCACAACGAATCCACTACACGTCGCAAAAGGCGGCCGCGGACCATGAGCCCGCCCGGCGCGAATGCACAGGTGCCTCCCCCAACGAAAGGAGCCGCATTGCAACGCATCAAGCCGATCCTGCTCCTCGGCGTCGTGCTCACCGCTCTTTCGCTCGTGGGCTTCGCCGGCGCGACGGGGCAGGCGACGACGAAGTTCAAGGCCGCGCTCAACGTCGGCCAGGAAGTGCCTCACCCGAAGGGGACGAAGGTCGGCGCTTCAGGCCGGTTCACGGCCACGCTCACGGGGACGAGCCTCAAGTGGCGGCTCACCTTCGCCCACTTGTCGGGTTCGGCGACACAGGCGCACATCCACATGGGCGTGAAGGGCAAGAGCGGTCCCGTGATCGTCCCGCTCTGCACTCCGTGTAAGTCGCCGGTCAGTGGGACGGCGACAGTGACCGCGGCGCAGATCACGGCCATGAAAGGCCACAAGACGTACGTCAACGTGCACACGGCGAAGAACCCGGCCGGGGAGATCCGCGGCCAGGTCACCGTCGCCCGCTAAGGGCGCCGCAATCGCGAGTGGGGCGGGTCGAGGACCCGCCCCAGTCGGCCGCCTCGAGCGTCGCCGTCGGCTTCCGCCGAGCCCCTCGGCCCCCGTCCCCGCGTAACCGGCCGGCGTTCGGATCCGTTCAGGTCTGCAGATCCGAGCGGAGAGGTACGTGATGAAGCTGCTGCAGCAAAAAGGCAAGGAGCGCGAAGGCGCCGGCGACTACTACGCGGAGCGCAAGCTGCCCGACGAGTCGCCCGATCCCCAGCTCGGGCACGAGGAGCCGCGACTCGCGGACCCCGGTCTCGGCGATCTCTCCGGACGGGACTACTTCGCGATTCTCCAGCGGGGGCTCAAGGAGTTCAGCCACGACCACATGACCAACATCGCGGCCGCGCTCGCCTACTACGCCTTCCTTGCAATTCCTGCCGCACTGATGGTCGCCGTCGGCCTGTTCAGTCTGCTGGCCGGTCCCGGCGCAGTGACGACGCTGATCGGAAAGCTGCACGGGATCGTTCCGGCCCAGGCGACGAGCCTGCTTCAGGGCAGCCTGAAGAACATGACCCAACACAAAGGCGCGAGCGTTGCCGTTCTCAGCGCCGGCTCGGTGCTCGCCTTCTGGTCTCTGACCGGCGCCATGCAGCACCTGATGTGGGCTCTGAACATCGCCTACGGCCGCGAGGAGGGGCGCGGCTTCGTGCGCCGGCGGATCATTGCCCTCACGATGGTCGTGTTCGCGGTGCTCGGCTTCGCGCTCGCCTTCGGCGTGCTCGTGCTCGGACCGCACCTTTCGACCTGGATCGGCAACGCCCTCGGCGCGAAGTCGATCGCCAAGATCGTCTGGTACCTCGCCGAATGGCCGCTTCTCGTCGGCGGCTTGCTGGTCACCTTCGCCGGGCTGATGTACTACGGGCCGAACGTGAAGCATCCGCGCTGGCGTTTCCTCAGCTTCGGGTCGGCGCTCGCGATCGTCATCTGGCTGATCGGCTCCGGCGGCTTCGCCTTCTACGCGGCCAAGTTCTCCTCCTACAACAAGACGTGGGGCTCGCTCGCCGCCGTAGTCGTGATGTTGATTTGGCTGTGGCTGAGCGCGGTCGCGCTCCTTCTCGGCGCCGAGGTAAACGCCGAAACCGGACGCAGCCGTGGGCGCCGCCGCGGCGAAGCGGCCGAGGTCGAGCTGCGGGCACCTGCGAAGGAATAGCCGCGACGCAGATCGGGACCAAGAAAAGGCCCCGCGTGAGCGGGGCCTTTTTTCCGTGCCCACCGGTGCGCCCGTGCTACTTGCGGCGCGTCGTGCGCCGGCGCGCGCTTGTCTTCCGTGCGCCGGTCTTGCGGGTGGCGGTCTTCCGCTTTACGGTGCTGCGGCGAGCCGTCGTCTTCTTCTTCGCGCCCGTCGAGCGCTTCCGTGACGTGGTCGCGCGCTTGCGAGTGCCCGTGGACTTCTTCCGGGCCGTTGTCTTGCGCTTACGGGTCGCGGCGGCCTTGCGGCCGGCCGTCTTCCGCGTCGCGGTCTTGCGCTTGCGGGTCGCGGCGGCCTTGCGGCCGGCCGTCTTCCGCGTCGCGGTCTTGCGCTTGCGGGTCGTGGCGGCCTTGCGGCCGGCCGTCTTCCGCTTCGCTCCGGCGGTCGAACGCTTGCGGCTCGCCGTTGACTTCCGGGCCGCCGTCTTACGCTTGCTTCCGCCCGCCGACTTCCGCGCCGCGGTCTTACGCTTGCGGGTGCCGGTGGACTTCCGTGCGGTGGTCTTCCGTGCGGTGGTCTTCCGCGCCGTCGTCTTCCGCGCCGTCGTCTTGCGCTTGCGGCGACCGCGGCTCGAGGACTGCACCTTCGTGATGCTCTCCTCTTGCGGCTGCTCCTCGGCCAGCTGGGGCTCCGGCGTCATCATCGGGCTTTCGAGCTGGCTCTCGACCAGCGGTGATGTTGGAAACTGCCCTTCTTCGAAACTCGACATCTGCCCTCCTGATTGGGTTATTGCCTCTACGAGCCGGCCAACTGATGCTCGGCCGTCATTCGCAGCGCCTCGTCCGGGTCCTCCCGATCGGTCGGCATTCCGATCAACCTGCCGCCCTCGACGATCGGTGCGAGGCCGACATCCTCCTTCCGCATCATCTCCGCCGCGTACGCAACGGACCTCTGCGCGTCGATGGTGCAGGAATTGGAGGTCATGACGTCTCGTATGTGTGAGGCATCTCTCCTCCTCGTCGTCCGAATCGTGCGTTGCGTACCCCGCATGACTCCCTACAAAACGATGAAAATACAACACGTGTCGTACGGACAACGCATACGTGAGCTTGCATTGTCGTTCCCGGAGACGTACGAAGACTCACCGTGGGGCCATCCTGTTTTCAAAGTTGGCGACAACAAGATGTTCGCTGCGATGTCGAACGGCGACGGCCCAGTGACGCTCACGGTGAAGCTCACATCCGAAGAGCGTGAAATTGCGCTGCATTTCGCATATGTCAACGTCGCCCGTTACGTCGGCCGCTACGGGTGGGTGAGTGCGCACGTCACCGATGCGGAGTCGCTCGAAAATGCGCTGGAGTGGCTTCGTGAGAGTTACTGGCTCAAGGCGCCGGCAAACCTGCGCAGCGCCGTCGAAGAGACTTGACAATTTTGCGCGCGTGCGTTTCGAGCTGACTCGATCCTTATCCTGTCTGCGATGAAGGTCGTCCTTCCGGACAACTCCGAGCTCGAGCTCCCCGCGGGCGCGACGGGGCTCGACGCCGCCCGCGCGATCGGCCCGAGGCTCGCCGACCAGGCCGTCCTCGTCCGTTCGAACGGGCACGTGCAGGACCTGCGCCTCCCGCTCGAGGACGGCCAGCCGATCGAGATCCTCACGACCCGAGACACGCACGACCCCGATGCGCTCGCCGTGCTCAGGCACTCGTCGGCGCACCTGCTCGCGGAGGCGGTCCGGCGCCTCTATCCCGGGGTCAAGGTCGCCATCGGGCCGTCGATCGAGAACGGGTTCTACTACGACTTCGAGTTCCCCGAGCCGATCGGCGAGGAGGATCTCGCGAAGATCGAGGCGGAGATCACGCGTGAGCTCTCCGAGGGTCGGGCGTGGAGCCGTGAGGAGGTATCGGCCGCCGAGGCGCGCGCCCGCTTCGCGGCGGAGGGCGAGCCCTACAAGGTCGAGCTCGTCGGCACGGCCGAAGGGCCGATCTCGTTCTATACCCAGGGTGAGTTCACAGACCTCTGCCGTGGGCCGCACCTGCAGAACTCCAGGCCGATCAAGGCGCTGAAGCTGACCGGCCTTGCGGGCGCGTACTGGCGTGGGGACGAGAACAACAAGCAGCTGACGCGGATCTACGGCACCGCCTTCTACTCCAAGGACGACCTCGATGCGTACCTCGAGCGTCTCGAGGAGGCGCGTCGGCGTGATCACCGCAAGCTTGGGCCGCAACTCGACCTCTTCCATCTCGCCGAGAATTCCCCGGGCTCGCCGTTCTGGCACCCGAAGGGGATGGTGATCTGGAACGAGCTGGAGGATCTGCGCCGCCGGGAAAACGCGAGGCGCGGCTACGTCGAGGTGAAGACGCCGCTCCTCTACGACATCGAGACGTACATCACATCAGGGCACTACGACAACTACCGGGAGAACATGTTCTTCGTCGAGACCCACGAGGGCGAGAAGCCGCTTGCGCTGAAGCCGATGAACTGTCCCGGCCACATGCTCCTGTTCGGCGAGCGGCGGCGCAGCTACCGTGAGCTCCCGATCCGCTACGCGGAGTCCTCGACACTTCACCGCGACGAGCGTGGCGGGACGCTGCACGGCCTGCTTCGCGTCAAGCACATCACGCAGGACGACGCTCACGTCTTCGTCACTGAGGAGCAGATCCAGGACGAGATCCACGGGATGGTCGAGTACGCGCGCTTCCTGTACGACCTTTTCGGCCTGACGCCGCGCGCCGAGCTCTCCACTCGGCCGGAGCAGCGGCTCGGCACGGACGAGCAGTGGGACCGCGCGGAGACAGCGCTCGAGACCGCCTTGAAGCGGCACGGCATGGAGTACGCGGTGAGCTCTCGGCGAGGGGACCTTCTACGGTCCCAAGATCGACCTGCACATGACCGACTCACTCGGTCGCTCATGGCAGATGGGGACGATCCAGCTCGATTACCAGATGCCGGTCCGCTTCGGGCTGAGCTACTTCGGGGCGGACAACGCGGAGCACCATCCGATCGTGATCCACCGGGCGCTGCTCGGGTCGCTGGAGCGGTTCGCCGGCATCCTGATCGAGCACTACGCGGGCGCGTTCCCTTTCTGGCTCGCGCCCGTACAGATCCGGATCATCCCGGTCGGCCAGGATCATCGCGACGCAGCGGAGGCCCTCGATGACGAGCTCGCCGGCTACCGCGTCGAGATCGACGAGCGGGACGAGACGGTCGGGAAGCGGATCCGCGACGCGGAAGTCGAAAAGGTCCCTTACGTGATCGTGTACGGGGACAAGGAATCGGACGTGTCGCTTGCCGTCCGCAAGCACGGCGGTGAGCAGTCCACGCTCAGCCTCGAAGCGCTCAGGGCCGAGATTGCCTCGGGCCAATGACGCCTCGCTGGTCGGGCGGAGGACGCCGGGACAGTACATATCGGTACGGCCCGGCGGCTGGAGCGCGACCAGCGTGGCGAGGCGACGGCGGAGCGCGGCTCCGCCGCGCGGGAGCCGTTGCCGGTCAGTGGTTTCGAGGGTTGCTAACCTATGAGCCTGCAAGCAGGGGCGCCCACGTTCCTCACCTCGCGAGCATGAGCTCTGCGTGGTTCAACCGAGTCGGAACGACGAGGATTCTGGGCCGCTGCTTGCAGCGGTTTTGTCGTTTACAGAAAGGATCGAAGCTAGCTTGGTGATAGCCCTTTGAGGCCGAGGCGCACGGTCGAACCGCCCTCCCGGCCCGCTCCGCAGGCCCGGATCAACGACTACATCCGCGCGTCCCAGGTCAGGCTCATCGACGACGACGGCTCCCAGTTGGGGATCAAGCCGACGAAGGAGGCGATGCAGTACGCCTTCGACAAGGACATGGATCTCGTCGAAGTCGCGTCGCAGGCCGATCCGCCGGTGGCCCGCGTGATGGACTACGGAAAGTACCGGTACGAGCAGGAACAGAAAGCCAAGCTCGCACGCAAGCACCAGACTCAGATCAACGTCAAGGAGATCAAGCTCAGGCCGAAGATCGGGATTCACGACTACAACACCAAGAAGGGTCACGTCGAGCGCTTTCTGAACCAGCGCGCCAAGGTCAAGGTGACGATCATGTTCAGAGGCCGGGAGGCGGACCACCCCGAGCGAGGACGCGACCTGTTGATGCGGCTCGCCGAGGACGTGAAGGAGATCGGCCAGATCGAGACTCCGCCGCTCCTCGAGTCGAAGCGAAACATGGTCATGGTTCTGGGCCCGACGAAGAACGCTGGAGTGAAGAAGGAAGATGCCGAAGACGAAAACATCGAGCAGCGCCAAGAAGCGGTTTAAGGTCACCGCCGGAGGGAAGCTCCTTCGCCGTCAGGCGATGAAGAGCCACAACCTGACGAAGAAGACCTCCAAGCGAAAGCGGCGCTTCAGCAAGGACCAGCCGGTGGCGGAACCCGACAAGCGGGCCCTCAGGCAGATGCTCGCGCCGAGGGGGAAGCGCTGATGCCGCGCGTGAAGAGATCCGTTGCGGCTCGCAAGAAGCGGCGCAAGGTCCTCGGGCAGGCGAAGGGCTACTGGGGGCTGAAGAAGTCTTCGTACCGCTACGCCAAGGAGCAGGTCGACCACTCGCTCACGTACGCCTACCGCGACCGCAAGAACAAGAAGCGGACGTTCCGGCGGCTCTGGATCATGAGGATCAACGCGGGTGCGCGCGCGAACGGGCTCTCCTACAACCAGTTCGTCGCAGGGCTGAAAAAAGCCGAGATCGAGCTCGACCGGAAGGTGCTCGCCGACCTCGCGGTGAGCGATCCGCGGGCGTTCGGCGCCATCGCCGAGAAGGCGAAGTCGGCGCTCCAGAGCTGACACAGCTGCGCTGATCACCTCCCGCGAGAACGAGAAGCTCAAGCTCGTCCGCAAGCTGCACGAGCGCCGGTGGCGCGAAAAACTCGGGCTGTTCGCCGCCGAGGGCGAGGACCTCGTCGAAGCGGCCCGGAGCGCGGGGATCGAGCCCGTCGATGTTCTCGTCGCGGGTGAGAACGTCGCTCCAGAGCTCCTGGCCGAGGCCTCCACGCTCGCGCACCCGCCGCGCGTGATCGGGGTCTTCCGGCGCGCCGACCTTCCGCTGGGCGACCTGCCTCCGGCGGGGCTCGCGCTCTGGCGGGTGTCGGATCCCGGAAACGTCGGGACGCTCGTGCGGGCGGCAGACGCTCTCGGGCCGGCGTTCGTCGCCGCCTCGGTGGGCTCGGCGGACGTCACGGGGCCGAAGGCCCTGCGGGCCTCGATGGGTGCGCTCTTCCGCGTTCCGCTCGTCGGCTTCGACGAGGCGCCCGGCCGTCGCGTCGCTCTCGTCGCTCACGGCGGCAGCCCGCTCGCCGACACTGAGCTCTCGGAGCGTACGACCTTCGTGCTCGGAGCCGAGCGCGAGGGACTCCCGGAGGAGGTGCTCGCCCGGTGCGAGTCGCGGGTGACGATTCCGCTCGCCGAGGGCGCCGAGTCGCTCAACGTCGCCGCCGCGGGAGCGATCGCGCTCTACGAGCTCGCCCGGCGCCGGTAGTTCAGGTCCCGCTCGTGCCGCGAGGCGCGGCGATCCACACCATGTCCTCGCCGCCGGCGTACGGGCTGCGGTCGAACCAGCCGTAGCACGCCTCGACCTCGAAGCCGCCCGCCTCGAGGAGGGCCTGCCACTCCTCGGGAGCGAGCCAGGCGAGCGCCATCGTCGTCTCGCGCCCCTTGCCGCGCACGGTGAGCGTCAGGGTCCGCTCGTCCACATCCCACACCGCGTGCTCGTAGATGCCCGGCTCGCGCTCGAGCCATCGGTCCTGGGTGGCCTGGATGTCCGCGGCGCCCGGGGCGAAAACGTCGAAGACGAACCGGCCGTCCTCGGCAAGGAGCCCGCGCACCGCTGCGAGGACGCTGCGCCGGTCCTCGTCCGTATGCATGTGGAGGAGCGAGCGGAACGGGCAGATCACGAGCGGAACCTTCTCCCTCAGGGGCGGGTCGCGCAGGTCTCCGGCCCGGAGGTCGACCTCAACCCCCGCAAGCGCGGCCCGTCGGGCGCATACCTCCAGCATCCCCCGGCTGGAGTCGACGCCGATCACGCGGATCCCATCCGCCGCGATCGGGACGGCGATGCGGCCTGTCCCGACTCCGAGCTCGACCACGGGGCCACCCGACCGCCGGGCCTCCTCGAGGTAGAACGCGACGTCCTCGACCACGCTCGCGCTCCACGGGTCGTAGAGCTCGGCAATCGCGTCGTAACTGCTCACAGGCTAGATTCGGCCTGTGGACTGGGACGGGTACTCGGACAATGCGCTGAAGAGTTTCGCGGACGCGGCGACGGCGACGGAGCTTGCCGCCGCCCATGCTGCGTGGCTGGGGCGGAAGAGCGGCCTCAAGGTCGCGCTGCGCGGCGTGCGCGACCGCGAGACGGGGATGGCGCTCAACGCCGTGCGCGAGCGCCTCCAGACGGCGTTTTCGGCCCGCGAGGCGGAGCTGCAGCGCGCCGAGCTCGACAGCCGGCTCGCCGACGACGCCTTCGACGTCACGATCCCCGGCGAAGAGCTCCCCGTCGGGCACCTGCACCCGACGACGCAGGTCCGCCGGATCATCGAGGACACATTCCTCGGCCTCGGCTATGAGCTTCGCTACGACCGCGAGGTCGAGACGGTGGAATACAACTTCGACAAGCTCGCCTTCGAGCCGACCCATGCCAGCCGCTCGCCGCGCGCGACCTTCTTCCTCGATCCCGAGGTCATCCTCCGAACGGAGACCTCACCGTCGCAGATCCACGCGATGGAGGAGCGCCGGCCGCCGGTCTACATGGTCTCGATCGGACGGTGCTATCGCCGCGACACGATCGACGCGACCCACTTCCCGATCTTCCACCAGTTCGAAGGGCTGGCGGTCGACCGTGGCCTGACGCTCGGCGACCTGAAGGGCACGCTCCTTCACGTGATGCGGGCGCTCTTCGGCGAGGACCGACGGGTCAGGTTCCGCACCCACTTCTTCCCCTTCACCGAGCCTTCGATGGAGCCCGACGTCTCCTGCGGCATCTGCGGGGGGGAGGGCTGCCGCACCTGCAAGTACTCGGGCTGGCTCGAGATGGGCGGCTCGGGGATGGTCGATCCCCGGGTGCTCGAGAATGTCGGGCTCGACCCCGAGGAGTGGAGCGGCTTTGCGTTCGGCTGCGGGCTCGAGCGCGTCGCTCAGCTGCGCCACGACATCGCCGAGATCCGTCCCCTCTGGTCCCCGGACCTGCGCGTGCTGCGCCAGTTCTAACGATGCGCGTACCGATCTCATGGCTCCGGGAGTACGTCGCACTGGAGATGCCGCTGCCCGAGCTGGCCGAGCGGCTGAGCATCTCGGTCGCGGAGGTCGAGGGGATCGTGCGCCGGGGCGTCCCCGACGACGACGGCAACCTCGGCCTCTTCAGGGTCGGCCGGGTCCTCGAGGCCGGAAAACACCCGAACGCGGACCGGTTGCAGCTGTGCCAGGTGGACGTGGGGGACGGCGACGCCCGGCAGATCGTCTGCGGCGCCTGGAACTTCGGGGCCGGCGCGACGGTCGCGGTCGCCCTCCCCGGCGCGATCCTCGCCGACGGCCGACGGCTCGAGCCCACGAAACTCCGGGGCGAGCTCTCGAACGGGATGATCCTGGCGGAAGACGAGGTCGAGCTCGGTACCGACCACACCGGGATCATGGTTCTCCCCGACGACTGGGAGGCTGGGACCCTGCTGCAGGACAAGGTCGCGCTGACCGAGGACGTCCTCCTCGTCGAGTCGACCCCGAACCGGCCCGACCTCCTGTCGATCTACGGCCTGGCGCGCGAGGTCGCAGCCCTGTACGACGTCGACCTTTCGCCGCCTCCGGGCAGGGCTCCCGAGCCGAGGGGCGCCGAGCCGGTCGACGTTCAGATCGAGGACTTCGAGGGCGCGCCTCGCTACATCGGGCGTCTCTTCCGGGACGTCTCCATCGGGCCGTCGCCGCTCTGGCTGAGGACGCGCCTCGCCGACGCCGGCATGCGGCCGATCTCGAACGTCGTCGACGTGACGAACTACGTCATGCTCGCGCTCGGCAACCCGCTCCACGCCTTCGACTTAGACACGCTCGCCGGCGGTCGCGTCGTCGTGCGCCGGGCGCTCAAGGGCGAGGTGCTGAAGACGCTCGACGGCGAGCAGCGGAAGCTCGAGCCCGAAGACCTGATGATCGCCGATGCCGAGCGCTCGATCGCCCTCGCCGGGATCATGGGCGGGGAGGAGACGGAGATCACCGAGCAGACGCGGAACGTCCTGCTCGAGGCCGCGAACTTCGAGCCGTTCGGGATCTTCCGGACGTCCGAGCGGTTGCGTCTCCGCACCGAGGGCTCGAACCGGTGGGAGAAAGGAGTGGATCCGCACCTTGCTGCACAGGCTGCGTCGCTCGCGACGGAGCTCATCGTGGAGCTGTCCGGCGCACGCTGGGCCGGCGACGTGGACGTGCACGACGGGCTGCCGAGCCGCCCGGTCGTTCGCTACCGGCCCGACCGCGCGGACGCGGTCATCGGCGTCGAGACAGCGCCGGCCGAGCAGTACGCAATCCTTCAGCGGCTCGGGTTTGACCGCGACGGCGAGGACGTGACCGCACCCACCTGGCGCACACGCGACGTCGCGCGCGAGATCGACGTCGTCGAGGAGGTCGCGCGCTTCCGGCTCGAGGACGTTCCCTTCACCTACCCCGCGCGCCGCGAGATGTTCGGCCGGCTCGCCCGCGAGCAGCAGATCCAGCGTCGGGTCGAGGATGTTCTGGCGGGGCTTGGCTTCGCGGAGGTGTACACGCCCTCTCTCGTCGAGTCCGACCCCGAACCGGGGGCGTTGCGGCTGCTCGAGCCGATCACGGTTGAGCTTGCGGTTCTCAGGACGACGCTGCTCCCGAGCCTCGTCGAGGCCGCGCGCCGGAACGTCGAGCTCGGGAACGAGCAGGTCGCGCTCTTCGAGATCGCACGGGTTTACGAGCCGGACGGACGGCTGCCGTCGGAGTCGATTCACGTCGCCGGCATCGGCGAGGGCGGCTTCCCGCGTGCCAAGGGCGTCGTCGAGGCGCTGGCCGAGGCGCTGAAGTTCGACGTCAGGTTCGAGCCGCAACCGCATCGGCTCTTCCATCCGTCACGGTCGGCCGCGACCGCACAGGGACCGGTCGGGGAGCTGCATCCGACGGTTCTCGAGGGTGTGTGGAGCGCGTTCGAGCTGTCACTCGAGTCGATCTCCGCGGCGGTCGTCGATCCGGTGCAGTTCGCCGAGATAGGGGCGTACCCGGCCGTGCATCAGGATCTCGCGTTCGTCGTCGACGTCGGCGTGCCCGTCGCGGCTCTGCTGGAAGATGCACGCGAGGCGGCCGGAGAGGAACTCGTCGAGGCGCGATTCCTGAGCGACTACCGGGAGCCTCCCATCCCTCCGGGCAAGAAGTCGATCGCTTTCGCCGTGACGTTCCAGTCGCCGGAAAGGACGCTCACGGACGAGGACGCGTCCGCGCTCAGAGCCCGAATCGTCGCCGCGCTCGAGTCGGGCTTCGGGGCTGAGCTCCGTGGCTGAGGGAAATCCGAGCTGGTCGACGTGCCGTAGGGTCCGGGCATGACCATTCGAATAGCGCCAGTCGTCCTGCTGATCATCCTCTTTTTCCCGTCTGCGCTCGCCCATGCCGACAATCCGCGCCTCGTCGCGGTGGTGGGGACGAACGATGCCTTCGTGATCTCGCTGCGTGATGCGTCCGGAAATCTCGTCACCCATCTCGACCCGGGCACGTACGACATCGCCGTCAGCGACCGCTCCGAGCAGCACAACTTCCATCTCCAGGGCCCGGGGGTGAACAACCTCACCCCGGTGGAGGCCGTCCAGGAGGTCACGTGGACGGTGACGTTCACCGACGGGCGGTACTCGTACATCTGCGACGTGCACTCGACGACGATGCACGGCTCCTTCACCGTCGGCAACGTTCCCCCGACCGCGGTCGCCGCCTCCGTCGGGCCGCGGAAGTCGATCTCCGTGCGTCCGAAGACGGCGCCGTCAGGCCCGATCACCTTCACGGTCAACGACCGCTCGAAGACCGACAACTTCCACCTCAGCGGGCCCGGTGTGAACAAGAAGACCGGCGTCGGATTCCGCGGCCGGGTCACATGGAGCCTGCAGCTCGAGCCGGGGCGCTACACGTATCGGTCGGACAAGACGAAGCGGCTTCGGGGGACCTTCACGGTCACCTGAGGCGACCGGTCAGTCGCGGCTGCCGAGGCGGAAGCGTCCTACCTTGAACTTCGCCTGATCCTCGCGGCTGGGCGCGAAGATCAAGCGCGCCGTAGCGCCGACGCCGCCTGCGAGCAGGAACCCGAGGCCGAGCGCGCCCGCCGCCGCCGCCGGGAGGTTTGCGCGCAGCTTCCCGCCGATGTCAGTCGCCTCGTCGAAGCTCTCGCGCAGGCTGTCGGCAGCGCCCGCAAGCTGCTCGCGCTCCGATTCGACCTCGCGTTGGACCTGCTCGACGGTTCGCCTGTTGTCGTTACCGGCCATCGCTCTTCAGCGCCTCGGTTGTCAGCTTCGCCTCTCTGATCGCCTGCTCCGGGACCGGCGGGGTCCCCTTCTTGACCCAGGTGTAGGCGAGGAGCGCGAGCACGGCGGCGATCAGGAGGAGGATCCCGGTCGTGATCAGCAGGGCCGCCCAGGTCGGCATCGCGGTGGCGAGTCCTGCGGCGATGCTCGCAAAGGCGAATCCGAACATGTACACGAGCACGACAACCGCACCGATCGCGAAGCCGATGCCAAGGCCGAGCGACTTGACCTTGCGCTGAAGCTCGAGCGTGGCGAGCTCGAGCTCGAGCCGCACGATGGTGCTCGCACGCTCGGCGACCTCCTTGACCGCGGCGCCGAGCGGGGGTGAGCTTGGGCCGTCAGTCTCGGGTGTGGCCACTGCCTCTCCAGTCGATCCACTTGGCGACGAAGACCCCGGCCGCCAGCGCGATGCCGACGACGAGCCACGGAGTCGCGCCGCCACCTCTCTTCCGCTTCCCGCGCCCCGCAGCCTGTGGCCTCCTGGGAGCTACTGGGGCCGGGCCGGAGCTCTGGTCCGTCGGAGCTTCGCCTCTCGCCCTTGCCTTGATCAGGCTGGGCTTCATCTTCCGGATCAGGTCGGCGTCCTGGGCGAGCGGCTCGGCCAGCTTCGCCTTGACGCCGCCTTCGTCGGCCATCCGGTTGGCGAATTCCTGCAACCTGGACGCGGCGCGCTCGACTCTCTGATCAGCGGTGGTCATCTCTTGGCCGGAGGCTCTTCGCCGGTCAGGGTACGCCAGACGCGGGCGGCAGTGCGCCGTGACACGAACGCCGCCAGGGCTGCGAGCGCGCCGTAGAGCCCCTTCCACAACAGTTTCCGCAACATGATCCGGTGTTCTACCAGTCTTGAGCTCTGCCAAGCAGTTGCATACGTATGCTCGCCGTATGCAGCTGTCGAAGGCAGAGCGGCATCGCCTGATCGAGAGCGTGGTCTCGAGGATGAGCATCGGCACGCAGTTCGAGCTCCTCGATGCTCTCGCCGACGCTGGTTGCGCCGTAACACAGGCGACGATCTCGCGTGACATCCACGAGCTCGGCCTCGAGAAGATCCACGACCCGCTCGGGCGCCCACGCTACGTCCTGCCGGACGACGGGCGTCGAGCGGACCCGGGGGATCTCCTCCGGTCTATCCTGGGCCAGTTCGGGCGCAAGGTCGCCGCGGCGCGCAACATCGTCGTCGTCCACTCCGAGCTCGGCTCCGCGCCCGCGATCGCGCGGGCGCTCGACCGGCTCCACCATGAACGGATCGTCGGAACGCTTGCGGGAGACGACACTGTCCTCGTGGTCGCTCCGTCCGAGCGCGACGCACGCGTGTTGGTGCGGGAGCTCGAGGAGTTCGTGGGCGGGTAGGCCGTTCGCTCAGCCGTGGGCGCCAGGCCCGTCGTGTGCCGCGAGGTGCTTCGCCTCGTCGCGTGTCAGCTGCAGCTGGACGGAGCCCTCGGTGATCGTGCCGACCTGCTCCGCCGGGACGTAGCGGTGGCCGCTGAGCAGCCCGGTCGAGACGACCAACCCGCTGAAGATGTCGGCCTCGGCGTCGCCGGCGACCTGATCCACATGCCCGAACTCCTCGCCGGTCGAGTCGACGACCCGCCAGCCGCGCTCGATCATGAGCCAGGAAACAGGGTCGTCGTTCATACGACGCGCCCTTCCCGGATCCAGACGGGGCCCTGCGTCCCGACCGGTCGCGTGTCCGAGAGCGCCTGCAGGATCGAGACGTTCCCGGTGATTCCCTCCTCGTCGCAGCGGCCGAAGCAACGTGCCGCCATCTGCGGCGAGACGCCGTAGCCGAAGTGTTGCGCGGAGCGGAAGCGGAAGGCCGGCGCGCCGCCGCCGCGGGCGGGGTTGATCGGCGCGAGCAGCAGCGCGCCGCGCTCCAGGTAGTCGGTCGAGTCGAGCCGGACCTCGGCGTAGACGTCGCTCCAGTCCGGCGGGAGCGTCGCGACCGCGTCCTCCCACTGCGACCTGAGCGTGTTTGCCGGCCCGTGATCTTCGACGTGCGCCTGCGTGGAGCCGAGGAGCTCGAGCCGTCCGATGATCTTCTCGTCGTCGAGCCGCTTGAGGAGGCGCCTGACGGCCTCGGGCCCGACCCCCTGCCCGTGACGCGTCGCTGAGAAGCGGAGCGTGGTGCCGAGCAGTCCCGGATTCGCCGGTCCGAGCAGCGCGGCGGCGCGGTCGACTCGTTTCTCGTCGGCGACGGTGAGCACAAAACGCAGCTCCGACCAGTCGTCGCCGATCCCGCGCTCGATCTCGTTGAAGTCGCCGACCAGTCGCAAGGGCTGGAGCGTACACTGGCGCCCGTGGCGAAGGTGGAGCAGAAAGGTGCGCTGTCGGAGGCCGATCTGCGCGACTTTTTCCGCGAGATGCTGCTGATCCGGCGCTTCGAGGAGAAGGTCGAGGAGCGCTTCCGTGCGGGCGAGCTCCCGGGCTTCCTGCACGTGGCGATCGGCCAGGAAGCAGTGGCCGTCGGCGTCTGTCGCGCACTCGAAGAGGGCGACATCATCGCCTCGACCCATCGGGCTCACGGCCACACGCTTGCGAAGGGCACGACGCCGAACGAGCTGATGGCGGAGCTCTACGGGAAGCTCGAAGGATGCTCGCACGGCTACGGGGGGTCGATGCACCTGTACGACGTCGAGCGCGGAAACATGGGCGCGAACGCCGTTGTCGGAGGAGGCCTCCCTGCCATCACCGGCGCGGCGCTGGCATTCAAGTTCCGCAACGAGCCGCGCGTCGCGGTCGCGTTCTTCGGCGACGGCGCGACGAACATCGGCACCTTCTACGAGGCGCTCAACCTCGCGCAGCTGTGGACCGTACCGGCGCTCTTCGTCTGCGAGAACAACCACTGGGCCGAGTCGACGCCGAGTTCGCAGCACATGCCGATCGAGGACATCTCACTGCGCGCGGTCGCCTTCGGGATGAAGTCGGTGAAGGTCGATGGCCAGGACGTCGAGGCTGTCTACAAAGCGACGCGGCGCGCGCTCGAGCATTCGCGCGGCGGCAAGGGGCCGGTGTTCCTCGCGGTCGAGACCTGCCGCCTCGTCGGTCACTACATCGGCGATCCGCAGGTCTATCGCTCGAAGGAAGAAATTGCCGAGGTCCGCGCGATGCAGGATCCGATCGAGCATCTGCGCGCGAGGCTCGAGCTCACCGAGGCAGAGGTCGAGGACGTCGACAGCGAGGTGCAGGAGATCGTGGAGGCAGCGGTCGAGTTCGCGAAGAGCGGCACCGACCCGAGGCCCGAGGACGCTTTGAAGAACGTGTATGCCTGACGTCCCTGAGCCGGCGCCGGCGCCGCGACGCCGGAGGGGACAGTACCGGCAGTACGGGCCCGGAGAGCGGGGTGGTGGCGCCGGCGACGTCAGGCCGCCGCGGAGGCCGGCTCCGCCGGCCTGGAGCGGGGGGCGGTCAGGAGCGTCAGGTGCCTGAGCTGTCGTATCGCGAGGCGGTACGGGACGCGCTCGTGCAGGCGATGCGCCAGGACGACGAGGTCTTCGTTATGGGCGAGGACATCGCCGAGATGGGCGGCTCGATGGGCGTGACCCAGGGGATGCTGGACGAGTTCGGCCCGGAGCGGATCCGCAACGCGCCCATCTCCGAGATGGCGCTCGCGGGCGCGGCTATCGGCGCCGCGATGCAGGGCATGAGGCCTGTCGCCGAGATCATGTACGAGGACTTCCTGACGCTCGCGACAGAGCAGATCGTCAACCAGGCCGCCAAGCACCGGTACATGTCCGGCGGACAGCTGACAGTCCCCGTGACGTTCCGGACGCAGGGGGGCGCGGGCTGGTCGCCCGGCGCCCAGCACGCGCAGCAGCTCGAGGCGTGGTTCGTCCACATCCCCGGCCTGAAGGTCGTCTTCCCGTCGACGCCGACTGACGTGCGCGGCCTGCTCTGGTCCTCGATCTACGACGACAACCCAGTCGTCTTCTTCGAGCACCGCACTCTCTACGGGATCAAGGAGGACGTGCCGGCGGAGCTCGAGCCGATCCCGCTCGGCCGGGCGCGCATCCACCGGGAGGGCGAAGACGTGACCGTGATCGCGACCGGGCGGCTCGTGCACGAGGCGCTGGCCGCGGCGAAGGACGCGGAAGAGGAGGGCGTTTCCGTCGAGGTGGTCGACCCGCGCACGCTTCAGCCGCTCGACGAGGAGACGCTGATCTCCTCGGTGAAGAAGACGAACCGCTGCGTCGTCGCTCACGAGGCGGTGACGCGCATGGGTTTCGGCGCGGAGGTCGCGGCCGTCGTGCAGTACGGCGCGTTCGATTGGCTCGACGCTCCCATCGAGCGCGTCGGCGCGAAGTTCGCGCCTCTTCCCTTCGCACCCGTGATGGAGAAGTTCGTCGTCCCTCACGCCGCTGATGTGCTCGAGGCCGTTCGCCGTACCGTCGGGAGGACCTGATGGCAACCGAGATCAAGCTGCCGCGCCTGGGTCAGGGCATGGAGGCCGGGACGATCGTGCGCTGGCTCAAGTCCGAGGGCGACCAGGTTGCGAAAGGCGAGCCGCTCTACGAGCTCGACACGGACAAGGTCACGCAGGAGGTCGAGTCGGACGCGTCGGGCGTTCTCCTGAAGATCGCGGTCGCAGAGGGCGAGGTCGAGGTCGGCCGGACGATCGCCGTGATCGGCGAGCAGGGCGAAGAGGTTTCGGTGGCCGAACCGGCCCCCGCCGATTCGGCCAACGGCGGCGGTCCCCGGAAAGAGGAGCGTCCCGAGCCTCGCCGAGACGCGGCGGCGCCCGCGCCAAAGCAGTTGGGGGCGGCGGGAGGCCGCGTCAAGGCGTCACCGCTCGCCCGACGGGTCGCGCGCGAGCGCGGCATCGACCTGAGCATGGTCGCAGGCACAGGCCCCGACGGCCGTGTCGTCGCGGAGGACGTCGAGCGTGCGGCGGCGGCCGGCGCTCCCGCCGGCGCGCCGGCTCCGCTCGCGGCCGGGTCGGCACCTGGCCTCATCACGGAGGGCGTCGAGGTGCAGGAGCTCTCTTCTATGCGCAAGACGATCGCGCGCAGGCTGACGGAGGCCTGGCAGGCGCCCGTGTTCCAGCTCGGCGTCACCGCCGACATGGGCCGGGCGACCGCGCTCCGCGAACGGCTCGTCGAGCTGCACGGCGACGGCGTCAAGCCGACGATCTCGGACCTCCTCACCAAGGTGTGCGCCGCGGCCCTGATGCGGCACCGCGCGGTGAACGCTCTCTATACGGGTGATGCGATCGAGCTGCATCCTTCGGCGAACGTCGGCATCGCCGTCGCGGTGCCGAACGGGCTCGTCGTCCCCGTCATCCCCGGGTGTGAGCGCAAGTCGATCGCGGAGATCGCGGCCGTCCGCGCGGAGCTCGTCGAGCGCGCGCGGTCGGGCAAGCTCAGGCAGCCGGACCTCGACGGCGGCACGTTCACGATCTCGAACCTCGGGATGTACGGGGTCGAGCGCTTCATCGCCGTGCTCAACCCGCCGCAGTCGGCGATTCTCGCTGTCGGCTCGATCGAGGACCGGGTCGTCGCCGTCGACGGGCGGCCAACCGTTCGGCCGCGAATGGAGCTGACGCTCACCTGCGACCACCGCGCGGTCGACGGCGCCACCGGCGCCGAATTCCTCCGTGACGTCAAGACGTTCCTCGAGGAGCCGGGACTGGCGCTTTGACCGCCGTTCCGTCGCCTGCGGTCTGGTACCACGTGCGCGACCTCGCGGCCGCGCGTGCCTTCTACACGGGCAAGCTCGGCTTCGGCGAGACGTATGTCGACTCCGACGGAGACTGGGTGAAGCTCGAGCGAAACGGCATGGAGATCGGCCTCGCAAAGGGAGAGCCGGACGAGGACGGTGCGGTCGCGCATGTCGACGTCGACGACGTGAGAGCCGCGGCAGACGCCTTGCGCGACGCGGGCGTGGAGATCGGGATCGTCTTCGAGTTGCACGGCGAGATGCGGCTCCTCGACGTCTTCGATCCCGACGGCAACCGCCTCCAGTTCGCCCAAGAGTTGCGTTCGTAGCTCCGATGGGCTCGCCGCAATCGCGGGTGTCAGACGAGGCCGTAGACTCCGGGCCGTGATTCGCCCGGCCGGGCCGCAGGACGTCCGTTTCCTCCGCGACATGCTCAAGCACGCCTACCACTGGCGCCTGAGCGAGGGTCCCGATCTGCCGGTGGCGCGGTACGTCAACAACTGGGGACGTCCCGGCGACGCCGGCCTCGTCGCGTGGGAGGCGGGTCCCGTCGGCGCGGCGTGGTACCGCCTCTTTCCCTCGGACGCAGCCGGCTTCGGCTTCGTGGACGAGCAGACCCCGGAGCTGACGATCGCCGTCGTCCCGAGCCGCCGCGGCAGCGGCCTCGGCGGACAGCTGCTGGAAGCCCTGCTCGCGACGGCGCGGGAAGAAGGCCACACCGCCGTCAGCCTCAGCGCCGAGAAGGGGATGACGAAGCTCTACGAGCGACACGGGTTCGAGCCGGTCGAGGAGACGGATGGAACGGTGACGATGAAGGCGAGCCTGTAGCGGGCGCCTGTGCCCCTTCCGACGATACTTGCCGGCTTCTGGCGCGCGATCACGCTGCGCGAGACTCCACCCTCGTCCTGCCAAGCAGTCCAGCCTTGGCTGCTGACGAGCGCGGCCTCTCGCTTGGTGCTCACACCCCGGAGGCTCGACAGCATCACCAGAAGGGGCACTAGAGTCCTCCGCGAAAACGAACGAGGAGAGCGAGAAGACGATGGACTACGACGTTGCCGTTCTCGGCGGAGGCCCGGGCGGATACACCGCCGCGATCCGAGCGGCGCAGCTGGGAGCGAAGGTCGCATGCGTCGAGCGCGAGCCCGAGCTGGGCGGCACTTGCCTGCGCCTCGGCTGCATCCCGACGAAGGCATGGGTCCAGACCGCGTTCGCGCTGAAGGAGGCGGAGCACACCTTCGACAAGCTGGGCGTCAAGCTCGGGGGCTACCAGCTCGACTTCGGCACGGCGAACGAGTGGAAGGCCGGTGTCGTCAAGCAGATGACGAGCGGCGTCGCTTCGCTCTTCAAGGCCAACGGGGTCGAGTGGGTTAAGGGCAACGGCACGTTCAAGGATGCGAACACGCTCGCGGTCGAGGGCGGAGAGGACGTTTCCTTCAAGTCCGCGATCGTCGCGACCGGCTCGTTCCCGCTCCGGCCGCCGATCGACGGGCTGGACAATCCCCGCTGCGTCGACTCGACCGGCCTGCTCGCGCAGAGCGAGGTGCCGAAGCGGCTCGTCGTCCTCGGCGGCGGCATCATCGGCTGCGAGTTCGCGTCGATCTTCAATCGCTTCGGCAGCGAGCTGACGATCATCGAGATGCTGCCGGCGCTGATCCCGCAGGAGGACGCCGACGCCTCGAAGGAGCTGTCGAAGCAGTTCGGGCGCCGGGGCATCACGCTCCACCTCGAGAAGCAGTGCACGAAGGTCGAGGAGTCGTACGGTGGGCTCACGGTTCACTTCGGCGACGGCGAGACCGTCGAGGCCGATCTCATGCTCGTCTCGGTCGGGCGCGGTCCGATCGTGGAGGGCCTCGGCCTCGAGGCGATCGGCGTCGAGTTCGACCGGCGCACGGGGATCGCCGCCGACGAGCACCGGCGGACCACCGTCGGGCACATCTACGCCGTCGGCGACTGCGCCGGCTACTGGCAGCTCGCCCACACCGCGTTCCGCGAGGGCGAGGTCGCGGCGGAGAACGCATGCGGCCACGACGCCGTGGTCGACAACCGCGCGGTGCCGCGCCCGATCTACACCGATCCGGAGATCGCCGGCGTGGGGCTGACCGAAGCCGAAGCGCGCGAGCAGTACGGAGACGAGGTCGCGACCGGGACTTTCCCCTGGGTCGCAAACGCGCGCGCTGTCATGCAGAACGAGACGGTCGGCTGGGTGAAGTCCATCCACGAGACCCGGTACGGAGAGCTGCTCGGGCTCGTCATGGTGGGGCCGCACGTCACCGACCTGATCGAGGCGGGCGTCGTCGCGATCGACGCCGAGGCGACGGTCGAGACGGTCGCCGACGGCATGACCGCCCATCCGACGCTCTCGGAGGCGATCAAGGAGGCGGGCCTGGTGGCGCTCGAACGCGCGATCCACCTGCCTCCACGCCGACGCGCGACGGCCACGGCCTGACGCGGTGGGCGCCCGCCTGGGCGCAAGAATTCGGGCCAGCAGGTATCTAATAGGTCATGACGCCCTTGCTGGCGCAGCGTCCACGCCCGGACCGGAGCTTCGAACGGCTCTACCAGCGGCACGTGGGCGACGTCTACCGCTACGCCCTCGCGGTGATGCGGAACACCGCCGACGCCGAGGACGTCACCCAGACGACCTTCCTCAACGCCTACCGGGCCTATGTTGAGAAGGGCAGCCGGCCCGAGAAGCCCCAGAACTGGCTGATCGCGATCGCGCACAACGTCTGCCGCCAGCGCTTCCGCCAGTCGGCGAGGCGCCCGACAGAGGTGACCTACGAGGACGACATCGCGGACTTCGTCGCCGACGACGAGGCGCCGTCGCCGGAGGACATCCGGCGCGCACTTGGCCAGCTCGGGTTCAATCAGCGGGCCGCCCTCGTCATGCGGGAGCTGGAGGGACGCTCGTACGCGGAGATCGCCGAGATCCTCGAATTGTCGACGAGCGCGGTCGAGACCTTGATCTTCCGCGCGCGCCGGGCCCTGCGCGAGCAGCTCGAGGGGTCGCTGACCTGCGGCGAGGCGGAGTTCGCCGTCTCGCGGCAGCTCGACGGCCGTCTCTCGCGTGAGGAGAAAGGCCAGCTGCGTGGTCATCTCCGCGAGTGCCAGGAGTGCGCGCGTTTCGCGCGCCGGCAGCGCGCCCAGAAGAGCGCGATCAAATCGCTCGGCCTGGTACCCGTCCCGACGTCGCTCGGCTCGCTCTTCGGCGGAGGGGGAGGAGGGGCTGCCGCCGCCGGGCTGGGCGGGGCCGCGATCAGCTCGGGCGGGGCCGCTCTCGGCACCGGGCTGGCGGTGAAGGCCGCCGTCGCCGTGACGGCCGGACTCGTGATCGGGGGCGCCGGCTACGAGGGAGTACGCCATGCCCCCTGGACGGGCAAGCATTCACCCGCCGTGAAGCAGGCTCCGGAGCGGCAGAACGTGGTCAACCCGGCCGCGAGCGCGGGACCGTCGCGTTTTGGCGCGGACGCCCGCAGCCCGTTCCCGCCTGGACAGGTTGCAAAGGGACAGGCCGCACTGGCGCAAGCGAAGGCGAAGGGACACGCCACGGGTAAGGCGAACGGCGCGGCCAGGGCAAGCCACGGGAATGCGGGCAAGAGCCACAAGCTCGTCGCCCCGGGCCGGAGCCGCCGGCCCGCGACCCACACCGGCGTCGCCGTCGGTCACTCGAGCTCCAGGACGCCCGCCACGCAGACAGGCCACACCCGCTCCACTCACGTGCGGCACGCTGCGAAGCCGAAGTCGCATCCAAACAGCTCGCCGCCGGCCAAGAAGACGAAGTAAGCCCCCGTTGGGCTGCGCAGAGGGACGGAGATGGCCCGGCGGGACCTTGCTAGGCTCGCCGGGAAAGGAGACCTCATGGCAATCATCAACCGGCGCAACGCAGTTCTCGGCTGGAGCGTCTGGCACGTCACGAAGTCGGTGGCAAAGCAAAAGGCCCGAGGCGCCCCAACTCGAGGCGACCATGGGGCCGTGAAGAAGTCGGCCGCCCTCGCCTCGATCGCGGCCGCAGTCGGCGGAGGGCTCTGGGTCTGGCGCAAGAAGTCGGGGGACACCGCCGACTCGAGCAGCTAGTGGAGCTGCCACCCGGCTTCGTCCGGCCCGCGCTCGAAGGGCTCGTCGCCTACGAGCCGGGCAAGCCGGTCGAAGAGGTGCAGCGCGAGCTCGGCCTCGCGCGCGTCGTCAAGCTCGCCTCGAACGAGGGACCGAGTGGGCCTTTCCCCGAGGCGCTCGCGGCGATGGAGCGCGTGGCCGGCGAGTTGAACCGCTACCCGGACGGCGGCGCCTACCGCCTGCGGAAGGCGCTGGCCGAGCGGCACGATGTGCGCTTCGACGAGGTCGCGGTCGGCTCGGGAGCGGACGGGATCATCGACGGCATCTCCCAGGCCGTGCTCGACCCCGGTGACGAGGTCGTGTGCGGCTGGCCTTCGTTTCCGAGCTATGTCATCTACGCGTCGAAGCTCGGTGCGGTCGCTCGCCGCGTTCCCCTCCGAGGCCACGTGTACGACCTCGATGCGATTCTGGACGCGATCACCGAGCGCACGAAGCTCGTCTACGTCTGCCACCCCAACAACCCGACCGGCACGATGAGCTCGCGCTCCGAGCTCGACGCGTACTTCGAGCGCGTCCCGCCGCACGTCCTCACCGTGCTCGACCAGGCGTACTTCGAGTACATCGACGACCCAGGCTACGCCGACGGGATCGAGGACCACTTCAAGGCGGGACGACCGGTGATCGTCCTGCGGACGTTCTCGAAGATCTACGGCCTGGCGGGGGCGCGCGTCGGCTACGGCGTGGGCCCGGCCGACCTTGTCATGGCGCTGGGGAAGACGCGGCGTGCGTTCGATCTCACGACGCCTGCACAGGAGGCCGCGCTCGCGAGTCTCGACGCGGGCGGCGAGCTCGAGCGTCGCAGGCAGGCCAACGCCGGCGGCCGGGCCGAGCTCGAGTCGATTCTCCGTGCGGCGGGCTACTCGGTCGTCGGGCCTGCGGTCGGGAACTTCGTCTTCGTCGACCTCGGCGGGGAGGCGCAACCGTTCTTCGAGTCACTCCTCCGACAGGGAGTGATCGTCAGGCCGCTCGCCGGCTTCGGGGCGCCGAACGCGGTCCGGGTCACGGTCGGGACCTCCGAGGAGCACGAATTCCTCGCAGCCGCGCTGCAGCGAGCGCAGACACCCGCCGTCGCTTCTTGAGAGACTCCCGCCCGCGTGACCGGTCTCCGCCGTCAGCTGAGCCTTCTCGGAACCGCGCCCGGCTTTCGCTCCCTCTTCGTCGCAACGCTCGCTTCGAGCCTCGGGACGCTGCTCGCGACGGTCGCGCTCGTCGTCGACGTCAAGGACCGGACGCAGTCAGGCCCATGGGTGAGTGCGCTGATGATCGTCGAGTTCCTGCCGGCTGTGGTCATCGGGCTCTTCCTGGGGCCGGTGCTCGACCGTTTCTCGCGGCGCGGCCTGATGGTGTCTGCCGATCTCGTCCGTTTTGCCGTCTTCTGCGCCCTTCCGTTCGCAGGATCGGCGGGCTCGATCGTGGCGTTGGCGGGAGTGGCGGGCTTCGCTACGGGGTTCTTCCGGCCCGCCGTCTATGCCGGGCTGCCTAACCTGGTTGACGACGACGATCTCGTACGCGCGAACTCGCTCATCCAGACGAGCGAAAACCTCAGCTGGACAGTGGCGCCCGTGATCGGCGGCGTGCTCGTGGCCGCGTCGGGGCCCGATCTCGCCTACTGGATCAATGCCGGGTCGTTCCTGCTCTCGGCGCTGCTGGTCCTGCGTATCTCCCGGGAGCGCCTCCACGGCACGCTCGCCGCGAGCCACGGCCACCTGCGAGACCTGCGCGAAGGATTCTCGGTGGTCCTGCGCACACGCCCCTTGCTGACCGTCCTCGTCGTGTGGACGATCGCGCTCGGCGCCGTCGCCTCGACGCAGACCGCGCAGATCTTCCTCGCGAAGGACGCCTTCAACGCGGGCGACTTCGGCTACGGGCTCATCTTCGGCTGCATCGGCCTCGGCCTGGCGGTGGGGAGCTTCGCCGCCGGTGCGTTCATCGAGCGCCATCCGGTCGGCCGCGTGTACGCGGCGAGCATTCTCGTTCAGGCGATCGGCGTCGGCGCGGCGGCCGTGGCGCCGAACGTCTGGGTTTCGACTCCGTGCTTCGTCCTGATGGGAGTCGGCAACGGGACCGCGGTCGTCTGCAACTCGCTGCTCGTTCAGCGTGGCACGACGGACGAGATTCGAGGTCGCGTCTTCACGGTGATCATGAGCGTCAATTACGCCGTCTACGGCCTCGGCTTTGTCGTCGCCGGTCCGCTCACCGACTCCGTCGGGCCGCGGTGGATCTTCGCCGGCGTCAGCCTCGTGCTCGTCTTCGCCTCGCTCGTCGCGTACCTGTTCGCGCGCGGAGCGCTTCGGGAGTCGCGGCGGTCCGTCAACGCCGAGGTCGCGTAGTGGCTGCTCGGCGCGAGTGGACACGCGAGTCGCTCGCGGCGGGTGTGCGCGCCGGCGACAAGCGTGCGCTTGCGCGGGCGATCTCGCTGGTGGAGAACGCCGATCCGCTCGCGTACGAGCTCGTGCACGACATCTATCCCGAGACGGGGCGGGCCTACACGGTCGGCGTCACAGGGCCGCCGGGCGTCGGCAAGTCGACCCTGATCTCTGCGCTGATCCGGCACGTGCGCGCCCAGGAGCGGACGATCGGGGTGATCTCGGTCGACCCTTCGAGCCCGTTCACGCACGGCGCGCTCCTCGGCGACCGGATCAGGCTCGCCGACCACTTCCTCGACCCGGGGGTGTTCATCCGCTCGATGGGAACCCGCGGCCACCTGGGCGGCCTCGCCGAGACCACCCTGCAGGCCCTGCTCGTCCTCGACGCCGCGGGCAAGGAGCTTGTCTTCCTCGAGACCGTTGGAGCGGGGCAGAGCGAGGTGGAGGTGATCGGGATCGCCGACACCGTCCTGCTCGTCCTGATGCCCGGGTCGGGCGACTCGGTGCAGGCGCTCAAGGCGGGGATCATGGAGATCCCGGACGTGATCGCCGTCAACAAGATGGATCATCCGGCGGCCAAGACGATGCTGAACGAGGTGCGGTCGATCCTGTCGCTCGACCGCGAGAGCGACTGGCGCCCGCCGATCGTGCTCACGGATGCGACGCGCGGCGAGAACGTGCCGAAGCTGTGGGAGAAGATCGAGGAGCACCGCGCTCATCTCGAAGCAGCGGGGCAGCTCGAGGAACGTCGCCGCAAGAACCTCGCGGATGAGGTGTTCGCGGTCGCCTCCGGCCGCGCGAAGGCACACCTCGAGCGTGTCGTCAGAGACGATCCCGAGCTCAGGCGGCTGCTCGCGGAGGTTCAGGCGCGCCGGCTCGACCCTCTCTCTGCGGTGCGTGAGATCCTTCAGAAGGTGTTCAAGGTTGGCGACGCAGCGGACGGCCCCGACCCTCGCTGACATCCAGGAGGCGCGAGGGCGCCTGCTGGGGATCGTCGAGGAGACGCCCATCTACGTCTCGGAGACGTTCTCGCGTCGCTGTGGACGCGAGGTGCGCCTCAAGGCCGAGAACCTCCAGCGCACCGGTGCCTTCAAGATCCGCGGCGCCGTCAACCGGTTGGCCCATCTGACTCCCGAGGAGCGCGATGCCGGCGTCGTCGCGGCGAGTGCCGGCAACCACGGCCAGGCGGTCGCCTGGGCCGCAAGGGAGGCCGGCGTGAGCGCGCGCATCTATGTTCCCCTCGCCGCGCCCATGGCAAAGGTGGAGGCGTGCCGCAACTACGGCGCGACGACCGAGCTGGCGGGGGATGTCTTCGAGGACGCTCTCGAGGCGGCGCTCACCGACGTCGAGGAGACCGGCGCGACCTTCGTCCACCCCTACGAGGACCAGCTCGTCATCGCCGGGCAGGGCACGGTCGGCCTCGAGCTGCTCGAGCAGGCGCCCGAGGTCGAGACGGTGCTCATCCCGATCGGCGGCGGCGGCCTCGCGCTCGGGATGGCGATCGCTCTGCGCGCGATGCGCCCGGGGGTCCGGCTCGTCGGCATCCGCGCAGGGCTGCACGGCTACACGATCGCCGACGGCATCGCGGTCAAGGTGCCGAGCGAGTTCACGATGCCGCTGCTCGAGGACCTGCTGGACGACATCGTCGATGTCACGGACGAGGAGATCAGCGAGGCGATCGTGCTCCTACTCGAGCGTGCGAAGCTCGTCGTCGAGGGCGCCGGCGCCGTCGGCGTCGCCGCGCTGCTGGCCGGCAAGGCCGGCGGCTCCGGCCTCGCCGTGCCGGTTCTCTCCGGCGGCAACATCGACGCGACGATGCTCATCTCCGTCATGCGCTACGGCCTCACGGCCGCGGGTCGCTACCTCGTCATGCGGACCCACCTCTCGGATCGTCCCGGCGAGCTGATCAAGCTGCTCTCGCTCGTCGCGGAGGAACGGGGCAACGTGATCGCCGTCGACCATCACCGCGAGGGAATGGACATCCCCGTCAGCAGCACCGAGGTCGAGCTCACCCTCGTCACTCGCGACGAGGAGCACTGCCGGCGCCTGCTCGGAGCGATGGACGAGCGGGGCTACGTCGTCGAGCGCCTGCGCTAGCGTGGAAGCCCGGCGCGAGCGCAAGGTCGTCACGGTCCTGTTCGCCGACCTCGTCGGATTCACGGCGCAGGCGGAGCAGCTCGATCCGGAGGACGTCGAGGCAGTCCTCCGTCCGTATCACGAGAAGCTGCGCCGAGAGCTCGAGCGGCACGGCGGGACGGTGGAGAAGTTCATCGGCGACGCGGTGATGGCGCTATTTGGCGCGCCGACGGCCCACGAGGACGACCCCGAGCGCGCGGTGCGCGCGGCACTCGCGATCCGGGACTGGGCGCGCGACGAGCAGAAGGTGCAGGTGCGGATCGCCGTCAACACGGGGGAGGCGCTGATCAACCTCGGCGCGCGGCCGGAGGCGGGCGAGGGAATGGCCGCCGGCGACGTCGTGAACACGACGGCGCGTCTCCAGGCCGCGGCGCCCGTGAACGGCGTGATCGTCGGGCCGACGACATACCGCGCGACGAGCGCGGTGATCGAGTTCCGTGAGCTCGAGAGCGTCGAGGCCAAAGGGAAGGCCGAGCTCCTCGCGGTCTGGGAGGCGCTCGACCCGCGTGCACGAGTCGGCACGGAGACCGTTTCCACCGAGACCCCCCTCGTCGGCCGCCGGCGCGAGGTCGATCAGCTCGTCGACGCACTCGACCGCACCCGGGCAGAGGCCTCGCCGCAGCTCGTCACCCTCGTCGGCGTCCCGGGAATCGGCAAGAGCCGTCTGGTAGCCGAGCTCCAGGCCCACGTCGAGTCGATCCCTGACATCGTCCTCTGGCGGCAGGGTCGGTCTCTGCCGTACGGCGACGGAGTGACCTTCTGGGCGCTCGCACAGATGGTGAAGGCGGAGGCGGGGATCCTCGAAACGGACACGGATTCGGAGGCGCGCTCGAAGCTCGACGCGGCTGTGGAACGTGTGGTGCCGGACGCGCGTGACGCGGGCTGGGTCTCGCGTCATCTCGGCGATCTCGTGGGGCTTTCCGGCGATGACTCGACGGCGCGTGAGGAAGCGTTCACCGCCTGGAGACGGCTCTTCGAAGGGATGGCCGAGCAGCATCCGCTCGTGCTGGTCTTCGACGACCTGCAGTGGGCCGACGAAGGCCTGCTCGACTTCGTCGACCATCTCGTCGACTGGGCCGGCGGAGTTCCCATCCTCGTCCTGGCCACGACACGGCCGGAGCTGCTCGAGCGCCGACCGGGCTGGGGCGGAGGGAAGCCGAACGCGACGACGTTGTCGCTTTCGCCTCTGTCGGACGAGGACACCGCCGAGGTTGATCTCCTCGCTGCTCGACGCGTCCGGTGATCGCCGCAGAGGAGCAGGCCGAGCTGCTCGCCCGCTCCGGCGGCAACCCGCTCTACGCGGAGCAATACGTCCGCATGGTGTCCGAGCGCGGGGCGCGGTCGGACCTCCCGGTCCCGGAATCGATCCAGGGCATCGTCGCGGCGCGCCTCGACGCGCTGCCGCCCGAGGAGAAGTCGCTCCTCCAGGACGCTGCCGTCGATCGGACAGGGGTTCTGGGGCGGGGCGCTCGGCGTCGTGAGCGGCGACGGGCGGCCGGTCGAGGAGCTCCTCCATCTGCTCGAGCGCAAGCAGTTCGTCAGGCGCGAGCGGCGGAGCTCCGTGGCAGACGAGACCCAGTACGCGTTCCTGCACATCCTCGTCCGCGACGTCGCCTACGGCCAGATTCCGAGAGTCGAGCGGATCCTCAGGCACCGACGTGCAGCGGAGTGGATCGAGTCGCTGGGCCGGCCTGAGGATCACGCCGAGATGCTCGCGCACCACTACTGGAGCGCGCTCGAGCTCGCCCGCGACTCGCCGGCGAGGACGTCGCCGAGCTGACGCCGCGCGCCCGGGCCGTCCTCGGCGAAGCGGGCGATCGCGCGCGGAAGCCTCGGCGCCCATGTCGCTGCCGTGCGCTTCTACCGCGAGCGCGCTCGAGCTCTGGCCCGAGGACGCGCGTACGGAACGGGCGGATCTCCTCTTCCGCCTCGGACTTGCCCACTTCGCCGCCGGCGACGAGGAGCAGATCGTCGCTCTCGCAGACGCACATCAGGCTCTCCTCGATGTCGGCGACAGGAGCCGCGCCGCCGAGGTCGATTCGCTCCTGGCCGAAGCTGCATGGATGAGCGGCGACCGCGACCGCTGCTTCCAGCATCTGAAGCTCGCGGAGGAGCTCGTCCGGGACGAGCCGCCGACGGCGGCCAAGGCGCGCGTCCTGAGCCAGCTCGCGCGCTTCCAGATGCTGGCCGGCCGGCTCGACCCCGAGGTCGCGGCGGAGGCACTCGAGCTCGCCGAGTCGCTTCAACTGGACGAGCTTCGCGCGACAAACCTGGTCACGGTCGGGACCGCGCGCGCCACCGCCGGAGATCGAGCAGGTAAGGACGACATCCAGCGGGGGCTCGACCTGGCCCTCGACCGCAATCTGCCGGCGATCGCGTATCGCGCGTACAACAACCTCGCCGAGGCTGGCGGACCACAGAGATGGTCGATTGCGGGAGGCGTTCGAGCTTCAGCTCGAATCGAACCGCCTAGCGAGAGGGGTCGGGAACGAGATCTGGCTTCGGTTCACTGAACGGCAACATCGTCCTGGTGCATGCGCGAGCTGGGCGAGTGGGACGAATTCGTTCAGGCGCGCCGACGACTTCCTCGCTCTCTCCGAGTCCGTCGGCCCGCACGTACCTCGACGGCGCTGTCCTCTGGTTCACGCGCGCTCGTGCGGCTTGCGCGAGATGACACGGCGAGGAGCGGTCGAAGACGCGTTGGAGGGGCTCGCCCGTGCCCGTCGCGGCGGCGACCAATCCCTGATCCTGCAGGCGCTCGCGACCTCCGCGACGGGTACTCGCGGAGGCCGGCCTCCGGCGAGAGGCGCGCAGGTCTCGCGGAAGAGCTCCTGGCCGGGGACGCCAACTGGGCCGAGGGGGGTAGTACCGAGTGGTTCATGTGGGCGGTCGAGCCGCTCGGGCTCCTGGAGCGGGCTCGCCCAGGCCTCGAGGCCGCCTTCGGCGGGCCGTGGAAGGAGGCGGCGATATCGGTGTTGGACGGCGACTACCTGCGCGCGGCGGAGCTCTTCGACGAGATCGGCGCCGTGCCACATGCCGCGACGGCGCGCATGAAGGCCGCACGCGTGCTCATCGAGGCCGGCCGGCGGGCCGAAGGAGACGGGTACCTCCAGGCCGCGCTTTCCTTCTGGCGCTCAGTGGGCGCGACGCGGTACGTCCGTGAGGGCGAGGAGCTGCTCGCCGCGTCAGCCTGAGCCGCCGCAGCGGCGGAACGACACCGTTCCGCCCGGCCAGTCGTTGACGCCGCCGCGCAGAACGGGCCGTGCCTCGACGCCCGCGGCCGCGAGCACGCTCGCGGCGATGCTCGCGCGCATGCCCGACTCGCAGATCGTCACCACCGGCTTGCTCCGGTCGAGGCCGTCCGCGCCGAGGTCGCGGAGCAGCCTGAACGGGATGTGAAGAGAGCCCGGGATGTAGCCGTCGTCCCGCTCCGACTTCTCGCGCACGTCGAGCAGCTGTACGCCGCCGTCCTCGAGCAGACGTTTGACCTCGCCCAGCTCGATCGGCTCCAGCCGCTCGGCTCCGTCCCCTTCCGTGACGTACCCCCCGAGCTCCAGAAAGCCGACAGACCGGAGGCCGCGCGCCGCACGCTCGGCTTCTCCTGCGTCCGTGGCCCGGATGACGATCCGCTCTTTCGGGTCGAGGACGAATCCGGCCCTCGTCGCGAACGACGAGCCCGAGGCCGGGACGTTGATGGAGTCGTGTGCGTGACCGGCGGCATAGGCCTCCGCTCTGCGGACGTCCAGGATCGTCGCGTCGCCGGGCGCGTCGAGGTGCTCGAGTGGCGACGGGGCGCCGACGAACGGGCCCTTGTTGAGGGCGACGACGAGCGGAGTGGTGGGTGGGCGCGGCGTCGAGAGCGAGGCCGACGCGTTGATGAACGTCTGCGCGTCGACGTAGGCGAGTGCGGTGTTCGCCCGCTTCTCGGCGCCGATCGTCGAGGAGTGTGACGGGGCTCATCGAGGCGCCGCAGAGCGAGCCGGCGACGTGTCCGGGATAGACCTCGTAGGAGTCCGGCAGCTGCGTCAGGCGCTGAAGGGAGCCGAAGAGCCCCTCGGCTCCCTCGCGCGCGTCGATCGCGAGATCGGGCCGCGCGGCGTCGCCCACGAACAGCGAGTCGCCGGTGAGGACGAGTCGCTCGCCGACGACGAATGCGCAGTGCTCCGGTCGATGCCCCGGCGTGTGTACGACGCGCATGCTCACCGACCCGATGTGCAGGCTCTGGCCGTCCTCGAGCGGCTCGAACGGATACTCGGGCTCGGCGAGCGGGTGGATCGAGACCGGGAGGCCGTGCTCGAGCGCGAGGCGGCCGTGCCCGGAAACGTGATCGGCATGGGTGTGGGTCTCCAGCACGCCTGCGATCCGCACACCGTCGTCCGCCGCCGCGTCGAGGTACGGCTCGATCGCGTATGCGGGGTCGACCACGACGGCCTCTCCGCCCGCCGGGTCGCCGATCAAGTAGGAGGCACAGCCGAGATCGTCGTCGACGAACTGGCGGAACAGCACGGTAGGGAAGCTAGCACCGTGTCCCGCTAGCTTTCTTGAAGCGACGGGTTGAGTCAGGCAGCGGGATCGCGGTCGGTTTCGACGGTTTCGGCGAACACCGGGCGAACACCGCCAGCCCAGGAGGAGGCCAAGTGGCCAGCAAGGCAACAGTGAAAGCGATCCTATGCGAACGGCCGCGCGAGAAAGTCGTCGCACCCGCGATCGAGCGCGCGGACACGGTCGACGAGGTCCGACTCCGGTTCGCCGAGCACGATTACCGGCACCATCACCGCATCGAACGTGAACCAAAACGGCAGCGCCACGACCAGTGGCGGCCACCTAAAATCATCTCCTGATGGCAAGCCCCGTTGGGGAGCGCGACGGACAGGTCAAACGTCCGCGTTGCGTTGGCTTGATCCTCTTACCCGCCGCTGCGCTCGCGCTCACGGCGATGCTGGCAGCCGGTTGCGGCGGCGGTGGTGACCCCCGCCCGAAGGTCGAGGCCGGTCTGCGGCACTACTTCTCCACCTTTAGTCCGGAGGATTCCATCTTCCCGACCGGAGCTGGCCCCCCGCGCGTCAAAGACAACGGCTGCAAGGATCTGCATCGGAAGTCCCCTGAGGGACCCGGGATGCGGCCCGCCTTGCCCCCCGGTACAGCCGGCGGCAGTAGGGGGGTTCGACCAAGTTCAAGAAGGTCGCGCTTTGGCAGTGCTTCGTCAGGTTCAAGAACTTCACATTGACGGTGCAGGTGGCCGTGAACGACAGCACCGAAGTCGTCTGGGCGATGCCCGTGTACGGTGACAGTCGGAAGGCTCCAAAACTCAGCCCGGCACGTACATACACCGGCTAACTCCCGAACTCAATTAAGGGCGCGAGCAACCAGGTGTCTGAGAGGCCCCGGCGAGCCTCAGCCAGCAAGATTCAGTCCGGCCGAGAAGCTGAACGTCGGGCTTCGATGAGCGTTTTTCTAGCTGACCGTTCACGGGGGACGTCTGTCCCCGTGGGAGACCCCCGGAACCGTCCCAGGAACGTCCCAGACGTCCCACTGGGGACAGGGGGTACCCCGGGGAGGTCCCGGGGACGACCGGAGTGGAGAACACCGGGCGAACACCAGGACGCGATTTGACGACCGGGACGACGTCCACGACCGGATGGTTGCGCGGAAGCCGCCTGGTTGCCGGCGTGGACGACTAGCTTTCTTGAAGCGTGCTCCGCCGCGTCCTCGTAGTCGGCCTCCTCTGTGCTCTGACGTTCCCGGCGGCGGGGTGGGCGCACGCGAACCTCGTCAGGACCCAGCCTCGAAACGGCGCGGTGCTCACCAGAGCGCCGCCGGTTGCCCGCTTCGTGTTCGACGACACCGTCCGGGTCGTCTCCGGAGTGAAGGCGATCCGGAACGGCGGCGGATCGGTGCTTGCGGGCAAGCCGCGGATCGTGGCGGGGTCGCACCCTCGTCGTTCCTCTGCGCGGGAACGCTCGCCGACGGCGACTACACGGTTCTGTGGCGGGCGCTGTCGGAGGACGGCCACAGGCTCGCCGGGGTCATCGCCTTCAGCGTCGGTGCCGGGCGCTCGCCGCCGGTGCCGGCGCTCAGCGTCCGCAACCGCCCCGGCTTCACGGACGTCCTCTCGCGCTGGCTCTTCTTCGCCGGTCTCCTGACGGCGGTGGGAGCCGGGGTGTTCCGCTTTCTCGTCGGCCCGGTGCCGGCGCGCCTGTTCCTCGCAGCGTTCCTGCTCGTCTTCGTCGGCGTCTCGGGCGCGATCCACGACGTCTCGGTGTCGACGCGCTTCGGCCAGGCGATGACCGCGGCCGCGATCGTCTCCGGCTGCGGTGCCGTCGCCGCGGTGATCGCGCCGCTGGCCCCGCGTCTGGAGCCGCTGCCGCCACTCGTCGCGTTGCTCCTCGTGCCGATCCCGTCGGTCGCGGGACACGCGCTCGACCCGGGGCGAGGGAGCATCCAGGTGCTCGTCGACATTGCCCACGTCGCGGCGGCCTCCGTCTGGGTCGGAGGTCTCGTCGCTCTTGCGCTCGCGCTTCGGGCCCGCGCCGACAACGCGGCGAGCCTGAGGCGATTTTCGAATGTCGCGCTCGCGTCGGTTTTCGTCCTCGCTGCGACGGGAGTGACGCGCGCCTTCACGGAGCTCCGCTCGGTGAGCCAGATCTGGACGACCGGCTACGGCCGGACGCTAATCGCGAAGACGGCCCTGCTGCTCGCCCTCGGCGCGATCGGGTGGGTGAATCGGTACCGCCTGGTGCCGCGTTCGGCGACGGGCGCTCTGCGGAGAAGCGTTGCGGCGGAGGTCGCCCTCCTCGCTGTGCTCGTCGGAGCGGTCGCCCTGTTGACGGATCTCCGGCCCGGGCGCGACCGCGTCGCCGTGGCCGCCGTCGCACAGGCGACCGGGCCTCCGCCGCTGCCGGCAAGGGAGATGGTGGTGCAGGCCCGGGAGGACGGCGACTACGGCGTCGCGCTCGCCGTCCATCCGCCGGGTGCTGAGGTGGTCGTTCTCGGGCCTGACGGCCAGGGCGTGAACGGGCTGACGGTCGAGATCGACGGAAGACCGGCGGGCCCCTGCGGCGCGGGTTGCTACGGCGCCTTCGCCTCCTTCGGGCGGCGGGTGATTGTCTCGGTGGACGGGAGGAAGCTCGCGTTCCGGCTGCCGCGCAAGCCGCGGCCCGCGGCGTCGCTCGTCGCGGGCGCGACTGCGGCCTTCCGGCGCCTGCGGAGCGTCGACTATCTCGAGCGGCTCGCGTCGAGCCCGCGGAACCGCGTCGTGTCGGCATTCACGCTCGAGTCACCGAACCGTCTCGAGTATCGGATCCGCGGCGGCGCGTCCGGGATCATCATCGGCTCTCGGCGGTGGGACCGCTCACCCGGCGGGAAGTGGGAGCCCTCGACCCAGACCCCGACTCCGCAGCCCGAGCCGATCTGGGCGGGACACTTCACCAACGCGTACCTCCTCGCAACGACTCCCTCGACCTATGTCGTGTCCTTCCTGAAGCCGATCGGCCCGGCGTGGTTCACCGTCGTCCTCGACCGGCGGACGCTGCTCCCGCGCACGCTCCATATGACCGCGACGTCGCACTTCATGACGCACAGCTACACGCGCTTCAACGCGCCGCGGACGATCCAGCCACCGCACTAGGAAGCTACAGCCCCAGGTGCCGCGCGATCACCATGCGCTGCACCTCGTTCGTGCCCTCGCCGATCTCGAGGATCTTCTGGTCGCGGAAGAGCCGCGAGATCGCGTACTCCTCCATGTAGCCGTAGCCGCCGTGGATCTGGAGCGCCGAGTTGGCGGCCCGGTTCGAGAGCTCGCCGGTGTAGAGCTTCGCCTGAGCCGCGGCAAGCGCGAAGTTGCGTCCCTGATCCTTCAGCCACGCGGCCTTGTAGACGAGACTCCGTCCCGCCTCGATTTCCGTCGCCATGTCCGCGAGCCTGAACTGGACGGCCTGGAACTGCGAGATCGGTCGCCCGAACTGCCGGCGCTCCTGTGCGTAGGAGTAGGCGAGGTCGTAGGCTCCCTGGGCGAGTCCGACGCCCATCGCCGCGACCGAGATCCGCCCGCCGTCGAGGATCTCGAGGAACTGCTGGAAGCCCTTGCCCCTCGGCCCGAGCAGGTTGTCCCCGGGCACGACCACGTCCTTGAAGGCGAGCTCGCGGGTGTCGGACGCGCGCCACCCGAGCTTTTTCATCGGCTTCGAGATCTCGTACCCCGGTGTCCCGTTCGGGACGATCAGGTTGGAGATCTCGTCGTCGCCGGTTAGCGCGGTGATCGTCACGCAGGAGGTGATCTCCGTTCCGGCGTTGGTGATGAAGATCTTCGAGCCGTTGACGACCCAGTCACCGTCGCGCGGCTCGGCGCGCGTACGTGTGGCGCCTGCGTCCGAGCCGGCGTCGGGCTCGGTCAGGCCGAATGCGGCAAGCCGTTTCCCCGACGCGAGCTCGGGCAGCCAATGCTGCTTCTGCTCCTCCGTCCCGAAGTAGTAGATCGGCAGCGTTCCCAGCGAGTGATGCGCGGCGACCGTGATCGCGACCGACGAGTCGATGCGCGTGAGCTCCTCGACCGCGATCGCGTAGGAGACGGTGTCCGCGCCCGCGCCGCCGTACTCCTCCGGGATCGTCATTCC
Source organism: uncultured Actinomycetes bacterium (assembly GCA_963711545.1). Taxonomy (GTDB): domain Bacteria; phylum Actinomycetota; class Thermoleophilia; order Gaiellales; family Gaiellaceae; genus 3-1-20CM-4-69-9. Next base: position 729,371 of record CAVQEP010000010.1, read on the forward strand.
CATCAGTCCCAGCTCGGCGAGCTCGGCGATGAGCTCGTAGGGGAAGCGCGCCTCGCGGTCGAGCTCCTCCGCGACCGGCGCGACGCGCTGCAACGCGAAGTCGCGCACCGTCGAGCGGATGAGCTCGTGCTCGGGGGCGAGGTCGAAGTTCAAGTGCTGAGGCGCTTGGCGAGCTCGACGATCAGCCGCACGCCGTAACCGGTGCCCCCGGGCTGGGTCAGGTAGTCGCCGCGCGACCGCTCCAGGAAGCCCGGGCCCGCCATGTCGATGTGCGCCCAGGGCCCGTCTCCGGCGAACTCGCGCAGGAACTCGGCGGCCAACACCGGGGAGCCTTGCCTCAGGTCGGACGAGTTCATCAGGTCGGCGAAGTCCGAGTCGACGTAGCGCCTGTAGCGGCGGTGCAGCGGGAAGGGCCAGGCGTGGTCGCCGCTCGCCTTCGCGGCTTCGAGGATCTCCTGCAGCCACCCGTCGTCGTTCGAGAAGAGGCCCGCGTAGAGATCCCCGAGCGCGAGCTCCATCGCGCCCGTGAGCGTGGCGAGATCGAGGACGTGCGTCGCGCCTTCCCTCCGCGCGTACCAGAGTGCGTCCGCGAGCACGAGGCGTCCCTCGGCGTCCGTGTTGGTGATCTCGATCGTCTTGCCGTTGGCCGCCCGGAGGATGTCGCCCGGCCGGAAGGAGTCGCCGCCGACGAGGTTCTCGGCCGCGGCGACGACTGAGACGACCCGGACGGGGAGCCCCAGCTCCGCGACGGCGGCGGTCCCCGCGATGACCGCGGCTCCGCCGGCCATGTCGCCCTTCATGTCCTGCATCTTCAGGGCCGGCTTGAGCGAGATTCCCCCTGCGTCGAACGTGATCGCCTTCCCGACGAGGCCGAGCACGAGGTCGGCGCGAGCCGGCGAGGCCGGCTCGTAGCGAAGGACGATCAGACGCGGCCCGTTCGCGCTCCCGCGCCCCACCGCCGAGAGCGCACCCATCCCGAGCTCGTCGATACGCGACGGATCGAGCACGTCGACCTCGACCGTGGGGCCGGCGAGCTCCGCGGTGCGCTGCGCGAGGATCTCGGGCGTCAGCTCGTTGGGCGGCGAGTTCGCGAGATCGCGCGCCGCGTTGACCCACTTGCCGACGCGTCCGGTTTGCGAGGTGACCTCGTCGAGGCCGTCCCGATTCGCCGTGACGAGGACGATCTTCTCGAGGCGCTGCTCGGACTTTGCCCCGGTCTTCCACCGTCCGGGCACGTAGGAGCCGAGCACCATTCCTTCGACGACAGCCGTCGCCTGCTCTTCGAGTGAGAGCGGCAGAGATTGGTCCAGCACCCAGCCGACCGTGCGGCCGGCCTCGCTGACGCGCCGGGTTGCTGCAGCCGCGGCGGTGCGAACGGCGTCGGCATCGATGTCTGCCCGCTTGCCGACCCCCGCCACGACGATCCGCGGCGCCTTCGCGTCGGCGTCGGTGTGCAGGAGGAGCGTCTGCCCGAGGTCCCCCTTCAGGTCGCCGTCCGTGGCGAGGCGCCGCAGCTGCTGCTGCGCTCGCTCGCTCACGCTCCCCGCGCCGACGTCTCCGCCCGTGTCGTCCTCGGCCAGGGGGATGGCAAGCGCATCCGCCTCCGCCTCGTCCGGCGCCATGACCTCGATCGCGACTTCGCCCATCGGGCCGCGATCGTACCCGAGCAGGGATTTACGCGGTCTTTACGAAATTTCCCTAACCGGGCTCGCGCCCGGCCGTCAAATGCCGATGGTGAACACCGAGATGCGTCCAGCCGATCCCACCGTCGAGACTCTTCTCGACCAGATTTCCGAGCTCACGGTCGAGCGGCAGCGCCTACGCGAGCAGGGCATCAACGGCTCGGAGCTCGAGCAGAACCGCGTCGAGTTGGCCGGCAAGCAGTGGGAGCTCTCGCACGCTCTGATCGCCCGGTATCGCCCGGCGGTCGCGCCGGCCGCCTAGCAGCACCGCTGTAGCCTGCAGCCGTGCGGGCCGAGATCGACCGCCGGGCGATGGCGCTGCTGTCGAGCGGCCACCTCGCTACGGACTTCGCCGGCGGCGCGCTTCCGGCGCTGCTTCCCTTCCTCAAGGACCGGTTCTCGCTCTCGTACACCGCCGTCGGCGGGGTGATCCTCGCGTCGCAGGCTTCGTCGTCGCTGATCCAGCCGCTGTTCGGCCTCTGGTCGGATCGCCGCGGAGCCATGTGGCTGCTGCCTGGTGGGGTCGCCCTCGCAGGTGTCGCGATCGCGTTCGCGGCCGACGCGTCGAGCTACTGGCTCGTCCTGCTGCTCGTGCTGCTCTCGGGCATCGGCGTCGCCGCCTTCCATCCCGAGGCCTCGAAGTTCGCGGGATACGTCAGCGGCCGGAAGCGGGCAAGCGGCATGGCCTGGTTCTCGATCGGCGGCAACCTCGGCTACGGGCTCGGGCCGATCGCGACCACCGCGATCGTCGCCACACTCGGCCTCCGCGGCGGCCTCGTGCTCGCCGTCCCGGGCCTCGTGGTCGCGGCGGCGATTGTCATCGGCACGCCGTACCTGCGTGGTTTCAGGCCGGAGCCCCACGCGGCGCGCGCCCTCGGAGGCGTCGACGATCCCGGCGCGATGAAGCTCCTCCTCGGCGTGATCGCGCTTCGCAGTGTCGCGTGGTTCGGGCTGATCACGTTCGTCCCGCTCTGGGAGACAGGGCTCGGGCATTCGAAGTCGCACGGCAACCATCTGCTTGCCCTCATGCTCTTCGCCGGTGGGGTCGGAACACTGGCGCTCGGCCCCCTCGCCGACCGGTTCGGCGGGCGGCCCGTGCTCCTGGCCAGCGTCGTCGCAACCGGGCCGCTGATGCTCCTCTTCCTTGCCGTCGGCGGGGTCCCGGGCTCCATCGCGCTCGCCTTCGTCGGCGTGTGCGTGGTCGGCACGTTCGGTGTGACGATGGTCATGGGCCAGGAGTACATGCCTCGTCATGTCGGTACCGCCTCCGGGCTCGTGATCGGGCTGTCCGTCGGGCTCGGAGGCATTGCGGCGCTCGCGCTCGGCCGGCTCGCCGATGCGACGAGCCTGCGCACCGCCCTCTACGTGGCGGCGGCCGCGCCGATGCTTGCGGCCGTCCTCGCCTCCCACCTCCCGCGGGCACGTAAGAGCGCCCGTTTCGAGCCTGCCGCTGAGATAGGCTTGCTGCCATGACAGCGAAAGAGTTTTTCGACGGCCTTGAACAGCGCGCCGACTCGTCGAAGACGGCCGGCATGACCAACTCCTACCTCTTCGACATCGAGGGCGCGGGCAAGTGGACCGTGAACGTCGCGGACGGTGACGTCAGCGTCAGCGAGGGTGGGGAGGATGCGGACGCCGTCATCACGACCTCCGAGGACACTTTCGAGAAGATCGTCAGCGGCGAGCAGAACGCGACGAGCGCCTACATGACCGGCAAGCTCAAGGTCAAGGGCGACATGGGCGCCGCGATGAAGCTTCAGAAGCTGTTCTAGCGCCGCTGCGAAAGCTGCGCGTTCGCAGCGGGTTTCAGTTACGCCGCTTCGCGGATCAACGCCCACGGGCTGAGCCCGTGGGCTCCTTCTCTGGTGAGGTAGGCGAGAGTCCCCTTCTGCGCCCGCGGTGGCGCTTCGCGTCCCCGCGCGCGTGAGTCCGGCCTCGGTTAGAACGGCTGCGCCTCGTTCTAACCTCGGCCCTTGACGTCTACGGGTCTCGGGGGGCCGCCCGCCTCTTGAAGGCGTCCGGGCCCCGCGCTTGAATGCGCGCATGACCTGGTACACGTTCTTCAAGTGGGTACACGTCGCCGCCGCCGCGACCTGGGTCGGCGGCGCAGTGATGATTCAGGCCTACGCGTTTCGGATCCTCCGTACGGATGACGGGAAGCGCCAGGCCGATTTCGCGAAAGACACCGAAGTCGTGTCGATGCGCCTCTTCATTCCCACGACCTGGGTGCTCCTGCTGGCGGCGATCGCGATGATGATCAACCTCCACTGGTCCTGGGGTCAGAACTGGATCGTCTTCGGCCTCATCGCCTGGACGCTCTCGTTCGTGATCGGTGTCGGGTTCCTGGGTCCCGAGGGCGGTCGGATCGCGGCCATCATCGAGCAGCACGGTCCCGAGTCACCGCTCGCGAAGGCGCGCATCAGGCGGGTCCTCATGGTGTCTCGTGCCGAGCTCGTCGTGCTCCTGACGGTGATCTGGAACATGGTCGTCAAGCCGGCGGGTATGGGCGGGTGGTTCTGGGGCGCGCTCGTCGTAATGGTGCTCGGCGTCGTTGCGGTCGTCGCCTCGTACCTGCGCGCGGAACAGAACGTCCCTCTTCCCGCGGCGGACTAGACAGAGCCGCGCGAAGGCTCCGCTTTCGCGCGGCTACTCCTCCAGCTCGACGAGGAGCGCGCCGGCCGTGACGGCCGCGCCCTCCTCGACGTGGACGGCGCGGACGACCGCGTCGTAGGGGGACGTCAGGGGCGTCTCCATCTTCATCGCCTCGAGCACGACGAGCGGCTGGCGCGCCCGAACCGACTCGCCCGCCTTGACGAGGAGACGTATGACCGTCCCGGGCATGGGAGCAGTCACCGTGCTCTGCTCGCCGCCGACACCGTGGTGATCCGCTGCCAGCGCGTCGACATCCGGAGGAGAAGACGGCGCGGGCGCGGGCAGGTTGAGCCGGAACGGCCGGCGCCACGGGGCCGGAGCGACGTGCGGCGTCGACGGCGACAGGGGCGGGTGCTCGACGAGGAACGCGGTTGTCGTGTCGCCCGCGCGCACGAGCGGATGCGAGACGAGCCAGCGCAGGAACGGGAGATTCGTGGTGACGCCCTCGACCACGGTCTCTCGCAGCGCATCTCGCAGGCGGTCGAGTGCGTCGTCGCGGGTGGGCCCGTGGGCGATCAGCTTCGCGATCATCGGGTCGTAGGCGAGCCCGATCTCGTCACCCTCCTCGACGCCTGCATCGACCCGGACGTCACGCGGCAGCTCGAGCCTCTCGATGCGGCCCGTCTGCGGGAAGAACGTCTTCGGGTCCTCGGCGTAGAGACGGGCCTCGACGGCATGACCATGACGATCGGGGCGAAGATCGAGCGAGACTCCGTCCGCGATGCGGAGCTGCTCCTGTACGAGGTCGATGCCCGTGACGAGCTCCGTCACAGGGTGCTCGACCTGGATTCGCCCGTTCAGCTCGAGGAACCAGAACTCGTCCCCGTCGACCATGAATTCCGCCGTCCCGGCGTTGACGTAGCCGATCCGCTTCGCGAACGCGACCGCCGCGTCGCTCATCGCGGTGCGGAGCCTGTCGCCGACTGCGGGTGAGGGGGACTCCTCGAGCACCTTCTGATGGCGCCGCTGGATCGAGCAGTCCCGCTCGCCCAGGGCCAGGATGTTCCCGTCCGCGCCCGCGAGCAGCTGGATCTCGACGTGGCGCGGCCGCTCGACATAGCGCTCGCAGAAGACGCGGTCGTCCCCGAAGGCAGCCTTCGCCTCCCGCCGTGCCGCTTCGAGCGCCTCGGCCAGCTCCTCCGGAGCGCGGACGACGCGCATGCCGCGCCCGCCGCCTCCCGCGGCCGCCTTGACGAGTAGCGGGAAGCCGATTTCGCCCGGCTCTCCCGTCGGGACGACCGGCACGCCGGCCTCGCGGGCGAACCGTTTCGCCTCGAGCTTGTCCCCGCCGGCGCGGAGCGCTTCCGGCGGCGGCCCGACCCACGTCAGCCCCGCGGCCTGCACCGCTTCGGCGAAGTCAGGGCTCTCGGCGAGGAAGCCGTAGCCCGGGTGGATCGCGTCGGCTCCCGTTTGCTTGGCCGCGCGAATGTGCTCCTCGGAGGCGAGATAGCTCGCGATCTCAACGGTCTCGTCGGACGAGCGTGCATGGAGCGACCCCTTATCGTCCGGCGCGACCACCGCGACCGTCTCGACGCCGATGTTTCGGCACGTTCGGAAGACGCGGAGCGCGATCTCGCCGCGGTTCGCGACGAGGAGCTTTCGGATCAAGCCTTCTTTCCCGGATTGAGGAGGTTCTTCGGGTCGAAGGCGTGCTTGACGGCGGTGTGCAGCTCGAACGCGCGCGGCCCGAGTTGGCGTGCGAGCCAGTTGCGCTTGACGAAGCCGACGCCGTGCTCGCCCGAGATCGTTCCCCCGAGCCGAAGCGCGAGCTCGAACAGCTCGTCCGAGAGAGTCGGCGCCAGGGCGAGCTCTCGCTCGTCTTCGGCGGAGAGGAGGAACGTCGTGTGCAGATTGCCGTCGCCGGCGTGGCCCCACGAGCACGTGACGACGCCGAGCCTGCGCCCGATCTCCAGCGAGCTCTCGATCGCCTCGCCGAGCCGATCGAGCGGGACGGCGATATCTTCGCTCGCCTTCCCTCCTCGTTGTGCGTCGATGACGAGCGCGAGGCCGTGCCGCCAGCGCCAGAGCGCGGCGATCTCGGCCTGCGTCTCCGGCGCGTACAGGCCCAGAGCGTCCTCGCCGAGGACATCGAGCACGTCGACGCGAACGCGCGCAGCTTCGTCGACGGACCCGTCTGCCTCCGCGATGACGGCGAAGGCGCCCGCGGGAACGTCGCCGGGGAAGCCTGCGCCGCCGTAACGCATGGTCTCCGAGTCGAGGTACTCGAGCGCCGCGACCGGCAGCCCGTTCCCGACGACCCGCTCGATGGCGGCGGACCCGCCCGCGACTCCGTCGAAGAAGCCGACGACCGGCCAAGCGGCCTCGGGGGCCGGGGCGAGCCGGAGCCACGCCGAAGTGATGACGCCGAGCGTTCCCTCCGAGCCGACGAGGAGGCCTTTCAGGTCGTAGCCGGCGACGTCCTTCGAGAGCGGACCGCCGAGCCGGATCACGTCTCCAGGGGGGACGACGACCTCGAGCCCGGTGACCCACCTCCCCGTGACGCCGTACTTGAAGGCGTGGGGGCCTCCCGCGTTCGTCGCGATGTTGCCGCCGACCTGGGACTGCTCGGCTGCGCCGGGATCCGGCGCGAACATCAGGCCGCTTTCCCGGGCGATTCGATGCAGGTCTCCCGTGCGGACGCCCGCCTCGACCTCGATTCTCCAGACGAGCGGATCGAACGACCGCACCCGGTCGAGCCGCTCGAGCGAGAGGACGACGCCGCCGTCGAGGGGCACCGCCCCTCCCGCATAGCCGGTCCCACCACCCCGCGGAACGATCGCCACGCCGTGCGAGTAGCACCACGCCACGACCTCTGCGACCTCTTCGGCCGATCGCGGCAAAGCGACCGCGTCGGCCCGGCCGTGTACGCCTCGTGCCTCGGTCTCGTCGGTCAGATAGGCGGCGCTCGGACGCTGGATCTCTGCCGCGACCGCGGCTTGCAGGTCACGTTCGACGGCGGCGACGGCGGTCATGCGAGCAAGCGCTCGAGCTCTGCGCGGCCGCCCGCGAGCAGAGGCTCACCGTGGGAGACGAGCACGAGCTCGATCGGAAGGTCGAGCAGTGGACGCAGCGCGTCGCGGAGATCCTCCTGCGTGAATCCGTCGAGATAGCGAAGCCACGACGGGGGGCACAGCCTCAGCCCCGGGGGACGGTCGCCGAGAATGCGGTCTCCGGGAACGAGCGCGAGGTGCTCGGGAAGCCAGTACACGGTTTCGCCCGCGCCCTCGACGGCGATTGCTTCCACGCCCTCGGGCGCCGAGCGCGAAGCGCCGTAGCGCTCGGCCAGCTCGTCCCCGCTGCGCCTATGAAAGGGGAGGGTGGTCAGGACGGCGGCGGTCTGCTTCGAGCCGGCGAGGCGGTCGAGAGCCGCAAAGTCGCCATCGGTGACGAGCGGGTCGATGAGGACGAGCGCGTCGCGGGTCTCGTACGCAACACAGCCGACGTCGCGATCCCAATCCGCTGGATCGTCCTCCTGCTCGCGCGGCTCCCAGTCCGGGTGGGGCGCGGTCCAGCGCCACAAGCCGGGTGCCACCGGTTGCAAGTCCACTTCGCAGAGCGTAGATGATGGGCCGATGGAGCCAGTTCGTTGGCGCGTACGTCATTCGCCCTCGGACAGGCTGCGAAATGTCAGATGCTCGCGGCGACCGCCAACGCTCGATCGGACGATCGCCTCGCCGATCTCCGACGCGCGATAGCCGTCCTCGAAGGTCGCGCCGTGCGGTGCGACGTCGCTGCCGTCGGCGATCGCGCGCAGAAGGTGGTGCACCTCGTGCACGAAGGTGTCTCCCCAGCCGATGATGTGCCCGGGGGGCCACCAGAGATCCATGAAGGGATGGTTCGCCTCCGTCACGAGCACCGTCCTGAAGCCGCGAGTGCGGTCCTCGCCGTCGAGAAAGACCTTCAGCTCGTTCATCCGCTCCATGTCGAAGTAGAGCGAGCCGCGGGAGCCGTTGATCTCCCACTGAAACGCGTTGCGCCGTCCGAGCGCGAGGCGCGTCGACTCGATCGTCCCGACCGCACCGCTCTCGAACTCGACAGCCGCCTCGATCGCGTCGTCGACCCTGCGATCGCTCACGAATGTCTTGACGATCCCGGCGACCGAACTGACCTCGCCGACGAGGTAGCGCGCGAGGTCGATCACGTGCGTGCCGAGATCGCCGAGCGCGCCGGATCCCGCCTGGTCCGGATCGAAGCGCCACGTGTCGAGCGTCGGGTCGTCGCCCCAGTCCTGCAGGTAACGGCCGCGGAAGTGGCGGAGCTCTCCGAGTGCGCCCGCGTCGATCAGCTCGCGCGCGAGCCGTACCGCGGGGACGAAGCGGTAGTTGAACCCGCAGAGATGCGTGACGCCGGTAGCGGCGACTCGGCGCCACACCTCGTGGCTCTCGTCGGCCGTGCGCCCGAGCGGCTTCTCGCAGAGGACATGCTTGCCCGCCTCGGCGGCGGCGATCGTCGGCTCGGCATGGAGCGAGTTCGGGCCGCCGTTGTCGAAAAGCCCGATCCGCTCGTCCGTGACGATGTCGTGCCAGTCGGTCGTCCACCGCTCGTACCCGTATCGGCCGGCTGCCGCAGCGACCGCGTCCTTGTTCCGCCCGGCGATCGCGACGAGCCGTGGCACGAGCGGGGGCGGCCACGCCAGATACTCGAGCTTGCGAAACGCGTTCGAGTGCGCTTTCCCCATGAACGCGTAGCCGAGCATGCCAACGCCGATCTCTCCCATCGGGCGATAGTACGCAGCGCCACAACGAGCTGCAGCCGCGAGTCGAACCTGAAAAGTGCCTGAGTTCGTACTAGAGTCTCCGAATCTCATCACTTAGGAGGCTGCAGTGAAACGATTCTTTCGTAGGTCGGCGGCCGCGGGTCTCGTCGCAGTCCTGGTCGGTGTTGCTATCACGATCTCGGCTACCGGCGCGACAGCCAAGAGCTCCGCGAACATCCAGGTTTGCGTCCTGCTCCCGGACACGAAGTCCTCGGTCCGCTGGGTGCAGTTCGACGCACCGGACTGGGCCAAAGCCCTGAAGAAGGCTCACCTGACCTACTCGATCACGAACGCGTTGAACGATCCGCAGAAGATGGTCTCGCAGGCCGATTCGTGCCTGTCGCGCGGGGCGAAGATAGCCGTCGTGACCGACATCGCCCAGGGCACGTCGATCGCGATCGAGAAGAAGTTCGCAAAGGCAGGCGGTCAGTCGATCGACTACGACCGCCAGGTGGTGGGCGGTATCGCGAAGGTCTACGTCACCTTCGACGGTAAGGCCGTCGGCGCGGCCCAGGCCAAGGGCGTCGTCAATGCCCTGAAGGGGAAGTCGAAGCCTGTCGTCGCCGAGCTCTGGGGCGGCCCGACAGATCAGAACGCGTTCTGGTTCAAGAGCGGAAACGACGCTGTTCTGAACCCGCTCTTCAAGAGCGGCAAGCTGACCAAGGGCCCGCAGCAGTTCGTGCCGCTCTGGCTGGCGACCAACGCCCAGCCGATCTTCGAGCAGATGCTGCTCAAGACGGACAACAAGATCGACGGCGCCATCGCGGCGAACGACAACATCGCCGGCGCAGTGGTCGCCGCCCTGAAGGCGAAGAAGCTGAAGCCGATCGCGCTGTCGGGACAGGATGCGACCGTCCAGGGCGTGCAGAACATCATCTCGGGGTGGCAGTCGATGACCGTCTACAAGTACGTGCCGAACGAAGTCAATGCTGCCGCCAAGGCGGTCATCGCCCTGCTCGCGCATAAGAAGGTGCCTGGGATCAACGGGTTCCGCAAGAACGGCAGCAAGAAGGAGCCGACCGTCGCCCTGCCGGTGATCTCGATCACCAAGGCCAACTACACGAGACTCTTCAAGGACAAGTTCCTGAAGAAGAGCGACGTCTGCGTCGGCGAGTTCGCGCAGTTCTGCTAGCAGACAAACAGGACCGACAGGCGGGGGCGCCCGGGCGGGCGCCTCCGCCGGCTTTTGTGGTAGGAAACCCGACACCGTGAGCGAGACGCCGATCCTCCAACTCCGCGGTATCTCGAAGTCGTTCGGGTCGGTACAGGCGCTCACCGACGTCGACTTCGAGGTGCGCCATGGAGAGGTCATGGCGCTCGTCGGCGACAACGGTGCGGGCAAGTCGACCCTGATCAAGTGCGTGGCCGGCATCCACGGCGCTGACAGCGGCGAGATCCTCTTCGATGGGAAGCCCGTGCACATCCACGGCCCGAAGGACGCGGCCAGGCTGGGAATCGAGATCGTCTACCAGGACCTCGCACTGTGCGACAACCTCGACGTGGTCCAGAACATGTACCTGGGCCGCGAGGAGCGCGACTGGCTCTACCGCTTGCAAGAGCCGGCCATGGAGCAGCGCACGGCCGAGACCCTCAGGTCGTTGTCTGTCACGACTATCCGATCGGTCCGTCAGCCGGTGGCCTCGCTGTCGGGCGGCCAGCGGCAGTCGGTCGCCGTCGCCAAGGCCGTGCAGTGGAACTCCAAGCTCGTCATCCTCGATGAGCCAACTGCCGCGCTCGGCGTCGCGCAGACCCGCCAGGTGCTTGACCTCGTCAAGCGTCTCGCCGACCAGGGCCTGGCCGTCGTGCTCATCTCGCACAACCTGCACGACGTCTTCGAGGTGGCGACGCGCATCACCGTGCTGCGCCTCGGCCGCGACGTGGGTGTCTACGAGCGGGAGAAGACCACCCAGCAGGAGGTCGTGCAGGCGATCACCGCAGGGATTCCCACCAAGGTCGCGGGCATCCCGGAGACAACGCCGGAGCTGGCGTCGTGAGCTCGGAAGTCGACGTCGCGGCACCGGGGATCGGTCTCCCCGAAGGAGACGAGGCCGAGGCGGACGCAGGGCTCTGGCGCCGGACGTACGACAACGTGAGGACCGGGAACCTGGGCATCCTGCCGATCGTCATCGGACTGGTCTTCATCGTCGTCTTCTTCAGCTTCAAGGCGACGAACTTCTTCACCGCCGACAACTTCAACAACATCATCGTCCAGATGACCGGCGTGACCATGCTCGCCTTCGGCGTGGTCTTCGTCCTTCTCCTTGGCGAGATCGACCTTTCGATCGGGTATCTGAGCGGGATAGCGGCCCTGACAGTCGCCGAGTTCCAGCTTCCTGGTAGCAGCCACCAGTACCCCGGACTCGTCGCGATCGCGATCGCGGTGGGTGTGTGCACGCTCATCGGCGGCGCCCAGGGCTCGATCGTGGCTCTGGTCGGCGTCCCGTCGTTCGTCGTCACGCTCGCAGGCCTGCTGATCTGGCAGGGAGTGATCCTGCAGGTGCTCGAGATCAAGGGCGTGATCGTGATCCAGGACAAGTGGATCAACGACACAGCCACCTACTACTTCACGTCCACCGCGGGGTGGATCATCGCGGCAGTCGTCACCGGTGTCTACGCCCTGGGCACGCTGGGCGGCGTCGTGGGCAAGCGCCGCCACGGCGTGCCGATCCGAGGCCCGCTGCTCATTGTGGCCAAGGTCGTCGGCGTCGCCGTCGCGACCTTGGGGACCGTGGCCATCTCCAACCACGCCAACGTGCCGAACGGGCTACCGCTGGCGGGCGTGCTCGTCGTCATCTTCCTCATCGGCTTGACCTTCCTGGCCAAGCGAACGCCGTTCGGCCGCCACGTGTACGCCGTCGGCGGCAATGCCGAAGCGGCACGTCGCGCCGGCATCAACGTTGCACGCATCCGCATCATCGTCTTCATGATCTCGGGCGCCATGGCCGGGGTGGGAGGCGTGATCCTGGCAGCCCGGCTGAATTCCGTCGACCTCAACGTCGGCGGCGGCACGCTGCTGCTCGACGCGATCTCCGCAGCGGTCATCGGTGGCACGAGCCTGTTCGGTGGTCGCGGCGAGGTACGCAGCGCGCTCATCGGCGCGCTCGTGATCGCAACGGTCTCGAACGGGCTCAACACGGCGGGCTACAAGACCGGGACGATCTACATCGTCACTGGCACCATCCTCTTGCTCGCTGTGACACTAGACACGATCGCGCGCAGGCTTCAGGCACGCTCGGGCCGCTAGCCGCCTCCTACCGCACCGTGCCGGCGAAGTAGCGCTCGGCGAGCGCCCAGGCCGCCTTTCCGACCCTCGAGCCGATCCGGCGGCCGGCGAAGTCGTCGGCGGCGATATGGATGCCGCCGTAGAGGCGCGAGATGCCCGCCTGGTCAGCCGCGTCGTAGTACGTGGCCCACTGGAGCGTCAGCGGCTTGCTCGGCCCGTGCTCGAACTTGAGGTAGCCCGGGGCGAACGTCTGCGTGAACTCTCCTCCGGGGAAGTAGGGGCTGCCGGTGTATGCGGCGAGCACCTCGGCCGCTGCACGGCTGAACGTGCTGTGGCCGGACACGAAGCCCGGGAAGGCCGGGGTGACGAAGGTCGCCTTTTGATACGGCACCCACTTCTCGCCGAGAATCCAGCCGACGCCGCTCACCTGGCTCGGGTCTTTCGGATTTCCGCGCCAGGCCCGAATGGCGATCTCGCCGACGTGATCGGCAAGGGCGGCGTGGCGCTGTCCCGGCGCGCTCGATTCCTTCGTGATCAGCTCGATCAGGCCGGGGATCAACGGCAGGCCCTCCGGATCGTACGAGGGGAGATTGGGATCGCTCGACTGGCCGTGCTCGGCCATGTAGCGGATCATCGAGATTGGGCGAACCGATTGGTACTTGCGCTTCAGGCCCCACGCGGCGATCGCGGCGTCGTGCACCGCACCGTTGAGGGCGAAGTACATCTGCACGTCCCAGCGCAGGCGGTTCGCAGCTCCCGGTCCGATCCGCGACGCCATCAGCGGCGAGTCCGAGACGGTGTTGGCAATCACGTTCCAGTGGCCGGGCGGCGTCTCCGAATTCGGCCCGTCGGCCCAGAACTCGGCGAGGACGCGGGTGTAGTCGGCCAGGGGCACGCGCTCGGGCGCATAGGGCTGGCCGGTCGACGGATTGACCGTGTATCCGTGGCCGTCGTTCGTCCCGAGGGGGTTGTTCCCCAAGCCGTCCAGCCCGATGTCGATCGTCTGCCCGTCGGCGGGGTCGAGCTCGGCGCTCTTGCGGATGAGGTCGACGGCCGCTTGTTTGTACGCCGCATCCGCGGGAGTTCCGATCGGCGGCGGGCCGGGATCGATCGGCGCTCCAGTCTTCGAAGCGGGCAGCGCAAAGCCATGTACGTGTCCCCACTCGGAACCGATGAAGGTCTGCACCTTGCCGGGGACGGCGAGCCCGTTCTGGGCCACGGTCTGGTCGAGCGCGAGCGGCTGCCAGAAGGTGGGGTCGTGCATGGCCGTTCCGGGCTGACTCACCACCAGCGGCGTGTTCACGGGGACGTAGCTCTCGTCGGCGTAGTGGAGTCGTTCGAGCGAGCCGTCCCTCCGTCCGTACCGGATCACGGCGGCCGCGATGCGATTGCCGAGTGCGGCCGGTGAGTGGCCCTTCGTGCTCGTGAAGTCCAGCCGGTAGCAGAGCGAGCGCATCGTCCGGGTGAGCTCGTCGAAGGTCACCCGCACGTTGGCGCCGTATGCGTAGCGCCAGAGCAGGACGCGGTAGGCGGCGTAGCTGATCGCGGCCTCCCGGGCAGCCTCGACGTCGGGCGCCTTGTCCTTCTCGGTGACGAAGTAGCCGTCGGCCTTCGGGTCGTAGGCCGCCCAGGCGTCCCACATCGCGGCCGACACGTGGAAGAGGTTCCGCGCGTGGGTGGTCGGCGCCGGAAGGTCACGCCGGATCGAATCGAGCATGGCCTCGTCCCACACGCGGGCGACCGAGTGCCCGTGGAGGTCGCCCCGTGTGCACCCGTCGATCAGGTACGGCGCAGTCCCGGAGAGACGCAGACTTTGACCTGGCCGTGCGAGCGCGGTCGATCGTGCATCAGTCGCGCTCAGCGCCTGGCGGGGCAAGAAGAGGATGCGGTCGGCGGGAACGTTGTTCCGGGAGACGATATGACCGTCCGGGTAGCGAACGATGAGCTGGCTCACGCTCGTCGCTGCGCCCAGTCCGAAGTGCACTCGAGGGTCTTGCGACGACAGATAGCTCGACCCTGCCTGCACCTCGCGTACCAGCCTGCGACCGTCCGGGAGGACCGCGGTCACGACCGCTCCGGGGGAGAACCGGGCGAGGCGCACGGCAAGCCAGTGGCCGACGGCTCCCGTCGGACGCAAGAGCTCCAGCTTCCCGCCGATCGTGTTGATGGCGATGTCCATTTGGCCGTTGTTGTCGAAGTCGGCCGTCGTGAGGCCGCGGCCGACGACCCTTGGCAGGTCGTACCCGCCGACGAGCGCGGTCCCGTCCGTGAACCGGGGTGGAGAGCCCGGGGGTGCGCCCATGTTCTCGAGCACCTGAATCGGCTGCGCGTCCCGTGCGAGATTGGTCACCGGGATTCCGCCGTTGGCGAGCACCAGGTCGGGATTGCCGTCCAGGTCGAGGTCGACCCAGGACGCGCCCCAGCCGGTGAACGTCTTGCCAAACGCTGGTTCGAACGCTGCTCGAACGTCGGTGAACGACGACCCGGAGGCGAGGGGCTGCTGTCCGCTGTAGACCGCATGAGGCTGTCCGCGGGAATTCGAGACGAACAAGTCGGTGTGTCCGTCACCGTTGAAGTCCGCAGCCGCGACACCCATCCCCGCATTCGGGTCGGCCACGCCGGCGATGGCTGCGCGCTCCTCGAAGCGGAAGCCGAGACCCGCGGGATCGGCCTTCTTCCCGCCCGGCCACGCGATGTTCTCGTACAACCGGTTCGGGTCGCCGTCGTTGGCGACGTACAGATCGGGCCGGCCGTCACCGTCGAAGTCGGAGAAGACCGCCCCGAGGCTGTGATCGAACCGCGCGGCCTCGAGGCCCGCCTGAACGCCCACCTCCCGAAAGCGGGAGTGCCCGTGCTTGTCCCGACCCAGATTCAGGTAGAGAAGGTCGCGGACGCCGGCGAAGTTGTTGGGAAAGCCGGCAGCCGAGCCGGAGACCGGGAGGTTGGCGTCGGTATAGCCCGCCACGAAGAGGTCGGGACGGCCGTCGCCGTTCACATCGGCGACCGCCGCACCCGTATGCCAGCCAAAGCTCTTGATCCCGGCAGCCAATGCGCCCTCGGTGAACGTGCCGTTGCCGTTGTTCCAGAGCAGCTTGTTCCGTCCATCGGCCGTGACGAAGAGGTCGGTGTAGCCGTCCCCGTTGAAGTCCGCGGCGACGCAGCCCTGGCCTCGGATCGCGAGCCCTGCTCCCGAGCTGCGGGTCACGTTCCGGAAACGGCCCCTTGTGTTGCGGAAGAGGGCACTTCGCGGCAGGCCGCCGTGCTTGCGCCACCGATCGACGTCGGCCTGCGAGTACGAGTTCACGACGAACAGATCGACCCAGCCGTCGTTGTTGTAGTCGAGAGCGCAGAGCCCACCTCCCGTCATCGCCGGCGGGTCGGGCGAGACCCCGAAGCGAAACGCCCCTTGACGGAAGGCGAGCCCGACCCGAGTGGCGACGTTTTCCAGGCGAATCCCCTCGAAGCCGGCGGTCGAGGCATGACCGGCGACGTTTGCCGCAGAGGGCCGGCCCGAGGGGATGACGGCCAAGGCGGGGAGGACCGAGGCGACTACCAGGAGCAAGACTCGTCGTGCGAGGCGGGCGACGTCGAAGCGCATCGAGTTGAACTACAGCACGTTTCGCTCCTGCGGTCGAAGGTATGGAAGTTCGACTGGCCAATAGAATCGCCCGGTGAGGCTCGACGACGCACAGGCGATCGTGGATTTCGTGGTACGGGAAGCGTCGAGCCCGGTCTCGGTCTTCGTGGCGGACACGCACGGCGAGCTCGTCGCGGCCGCGACGATGGACGGCGCGGCACCGGACACGCGGCTGAACGCGCAGCGGAAGGCCTATACCGCCGCGCGGAGCGACGCGCGTTCGACGAGAGAGCTGGCGGCGAAGGTGCGTGAGGACGCGGTCGAGCGCGAGAGCTTCGACCCGTTCTTCACGTTCTTCCTCGGTGGGCTCGCCGCGTTCGAGGGCGACACACGGGTAGGCGCCGTCGGCGTGAGCGGCTTGCCGGGCGAGGTGGACGAAGCGCTCGCAAAGCAGGCACTCGAGGCCACGGGGCTCTCATGCTGATCCGGTAGGACTAGTCGGAGAGAACGAGCGTCGCCTTGCCGCCGCGATGTTCGAAGGCCTCAGGGAAGCGGTCCAACGGGACGCGGAGCGTGACGAACTGCTCCAGCGCTTCCGGCCAGCGCTCCCGAGCTCGGTCGAGGTCATCGACTGCGGTCAGCCAGTCCTGGCGGCGCGCGTTGACGCTTCCGAAGAGAACGCGGTTCTCGAGGATCGTGTCCACGCCCAGCACCGGGCCGTCGAGCTCGACCCTCTGATGACGCGGGTCGATCCCGAGCAGGCACGCGACTCCGCTCCGGCGGAGCAGGCCGAGGGCGTGCGCCATCAGCTGCGCGTTGCCGGCCGCCTCGATCACGAGGTCGAACTTCCCGAGCTCCGACAGCTCGTGCTCCCGCGTCGAAACGTAGTGCGCGCCGGAAGTTTCGACGAGCTCGTTCTCGGGCTCGAGCGACGCCGTCCACACCGCCACGTCCGCGAGGCGCAAGAGGTACGTCATCAACAGGCCGATCGCCCCTGCGCCGATGACCAGCGCGCGCTCGAGCTGCCACGGCTGCCGGCCGCCGATCGCCCGAGCATGTCGCAGCGCGCGCTCGCAGATCGACGTCGGTTCCGCGAGCACGCCGAGACGGCCGAGCGATTTGGGAATCGCGACCAGTTGCTCCGGATCCTCCGCGACGAGCTCACGGGCGTAGCCATCCAGGCGTGTGATCCCGCGCTCGCTGTAGTCGCCGGTCAGACACGAGTCGGGCGAGTCCTCCGCGCACGCGATGCAATGGCCGCACGAGCGGCGGACGGTCGCGGTGACGAGCTGGCCGCGACTGAAGCCGTAGCCATCGCGCTCGACGACGGCCAGCGCCTCGTGGCCGAGCACGAGCAGCCGTTCGTCGTCGGGTGCGATCCCGAACAGGCCTTCCGAGATCTCGCGGTCGGTGCCGCACACGCCCACCTCGAGCGTGCGGACGAGCACTTCGCTCTCGCGAGCCTTCAGGGCGGGAACGTCCTCGATGCGTGTCGTGTGTGCGTGGCCCGGCTGCGTGACGAGCGCCAGCACCTATGCCACCCCGTGCAGAGCCGCGATCATGCGATTCTCCAGCCGTGGAGATCGCCGTGCGCGCGAACGCGAAGCTCGCGGAAGGACCGCGTTGGGACGCGGCGACACGGCGCCTGCTGTGGGTGGACATCGAGGGCTGCGAACTGCACCTCCTCGAGAGCGGGGAGGATCGTGCGATCGGCCTCGAAACGAGGGTGAGCGCGGCGGCGCCGACGAGCGGCGGCGCGGTGCTGCTCGCTCTGGCCGATCGCCTGGCGCTGGTCGATCTTGATGACGAGTCGGTGCGTACCCTCGTCCGGTTCCCGCACGGGCCTGACCTGCGCTCGAACGACGGCGCCTGCGACGCCGCCGGCCGCTTCTGGATCGGAACGATGGGTCTCGAGCTCACGCCGGGCGTGGGCGCGCTCTACCGCTACGACGGCACGCTCCAGCGGGTGCTCGACGGGGTGACGCTTTCGAACGGAATCGGCTGGCCGCGAGACGACACCCGCATGTATTACATCGACTCGGCTGTGCACCGGGTCGACGTCTTCGACTTCGAGCTCGCGTCGGGCTCTCTCGACGGGCGGCGGCCGTTCGTCTCGATCGACGAGAGTGATGGCATCCCTGACGGGCTCGCCGTCGACGATGAGAGCGGCGTGTGGGTGGCGCTGTACGGCGGGAGCTGCGTTCATCGCTACGACGTGGGAGGCCGTCTCGACGCCGTGCTCGAAGTGCCGGCGGAGAACGTCACCTCTTGTTGCTTCGGCGGCGACGACGGGCGTTCGCTCTTCGTGACGACGGGCGCGCCGGACGGAAACGTCTACGTCACCGAGCCGGGGGTGAGTGGGCCGCCCGCACACGTCTTTCAGACGGCCGGAACGAGAACAGCGCCGTCGGACGCGGACGACACGAGCGCCCGGTAGCGCGCGAACACGCCGGTGTCATAAGGCGGGGGAGGGGGCTGCCAACCGGCGAGGCGCTCGGCGAGCTCGCGGTCGTCGAGCTCCACGACGAGCGTGCCCTCGTCCACGTCGATTGCGACCACATCACCGTTTTGCACAACGGCAAGCGGTCCGCCGCGTGCGGCCTCGGGCGCAACGTGCCCGACCATCAGCCCTCGAGTCGCACCGGAGAAGCGGCCGTCGGTGACAAGTGCGACGGACTCCCCGATGCCGGCTCCGATCACGGACGCGGTGACGCTGAGCATCTCGCGCATGCCGGGACCGCCCGCGGGGCCTTCATACCGCACGACGAGTACGTCGCCCTCCGCGACGAGACCCGCGCGCACGCCGTCGGTACACGCCTCCTCGCTGTCGAACACCCGCGCCGGGCCGCGATGCGAGCGGCGCGTTGTGGCGGAGAGCTTGACGAGGCTGCCCTCGGGCGCAAGGTTGCCGTGCAGCGCATGCAATGCGCCTGTCGAGTTGAACGGCTCCTCGAGTGTGTAGACGACGTCGCCGTCCGGCTGCGGCGCATCCACTGTCGCGTCCGCGAGCGTCCTCCCGTCGACGGTGGGTGCCTCGCCGTCCACGTGCCCGCCACGTACGAGCTCGCGAATCACGGCACCCGAGCCGCCCGCGCGGTGAAAGTCCTCCGCCATCCAGCGGCCTGACGGCGCGAGGTTCGCGATCACGGGTGTGCGGCTCGCAACGCCCGTCAACTCGTCGAGGCTCAGCGGCACCTGTGCTTCGTGAGCAATCGCGAGCAGGTGAAGGACACCGTTCGTCGAGCCGCCGGTTGCGGCTATCCCCGCCATGGCGTTCATGAGCGCGCGCCGGTCGAGGAAACGGCGTGCCGTCAGGCCCTGCTCGACGAGGTGCACGGCGAGCGCGCCCGCCCGGGCAGCGGCCTTGCCCTTCAGCTCGTGTTCGTCCGCAGGCACGAGCGCATCTCCCACGCACGCGATTCCCAGGCAGTCGATCGCAACGGCCATCGTGTTCGCGGTGAAGTGTCCCGCACAGGTGCCGGCGCCTGGGCAAGCGAGGCGTTCGAGCTCGTCGAGGTCCTCGCGCGACATGAGCCCGCGCTCCTCGGCTCCCACGGCCTCCCACACGTCCTGGATCGTCACTTCGCGTTCGCGCCAGCGTCCGGCGCGCATTGGACCGCTGTAGACGAGCACCGCGGGCTTGTCCACGCGCGCGAGCGCCATCAGCGCGGCGGGAACCGTCTTGTCGCATCCGACAACGCACACGAGCCCATCGAAGTCATGCGCGTGCACCATCAGCTCGATCGAGTCAGCGATCACCTCGCGTGAGACCAGCGACGCCCGCATGCCGGGAGTTCCCTGTGACTGGTTGTCGGAGACAGCGATCGTGTTGAAGCCGAGCGCAAGGCCGCCTGCGGCGGACACGCCCTCGCTCACGCGGTCGGCGAGCTCGCGCTGGTTGAGGTTGCATGGCATTGTCGCCGTCCACGTCGACGCGACACCGATGATCGGTCCGCCGAGCCGCGCCGGGTCGATGCCCATCGCTCGAAAGTGCGCACGCGCAGGCGCACGCTCGGCGCTCTCGATCAGCCCGGTACGGGCCCGTCGACGGAGGGCGTCGACCGACGCTTCAGTCACGCGTCGACTGTACTGCACATGGCAGCATCGATCGATGCGCCTCGCGACCGTTCAGACGCACGACGGACCGAAGCTCGTGGCCGAGGTAGACGCCGGCTATCGACGCCTCGACTTCGACCTCGAGCTGCTCGCGCTCGTCGAGTCGGGCCTCGACCCGCGGGACCTTGCCGTCGGCGATGCGGTCGCAGGCGAGCTCACAGCTCCGCTTCAGCCAGGGAAGATCGTTGCGATCGGGCTCAACTACCTCGACCACATCCGAGAGTCGAAGCTGTCGCAACCCCGACAGCCGCTCGTCTTCGCGAAGTTCCCGTCCAGCGTCACCGGGCCGAATGACCCGATCGTCGTGGACGTCGGGCTGACGGCGCAGGTCGACTGGGAGGTCGAGCTCGGGGTGGTCGTCGGACGCCGGATGCGGAATGTCTCGGTAGAAGCGGCGTTGGATTACGTGTTCGGCTATACGGTCGGCAACGACATCTCCGGCCGCGACGTGCAGTTCTCCGAGAGTCAGTGGACGCGAGGCAAGAGCTTCGACTCGTTCTGCCCGATCGGCCCGGTCGTCGTAACGCCCGACGAGATCCCGGACCCTCAAATGCTCGAGCTCCGGACGCGGGTCAACGGCGAGCTGATGCAGGACTCCTCGACCGCAGAGATGCTCTTCGGCGTCGCCGAGCTGCTCGCCTTCTGTTCGCGCAACTTCACGCTAAAGGCAGGCGACCTGCTGCTGACCGGCACGCCGTGGGGCTGCGGCTACTTCATGGACCCGCCCCGCAGCCTCGAGATAGGCGACGTCGTGGAATGCGAGGTCGAACGCATCGGCGTGCTGCGCAACGTTGTCGCAGCTGCTTGACGTACTGCGGACGTCATCGCTTGCGCTCGCGGCGCCCGCCGGCTTTCGGCTAACGCACGATCCGTGGGTCCGTGAAGACGTCCGAGGCGTCGCGGCTGGTCGTCGAGAACTCGGACACGATCGCGCCCTCCTCGCCCGCCTGGAACGAGTGCAGCATGTTCGGCGGGATCGTGTATTGCTCCCCGGGCCGTAGCGCAATGTCGCCTTCGCCATCGACGTGCAGGTACACGACACCGCGGCGGACTCTGAACGTCTCCTCCTTGCCCGGCCGTCCGTCGATCGGCGGGTGTCGGTGCTCGGGGCAACGCTGGTGGGGGAACAGGACGAGCTCCTTCGCGCACACCCGATCGGTGTTCACGTAGACGACGATCTGCAGTCCGATCTCGTCGAGCCGGCCCAGACCGAAGTCCGTGACCTCGATGTTCTCGCGCTCATGCGGCGTCAGCACGATGCCGGCCTCGACGAGCATCGCCGCCGCCCGCTCGCGCGCCTCGGCTTCGGTCACGGCGTGCCAGGACTTTCGCTCGTCGTCGACTGGTCGCCCTTCACGACTCGTCTGCCGCACACGCCGGTGATACTAGGCTCCGCACGGACAACAGTTGAGGAGGGCGCGACATGAAGACCTCGCTCGGAATCTGGGCGTTCGGTTCGATGGCTACGAGGTTCGTTCCGGCCGGTTACAAGCCCGAACTCGCGAACCAGACGACAGCCGAGCGTGTTCGCCACGCCGTCGAAGGTCTCGGAGACCTGATCGACGGCTACGAGTTTCACTACCCGCAGGAGCTGTCGGAGAAGAATCTGGATGAGGTCCGCGACGCACTGGACGGACACGACGTCTACTGCCTCGCGAGCGGCCTGCATCTCGATTCACGCTTCGGCCGTGGTGGGCTCGTGTCGCCCGATGAAGCGACACGGGCGGAGGCACTGCGCCGGACGTTCGACGCGATCGACTTCGCCGGCGAGCTCGGCGCCCACTTCATCATCTGGCCCGGGATCGAGGGCTACAACTACCCGTTTCAGACGCCCTATCGCGAGAGCTGGGCCTGGTTCGTCGAGGGAATCGGCCAGGCGGCCGAACGTTGCCGAGAGCGTGGGATCCTGCTCTTCCTCGAGCACAAGAACTCGGAGCCTGCGATGAAGATCCTCATGCGAAACGTCGGCATGACGCTGCACGTGATCCACAAGCTCCGGGCCCAGGGTCTCGACAACATCAAGGTCAACATGGACTGGCAGCATCTCCTGATGAACGACGAGAGCCTTGCGGAATACGCGGCCATGCTGGCGGCGGAGGAAGTGCTCGGCCATCAGCACGCAAACTCGGGCTGGGGGACCTTCGACGACGACAACATGGTCGGAGCGCTCGCATTCATGGAGACGCTCGAGCTCGCCGTCGAGCTCCGCCGCGCCGGGTACGGCGAGAACGGCGAACGGCTCGGCTTCGATCTGTACCCCTATACGGAGGATGCGGTGGCGGCCGCAAGACGTAGCGTGCTGCAGTGGCGCTTCATCGACTCCGTCGCGTCGCGGATCGACGACGCCGCGTTGCGAGCGGCGCAGAGGCAGAAGGACGCCGTCGCCGCGTACGAGATCGTCTACGCGGCGCTCGGCGGGTGACGCAGCTCGTCGGTCTCGACGTCGGCACGACGGGTGTCAAGGCGCTCGCGCTATCGCCAGAAGGTGACGTGCTCGCCCGAGCCCAGGAGAGCTACGACCTCTCGACACCGCACCCCGGGTGGGCCGAACAGGATCCTGAGGACTGGTGGCGGGCTGCCGAGCGGGCGCTGGCCGCGCTCGGCGGCCAACCGACCGCGATCGGCCTCTCCGGTCAGATGCACGGTCTCGTCGTTCTCGACGATCGAGATCGCGTGCTTCGGCCGGCGATCCTTTGGAACGATCAGCGGACGGAAGCGGAGTGCGTCGAGATCGAGGAGCGGGTCGGGCTCACACGGCTGATCCAGCTGACCGGAAACCGAGCGCTCGCGGGCTTCACTGCGCCGAAGCTGCTCTGGCTGCGCCGCCACGAGCCGACCACCTACGAGCGCGTCGCGCACGTGCTGCTGCCGAAGGACTATGTCCGCCTGCGTCTTACAGGCGGTGAGCACGCTATCGACGCTGCGGACGCGTCGGGCACCCTGCTGTTCGACGTCGCGAGGCGGCGCTGGAGCCAGGAAATGCTCGAGGCGCTCGAGCTCGACCCGGCCTGGCTGCCGCGCGCGCTGGAGTCGCCGGAGGTCTCAGGCGAGACGGCCGCCGGCGTTCCGGTCGCCGCGGGTGCCGGCGATCAGGCGGCGGCGGCACTCGGCGTCGGCGTCGACCGGCCGGGGCCGGTCTCGGTGGTGCTCGGTACGTCAGGCGTCGTGTTTGCGGCACTGCCCGCCTTCGCCGCCGATCCACAGGCGCGCGTGCACGTATTTTGCCACGCCGTTCCGGGCTGCTGGCACGCGATGGGAGTGATGTTGTCCGCGGCCGGCTCGCTGCGCTGGCTGCGTGACGCTCTCGGGACCGGGAGCGGGTATGACGAGCTGACTGCCGAGGCAGAGGAATGGCCGCCCGGCACCGAGGGGCTGAGCTTCCTCCCCTACCTCGCCGGTGAGCGGACGCCCCACGCGGACCCGCGGGCCCGGGCCGCTTTCGCCGGGCTCACGCTACGCCACGACCGCGGGGCGCTCGTCCGCGCCGTCCTGGAGGGTGTTGCCTACGGCCTGCGCGACTCGCTCGAGCTGCTGCGCGAGCTCGGGGTCGATCCGCGTGCCGGCCGTGTCTCCGGTGGCGGAGCTCGCAGCGGGCTCTGGCTTCGCATCCTCGCCTCGGTCCTCGGCCTGCCTATCCAGCGAACGGCGACCGACGAGGGCTCCGCATACGGAGCGGCGCTGCTCGGCGGCGTCGCCGCCGGAGTCTTTAGCGATGTCCACGAGGCCGTTGCCACCTGTGTCCGTCCGCTCGACGCGGTCGAGCCGGACCCTCAGTGGGGTGATGCGTATGAGCGCGGCTACCGCCGCTTCCAGCTGCTTTATCCGGCCCTTCGACCCTTGGAGGACGCATGACGACGCTCGACGGAAAGGTTGCCCTCGTCACCGGGGCAAGCCGCGGCATCGGGGCCGCGGTCGCACGACGGCTCGCGGAGGAGGGGGTCAAGCTGGGCCTTGCGTCGCGCAGCGGCGACGACCTGGGCATCGCGGGCGCGGTCGCGCAGCCGTGCGACGTTCGCGATGCCGCTCAGGTGGAGGAGCTCGTGTCCGCGACCGTGAACGCCTTCGGCCGGCTGGACATCCTGGTCCTGAACGCGGGCGTCGGTGCTTATGGCCCGTTCCTCGAGCTCGCGCCCGACTTCCTGGAGGAGATGATCGACGTCAACGTGAAAGGGACGCTGTACGCCGTGCGCGCGGCGCTTCCGCACTTGCTCGAGAGCGGCGAGGCAGACATCGTCACGCTCGCGTCAGAAGCTGGGCGCCGCGGTCTTCCTCTCGAGGCGGTGTACTGCTCTTCGAAGTTCGCCCAGGTCGGGTTCACGCGCGCGCTCGACCATGAGCTGCGCGAACGCGGCATCCGCTGTACGAACGTCTGCCCGGGCGGTGTCGCCACGGACTTCGCACTCGAACCGGGACGAGGGCGGACACGGGAGGCGCTCGCCGGGATGATGAGCGCGGACGACGTCGCGGACGTCGTCCTCTTCGTGCTCACGAGGCCGCGCAGCCACCGAATCCTCGAGACCGCGTTCCGCCCGATGACGGAGGCGTCATGGGGGTAGGCGCAGCCGTCAAGTGGGGGATCCTCTCGACCGCCCACATCAACCGCAAGGTCATTCCCGGCGCGCACGCCAGCGAAAAGGTCGAGCTCATAGCCGTGGCGAGCCGCGATTCGAGGCGGGCGCAGGAGTACGCGCGCGAGTGGGAGATCGAGCGCGCATACGGCTCGTATCAAGCGCTGCTGGAGGACGCCGATGTCGAGGCCGTGTACATCTCGCTGCCGAACACGCTGCATTGCGAATGGTCGATCCGGGCGGTCGAGGCGGGAAAGCACGTGCTCTGCGAGAAGCCGATGAGCCGGCACGTCGGCGACGTCGAGGCGGCATTCGACGCTGCTGAGAGGAACGGCCGGATCGTGATGGAGGCGTTCATGTATCGCCACAACCCTCAGACCAAACGGCTCCGTCAGCTCGTGGACGAGGGCGCGATCGGAGACCTGCGGCTCGTCCGCTCCTGCTTCAGCTTTTCGCTGTACGACGCGGGCAACATCCGCCTGCGGACGGAGGTGGAGGGCGGCAGCCTGATGGATGTCGGCTGCTACTGCGTGAGCGGATCCCGTCTGCTTGCCGGTGACCCCGAGCAGGTGTACGGGCAGCAGTTCGTCGGCCCGAGCGGCACCGACTGGGTCTTCACAGGCACGATGCGCTTCCCGGGCGACGTCTTCGCCCAGTTCGACTGCGGGACGGCCCTCCCCGAGCGTGACGAGCTCGAGGCGATCGGCAGCGATGGGTCGCTCTTCCTCGACGATCCATGGCATTGCCGCGAGCCGGTGATCGAGCTTCGCCGCGACTCCGGGATGGAGCGGATCGAGGTTGAGCCCGCCGACTCGTACCGGCTCGAGATCGAAAACCTCAGCGACGCCATCCGGGGCACTACGGGCCCTCTCCTCGGTCGAGACGATGCGGTCGCGCAGGCCCGGGTGATCGAGGCGCTCTATCGCTCGGCAGCGACCGGTGCCGCCGTGTCGCCGTAGCGGAGGAGCGCGACGAGCGTCGCGAGGCAGATCAGGGACAACCCGATGTAGGGCACGGCGTCGCTCGTCGCGGAGGCGAGTCCCCCGCCGATCGCCGCGCCACCCGCCTGCCCAGGGGCCCACGCGACGTTGACCAGCGCGAACGCGTAGCCGTAGTCGAGCCCGACTTCCTCTGCTGCATCGGTGACCATGGACAACGCGGGCGTCCAGAAGCTGCCGAAGGCGAAGCCGGCGCAGACTATGACTGCCGCCAAGAGCCAGGCGTTCGCAGGCCAGGGGAGCAGCAGCGTCACAACTGCCGAGCCCGCCACAGCCCACCTGAGCGGGGCCAGCCGGCCATGCCGGTCCGAGATCCGTCCGAGCAGGGGGGCCCAGGCGGCTTCGAGCGCCGCTGAGACGAGGTACGTCGCTCCGACGGCGACCGCGCCCCAGCCGAGGTCGGAGAGCCTCAGCGGCCCGAGCACGGAGAGCGTGCCGAAGAGCAGGGCGGGGAGGAGCGTCAGCCAGACGCCGGTCTGGATCGGGCGTTCCCGTAGCGCGGCGAAGAGCTTCGAGAGTGGTTGAGGCTCCTCGGGCGTCGCGGCGGGTGTCGCGGCAGCGGCGACTGCCAGGACGACCGCGAGTCCAGCGACGGTGCCGAAGGCGGCACCGGTGCCTGTGAACGAGGCCACCGCACCGAGCACCGGCCCGAAGAGCGCGCCCGCGATCGCGGCGCCGAAGGCGGAGCCGATCAGCTGTCCGCGGCGCGTCTGCGGTGAGGCGGCGACGAGCCAGGCAAGGCCGCCCGTCCACGAGAAGGCGCTCGAGACGCCCTGGAGGAACCGCGCCAGATAGAGCATCCAAACCGAGCCCGCGAGACCGAACGCAACGGTTGTGAGCGCGAGGAGCGAGAGGCCGATCAGGACTGTGCGCTTGACGCCGAGCCGCGCGGCGGCGATCCCGCTCGGGATCGCGGCCACGAGCGCGCCGGCCGGATACATCGACTGCAGGACACCCGCGCCCGCCTTCCCCAGGTCGAATCGGTCGACGTAGTGCGGCAGGAGAGGCGTGAGCGCCGCGAAGAACATCGTGTCGACGAGGACGATCGCGCCTACAAGAAGGAGCAGCCTGCGCACGCTCGTGAAGCTAGTGGCTCGTCCCGTCCGAGCGCCAACCGGCGTCGCGCCGGTCAAGAAAGGCGCGCAGGCCTTCCTGCCCTTCCTCTCCTGCCCGCAGCCGCGCTGCGATCTCGGCGTTCTCCTCGCCGCCGGGCCCCTCGCGTACGAGCCGCTTGGCCTCGCGGGTCGCCTCGGGCCCCGACGTCAGCAATTCCGCGAGCACTCGCTCGACTGATGCATCGAGGTCGTCCGTGACCTCGCTGACGAGGCCGATGCGGAGCGCCGCCGCCGCGTCGAAGCGCTCGCCCGTGAGGAAGTAGCGCCGCGCGTGCGCGCCGATCTTCGGCAAGACGAACGGGGAGATGACGGCAGGGATGATCCCGAGCTTCACCTCCGAGAAGCCGAACACCGCGTCGCTCCCGGCGATCGCGATGTCCGCGCACGCTGCCAGGCCGGAGCCGCCGCCGAGCGCGTAGCCCTGGATGCGCGCCATCACCGGTGCCGGGCAGTGGTCGATCGTCTCGCACATCCGATAGAGCCGGAGCGCGTCCTCGACGTTCTCGTCGTAGGAGAGATCGATCGCGGAGCGCTGCCATTCCACGTCCGCTCCGGCGCAGAAGCTCGACCCGTCGCCCGCGAGCACGACGGCGCGCGCATCGCCCACGTCTGTGAACGCATGGGTGAGCTCAGCGATCAGCTCTGCGTTGAACGCATTCCGCCGCTCGGGGCGGGCCAGCGTGACCCGCAGCACGTCTCCGTTGCGCTCGACTCGCAGTCCGCCCACGGCCTGAGCTTAAGCTTGCCGCATGCTCCGAGGCGCACTCGCCGCGGCCGTCACGCCCCTGAAGGACTCCGGCGAGGCGCTGGACGCAGGCGCGTTCCCGCCCTACGCCGACTTCCTCGCCGCGGGCGGAGTCGACGGGCTGCTCGCGCTCGGCACGACCGGGGAGGGATTCCTTCTCCCGCTCGCCCAGCGGCAGCGCGCCGCCGAGCTCTTCGTGGACGCCTCCGCGGGACGGCTGCTCGTCGCCGTCCACTGCGGTGCACAGTCGACACGGGATACGGTCGCGCTCGCGTCACACGCCGCCGAGCTCGGCGCCGACGCCGTAGCGGTGATGGCGCCGCCGTATTTCCCGCTCGACGCGCGCGCACTGTCGGCGCACCTCGCCGCTGCGGCGAGCGCCTGCGCGCCCACGCCGTTCTACGTCTACGAGTTCGCGGCGCGGAGCGGATACGCAGTGCCGGTCCCGGTGCTTGAAAGGCTGCGGGAGGCGGCGCCGAACTTCCGCGGCTTGAAGGTGTCGGACACGCCGTGGGAGCGATTCGCGGAGTATCTGCTCGAGGGCCTGGACGTGTTCGTCGGCCCGGAGGCACTGATCCAGCAGGGGCTCGCGCAAGGGGCGAGCGGAGTCGTGTCCGCACTGGGCTCCGCTTTCCCGGACCTGGTCGCTGCGGCCTACCGCGATCCGGGCTCGGCTGCGCTCGGCCCGGTCCGCGATGCGATGGAGCGGTTTCCCCTCCAGGCGGCCCTGAAGCTCGTCCTCGCCCGGCGCGGCGTCCCGGTCGGCCCTGACGTGCGGCGCCCACTGCGGCTGCTGACCGAAAACGAGCGCGGAGAGCTCGAGGAATGGCTCGAATCGTCGTCGCCGGCGCAGGCGCGATAGGCGCGAGCATCGCGTACCATCTCGCGCTCGCGGGCGCGCGGGACATCGTGCTCGCCGACCGTGCCGAGGTCGCCTCGGGCGCGACCGGCAAGGCGATGGGAGGGTTTCGCCAGCAGTTCTCGAGCGCCGCGGAGGTTGCGCTCGCGCGCGCGAGCCTGCCGCTCTTCACCGAGCTGGGGGCGCCGCTGTTCGAGCAGGTCGGCTACCTCTTCCTGGCGACGAGCGACGACGGCTGGGCCGAACTGCGCGCGCGTGCAGAGATGCAGGGGCGGCTGGGCGTCCCCGTCGAGGAGGTCGACCCCGCTCGGGTAGCCGGCCTCCGCACGGACGACGTTCGGGGCGCCGTCGCGTGCTGGGAGGACGGGGTTGCCGAGCCGGCCGCCGTCACGCGGGAGCTCGTACGGCGCGCCGCCGAGCTCGGAGTCGAGGTGCGAGAGCACACCGACGCCCGGGCGCTCGAGAGGGACGTGCTCGTGATCGCGTGCGGGGCGGCCTCGCCCCGGGTTCACCCCGGCTTGCCGATCCGTCCGCTCTGCCGTCAGCTCGTCGACGTCGGCCCGATCGCGGGCGTCCCGGCCGACCTGCCGATGACGATCGAGGACGAGACCACGTTCCACTTCCGCCGCCGCGGCGGGATGCTGCGGCTGGCGATGACCGAGCCGACGCCGCGCTGGACCTCCGACGAGGCCGTCGACGGCCGCCTCGTCGAGGACTGGCGGGCTCGTCTGGCCCACCGCTATCCGCCCGCCGCGGGCGCCCCGGTCGCCCGTGCCTGGGCCGGGTTGTACGACATGACCCCGGATGCGCATCCGGTCATCGGCTGGGTCGAGGACGGCGTCTACGCCGCCTGCGGCTTCTCGGGGCACGGCTTCATGCAGTCCCCTGCAGTGGGGCGCGCTGTGGCCTCCGAGCTCCTGTCCGAAGAGGCGGACATCGATCTTGCTCCGTACCGCCTCTCCCGCTTCGCGGCTGGAACGACTGGTAGCGAGAACGTCGTCCTCTGACGAGGCCCTGCGGAACCGGCCCTCAGGTCTCGAGGAGGTCGTACTCCTCGGCGACGTCGGGGTCCTTCCCGATCAGCGTGCGCAGCGCGTCGAGTTCGAGCTGCTCGTCGCCGGTCGCGACTATCCCGAAGCGCTCCTGGGGCTCGTTGGCAATCCACTGTGCGCCGTCGGGGAGCGCCGGAAGCTGGGCCCGGAGCTCGTCGAGGTTCGTCTTCGAGTCGGCGAGGCCCCAGATCAGGATGCGCACGACGCTCACGCCGGGGGAGGTAGCCTCGCGATCAGGGCCTTGATCTGCCGGAGAAGATCGGCCTCCTCGTGCCCGAAGTCGTCGAGGTACGAGTGCAAAGCGGCGTGGAGCAGTCGCAGTTCCTCTTCGGACAGGTCGATCGTGTGCACCATGCCTCCTAGCCCCACTCGGGCGGTTCGTATTGACCATGAAGCGGTGCGCCGAAGGTGACGAACTCGAGGCCCCCGTCACCCGACACCGGCATCCGAGTCGCCCCTCCGTCGACCCGGACGAAACGACCCGGTCGCAATTCGACCTCGTCGTCGTTCACATGCATCACGCCGGAGCCCTTTACCACGAAGTAGACCTCTTCCATGTCGATCTCGGCGTGATCGTGCTTGCGCCCTTCCTGGTTCGGGGGAAACACGAAGTAGTTGAAGCCGAACGCCTTTGCGCCGACCGATCGTCGGACCTTGCGCACCATGCCGCCAGGGCCTTCTCCCTCGAGGTCGCCGACGTCGACGAAGTCGTATCCCGCCACTACCCCTCCTTCGCTCGCTTGTCCAGCCGCTGGAGAAACGCCAGGCGGAGTCGCTCGCCGTCGGCGAGCACCTTCTCGTAACGCGGTCTCCGTGGCGGCAGCTTGACGATCTTGACGTCGCGCGGCGGCTCGCCGTACGAATGGTGGTACGCCTCGGACTCGCCGAGCTCGTGCAGCCTCCGCCTGCTTTTGCGGCCGAAGAACCGCATCACATCCGGAAGACGCCGAACGTCGTGTCGGGAATCGGTGCGTTCAGAGCCGCGGAGATCCCGAGCGCGAGCACGCGCCGCGTGTCGACCGGGTCGATGATCCCGTCGTCCCAGAGCCTGGCCGTCGAGTAGTACGGGTTTCCCTCGCGCTCGTACTTCGCCTGGATCTCGTCGGGGTCGGCGTCGCCGACCATGGTCAGCACGGTCGCCGCCTGCTCGCCGCCCATCACCGAGATCCGCGCGTTCGGCCACATCCACAGCTGTCGAGGCTCGTACGCGCGCCCGCACATCGCGTAGTTCCCTGCGCCGAACGAGCCGCCGACGATGACCGTGAACTTCGGCACCTGCGCGTTCGCGACGGCCATGACGAGCTTGGCTCCGTCGCGCGCGATGCCTCCGGCTTCGTACTCCCGGCCCACCATGAAGCCGGTGATGTTCTGGAGGAAGACGAGCGGGATGCGCCGCTTGGCGGCGAGCTCGATGAAGTGCGCGCCTTTCTGGGACGATTCGGCGAAGAGGACGCCGTTGTTCGCGAGGATCGCGACCGGGTAGCCATCGATCCGGGCGAAGCCGGTGAGGAGGGTCTCGCCATAGAGGGCCTTGAACTCGTCGAAGCGCGACCCGTCGACGATGCGTGCGATCAGCTCCCGCGCGTCGGCCTGATGGCGGAAGTCCTCGGGCACGAGGCCGTGCAGCTCGCCCGGGTCCGACGCCGGTGGCTCCGGCTCGGTCCGCTCCCAGGGCGTCTCTGGTCGCCGTCCCTGAAGATTGCGGACGATCTGCCGCGCAAGCGCGAGTGCGTGGTCGTCCGACGTCGCGTAGTAGTCCGCGACCCCCGAGTGCCTGGTGTGCACGTCTGCGCCTCCGAGCTCGTCGGCACTCACGTCCTGACCCGTCGCGGCCTTCACGAGCGGCGGCCCGCCGATGAAGATCGTCCCGGTGCCGCGGACGATGATCGTCTCGTCAGACATTGCGGGCACGTATGCGCCTCCCGCGGTGCAGGAGCCCATCACTACCGCGATCTGCGGGATTCCCCTGGCGGACATCTGCGCTTGGTTGAAGAAGATCCGGCCGAAGTGCTCGCGGTCGGGAAAGACCTCGTCCTGGAGGGGGAGGAAGGCGCCGCCGGAGTCGACGAGGTAGAGGCAGGGGAGGCGGTTCTGCGCGGCGACCTCCTGGGCGCGCAGGTGCTTCTTGACGGTGAGGGGGAAGTACGACCCGCCCTTCACGGTCGCGTCGTTCGCGACGATGACACATTCGCGGCCCTCTACAGTGCCGATCCCGGTGACGATGCCGGCCCCCGGCGCCTGGCCGTCGTACATGTCCCAGGCGGCGAGCGCGTTCAGCTCGAGGAAGGCGCCGTCCGGATCGACGAGGCGGTCGATGCGTTCCCGGGCGGTGAGCTTCCCGCGTGAGCGATGCCGCTCGACGGACTTGTCCCCACCCCCGCGGGCGATCTGGGCCGTTCGCTCCCTGAGCTCGGCGACGAGGCCGTCCATGCGCTCTTGCCGGCGGTCGAAGACCTCGTCCTTGGCAACGGCCGACTCGAGGAGAGCCATCGAGAGCAGCCTACAATCGGGCCGTGCCCGACGAGAATCTCCTTCAGAGGTACGCGAACCTCGTCGTCCGCGTCGGCGCCAACGTGGGTGAAGGGCAGGACGTGATCATCCACGGCTATGTCGAGCACGCGCCGTTCGTCCGCGCGCTCACGACGGCCGCCTACGAGGCGGGTGCCCGCTACGTGGCGGCTGCGTACACCGATCAGTACGTGAAGCGGGAAATGATCGTCCACGGCAGCGACGAGGTGCTCGAATGGTCGCCACCGTGGCGGTTGGACGAGCTCGAGTACTTCGCCGGCGCCGGCGGCGCGGAGATCACCATCACGGGAGATCCGAACCCCGACGTCTTCGCCGATCTCGACGGCGTCCGGGTCGGAAAGGCACGCCCGAAGAAGCTGAGCGAGCGTGCGCTCCAGATCGTCTTCGAGGACAAGAGCATCAACTGGACGATCGCCGCCTACCCGAACGAGCGCTGGGCGGCGAAGGTGTTCGGCACGGAGGACGTCGACCGGCTCTGGCAGGAGGTCGCGAAGGCCGTTCGGCTCGACGAGGCGGATCCTGTTGCAGCCTGGCGGGCGCACGTCGACAAGCTACGCAGCCGTGCAGCGGGCCTGACCGAGCGCCGGTTCGACGCCCTTCGTTTCACCGGCCCGGGCACGGATCTGACGATCGGGCTGACGCCTGCCTACAACTGGGGTGCGGGCACGCTCGAGACCGCATCGGGGACGGTGCACGTCCCGAACATGCCGACCGAGGAGGTCTTCACCGCGCCGGACGCACGCCGGACCGAGGGGACGGTGCGCTCGACGCGGCCGCTCGCCACCTCGGGGGGCGTGATCGTGGAGGGGCTCGAGCTGCGCTTCGAGGGCGGGCGCGTCGTCGAGGCGAAGGCCGAGAAGGGACAGGCGGTCATCGAGTCGCAGCTCGAGTCCGACGAAGGTGCCCGCCGGCTCGGGGAGGTTGCGCTCGTCGACGGCTCGTCACGTGTCGGGCAGTCCGGCGTGACTTTCTTCGACACGCTCTTCGACGAGAACGCGACGTGCCACATCGCCTACGGCGGGGCGCTGGGATTCACGCGGAATCCCGACGAGCAGATGCCCGAGGGAGCTCAGAACACGTCGAGCATCCACACCGACTTCATGATCGGTGGCCCCGACGTGCAGGTGGACGGGATCGAGCCCGGCGGGACGTCGGTGCCGATCATCCACCACGACGAGTGGGTGCTGGCGTAAAGGGCTCGAGGGGGCCCGTTCGCGGGCTGCAGTTCGAGTCGGCACCGAATCGGCACAGACGCGTAGTGGGTCGGGGCGGTACCGTCGAGCGCAGCGGGAGGTGGGTGGCAACCCCCTCCCAAGGGTGGGGGTGTGTGCACCTCCTGTGACTCTCGGGCCGCGGCGGTCGGCTTCTCCGCCCAGCGCCTCCGCTCGAACGTGCGTTCCGGCGCGGCGACTACATTCCTCGCATGATCCTCGGCCATCTCGACCTCGACGCCTTCTTCGCCGCGGTCGAGGAGATCGAGGACCCGGGCCTGCGGGCCAAGCCGCTCGTCGTCGGCGGCGATCCGCGCGGGCGCGGCGTGGTCGCGACCGCGAACTACGCCGCGCGCACGTTCGGCATCCAGTCCGCGATGAGCTGCGCCGAGGCCCTGCGTCGCTGTCCACACGCGACCTTCATCCCTCCGCGTCACGCGCTCTACCGGGAGTACTCGCAGGCAGTCTGGGAGACGGTGCGAGGCGTCGTTCCCACCGCCGAACGCACCGGGCTCGACGAGGGCTACCTCGATATCGGCGAGGTGGCGCAGGACTTTCTCGGCGCCCGGAAGGTCGCCGAGGCGGTGCAGACGTCCGTCCGCGCCGCGACGAGCCTGACCTGTGCGATCGGAGTGTCGACCTCGAAGGTGGTCGCCAAGATCGCGAGCGACCACCGCAAGCCCGGGGGCCTCACGGTCGTGCCGCCGGGAAGCGAAGAGCGCTTTCTCGCCCCGTTCGCCGTTCGCCGGCTGCCCGGGGTGGGCCCGAAGGCCGAGGAGCGGCTGGTCCAGGCCGGCGTCGAGTCGATCGGCGCTCTCGCGATGCTCGAGGAGGTCGAGCTGAGGCGACTGCTCCCGGGCAGCATCGGCCGGATGCTCCGCGACCGCGCCCGCGGGATCGACCCTCGCGGGCTCGATCTCCAGACCGAGCGGATCTCGATCAGCGTCGAGAACACCTTCGAGCGCGACCTGACGGATCGCGAGCTACTGCACGGGGAGCTCAGGCGCATGGCGGCGCGGGTCTCGGACCACCTGCTCGAGACCGGCAGGAGCGCCCGCACCGTCTCGACGAAGCTTCGTTACACGGACTTCTCCATTCGCAGTCGCTCGACCTCACTTCGTGTCGGCATCGACGACGCAGGCCAGATCGGCGACCTGGCCTGCGCGCTGCTCGATCGGGCGCTCACCGACCGGCCGGGCGCGCTTCGCCTCGTCGGAGTGGGCGTCTCCGGCCTGGCGAGCTACCGCCAGCTCGCGCTCGTCTGATCGTCTCCGCGGCGAGCAACGGGGTCAGCGCTGCCCCGGTGAGGACGATCGAGGCGGTGACGCGCTCCTTGGTCGAGTCGAGGTACGCGCTGTACTCGAAGTGCGAGATGACGTAGATCCAGCTGAGGCCGAGCCAGGAGACGAGCGTGAGGACGACCGCATAGAGCGGCAAAGCGCGCAGGCCGAGCGCCAGGGCCGCGATCAGGGCAAGCGCGAACAGCGGGAAGAGCAAGCCCCACTGGAGGGGGTCGATCAATTGACGGCCGAGGGCACGGAAGGCGATCGGGCCGACTCCGAGCCGCCCGTGGAGATGGTCGAGGTCGAAGCTGTCCGCGAGGCTGTAGTTGATGCTGTGGATGTCATGAGCGCGCACGTAGATCTTCCACGGCACGAGGAGAGCGACATCGACCGCTGCGGCGACGGCCAACGCGCGCCGGCGATCCCACGCAGCCACGAGTAACCCGAGAAAGGCCGCAGCCACGAACAGAGATCCTTCGTTCTTCGTCAGCAGGGCACCGCCGAAGCAGAGCGTCGCGACGGCGAGAGCCCAGCGCTCGGCCGTCACGAGCCAGCGCGCGGCGGCCGTCGTGCCGATCGCGAAGACGAGGGCCAGCGGAACATCCGCATACGCGGTTAGGAGCTGGTCGAACACCGCCGGCGCCAGCACGAAGGCGAGTAGCGCGCACCAGAGGAGGAGAGCGGGCACGCGGTCATGTAGGAGCGCCGCGAGCGCCCCGAGTGCCCCGACGAGGAACAGCAGGAACTGAAGGTGCAGCACCCGCGTGTCGAACGAGCCCATCGCGCGGAAGTCGATCGCCTCGACCGACGGAAGCCAGAGCGGATAGTCGAGGTTCGCGAATCTGTATCCGCTGCCGGCGAACACGGCGGGATCAGCCCAGCCGAACGCGTAGAGGGCGTGACCCTTCAGCGCCCAGATCGCCCAGGCGTCGTAGCGGTTGAGCGGCGCGACCGCGAACGCTCGCGCGTACTCGACGAGGGCGGCAATGAGCGTGGCCGTCCCCGTCAGGGCAATCGCGCCCGGTCGACGCCACACCGGTCGCTCGGTTCCCCGCAGGCGCCACGCCCCCGCCGCGCCGAGAACCGCGGCGAACAGCGCGAGCGCGAGCCAGCCGAAGCTCACGTGGACGAGCGCGAGGTTGGCCGACACGATTCCTGCGAGGACGAGTCCGCAGAGATAGGAGAGCCCGGACCGATTGACGAGCTCGCGCCAGGTGCGCGCAACGCCGAGCAGCGGCAGCAGGCCGAGGCCGGCCACCAGGAGGAGCACGTTCGCCGCCAGCAGCCGCGCGACGTTCAACGAAACCTGTACTCGAACACGCGGCCGGAGCTCCGGACCTGGATGGCCGGGAGGAAGAAGAACGCGGCGTAGGCCCGGACGATCTCTCCGCGGGTGATGAAAGGCCCACGTGGGCCCGGAGGGACGTCGACGGCGTAGCGCTCGCGCGCCCGCAGACGAGCACGAAACGCGTCGAACGGCGCCGGGTCGAGGTGAAGCCGGTCTCCCGCTGCGTGCCGCCGCTCGGCAGTCGTCAGCTTGGAGTCACGGGCGATCCCCCTCTCCACGCGCGGGAGGACCTCGACCGCGCCCACGGCCGCCGAGGCCGCGAGAGCCAGGGCGAGCCCCGCGACGAAGAGCTTCAGCCGAACAGCCGGACGCCGAGCAGGACCCGGATCGCCTTGAAGCCGTCTCGCCACGTGATCTTCTTACCCTCTGCGTAGGTGCGCCCGTAGTACGCGATCGGCAGCTCGTACACGCGGAGCTTGCGCTTGCAGATCTTCGCCGTGATCTCGGGCTCGATGCCGAAGTCGTCCTGACGCAGGTCGAGGGAACGCAGAACCTCGATGCGGAACGCCTTGTAGCCCGTCTCCATGTCGGAGATCGTCGTGTTGTACAGAAGGTTCGTCAGGAGTGACAGGAACCGGTTGCCGACGAGGTGCCAGAACAGGTACGCGCGCTGCGGCTTGCCGCCGGACAGGCGCGACCCGAACACGACGTCCGCGACGCCGCGCTCGATCGGCTCGATCAGCGCCGGCACGTCGACGGGGTCGTACTCGAGGTCGGCGTCCTGGATGACCGCGATCTCACCGTCGGCGAGCGGGATCGCGGCGCGGATCGCGGCTCCCTTGCCCCGGTTCTCCTGACGGACGAGTCGAACGTCGTCCCGGCCGCTCCGCCACCGCTCAACGAGCTCGCCGGTTCCGTCCGTCGAGCCGTCGTCGACCACGACGATCTGCTTCTCGAGCTCGAGCGCCGACACCCGGTCGAGCAGCTCGGAGATCGTCGCCGCCTCGTTGTAGGCAGGCACGAGGAACGAGACGCGCACTCGCGGGAGCGTACTCGGTCGCTCTCAGCCCTTCGGCGCGCCTGCGACCTTCGAGCAGTCGGTGCCGCGCCTGCGCACCTCGGCGATCGCGGCCTTGAAGGCGTCATACGACGGCTTGCGCGTCCCGTCGCGCCAGAGGAGCCCGGACTGCCAGCCGCCGAGCCGGTCCTCGTCCAGCAGGCCGAAATTGAGGAAGCCCGAAACCGCGGGCTGGCAGTAGGCGAGCCGGATCGCCGCGGTCAGCTGCGTTGCCTGGTCGATCTCGTCTCCGAGCCCTGGAGAAACCGCCGGAATGACGTGTGGATCGTTCTCGCGCCCGCGGTAGAAGCGCCGTTTGCTCGGCAGCGGAGCGGTCTGGAACCCGTCCTCGACGTACCAGATCGAGATTCCCCGCGTTCCGGGCGGCGGTTGGCCGGTGCCGTCGAAGGCGGCCGCGAGCACCTTTATCAGCGTCTCGTAGTCCCCCTCCGCGATCACATCGGAGCCGTCGTGCCGTGTCCACACCGGCTCGGCGGAGCTTTCCGGATACGGATTGTGGCCGAAGATGTCGAAGAGCGGGAGTCCGCGCCCGCTCGCGCGGTAGGCACGGCCGAGCTCGTTGACGAACGCCGCCGGATCGTGGCGCGACGCGGTCGAGCTGATGACGTTGATCGGGCCTGGACGTGAGTGAAGGACGTCGTAGCAGCGGGCGAGCAGCGCGGAATACGCGGCCGCTCCCTCTTCCTGAGGCCAGTAGGTGGGCGAGTTGGCCTCGTTCCAGATCTCGACGTCGTGGATCAGCGGGATCCGCCTGACCACCCCGCCGAGGAAGGCGCAGTACTGCGCTCTCCTCTTCGCCGTCGTCGGTGCGAAGTCGGCCGTGTTGTAGACGGCGAGGACGATGCGGTCGTTGAGCTGGATCATCCGCGCCACGCGGTGCAGATACACCTGCTGCAGCTTCGTCGGACGGCGATCCCCGGGCCTCCACGGGATGGTCACGCGCACTGCCATCAGGCCCAGGTCGCGATGCACGCCGACGATCCCGTCCTGCCTCGCCATCCACTTGCCGGTGTCGTCAGTCACGCCGACGATCAGCTTCAGGTGTGTCGATCCGACCGGCGTCGGCCACGCGGCCGGGAGCGCACAGAGCAGGCCGGCCAGGGTCAGGAGTCGGATCAGGCGCATCGAGAGGTCCGCTGCTCGAACTGAACATCAGCGCGGCCGGTGATTCCATGGGCCGAACGGCCCATTTTCGCGGCGTGAACCTCACAAAGAATCGACGGCCCCCGTTTCAGGCCTCCGTGGGTGCGCTCAAGCTCTACGACTACGCGGCCTCGGCCAACTGCTACAAGGTGCGGCTTCTCCTCGCGCAGCTCGGCCTCGACTACGAGCGCGTCCAGGTCGACATCTTCGCTGGTGACACGCTGACCGACGAGTACGCCGCGAAGAACCCGTTGCGCACGACGCCGGTGCTCGAGACCGAGGACGGCTACCTCCCCGAGTCGAACGCCATCCTCCTGTATCTGGCCGAAGGAACAAGTCTCCTACCTGGCACCGCGTTTGAGCGCGCCCAGGTGCTGCGATGGCTGATCTACGAGCAGACCGACGTCATCCCGACCATGGGCGGCCTTCGCTTCCGGCTGTTGACGGGCCGGCTCGCGGCAGAAGACGAGGACGCGGTCCGGCGGAGGCACGGCGGGGAAGAGGTGCTCGAGCTCCTCGAAGAGCATCTTGCGACACGCGAGTTCTTCGTCGGCGGGAAGTACACGGTCGCCGACGTTGGCTTGTTCGGTTACGTGCACGTGGCCGCCGAGGCGGGGCTGGACCTCACGCGGCACGAGCATGTTTGCGCGTGGCTCGGGCGTGTCGCCGGGCAGCGCGGTTACATCAATGACCTCGAGCCGTACCCGCCGAACGCCGCCAGAGGCGTCGGCCGGTCTCTCTACGACTAGAGCGGGCCCGGTTGGGCCCGCTCTAGACTGGTCGCCGGTCTGTCCGCGGCTACGACGTGGCTAGACGGGAGCGGCCCATCTGCGACCGGTACCGTCGGCCGAGCCCGAACGCCGTGAGCAGGAACATCGTGGCTCCGAACGAGACAGATGCGCCGATCCCTGCGTCGCCCCAGTCGAATCCGGACTGCGACGTTGCCCGATCAGCCTGAACCAGCTGCCCGATCAGCCGGTGGTCACGAACGTCGGCCGGAACGATCCCCTGCGATGTCGGCGCCTGATAGGCCGGGTTCCCGCTGATCGGCTTCGCCTGCACCGTGGGTGCAGCGCCGACGGCGATTGCAAGGCTCGCGGCGAGGCCGAGAACGAGTCTCCTGAAGTGGTTGCGGTTCATCGTGATGCTCCTTCCCCTTCCTGCGTTCCCTCCATGACGTCTCGAGGATCGCCAGAGCAGGTAACGATGGGGTCAAGGGGAGCCCACCGGCGCCCATCGCTCGGTAACGGCGACCGTGGCGTTCAAAACTTCGCACGCTCCCGCCGATCTGTCACACCGACGGCCTCACCCGTGCGGGAGGGTCGCCTACAGGGTCGGGTCCGGAGAGGAGGTATCTACCTCCGCGGGCGAACGCTTACCCGGCTTTGACATGCCCGACGACGGCCGAACGCGTCGGGCAGACTCGATGCGCTCGCGGCGGCGGCGTTCGAGCTCGGCCATCCGGTCACGCGCACGGGCATCGAGCCACTCGATGCAGCGCTGGCGCTCGGATCCATTCATCTTTCGCACGACTACACCGCCCGGCGGCGCTTGACGAAGTAGGCGATGACGAGCGCGACGAGAACGAGAATGACCGCGTATGTCAGCAGCCAGGGCCACCAGCCGTGAGTTGCGACGAGCACATCGACCTCCGTTGTTGGGTTGGGCCCATCACGGAGCGGCCAGCTACTCCGAGTGTAGCTCCCAAAGCCCGAGACGCTGCCGGGCGAGGCTTGGGTCAGCCTTGCCGTTCAAGCTGCAAACGGGGAGCACGGGCGGAGGGACTCGAACCCCGGCCTACGGATTTGGAGCCTTACGCTCCTTCGGCAGCCATGCGGGTTTCCACCGTCTGCGCACCAGTGTGTGCACCAGTCGGGAGCGGCACGATCTTGCCGGCGGCGGCGGCAGCCCACGCGGTTCGCGCCCGCTTGCGCATATGCGAATCCGTGAACGGTGCCGAGGCTGTTCGCCCGAAGATGAAGTCCGCCTCGCACCGGCCCGTCTCTTCGAGAGCGGGCTCGCAGAGCGCGGAGCTCGCCGAGACGCAGCCCGGCGTAGAACGCCCTTGCGGCCATCTTCGCTGTATGACGGCGGCCCGAGACGCATTCCGCGCATACTCCACCGCAACAACGAGCAAGAAGCCCGTCGAAATGGAGGTCGAAAGTGCTCGCTTCGTCAAGCGGCTGGTGGATCGGGGGGATCATCTTCATCATCATCTGGGTCGCGATCGCGTTTTGGCCCGCCCGAGTTGCCGCCCGGAAGGGTCACAGCTTCCTTCTGTACTTCATCTTCAGCCTGTTCTTCTTCCCGGCAGCGCTGATCGTCGCCTACCTGGTCCGAGACAGGAGGGCAGGCTAGGCGGACGCTCCGAAGCCGGAGCTGCATGGCCTTCCAATTCAGCTACCCGCGGCGGAGCAATCGTTTCAGCGTGTCTACCCCGGTGTTGCGAGTGCCGTGCCGAAGTTCGGTAAGCGCGGACGCCGCGAGCGCGACCTCGGTGAGTGGCGGCAGTCGCTCATCGATGAACCGCTGGAGCCAACGCAAGGCTGCTCGTTCGTAGCGCAGCCGTCTTTAGCCGTTCACGGCGGTTATAGACGGGAGGATTCAAAGAGACCGAAACCCGCCTAGCGAAGCGGGTTTCGGTCTGTCCAAGCCAGCAGGGGCGGAGGGACTCGAACCCCCGGCCTACGGTTTTGGAGACCGCCGCTCTACCAACTGAGCTACGCCCCTGGGCTCTGGGAGAGGATTGTAGCCGTGCCCTCTTCGCGTTCCCTCCGTCCGTGAAGCAGCGACCCGCACTCGGCGCCCTCTTCACGCTCCTCGCCGTCGGTTTCGCCGGCGTCGCGTACGCAGCCGCCCACGGTGCCGGCCATCAGGTCGGCCGCTGGGTCGTCGTCGCCGCCGCCGCGGCGCTCGCCGCCTGGCTCGCCACACTGGCATTCCGCGCGTTCAGGTGAGCCGAAACAGTGCGTATCCTCTCCCGCGTGGCAGAGGTCGAGGACACCCAGTCCCTGTGGCGCCTGTTTCGCGCCAACAAAGACGACAAGGCTCTACGTGACCGCCTCATCCTCACGTACGCGCCGCTCGTCAAGTACGTCGCCGGGCGGCTCGGATCCGGATTGCCCGCGCACGTCGACGAGGGCGACCTCGTCTCGTACGGCCTGCTCGGCCTGATCGGCGCCATCGAGCGCTACGACTCCGAGCGCGACGTCAAGTTCGAGACCTATGCCATCGCCCGCATCAAGGGCTCGATCATCGACGAGTTGCGCGCGATGGACTGGGTGCCACGATCGGTCCGAGCGCGGGCGCGTGACATCGAGCGGGCGATCGCCGAGCTCGAGCGGAGGCTCCATCGCGCGCCGACCGACGAGGAGATCGCGGAGAAGCTGAGCATCTCGACCGACGAGCTGGAGGAATCGCTCACGGACATCTCCCGCTCCTCGATCGCGGCGCTCGACGAGCTCTGGACCGTGAGCAGCGGCGGCGGCGACCAGGTGGCGCTGATCGACACGATCGAGGACGTCGAGGCGCCCGACCCGCAGGGCGCCCTCTCCCAGACGGAGATGAGGGAGGCGATCGGCGAGGCGATCGCGCGCCTGCCGGAGCGCGA
Source organism: uncultured Actinomycetes bacterium (assembly GCA_963711545.1). Classification (GTDB taxonomy): domain Bacteria; phylum Actinomycetota; class Thermoleophilia; order Gaiellales; family Gaiellaceae; genus 3-1-20CM-4-69-9. Next base: position 770,856 of record CAVQEP010000010.1, read on the forward strand.
GAAGCTCGTCGTGACGCTCTACTACTACGAGGAGCTCACCCTCCGCGAGATCGGCGAGGTCCTCGGCGTCACCGAGTCGCGGGTCTCCCAGCTCCACACGAAGGCGATCCTGCGCCTGAAGGCGCGACTCTCCGGGTCGACGACACGGGCCTCGCTGGAGACCTGAACCGCCGCGATAGCATCCCCCGCGCAAACCGCGTCGCACGGAGGTAGCCACCGCATGGGAGCAGAGCCGGGGAAGATCCGCAACGTCGCAGTCGTCGGGCACCGCGGTACGGGGAAGACGTCGCTCGTCGAGGCGCTGCTCTTCCAGTCCGGCGCGACGAACCGCCTCGGCACGGTCGAGTCCGGGTCGACGGTGAGCGACTGGGACGACGACGAGCAGCGGCGCCAGATGTCCCTCTCCGCGTCGGTCGCCCACCTCGAATGGCAGGGGCGCAAGATCAACCTGATCGACACGCCCGGCGACGCCGGGTTCCAGGGCGATGCGATCGCCGCGCTGCGCGTCGTCGAGGGTGCCCTCTTCACCGTCAGCGCCGTGATGGGCGTCGAGGTCCAGACGAGCCGCCACTGGCAGCGAGCCGAGGAGGCCGGCCTTTCGCGGGTCGTGTTCGTGAACATGCTCGACCGCGAGCGGGCCGATTTCTTCAGGGCTCTCGACGCGCTGAAGGCGCAGCTTTCGGACAAGTGCGTCGCCGTGCACCTCCCGATCGGGGCGGAGCACGAGCTGACCGGCATCGTCGACCTGCTGCACATGCAGGCGTACATGGATCCCCAAGGCGGGCGCGAAGGAGCACCGACCGACATTCCGACCGACATGCAGGCGGTTGTCGACGAGTACCGCGAGAAGCTGCTCGACTCCGTCGTGGAGACGGACGAAGGGCTGATGGAGCGCTACCTCGACGGGCAGGAGCTCTCGGCGGAAGAAGTGACCAGCGCGCTGAAGGAGGCCGTGACGCGCGGGGACGTCTTCCCGGTCGCCTGCGGCGTCGCCTCGAAGAATCTGGGCACCACAGCGCGTGCTCGACCTCCTCGTGGAGGGCGTCCCGTCCCCTGCCAAGAAGGGTGCGCCGATCAGCGTCGACGGCGACGGCACGGCCGTGTTCGTCTTCAAGACGATCGCGGACCCCTTCGCGGGGCGGATCAACCTCTTCCGCGTCCTCAACGGAACGCTCAAGGGCGACTCGACGATCGTGAACGCGCGTTCGCACGGGAAGGAGCGGCTGGGCCAGCTGCTGCAGGTGCAGGGAAAGGAGCACACCCAGGTCACGGAGTTCGGCGAGGGAGACATCGGCGCGGTTGCGAAGCTCAAGGAGACGCAGACCGGTGACGTCCTCCTCGACGCGGAGCGTCAGGTTGAGATCCCGCAAATCGGCTTTCCGGAGCCCGTGATGAGCTTCGCGGTGACGCCGAGGTCGAAGGGCGACGAGGAGAAGATGGCGGCCGGCCTGCGGCGCCTCGGCGAAGAGGACCCGACGATCCAGATGAGGCGCGACCAGCAGACCGGCGAGCAGCTCCTGAGCGGGCTTTCGCAGATGCACGTCGAGGTCGCTGTCGACCGGCTCAGGAGCCGGTTCAACGTCGAAGTCGACCTACACCAGCCGCGCGTGCCCTATCTCGAGACGATCCGCAAGGAGGCACGCGCCCAGGGGCGTTACAAGAAACAGACCGGCGGGCGCGGGCAGTTCGGCGACTGCGTCATCCGGCTGGAGCCCCTCGACGGCCACCAGGGCTACGAGTTCGTGGACAAGATCGTCGGCGGCGTCATCCCGCAGAGCTTCCGTCCTGCCGTCGATAAGGGGATCCAGGAGGCGATGGTGCACGGTGAGCTCGCCGGCGCGCCCGTGCAGGGGCTGCGGGTCGTGCTCGTCGACGGCTCCTACCACACCGTCGACTCGTCGGAGATGGCGTTCAAGATCGCCGGCTCGATGGCGTTCAAATCGGCCTACGAGCAGGCGGACCCCGTGCTGCTCGAGCCGATCATGGAGGTCGAGGTGACCGCGCCCGACGAGGCCGTCGGTGCGGTCAACGGCGATCTCAACTCGAGGCGCGGACGGCTGCAGGGGATGGAGCCGCGCGGCGGCATGACGACGATCAAGGCAGAGGTGCCGATGGCCGAGATCCTCACCTACTCGCAGGCGCTCACGTCGATGACCGGCGGCCGCGGCGACTACCACATGCATTTCCTGCGTTACGAAGAGGTTCCCTCGCACATCGCCCAGAAGGTGATCGAGGACGCGAAGAAGGAGAAGGAAGAGGCGAAGGTCTAGCCCTTCCGGGGTGCTCGACACACGGGGGAGCGGTCCACCTACGATGGACCTCCTCGGATGATCCGTTTCGCACCGACACCCGAGGCCGCCGCAGGCGCGGGCATGGCCGTCCACAGGAAGCCGGAGCTCGAACTGGAGCCCTATAGGGCCGAGCTCACCGCTCACTGCTACCGGATGCTGGGCTCGCCGTTCGAGGCCGAAGACGCGGTGCAGGAGACGATGGTGCGCGCGTGGCGGAGCTTCGACCGCTTCCAGGGACGATCCGCCCTCCGCACCTGGCTGTACAGCATCGCGACGAACGTCTGCCTCGACCTGCTGGGCGGCAAGGAGCGTCGCGTGCTCCCGATGGACCTCGGGCCGGCACAGACCGCTGCCGCGCCGGTCGGGCGCACCCTCCCCGAGGCGACCTGGATTCAGCCGATCCCGGACAGCCGCGTGTCGTCGTCGGAGGACGATCCCGCCGAGGTCGCACTCCGGCGCGAGACGATCCGGCTCGCCTTCATCGCGGCGCTCCAGCACCTCCCGCCGGCTCAGCGGGCGGTGCTGATCCTTCGAGAGGTTTTGCGGTGGAAGGCGAGCGAGGTCGGACAGTTGCTCGGCACCTCGGTCGCCTCCGTCAACAGCTCGCTCCAGCGCGCGCGCTCGACACTTGCCGCCGGCGACGTCGATCCGGCCAACGGGCCGCCGGAGCTCGGGGCGGAGGAGAACGAGCTGCTCGCCCGCTACCTGGACGCATTCCAGCGCTACGACATGGAGTCGCTGACCGCACTGATCCACGAGGACGCCACACAGTCGATGCCGCCGTACGAGCTCTGGCTCAGCGGGCGGCAGGACATCCTCGGGTGGTGGTTCGGCACCGGAGCCGGCTGCCGGGGCTCGCGCCTCATCCCGACCGTGGCGAACGGATCGCCCGCCTTCGGCCAGTACCGCCCGACGCCGGGCGGCTCGTTCGAGCCGTGGTCACTCCAGGTGCTCGAGCTGTCGGGCGGCCGGATCGCCGGCTTCACCTTCTTCCTCGACACCGACACGCTCTTCCCGCTCTTCGGCCTACCCGACCACCCCGGCTAGGCCTTCGGGGCCGATGAGTTTTCCGCCCGGCCGGGGTCTGAGCGAGTAAGGAATCGAGGACTAGGAGCGGTGCGATGAGGAAGATCGTGGTTTCGGAGTTCGTCACGCTCGACGGCGTGATGGAGGACCCCGGCGGCGGCGAGGGCTTCGAGCACGGCGGGTGGAGCTTCAAGTTCCCGAGCGACCAGGCGATGAAGGTCAAGTTCGACGAGCTCTTCGCCGCCGACGCGCTCCTGCTCGGCCGTGTCACCTACGAAGGGTTCGCGGCCGCGTGGCCCAGCATGGCCGACGAGAGCGGCTTCGCAGATCGGATGAATGGCCTCCCGAAGCATGTCGTGTCGACGACGCTGCAGAAGGCCGACTGGAACAACTCGACAGTGATCGGCGAGAACGTCGCCGAGGAGGTCGCGAAGCTCAAGGAGCAGCCCGGCCAGGACATCCTCGTCGCGGGGAGCGCGCGCCTGATCCGCACGCTGAGGGAGCACGGGCTCGTGGACGAGTACCGGCTGATGGTGCATCCGATCGTGCTCGGGAGCGGCAAGCGTCTCTTCGAGGACGGAGCCCCGACGACTCTCGAGCTCGTCGGCTCGCAGGAGCTCGGCTCCGGGATTGTCCTGCTCACCTACCGAGCGTGATCCCCACTCGTGCAGCCGCCGTTTCGCCTGAGGATCGTCGCCGTCCCGTCGGGAGCGGAGCGTGTCTACGATTCGGAGGAGTGGCGTGACGCCCTAGTCGTCGTCGAACGCGGAGAGCTGGAGCTCGAGGCGGTGAGCGGGGCCAGGTGCCGTTTCGGTCACGGCGACATGCTGTGGCTCGTCGGGCTTCCCCTACGGGCTCTCCGCAACCGCGGAAAGGAGACCGTGGTGCTGGCCGCAGTCTCCCGCGATGAGTTTCCGTGCGACGCAGCGTCCAAGAGTCAAGGTCAACGAGGAGAAGGAGAAAGAGACGATGGGCAGGCATGAAGGCGAAGTGGAGCAGCACGTGACCTCCGAGGCAGACACACGCAGGCGCTGGTACGCCCTGATCGTGCTGTGCATGGGAAGCCTCATGATCGTCCTCGACTCGACGATCGTGAACGTCGCGCTGCCGTCGATCAGGCAGGACCTCGGCTTCTCACCGACCTCGCTCGCGTGGGTCGTGAACGCCTACTTGCTCACCTTCGGCGGCTTCCTGCTCCTCGGTGGCCGGCTCGGCGACCTGTACGGGCACAGGCGCCTGTTCCTCGCCGGGATCACGCTCTTTACCGCCGCTTCCGTGTGCTGTGGGCTTGCGACCTCGCAGGGATTCCTCGTCGCCGCGCGTGCCGTGCAGGGCCTCGGCGGCGCCGTCGTGTCGGCGGTCGCGCTCTCGCTGATGATGAACCTCTTCACCGAGCCGGTCGAGCGCGCGAAGGCGATGGGCGTCTTCGGGTTCGTCGCCGCCGGCGGCGGCAGCCTCGGCGTCCTTCTAGGCGGCATCCTCACCGACGTCCTCAACTGGCACTGGATCTTCCTCGTCAACGTCCCCATCGGCGTCCTCGTGTACTTCCTCTCGGTGCGGCTCGTGCCGACGGCGCACAGGTCGGTCGCCGGAGCGCGCCTCGACGTCTGGGGCGCCGTGACCGTGACCTCGTCACTGATGCTGGCGGTCTACGCGATCGTGAACGGGAACGAGAAGGGATGGACATCCGGACAGACGCTGGGCCTGCTCGGCGGCGCGGTCGTACTGCTCGCGGCCTTCCTCGTGATCGAGTCACGCGTGAGCTCGCCGCTGGTGCCGCTCCGTCTCTTTAAGCTGCGCAACGTCGCGACTGCGAACGTGGTCGGCGTGATGTGGGCCGCGGCGATGTTCGCCTGGTTCTTCCTCTCCGCCCTCTATCTTCAGCTCGTGCTCGGCTACAGCCCGCTTCAGGTCGGGCTCGCCTTCCTGCCGGCGAACCTGATCATGGGCATCTTTTCGCTCGGGCTCTCGGCGAAGATCGTGATGCGGTTCGGCATCAGGAGAGCGCTCGGGATCGGGCTGCTGCTGGCGGCGACCGGGCTTGTGCTCTTCACCCGCGCGCCGGTGGGCGGCCACTTCGCCGTCGACGTTCTGCCGAGCATGATCTTGCTCGGCTTTGGCGCGGGCGTGGCGTTCAACCCGCTGCTGCTCGCAGCGATGAGCGACGTCGCGCCGGAGGAGTCCGGTCTCGCGTCGGGGCTCGTCAACACGTCCTTCATGATGGGCGGCGCCCTGGGGCTCGCGATCCTCGCCAGCCTCGCGGCGTCCCGCACCGACACGCTGACGGCGTCGGGCCATGGGCCGCTCGCCGCGCTCAACGGCGGCTACCACCTGGCATTCCTCGTCGGTGCGATCTTCGCGATCTCGGCTGCTGCGCTCGGGGCGGGAGTCTTGCGTACGTCCGCTGTGGCGGCGCACGAACACGCCGAGGCGGAGCCCGTGTCCGAGGCTGCGTAGCCGACTCCGTGGCAGAGTCGGCGATTTGCCTGCGTAGCGTCGTCAAGCGCTACGGTCCGATCACGGCCGTCGACGGGCTCGATCTCGACGTGCCCGTCGGCACGTGCGTCGGCCTGCTCGAACCGAATGGAGCGGGGAAGTCGCCGGAGTCGCGCCGCAGCTGGACAACCTCGACGTCACTCTCACCGTCGAGCAGAACCTCCTCGTCTTCTCCTACCTCTACCGGATCGGTCGCGCCGAGCGGCACGAAGCCGTCGAGCGCGCGCCCGAGATGGCGAAGCTGACGGACCGTCGCGATTCCCGCGTCGACAAGCTCTCCGCCTCTCCGCCGGCGTCGTGCTCGGGCTATTCGTCATGCGCCGGATCCGCCGGGGGTTTCAGCGGTTCCGTGCGCGCTTTCGTTGAGGGCGAGGAGGAGACGGCGGAGGTCGTCGAACGCCTTCCGGCCGAGCTGACCGGCCCAGGCGTCTTCGACCTCGCCGACGGCCTCTCGGATCACGTGGATCGCGGAAGTGCCGCGTGGCGTGAGTGCGACGCGCTTGGAGCGTAGGTCGTCGGGATCCGGTCGGCGCTCGAGGTAGTCCAGGCGCTCCAGTTCGCCGAGCAGGTAGTTGAGGGCCTGTTTGCTGATCCGGAGCCGTGCGGCCAGCTCCGAGGGCCGCGCGCCCTGCGGCCCGGGGTACTGGAAGACGTTCAAGTGCGCCGCGTCGAGGTCGTCGAAGCCGTGCTCGTGGAGCCGGCCGAGCATGTGTCGCTGCACGGCCTCCCACGGGATCCGCAGCAGCGCTCCGATCAGCGGCGGCCCGAACGGCGTCTCCGCCGGCGGGTTAGAGTTAGTAAAGGGACTTGACGGATCGCGCTTAGTCATATATGGTCAAGTCACTTTACCATCAACTGCAGGAGGAGGAAACACCCATGGCGACAATCACGCGCGACGAGATCAAGGTCGGGCCGCTGGCGATCCGCTTTCTGGTCGAAGGTGACGAGTCGGGTGGAACCGTCGCGGTCTTCGAGTTCGATGTTCCCGCAGGCACGAAGGTCGCAGCCGGCCACAGCCATGACGGGTACGAGGAGACGATCTACGGCCTCGAGGGCGTCCTGACCTGGACGATCGAGGGGACCCAGGTCGACATCGGCCCCGGCGAGGCGCTCTGCATCCCCCGTGGTGCCGTCCACCAGTTCGACAATACGCAGGACGTGGACGCAAAGGCGCTCGCGATCGTGACTCCCGGGATTCTCGGTCCCGACTACTTCCGCGAGGTGGCTGCCGTCCTCGACGGCGCGGCCGGCGGCCCGCCCGACTTCGCCGCGCTGGGCGAAGTCATGCGGAGGCACGGGCTCACCTGCGCCGAGTGACCTTAGTGCTCCCGGCCGCAAATACGCCCAGCCTGCGCCGGCTGCAAAGCGTCGCCTCGCCTTGTCCTCGGTCGCGCCCGTACTTCTCCAGTACGAGCGCTCCCTGCGTCCTTGCGAGGCTCGCTTGTTCGCCGGCCAATCAAGACCGTACTTCCGGCCGGAAGCACTATGGGATCAGGTCGCTCAGGCGGATCCCACCCCTGATCAGCACGTCGATCGGCGCGTCGGCGACGAAGCGCCGGGCGACGCGCGCGATCAGCGGAGGGATGTCCCCGCGGCGCTCGGCCTCGTCGACCGAGCGGCGGAGCCCCGACCGGACGGCGATCTCGATCGTGTGCTCGTCCCACCGCTTCGGGCGCACATCGGTCTCGGGCCCGAGCGAGAGAACGAGCTCCTCGCGGGTCGTGTGCAGGCTGCACGCGGCGCCGTCGAGCCCGTCGAGGACGATCCGCTGAATCGTCGCGTCGAGCCCGCTGCCGGGGAACGGCGCCCTCGGCTTGCACGGGTTCATCACCTTCGGGCCGCTGCTCGCCGCTCCCTTTCCGAGCTCGACGCCGACGAGCGCCACGGCCGCGACGAAAAGGGCGATGAGGACGACCAGGGCACCGGCGGCCCGGCTCTTCATCCGAAGATCTCGCGGCGTCGGAAGGCCAGGGCGACGCCGAGAGCGCCGGCAGCCAGCCCCGCCGAGAGGAGGAACGCCCATCGGAACGAGCGCGTGATCGTGTCGGCGATCGCCGAGACGAGGCGGTCGCGCACCGCGGCGAGAGCCGGATCATGCCGCGCGCCGTGCGCGTCGAAGGGTCGGGTGAGATCGGGGATCTCACCCGCTTTCGCGCGGGCGAACTCGGCCCGGGCGTCGAGTGCGACGGAGATCTTCTTGGACAGGCCGATTTGCCCGTCGAGGAGCACCGCAGTCGCCTTCAGTTCCGCCCGGTGTCCCGCCGGCGGCAACTCGGACGCGAGCAACGGCGCGATCGACGCCAGCGCGAGGACGAGACCCAGGTGGCGGACGCCGATGGACAGCGTCCCGGTGCGGGTCAGGCCGGCACCGAGGTCGAGCGCCGCGGAGGACAGGATCGGGATCGCCAGGCCGAGCCCCGCCCCGCAGAGCGCGAGCGAGCCGAGTAGGAAGCCGACGCTCGCCGACGGGAGCAACGCGAGCCCGACCAGGCCGAGGGAGAGGAGCCCGGCTCCTCCGCAGACGGCTGTGAAGCGGGGGAGGCGCCTTTCCAGGGGCCGCACCGCGAGAGTCGCGGCCGGGAGGACGCTCACGAGGCCCGCTCCCGCGATCGGCGAGTAGCCCCAGACGGTGATCACGAGCAGGACGGAGAGGAAGAGCACGCCGACGAGGGCGCCGAACAGGAGCCCGATGCAGACGTTCGCAGGTACCAAGTGCGCGAGCCGTGGACGCCAGCCCTCCTCGAGCGCCGGCGAGACATGGGCGGTGAAGACCGCGACGAGCCCGAGCGCCGCGAGCGGCGCCTGCGCCGCGAAGATCGCCCGCCAGCCGAAAGCCTGTGTCACGGCTCCGCCGAGGGCAGGCCCGAGCGCCGCGCCGAAGGTCCCGGCGAGGATCCACACGGTCGCTCCGCGCCGGGTCGAGCCCGCGACGGAAGCGAGCACCGGCAGGGAGCCGGCCAGCAGCACCGCCGCGCCGATCCCCTGCGCGCAGCGCGCCGCGATCAGGAACGCGAGGCTCTGCGCGAGCGCGCACGCGATCGACGCCGCCGTGAAGAGCAGCAGCCCGCCGGCGAGGACCCACGCGGCCCGGAGCCTGTGGACGAGGAAGACGAGCGCCAGTGCCGTCACCGCAACCGCCGCGTTGTACGCGGTGACGACCCACGCGACGCCCTCGATCGTGGTGTCGAAGCGCGTGTAGAGCTCAGGCAGCGCCAGCACGACGATCGAGGAGTCCGCAAATGCGATCCCGACCGCGACCGCGAGCAGCGCGGTCAGGAGCCGTGAAGCGGGGTCTTGGCCCCCGCCTATTCCGGCTGGTGGCACACCGCCTCGAGGTTGTTGCCGTCGGCGTCGTGGACGTAGGCCGCGTAGTAGTTCTCGTGGTAGTGCGGCCGCAGACCGGGCGCGCCGTTGTCTTTCCCGCCCGCCGCCATCGCCGCCGCGTAGAACGCGTCGACCATCGCGCGATCGCTCGCGCTGAAGGCGAAATGCGTCGCGCCGCGCTCGGGGCTCGAGCCGATCCAGAAATCGGGAATCCCCTCGGGGCTGCCGAACCCGGCGGCCCCGGGGAACTCCATCTGGACCGAGTATCCGAGCGGGGCCAGCGCCTGGCTGTAGAAGTCCTTCGCCGCGCCGAAGTCTGTGACGTTCGCGGTCACATGGTCGATCATCTTTCCTCCCTTTTCGAACAGCGCCAGCTTACGACGGATTATCCGCCGCCGCCCTTCGGCGGCGACGCCGCGAAGGTGGCGTCGAGCCCTCGGACGAGGGCGTCCTTCTCGGCCGAGCTGAGCTTGGCGCTCGAATGCAGGAGGACGTAGAACCACGGTGGCATGGAGCCGCTGCGGATCGCGTCCGCGACGTCGCCCGCCGAAGAATCCATCGGCTTGTTCCACTCGGAGAAGTTGAGTGTGCCCCGGCCGCCGTCGACGTCGCGCTGGACGAGCCATGAAATGGGCGCGATGTTCGAGTACCAGCGCCACTTCGTGAGGTTGCTGTGGCAGTCGAAGCATGCCCGCTGCGCCAGCGCTCTGGTCTGAGCCGAGTCCCACTTCGGCTCCTGCGTGACCGGCGGGTTCGAGTGGCTGCGACCGTACGGGACGGCCTGGATCAAGGCGAAGAGGACGACGAGGCCGACCGCGGACATGAGCAGGATCCGCTTCCACCGCCGGCGTCTTCGGAGCAGGCGCACCACCGCAGACTCGGGCATGGATACGCGGCACACATCCGGGACGACGCTGACCGCGGTGCGGCCGACTACCGACGAGCGCGGCCGGCGGCGGCTCCCCTAAGCTGCGCGCGCCGAGGGAGTCGCGACCGACGGACTGTCGTTGCCTGCGCCGCCGTGCAGAGGCACGGCTGGCTGAGCGTCGTTTAGTGTAGGTGTTGTTCGCGGATTTGGTGGGGTTTACGGAGTTTGTCGGAGGTAGCGGGATTCGGAGGAGGTGCGGGAGCTTTTGTCCCGCTACTTCGAGACGTGTCGGCGTCTGACGGGCTGGTATGGCGGGACCGTGGAGAAGTTCATCGGCGATGCGGTGATGGCGGTGTGGGGTGCGCGGTAGCGACCGGAGGATGATGCGGAGCGGGCGGTGCGGGCGGCGCTCGAGCTGGTGGCGGCGGTGCAGGCGCTGGGCGAGGAGGTAGGCGCCTCGGAGCTGCGCGCGCGCGCGGTGTATTGAGCGGTGAGGCGGCGGTGACGCTGGGCGCGGAGGGGGAAGGGATGGTGGCCGGAGATCTCGTCAATACGGCGTGCGTCTGCAGTACGCGGCGCGTCGGGTGAGGGTCTTCGTGGGTGAGGGGACGCGGCGGGCGACAGAGCAGGCGGTGGTAGTACGAGTCGGCGGCGATACGAGGTGAAGGGCAAGGACGGGGCTTGTGCCGGTGTGGCGGGCGCTACGGGTAGTGACCGGGTGAGGCGTGGCGCGCTCAAGGACGGAGGGGTTGGAGGCGCCGTTCGTCGGCCGCGAGCGGGAGTTGCGGCTGTTGAAGGAGCTGTTCCACGCGAGCGCAGAGAGAGCGCAAGGCCTTCCTCGTGTCGGTGACGAGGGATCGGCGGGATCGGCAAGTCACGGCTCGGCTGGGAGTTCTTCAAGTACATGGACGGGCTGCCGCAGACGACCCTGATGGCATCGGGGCCGCTGTCTCGCCTACGGTGAGGGCGTCACCTATTGGGCGTTGGCGGACATGGTGCGGATGCGCTGCCGGATCGCCGAGGAGGAGGAGCCGGCCTCCGCGCTTGCCAAGCTGCAGGCGACGCTGAGCGAGTACTTGCTCGACGAGGAGGAGCGACGCTTCGTCGAGCCGCGTCTGGCGCACCTGCTCGGGCTGGAGGAGCGGCAGGCGCGCGGACAGGAAGAGCTGTTCGGCGCCTGGCGGTTGTTTTTCGAGCGCCTCGCCGACACCGACCCGGTGGCGATGGTGTTCGAGGACATGCACTGGGCGGACGCGAGCCTGCTCGACTTCGTCGAGTACCTGCTCGAGTGGTCGCGCGACCATCCGCTCTTTGTGATCACGCTCGCCCGCCCCGAGCTGCTCGAGCGGCGGCCGACCTGGGGCGCGGGCAGCCGCACGTTCAACGCGATCTATCTGGAGCCGCTGCCCGAGCAAGCGATGCAGGAGCTGCTGGCGGGGCTCGTGCCCGGCCTACCCGAGAGAGCTGCGGGCGCGGATCCTCGCGCGCGCGGAGGGAGTGCCGCTGTACGCGGTTGAGACGGTGCGGATGTTGCTCGACCGCGGCCTCCTGGTACAGGAGGGGAGCGTCTACCGGCCGGTGGGGCCGATCGAGACGCTGGAGGTGCCGGAGACGCTGCAGGCGCTGATCGCCGCCCGCCTCGACGGCCTGTCGATCGAGGAGCGGCGGCTGCTCCAGGACGGAGCCGTGTTCGGCAAGACGTTCACGCGCCAGGCACTCGCGGTCATCTCGGGCCTGGACGAGTTACAGCTTGAGCCGCTGCTCGCCGGCCTCGTGCGCAAGGAGGTGCTGTCGATCCAGGCCGACCCGCGCTCGCCCGAGCACGGCCAGTACGGCTTTCTGCAGGACCTCGTTCGCCGGGTCGCCTACGAGACGCTCTCCAAACGTGAGCGCAAGACTCGCCACCTCGCCGCCGCGATGCAGATCGAGCAGGCATTCCTCTCCGAGCAGGAGGTGGTCGAGGTGCTCGCCTCCCACTACCTCGCAGCCTACGAGACGGCACCGGAGGATGCCGACGCCGAGCAAATCAAGCAACGCGCGGCCGACTTGCTCGCCCGCGCAGGCGAGCGCGCGGCATCGCTGGCCGCGAGCGAGGAGGCCGAGCACTACTTCGAGCAGGCGGCGTCGCTCGCGGAGCAGCCGCACGAGCAGGCACGCTTGCTCGAACGCTCCGGCGAAATGGCCCTGCGCGCCGGCCGCAACGAGCCGGCGAAGATCCGTTTCGAGCAGGCGCTGGCGCTCTTTGCGGACGCCGGCGAGCGGCATCAGGCAGCTCGCTTGACCGCCCGCCTCGGCGAGGTCGAATGGCGCCGCGGACAGCTCGACGAGGCGCTCGAGCGGATGGAGCGCGCCTGGGCCGAGCTCGAGGGCGAGGAGCCCGACGCAGACATCGCCGCACTCGCCGCCCAGCTCGGCCGGCTGCACCTCTTGAAGGGCGAGCTGGAGTTGGCCTCGCAGCGGGTGGAGACGGCGCTGGAGCTGGCCGAATCGCTCTGGCTGCCGGAAGTGCTCGCCGAGGCGCTGAACAGCGCCGGCGTGATCGCGACCTTCCGCTCCCGCCTCGAGCAGGCGCAGGCGCTGATCAAGCGCGCCCTCGACCTCGCGCTCGAGTACGAGCTTCCAGCCGCCGCCATGCGCGCCTACAACAACCTCGGCGACATCCTCCATCGACGTGACCGCTGCGAGGAGGCCACCGTCCAACTCGAGCATGGCATCTCCTTCGCACGCCGGGTCGGCGACCGCGCCTTTGAACAGCGGCTGCTCGGGGAGCTCTCCTGGTCGCACGCGCTCACCGGCCGGTGGCCAGAAGCACTAAGCCTGCTCAACCAAGTCCCCGAAGAGCGGCTCGTTGAGCTGACCGCCACCTTCTTGATCGCCCTGCCGGAGCCGCTCGTCGCGCAAGGGAGACTCGAGGACGCCCGCCACCTGCTCTCCCTCCACGCCCGCCACGCGACATCGGCCGACGTCCAGTCGCGAACGGGCTACCGCGCCGCCGAGGCGGTCGTGCTGGCCGCGGAGGGAAAGGAACGGCAAGCGCTCGCCGCCGCGGACGAGGTGCTGGCCGCGACCTTCGAGAGCCGCCCGGCGGACCAGGCGGTCAAGGTCGTCTACCCCCAAGCGCTCGAAGCCGCGCTCGCGCTCGGCGAACGCGAACGCGCCGAGCAGCTGCTCACGTCGATCGAGACGCTGCCGCCGGGGCGGCTCGCCCCGAGCCTCCGTGCGCACGCCGCCCGCTTCCGCGCCCGGCTCGCCGCCGACGACGGCAAGAGCGCGAAGGCCGAGCGTGGGTTCGTCGCCGCTGCCGCGACCTTCCGCGAATTCGGGATGCCGTTCTGGCTTGCCGTCACCCTCACCGATCACGGCGAGTGGCTCGTGTCCGAAGACCGAGCGAGCGACGCCGAGCCGATGCTCACCGAAGCACGCGAAACGTTCGAACGCCTCCAGGCCAAACCATGGCTCGAGCGCGTCGAGGCTGCCGAAGCCCGACCACGCGCACAAGCACAGGCCTAACTCGCCCGCGACGACGCGCCTCCGTCGCGGTCATTTCGTTGCAGCCCCTAAGCTGCGCGGGAGTGGCTGCGCCGCTGCACGTCGGCCTGGTCGGAGTGGGGAGGATCGGCGCCTTCCACGCGGAGACGCTGCTCGCGCTTGAAGGCGTCGCCACGCTGAGCCTGGCCGATGCCGACGCCGACCTCGCGCGTCGGCTGGCGGGCGAACTCGGCGCCCTTACAGCCGAGAGCCCCGAGGCGCTCGTCGAGGGCGGCGTCGACGCGCTCGTGATCGCGACCGCGACGCCGGGCCACGCCCCGCTGTTGCGGCTGGCGGCTCACGCCGGCATGCCGGCGTTCTGCGAAAAGCCGGTCGGGCTAGACCTCGCGACGATCGATAGCGTCATCGAGGACGTCGCGCGCGCCGGGATCCTCGTGCAGGTCGGGTTCCAGCGCCGCTTCGACGCGGGCCATCGTTCCGCGCGCGACGCGGTCGCGACCGGCGCGGTCGGGCGGATTCTCGTTATCCGTGCCGCGACCCACGATCCAGCGCCGCCGCCCGAGGAATACATCGCATCGTCCGGCGGCATCTTCCGCGACCTCAACATCCACGACTTCGACTCGATCCGCTTCGTGAGCGGCGAGGAGATCGTGGAGGTGTACGCGGACGGGGCCGCCCTCGAGACGCCCTGGATCGCAGGGCACGGAGACGTCGACGTCTCGGCGGCCGTCCTGCGGCTGGCGAGCGGAGCGCTCGTGATCGTCTCGGGAACGCGGCGCGACCCGCTCGGCTACGACGTGCGCCTCGAGGTATTCGGGACCGAGGACAGCATTGCGGTCGGCCTGGATGCCCGCAGCCCGCTTCGCTCCGTCGAGCCGGGCCAGGAGCGGCCGCGGAATCAGGGCTACGCCAACTTCCTCGACCGCTTCGGGGTCGCCTATCGAGCCGAGCTCGCCGCCTTCGTCGACACGGTCCGATCGGACGGCGACAGCCTCTGTCCGCTCGCGGAGGCAAGAGCCGCGCTCGTGGCCGCGCTGGCGGCCGACCGGTCGCGCTCCGAGCGGCGTCCGGTGGCGATCGGGGAGGTTGGGCTGGAAAAGCCGCGCCCGACGTGATGAGAATCGCCTTGACCACGTCCTGTCCATCCACGGAAGAGGGAGGCTCGATGAGCGAGGAGGTCTTGGAGGAAGGGCTGACGCGGACGACTCGGCGCGGCCTGCTCGTCTCCGGCGGCGTGGCCGCAGCCGGCATCACGGTTCTCGGCTCGCCGGCGGCCGCGGCGTTCGCCGCTGCGAATGCGGGGTCGATCAAGGTCGCCGTCGTGACGCACGGAGACACCGGGTCGTTCTGGTCGGTCTTCAAGAAGGGTGTCGATCAGGCCGCGAAGGACCTGAAATCCCGCGGCGTCAGCGTCACCCAGGTGTATGCGAACAACAACGTCGCGAAGCAGGTTGCGGGCATCAACGCGGCCGTCGCCGCCGGTGCGAAGGTGATCGCGACGTCCGTGCCCGACGCGAGCGCGCTCAAGGACCCGCTGACGAAGGCCTCGAAGAAGGGCATCGAGATCATCACCGTCAACTCCGGGCTCGGCGCGTTCGATTCGCTGTCGACGTACGAGGTGCACGTCGGCCAGACGGAGGACGTCGCCGGCAAGGGCGCCGGCAAGCAGTTCAAGAAGGCCGGCGCGAAGAAGGTCCTGGTCGTCATCCACGAGGCGAGCAACTCGGGGTTGCAGCAGCGGGCGTCCGGCGTGAAGTCGGTGCTCGGCGGCGCCAACGTCAAGGTGCTGACGATCCCGAATGCGAAGTCCGACATTCCCGGGACGAAGGCGAAGGTCAAGGCGGCGTTCAATGCCGACAAGAAGCTCGACGCCTTCCTCGGTCTCGACCCTGACGTCACCATCCCGTGCATCCCGTCGTGCCCGAAGGGGACGAAGATCGGCACGTTCGACGTCGGCGGGGCGATCAAGGAGATCCAGGCGGGCAGGATGCTGTTCGCAATCGACCAGCAGCAGTATCTGCAGGGTTATCTGCCTGTCGTGTTCGCCGTCCTGTACGTGACCAACCTGAACACGGTCGGAAACGGCCAGCCGGTGCTGACCGGCCCCGGCATCATCAACAAGGCGAACGCGGACAAGGTCGCTGCCCTCGCCAAGAAAGGCACGCGCTAGTCCGAAACGTGTGGGCGGCCGCGCGTCGGCCGCCCACACGCCGACGTGAAGGGAGTGTCTCCGCTCTGTGACCGAGACGACGGCGCCGGCTCCGGCTCCTCAGGACGAGCGGCTCGTGCGGGTCGGGCCCTTGGCTCGGCTGCTCACCCGCCCCGACATCGGTGCCTTCCTGGGTGCCGTCGCCGTCTTCTTCGCCTTTGCGTATTTCGCCCGCGCCGTCAACTGGATCGGCGACCCGGGCATCGCGGCCGGGTGGACCGATCAGGCTGCCCAGTACGGGATCGTCGCCGTGCCGGTTGCACTCCTGATGATCGGCGGCGAGTTCGACCTCTCTGCCGGCGTGATGATCGGTAGCTCCGGCTTGCTGCTGGGGTATCTCACGACGTTTCAAGACATGAATGTCTGGCCGGCGATCGCGCTCGTGCTGCTGTTCGGCCTCGTCATCGGCCTGATCAACGGGATCACGGTCGTCAGGACGAAGCTGCCGAGCTTCATCGTCACGCTGGCGACCTTTTTCGTCCTACAGGGTGTGAACGCGGCCGGGACTCTGAAGCTCACCGGGGCGACCGCGATCCAGAACATCGACAGCGCCACGGGCTTCAACTCCGCGCGTAAGTTCTTCGCAGGTGACCTGACGCACTACGACTACAAGGTCAAGGTGCTGTGGTGGATCGGGATCACGCTCGTCGGCGCCTGGCTGCTCGCGAAGACACGCTTCGGTAACTGGATCTACAGCGCCGGCGGAGATGCGAGCGCCGCCCGCAACGTGGGCGTTCCCGTTGCGCGGACGAAGATCGTGCTCTTTGTGCTGACGTCGACCACCGCCGCGCTCATGGGCATCATCGAGGCGCTCGAGTTGCGCTCGATGCAGTCGGGGGAGGGGATCGGGCTCGAGTTCATCTTCATCATCTGTGCCGTCGTCGGCGGCTGTTTGCTCACCGGGGGGTTCGGCTCGGTCATCGGAACGTTCTTCGGCGCCGCGATGCTCGGCATGGTCCAGCTCGGAATCGTCGACGCGCAGTGGGACAGCAACTGGACCTTTACGTTCCAGGGTGGGATTCTCTTCGCGGCGGTTCTGCTCAACACGCTGATCCGCAGCCGCGCGCAGAAGGCGAGATGACGATGGCCCATCTGCTCGAGGCCGACCACATCTCGAAGTACTACGGCAACGTCGTCGCGCTGAAGGACGTCTCGATGCACGTGAACGCCGGCGAGGTCACCTGCATCCTCGGTGACAACGGCGCCGGCAAGTCGAGTTTCATCAAGCTGCTCTCCGGAGTTCACCAGCAGGACGAGGGGCGGCTGCTCGTGGAAGGCGAGGAGGTTCACTTCACATCGCCGCGCGACGCACGCGCGAAGGGCATAGCGACCGTCTACCAGGACCTCGCGATGGTGCCGCTGATGTCGATCTGGCGGAACTTCTTCCTCGGCGCAGAGCCGCGCAAGGGCATCGGGCCGTTGCAGTGGTTCGACTCCGGCAAGGCGAAGCGGATCGTTCGCAAGGAGCTGCAGGAGATGGGCATCGACATCCGCGATCCCGACCAGCCGGTCGGGACCCTGTCGGGCGGGGAGCGGCAGTCGGTTGCGATCGCCCGCGCCGTCTACTTCGGCGCGCGGGTGCTCATCCTCGACGAGCCGACGTCCGCCCTCGGTGTGAAGCAGGCGGGCGTCGTCCTCAAGTACGTGCTGCAGGCGCGCGACCGGGGCGTCGCGGTCATCTTCATCACGCACAACCCGCACCACGCCTACCCGGTCGGGGACCGCTTCGTGATCCTCAACCGCGGCCAGAGCATCGGCAACTTCGCCAAGGAGGAGATCGATCAGCCCGAGCTCGTCCGGCTGATGGCAGGCGGCCGCGAGCTGACGGAGCTCGAACACGAGCTCCGTGAGATCAAGGCCGCGCTGGCCTAGAGCTCAGTCCGCGACGCCCGCCGTGGCTGCGGTGCGCCGGGCGACCTCGGCGCGCACGACCGGGGCGACCTCGGTCCCGAGCAGCTCGAGCGCACGCATCACCTGGGCGTGCGGCAGCGTCCCGACGCTGATCTGGCCGAGGAACCGGTCGTGCCCGAAGATCTCGTGCTGGAAGAGGATCTTCTCGATCACCTCCTGCGGGCTCCCGACCACGAGAGCGCCACGGGGCGAACGGAGCGCATCGAACTCACGCTCGCCGATGCCCGACCAGCCGCGCTCACGGCCGATCGCGTTCATCATCGCCGCGTAGGGCGGGAAGAACTCTTTCGCCGCCTGCTGTGAGGTGTCCGCGACGTACGTGTGCGAGTTGATGCTGAGCGGCAGGCGTCCATGGCCCGCTCGGGCTGCGGCCTCGCGGTGCAGCTCGGCGAACGGCGCGAATCGCTCGGGCTCGCCGCCGATGATCGCGAGCGCCATCGGCAGGCCGAGGCGTCCGGCGCGGATCGCCGACTCGGGGTTGCCGCCGACTGCCACCCAGACCGGCAGCGGCGCCTGGAGCGGTCGGGGATAGACGCCCGCATCGGCCAGCGGAGCGCGGTGGGTGCCCGACCAGGTGACGCGCACGGAGTCGCGCAGCTCGAGCAGGAGCTCGAGCTTCTCGGCGAAGAGGTCGTCGTAGTCGGCCAGGTCGTAGCCGAAGAGCGGGAACGACTCGATGAACGAGCCCCGGCCCGCCATGATCTCGGCCCGGCCGCCCGAGAGCAGGTCGACCGTCGCGAACTCCTCGAATACCCGCACGGGATCGTCGGAGCTGAGCACGGTCACCGCGCTCGTCAGCCGGATGTTCCGCGTGGCGACGGCCGCGGCTCCCAGCACGACGGCCGGCGCGGAGACGACGAAGTCGGGGCGATGATGCTCGCCGACGCCGTAGACCTCGAGCCCGACCTGATCGGCGAGCCGGATCTCCTCCATCAGGTCGCGCATGCGCGGGCCGGCCGTCGGCACCTCTCTCGTCTGCGGGTCGGCCCGAAGCTCCGCGAACGTGTAGACGCCGATCTCCATGCCGCCGTCAGTGTGTCGGCTCGCCCCTTGGCTGCGCTACTACAGGCTCGGCACGGCGAGCCGCGACCAGACTGTGCCGTCCTCGACCGCCGGCGGGCACCTCGGCTCCCGCCTCGTGATGCTGGCGACGACGCAGACGTCGGAGAACGCGCGCCCGACGACGAGGCTCAGGTGTCGGTCGAAGACGCCGTTGGCGTCCGGCGCGAGCATCCATTCGGCGAGGTTGCGCGGCGGCTGGCCCGCGGCCAGCCCGTAGACCCGGAGCGCCATCGACCGTGACGGCCGCTGCGGCAGGTTGCGCGCCTTGAGCCGCACGAGCAGCCGCGGCGCGCGCACGAACGTCTCCCAGTCGACCGCGAGCTGGGGCCGCTCCGGCAGGCGGGGGATGTGGACGCGCACGCAGCCCGTCGTGTTGCCGTTCGCGTAGCAGGGCCTGGGCTCGTCGCCGACCCAGGCCCGCGCGCCGACGTCGTCGAAGTCGCCGGCGGGGAGGGGGACGTCGACGACCTGCTGGATGTTGCCCGCGCTGTCGGGGCCGAGCGAGGCGCCGTAGAGCGGCTGCCCCGGTGTCCAGGTCCGAAGTCCGCGCTCGTCCTTGACGCGCAGCAGCTGCTCGACCTCGACGATCAGGTGATCGCTCGACCGGAGCCCTCCTCCGCGAACCGTCACCGACACGAGCGACCCGCTCTTCGGCGTCACCGTGATGCTCGGCTGAGTCCGGTCGCCCCACGTCCTGACGCCCGCGTAGACGCCGAACACGAGCGCGGCGCCGAGGACCGCGATCCCGCCGTAGAGCACCTGTCGCTCCGCGTTCGAGCCCTGCTGGAGGACGAAGGCCGCCACCGAGCCGAGAAAGACCGCCGCGGCTGCGCAGCCGAACGCACCGAAGGTCGCGCCCGGATGGTTCCGCGCCATTCGCCCGACGAGGTCGCCGGTGACGGCCAGACCGGTCAGGAGCGCGCCGAGCGCCGGCAGCGCGGCGAGGAGAAAGCGCGCCGCTCCCTTCGCGTCCTTCCCGACCGGAAGGAACCTCTGCATCGGGCCGACGCTACTCCGCAGTCGTTACGAAACGGTCAGGAGAGTTTGCGGATGCTACGGCTTCGCCGGCTGGTGAAGCGCGAGCGCTCCGAGCTCGAGCAACTCGCGAATGAGCGCGACGGCCTCCCGCTGCAGCCGCGTCGCATCGCCTGAGCCGAGATCGAGGCGGGCGGCGACGTCGTCGACCACTTCGCCGAGTCGGCGGCCGTCGAGCGAGGCGATCACCTCGAGTGCATCCTCCGTCGTCTCCACCACGTGCTTCGTCCCTTCGGCGAGCTCGACGCGGCTCTCGGTGATCGCTACGTCGGCGTCTTCCGACGGCTCGATGTCGCGCTCAAGGCGCAGCGCAGTGGCGAGCGTGACCCGCTCGCCGGCGAGCTCCGCGCCCGAACCGAGAGCGGCCAGGTGCGCTCGTGCGGCGAAGGCCTGCACCACCTGATCGCCCGCGTCGTCGAGGTCGTCCTCATCGACGGGGTCGATCCGAACGCTCGGCGGGTGCGAGGCGTCCCGGTGCAGGATGACGACCCCCTCGGAGACCCAGCGGACGCCGAGGCGGTCGAAGTACCGGAGCCACTCGTCGAGCGCCTCGCCGAGCTGCTCGGGGCTGCCGGCCAGGTGTGCGTTCCACTCCGACGCGTGCTCGAGCGCATCCGTGCTCAGGGTCGGGAGGATCCAGGCGTCGCAGCCGGTTGCCTCGACCCAGGCGAGGACACGCTCGTCCGCCGCGTCCTCGGTCGGGGCCAGCCAGCTCACCTGGACGGTCGCGAACCCGCCCGGTGCGAGGTGCTGCGCGGCCTCGCGGACGACGCGCTCCGACAGCTCGTCGGCCTGGAAGCCGCTGTCGCGATAGGCCCAGCGCCGCTCCGGCGAGACGACATACGGCGCGTTGCACGTGATCAGGTCGAACGTCTCGCCCTCGACCGGTGCGAACAGGCTCCCCCGGCGGCACTCGATGTTCGTCAGGCCGTTCAGAGCTGCGTTCAGCCCGGTGTAGGCGATCGCGCGCTCGTTGACGTCGGTTGCGACCACGTGCTTCGCGTGCCTCGCCGCGAGCAGCGCGTGCACGCCGCCGCCTGTGCCGACATCGAGGGCGCGATCGACCTGCGGCCTCGGCGTGAAGGAGTCGAGGACGCGTGCGGTGGGCGTGTACGTCGCGACGTAGTCGGAGGGGTCATCCGCGTCGAGCGAGAAGCCGTCCGAGGCGAGCAGGACCCGCCCGATCGGAAGGATCCGCGCCCGCGGGACGGTTTCCGCTCCGACCTCCGCCAGGCCGGTCGCCTCGAGCGCCGCCAGCCCGCGCGGGCCGAATGCCCGGATCGCGTCGCTGCGGGAAATCTCCAGCTGGAGGAACAGCGCGCGCACCAGGAGCCCGATCGGCGTCTGCGGCAGACGGCGGGCCTCGACCGGCGCTTCGTCGCGATCAATCGAGTAGGCGTCGTCGCCGAGCAGACGGTAGATCGCGTCCTCCGTGTAGCCCGCGTTGCGCAATGCGCTCCCGAGCGCCTTCGCCGCCGCGAGATCCGCGATGGGGTGTGTGCTCGCAGCGGTTGTCATTCGGCGCGACCATTTAAGCGGAGAGACTCAAGCGCGGCGGCGAGCCCCGAGAGGTCGCCGATCACGGCGTCTGCGGCGCGGAGATCGTCCTGCCGGAAACTGCCGGTCGTGACCCCGACGCAGCGGCAGCCGGCCGCATGAGCGCTCGACACGTCGAGAGGCGTGTCGCCGACGGCGACGGTTCGCTCGGAGGGCCAGCCGCCCGCTCGCTCGCGCGCCAGCCCGAACAGGTCGACCCTGCGCTCGCGCTCGCAGCCGAATGCGCCCTGCCCTCGCTCGAAGAGCGCCCCGATGCCCAGCCGATCCATGCGCGCATGAGCAACCGCGGGAGGATTGCCCGTCAGGAGCGCACGCTGCTCGAGCCCCGCGACGGCGTCCTTGGCGTGGGGGGCGAGCTGCCAGTGGCTCGTGTCCGAGCGCGCGAGGAGCTCGACGTAGCGGGCCGAGAAGAGCGCGCACCAGCGCGGCAGCCCGGTGTCGATCGTTGCAGGGTCTGCGCCCGCGGCCTCGAGCGCGCGCCGCACGTGCGCGGAGGCCGTGTCACCGGGGACGTCGGGACCGTCCGGGACCTCTCCGAAGACCTCTCTCATCGCGCTCCCGGCCGCCTCGACGTAGACCTCGTCGTGCGTCAACAGCAACGTGCCGTCGACGTCGAAGAGGACGAGCCAGGTCAGGGCGCCACCGCATCGAGAGCGTCGCGCAGAGACCGGACATACGACCGGAGAGCAGCGGGCCCCTCGATCGCCGTCTCGACGGCGCGCGAGCCGACGACGACGCCGTCGGCGAGCTCGGCCGCGGCGCGAGCCTGCCATGGGGTCGAGATGCCGAAGCCGGCATAGAGAGGGATGTCCGTCACCGCGCGCGCCCGCTCGACCAGCCCCGCGAGGGCGGGGGAGAGGTCGTCGCGCGCGCCCGTCGTCCCGGTGACCGTGACGAGGTAGAGCCAGCCGTCGGTCCGGTCGGCGGCCAGGCGAATCCTCTCGTCCGTCGACGTCGGCGCGACGAGCTGGATGCGCCTGAGCTCGGGCCGGTCGCCGGCGGGGAGGTCGGCGACGATGAGCGCCGTTGCTCCGTGCTCGCGGGTGTCGGCGGCAAAACGCTCCCACCCGTAGGCCTCCAGCAACGCGGCATAGGTCATCGGCACGAGCGGCGTGTCGGGAAGGAGCTCGCGCGTGCGCGCGAGGCAGTCGAGACAGGCGTGGGTGCGCATCCCTTCGTCGAGCGCGCGTTCCGCAGCACGGCGGATGACTGGACCGTCCGCGAGCGGATCGGAGAACGGGAACCCGAGCTCGACGATGTCCGCTCCTCCCTCGACGGCGGCGGCCGCGAGCGCAGGGGTTTCGTGCCCCGACATCAGGTAGATGACGAGCTTCTTCACCCGGCGGCGGCGAGCACTTCGGCGAGATCCTTGTCCCCGCGGCCGGAGAGGCACACGAGGACGAGCTCCTCGGCGAGCTCGCGCGCACGAGCGAGCGCATGCGCCGGCTCCAGCGCCGGGATGATCCCCTCGAGCCGCGTCAGGTCGCGGAACGCCGCCAGCGCCTCGTCGTCGGTCGCGCGGACGTACTCGGCGCGCCCGCTGTCGCGGAGCCACGCGTGCTCGGGCCCGACGCCCGGGTAGTCGAGGCCCGCCGAGATCGAGTGCGCGTCCGCGATCTGGCCGTCCTCGTCGGCGAGCACGGAGGAGAGCGCGCCGTGCAGAACCGCGGAGCGTCCGTCGGCGAGCGACGCGGCCCGGGCGGCCTCGACACCGACGAGCCGCACGCCGTCGTCCGCGACGAAGCCGGAGAAGATCCCGATTGCGTTCGAGCCGCCGCCGACGCACGCGACCACGACCTCGGGGAGGCGGCCCTCGGCATCGAGGACCTGCTCGCGGGCCTCCCGCCCGATCACGGACTGGAGCTCGCGCACGATCTCCGGGTAGGGCGCGGGGCCGACGCACGAGCCGATCAGGTAGTGCGTGGTCTCGACGTTCGCGATCCAGTCGCGGATCGCCTCGCTCGTCGCCTCCTTCAGCGTGCGCGTCCCGAACTCGACCGGCCGCACTTCGGCCCCGAGCAGATGCATACGCTCGACGTTGGGCCGCTGCCGGCGAATGTCCTCCCCGCCCATGTAGACGACGCAGTCGAGGCCGAATTTCGCGCACACGGTCGCCGTGGCGACGCCGTGCTGGCCCGCGCCCGTCTCGGCGACGATCCGTCTCTTGCCGAGGCGCCTCGCCAGCACCGCCTGGCCGAGGGCGTTGTTGAGCTTGTGCGCCCCGGTGTGCAGGAGATCCTCCCGCTTGAGGTACAGCCGCTTGCCCGGCGCGAAGCGCTCGGCAAGCGTGATCGGCGTGGGACGTCCGCCGTAGCTGCGGCCGAGCTCGTCCAGCTCTGCGCCGAAGGCCGGATCGGCGCGGGCCGCGCGCCAGCCGGCCTCGAGCTCGTCGAGAGCGGGGACGAGCGTCTCGGGGACGTAGCGGCCGCCGTAGACCCCGTAGAGACCGGCGGTGTCCGTCACCTCGCCGCCGCCACGAACGCGCGCACCTTGTCGTGGTCCTTGATGCCCGGCGAGGCCTCGAGGCGCGAGGCGGCGTCGACCGCCCACGGCCGCACTGCGCGGACCGCGGCCTCGACGTTGTCCGGGCCGAGACGGCCCGCGAGCACGATCCGCCCCTCCGCCGAAGCCGCGCGCTGAAGGTGGCTCGCGTCCTGCTCCTCCCAGGGAAGGTCGACCACGAGGGCGACCGTGCGGCCGTCGCGCTGCAGCACCGCGTCGCGCCCTCGCACGCGGCCGGGCTCCCGCTCGTACAGCTGGATGAGGTCGGCTTCGGTCGCCTCCGCGTCGCCGACGAAGACGGCGACGCTCAGCCGGTCGTTCGGGACGTCCAGCACCGCGTCGGCCCGGCGTGGGCTGCCCTCGGCGAAGATGAAGCCGAGCAGGTCGGCGCCGGCCTCGGCGGCGGCGTCGACGTCCTCCTGCCGCGTCAGGCCGCAGACCTTCACGAGCGGACGGGACAGGAGCTCGACGAGCTTCGCGGCCGGATCGCCGGCCTGCATCAGCGTCGAGCCGACGAGGATCGCGTCGGCGCCGGCGAGCTCGGCCGCAGCTCCCTGAGCGCGCGAATGCACGCCACTCTCGGCCACGACGACGGCGTCGCGATCCGCGACGCTCGCAACGAGGCGGAGCTGCGCCTCGCGGTCGATCTCGAAGGTCGCGAGGTCGCGGGCGTTGATCCCGATCACCTCGGCCTGCAGCGCGAGCGCCCGGTCGAGCTCCGCCGCGTCGTGGGCCTCGACGAGGAGCTCGAGGCCTGCAGCGGCGGCGGACGCGAGCAGTGACGCTGCACGGCTGTCGTCGACGTCCCGGAGCAGGAGAAGGGCCGCGTCGGCGCCCGCCTCGCGCAGCTCACGGAGCTGCGGCTCCGCCGTGAAGAACCCCTTCGCGAGGAGCGGTGCGCTTGTCGCGGCGCGCGCCGCCCGTAGGTCGTCGAGCGAGCCGCCGAAGCGCTCGTCGACGAGAACCGAGATCGCCGCCGCGCCCGCGCCGGCGAAGTCCGCCGCGAGACGGGCGGGATCGGCCGAGGGCCGTAGGTCGCCCGCCGACGGTGACCGCCGCTTGATCTCGGCGATCGCCCCGAGCCCGGGGGCGGCGAGCGCGTCGCGGAAGCGTCCCATCACGCGGACACAGTCTCGCGGGAGAACGCCGCCAGCCGCTCCAGCCGCTCGGCCGCCGCGCCCGAGTCGACCGCATCCCGGGCCACCTCCAACCCCTCTCGCAGGTCGGCCGCGTGGCCCGCGGCGGCGATCGCCCCGGCCGCGTTGAGGAGGATCGCGCTGCGCCGCCCGCCGCCCGCGCCGGCGAACACGTCGTGGATCGCGCGCGCGTTCTCGCCGGGCGTCCCGCCGCGGAGCTCGTCCAGGCCGCAGCGCGGGATCCCGAGCTCGCTTTCCGCGTCGAGCTCGCGCTCGTGCACCGAGCCGTTCACCACCTCGGCGACGAGGTTCGGCCCGACCGGGGACAGCTCGTCGATGCCACCTCCGCCGTGGACGACGAACGCGCGGCGGGATCCAAGCCGCGCCAGCACGTCGGCGATGGTGCGCACGAGCTGGGGCGAGTAGACGCCGACGACCTGGGCACGGGCGCCTGCAGGGTTCGTCAGCGGCCCGAGCACGTTGAACACCGTGCGCGTCGCGAGCTCCGTGCGGACGGCCGCGGCATGGCGCATGGCCGGGTGGTGCGACGGGGCGAAGAGGAAGCCGAAGCCGAGCTCGTCGATCGACCGGGCGATCCGGCCGGCGTCCTGCTCGAGCCGGAAGCCGAGCGCCTCGAGCACGTCTGCCGATCCGGAGGCCGAGGACACGGCACGGTTGCCGTGCTTGGCCACCGCTGCTCCGGCCGCGGCGGCGACGAGGGCGGCCGCAGTCGAGATGTTGATGGTGCTCGCGCCGTCGCCGCCCGTGCCGGCGGTGTCCACGAGATCCTGGCGCTTCGGCTCGACCGACAAGACGTGCTGCCGCATCGCCTCGGCGCAGCCGGCGATCTCGTCGGCCGTCTCGCCCTTCGCGCGCAGCGCGACGAGAAAACCGCCGATCTGCGCGGGCGTCGCCTCGCCGCGCATGATCTCGCCCATCACGTCGCGCGTCTCGTCGCGGCCGAGGTCGTGGCCGTCGAGGACGCGCTGGAGGGCGCGCTGAATCAAGCCCGGCGGTAGGCGGCCAGGTAGCGCGGGGCCGCGGCGTCCACGTTCTCGTCCGGAACCGGCTCCCCGGGCTCGAGGCTGAGCGGCACGACGCCGGCCCAGGTCGGGAAGCCGAGATCGTCCTCGTCGTCCAGCGGTGGGCCCGTGCGGATCTTCGCCGACGCCTCGTCGAGCGAGACCGCGAGGATCGTCGTTCCCTTGAGCTCGCTCTCGTTCGGCTGCCGGGCGTCGGCCCAGCGGCCGCGGACGACGTGCTCGACGACGCACTCCATGGCACGCAGCTTCTCGTCCGTGTCGGTCACTTCGCGGGCCTGTCCGAGTACGACCGCCGAGCGGTAGTTCATGGAGTGGTGGTAAACCGAGCGCGCGAGGACGAGGCCGTCGAGGAGCGTCGCAGTCACGCAGACGTCGACGCCCTGCTTGATCGTCCGGAGCATCCGGCTGCCCGGTGAGCCGTGGAGGTAGAGCGTGTCGCCGTCACGCGCGTGGATCGTCGGGATGACGTATGGCTGGCCCTCGAAGACGAAGCCGAGATGGCAGATGAGTGCTTCGTCGAGGATCGCGTCGATCGTCGCGCGGTCGTATGCGCCCCGTTCGGGGTGCCGCCGGACCTTCGTTCGCGCCGTGGCCATGGCGAGAAGCGTACGTAGAAGCGCGGTTGGTACGCTCGTCACATGGCACGTTCGGTCATCGTCTCGGCGGTTCGGACGCCGTTCGGCAAGCTCGGCGGCTCGCTCGCCGACAAGCGGGCGACGGAGCTCGGCTCGATCGTCATCCGCGCGGCGCTCGACCGCGCCGGCGTCGAGAACGACGAGGTCGAGTACGTGATCATGGGCCAGGTGCTGCAGGGCGGCGCCGGCCAGGCGCCCGCGCGCCAGGCCTCCATCGGCGCGGGGCTGCCGATCGAGATCGGGTCGGATGCGATCAACAAGGTCTGCGCGTCGTCGATCCGCGCGGTCGAGATTGCGGACCAGATGATCCGGTCGGGCGACCACGACGTTATCGTCGCCGGCGGGATGGAATCGATGTCGAACGCGCCGTTCGCACTCGAGAAGGCGCGCTTCGGCTACAAGCTGGGCGACGGCACGCTGATCGACCTCATGACCCATGACGGGCTGATCTCGACCTTCGACAACCGGCACATGGTCGAGCAGGCGTCGTTCGTGTCCCGGGAGCTCGGCATCGCGCGCGAGGATCAGGATCGCTGGGCGCTGCGATCGCACGAGCGGGCGGTGTCCGCGATCGACGAGGGCAAGTTCCGCGACGAGATCGTCCCCGTCGGCGACTTCGCCGTCGACGAGGGGCCGCGGCGCGACACGTCCTACGAGAAGCTGTCGAAGCTGAAGCCCGTCTTCGATCCCGAGGGAACGACGACGGCGGGGAACGCCCCCGGCGTCAACGACGGGGCGGGAGCGCTCGTCGTCACGAGTGACGAATTCGCGCGCAGGCGCGGGCTCGAGGTGCTGGCGACCATCGTGGGCCAGGCGTACGTCGCGGACGACTTCGCCTATCTGGCCCGCACGCCGGCGAAGGCCGGCAAGGCGGCGCTGGCCAAGGCGGGGAAGACGATCGGCGATGTCGAGCGCGTCGAGGTGAACGAGGCCTTCTCGTCGGTCGTCCTCAACTCCGTGAAGATGCTCGACGCCGATCCCGAGAAGGTGAACGTCAACGGCGGCGCCGTGGCGCTCGGCCACCCGATCGGCGCCTCCGGGGCGAGGATCCTCGGCACGATGATCCACGAGCTGCGCCGGAACGGCGGCGGGCTCGGCCTGGCCGCGATCTGCTCGGGCGGCGGGCAGGGCGACGCGCTGCTCCTCGAAGTTTGAGCTTCGAGCACGTCCTCGTCGTCGGTGCGGGCCAGATGGGCGGAGGGATCGCCCAGGTGGTCGCCGCATCCGGGCGGCGGGTGTCGCTCTACGACGCGCAGCCGGGCGCGACCGAGCGCGCGCTCGCGGCGATGGAGAAGAGTCTCGCGAGGCTCGCGGCGAAGGGCGGGCCGCCCGCGGCGGAGGTGCTCGGGCGGGTCTCTCGGTGTCGACGAGATCGCTGCCGCCGATCTGATGGTCGAGGCCGTGGTCGAGGACGCCGACGTCAAGCACGAGGTCTTCCGGAGCGCCGACGCCGTTCTCCCGCCGGAGGCGATCCTCGCCTCGAACACGTCGTCGATTCCGATCGGGTCCCTGGCCGCGGTCACGTCACGACCGGACAAGGTCATCGGCATGCACTTCTTCAACCCGGTGCCGGTCCTCCAGCTCGTCGAGGTCATCCGCGGCCGCGACACCTCGGACGAGACGGCCGTCGCGATCACCGAGCTCGCCCGCGACCTCGGCAAGACGCCGGCGGTCGCCAACGACTTCCCCGGGTTCGTCTCGAACAGGATCCTGATGCCCTTCATCAACGAGGCGGTCTGGGCGCTCCATGACGGTGTGGCCGAGGCGGAGGCGATCGACACGATCGCGAAGCTCGGCTTCGCGCACCCGCTCGGCCCGCTGGCGCTCGCCGACCTGATCGGCCTCGACACCTGCGTCGCGATCATGGAGGTCCTGAAGGAGGGGCTCGGCGACGACCGGTACGCCCCGTGCCCGCTCCTGCTCGAGCACGTCGAGGCAGGCAGGCTCGGCCGGAAGTCGGGCTCGGGCTTTTTCGACTACTCCTGACCGCGGGCCCTTGCGGAGCGCGGCGCAGGATTCGAACCGTGCGCGCACTCTTCCTGAGGAAGGCTCAAGTGTCCCAGCCGCGCTGCCGACACTTGACCTGTAGGGAAGGGAGGTCCCGCCGCCTTGAGGATCTTGCTCGTCGATGACGATCCTGCGCTTCGCCTGTTGCTGAGGACGACCTTCGAGGTCGCGGACGTCGACGTGGTCGAGGCGGAGAACGCGGACGTCGCCCGGCGGAAGATCGACGCGTCCCGTCCCGACGTGATCGTGCTCGACGTCCGGATGCCGGGGAAGAGCGGGCTCGAGCTCTGCGCGGAGCTCAAGGCCTCGGAGGCGACGGCGGCGATTCCGATCGTCCTCCTTACGGGCTCGAACGCCGGAACGGGTGCCTCCGCGCGGCGCGCGGGGGCGGACGCCTTCCTCCGTAAGCCCTTCAGCCCGCTCGAGCTCGTGTCGATCACGGAGAGGCTCGCCGGCGGCCTCCACGGGGTCCCGTTCCGGTCGCGGAAGCGTGGAGCGGCCGGACAGGAGGAGCTTCTCTTCTATGCGCACGACCTTCGCCAGCTGCTCGAGGTGGAGCGAGGGCAGCGAGAGCTGTTGCAGAGCGCGTACCTCCAGACGGTGTCCGCGCTCGCGAGCGCGCTCGAGTCGAAAGACACGGGCACGAGTGCCCACTCGCAACGGGTGCAGCAGTACGCCTCGAGCCTGGCGCGGGCGCTGGAAGACTCCGAGGTCGCGTCGGATCAGAGCGTGGCATACGGCTTCCTGCTCCACGACGTGGGCAAGATCGGCATTCCCGACGGGATCCTCAGGAAGCCCGGCCCGCTCAGCTCGGCGGAGCGCCGGCGGATGCAGACGCACACAGTTCTCGGGGAGGCGATGCTGGCCGGTGTCGCCTTCCTCAAGGGCGAGGGGCTGAAGATCGTGAGGTCGCACCACGAGCGCTGGGACGGGCGGGGGTATCCGGACGGGCTGGCGGGGGACGAGATTGCCGTCGGTGCCCGGCTCTTCGCAGTCGCGGACGCGCTGGACGCGATGACGAGCCATCGCCCCTATCGGCGGGCGATGAGCTGGGCCGCCGCCCGCGCAGAGATCGTGAAGCAGTCGAAGCGCCAGTTCGATCCGGCGGTGGTCGACGCGTTCATCCGGGCCGACAAGGATCTGCGGCGCGTGCGCCGCGAGCTCTCGACGAGGTGAGGTGAAGCTCGCGAGACCCGGCTCCGTCGGGCACGTTGGAAAGGCAGGGGTCAGACCCCGGTGTTTCTGGTCGTGGCCGGACGGGGCGTGGAGTTCGTGCCAGATGTGTGACCGTTCCTCCCCAGCCGGCCGGAAGAGCCGGGGCAGCCCGCGGAAGCGCTAGCGTTCGCGGGGATGGATTTTGAGCTGACGCAAGATCAGCGCGAGATCCAGGCGCTCACCCGCGACTTCGCGCGCGCCGAGATCGACCCGCACGCTGCCCAATGGGACCGCGACCACGAGTTTCCGCGTCCGCTGTTCGCCAAGCTCGCGGAGCTCGGCCTGATGGGTGTCTGCGTCCCGGAGGAATACGGCGGCGCGGGATCCGACTTCGTGTCCTACATCGTCGTGCTCGAGGAGCTCTCACGCGCAGACGCAGGCGTCGGCGTCACCGTCGCAGTCCACACGAGCGCCGCGACCCTGCCGATTCTCATGTTCGGCACCGACGAGCAGAAGTCACGCTTCGTCCCTCCACTCGCGCGCGGCGAGCACCTCGGGGCGTTCGCGCTCACCGAGGCGGAGGCGGGCTCGGACGCGGGCGCCCTCCGCACGAAGGCGGAGCCGAGAGGCGACGGATGGGCGATCTCCGGCGCGAAGCAGTGGATCACGAACGGCCGGCACGCAGGGACGTTTCTCCTGTTCGCCCGCACCGACCAGGAGACCGCGAGCGCGCGCGGCGTGAGCGCGTTCATCCTGGACGCGGACCATGTGACGATCACGCGCGACGAGGAGAAGCTCGGCCTGAACTCGTCCGTGACGAACGACCTCGTCGTCGAGAGCGCCGTCGTCGGCAGGGACAGGCTCCTGCACGAAGAGAATCGCGGCTTCCGCGTTGCGATGGCGACGCTGGACGGCGGCAGGATCGGCATCGCCGCCCAGGCGCTCGGGATCGCGCAGGCCGCCTACGACGTCGCGCGGCAGTACGCGGCCGAGCGGCGCGCCTTCGGGCACCGCATCGCGGACTTCCAGGCGATCCAGCACAAGCTCGCCGACATGTCGATGGAGATCGACGCGGCCAGGCTCCTCGTCTATCGCGCAGCGTGGCTCAAGCAGCAGGGCCGCAAGCACACCGAGGAGGGCGCCAAAGCGAAGCTCTACGCCTCCGAGATGGCCCGCCGGCAAACGGCCGAGGCGATCCAGATCCTCGGTGGCTACGGATACACGAAGGAGTTCCCCGTCGAGCGGTACTACCGCGACGCCAAGATCACGGAGATCTACGAGGGAACGAGCGAGATCCAGCGCCTCGTGATCGCACGTTCGATCCTGGGTCTGACGGAGCGCTCGCTGGCGGTCCGATGAGCTCGCGCCGTCGCGACGAGCCGGTTCGACTCACGCGGATCTACACGCGCGCGGGCGACGCGGGGGAGACGTCGCTCGGCGACGGCTCGCGCGTGCCGAAGCTCGACTGCCGGATCGGAGCTTTCGGAGCGGTCGACGAGCTCAACTCGGCTCTCGGCGTCGTCCTGGCCGAGGCGACGCTGTCGGAGCGCCTCCGCGAACCGCTGGAGCGGATACAGAACGAGCTCTTCGACGTCGGCGCCGACCTCTGCGTTCCCTACGGCGTCACCGACCGGCTGCGCGTTGAACAGGCAGCCGTCGATCGCCTGGAGCAGCTCTGCGACGACTTCAACGCCGACCTGCCCACCCTGAAGAGCTTCGTCCTGCCCGGCGGCACGGAGGCTGCCGCCCGCCTGCACGTCGCGCGCACGATCTGCCGGCGCGCGGAACGCGACGCGCTCGCGGCAGACGGTGAGCATGGCATCAATTCGCTCGTCCTCTCGTACCTCAACCGCCTTTCGGACTTCCTCTTCATCGCCGCCCGCGCCGCAAACGCAGAAGCGGGCCGCGACGAGCCGCTCTGGAAGCCGGGCGGCTAGCGTCGCCGCGGCCGCCCGAAGAGCCCCCGGCGTTCGGCGGGTGGACGCGGCGGAAGAGCCCGATTGTCGACGATGGCGCCGGGCACGTCCTCGGTGAGCCAGCGGCCGAGAGCCTCGTCCCCGACCGCGGCCCGCGCCGACGAGAGGCCGATCGCGCGAACCTGCGGCGTGTGCGAGTCGCTCGCGAGCATGTGGACGAGCTCGAGCTCCAGTAGGGCGCTGAGCGCAGCGACGAACCTGGCGTCCGAGGCGGCCGTCGATCGAGGCCGCGGTCACCTGTACGAGCGCTCCCTGACGGACGAGGCTCGCCAGCCGCTCGGGGTTGGCCATGACTTCGCCGTTCCGTTCGGGATGCGCGATCACAGGCGTGACTCCGGCAGCAACGAAGCGCCCGACGACGTCGCCGAACATGAGCGGCCAGCCCACATAAGGCGTCTCGAGCAAGACATAGCGCGGGTTGCCTCCGAGCCCGAAGCGTGCGAGCTCGCCGCAGATCCAGGAGGTCAGCTCTCCCAGATCGATCTCGCCGCCGGGCAGCAACGTCGAGTGGGATATTCAGCCTCGACGAGCGCGGCCCTCAGTTCACGAACGCCGCTGCTCCATGTCGTCGGGGCCGTGGTCGGATAGTCCTCGCGGACATGCGGGTGTGGCGGCGATCGACGCGGATGCCGTCGGCGACGGCTGCGCGAGCCATCGCAACGCTGTCTCTGGGAGTCGCGTGCGCCGTCGTCGAGGCCCGCGGAGGATATGGGAGTGGAGATCGATCACCGGTCGCCAGTATCCCCGTAGGCCCTTCAGAAAGCCGTTTCGCGGACATGTTTCAGACTGGCAGCGCGGGGAACGGCCTCCCTTTGTTGGGCCGAAAAATTTTCGGGGAGAACGGCGATATCCAGCCGTTGCGGAAGCTGGGGAATGCCCGCTGCTCGCGGGCATTCCAACACGCCGCGTTGGGCTGATGCGAGGGAGTTGAACAATGGACCTGCTCGAAAAAGGTGGAAGTTCCCAGACACTTCGCGACTACCTCCGCATCCTGCGGGTGCGTCTCTGGCTGATCGTCCTGCTCGCCCTACTCGTGCCCGCGGCGGCGGTTTTCTTCTCCCTGCGGCAGCAGCGCCTCTACGAAGCATCAGCGGATGTGCTCGTGAAGCGACAAGACCTCGCTGCTTCCCTTAGCGGGATTCCGAGCCCGTACCAGGACCCGGCGCGGTTCGTCCAGACTCAGGTCGACCTGGCCGAGGGTCCGGTCGTCGCGCAGCGAACGCTCGCCGCGGTCGGCATCGACGAGAAGCCGACCTACTTGCTCAGCCACTCGAGCGTCGCCGGCCAGACCAACTCGGATCTGATGACCTTCAAGGTCACGAACCCGAGTCGCGCTCTGGCGATGCGCCTCGCCGACGAATACGCGCGGCAGTTCACCAAGTATCGCCACCAGCTCGACACGGGCGCGATCAACCGAGCCGTGCAGCAGGTGAGCGGACAGCTCCGCCAGCTCGGAACGCCTTCACAGCCAGGGTCGCCGACTTCCGGCGGGTATTCCAGCCTGCTGCAGAGGAGAGACGAGCTCCGCACACTTGCGGCGCTGCAGGGCGAGAACACCGCCGTCGTGCGCCAGGCCGACGGCGCAGTTCAGGTGCAACCGCGGCCGGTTCGAAACGGCGTGATCGGACTGGGGCTCGGCCTCTTCTTCGGCATCGGGCTCGCCTTCCTTTGGCATGCCCTCGACACGCGGGTCCGCTCGGCCGACGAAGTCGGGGAAGCGCTCGGGCTTCCTCTGCTCGCGCGTCTGCCCGAACCATCCCGGCGTCAACGCCGCCGGAACGAGCTCGTGATGATCAACGACCCGCGTGGCTTCGGCGCGGAGGCATTCCGGATGTTGCGCACGAACCTCGAGTTCGCGACCTTCGAGCACGACATCAAGACGATCATGGTCACGAGCGCGCTCCAGGGAGAGGGCAAGTCGACCACGAGCATCAACCTAGCGATCGCCCTCGCCCGATTCGGTCGCCGCGTCGCGCTCGTCGACCTCGACCTGCGACGCCCGATGATCCATCGCTACTTCGATCTCGGTGAGCAGCCCGGGCTGACGGACGTCGCGCTTGGACGGGCGACCATGAACGATGCGCTCGTGCCGATCTCGATCACAGCCGAGAAGTCACGCTCGCTGTTCAAGCGGCGACGTTCGAACGGTGCGGCGCCGACCCCGGGGCCGAACGGCAGCAAGCCCGGAGAGCGCGTCGATGTCATCCACGTGCTGACCTCGGGCCCGGTACCCCCTGATCCGGGGGAGTTCGTCGGGACTCGAGCGGTGGCGGAGATCCTCGGCGACCTGCGCCAGCACTGCGAGATCGTCGTTGTCGACGCGGCGCCGCTTCTGGGCGTCGGGGACGCTGTGGTGCTCAGCGGGAAGGTGGACGGCCTGATTCTCGTCAGCCGTTTGAAGATGCTGCGCCGCGCCACGCTGAACGAGTTGAAGCGTGTGCTCGGGACATCTCGAGCCGAGAAGCTCGGATTCGTCCAGACGGGCGTGCCGGCAGCCGACTCGTACTACGCCTACGGCGGATACGCGTACGAGCCGAGCACGGCGGAGAGGAAGGAGCTGCCCGTGTCGTAAGTGCCGCCGTGTGTCGTCGTGCAAGGCCAGACGCGCACCGCGGAGAGGTTTCGGGGGAGTCGGTGAATTCGGGACATAAGGGACTGACAACCAAACGGACGCGCAGCGGTCTGCCTTCGCGCAACGGAAACGGTCGCCGTGTGCCGACCGCTTCGCGGCGCGGGCCCGCACCACTGCGGCCTCCGGCCGCGCCCGCTTCGGGTCGACATCGCGGTTGGCTCGTTCGTCGGCTGCTGCTGCTCGCCGACCTGTTTGGGCTCGTGGCGGCATTCGCGATTGCGGAGACGCTCTTCGGCCCGAGCGCGGCGAGCCGGTCGTTCGACACTGTCGACCAGTTCCACGAGTCGCTCCTGTTCCTCGCAACGCTGCCCGTCTGGGTTCTCGTCGCGAAGCTCTACCGCCTCTACGACCGGGACGAGGAGCGAACCGACCACTCGACGGCGGACGACGTCGTCGCCGTGTTCCATCTCGTCACGGTCGGAATCTGGCTCTTTGTCGCGGCGGCCTGGATCACACACCTCGTGCGCCCGACCTTTCCGAAGTTGTTGACGTTCTGGATCCTCGCGATCGCGTTGGTCACCTGTGCCCGGGGGGCAGCTCGGATGCTGGCGCGGCGGGACGAGTCCTTCGTCCAGACGGCGATCATCGTCGGCGGCGGCAAGACCGGGCACCTGATCGCAAGCAAGCTCCGCCGTCATCCCGAGTACGGGGTGAAGCCAATCGGCTTCGTCGACTCGTGTGCGCAGGGGGTCGCTGCGCAAGCGGAGGACGACCTGCCGCTGCTCGGCTGTCCCGAGGACGTTCCGAAGCTCGTGCAGGAGCTCGACGTCGACCGTGTGATCGTCGCCTTCTCGCAGAACTCCTACAGGCGCACGCTGAACCTGATCCGCTCCCTGAAGGACTACTGGGTGCATGTCGACGTGGTCCCAAGGTTGTTCGAGCTGATCGGCCCAGGCGTCGACATCCACAGCGTCGAGGGGATGCCACTGGTCGGCCTGACTCCGTTCCGGCTCTCGCGCTCTTCGCAGCTGGTGAAGCGCGTTGCGGACCTGACCGCTTCGACTCTGGCGCTTGTCGTGCTCGCGCCGCTGTTCGGGCTCATCGCCTTGGTGATCAAGCTCGACTCGCCCGGCCCGGTCTTCTTCAGGCAGCTCCGAATGGGAACTGGAGGCGAGACGTTCCGCATCTTCAAGTTCCGAACGATGACCGCCGACGCCGATGAGCGGAAAGCGGAGGTCGCGCACTTGAACAAGCACGCGCGGAACGGCGGAGACCCGCGCATGTTCAAGATCGAGGGTGATCCCCGCGTGACCCGTTCGGGGAGGCTCCTGCGTAGGTACATGCTCGACGAACTGCCGCAGCTCGTGAACGTTCTCAAAGGAGAAATGAGCCTCGTCGGACCGCGACCGTTGATCCTCGACGAGGACCGACACGTCGACGGGTGGGCGCGCAAGCGGCTCGACATCAAGCCGGGGATGACGGGCCTGTGGCAGGTCCTCGGCCGCAGCGACATCCCCTTCGACGAGATGTGCAAGCTCGATTACGTCTACGTCACGAGCTGGTCGCTCTGGAACGATATCCGGCTGCTTCTGAAGACGATCCCGCTCGTCGCCCGCGGCGAGGTGCACGCGCTGTGAGGGTCGAAGTTCCCGAGCTCGTCTTCGAGCCTTCCCCACAGCGCCGCCTGGGCGTCGCGCTGCGCGAGCTGTGGGGTTTCCGTGGCGGGATGCTCGCCTTCGCCGAGCGGGACGTGCGCGTCAAGTACAAGCAGGCGGCGCTCGGCATCGGTTGGGCGCTCGTCCAGCCGCTCGCATTCATGAGCATTTTCGTCTTCGCGTTTGGCCATGCGGCCAAGGTGCCGGGAGGTGGGGCGCCGTACGCGGCATTTGCGCTCTCGGCGCTGGTGCCGTGGACGTTCCTCCAGAACGGCGTGACCTTCGGAGCGCAATCGCTCCTGACCGACGCGGCGCTGCTGCGGAAGGTTTACTTCCCGCGCGAGGTCCCCGTGCTCGGCGCCGTGCTGGCTTCAGTCGTCGACCTCGTCATCGGGCTGGCCCTGTTCTGCGTGCTCGGGCCGATCGTGGGCGCCAACGTCTCCCCAACGTGGCTGCTGGCGCCGGCACTCGCTATCCCGTTGGCCCTGCTCGCCGGCGGCTTCGGGCTTGCGCTTGCGTCGCTCAACGTCTACTACCGCGACTTCCGTTACGCGCTGCCGTTCGTTCTGCAGCTCTGGATGTTCGCGTCGCCGGTCGCCTACCCGTTGACGGTGATCCCTGCGCGGTGGCGCGACCTCTACTGCGCCCTCAACCCGGCGGCAGGCATCCTCGACGGCTTCCGGCGAGCCCTTGCGCTTGGCACATGGCCTGACCCGGTCCCGTTTGGGATCAGCTCGGCGGCGTGCGTGGCCGTCGCCTGGATCGGCTACCGTCTCTTCAAGCGCTTCGAGCCCGGATTCGCGGACGTCGTCTGATGAGCCACGCGGTCAGGTTCGAGGAGGTGACGAAGCGATACCCGCGAGGCGGTCCCCGGTACGCATCTCTGCGGCAGGACGTGTCCGAGGGCATCCGGCGGATGGGGATGCGGCTCACGGGGAAGCGTCCGGAGCCGCGCGGAGCGCTTGCACTGGACGATCTCTCCTTCGAGGTAGGCGAGGGCGAGAGCTTCGCGATCGTCGGTCCGAACGGGGCCGGAAAGACCACGGCGCTGAAACTCGTCACGCGGATCTCGTATCCGTCCGCTGGTCGCGTCCGGGTTCGCGGTCGCGTCGGCGCGCTGATCGAGATCGGATCAGGCGTCCATCCTGAGCTCACCGGCCGCGAAAACGTCTGGCTCTACGGACAGATCCTCGGCATGACGAAGGCCGAGGTGCGGCGCAGCTTCGACGAGATCGTCGAGTTCGCCGAGCTCGGCCACGTGCTCGATACGCCGGTGAAGATGTTCTCGTCCGGGATGCAACTCCGGCTCGGGTTCGCGATCGCGTCCCACCTCTCCCCGGAGATCTTCGTCGTTGACGAGGCGCTCGCGGTCGGTGATGCGGGTTTTCAGGCGAAGTGCGTTGAACGAATGACGAAACTCCTGGCCGAGGGCCGGACGATCCTCTTCGTCTCGCACAATCTGTACGCGGTCGAGGCGCTCTGTCCCCGCGGCCTCTACCTGAATCGAGGCCGTGCTGTCTACGACGGGCCGATCTCCGAGGTGCTACGCAGATACGCCGCCGACGTGGACGAAAGGAGACTCGACGAGGCTCCTACCGCAATCGACGGCTACGTCAGAGGAGGGCCGCTGGCCGTCGCTCTCAGTTGCCACGGTCCGACCGGAAGCGCGGCGCTCAGGACCAGCGAATCCCTGACGCTGGAATGCCGGTACCTGTGCGACGAGCCCGGGCTGGACGCCCTGTTCCACTTCGGCGTCTCGGACAGCGGGCTCGGCAATCTCTTCCTCGCTTCGCAAGTCGTCGAGGGACGACCGCCGGTGACGCTCGGATCGTCCGGTGTCGCGACTTTCACGATCCCAAGTCTTCCCCTGCAACCGCGGGTGTACGAGGTGTGGGGCGAGGTCCGTCTCGGCAAGGGCTGGGGCAACATCGTCGACTGGCAGCCACTCGCGCGCTTTCGCATCGAAGCGCCTCCCGAGGAGCTGACCTCGGTCAGCCACGGCACGCAGGAGGGCCCGCTCAAGGTCGACGTCGACTTCGCGCATGCTGCCGAGAACGGCGCGCATGCCGCTCGGAACGGCCGAACGGCTTCTGTCGGGACCACGGCGTCCTCGAGTGCGCAACGGGGGCACAGATGACGCCCCACGAGCCTGCGCACAACGTCACGGCCTGCATACCTACCGTCGGCGAAGCTGAGGACGTCGTCCAGACCGTCAACTCCGTGCGTCGGGGCCTGACCTACCCGGCAACAATCCTGGTCTCCGACGCTTCTGACACCGAGTCCTCTCGCTCAACCGTTCGACGCCGGCTCGACTCGGTAGACGTTCAGGCCTGGGTGGCGTGCCGTCTGCTACCCCGGCCTCCCCGTGGAACGGCAACGGGGAATCGCAACTGGCTTGCGCGACACGTCGAAACACCCCTGCTTCTGTTCCTCGACGACGACGTCGACATCCATCCCGACTTCCTGCGCGACGCCCTCGAGGCGATGGCGCATCGCGGGGCCGACGTCGTCGTGGCCGCGAGCACTTCGATTGGAGGGTCGGGTTGGTTCACGACGCGAGGACACTTCCGTCCGATCGAGGGTGGAGATCCGATCGCGGTCGGCCTCGCATGCTCGTTGTGGCGCGCCGATCTCTTCCGTGCTCTCTGGCTGGACGAGCGCATCGATTACGGATACGAGGACGCCGACCTTTCGCTACGTCTTTATCGGTCGCAAGCATCGAGGGTTGAGCAGTCTCCGCACGACTTCGTACATCGGTCTGACGGCGACGGATTCGATCCGGCCAAGGAC
This sequence comes from uncultured Actinomycetes bacterium, assembly GCA_963711545.1. Classification (GTDB taxonomy): domain Bacteria; phylum Actinomycetota; class Thermoleophilia; order Gaiellales; family Gaiellaceae; genus 3-1-20CM-4-69-9. The sequence continues at coordinate 809,595 of CAVQEP010000010.1, forward strand.
GCAAGCGCCGAGCGTGCCCGTGTCTACGTCTCGGCGAAACGGTATGCGAAAAGTCGCGGCTCGCTCGTCCGTTTCCTGATGCTCGAGATGTCGTGCAATGCAATTCGGGGACGACGCCTGCTTCCCCGAGGTCAAGTGGACGATCAGTGGCGGAGCCTGGCTAGGTACCTCGCCGGCGCGAAGCCACCGGCATGGACCGATGGGCGAGCTTCGCTCGTGCTGACCGGAGCCGGCCGTAAGGGGAAGATTTGAACGCGTCCGTCGTCGTCCCGACGAGGAATCGACGCGAGGAGCTGGCGCGCTGTCTCGATGCGCTGAGGCTTCAGCACACTCAGCGTACGTACGAGGTGATCGTCGTCGATGACGGCTGCCTGCCACCGCTGCGGGAGGAGGAAACAAAGCCCGCGATTCTCGTTCGAGGGATGGGCCGAGGCCCTGCGGCAGCCCGCAATGCCGGAATTCATCGGGCGCGAGGCGACTTCGTCCTCTTCACAGACGACGACACCGTTCCTGAGCCGGACTGGGTCGACATGGCGTGCGCCTTCCTGGAGGGGAATCCCGAACACGTTGGCGTTGGGGGCACGACGATCTCCGCTCCTCATGACCCCCTCTACGAGAGGAGCGGTGGGTGCAGTGCGCCTGCCGTGTGGACTTGTAACGTCGCATATAGACGGGATCGATTAGAGCGGCTGGGGGGCTTCTGCGAAAAGTTCTCCAGGGCGTGGTGCGAGGACCTTGATCTTGGCTTTCGCGCAGCTGAGCTTGGCCCGATTGGCTTCGAGCGAGACATGCGCGTGTTTCACTCGGCGAGGCGGGTGTCTCTTCGGCAGGAAATTCGCCGGGGCCACTTGGCGGCCAGTGAGGCTCTGCTCTACCTGCGGCATCCGGATCGTTATCCGGTTCCCGTCTGGTTCTCTCGCCGTCTCCTCCCCCTGGTCAACGTCGGCGTGAATTCCCTTACGGCATTACGTCGCGAAGGAGTTCGAGTGCTCCGCTCGCCGCGGCGGCTTGGCCGAATTGCCGCTGTGTTCTTGGGTCAGATGGCTGTTGCCACGTACAGCATCGCGGCAGAAGGGCGAGAAACGTCGTGGCGCCAATGAGGATCGCGTGGTTGGGACCCGTGCCCGCGGGACACTCCAGCGTCGCCTACGCAGAGACCCTGCTACTGGGAGAGATCGTCGCGGCCGGTCTCGAAGTGGACTGCTACCTCGCCGGCGAGGTGGACACGCCTCCGCAATCACTCACCGATGACGGACGGCTTCGCTTCTTCTGCGAGCCTGTCGACTGGGACTGGGGGCGTTGGTACAGCCGCACGCCGCTCTCTGCGTTCGTCACCGGGCAGGCGGCACGTGCACGCGCTCAGCGGCGTCTTGGCCCGCTCCTGTTGAGGGAGCACGCCGCCCGTCCCTACGACGTACTCCTTCAGTTCTCACAGATTGAGCTCTTCTTCGCGCGATCGCTGCTGAGCCAGATGCCCCCGCTCGTTCTCTTCCCGAGCGTCCACGCGGCGGGAGAGTTGCATTGGCATCGACGCGAGGCCGGACTCGCGCGGAGATGCGAATCACCGCTCTGGCATCTCGCATCGCGAGGACTGCTCAACGCGCGGTCGGCCCGGCAGCGGCGCGACATTCGGATGGCGAAGATGGTGATCACGCTGAGCAAGCGATTCGGGAGGCATCTGTGCCGGGACTACGGAGTCGCACGCGACCGGATTCGGGTTCTGCCATATCCGATCGATCTCATTCGTTTCTCACCGCGCGGTGGGATGGACACGGTGCCGGCCAAACCATTGACTCTTCTGTTCGCATCTCGAATGTCGGTTCGGAAGGGAGTCGAGATGGTCGTCGCCCTCTCGCACAGGCTCTCGGATCTCGCCGGCGAAGTGCGAATCGAGGCGGTCGGAGGGGAGACTCTCTGGTCACGGTATGCGCCTCTGCTGGCGGATCTGAACCGCGACGTGGCGACCTACAGGGGCGCGGTCGACAATGCCGAGTTGGCCGACCTCTACAGAGGGGCCGACCTGCTTCTCCAGCCGAGCCACTACGAGCCCTTCGCGCTCACGGTGGGTGAGGCGCTGGCGAGTGGGCTGCCCGTCGTCGCAAGCGACGAGGTCGGTGCGGCCGAAGAAGTCCATCGTGGCTGCTGCGGCGTCTTCCGTGCTGGTGATCTCGATGCTTTCGAGCACGAAGTCCGCAGCTTCATCGCCCGTCTACGGACCCACGAGCGCATGCGGATCAAGGAGTTGGCGCGCTCTGAAGCAGAGCGTCTGTTCGCGCCGGGTTGTGTTGCAGATCGGCTCATCACCCACCTCGAGGTGCTCGGGTCGGCGAGCTCCGTCGAGTCAGCAGAACCAGCCCTCGCATGAGCGGCGGCGCCGTGTCCGTGGTTGTCCCGACCCATCGCCGACCGGAGTACCTCGCGAGATGCCTTGAGGCAATTGGTAACCAATCAGTCCGACCGCGAGATGTCGTCGTCGTCCGGCGCCCAGGTGACGTCGATACGGAGGTCGCTCTCAGCCAGATCCGAGCTCAGGAAATCAGAGACATTTCCGTCGGCGAACCCGGCGTGCTGGCTGCGCTTGGCGCTGGGGTTCGAGCAGCTTCAGGCGACATCGTTGCGTTTGTGGACGACGACGCGGTGCCGCACCGGGACTGGCTCGAACGTCTTCTGTCGCACTTCGAAGACGGGAAGGTTGGCGGCGTCGGGGGCCGCGACATCGTCGAGGACGACGCGCACTCGAGGCTACCGCTGACGACCGACGTCGGTCGCATCGGCCGCTGGGGGAAAATGCGGGGCAGCCATCATCTCGGCACTGGGCCGCCCAGGGACGTGATGGTGCTCAAGGGCGCCAACATGGCCTTCCGTCGCGAGGCGATCGCGCTGCCCGACGGGCTGAGAGGCGAGGGCGCGCAGGTGCATTTCGAGGTCGCGATGTGTCTGTGGGCCCTCCAGCGAGTTGGCGGCTCGTCTACGACCCCTCAGCCATCGTTGATCATTATGTCGGGCCTAGGTTCGGCGCTGATCGCCGGGGCCAACCCGAAGCGGGCGCCGTGCGCGACGCCGCGTACAACTATGTCGCGACACTGCTGGGAGCGCGTCCTGAGCTTCTCCGGAAGCGCGCGGCCTTCGGTTTGCTGGTAGGCGATCGGGGCGCACCAGGGCTTGTTCGCGCGGCGGCCGCCGTACTGCAGGGGGAGAGCGACGTCGTACGGCGCTTCGCTCCTTCTCTTTCGGGTCAGGCGGAGGCTCTCTGGCGCACTGCGCGAGGGCACTCAATCTCGGTGGAGCCGATTTCTGGACTCAACGCTGACCGGCGCCCCAGGGTGGCGCTCGTGCCGGCGCACGACGTTCATGACCACGGCGGGATGGAGAAGGCGCTTGCGGAGCTCATCCGACGCGGGCACCAGGATGTGCGCTTCGTCGTCGTGTCCCGACGGCTCGCACCGGATCCGACCGCTCGTGGACTGGCGGCGCGTGCATGTTCCCGCACGTCCCTTCCCGCTCAAGTTCGTTCTCTTCTTTTTTCTGGCCGCAGCCAAGCTGCTGCGCGTGCGTGCCGATCTCGTGCACACGATGGGCGCGATTGTTCCCAACCGCGCCGACCTTGCGACCGTGCAGTTCTGTCATGCGGCGTTTCTCGACCTCGCCTCTAGTGCGTCGAGCCGAACTTCGCTCGCGCGGCGTCTGAATGCGAGGATCAGCTGTGCCCTGTCGCTCGCAGCCGAGCGCAGGCTGTATCGACCTGACTGGGCCAAGACGTTGGCGGCAGTCTCCCGAGGCGTCGAGAGCGAACTTCGTTCCTACTACCCGAATGTTCCGGTAGTCCTGACACCTAACGGAGTCGACACCGATCGGTTCCGGCCGAGTGCCGAGGAGAAGCACAAGCACCGAGTCGAACAACAGGTCGACGATCACGACGTCGTGGCGCTCTTCCTTGGCGGTGATTGGGAGCGCAAGGGCGCAGCGATCGCGATCCAAGGAATCGCACGGGCCTTGAGACAGTGTGACGCTTCGTTGCGCCTTTGGATCGTCGGGCGAGGAGACACCCGGGGCTACCGCCAGCTCGCCGAAATCGAGGGTGTGTCTGACCGTGTGAGGTTCTTCGGTCCTCGATCGGATACTGAGCGCTTCTTCCAAACAGCCGATGTCTTCGTGTTCCCCACTCTCTACGAGGCGTTTCCGTTGGCAGCTCTCGAGGCAGCTGCGTGCGGACTACCGCTGGTCGTCACGGCCGTCAACGGCATCGAGGAGCTTTTCGGCAGGGAGCGTGACTCGGGAATCGTCGTCGAGCGAACGCCGGAATCCGTGGCCCAGGCGCTGGTTCAACTTGCTGACTCGCCGCGCCTGCGCACCGAGCTTGGTGATGAAGCCCGTCGGAGCGCGCAGGAGTTCACCTGGCTCCGCTCGGTCGAGAGCGTCCTCGAAACGTATGCCGCGGTCTCCTCGGCGCGGCCCACTGCAGTGGAGGCAATATGAGTGCCTCGTCGCTTCTTGGACGACCAGTGTTTGGGGACTCACGTTGGCTGACGCCCGGTGGTTGGCACTCTGGGGCTTGCCGGGGCTGGGCTCGTTGCGGGGTTCGCCCTTACCGACCCACGCGGGCTTCGAGCGCTAATCGCGGCGGCGCTCGTCGTCGTTTTTGCGGGGCTCGGCTTCCTGGCGCCACGGCGGCTGCTCTACGCACTCATCATCTGGCTGACGGTTCGGGTTTCTTCGCCGGTTCGTGTCGGGATACGGCGCGGCCTCGGGCCCGGCCGACCTGCTGCTGCTCGTCGGCCCCGCGGCCATCCTCGTCCTCTTCCTGGTTGCCGCGCGGCACGGCGCGGTTCAGAACCGTACATCCCTCGCTAATGCCTTACTCGTCCTGAGCCTGCTCGTCCTCCTCGGGGCCGTGAACCCGTTACAAGGAAGCCTGCTTGCCGGCCTCGCGGGCCTCCTCTTCGTGCTCGTCCCGACGCTGGGCTTCTGGATCGGTCGCGTTCTGTGCGATGACGCGACGCTCAGAAAAGTCCTCTTGGCCGTTGCCTGCTTCGCAGTCGCCGAGGCCGCCTACGGGCTTGTCCAAACCTTCGCCGGCTTCCCGAGTTGGGACTCCGCTTGGATCGCCACGCATCAGGAGCAATACGCCGCCCTCTACGTCGGGGACTTCATCCGACCTTTCGGAAGCTTCTCCTCGTTCGCCGAGTACAGCTACTTCCTCGGGATCGGCCTTATCGTCTGGGTCGCCATCGCTGCGAGGAGAAGGCTGCTTCGGTCGCTGCATCCGCGGCTTCGCTGCTCATGGTTGCGATCTTTTACGCGTCGACGCGTACGACTGTGGTGGCCCTTGTTGCTGCATTCGGGCTCACGATCGCAGCGCGAAGGCGGTTTCCTCTCGGCGCTGCCGTCGTGCTGACCACCGGCCTCCTTGTGCTCTTACCGCTCGTAGCGAGTCACTTTGAAAGCGCGAGCTCGAACGCCGGGGCGTCGGAGTCTCTTGCGTCCCACCAGGTAGGAGGTCTCGCGAATCCGCTTGATCCTCAGCAGTCGACACTCCGCGGCCATCTGACGCTGATGAAGCTCGGATTCGTCAGCGCGGCACACAACCCGGTCGGCAACGGAATCGGTGGAGTAACCATCGCCGGTGCGAGGTTCGGTGGTATCGAGCAGGGCACAGAGTCGGACCCATCCAACGTTGCGGTCGCACTGGGTGTTCCTGGGCTCATCGCGTATGCAGTTCTCATTGCAGCCGCTTTCTTGTACGCATACCGCGTCGCCGCAACGAGAAGAGACGCTCTCTCACTCGTCGCCCTAGCGATCCCTGCCCTCCTGGTTCTCCAGTGGCTCAACGGAGGTCAGTACTCCGTAGCCCTGATCCTGTGGCTGATCCTCGGCTGGGTAGACAAGACGATCGTCACGCAGCGAACCGCGGACGCATCGGTGGGATTGGACATGAAGCAACTGTGAGACTTCCGATGCCCCAGCCCGACTGGCCCGCGAGCTGGCATGCGAGCTATCGCAACGACACGCTCGAGCTTCTGCCGGAACATTCCCGAACTGCACGGGGTTACGTCTTCAGTTATCGGCGCCGGCGGGGCGTCGCTCTTGATCTGGTTCGACAGATAGCGCAACCGGGTGCGGCCGTCCTCGATGTCGGGGCAGCACAAGGCAACTTCACTCTCTGGCTCGCGGAGCTCGGCTACGACGTCACTTGGAACGATCTTCGAGCCGAGCTTGCAAGCTACGTGCAGCTCAAACACGAGTTCGGGACGGTTCACTACAAGCCCGGAGAGATATTCGAGCTGCCGCGATCAGAGCAGTACGACGTCGTGCTGGCAACGGAGATCATCGAGCACGTCGCGCACCCTGACGAGTTCCTCAAGAGAATCGCCGAGCTCGCGAAGCCGCGCGGCTTCGTCGTGCTCACGACTCCGAACGGCTCCTACTTCAGGAACCGCCTACCCAGATTCTCAGAATGCCGGGACCCCTCCATGTTCGAGACGCGCCAGTTCGAGCCCGATGCGGACGGCCATATCTTCCTCTTGCATCCCGAGGAGCTCGAGCGCCTTGCAGGTGAGGCAGGGCTCGAGCTGGTGGAGCTGAGGCTCTTTAGCACCTTTCTCACGCATGGCTGGCTTGGAACTCGGCGCCTCGTCTCGCACCTGCCCGAAGCCTGCATACGGGCGTTCGATCGCATCGCCGAAGGGTCACCCAGGCGGATCCGCGAGAAAGTTTCGACCGACTTGGCGGCGGTGCTGCGAAGAGATGAGTGACTCCACGCGCTCAGCCATTGCGGCTTCCGCGCTCGCCACGCAGTCCGTGGGCAGCTTCGAGGAAGTGTGGCGAGAGAGCGCTCCGATAGAGGGCTGGCTTTCACGAAGCCAGGCTCATGTGCTCTATAGCTCAGCCAAGGAAGTCGACTCCGGATCTTGGATCGTCGAGATCGGGAGCCATCACGGGAAGGCGACAGTGTTGCTCGCCAGGGCGAAGCCTCCTGGAACTGGATTGCTGGCGGTCGATCCGTTCGACGACCCCCGGTGGGGCGGTGGTTCCGCTGCGTTTCGTGTCTTCGAGTCGAACCTCATCGCGGCAGGAGTCGCTGACCAGGTGCGCCTGTGTCGCGGAACGAGTGCCGAGGCGACCTCGGACTGGTCGGGCGAGCAAGTCGGGCTTCTTTACGTGGACGGAGCACATGACCGCGAGTCCGTGCTCACCGACATTCGCGCGTGGGAACCGTTTCTCGCCACGCCTAGCCTCGTGCTCTTCCACGATGCCTTCTCGTCGCTCGGCGTCACGCTGGCCCTTCTTCAGCGACACTTCATTAACCGGCGATTTCGATATCTGGGATCGGTTGCGTCACTCGCCATCTTCCAGCGTGAGGATCGAACCAACCTCGCAGCCGCTGCAGATGCGCTTCGGCTCGCGGGTCGCCTGGGCTATTTCCTACGCAATCTCGGAGTGAAGCTCGCCATTAGGCACGGACGACCCAAAGTCGCCGCGCTGCTTGGCCACCACGACAGCGGATGTCCGTTTTGAGCAAATCCTGTCCCGGATCGCCGACGCCGCTGATCCTTGGGATGGAGTGGCAGTCGGAGGCCTCAGGGGGAGTCGGACGCTACGTCGCGAGCCTTCATGAGAGTCTTCGTCGCGAGGATCCTTCAGCGAAGACGATCGTCTTTGGGCCGGTCGCGGAGCGGCCGCCGGGTGTCTTTGTGGCTGAGCGAGCTGATGCACCGCTCGATCGCCGCTTGAGGAGTCTGGAAAAAGGGATTCGGGCGACATCAGACGGCGTCGATCTCGTTGACGCGCACTTCGCCTTATACGCGGTTTCCTCGGTCGCCGGACGGGCGCGCAACCTCCCGCTGGTCGTCCACTTTCACGGTCCGTGGGGCGACGAGAGCCGGAGCGTCGGAAGTCGCGCCCCCCGCACCAAGCGACTCATTGAACAGCTTGTCTATCGACGCGCAGGAGAGATCGTCGTTCTTCTCCGGCGCGTTCAAGCGGATGCTCGTCGAGCGGTACGGGATTGCTCCGTGGCGGATCACCGTAATCCCGCCGGGGGTCGACCTCGAGCGATTCCGTCCCGGCGCACAGGCGCAGGCGCGGACAGAGCTCGCGCTTCCCGCAGAGGCATGGATTGCGCTCGCGGTCCGCAGACTCGTGCCGCGCACCGGTGTCGACGTCCTTCTCGAGGCGTGGGCGCGGATGATTGGCACGGCGGCGAACGCGCTCCTTCTTATCGGGGGAGAGGCTCCTCGCGACCTGCCCTCGAGGAGCAGGCGCGTCGACTGGGCCTCGGTGAGTCGGTGCGGTTCCTGGGCAGGGTCTCGGACGGGGACTTGCCGGACTATTACCGCGCCGCCGACGTGTCCGTCGTTCCGTCCCGGTCGCTCGAGGGTTTCGGCCTCGTCGTCCTGGAGGCGCTTGCCTCCGGCACACCCGTCATCGCGTCGGACACAGGTGGCCTGCCGGAGGCGCTCGCGCCGCTCGATCCAAGCCTGCTCGTTCCGCCGGCGATGTCCCTGCGCTCGTCGATCGTCTCGCATCGGTACATGCACGAGGAACAGCTCTGCCGAGCAGCGACCGGTGCTCGCTCGTACGCAGATCGTTTCTCCTGGGACGCTGTCGCAGCCCGCCACCGAGAGCTATACACGCGTGCGGTGACGCCGCCGCGACAGCGGAAGCTTCGCGTTGTCTATCTCGACCACTGCGCCAAGATGTCCGGAGGCGAGATCGCTCTGCTGCGGCTGCTGCCGGCGCTCAGAGAAGTCGAAGCCCACGTCGTCCTCGCCGAAGACGGTCCGCTGGTGTCGCGTCTGACGCGAGAGGGCATTTCCCTCGAGGTGCTACCGATGAGTGACGCGGTGCGGGAGTTGCCCGGGACCAGGTGCTGCGTGGCACCGGAATCGCCGGCGAGGCGGCGAGTACGGCGCTTTACGTGGCACGGCTCACTCGGAGGCTGCGATCGCTCAGGCCCGATGTCGTTCACACGAACTCGCTCAAGGCGGCGCTTTACGGAAGTCTTGCCGCCAAGGGGGCACGAATTCCACTGGTCTGGCACGTTCGCGACCGCATCGCCGAGGACTATCTCCCCGCACGCGCTGTTCGGCTCGTCCGCGCGATGGCGCGTCGATTGCCGGATGCAGTGCTTGCCGTGTCGGATGCGACGCTGGTCACGCTCGGCGACCTGGCGGCATTGGAACTGCTGGCAGTCGTGCGCGACCCGGTGCCGGTCACTGAAGGGCGCCGAGCCGCGAATGGAAGCTTCCGCGTCGGGATGCTGGACGGCTCGCTCCCTGGAAGGGGCAGCACGTTTTCCTCGAGGCCTTCGCGCGCGCGTTTCCAGAGGGTGAACAGCAGGCTGTGATCGTGGGCGCGCCCCTTTTCGGCGAGCAGGAGTACGAGCGGAGCCTGCACGAGCTCGGGGAACGCCTCGGACTGGGCGAGCGGGTGGAGTTCGCAGGCTTTCGCGAGGACATCTGGGCGAGCTCAGGGAGATCGACGTGCTCGTGCATGCGTCGGTGCTCCCGGAGCCCGGCGGGCAGGTCGTCCAGGAAGGGATGGCGGCGGGTACACCGGTCGTTGCGGCAGCGAGCGGGGGCCCTTCGGAGATGATCGAGAACGGCGCGACCGGCTTGCTATACCGGCCCGGCGACGCGGAGGAGCTCGCCGACGCGCTGCGGCGGCTAGCTGCCGATGCCGCCCTACGCGCTCGGCTCGGCGCCGCCGGTCGCGAAAAGGCGGGCGACTTCGCGCCGGAGGCGATAGCCGCGAAGGTGACCCATGTCTACCGGACGCTGCTCGCGGAGCGTGTCGCGTGAGGGTCGCACTCGTTCACGACTACTTGACTCAACGCGGCGGCGCCGAACGCGTCGTGCTCTCGATGCTCAAGGCGTTTCCTGACGCACCGGTCTACACCTCTCTCTACGACCCGGACGGCACGTATCCGGAGTTTCGAGCGGCCGATATCAGGACCACGGCCCTCGATCGCGTCCCACTCCTGCGAGGTCACCATCGTCTCGCGCTGCCGTTCCTCGCACCCGCTTTCTCGAACACGGAGGTCGAGGCCGATGTGGCGCTCTGCAGCACGAGCGGCTGGGCCCACGGGGTGCACGTCACCGGCCGGAAGATTGTCTACTGCCATTCCCCTGCACGGTGGCTCTATGCGACCGACGACTATCTCGGGAGCCGCGCGCGACCGGCCCGTCTCGCTCTCGCTGGCCTGCGCCGGCCGCTCGAGCACTGGGACCGAAACGCGGCCGCGAGCGCTGATCGGTACCTGACAAACTCATCGGTCGTCAAGCGCCGGATCGCGCGCGTCTACGGGATCGTCGCAGAGGTGGTGCCGCCGCCTCCGGTCCTCGATCCCGCAGGGCCACAGCATCGAGTAGAGGGCCTCGACCCCGGCTTTCTGCTCTGCGTCTCGCGGCTGCTTCCGTACAAGAACGTCGGCGCAGTTGTCGCGGCCTTCACCGAGCTGCTGTCGGAACGACTCGTCGTGGTTGGTACGGGTCCTGAGGAGGAGCGACTACGCGCCGGTGCACCGCGGAACGTGAGCTTCCTCGGCTCGGTCTCGGACGAACGGCTGCGGTGGCTCTATGCGAACAGCACCGGGTTGCTATCCGCCTCGTACGAGGACTACGGGCTGACACCGCTCGAGGCCGCGAGCTTCGGGAAGCCCTCGGCCGTTCTTCGAGCCGGCGGCTTTCTCGACACGGTGGTCGACGGCTCGAGCGGCGTCTTCTTCGACCGGCCGGAGCAGTCCTCGATCGAAGAGGCAATACGGACGCTTGCGAGAAGGCCTTGGCGGGACGAGGTCCTCCGTGCCCGTGCGGAGCACTTCTCCGAGGAGCACTTCATCTCCCGCCTCCGCTCGGTCGTCCTTGACGAGGAGCTCGCTGATGTCGCGTAGCGGGACGACCGGTAGCAGCGCGGTCGTCAGGGATTATTACGCGGCCTATTGGTCCGAGAGGGCGGACGAGAAGCCGGTGAGAGTCGGCGGGACGCTCCGAACCCTCTACGAGCAGAACGTGACGGCTCACGACACGTGCATCGACGTGGGCTGCGGCGCCGGCCTCGCTAACGCTCTCTGGCTCGAACGCAATGCTTCGGCATATGTAGGGGTAGATGTTGCCGTCAATGCCATTGAGACCGCGAAGCGCTTCGGACTGGACGCTCGTCTGATCAAGGACGCATCTGATCTGCCATTCGACGATGGATCGTTCGACGTTGCAGTCTGCATCGAGGTGCTCGAGCATCTCTTCGAGCCAGCCTCAGCGGTGCGGGAGATACAGCGGATTCTTCGTCCTGGTGGAACGTTGATAGCGACCGTTCCGAACATTGCGCACTGGCGTCGTCGCATTGACCTAGCCCTTCTCGGTCGATGGCATCCGGGAGGCGACGCGCTCTCGGTCGAGAAACCCTGGCGCGACCCGCACATCCGTTTCTTCACGACAGGCGCCTTAGGGCGCATGTTGAAGGAGGGCGGCTTCGCCGACGTGCGAGTAGGCGCCATAGCCGAAGCGTTCGTTACCGACATCCCGGGGTTGCGAAGTTTCGGCCGCAGGCCAGAGGCGGGACCCGCTTTCGCGCGTCTTTGCCAAGCGCAGCCTGCAATCTTCGGGCGCCGGATCTACGCATCGCCATCACCCCAAAACGGAGTCTGCAGTGATGCAATCACCCTCGGTCAACGCAAGATCGATAACCGTGGATGAGCACAAGCTGGCCGAGATCGAGAGCCACGAGCGTGCGCTTCGCGAAGCGAAGCCCGAGACGTTCCGCAAGCCGTTCGGGGAGCCCTGGGAGCCGGACTACTGGATCAAGTGGGCGACGATCACGCACGCCCTCCGACGGCTCGGCATCCATCCTCCAGCGACGATTCTCGACGTCGGTTGTGGGAGCGGTTGGACAACGACGTTTCTTGCGGAGAGTGGCTACTCCTCCATTGGTATCGACCTCGCCTCGGCGATGATCGAGATGGCGAGACGCCGGGCCCGCCGGACCGGGGTAGACGCCCACTTCCGCGTCGCCGACATGGAGAGCTTCTCGCTCGGCAGAACATTCGAGGCCGTGCTCGTGTTCGACGCCCTCCATCACACGACGCGGCAGGAGGAAACCGTGAAGCGGATCGCCGAACACCTGGAGCCCGGAGGGTGGGTGTTGTTCGGGGAGCCGTCATTGCTGCATCATGTGTCTCCAGCTGCGCGGAGGACGCACCGCGAGGTGGGCTGGGTAGAGCGCGGGATCGGTGTCCGCACCCTCAAGCGGGACTGCCGGGAGGTTGGCCTTGGCAGCTTTCGCCGGTTCTTCGAGGGCACGGGCTCCTATGAGTCGCGTGTCACGGGATTCGCGTGGGAGCTCGTCCGGCTCGTCGCCGCGAACTTCGCCTTCGCGCCGCAGGCGTCCATCTGGCTGGCGGCGCAGAGGCTGGAGTAGCGTGCCCGCGGAGCGTCTCATCTCGATCGTCGTGCCGACGTTTCACCGTCCGCGTCTTCTGCGCGACTGCCTCGTGAGCCTCCTTGCTCAGTCGTACGACCGCTCGCGCTATGAAATCATTGTTGTTGCCGACGGTCCTCAGGACGCCGCACGCGAGGTCGTGACCGAACTCGCTCGGAGGTCCGACAAGCCGACCCTTCGATATCTGGAGATCGATCGCGGCGGACCAAATGCTGCGCGCAACGCCGGCATCGCAGCCGCCACCGGATCACTCCTTTGCTTCGTCGATGACGACGTCGAGGCCCCTGCCTCATGGCTCGAGCAAATGGTCTCCGGAATCGGAGCGCGTCACGGGCTCCTCTGTTTCGGAGGCCCTGTTCGCTCGCGCCTCGAGGGCGCAGGCCCGCGGGTGTGTGGACGGGCGGGCTGCGCAATCGGGGCTTTCGAGCTCGACGCCGGCGACCTCGAACGGGAGGTTGACGCTGTCGGTGGCGGCAACATGGCCGTGCCGCGTGAGTCGTTCGACCTGGTCGGTGTCTTCGACGAATCACTCCCGCTCCATGGCGACGAGGTCGAATGGGAGCACCGCGTGCTCCATACAGGGGGAGCCGTCGTCTACCTACCCGAACCATGGCTCTGGCATCGGAAGGAAGCGGTGGACCTCCGCCTGGGCCGTCTGCTTCGCATCTATCTCGGGTACGGCGGTCGCGAAGCTGCGTACTGGGTCGCGCTCGGACATCCGTCGCTCTGGAGCGAATCGCTGAGGCGCGGGCTGAGGGTGCCCCGGCTCGTAGGGCACGCCCTCAGCCGCGGGTGCTGGAACGGGGCCCTGGTCGCTGTCGAGCATCTTGCGTTCGTCATGGGTGCGTTCATCCATGGTTGGAGGAACGTCGCTTTCCACCCGGCCGACGGTGGATCCCCTGACAGGGGGCGAGATCGTGTCGCGTGCTGACGTGTCGGTAGTAATCCCGACGGTCGGCCGTCCGCGGCTCCTCGAGGCCTTGCTTGCGTCTCTGGCGGTGTGTGAGCCCGCTCCCGCGGAAGCCCTCGTTGTCGACCAGAGCAAAGAACAGGTCAGCAGTGGCGTAGTGGCACGGTACGCAGCGCATGGGGCCCGGCTCGTGCCGTGCACCGGCGTCGGTGCAGCCGCGGCACGCAACATCGGCTTACGGCGGGCAACGAACGAAGTCGTTCTGTGTACCGACGACGACTGCACCGTCGCGGTCGACTGGGTCGGACGTGCCGTGGAGGCCATGGCGACGTCCCGACGGGATCGCCACAGGCCGCGTCATCCCGTCTGGGGATTCACGACGTGTGCCGTCCACGAAGCAGGATCTCGTTCCTCGAGACTTCATCGGCGGTCGTGCCTTCGATGTTCTCTACACCGGCAACATGGCATGCTCTCGCTCGCGCGTGCTCGCGCTGGGCGGCTTCGACGAGCGGTTGTCCTCCGCTGACGACAACGATCTGTGTTACCGGTGGCTCCGAGCCGGGTACGCGTTGCGATACGAGCCCGGCATGGTCGTTTGGCACAGCGACTGGCGGACGGCATCTGCCCTCGATCGGCTCGCGGTCGAGTACGCGCGCGGCCAGGGAGCGTTCTACGGAAAACACTTGCGTCGAGGCGACATGCGGATGCTCGGCTTCGCAGCTCGGGACCTTTCGGCTGGGCTTCGCGGAACGATGGCGACCTGGGTGCGCGGGAGCCCTAACGGGTTCGACTGGCGGAGAGGCGTTCTCCGCGGTTTGCCCCCCGGTCTTGTCAAGGGTTTACGACTGACGGCTTCGACCGGAGACCGGATGGATGACGATCGTGTTGGAAGACGAGGGCACACGCTTCCTTCCGCGGGAGGTCGTTCTCGCCATGCGGAGAAGCCGCCGCCACCCTCGGCCGACTCAATTCGACTACCTGCATGTGCGCACACTTCTTGCCGACCTGGGGGCGGCGCTTGAGCGGGTCGGTCAGGGCGCAGTCGACGTGCTCGACGTGTACTGCGGCTCTCGCCCCTACGAGGACCTGTTCCCGGCCGAGATCTCCCACTGCGCGTGGGCTTCGACATCGACCACCGCTACGGGGTCGCGGATGTCGTCAGCGAAGAATTCCTCCCGTTCTCCGATGCGTCTTTCGACCTCGTTCTCTGCACGGAGGCCTTCCACTACGTGGCCGACG
>CAVQEP010000011.1:0-117482 GCA_963711545.1 uncultured Actinomycetes bacterium
CATCCGCAAGCCGGGCTCCATCGGCGCGTCGGCCACGCCCTCCCGTGTCTTCAAGGGCATGAAGATGGCCGGCCGGATGGGCGGCAAGCGCGTGACGCAGGTCGGCCTCGTAGTCCACCAGGTCGACGCCGAGAACAACCTCCTGCTCGTGAAGGGCGCGGTCCCGGGGCCGAAGAACGGGTTCGTCGAGGTCCGGGAGGCGGCGAGGTAAGTGGCCGCTCCCAAGGCACCGCTGCTCGACGCCGCCGGCAAGAAGGCGAAGGACGTGACCCTCGAGGAGTCCGTCTTCTCGGCCGAGCTGAAGCCCCATGTGGTGCACGAGACGGTGCGCGCGGAGATGAACGCCCACCGCTCCGGGACGCGTGCCGCGAAGAGCCGCGGGCTCGTCTCCGGAGGTCGTTCGAAACCGTGGCGGCAGAAGGGAACGGGACGCGCCCGCGCGGGCACGACCCGCGCGCCGCACTGGACCGGCGGGGGCGTCGCCTTCCCACCGGGCAACCGCGACTTCGCCGTCAAGGTGAACCGCAAGGCCCGCCGCGCCGCGATGCGGGGCGTGCTCTCCGCTCACGTCGAGAACGGAACCCTGGCTGTCCTCGACGGCTCGAGCTTCGAGGGGCCGTCCACGAAGCTCGCCGCGAGCCTGCTCGAGGCTCACGACCTGGAGCTGCCGCTCGTCGTCGTGACCAACGACGAAGAGAACGTCGCCAAGTCGTTCCGCAACCTCGACCGCGTGGTCGTGCTCGAGCCCGGCGCTCTCGAGGTGGCGGCGCTCGTCTGGGCCGGCTCGGTGCTCGTCACCGAGGACGCGCTCGAGCTCGTGAAGGCGAAGGCGTCCTGATGAGCCTCCACCCGAACGAGGTCCTGCTCGCGCCCGTCGTCTCCGAGAAGAGCTATGCCCAGATCGAGAGCAACAACACCTATTCGTTCCGCATCCACCCGGATGCGCACAAGACGCAGGTCCGGCAGGCCGTCGAGGAGCTGTTCGACGTCAAGGTGCTGCGCGTGAACATCTCCAAGGTCCAGTCGAAGCCGAAGCGCCGCGGCGCTCACAAAGGCCGCAGGCCCGGCTGGAAGAAGGCAATCGTCCAGCTCAAGCCCGGCGACACGATCGAGATCTTCCAGGGAGCTCAGGTTTAGTGACCCTGCCTGCGACATTCGGCTGCGCCTCGCCCGCGATCACACTTCGCACTGCGTCGTCCTCAGTCGCGCTCGGCCCGTCAGGCCTTATCGCTCCCTGCGTCCTTGCATCGCTCGGTGCTCACGAGCGCGGCATCCGCCAACGCCACAGGCAGGATCACTGATGCCCATCCGCCGCTACAAGCCGACCTCGCCCGGGCGACGCTTCATGACCGTCTCGACGTTCGAGGAGGTCACGAAATCGAAGCCCGAGAAGGGGCTCACCGAGAAGCTGACGAAGAAGGGCGGCCGCAACAACATGGGTCGCATCACGACGCGCCATCAGGGCGGCGGCCACAAGCGCCGCTATCGCGTCGTCGACTTCAAGCGCCGCAAGGACGGCGTGCCGGCCAAGGTCGCCGCGATCGAGTACGACCCCAACCGGTCGGCGCGGATCGCGCTCCTCCACTACGCGGACGGGGCGAAGAGCTACATCCTCGCGCCGGCCCGGCTGCGTGTCGGCGCCGTGGTCGAGTCCGGCCCGGCGGCCGACATCAAGCCCGGGAACGCGCTCCCGCTCGAGAACATCCCGACGGGCACACTCGTCCACAACGTCGAGATGAAGCCGGGCAGGGGAGGCCAGATGGCGCGAAGCGCGGGCTCGGGCGTCCAGCTGGTTGCGAAGGACGAGGGCTACGGCGTCCTGCGCCTGCCCTCCGGCGAGATGCGCCGCGTTCCCCTGACGTGCCGCGCTACCGTGGGGCAGGTCGGCAACGTCGACCACGAGAACGTCACCGGGGGCAAGGCGGGCCGCAGCCGCTGGAGAGGGAAGCGCCCGACGGTGCGCGGATCGGCGATGAACCCGGTCGACCATCCGCACGGGGGCGGCGAGGGCAAGTCCAAGGGTGGGCGCCATCCAGTGACCCCGTGGGGAGTCCCGACGCTCGGCAAGCGAACGCGCAACAAGCACAAGGAATCGAACCGGCTGATCGTCAGGAGCCGCAGACGAGGTAAGGAGAAGCGTTGAGTAGGTCTTCCAAGAAGGGCCCGTTCGTCGAGGAGCGGCTGATGAGCCGCATCGAGTCGATGAACGAGAAGAACGAGAAGCGGATGATCCGGACCTGGTCGCGCGCCTCCACGGTCTTCCCGGAGATGGTCGGCCACACGATCGCCGTCCACGACGGCCGTAAGCACGTGCCGGTGTTCATCTCCGAGCAGATGGTCGGGCACAAGCTCGGGGAGTTCGCTCCCACTCGCACTTTCCGCGGCCACTCCGGTGACCGCAAGACCGAGGTCAAGAGGCGCACCTGATGAGTGCTGTCGAGAAGCCACGCGAAGTGCGCGCCGAGGCGAAGTGGGTGCGCATCTCTCCGCGCAAGGCGCGACTCGTCGCGGAGCACATCCGCGGCCGCAGCGTGCCCGAGGCGCGCGCGGTGCTCGCGTTCACCTCGCGCGAGGCTGCCCGGGCGATCGAGAAGGTCCTGCACTCCGCCGTCTCGAACGCGGAGGCCAACCACGGCATCTCGGAGGAGCACCTCTACATCAAGTCGGCCTACGTCGACGAGGGCCCCGTCCTCAAGCGCTGGCGTGCGCGCGCACGGGGCCGCGTCGCCAGGATCCGGAAGCGCACCTGCCACATAACGGTGCTGCTCGCCGAGACGCAGGCGAACGGATCTCGCCCCGCGCCGGCTCCGAAGAGCGAGGAGGCCGCAGCGCCGAAGAAGGCGACCACGGCCAAGAAGACCTCGACGGCGAAGAAGCCCGCGCGGAAGCGCAAGACGTCGACCGCGAAGAAGAAGGAGGCCGCGAAGTGATGCCTGCGGCCACCATTCGCCTCCCTCGCACTCGCCAGGGCGCTGCAACGCTTCGACTCGCTCCGTCCTCAGTCGCGCCCGTAGCCTCCGGCTACGAGCGCTCCCTGCGTCCTTGCGAGCCAGGCGTTTCGCGGCTGGCGAGCACGATTCAGACGAAAGGTGACCGCTAATGGGTCAGAAAGTGCATCCCGGCGGCATGCGCGTCGGCGTCATCCACGACTGGAAGTCCAACTGGTACACGGGCAAGAAAGAGTTTCCCGAGTACCTGATCGAGGACATCAGGATCCGGGAGCACATCATCAAGAAGCTCTCGCACGCCGGGTTGTCCGACATCCTGATCCGCAAGGACAAGCAGCGGATCACGGTCGACATCTACACCGCGCGGCCGGGGATCGTGATCGGCAAGTCGGGCGTCGAGGTGGACGCGCTGCGCAAAGACCTGCACGCGCTCACGAAGAAGAACGTCCACATCAACATCAACGAGATCAAGCGGCCCGAGCTCGACGCGAAGCTCGTCGCCCAGTCGATCGCGGAGCAGCTCCAGAACAGGGTCAGCTTCAGGCGCGCAATGAAGCGGGCGCTCGCGTCGGGGATTCGCTCCGGCGCCAAGGGTGTCCGCATCCAGTGCGGCGGCCGGCTCGGCGGAACCGAGATGAGCCGCTCCGAGGCGTACTCGGAGGGCCGCGTTCCGCTGCACACGATCCGCGCCGACATCGACTACGGCTTCGTCGAGGCCAAGACGACCTTCGGCCGCATCGGCGTGAAGGTCTGGATCAACAAGGGCGAGATCATGCCCGAGGGCTATGGCGGGCTCGATACGGAGAAGGACGTGCGCCTCGGCGAGCAGGATCAGGCGCGCCGCCGGCGCGGCAGCGTCGAAGGGCTCGGCGCCTCGCGCGAGAGCGGGCGCGACCGGCAGCGTGACCGCGAAGGCCTCGGGCCAGTGCGCCCGTCACGCCGCCGCGGGGGTCAGGGCCGGGGCGGCCAGGGCCGTGGCGGGGCCCCGAGCGGCGCTCGGGGCAGGTCGCGCGGCCAGGCCGGAGGCGAGCAGCGGCCAGCGACGGAGCGGCCCGTCGAGCCGAAGGCCGAGGAGACCACGCCCCAGACCCCAGTGGAGGCTCCGGACGCGACCGCCGCGGAGCAGACCGATGCTCCGGCCACCGAAGAGAAGGCTGACGAGTAACCGTGCTGCTCCCGAAGAAGACGAAATTTCGGAAGTACCAGCGCGGCCGGAGGCGCGGGTTCGCGAAGGGGCAGACGACCGTCCAGTTCGGCGACTTTGGACTGAAGGCGCTCGAGACCGGCTGGGTCACCAACCGGCAGATCGAGGCGGCCCGAATCGCGATGACACGCAAGATCAAGCGCGGTGGAAAGGTCTGGATCAATGTCTTCCCCGACAAGCCGACGACGCAGAAGCCGGCCGAGACACGGATGGGCTCCGGCAAGGGCTCGCCGGAGCACTGGGTGGCGGTCGTCAAGCCGGGCCGCGTCATGTTCGAGCTCGCCGGGGTTCCTGAGCCGCTGGCGAAGGAAGCGCTTCGCCTCGCCGGCACCAAGCTTTCCGTGAAGACCAAGTTCGTGAAACGAGAGGCTGATCTCTTTGAGAGCTAGGGACCTGAGGGACATGACCGACGAGGAGCTGGAGAACGCGTTGCACGACCGGCGGCAGGAGCTGTTCAACCTCCGCTTCCAGTCGGCTACGGGCGCGCTCGAGAACAGCGCGCGGCTGAAGCTCGCCAAGCGAGAGATCGCCCGCATCCTCACCGTTCGTGTCGAACGAGAGAGGGCGGCACAGCACTGATGGCTGACGAGAAGAAGACACCTAGGAAGAAGAAGGACGAGGAGGCCCCCGAGGCGATGGCCGAGGAGACGGAGGCCACTCCCGAGGCGGAGGAGGCTCCCGTGGAGGAAGCGCCTGCGGAGGCGCCCGTCGCCGAGTCCCCGGCTGACGAGCCCGTCGCCGACGAGCCGGTTGCCGAGGAAGCTCCGGCGGAAGAGCCTGTCGCCGGGGAGCCTGTCTCCGAGGAGCCGGTCGCAGAGGAGCCGGTCGCCGACGGGCCGGTCGCCGAGGATGGTCCGGCGGGAGAGCCTGTGGCAGAGGAGCCGGCCGCTCCTCCGGCGCAGTCGCAGCCGAAGAAGAAGCGCAAGCGTGTCCCTCGCGCCGATCGTCGGCAGCGGCCCAAGGTCGTTCGCGAGCGCCCCTCCGAGCGCAAGCCGATCTCGAGGCAGCCGAAGCCCGAGCACGAGCGCGGCCGGCGGCAGGAGCGCCGCGGCGTCGTCGTCTCGGACGCGATGGACAAGACGATCGTGGTCAAGGTCGACACGATCAAGGCGCATCCGCGCTACAAGAAGGTCGTTCGCCACAGCGCGAAGTTCCACGCGCACGACGAGCAGAACGCCGCCAAGGTCGGCGACACGGTGCGCATCGTCGAGACGCGCCCGATCTCGAAGCAGAAGAACTGGCGCCTGGCCGAGGTGGTGGAAGCCGCCAAATGATCCAACAGGAGTCCAGGCTGCGCGTGGCCGACAACACGGGCGCGCGCGAGATCCTCTGCATTCGCGTCAAAGGCGGGTCGCACCGCCGTTATGCGCGCGTCGGCGACATCATCGTGGGCACGGTCAAGCAGGCCGCCCCGCAGGGCGCCGTGAAGAAGGGCGAGGTCGTGCAGGCCGTCGTCGTCCGCACGCGCAAGCCGTTCGGACGCGACGACGGCACGTCGATCGCATTCGACGAGAACGCGGCGGTGATCATCGACGCCCAGCGGAATCCGCGCGGCACGCGCATCTTCGGGCCCGTCGCGCGCGAGTTGCGGGAAAAGAACTTCATGAAGATCGTCTCGCTGGCCCCGGAGGTCCTCTAGATGTCGAAGACAATGCGGGTGCGGAAAGGGGACCTCGTCCATGTCCTCGCCGGGAAGGACCGCGGTAAGGAAGGCCGCGTCATCGACGCGCGCCCGAAGGACGGCAAGGTCGTGGTGGAGAACCTCAACCTCGTCAAGCGGCACACGAAGCCGCGCCCGATCCAGAACTCGAGCCGGATGGGGACCGCCGGAATGACTCCCGGCGGCGTGATCGAGAAGCCGGCACCGCTCCCGGTCGCGAACGTGATGGTCGTCTGTCCGGTCTGCAACAGGCCCACGCGCGTCGGCGTCCGCGACAAGGACTCCCACGGGTCGAATGTCAAGGTGCGCGTCTGCAAGCGCGCCGACTGCGGAGAGGACATCGACAGGTAGTGACGGCCACCTCCCGCACCGCTCGCACACGCCAGGGCGCTCCAACGCACCGTCTCGGGGCGTCCTCGGTCGGGCTCGTAGCCCCCGGCTACGCGCCCTTCCTGCGTCCTTCCGAGACGGGCTTTTCGCGGCTGCCGCGCACGATCGTCACGAGAGGTGGCCTGTGAGCACTCGAGTCCGTGAAGTCCGCAAGGAAGCAGCCCGCGCGTCCTACAAGCCGCGGCTGAAGGAGCTCTACGAGCAGGAGCTGCGCCCGCGCCTGCAGTCCGAGCTCGAGTTCTCGTCGGTGATGGACGTGCCGCGCCTGGAGAAGATCACGCTCAACATGGGCGTCGGCGAGGCGAAGACCGACGCGAAGCAGCTCGACTCGGCGATCGAGGAGCTCACGATCATCGCGGGCCAGCGCGCCCAGGTGCGCCGCGCCCGCAAGTCGATCGCGCAGTTCAAGATTCGCGAGGGGATGCCGATCGGCGCCCGTGTCACGATCCGCGGCGCTCGGATGTACGAGTTCCTCGACCGCCTGATCGCGATCGCGTTGCCGCGCATCCGCGACTTCCGGGGCCTCAACCCTCGCGCGTTCGACGGCCGCGGCAACTACTCGCTCGGAATCCGCGAGCAGATCATCTTCCCCGAGATCAACTACGACGACATCCAGCAGGTTCGCGGCCTCGACGTCGCGATCACGACCTCCGCGAAGACCGATGAGCAAGCCGCCGCGCTCTTGCGCGGGCTGGGCATGCCCTTCGCGGCGGACGGAAGGGAGCAGTAGCACATGGCAAAAACGTCACTCCGGATCAAGCAGAAGCGACCGCAGAAGTACCGCGTGCGCAACTACTCGCGCTGCAACCGCTGCGGCCGCCCGCGGGCCGTCTTCCGCAAGTTCGGCCTCTGCCGGATCTGCCTGCGCGACCTCGCCCACGAGGGCGTCATCCCGGGTATGACCAAGTCGAGCTGGTGATCCGCAATGCTCACTGATCCGGTCGCCGACATGCTCAGCCGCATCCGCAATGCCAACAAGGCGCTGCACGAGAACACCGAGATGCCCACCTCGCGGCTGAAGGAGGGGATCGCGCAGATCCTGAAGGACGAGGGCTACATCTCCGACTTCCACGTGAAGAAAGGAGACAGCTTCGATACCCTGGTCGTCCAGCTGAAGTACGGCCGGAGCCGCGAGAGGATCATCACCGACCTCAAGCGGGTGTCGAAACCCGGTCGCCGTGTCTACGCGGGCAAGGACCGGCTTCCCCGGGTGCTCGGCGGCATGGGCGTGGCGATCCTGTCCACGTCGAACGGCCTCGTCACGTCACGAACGGCAGAAGAGAGGGGAATCGGCGGCGAAGTCGTGTGCTTCGTCTGGTAGCGAGATCGCAATGAGTCGGATCGGAAGACAGCCAATCGAGTTGCCCAGCGGGGTCAACGTCTCGCTCTCGCCCGGGCGCGTGATGGTCAACGGCCCGCTCGGCGAGCTGACGCAGGAGGTTCCCGCCCGCATGAAAGTCGAGCAGGCCGAGGGCACGATCACCGTGTCCCGTCCGACCGAGCGCGGCGAGGATCGCGCTCTGCACGGGCTCACGCGGACGTTGATCGCGAACATGGTCGAGGGAGTCACGAAAGGTTTCGAGAAGCGGCTGGAGCTACAGGGTGTCGGCTATCGCGCCGCGATGCAGGGCGCGGATCTTCGACTGGATGTCGGCTACTCGCACCCCGTGGTGATGAAGGCGCCGCAGGGGATCTCCTTCGAGGTGCCCGTCCCGACCGAGATCCTGGTCAAGGGCGTCGACAAGCAGCAGGTCGGGCAGACCGCGGCCGAGATTCGCAAGGTGCGCCCGCCCGAGCCCTACAAGGGGAAGGGCATCCGCTACCAGGGCGAGTACGTGCGCCGGAAGGTCGGGAAGCGAGCCTAGTGGCCCTGACCGTCAGACAGGCGCGCCTGCGCCGCCACCGCCGGGTCCGGGGCAAGGTCGCAGGCACCGCCGAGCGTCCCCGCCTGGTCGTCACGCGCTCCAATCGCGGCATCGTCGCGCAGCTCGTCGACGACGCGGCCGGGAAGACGCTCGCCTCCGCGAGCTGGCTCCAGGTCGCGAAGTCCTTCAAGGGCGCCAAGACCGCGCAGGCTGCGGAGGTCGGCAAGCTGCTCTCCCAGCGCGCGAAGCAGGCGAAGATCGAACAGGCCGTGTTCGACCGCGGCGGCTATCTCTACCACGGACGCGTCAAGGCGCTGGCGGACGCCGCGCGCGAAGGAGGTCTGAAGTTCTAGTGACGGCCACCTTCCGTCCATCTCGCGCCCTCTGCCACGCTGCAAAGCTGCGCCGAGGCTTCGTCCTCGGTCGCGCCCGTAGCCTCCGGCTACGCCCGCTTCCTGGGTCCTTGCCCGGCTTGCTTTTCGCGGCCAGCGAACACGATCTGATCGGAAGGTGACCTGTTGAGTACTAGACCTGACGTCACTCCCGTCGAGCGCGAGGTGATCGCGCGCGAGGAGACCCGCGAGCTCAAGGAGCGAGTGGTCGAGATCAACCGCGTCGCCAAGGTGGTCAAGGGCGGCCGCCGCTTCTCGTTCACGGCGCTCGTCGTGATCGGCGACGAGGTCGATCGGGTCGGGGTCGGCTACGGCAAGGCGCGCGAGGTGCCTCTTGCGATCACGAAGGCCGTCGAGGATGCGAAGAAGAATCTTTTCACCGTGCCGAAGCACGGCTCGACGATCACCCACGAGATTCTCGGTCGCTCGGACGCGGCGCGTGTCCTGCTCCGTCCCGCCAGCGAGGGAACCGGCGTGATCGCGGGCGGCGGCGTGCGGGCGGTGCTCGAGCTGGCGGGGATCCGCGACATCCTCGCGAAGAGCCTCGGCACGACGAACCCGATCAACATGGCCAAGGCGACGGTGAACGGGCTCAAGCGGCTCCGCCGGCCCGAGGAGGTCGCGAGGATGCGAGGCCTCACGGTCACCCAGGTCCTCCCGTACAAGGCGCCCGAACCGACCGAAGAGACGAGCGATGGCGAAGATTCGAATCACGCAGACGCGTAGCGAGATCGGCCAGAGCCAGAAGCACCGCGGCACGCTGCGCGCGCTCGGGCTCGGCAAGATAGGGAAGACGGTGGAGCACGACGAGAGCCCGGTCCTCGCAGGCATGCTTCGGAAGGTCCGCCACCTGGTCGAGGTCGAGAATGGCTGAGCAGCTCAATTTGTCGTCCCTGAAGCCCGCGCAGTCCCGCAAGGACCGCAAGCGGGTCGGCCGGGGCCTTGGCTCGGGCAAGGGCCGTTACTCCGGCCGCGGCATCAAGGGCCAGAAGTCCCGCGCAGGATCGCACAAGATGCGCGCCGGGTTCGAAGGCGGCCAGATGCCGATCTACATGCGCCTCGGGAAGCTGCGCGGCGCGACCTCCAAGGATGCGATGCCGATCGGCCCCTTCCGGACATCCACGGTTCCGGTCAACGTCTCCTCGCTCGACCGCTTCGAGGACGGCGCCGAGGTCACGCCGGAGACTCTCGTCGAAAAGGGTGTGATCAAGAACACGAAGACGGACGTCAAGCTGCTCGGGAACGGCGACCTCGCCAAGAAGCTCACCGTGCGGGTGCACGCGATCTCCGCGACCGCGCGGGAGAAGGTCGAGGCAGCGGGCGGGACCGTCTCGCTGCTCAAGGAGCAGAAGCCGAAGAAGCCGAAGCACAAGAAGCCGGCCGCCGCCCAGCGCGCGTCCGACGACACCAACTCCGAGGAGGCCTAGGTGCTCTCCTGGCTCGCGAATGCCTGGCGAGTCCCCGAGCTTCGCCGCCGCGTCCTCTTCACGTTCGCGATCCTCGCGCTCTACCGGCTCGGATCCTGGATCCCTGCGCCGGGCGTCGACTCGCAGACCATCAAGCAGTACTTCCAGGGGCGCGGCGGCACCATCCTCGGCCTGTTGAACGTCTTCTCGGGCGGCGCGCTGTCGCAGTTCGCGCTGTTCGCGCTCGGGATCATGCCGTACGTCACCGCCTCGATCATCCTCCAGCTGATGACGGTGGTAGTTCCGAAGCTCGAGCAACTGCAGAAGGAAGGCGAGTCGGGCTACGCCAAGATCAACCAGTACACGCGCTACCTCACCGTGGCCCTCGCGGCCGCCCAGTCCACGGGGTATGCCTACCTCTTCAAGCGGGCGGGGAATCTCAACGCCAACACCGGCCGCATCGTCCTGATCGTCGTCACGCTGACCGCCGGCACCGTGCTGCTCATGTGGATGGGCGAGCTGATCACCAAGCGCGGCGTCGGCAACGGCATCTCGCTGCTCATCTTCGCGTCGATCCTCTCGTCGGCCCCGACCGGAATCGCCGCCTGGTACAACGGCGGCACGATGGAGCGGCTGTTCTTCCCGCTCGTCGCGATCGGGATCGTCGCCGCGGTCGTCTTCATCCAGGAGGGCCAGCGCCGGATCCCGATCCAGTACGCAAAGCGGATGGTCGGCCGACGTCAGACGGCGGGCGGCTCGACGTACATGCCCCTGCGCGTGAACATGGCCGGCGTCATCCCGGTCATCTTCGCCGCGGCGATCATGGCCTTTCCGCCGACGATCGCGCAGTTCTTCCCGGCCACGCAGACCTGGATCAATGCGCACTTCACCTACGGATCGCTGCTCTACATCGGCCTCGAGGGCGTGCTGATCATCATCTTCACCTACTTCTACACGGCGGTGCAGTTCAATCCCGTCGACCAGGCCGAGAACCTGCGCAAGTACGGCGGCTACATCCCGGGCATCCGGCCCGGCGCGCCGACAGCGCACTACCTCGACCGGGTGCTGACGCGGCTGACGCTGCCCGGAGCCCTGTACCTCGCGGCGGTCGCGGTCCTCCCGAGCATCTTCATCAAGTACGGCGGCTTCTCGCAGGCGACGTCGCGCGCTCTCGGCGGCACCTCAGTCCTCATCGTGGTCGGCGTCGCGCTCGACACGATGCGCCAGATGGAGTCGCAGATGATGGCGCGGAACTACGAAGGCTTCCTGAAGTAGGCGTGCCGCTGAACGTCTTGATGCTCGGCCCGCAGGGGGCCGGCAAGGGCACGCAGGCGAAGCGGATCTCTGTCGAGTATGCGGTCCCGCACGTCGCCAGCGGGGAGATCCTGCGCGCCGAGATGGCAGCCGGGACCGAGCTCGGCCTGCGCGTCAAGGATGTCTACGACCGGGGCGATCTCGTGTCGGACGACCTGATGATCGAGCTGATCCACAACCGGCTCGAGCAGCCGGACACCGAGTCGGGCTTCATCCTCGACGGTTTCCCGCGCACGACCGTGCAGGCGGAGGCGCTCGACTCGATCCTCGCGGACATCGGGCGCGCCTTCAGTGTCGTGTTCGCCGTGCAGATCTCGGACGAGGTTGCGTTCGAGCGTCTGCGGCGGCGTGCTGCGATCGAGGGTCGCGCCGACGACACCGACACGGCGATCCGACGGCGTCTCGACAATTACCACCGCGAGACGGAGCCGCTGATCGAGTACTACCGCGTCCGAGGCAACCTCGTCCCGATCCACGGTGACGGCAGCGAGAACCAGGTCTTCGCGGAGATCCAGCGCGCCCTCGAGCAGGTTCCCGCGTGATCATCCGGAAGAGCCCTGCCGAGATCGAGGCGATGGCGCGCGCCGGCGCGCTCGTCGCGGAGACGATCGCCCTGCTGGGAGAGCACCTTCAGCCCGGGATCACGACCCGCGAGCTCGACCGCATCGCCGACGAGTTCATCCACGAGCACGGCGGAGTCCCCACGTCGAAGGGCTACCGCGGCTTCCCCGCCGCGACCTGCATCTCGCCCAACTCGATGGTCGTGCACGGGATTCCCTCCGGGCACCGCGTCGCGGAGGGCGACCTGATCTCGGTCGACGTCGGCATAACGCTCGGAGGCCTCGTAGCCGACAGTGCGTACACCTTTGCCGTGGGGGAGGCCGACGAGGAGTCGCTGCGGTTGCTCGACGCCGGCAAGCAGGCCCTCGAGGCCGGGATCGCGGCCGCCCGCGCCGGCAACCGGGTCGGGGACATCTCGCACGCGGTCCAGGAGGTGGTGGAGGGCGCCGGTTTCTCGGTCGTCCGCTCGCTCGTCGGCCACGGCGTCGGCCGCTCGTACCACGAGGAGCCGCAGATCCCGAACTTCGGCGAGCCCGGCCGCGGCCCGCTCCTGCAGTCCGGCATGACGATCGCGATCGAGCCGATGATCACGGCCGGGGGCCCGGACGTCTACCTTCACGACGACGAGTGGTCGATCTCGACGCAGGACGGCTCCCTCGCCGCCCACTTCGAGCACACCGTGGCGATCGCGGAGAACGGGCCCGCGAGAGTGCTCACCGCCGCCAGGTCGAGGGAAAAGGCCGGTTTGCTACCATGACCTGCTCGCGGCGGGGCCGGCTCCGCCGTCTTTTCGTGCGCACGTAACAGAAAGGCGATGTCGAACAACGAAGAGAAGCTCGAGATGGAGGGCGAGATCACGGAGGCGCTGCCGAGCACGATGTTCAGGGTGCGTCTCGACGGTGGTCATTCGATCCTCGCCACGATCTCCGGGAAGATGCGGAAGAACTACATCCGCATCCTCCCCGGCGACAAGGTGAAAGTGGAGCTATCTCCCTACGACCTCACCCGCGGGCGCATCACCTATCGACACAAATGAGAGTCCCAAGATGAAAGTACGAGCCTCAGTCAAGCCCATGTGCGAGCGCTGCCGCGTGATCAAGCGGCACGGGAAGACCATGGTCATCTGCACCAACCCACGACACAAGCAAAGGCAGGGGTAACTGCACTAATGGCGAGAATTGCGGGAGTCAACCTTCCGAACCA
Source organism: uncultured Actinomycetes bacterium (assembly GCA_963711545.1). GTDB lineage: Bacteria > Actinomycetota > Thermoleophilia > Gaiellales > Gaiellaceae > 3-1-20CM-4-69-9. The sequence continues at coordinate 12,944 of CAVQEP010000011.1, forward strand.
GAAACGGCTCGAGATTGGGCTGACGTACATCTACGGGATCGGCCAGCCGACGGCGCGCAAGGTCGCTGCCGCGCTCGGCGTCAACCCCGACACGAAGGTGCGCGACCTCACCGACGAGGAGGTCACCAAGCTTCGCCAGTACATCGACGACAACCTTCAGGTCGAGGGCGACCTCCGGCGCGAGCGGTCCCAGGCGATCAAGCGACTCGGCGAGATCGGTGCCTACCGCGGCATCCGTCACCGGCGCGGGCTCCCTGTCAACGGGCAGCGCACCCGGACGAACGCGCGAACCCGCAAGGGGCCGGCCAAGACCGTCAGCCGCGGCAAGAAGACGACGGCCAAGACCTAGATGGCCCCTCCCAGAAAAACAGCGGCCCGCGGCCGCACGCGCCGCCGCGTCCGCAAGAACATCGCGGTGGGCCAGGCCCACATCAAGACGTCGTTCAACAACACGATCGTGGCTCTCACGGACAAGGACGGGAACGTGATCGCGTGGGAGTCTGCGGGCTCGGCCGGTTTCAAGGGCTCGCGCAAGTCGACCCCTTTCGCCGCTCAGGTGACGGCCGACTCCTGCGCGCGCAAGGGCATGGAGCACGGCCTCCAGAAGGTCGAGGTCTTCGTCAAAGGCCCGGGCTCGGGCCGTGAGACGGCAATCCGCTCGCTGCAGGCTGCGGGGCTCGAGATCCTCGGCGTGAAGGACGTGACGCCGCAGGCTCACAACGGCGTCAGGCCACGAAAGAGGCGACGCGTCTAATGGCCCGCGACCATTCGCCCAAGTGCAAGCAGTGCCGCCGGGAAGGCATGAAGCTCTTCCTCAAGGGCGAGCGCTGCCTGACCGAGAAGTGCGCGATCGAGCGACGGTCGTATCCGCCGGGAGACCACGGCCGCGGCCGGATCAAGCAGTCGGAGTACCTCCTGCAGTTGCGCGAGAAGCAGAAGGCGCGCCGCTACTACGGCCTGCTCGAGAAGCAGTTCCGCACCTACTACACGAAGGCCGCCAAGGGCACCGGCGTCACGGGAGAGACGCTGCTCCAGATGCTCGAGACGCGCCTCGACAACGTGGTCTACCGGCTCGGATTTGCGGCTTCGCGCGCCCAGTCCCGCCAGCTCGTGCGCCACGGCCATTTTCACGTCAACGGCCGGCGCGTGAACATCCCGAGCTATCAGGTGAAGCCGGACGACATCATCACCATGTCACCCGGGTCGTCCGCAGAGCAGGTCATCCGTGACGCGACCGATCTGACGGCGTCCGTCGCTCCGTGGCTCCAGGCCGATCACGACGGGCTGACCGGAAAGATCCTCAAGTGGCCGGCGCGCGACGAGATCGACACGCCGGTCCAGGAATCACTCATCGTCGAGCTGTACTCGAAGTAGAAAGGAACGCTTTGGCAACACGAACAAGCCTGATGGACTTCCAGATTCCGAAGATCGTCCACGAGGAGGTCGACGAGCAGCGCGGAGTCTTCGAGATCGAGCCGCTCGATCGCGGCTTCGGCTACACCTTCGGCAACTCACTGCGGCGCGTACTGCTGTCGTCGCTCGAGGGCGCCGCGGTGACGTCGGTCAAGATCGAGGGGATCTCGCACGAGTTCACGACGCTGCCCGGCGTCCGCGAGGACGTCACGGACGTCATCCTCAACCTCAAGAACCTCGTCGCCCGGCTCCACGGGGAGTCGCCCGAGATCGAGGTTCACGTCGCCAAGCGCGGCGCGGGCACGGTCAAGGCCTCGGACATCGAGGCGCCGGCCGAGCTCGAGATCCTCAACCCCGACCTGGAGATCGCGCACCTGTCCGACAAGGGCAAGCTGGAGATGACGCTCACTATCGGCCGCGGGCGCGGCTACGTCCCGGCCGAGCTGAACCGCGGGCCCGAGCACACGATCGGCGTGATTCCGATCGACTCGATGTTCTCGCCGGTCCGGCGCGTCTCGTACGACGTCGAGGCGGCTCGCGTCGGTCAGCGCACCGATTACGACAAGCTACGTCTCGACGTCACCACTGACGGCTCGCTGAGCCCGAAGGACGCGATCGCGCAGGCGTCTGAGATCCTGATCAGGCAGCTCGCCATCTTCACCGACCTCGACCGCATCGAGGGCTTCGGCGAGGCTGCGGCTGCCGCCGACGGTGGCCAGCCCGAGATGCCGCTCGCCCACGGGATGGAGAACTTCCCGATCGAGGAGCTCGAGCTGGGCGTCCGGTCGTACAACTGCCTCAAGCGGGTCGGGATCGAAACGATCGGCGATCTGGTCGTCAAGACCGAGAACGAGCTGGCGGCGATCCCGAACTTCGGCAAGAAGTCGGTCGAGGAGGTCAAGGAGACCCTGGCCGCCCACGGCCTCACGCTTCGCGGCGACGAAGGGAGTGTCAGCTAGGCCATGCGCCATCACCGGGTCGGCAAGAAGCTCGGGCGCGACTCGGCGCACCGCAAGGCGTTGTACTCGAACCTCGCGGGCGCGCTCATCGAGCACGGCCGCATCAAGACGACCGAGGCGAAGGCCAAGGCCGTCAAGCCGTTCGCGGAGCAGATGATCACGCTCGGCAAGCGCGGTGACCTCCACGCCCGGAGGCTCGCGCTCGCCGAGCTGCGCTCCCAGGACGTCGTGCACCAGCTCTTCGCGGACGTGGCGCCCCGCTTCGCGGACCGTCCCGGCGGCTATACGCGCATCGTCAAGCTCGGCCCGCGGCTCGGAGACGCAGCCGAGATGGTCTATCTCGAGCTCGTCGACTTCGATCCGGCCGCCGCTCCGTAAAGCCCTCGGATGCTCCTGCTCGGAGCGATCCTGCTGGCGATCTTCGTCCTGCCCTCCCCGTGGGGGATCGTCGCGGTGATCTCGGGCGGGTTGCTCGACCTCGGTGAGTCGCTGGCGCTCCTCAAGTGGTCCCACCGGCGCCGCACCGCGACCGGTGCCGAGGCGCTGGTCGGGCAGCGCGCCGTCGTGAGCTCACCCACCCAGGTGCGCGTCGCGGGAGAGATCTGGCAGGCGCGTTCGGTCGAGCCGCTCGTGCAGGGGGAGGAGCTGGAAGTGACCGGTGTCGACGGCCTGACGCTCGACGTCAGCCGGCCGAGCCGAGCGCCGCGCTGACGGAGGCGATGATCACTCCGCCGAGGGTGACCGAGGCGAGCGCGCGGATGAAGCCAACCTCGAAGAAACGCCAGCGGAGCCACGCGAGAACGAGCAACTCGAAGGCCACGACAGCAATCGCCGTGAACAGCGCAACACGGTAGTGCGGAATGAGGAAGGGCAGCGTGTGCAGGATGCCGCCGATGAACGTCCCGACTCCCGTGATCGACCCGCGAACCATCGGGCTGCCGCGCCCGGTCAGCTCGCCGGTGTCCGAAAGGCCTTCGGAGAAGGCCATGGAAATGCCCGCTCCGAACGCGGCGGCGATGCCCGCGATGAAGGCGTAATGCGGCTTGTGGGTGACGATCGCGACCGAGAAGATCGGCGCGAGCGTCGACAGCGAGCCGTCGATCAGCCCGACCATGGCGGGCTGAACCCGCTGGAGGAGAAATGTCTGGTGCCCCGTCACTCAAGTAGAGTGTACCAATCAGATCGCAAGTTAGTAGAGCATAAGGAAAGCCTGACAATGACGGTCAGGGCTGCCTGACATGCGGCTGAAGCTGACGCTCGAGTACGAGGGAACGGATTTCCACGGCTGGGCCGCGCAGCCGGGACTGCGAACCGTCGAAGGGGTTCTGCGCGAGGGGCTCGGCTCCGTCTACCCCCAGCTCGCGGCGCTCGCTGTCGCGGGCCGCACGGACACCGGTGTGCACGCGCTCGCGAACGTCGTCAGTGTCGACATTGAGGGAGGCCCACCGGTGGAGCGCGCCGCCGATGCGGTGAACGCGTCGCTGCCCGGCGATCTTGCGATCGTCTCGGCGGAGCAGGCGGCGCCGGAGTTCCACGCGCGGCACTCGGCGCGCTCGCGGAGCTACCGATACCGCGTGTGGCGCAGGGCTGCGCCGTCGCCGTTCGAGCAGCGACGGGCGTGGTGGTATCCGCGGCCTCTCGAGGAAGAACGGCTGGCGGACTCGGCCGACCTGCTCGCTGGCGAGCACGACTTCCGGGCGTTCACCCCGACCGAGACGCAGCACCACGTGCTCGTGCGGAACGTCATCGCCGCGGCGTGGCACCGCCGAGGCGACGCGCTTGAGCTCGAGATCACGGCCGACAGCTTCCTGCGGCACATGGTGCGGACACTCGTCGGGACGATGCTCGAGCTGCCGCCGGAGCGGATCGCGCTGTTGCTCGAGGGGCGTCCGCGAAGCGAGGCCGGCTCGACCGCGCCGCCCTGGGGGCTGTATCTGGAGCGCGTCGACTACTGAGACCCGCGGCTAGCATCAACCGGATGCGCTTTCCGGTCGTTCTCTTCGATCTCGACGGCACGGTCATCGACTCCGGCGCGATCATCCTCGCCTCCATGCGGCACGCTGCGAAGGAGGTCCTCGGCGAGGAGCCCTCCGACGAGCTGCTGATGGCCGCCGTCGGCGGGCCCGGGCTCGAGGCGCAGATGCGCGCGCTTTCGCCCGACCTGGCGGACGAGCTCGTGCGTGTCTACCGCGCCCACAACGAGCCCCTGCACGACGGCATCTCCTCGTTCGCAGGTATGCAGGACGTGCTCGTGCGGCTCAAGGACGAGGGCCGCCGACTCGGGATCGTGACCGCGAAGCGGCGCGAGACCGTCGAGCTCGCATTTGCACAGGTTCCCATCCGTCATCTCTTCGAGACGGTGGTCGGTGGTGACGAGACGAAAGGTCACAAGCCCGACCCGGAGCCGCTCTTGCTCGCGGCCACGCGGCTGAACGTCGAGCCCGAAAGCTGCGCCTACGTTGGCGACTCCCCGTTCGACATTCGTGCCGCCAAGGCGGCCGGAATGTATGCCGTCGGAGTGACGTGGGGCGGCATCCACGACCGCGAGCGGCTCGAGCCCGAGGAGCCGGACGTGCTCGTCGACACTCCCGCGGATCTGTATGGCGTCCTCTAGGACGAAGTCCGTCGAGCGCCGCGCGACCGAGCTGCGTGACGTACTCGACTACCACCTCTACCGCTACCACGTCCTCGACGACCCCGAGGTCACCGACGCGGAGTACGACAAGCTGTACGACGAGCTCGTCGCGCTCGAGGAGGCTCATCCCGAGCTCGTCACGCCGGACTCGCCGACGCAGCGCGTAGGCGCGCCTCCGTCCGAGCGCTTCCAGAAGGTCGAGCACCCGTCCCCGATGGGCTCGCTCGAGAAGGTCACGACCGACGAGGGGCTCGAGAAATGGCACGACGACGTGTGCAAGCGGCTCGGCACGAGCGACATCGTCTATGTGACCGAGCCGAAGATCGACGGGCTCTCGATCAACCTGATCTACGAGGATGGGGTCTTCGTGCGGGGCGCGACGCGCGGAGACGGCTACCGCGGCGAGGACGTGACGGTGAACCTCCGGACGATCAAGGCGATCTCGATGCGCATGCAGCTCATGGACGGTGAGCGGCTGCCGCCGCTGCTCGAGGTCCGGGGAGAGGTCTACCTGCCGCTGAGCGGCTTCAACGCGCTCAACGAGCGGCTGATCGCCGAGGGCAAGAAGCCGACCCCGAATCCCCGCAACGCGGCCGCCGGCTCGCTCCGCCAGAAGGACTCGTCGATCACGGCGCAGCGGCCGCTCTCGATCTGGATCCACGGCCTCGGCGTGCGAGAAGGTCTGCCTGTCGACGGGCACTGGGCCTCGCTGCAGTGGCTGCGCGAGCACGGCTTCCGCACGAACCCGTACGCGGAGCGTCACGAGACCGTCGCCTCGGTCGCCGAGGCCTGCCGCCGCTGGGAGAAGCAGCGGATCGAGCTCGACTACGAGATCGACGGGATCGTGATCAAGGTCGACTCCTTCGAGCATCAGCGCCGGCTCGGCTCGCTGCACGAGCGCCCGCGGTGGGCGCGTGCCTACAAGTGGGCGCCGATGACGGCGCAGACAAAGCTGAACAGGATCCTGATCCGCGTCGGTCGCACCGGCGCGCTCAACCCCTGGGCCATGCTCGAGCCTGTCGAGGTCGGCGGAGTGACCGTGTCCCGCGCGACCCTCCACAACGAGGAGGACATCAACCGCAAGGACATCCGCGAGGGAGACATCGTCGTCGTGCAGCGCGCGGGAGACGTCATCCCGCAGATCGTCGGCCCCGCCGGCGAGCATCAGCCGGGCACGAAGCGGTTCAGGATGCCGAAGAAGTGCCCGCTCTGCGGCGCGGAGATCGTCAAGCCCGAGGGCGAGGCGATGCATCGCTGTCCGAATCGCGCCTGCCCGTCGCGCGGGCTCGAGTCCCTGATCAACTGGGTTCAGGCAGCCGCCGACATCGAGGGCGTAGGCGAGCAGTCCGTGCGCCGCCTGTGGGAGCTGGGACTCGTCCGCTCGCTCCCCGACCTCTACCGGCTGACGAAGGAGCAGCTGATGGAGCTCGAGGGGTACGCCGAGATCTCGGCGACGAACGCAATCGAGTCGATCCAGGCGTCGAAGCAGGTGCCGTTCCACCGTGTCCTCTTCGGCCTGAACATCCCTGACGTCGGCTGGGTCACGGCGCAGAATCTGGCCCGCCACTTCGAGAGCGTCGACCGGCTGACGGAGGCGAGCCAGGAGGACATCCTCGAGGTCGAGGGGATCGGCCCGGAGCGCGCGGAGGCGATCGCCGAGTGGTTCTCCGACGACGCCAACCGAACGCTCGTCGAGGAGTTGCGCGCGCTCGGGCTTCGGTTTGAGATCGGCGACGAGCTCAAGCCCGTCGACGGCCCACTCACCGGCAAGATCTACGTCATCACCGGGACGCTCGAGCGCTATTCACGTGACGAAGCTGCCTCGGAGCTCGAGGCCAGAGGTGCGAAGATCGTCAACTCGGTCTCGGGCAAGACAACGGGCCTGATCGTCGGCGAGGAGCCGGGGAGCTCGAAGCTGACGAAAGCCCGGAAGCTCGAGGTACCCTTGCTCACCGAGCAGGACCTCCTCGAGCTACTGCGCGGCTAGCACCGAGACGAAGCGGTCCTGGGCGCGCCGCGCCCACCAGTACGCGAGCGGATGCCCGTTCTGCAGCACCGCGAACGCGAAACGGTCTCCGACGTACCCCGAGAGGGCGGATGCGACGTCCGTCGTCCCCGTCTTGGCGATCACCCGTCCTCGCGTCGCGGCCTTCTGCAGCCGCTTCTCGAGGGTGCCGCTGACCCCCGCGACGGGCAGGGAGGCAACGAGCAGCGGATGGATGTCCGGGTCGGCCCAGGCGAGATTCAACAGCGACCCGAGGGCGTCGACCGTCAGGCGGTCGAGGGTCGAGAGGCCGGAGCCGTCGACGATACGGACGCCGGCCATCGGCACGCCGGCGTCGGTGAGAACCTGCGTGACGACGGAGGCGCCCGCTGCGCTCGTGCCGCGGTCGAGCTCCTCCAGCCCGAGCTGCTTCAGGAGCATCTCCGCCGTGAAGTTGTCGCTCTCCCTGTCCATGAAGCCCAACATCGTGGCGAGCGTTGGCGACGACACGGAGGCGAGCGGCTCAAGCCAGTCCTCGGCCCGTCCCGTCCGGACGGTGCCGGTCACAACGATGCCCGCCTTGCGCAGGGCGGTCCTGAACGCCGTCGCTGCCGCCAGGGCTGGCGCTCTCGTCGTGTAGCGGCCGACGCGGCCGCGGTCGACGATCAGGGCGGAAAGCGGTGGCGACTCCGAGATATAGAAGCCCGCCTTCCAGCCCGAAACCAATCGCCGCGCGTCGTAGGCGCTTTCGTCTCCGATCACTCCGCCGGTGACCCGCCGGATGCCGGCCGCGCGCAGCTGTGAGGCGAGCGCCCGCAGATCCGCCCGCGACAGCGTCGGATCGCCGTTCCCCTTCAGCACCAGGGCCCCGCTCCAGGTCGTTCCGTCCTGGGCGCCCTCGCCGTAGACGTCCGTCTCGATCCGGTACGTCGCGCCGAGCTTCACGAGGGCCGCGTATGTCAGCGGCAGCTTCGCGTTGGACGCGGGCGCGAGCGACCGGTGGCCGTTCTGGACGAAGACGACCGAGCCGGTCGCGAGGTCGAGGGCAAGGGCCGCCGAGCGTGTCGTCGCAACGTGAGGGACCCTCAACGCCCGCGCGAGGCTTCGCTGGAGCGGCGTCTGCTCGGTCGGCCCCGCAGCGGTCGTGCCCGGCCCGGCCAGAGCGACGACTGCGAAGAACGTTGCAAGGAGTCGGTTGCGCACGGTGATTGCATTTTTCGAGCGTGAGCAGACGGCGTCAAGAAGGTAGGCCGGTGCCGCCGCGAAAATGGGCCGGGCGGCCCATGTAGCCGGGCTTGCCGGCCGCGATACTTGTGCAGAGCCTCCGAGCACCTGCCGCCAGTGATTCACGACGACATCCGCAACCTGCTCAACGCCCCGCCTTCGGGCGATGAGGCGCCGAGCCTGGGCGACATCGAGGACGCGCTCACCGTCGGGTACGCACGTGCGCTGGCGCTCGACGCCGAGCGGCGGCAGCTCGAGAAGAGAATCGCCGACGTGGTCGCGCACCTCGGCAAACGCTCCGGCGCGAACGGCGAGGGGTCCGAGTCCGAGCTCGCGACGCTGGGCCAACGCCTCTCCGCCGCAGACGGCGACCTCACGAGCCTACGGGCTCTTCTCTCCACGCTGCGGACCCGCGCAGACGCGACCCGCGCGACGCTCTAGACGATCCCGCTCCGCACCGCGTAAACGGCAGCCTGGATGCGGTTGTCGATCTGGAGCTTCATCAGGATGTTGCTGATGTGGTTCTTGACCGTCTTCGGGCTGATGTGGAGCTCGGCGGCGATACTCGCGTTGTCCTTGCCGTTCGCGATCAGCTTCAGGACTTCGATCTCGCGGTCAGACAGCTCCGCGCGGATCGTGCTCTCGATCTGCGGCTGCGTGCTCGCCGCGCGGAGGCGCTGAAGGACCTTGGCCGCGATCGTCGGCGAGATCAGCGACTCGCCGAGCGAGGCCGCGCGTATCCCTGCGATCAGGTCGTGGATCGACGAGTCCTTGAGCAGGTAGCCGCAAGCTCCGGCCAGGATCGCGTCGATGACGTCGTTGTCCTGATCCGAGATGGTCAGCATGAGCACCCTCGTCAGCGGCGCGATCGTCGAGATGTGCCGCGTGGCCTCGACACCGCCCATGCCGGGCATGTTCAGGTCCATCACCACGACGTCGGGTGGGTTCTGCCGGACGATGTCGAGCGCCTCCTGGCCGGCCGCGGCCTCGCCGACGATCTGCACGCCCTCGTCCTCGAGCAGGTTCCGGAGCCCGGTCCGGAAGAGGTCGTGGTCGTCGACGATCAGCACGCGGACGTCAGTCAGCGCCTGCTCGTCCGCTCTGACCGGTTCGCTCATGCTGGGCGTTCTCTTCCTCCAGACCCCGGGGCCCGTGAAAGCCTAGTGGAGGGTGATCGTAACCGTGCGCCGGCCCCACGCGAGCGCGTCGGCAAGCGTCGGGAACCAGAGGTCGATCACGTTGCCCCTGACCGCGCTGCCGGTGTCGGCGGCGACCCCTTCGCCGTAGCCCGGAATCGTGAGCCGGGTGCCGAGCGCGATGACCGACGGGTCGACCGCGACGACACCGGTTCCGACGGGTAGGCCTGTCGACGTACGCCCCGACAGCGAGTAGCCCGAGGCCGTGACGGTGATGGTGCGAGGGCCCGAAGCGGCGGCGCTCGGCACGACCTTTGGACTGTCCGGGCTTCCCTGGGCCTGGACGGCCTGCGCCCGCTCGACAACGCGTCGAGCGCGGGCGTCGAGCGCTCGGATCTCGCGGGTGGTCAGGCGCCTCTGGCTCGCCAGCGACCCGAGGTACGCGACCCGAGCAGCACGAGCATCGGCGAGCGACGCGGCTGTTCGTTCCGCCTGTGCTTCGAGCGCCTGCGCCTCCTGCACCCGTGCGGCCAGTGCCGCGGCGAGGCGATGCAGCTGGTCGCGACCGTTCCGGGCATCTGCCGCGGCGCGCGCGCCCTGGTGGGCGCTACGGTCGAGCTCGTCCAGGCGCGTGACCGCGTCGTCGAGCGACGTGGAACCGAGCAGGACGGCGATCGCGTTCGGCTCGCCCTCCTCGTAGAGCAGCCTCAGGCGGTCTCCCAGGAGGCGCTGCGAGGCCGCCAGATTGTCCCTGACGATCGCGGCCTCTTTCCGGACGAGCTCCTGCTCGTGCCGCAGCACATCGACCTTCCCGCGGAGGCGCTCCAACTCCCCTCGGGCGTCGGTGAGGCGCGAGTCGAGGGCGAAGAGGCCGAGCAGAGCCTGATGGGAGTGGGCCTCGATACGGGCCTGCTTCTGGCGGAGGTCAGCAGCCCGTTTTTCAGGCCCTGCGCCCTGGGCTCCAGACAGTGCGACACCGAGGACGAGACCGGCTGCAACCGCCAACCCGAGCGCGAGGCGGCTCTCCCGGCGCCAACGCACAGCCGGGGAGCCTAACAGCCGGCGGACTTTGTGCGGTCCGTTGCCACAACAGCTTTTGGCACTTTTAGGCTCCTAAAGCGGTTGCAGACATCCGGAGTCGCTGCTAGGGTGCGCCACTTGTGACGTACCGGCCCCCTCCGGTGCGCTCGTCGTTCCCGTTCGTCCGGCTCTCGCCCAGAAGCCGGAGGCGACAGGCGCAGGCGTTCGTTTTCACCGTTGCCGTGTTCTTCCTGGCAGCTGCGGCGGCATCTGCCGACCCCGGCGGGATCGCGGCCAAGCAGGCTCAGGCCCAGCAGGTCCTCTCCCAGGTCCAGCAGATCGACCAGAGTATGGGCGCGGCCGTCGAGGCCTATAACCTCGCCAACGTCAAGCTCCACAAGATCGAGGGAGATCTGCGGGAGAACCGGCGGCAGCTGACCCTTGCGCGCTCCAACCTGAAGCTCGCGCAGGCATCGCTGGCGAACAGGCTCGTGGCCGCGTACACATCGGCCCAGGACAATTCGACGCTGTCGGTGCTCCTCGGCTCGGTGAGCCTCGACGACCTTCTCAACCGGGTCGAGGCCGTCAACTCGACTTCGCGCCAGGACGCGAACATCGTCAACCAGGTTGCGTCGTTCAAGGCCGCGGTGAAGCAGCACGAGGCCCAGCTCCAGAACGCGCACACCGCCCAGCAGCAGGTGGTCGCCCAGAAAGCGGCGCAGAAGCAGAGGATCCAGTCTCAGCTCGCTTCCCGCCGTCAGCTGTTGTCGTCCATCAAGGGCCAGATCGTGCAGATGAGAGCCGCCGAGGCCGCACAGCAGCGCCGCCTCGCCGCGGCGGCCCGGGCGCGAATCGCCACCGAGACGGCGCCTGCGCCGGCGGCCGTCGGCGTCGCGGCCTCCACCCCCGAGGGAACGACCGTCGCTCCTCCGAACGTGCACGGTGGCGTCGTCGGCATCGCGATGCGGTATCTCGGCGTTCCGTACCGGTGGGGCGGCGCGAGCCCGTCCGGCTTCGACTGCTCGGGCCTCGTCATGTACGTCTACGCGCAGATCGGTGTGTCCCTCCCGCACAGCTCGTACGCGATGTACGGCATGGGGACGCCGGTGGGGATCAGCGAGCTCCAGCCCGGTGACCTCGTCTTCTTCTCGGGCGCGAGCCACATGGGGATCTACATCGGCGGCGGACAGTTCATCCACGCGCCGCACACCGGGGACGTCGTGAAGATCTCGTCGCTCTCCGGTTACTACGCCTCCGCCTTCGTCGGCGGGCGGCGCATCTAGCCCGCTAGCGCGCCGCTCTTCGAAGCGAGACCCACAGGATCGCGGCCACTGCGAGCGGCATGAGCCACCACGCCGGGACCGAGGTCGCGGCGAGGAGAGCCGTGAGCCCGAACGCCAAGACAATGCCGGCGGCGACGCGCCAGTCGTCGCCGACGACGAAGTCCCACCAGAACGCCGCGAACCGCCTCATGCGAACGCGAGCCGCCGACGGCGAAGCGCGGTGACGAAGCCGAACGAGCAGACCACGACGAAGACGAGGACTCCCGGAAGCGACGCGTCGCTTCCGGGCCAGTCGACGCCGGCTCCCTCGGCTCCCCAGAAGATCCCAAATGTCGTGAGCATCACGCCGACGGCGAAGGCGAGCGTGTTCTCCGGCACCCGGCTGAGCGGGCCGCGCACGACGACCCCGGCGACGACCACGAGCACTGCCGCTGCGGCGGCGCCGGCCGCGGCGAGGGGGATGCTGCCTTGCGTGCTCCCGAAGGTGAGGACGATGAACGCCACCTCGAGGCCCTCGAGCAGCACGCCCTTGAACGAGATGGTGAACGCGTACCAGTCGAGGCCCGCATGCTCCGTATGCGCGGCGGCCCGCGCCCCCTCGGATTCACGGGCGAAGACGGCGTCCTCGTTACGCAGCGCGCGCCAGCCGCTCGCGCGCAGGATCGCCTTGCGCAGCCACTGCAGCCCGAACACGAGCAGCAGCGCACCGACGACGAGCCGGAGGGTATGGATCGGGACGATCGTCAGCGCCGGTCCGAGGGCCGACACGATCGCCGCCAGTGCGAGGAGCGCCGCGCCCGTGCCCGTCAGCGCGGGACGCCAGCCGCGCGTCACTCCCATGGCCAGGACGATCGTGAGCGCCTCGACCATCTCGACAGCGCTCGCGAGGAACGCGGACAGTACGAGGAAGACCTGGGTCAGGAGTAGAGTGCCTCGATCTCGGCCGCGAAGTGCTCCTGGCAGATGCGGCGTTTGAGCTTGAGCGTGGGCGTCACCTCGCCGTCCTCTAGCGTGAAGTCGCGAGGCAGGATCGTGTAGCGCTTGATTTGTTCGTACCGCGACAGCTCGGCGTTGACGTCGGCGATCGCGCGGTCGACGTCTTCCTGAGCGTGCTCCTGGCTCGCGTCCTCGGCAAGCGTGATCAACGCGGCGACGTACGGCCTCCGGTCTCCGACGACGAGCGCCTGGGAGACGATGGGATGTGTCTTCAGAGCGTTTTCGAGGTTCTGGGGAGCGACGTTCTTGCCGCCGGCGGTGACGAGGATGTCCTTCTTGCGGTCGGTGATCGTCAGAAAGCCGTCCTCATCGATCGTGCCGAGGTCCCCGGTCCGGAGCCAGCCGTCGCCGGGGAGAACCTCCCTCGTGGCCGTCTCTTCCTTGAAGTAGCCGCCGAAGAGCGTGCTCGTCCTGATCAGGACCTCGCCGTCGGTGGCTAGCCGCAGCTCGACGCCGGGGAGCGGTGGCCCGACCGTGCCGAAACGGAACTGCGACGGGCGGTTGACCGTGGCGGCCGTCGTGCACTCGGTCAGGCCGTACCCCTCGAGGATGAGGATGTCGAGCGAATGGAAGAACTCGATGATCTCCCGCGCGAGCGGCGCGCCGCCGGACACGCAGACGCGGACGCGGCCGCCGAGTCGCTCCTTCACCTTCGAGTAGACGAGACGGTCGGCAAGCCGGTGCTGGAACGCGAGCAAGGGCGGGACGTCGCGACCTTGCTCGCGCAGCCGGCTCACCCGCCGCCCGACCCGAAGCGCGAAGTTGACCAGGCGGCGCTTGATGCCCGTCGTCTCCGCGAACTTCGTCGTGACGGCGGTGTGGATCTTCTCGTACACGCGCGGAACGCTCGGGAAGACAGTCGGCCGAACAGCCGGGAGCGCGTCGACGACCCCGTACGGATCGGGACAGAACGCGAGGGTGTAGCCGGCGTGGGGGCTCTGCAGGTGCATCAGGCGCCCGAAGTTGTGCGCGAGGGGCAGGTACAGCAGCATCACGTCGTCGCCGACCATGAAGTCCTGGACCTGCAGCACCTTGTCGGCCATGTCGTAGTAGTTGCGGTGGCTGATCATGCAGGCCTTCGGCGGGCCGGTCGTGCCGGAGGTGTAGATGTAGGTGAAGAGGTCGTCCTCGCGAAGAGAGCCGACGGCTTCGTCGACGGCCGTGGGGTGCTGGACCGCGTGCTCCCGGCCGCGTGCGCGCAGAGCGTCGAGATCGTCGAAGGTCAGGACGTGCTCGAGGTCGACGCCGTCGAGCTTGGCGCGCTGCACGTCGTCCTCGCAGAGCACGCCGACTGCCTCGGAGTGCTCGATCACGTAGGCGCAGTCCTTCGCCGAGCTGTTCATGTAGACCGGAGCGCCCACCGCTCCGATCAGGCCGAGCGCGAAGTCGAAGAGCGCCCACTCGAGGCGGGTCGACGCGAGGATCGCGAAGGCGTCCCCTTTGCCGATTCCGAGTGCGAGCAGTCCGTGCGCCAGTTCGTCGACCGTGGTCGCCGCCTCGGACCACGAGACCTCCCGCCAGTTCTCACCCTCCTGGACGAGGTAGGCCGGGCTCGTCCGGTCGAGCGCGATCGCGTCCAGCCACAGGCGCGCGATCGTGCGCGTACGGGGTGCCGGAGCCGTCTCCTGCGCCAGTGTCGTCGTCTCGATCGCCACTTCGACTCGAAGATTAGCCCGGGGAGGAAACGACGCGGCGCGTGACGAATTGGGGCAATCCGGACATGTACATCGGTGCCGGACCGAAGTCAGGCACCGGTAAGATTTAACGGAGCGGCCCCATGCGCACGATCTGGAACGGATCAATCTCGTTCGGCCTCGTCAACATCCCGGTTGGCCTGGCTCTCGCGACCACGCCGAAGGCGAAGCAGTCGGACGTCAGCTTCCGGACTCTTCACCGGGAGTGCAAGACGCCCATCCGCCAGAAGCGATGGTGCCCGACGCACGAGCGTGAAGTCGGGCCCGACGAGATCGTGAAGGGCTGGGAGGTTGCGAAGGGCGAGTTCGTGATCGTCGAGGACGCCGATCTCGAGGCGATCCAGCAGCACGACGACTCGCGCTCGATCGACATTGCGCGCTTCGTTCCGCTCGACGATGTCGATCCCGTCTACCTCGACCGCACCTACTATCTCGCGCCCGCGCAGGCGGCCGCCCAGCGGCGTCCCTACGTCCTCCTCCTGCAGGCGATGAAGGACGCGGGCATGGGGGCAATCGGGCATTTCGTCCTCAGAGGGTCGGAGTACTTCGCGCTCATCCGCCCGAAGGGCGACGCGCTCGTGCTCGAGACGCTCTTCCTCGCAGAGGACGTCCGCTCGCAGGCCGAGATCGACGAGGCGGTGGCCGGCACCGAGGTGAAGAAGGCCGAGCTCGACCTTGCGCAGCAGGTGATGCAGAGCCTCGTCGGCGAGTTCGAGCCCTCCGAGCTGCACAGCCAGTATCGGAGCGACCTCCGGCAGATGCTCGAGGCGAAGCTCGACGGTCAGGAGATCGCCAAGCCGGAGCCGGTGCCGGAGGCACCGGTGGTCGACCTCATGGAGGCGCTCAAGCGGAGCGTCGCCGAGGCGAAGGAGCGGAAGACGCAGGCGACCCAGAAGTCGGCCCCGAAGAGCGGCTCTCGCCGCCGCGCGCCCGCGCGCAAGTCTGCCTAACCGTCCGGCTAGCCGGTAGGCCGAAGGACCTATTGACTTCCCGGGGCGGACGCCCCAGCATGGCGTTGAACTCGCGTGGCAGAGCCTGTTGGCCTGCTCTGTGGCGCCTACGTGAGGGGAGGAAAGCGCTTGACTCGTAATTCATCGTGGGTGGCGAAGCGATGGCTCGCGCCGCTCGCACTGGTGATCGTCGGCCTCGTCGTGGTGCTCGTCGGTGGAGCAGGAACGGCACCTGCGGCGTCGCCAACTGTCACGCTCACCAAGTCCTCGTTCCCGGCAGCAGGTGTGCCGGTTGCGTACAGCAACGTCGTCGCGGGGCAGTCGACCTACGTCAGCTACACGATCACCGTCGACTACACCGTCGCGAACGGCACGCTGACGCACTCACAGCTCAGCGACCCGGTCGACCCCTCGACCTGCAGCAGCGCGTGCAAGGACATCCAGTTCCCGGGTGCCGAGGTGGTCTTCGTCAGTAGCACCTGTGGCACACCGACGTATCGCGGCACGGTCGACTTCCCGAAGCAGGGCGTGACCTGCCAGCTCGGGCTCGCTCTCGCCCGGAGCGAAGTTCGACGTGCAGATCATCTTCAAGGTTCCGACGCTGGCGAATGCCGGAGGCGCCTTGAACTTCACCAACGCCGCCGGCTTCACGGCCAAGGAAGGCACGAACGACAACTCGCCTACCTCGAGCCATACGGACACGTTCAGCTCCAACACGATCGTCAATCCGTTCACGCTGAATGCCCAGGATGCGCTCAACAGCTATGCGCCGCCGGACGTCACGACGACGTTGCAGACCGATCCGTCGAAGTGGCGGGCGAATTACCAGAAGAGCCAGGTGACGCTCAAGGGCCCGCCGAACGTGGGATCGCTCGTGACCACTCGCGGGAGTGCGGTCGGCCTCGGGACCGCCTGCCCGACGGGCACCGACAGCCCGTGCCTCGCCACGGCCTGCAAGACGCAGACGTCGCTCGTCTCCGTCACGGGCTCCGGCGCAGCCAGTTCTTCCAGAGCAACCACATGCAGCTCGTGTTCACGCTGTTCGCGAGCGAGCTGACGAACATCAAGATCAACAAGCTGGTCTGGTACCACGACGGGAAAGGCAGTGGGGCTCTGCCCGAATCGAACGAGCGATCCGACCGGGGATTGCCTTGTCGGGCCGCCTGTCCTCGACAAGAAGACCGGCGACATCACCATCACCGTCGACGGCCCGTCGCAGGGCGGTTGGGGTGGAATCGGTTAGGAGTTAGCTCGCGGGGGCCGGCTCGGCTTCGGGCCGGCCCAGCGAGCGTCTCAGCCCCGCGACCGCGGCGGCGTTTCCCTTCGCCTCCGACAGGGCGAGCGCCTCGTTGAGGGCCCAGGCGGAGGTGGGCTCACCGAGCAGCTCGAAGACCTCGCACAGCCCGGCGAGCGTCTCGACCTTCATCACCGCCGAGTCGGTCGGCAGGAGGAGCTGCAATGCCTCCTGGCTCAGCTTCGCCGCCTCCTCGAGACGGCCCCGGCCGATGAACACCTTCGCGCGGACGGATCGCCACGCGGCCTGTGTCTCGACGTCGTCGGGCCCAGCGAGCTCCTCGGCGAGCTTCGTCAGCTCCTCGGCCTCGTCGAGGCGGCCCTGGTTTACTGCGGCCCGCGCGAGCAGCGCGGTCAGCGTCGAGCGGAGGTAGCGCTCGCCCATCTGCTCGAGCAGGTCGAAACCGCGTCGCAGCTCCGCTTCGGCGGCGTCAGCATCGCCCGCGAGCAGCTCGACGCGAGCAGACGAGAGCGCGGTCCAGGCGACATACCAGCCTTCGCCCATTTCCTCCATGGCGGCTCGACCATTGCGGTAGAGCTCGCGGGCGGTGTCGAAGTCCTCCTTCATGGCATGGAGGTGGGCCAGGAGGCACAGCACCCAGCCGCGGGACAGGCGGTTCGTCGTTACCTGTCCGAGGATCTCTTCACAGCGCGTAATCGCTTCGTCGACGGGAGTCGGCCCCCAGCACGCGGCGAGCGCATAGCTCGTGGCGTTGACGCGCTCTTCCTTGCCGTCGCCGGCGAGTCGAGCATGCTCGAGCGCCTGCTCGCAGGCAGCCGCCGCGTCGCCGTACTGGCAAGCGGTGCCGTGGACGTAGCCGAGCACGCGGTACGCCCGCGCGAGCCCGGCGTGATCGTCCGCGGCCGAGAAGATCCCAATCGCCTTCTCGATGCGCGGCACCGCCTGCTCGCTCCAGTGCTCGGTCGCCCCGGTGCGGAGCTCGAGCAGGAGGACCCTCAGCTCGGCTTCGGCCTGCACGCGGGCATCGGCGACCCTCAGGGCTGCCTCCTTAGCCTCTTCGAGGATCGCCCCGGCGGCCTCGAACCGGCCGAGGTCGATAAGCGTCTCGCCGAGCTCCGGGAGGATCTGCAGCCGCGTCGGATCGAGCTCTGGCAGAAGGCGAGTCGCCCGCTCGAGCAGGTTTAGGGCGGCGGTGAGATCGCCGCGTGCGCGAGCCCGCCGGCCCGCCGACGCGAGTCGCCGTGCTCCGTCGGCGCCGAGGGCGTGACCGTGCTCGTCGAGGGGGCCGAGCTCGCCGAGGTAGCGGTACGCCTGCTCGAGGTGGTAGCCCAGGATCTCCTCGTACTCCATCGCCCGGTCGCCGTTGACCCTGTCGGCCCAGACGACAAAGCGCTGGTGCAGCGTCGCGCGCGCCCGCTTGAGGAGACCGTCGTAGGCCGTCTCGCGGATGAGGACGTGACGGAAGCGATGTGCGTTCTGGAATGCGCGCTCGCTCGGGTCGGGGCGGACGAACTGCTTCTGCGAGAGCGCCCCGAGCAGCGTCGCGGTCTGCTCCTGAAGCGGCTCGGGGGCGAGCTCGCGCACTGCGTCCTCGGCGAAGACCTGGCCAATGACCGAGGCCGGCTCGATCACGGCTCTCTCCTCGCGCTCGAGCGAGTCGAGCCGGGCAGCGAGGAGCGCGTGGATCGTCGGTGGGATCGTGACGTCGGGGAGCTCGGCCGGCGCCTGCCAGCGCCCGTCGACGAACGCGATCAGCCCGTCGTCGATCATCATCGAGAGGAGCTGCTCGACGAAGAGCGGGTTTCCCTCCGCCGCCGCGACGATGCGCCGGCGGACTTCCTCGTCCAGGCCGGCGTCGCCGAGCAGGTTCTGGACAATCCGCTCGCTCTCGCCGGCGCTCAGCGGCTCGAGCACGATGTGGACAGCATTCGGCAGCTTCAGCCAGTCGGGGCGCTGCTCCAGGAGGATCGGGCGCGCGTCGCAGAGCAGGACGATGGGCGCGTCGGCGAGCGTCTCGGTCAGGTTCTCGACGAGGTCGAGGAAGACGGCTTCCGCCCAGTGGAGGTCCTCGAAGACCACGACAACCGGACGAACGTCCGCCAGGAGCGCGAAGAACTGGCGAGTGCCCCAGAAGAGCTCCTCGACCGGGAACTGCGCGTCCGACAGGCCGACCGCGGATGCGATCCGCTCCACCACGTCGGCGTGCCCGGAGCCCGCGAGGTCGGAAAGCTTCTGCAACGCCGCGTCGTGCCGGTCCCGCTCGGAGATCCCGGCCGCCTCTCGCACCGCCTCGACGAGCGGCCAGAACGTGATGCCGTCCCCGTAGGGAAGGCAGCGCCCGCGCAGCGTCCACACGTCTCCCGCTTGCTCGAGTAGCTCGTTGGCGAGCCTCGACTTGCCGACGCCCGCCTCGCCGAACACCGCGACGGTTTCGATGCTCTTTCGCTCTTTCGCCCGATTGCACGCGTCGAGGAGGAGCGCGAGCTCTTCCTCGCGGCCGACCATGGGCGCCTCGGTATGCCGGAGCATTCCTTCCTTGTCCTCTGCCACCGAGACGAGGCGGTAGGCGGGCACGCGCTCGGACTTGCCCTTCAGCTCGAGCGGCTCGACCTCTTCGACCTCGACCGCCTCCCGGACGAGGCGGTAGGTCGGCTCGCCGATGAGAACCTCGAGCGCCGGCGCCGCCTGCTCGAGCCGGGCGGCGACGTTGACCGTGTCGCCGGTGACGAGCCGCTGACCCGTGGTGGGGTCCCCGGCGACTACCTCGCCCGTGTTCACGCCGGTCCTGTTCGCGAGCTGGACGCCCCAGCGCTGCTCGAGCTCGCCGTTCAACTGCGCGAGCGCCTGCTGCATCGCAAAGGCGGCCCGGACAGCGCGAAGAGCGTCGTCCTCGTGGATCCGCGGCAGGCCGAAGACGGCCATGATCGCGTCGCCGATGTACTTCTCCACCGTTCCGCCGTGATGCTCGAGAACCTCGCGCATCTCGTCGAAGTAGCGCGACATCACCTCGCGCAGCGATTCGGAATCGAGCGCCTCCCCAAGGCTCGTCGAGCCCTTGAGGTCGGAGAAGACGACGGTGACTGTCTTCCTTACCTCCTGCGGTGGAAGCGCGGGTGCGAGGGGGGTGCCGCAGAACCCGCAGAGCCGGAAGCGTTCCGGGTTCTGCTCACCGCAGTTAGGACAGGTCTGCACGCCATCGAGTGTAGGGACAGCGTCCGAAATCGAGAAGCGCCGCCGTACGCGAACACGTGCGTTTCTCGAGCCGCGCGTCGTCGGTGACGGACGGCGCGTTGCTCGGACGGGCCCTCGGCCGGCCCGCCGAGCGTGTGTCGATCAGTGTCTCGGGAGCGCTCCGAGCGCTTCGAGTTGGGCCCGGAACAGCGTCTTGTCGATCTTGCCCTGGTAGATCGGCACGCCTTCCTCGACGCAGACGCGGATGACCTCCTGGCGGTCGATCCCGAGCTCCTTCGAAAGTTCCTCGGGCGTGAGGTGGTTCGCCATCGACGCTCCTCTCCTGTGCACGAAAAAGCCCGCCGGCGCGATTGCGCTCAGCGGGCTAGCTCAAGCCTCCAGATGTCGTTGCCGGATTCAAAGGGCCGGCCCTCCCAGTTCACTCATCACGTCCAAGGATAATCGTGGACGATGACGTACGCAAAGCCTCCGGGGCTCGAAGAGCGTCAGGCCGACGTCAAGGGAACCCGGATCCGCTATTTCGTCGGCGGATCGGGCCCGTCGCTCGTGCTAATCCACGGCCTCGGCGGGGCCGCTTCCAACTGGAACCAGCTCGTGCCGGCGCTCGCCCGGCGCTACCGCCTCCTCGTTCCCGACCTGCCCGGGCACGGCGCCTCCTCGGCGCTCCCCGCCGTCTCCGGGCTGGGCGCCTACGGCGACCGCTTGGCCCTCGTCGCCGGACGGGAAGGGATGCTGCCCTCCGCCGTCGCCGGGCACTCGCTCGGCGGAGCGATCGCGCTGCGGTGGGCGCTGCGACGCCCGGCCGACATAAGCGCGCTCGTCCTCGCCGCCTCGGCAGGCCTCAGCATCGGCGGCGCCTTGGGCCGCCGGGTCCTGTCTCTCTTCAGCGTGGTGCGTCCCGGGCGTATCGCTGCCCACCGCCGCAGCTGGGTTGCCCGGTCGCCGTTGCTCCGCCGTCTCGTCTTCGGCTTCGTCTCGGTCGCCGATCCGATCGCGCTGACAAACGAGGCCGTCGACGCCTTTTTGGCCGCTCAGCTAATGCACACCGACATCGACAGTGCCTGGCACGCGCTCCGGGTCGACGATCCGCGCACCGAGCTCGAGCAGATCCAATGTCCCGTGCTCGTGCTCTGGGGAGCCGATGACGTCCAGCTGCCTCTCGGCGACGCGTTCGAGTACACGCGGAGACTCAGGGCGCGCCTCCGGGTGATTCCCGCCTGTGGACATCTCCTCATCGGCGAGCGGCCCGACGCCTGCGACCGGGCGATCGCCGATTTTCTAGGCGACGGCGGTCTCGAACGGCACCACCTCCACCCCTGACGCTGCGCTCGGCGGGGAGAGGAACTCCACCCGCCGCGCGACGACCTCGACCATGCTGCGCTTCTGGCCCTCGTCCTCCCAGGTCCGCGCCTTAAGGCGGCCCTCGACGGCGACCTTGCGGCCCCTCGCGAGGTACTCGGCGCAGAGCTGGGCCTGCTTGTCCCAGGCCGAGATCCGGAAGAAGTCGGCCTCGCTGTCCTTGCCGCCCCGGTCGACCGCGAGCCTGAAGGTGGCGAGATGGCGATCCTCGCCGAGCTCCCGCAACTCCACGTCCGTTGCCAGGTTTCCAATCAGATTGACGACGTTCATGTGCTCGAGCCTCCAGTTGTCGGTGAGGACAACGTAGCTCGCAGAATGTGACCGATTCGTGCCTGAAGCGGCTAATCTGTGTGCCGCCTCGGGGTGTGGCGCAGCCTGGTAGCGCGCTCCGTTCGGGTCGGAGAGGTCCCCAGTTCAAATCTGGGCACCCCGATCGTCGCGGGGGAACGAGGGTTCCCCCGCGCGCCCTTCTCAGTCGAGCTCTCGAATGCGTCGGTCTGTCAACCCCACGAGAAAGAGACAGGCGCAGAAGGCCGAGCCTGCCGCGATCAGCGTGCCGGGGCTCGCCAGGCCCGACAGAAGCGCCCAGAGCCCGAGCCCCGCCGGCAGGAGCCCGACCGATCCGAACCAGTCCATGCTGATCACGCGTGACAGCATGTGCCGGGGCACGCGCTGCATCACCATCGTGTCCCAGAGCGTGATGCCGAAGCCGATGCAGAAGCCGCGCCCGACCTGTAGCGCCGCGCCGCCCCAGTACCAGGGAGAGAGGCCGAGCAGCACTCCGAGACTGCTGCTGACGGTGAAGAGCGAGTAGATGAGGATGCCGCGGCGACGCTGCGGCGCCGTCTGGGCGAGCACGACGGAGCCGAGGACCATCCCCGCGCCCTGGAGCGTGAAGAGCAGGCCGTACGAGCCGACGCCGCGCTGCCAGGTGTCGGCCACGAGCTTCGGCAGGAGCACCTGCAGCGCCGCGAATCCGACGAGGAGGGTCAGCGAGAAGGTGCTGATCGTCCGCCAGAGCCAGGGAACCCGAAGGACGTAGCGGAGCCCGGTGGTCAACTCGCGCCGGAGCCCTTCAGACGGAGCCGGCTCGTAGACGCGCGGGCGCGCGAAGCCCAGGAGGGATGCGGAGACGAGGAACGAGGCTGCGTCCGCGGCGAAGATAGCGCTCGACCCCGCGAGGCCGTAGACGGCGCCCGCGGCCGCCGGCCCGACGACGATCGCCGCCTGGCGCGAGATCGCGACGAGCGCATTGGCGGAGCCGAGAGTGTGCTCCTCGACGAGGAGCGGCAGGATCCCGCCGAACGCGGGCTGGAACAGGCCGCTGCCGAGGCCGTGGAGGGCGACAAATGCGATGAGGATCCCGAAGCTGAGGTGGCCGGATGCGTCGACCGCCGCGAGGCCGGCGATCACGCCCGCCCGCGCGAGATCGGACCCGATCAGCTGCAGCTTGCGCGAGTAGCGGTCGGCGAGCACGCCGCCGATCAGCAGGGTGGCGACGAGGCCGAGCGTCTCCACCATCAGGACGATCCCGAGGGAGCTGGCCTTGCCCGTCAGCGTGAACGCCCGCCAGCCGAGCGCGACGACGAACGCCGCATCACCGATCTGAGAGACGATCTGACCGGCGAAGAGAAGACGGAAGTCTCGGTGCCGGAGCGCCTCGAGGACGCGAAGTCGCGGCGGGGCGCTCAAGGCTCCAAGGCTATTCTGGGCTGATGCCCGACCGGATCCGCGTCGCGTGCGTGCAGATGACGAGCCGCTCCGACAAGGCGGCCAATCTCGAGACGGCGGAGCGGCTCGTGACGCAGGCCGCCTCCACCGGGGCCGACGTGGTCGTGCTTCCGGAGAAGTGGAACGCGATCGGCGACGCCGAGCTCTACCACGCGACCGCCGAGCCGCTCGAGGGCGGCGAGTCGGTGGCAGCGATGTCCGCCTGGGCCAACAACCACGGGATCACCCTCGTCGGCGGCTCGATCGCCGAGCGTCGCGAGGGGCGCGAGAAGCTCTCCAACACGAGCATCGTCTTCGACCCCGAAGGGCGGATCGCGGCCGTCTATCGCAAGATCCACCTGTTCGACGTCGAGGTCGGCGGCGTTGTCTACCGCGAGTCGGAGGCCGAAGAGCCGGGCGGCGAGCCCGTCGTCTGCGAGGCAGAGGACTGGAAGATCGGCCTCTCCGTCTGCTACGACGTGCGCTTCCCTGAGCTCTACCGCATCCTCGCGCTCGAAGGCGCAGAGCTCGTCACCGTTCCGGCTCACTTCACGACGCCGACCGGGAAGGATCACTGGCACGTCCTGTTGCAGGCGCGCGCGATCGAGGATCAGCTCTACGTCGCGGCGGCAGCGCAGATCGGCGAGACCCTTCCCGGGAAGCCCGCGTACGGCCGGTCGCTGATCGTCGATCCTTGGGGCCTGGTCGTTGCGCAGGCTGCCGACGAGGAGGCGGTCGTCTCCGCCGAGCTCGACCGAGCGCACCTCCGGGACATTCGCGCGAAGCTGCCCTCGCTGGCGAACAGGCAGGCGAACGCGTACCGGTGGCCGACGCCGGTCTGACGCACGAAGTCTGGCTCGAGCGCGTCCCCGACCTCCGCCAGGAATGCGTCGACCTCTGGGGCCTGAGGCTCGGCCGCCCGTATGAGCTCGGCGCCGCGGGATACGCCGTTCGCGTCGATCTGCCCGCCGGCACGCCTGCAGTCCTGAAGCTGATCTACCCACACCGCGAGGCCGAGCACGAAGCCGAGGCGCTCCGTGTCTGGGACGGCGACGGGGCCGTCCGGCTCCTCGCCTATGACGAAGACCGATGGGCGATGCTGCTCGAGCGGTGCGAGCCGGGGGCGTTGCTGGCGAGGATCGCGCCGGAGGCCGCGCTCGACGTGCTGATCGGCCTGCTGCCTCGCCTCTGGAAAACGGCAGGTGACCCCTTTCACACGCTCGCAGACGAGGCGGCGTGGTGGATCGACTCTCTGCCGGGTGACTGGGAGCGCGCCGGCCATGCCGTCGACCGCTCGCTCGTCGACGCGGCCGTCGGCCTGCTGCGTGAGCTTTCCGCCTCGCAGGGGGAACAGGTGCTCCTACACCAGGACCTGCATGGCGACAACGTTCTCTCGGCCGAGCGTGAGCCCTGGCTCGTCATCGATCCGAAGCCGTTGATCGGCGAGCGCGAGCTCACCCTGGCGCCGATCGTCCGCGACTACGTTCTCGGCCATTCGAAGAAGGACGTGCTGCACCGCCTCGACCGGCTCAGCTCCGAGCTCGGCCTCGACCGCGAGCGGGCACGCGGCTGGACGATCGGTCAGACGATGGCGTGGGGGTTCGACAGCACGACGGTCGCGACGCACGTCGAGACGGTGCGCTGGCTGCTGGAGGACGTGCGGTGAGCCTGCGTGCCGTCCTGTTCGATGTCGACTTCACCCTCTGTCGGCCGGGCCCGGCTCTCTCGCCTGACCGCTACGTGCGCATCGCCGCGCGTCACGGCGTCGTCCTCGACGCGTCACGGTACGACGACGCGCGCGAAGCGGCCGTGCTGAGCCTCAAGCGGCATCCCGAGCTCCTGCACGACGACTCGATCTGGCATGCGTTCACCGAGCAGATCTTCGTCGGGATGGGTGGGCCGGCCGAGATCGCCGACGAGTGCGCGACCGAGATCGAGGTGGGCTGGGGGATGTCGGAGAACTTCGAGCTCTTCGAGGACGTCTTTCCCGTGCTCGAGGAGTTGCGGCACGCCGAGTTGCGCATCGCGGTCGTCTCGAACGGCATCCGCGACCTGACCGAGTTCGTCGCGCACCACCGGCTCGACGTCGACGCGATCGTCGACTCGAGAACGCACGGCCGCGTGAAGCCACATCCGACGATCTTCCAGCGGGCGCTCGATCTCGTCGGGGTGACGGCGGGGAGTGCCGTCATGGTCGGAGACTCGCTGGAGGAGGACGTCGCAGGGGCCCGCGCCCTGGGAATGCGTGCGATCCTCGTCGACCGCGAGGACCGGCACCCGGAGGTCGCCGAGCGCCTCACCGATCTCTACGGCCTACCGGCCGCGCTCGGTCTCCGGCGGCCAACCTAATACGATTCAACGTGCCCGCCGCGTCGATCAAGGAGACGATGGAGAAGCAGATGCGCGCCGACCGGGAGAAGCGGGCTGCGATCCTCACGGCCGAGGGCGTGAAGCAGTCACAGATCCTGACGGCGGAGGGGGAGAAGCAGAGCGCGATCCTCCGGGCCGAGGGGCAAAGGCAGGCGGCGATCCTTCAGGCCGAGGGCCAGGCAAAGGCGATCGACACGGTCTTTCGCGCTATCCACGAGGGGGACGCCGACCCGAAGCTGCTCGCGTATCAGTACCTCCAGGTCCTGCCGCAGATCGCGCAGGGCGAGTCGAACAAGGTCTGGATCATCCCGAGCGAGGTCACGCGGGCTCTCGGACAGCTGACCGACGCGCTGCCCGGCAGCAGCGAAAAGCAGGAGCGCTAGGAGGCGGAGCCCGCGAGCGCCGTGTAGTCGACGACCATGTCGCCGGGCGGCGGGGTGATGTTCGCCTTGACGCCGAAGTCGTAGAGCTCCTCGGTCATGGTCATCGTCATCGGCGTGCCGAGCTGGGCGCCGAGGGACATCGTCACCGTGAGCTTGCGCACTCTCCCCCGGGAATCGATCCACGCCTCGGCGGGAACTGACGAGGTCCCGGCGATGTCGGCGAATCGCTCGAGCGCCTTGTTCTGCTCGAGCAGGCGCCTGTAGTCGATTCGAAAAGCGTAGTGCGTGGTGTCGACGCCGCGGACGACGGCATGCCCGGTCGCGTGCGCGCCGCTCGACGCCGTCAGCAGTCGCAGTGCCTGTGACGGGTCGGCCTGATTCGCATTGAGGAGCGCATTGACGTCGACGCCTGCCTTCCTCGCCAGGCTGGCGACGTCCATCTTCACCCACTTTCCCGAAGGCACCTGGCGGTCGAAGAGCGACGAGCGCATGTACATGACGAGGCCGTGGCTGCCGTCGAACAGCATCTCCATGCTCGGATCGACCGAGCCGAGTTGCGCCTGCAGCTGCGGCGGCAGGGCGAAGTGCATGTTCATCCAGCCCGACCGGGCGCTGCCGTCGTAGAGCCCGTAACCCTGGAACGACATCGAGCCCGCGTTCGCAACGTCCATGGAGGCGGAGAACGTGAAGCGCGACGACGTCGTCTTCGTCGTGACAGCGGCCGCCTTCGCCACAGGGTCGAGCGAAAGCGTGTCGCCGCCGGCGCAGCCGGTCAAAGCCGTCGCGGCGAGGACGAGGGCAAGAAGCGAGGGGACGCGACGCGAGGACATCCGGTCTCAGGATGGTCGGTCGCGAAGAGTCGTGCTATCCCTCGAACGAGGCGAGCTCGGAGCGCCAGCTCCCCGTGTGTTCCCCCAACGCGGCGGCGCGCGCCGCCCGCGCGGGAGCGCCGAGCCAGTCCGCACCCTCGGCAAGAGTGTGCACGGGCCCGGCCATCACGTCCTCGCCGTCGAAGACCTCGAGCCACTCCTCGAGCGTGCGGGTGCGGAAAACGGTCGCCAGCTCCGCGGCGAGGGCATCCTGGTCCTCGTCGTAGTGTCTCGAGATCAGGTCGGGGCGCCCGATCACCTCGCAGAGCCTCGCCCAGAACTTCGGCTCCACGGGGCTGATCGTGAGGAAGCGGCAGTCGGCGGTCTCGTAGATGCCGTAGCACGCGAGCCCGCCGGTCAACACTCGCTCGGGCCGGCCGTGCAGCCGGTGCGCTGCGAGCTCGTGCGCGTTGTGCGTCATCGAGACCGTGATGTGCTTACCCCGTCCGGTGCGCTCACGCTCGAGCAATGCGGTGAGGATCTCGATCACCGCGAACAACGAGCCGCCGGCGAGGTCGGCGACCTGAACGGGAGGGAGCCTCGGCGCCGTCTCCGCGAGCAAACCGGCCCAGCCCAGATAGTTGAGGTCGTGCCCGGCGCGCAGGTCATCGGCCCCGAAGCCGGTTACCGAGCAGTAGACAACGGAGCCCGAAACATCATCGGGGCCGATCCCGAGACGCTGCGCGACTCCGGGTCGGAAGCCCTCGAGCACGACGTCGGCCCGGCGACACAGCGCCGGGCCGAGGCCCGGGTCGCGTTCGCGGTCCCACACGACGGACTCCTTGCCGGCGTTCAGCGCCGCGTCCCAGCCGGGAGCGACCACGCGCAGTGGATCGCCCTCCGGTGCCTCGACCCGAACGACCCGAGCGCCGCGCCGCAGAAGCTCGCGGCTGGCGAACGGCCCGGGCAGGTAGCGCGTGAAATCGACGACCAGCACGTCGCGCAACACCACAGCGCCGACGCTACCACTACACTCCGCACGTTGACTGACCGTTCAACGAACCAGGAGGACAAGCGGCGACTCATCCTGGAAGCGGCCGTCCACGTCTTCGCACGCAAGGGCTATCACGAGGCGCGCGTGGGCGACATCGCCGAGGAAGCCGGCGTCGCGCACGGTCTGCTCTACCACTACTTCCCCTCGAAGGAGTCGCTCCTCGAGACGATCTTCCGCGAGACGTGGCGCGACGTCGTCGACACCGTCCGTTCGGTCGAGGAAACGGAGACGAGCGCGCGAGCCCAAATCGCGGGTATCACGAAGATCCTTCTGCGTGCCTGGCGCCGCGACCCCGATCTCGTGTGCGTGCTGGTGCGAGACGTGACGCGAAGCTCGCATCTTCAGGACCGAATCGACGAGATCGGCGCCGCGTTCGCCGGCCTCGAGCGAGTCATCGTGCGGGGGCAGGAGCAAGGCGAGTTCCGGTCGGATCTCGATGCCCGGATGGTGAGTTACGTCTTCTACGGCGCGCTGGAGGAGATTCTCACCGGCTGGGTCATGGGCCAGCTGGAGGACGGCGACGATGCGATCGCGAGGGCCGAAAAGACCGTCGTGGAGGTCGTCTGCGGCGGCCTTGCCAGCGACCGTGAGGCCGCACGCCTCTAACCAGTCGGTGAAGCAGTTGACCGCCGACGGGGCGGTGCGCTCGCCGAGCGTCCGCCGCAGTCTCTTCTGGGTGCTCGGCCTCGGAGCGTTCGGTCTCGCGTTCTCGATCACCACGACCGCCGCCTATCTCCCGCCGCTCCTGAACCGGTTCACGGAATCCGGAACATTGATCGGGCTCGTGCTCGGCGCGGAGGGAGTCTTCGCGCTGCTGCTCTCGCCGGTGATCGGCCCGTGGAGTGACAGCTTTCACACGCCGCTCGGGCGCAGGCGGCCGTTCATGCTCGCCGCGCTAGGCCCGATCGGCTTCTGTCTGCTCCTGATGGCGTTCATGCCGAACCTCTGGACGACGACGCTCGTCGTGCTCGCGTTCTTCTTCGCCTACTACGTGTACGAGCCGCCATACCGCGGCCTCTACCCGGACCTGCTTCCGCCGTCGACGTACGGCCGTGCCCAGGGGATTCAGCACGTGCTCCGCGGGATCGCGCTCGGCTCGGCGCTCGTCGGAGGCGGTTTCCTGCTCAGAGCCTGGCACGCGGCGCCGTTCGTGCTCGCCGCCTTCGTGACAGTGGGAGCCTGTGGCGCGACGATCTTGTTCGTCCAGGAGGACGGCGGGCACGGGCGCGTGTTCGAAGGCGTCGGCGCCTACTTCAAGCGGAGCTGGGCGATTCTCTGCCAGGAAGCCGAGGTGCGCCGTTTCCTCCTAGCGAACGCTGCGTGGGAGGGGACCTTTGCCGCTGCGCGGACGTTCGTCGTCCTCTACGTCATTGACGGCCTGCACCAGTCGAAGGCGATCTCCTCTGCGATCCTCGGCGCTGTCGCGACCGGCTACGTCATTGCCGCTCTCGTCGCAGGCCGGCTCGGTGATCGCTTCGGAATCGCACGCGTGATCTTCTATGCGTCCTTCGTCTACGGCGGCGGCTATCTCGTCGCGGGCAGCGCGACGACCTGGCACGCGTGGTACTTCGCCCTGATCGTTCCCGTGTCGGTCGCGGGCGGCGCGGTGATGACCCTCGCGTGGGGACTGCTCTTCAAGCTGATGCCCGAAGAGCACCGCGGGGCGGTCTCGGGGCTCGCGACGACGACGAAAGGGCTCGGCCTGCTGCTCGGCGCGCCGGTGGCGGGCGCCGCGATCGACCTCGCCCGTCCGTATCTCGGCGCGACCGACGGCTACCAGGTGCTCTGGCCGGTGTGCGGGATCCCGATCCTGGCTGCGATTCCGCTCGTGTACCAGATGATGAAGGCCGAGACAGTGAATGGAGAGCCGACCGTTGCCTGAACCGGCGACGTGGGCGGAGCTGCGCGATCTCCCGCTCGCGTTCGAGAGCTTCACGACGCGAGCGTCGCGCGGTGGACGTCTCGAGTCAGTTCAGGCGCGTGACCACGACCGTCGTTCTCGGTGGGAGAGGAGCGGAGGGGTGCGGCGAAGACGTCACCTACACGGCGGAGGATCACGACTGGTTCCCGGAGCTCGAGCCGGGAGGAGCGGTGACGCTCGGCGAGCTCTCGCGGTCGCTCGACGGTCTGCGCCTGTTCGAGGGCGAGCCGAAGATGGAGGCCTCGACCGATTACCGGCGCTGGGCGTTCGAGAGCGCGGCGCTCGACCTCGCGCTCCGGCAGGGAGCCCTGTCGCTCGGTGCCGCGGTCGGGCGCGAGTACCACCCTGTGCGGTTCGTCGTCTCGACACGGGCCGACGCCTTCGCGTGGCTGCAGCACTCGCCCGGGCTCGAGCTGAAGCTCGACCCCGAGGACGACTGGGACCGTCCGTTCATGGAGCGGCTCGCCGCGACCGGGCGCGTGCGTGTCCTCGACCTCAAGGCGTACTACCGGGGCACCGGCGTCGAACTCGCTCCCGATCCCGAGCTCTACCGCGCGGTCTCCGAGCTCTTTCCGGACGCCGTCATCGAGGACGCGTCGCTCGACGGCGAGTGCGGCGAGGTGCTCGCCGGCCAGGAGGGGCGGCTCAGCTTCGATGCGCCGGTCCACTCGCTGGCAGACCTGCTCGCTCTGCCGGTGAAGCCCGGATGGCAGAACATCAAGCCGTCCCGGTTCGCGACGATCGAGCGTCTCCTCGAGTGCATCGAGCACTGCGAGGCGAACGGGATTGCGATGTACGGCGGCGGACAGTTCGAGCTCGGTGTCGGGCGAAGGCAGATCCAGGCGCTCGCCTCGGTCTTCTATCCCGACACGCCGAACGACGTGGCGCCGAGTGAGTACAACGAGGGCGGGCCTCGTCGCGGGCTCCCGCAGAGCCCGCTGCCACTACCCGAGCCCGCCGGATTCTGAGCCCTTAAGACGCCGTCGTGGGAACGGCGCCGCGCTGCACCGGAGCGAGCGCGGGCGCCCACGAGCAGAGGGGCGAGACCTCGCCGCCCCGACCGTTGAGGCTGCGCAAGCCGAGCGCGTGCTCCGCCTGCAGCATCTTGTGGATCTGCGTCGTGCCCTCGTAGATGATCGGCGCGCGCGCGTTGCGGAAGTACCGCTCGATGCCGTACTCCGCCGAGTAGCCGTAGGCGCCGTGAACCTGGATCGCGAGATGGGCGGCACGGAACGCGGACTCGGTCGCATGCCACTTCGCGAGTGACGTCTCCCTGGTGTTGCGAAGGCCTTGGTCCTTCATCCACGCCGCCTGCATGACGAGCAGCTTGGAGGTCTCGTAGCCGAGCACCATCTCGGCGATCATGTCCTGGACGAACTGGTACTTGGCGATCGGCTGCCCGAACGTCTCCCGCTCCCGCGCGTACTCGACCGACCGCTCGAGGCATGCCCGCACCACGCCGCAGCCTCCCGCAGCAACGGTGAACCG
Source organism: uncultured Actinomycetes bacterium (assembly GCA_963711545.1). Lineage (GTDB taxonomy): Bacteria > Actinomycetota > Thermoleophilia > Gaiellales > Gaiellaceae > 3-1-20CM-4-69-9. The sequence continues at coordinate 43,779 of CAVQEP010000011.1, forward strand.
TCCCTGGTCGAGGCCGTACATGGAAATCTCGAAGCCCTGGCCTTCCTCCCCGATCAGGTTCTCCGCGGGGACCTCGACGTTCTCGAAGAACAGCTCGCCGGTCGAGCCCGCCCAGATGCCGAGCTTGTTCTCGGTGTCCGCGGTCGTGAACCCGCGCATCCCGCGCTCGAGGACGAAGGCCGAGATGCCTTTGTGCTTCGCGGCAGGGTCCGTCTTGGCGAAGACGAGCGCGTGGTCGGCCACGTTCGCGTAGGAGATCCAGTTCTTCGAGCCGTTGAGGACGTAGACGTCGCCCTCTCGACGTGCCGTCGTCTTCATCGCCGCGACGTCCGAGCCGGCCGCCGGCTCCGTCAGGCCGAAGCACGCGAGCTTCTCGCCGCGCGCCTGGGGGACGAGCCAGCGCTGCTTCTGCTCCTCCGATGCGTACTTGAGGAGCGACAGCGAGTTGAGGCCGACGTGCACCGAGATCAGCGTCCTGAAGGCGGCCTCTCCCCGCTCGATCTCCTCGCAGGCGAGCGCCTCGCAGACGAAGTCGAGGCCGGCGCCGCCGTACTCCTCCGGGACGACGATGCCGAGAATGCCGAGCTCCGCCATGCCCTCGATGGCGCCGAGGTCGAGCCGGTGGTTGATGTCGTTGTCGACGGCGCCCGGCAGGATGCGTTCGTCCACGAACTGCCGGACGGTGTCCTGGAGCAGTCGCTGCTCGTCGCTGAGCTCGAAGTCCATCTGGCCTAGTCTACGGTCGCACCCGTCAGGGCGAGCCGGCCCGCGTTGCGACGAATGCCGCGACGTCGCGGATCTGGTCGGCGCTCAGACGCTTGGCGAAGGCGGGCATGCCGCCGCCTCCGTCGGTGACCTTCGCGTGCACCTGCGTGTACGTCGGCCGTAGGTCGTCGAGGTTGGGACCCGCCTGACCGGAGGACTTCGCGGCCATGAGCGTGTGGCAGCTTCCACAACCCGCGCTCGCGAACACCGCCTTGCCCGCTACCGGGTCCGCGCCCGACGGGATCTCCTTCGTGTAGAGCCAGAGCGCGCTCGTGTACCAGACGCCGATCAGCGTGGCGAACAGGAGGCCTCCGGCCACCGGCAGCACGGGCACCGGAAATCTCCGCAGCCGCACGATCGTGACCTTGGCTGCATAGCCGCCATAGACCGCGCACCCCAGGAGCGAGTGCGCGAGCACGCGGTTGTCCGGATGCTGGAAGCCGAGCTTGAAGATGCAGTGGTAGGCGACCGGCAGCGTGAAGGCGAACGCGAGACGCCCCGACCAGCGATGTGCCGGATTGATCCAGGCCGGCTTGCGCCACGGCAGCTTGCCGTAGATCCACGCAGCGGAGAAGACCTGGAAGCACGCGAGCGCCACGGCGACGCTTGCGAAGCCCGCCTTCAGGTGGATCGGATCCGCGAAGAAGAGGCGGAAATAGCCCTTCGACCTCGGGTCGTGCGCGGCCAGGAGCCCTGCCGTGAGCGCGAAGAGCGCGAAGGCGAAGAGCGGCAGCGCGACCCAGCGGTACGAGCGGCGGACGAGCGGGGGAGGTGCGCCGGTCGGCGCGAGGGTCTCGCTCACCCGCCAATCCAACCGCAAAGCCGCCCCGAAGACAATTTGACTGACCAGTCAATCAAGGTACGCTACGCGGCATGGCAGCTGTCGAAGAGCGAGTCGCGGGAGGGGTTTCCTTCGGCCTGACCGACGAGCAGCGCGCGCTCCGGGAGGTCGCCCATGATTTCGCGGAGCGGGAGATCCGCCCGAAGGAGCGCGAGTATGACGAGCGCTCGACGCATCCCGCCGATCTGATTGCGAAGGCGCACGAGCTCGGGCTGATGAACGTGCACATCCCCGAGGCCTACGGCGGCCTCGAGCTCGGCGCTTTCGAGGGGATGCTCATCGGCGAGGAGCTTTGTTGGGGCTGTTCGGGGATCGGGACGGCGATCGTCGCCAACGGCCTCGGCCACGGCCCGGTCGTCATGGCAGGCACCGACGAGCAGAAGCGCGAGTGGCTGGCTCCGCTCGTCGACGAAGCGCTACTGACGTCGTTCGCGCTCACCGAGCCGAACGCAGGCTCCGACGTGTCGGGGATCCAGACGACCGCGATCCGAGACGGAAGCGACTACATCCTCAACGGCTCGAAGATGTTCATCACGAACGCGGGCCACGCGGCATGGTTCACGGTCTTCGCGTCGACCGACAAGGACAAGGGCCATCGCGGTCTCACCGCGTTCATCGTCTCCGCCGACGCGCCCGGGGTCACGATCGACAAGCACCTCGACAAGATGGGCCAGCGCTCGACGGACACGTCCGCACTCTCGTTTCAGGACGTGCGCGTTCCCGCAGCGAATCGGCTGGGCGAGGAGGGCGAAGGGTTCAAGATCGCCATGAAGACGCTCGACTTCACGCGGCCGGGGACCGCGATCGGAGCGGTCGGCGTGGCGCGGGCGGCGTTCGAATACGCCGCCGACTACTCGAAGGAGCGCGTCCAGTTCGGCATGCCGATCGCGATGAACCAGGGGATCAACTTCCTCATCGCCGACATGGCGACGAAGATCGAGGCCGCACGCCTCCTCTGCTGGCAGGCGGCATGGATGATCGACCAGGGCGCGCGGGCGACGCTCCAGTCGTCCTACGCCAAGCGCTTCTCGGCCGACATCTGCATGGAGGTGACGACCGATGCGGTGCAGGTCCTCGGCGGCTACGGGTACATGAAGGAGTATCCGGTCGAGAAGCTGATGCGAGACGCCAAGCTCTTCCAGATCTACGAGGGCACCTCCCAGATCCAGCGCCTCGTCATCGCCAGAGAACTGTTGATGCCGCGCGGATAGCGTGGCGCTCGAGATCGACCTGTCCGGGCGCGTCGCGCTCGTCACCGGCGGCTCACGTGGGCTCGGCCGGGCGGACGCGCTGACGCTTGCGCGGGCAGGCGCCGACGTCGTGATCGCGGACATCCAGGTCGAGTCCGATTCCGGCGCGGAGGCGGAGCGCTACGGGCCGCTGGCACAGGTCGCCCGCGCGCAGGGGCTCGTGTTCTCGGAGGCGACCGCCAAGGAGATCGCGGCCCTCGGTCGCCGCTCCGCAGCGATCAGGTGCGACGTCACGGACCGCGCTCAGGTCGACGAGACGGTCGCGCATGTCGTCGAAGAGCTGGGGTCGGTCGACATCCTCGTCAACAACGCCGGGACGCTGGACCACATCGGGCAGCTGCCGGACCAGCAGGGTGAGCTCTGGGAGCGCGACCTACGCGTCAACCTGACCGGAGCTTTCAACTGCGCGCAGGCGGTCTGGCCGCACATGAAGGAGCGCGGCTGGGGGCGGATCGTGAACATGGCCTCGGTCGCGGGCACGCTGGGCGGGTTCGGGCAGGCCAGCTACTCGACGACCAAGGCCGGCCTCCTCGGCCTGACACGGACCCTCGCTCTCGAAGGGGCGCGCCACGGGATCACCTGCAACGCGATCGTTCCCGGGATCATCGGCACGGAGGCGTTCAACTTCGGCAACCCCGAATTGAACGAGCGAATGGTTCGCCGAACGGCGATGCGGCGCCCGGGTGAGCCGCAGGACATCGCCAACGCGATCGCATTCCTCTGCTCCGACCTCGCCGTGTACATCACCGGCGTCGGCTTGAACGTCAGCGGCGGCATCGAGCTCTTCACCTTCTGAGCCGGAGTCTCCGCGCCAGGGTGAGGGCGAGGAGCCGACTTGGAGCGAGGCTAGACTTCGTCACCTTGCCTGCTCGGCGCAGATCCTGGCTGGACCGCTCGAGGCGCCGACCCCGGACGCCTGCGGAGCGACGCGTCCTGTTCCGGAGGACCGCCATCGTCGTGCTCCTCGCGTCGCTGCTCGCGATTGCGCTCGGCCTTGCCTTCGCCGGCTCCTCGAACCGCCTCGCCGACGGCGTTCAGATCGCGGGGGTGGACGTCGGCGGAAAGACCTCGAGGGAGGCGCGCGCCGTCCTCGAGCGGAAGGCGGCCGCGCTCGCGTCCGTTCCCGTGACCTTCCGGGTCGGAGCGCGGACGTGGCAGCTCGTGCCCCGCCTCCTCGGCGTGCGCGTGGACTGGGGCGCCGCCGTCGCCGCCGTCCGCCGCAGGGGCGAGGGGTTCGGCCCTCTTCGCGGCTTTCGGCGCCTCGACCTGCGTTTCTTCGGCGCCGACGTGGCTCCGGCGACCGAGGTGTACGCGCAGGCGCTCCAAAGCAAGATCGACGAAATCGGCTCGGCGGTCGACCGCCCTCACCGGGACGCGGCGATCACGCTTCACGGGTTGACGCCCAAGGTCGTCGCGGCCCGGACCGGGCGCGTCCTCGACCGCGAGGCAGCCGCCGCGACGATCGTTCGTGCCCTAGCGAGCCTGACGCGGGAACCGGTCGACCTCCCCGTCCACGCCGACAAGCCGAGCGTCACCGCGGGTGACCTCGTCGTCGCGCAGGCACAGGTCCGAACCGCGCTGTCGGCGCATCTGCATCTCACCCTCGAGCAGACGCGGTGGAATCTCCGACCGGCGCGCATCGCCCAGCTTCTCCGGCTCCCGGCCGACGGCCGTCGCTCGCTCGGGATCGGCGGCGACGGAGCGACGCGCTGGTTCACCGCGCTCTCGAAGCGGGTCGAAAGAAAGCCGAGCGACGCCGACTGGGCGATCACGTCGAATCGGATTCGCGTCATCCCGGCGCGGCCCGGCTACGCGCTCGACGTTCCGCGGAGCGCAACGGCCTTGCTTCAGGCGGCGCTCGTCACGGAACCGCAGCTCCGCTCGGCGAAGCTCGTCGTCGAGACGATCGACGCGGATCGCTCGACCGCCCAGGCGAAGGCGATGAAGATCTCCGGGCTCGTAGCGAGCTACCAGACGTTCTACGGCGGGGAGCCGAATCGGATCCACAATGTCCAGCTCGTGGCCCATCTCGTCGACCGGCACCTGATCGCGCCGGGACAGACGTTCTCCTTCAACGGGACGACCGGTGACCGGAGCGCGAACAAGGGGTTTCTCGAGGCGCCGGTGATCATCAACGGCGAGGTCACGACCGGGCTGGGGGGCGGCGTCTGCCAGGTCTCGACGACGGTCTTCAATGCCGCCTACGAGGCGGGCCTGCCGATCGTCGAGCGCACGAATCACGCGCTCTACATCAGCCACTACCCACAGGGGCGCGACGCGACCGTGAACTACCCGGACGTCGACCTGAAGTTCCGAAACGACACGGGCGGCTGGCTCCTGCTGCGGACCTGGGTCGGTTCGTCTTCGCTCACCGTCGCGCTCTACGGAACGCCAACGCACCGGCGCGTCGATACGGAGACCCGGCCCCTCGTGGTCACGGGCCCGGCCCCCACGAAGGACGTTCGCGACCCGACGATGTTCAAGGGGGAGAAGGTCGTGGAGCAGACCGGCGAGCCGCCCCGCTCGACGAGTGTGCGCCGCAAGGTCTACGACGCGGCCGGGAAACTCCTCTCCGACGCGACCTTCTACTCCTCGTACCGCGGAGAGCCGACCGTCGTCCGCGTGGGGACGAAGCCGAAGCCGGGATCGACCACGACGACCGACTCCACGACCACGAGCACCACGACGACCGGGACGACGCCGAAGCCCCCGAAGCCCCCGAAGCCGGGGACTACGCCTCGCCCTTAGCCCCCTCTGCCTCGCGGATCGCGTCCGCGAGCGCCTGCGGGATTCGCGTCGGCCGGAGTGTCGCCGCGTCGACGCATGCGTGCGACGTCCAGCCGTCGGCGACGAGGTCCCCGGCGCGCTCGATCCGGTAGTCGAAGCGGAAGCGGGCGCCGCGTAGCTCGCCGATTCGCGCGCGGACGGTCAGCCGGTCGTCGAAGTGCGCCGGCTGGCGGTAGCGGACATGCGACTCGAGCACGAACGACTCGATCCCCTGGGCCCGGAGCGCCGGGTAGCCGCCCGTGAACTTCTCGAGGTAGGCGACCCGGGCGATCTCGAACCAGACGAGGTAGTTCGAGTTGTGCACGACTCCCTGCGCGTCGGTCTCGGCAAAGCGCACTCGAAGCTCGGTGCTGAAGTGGAAGCCGCCCACGGGCGGCACTCTACGGCGACGCCGTGCTCTCGCCGGTCAGGCAGCCGCGTGCAGGCTCGAGGTTAGTGCCGCGCGAAGCCCGGCACTAACCGAGGGCCGGATTCACACGGGCGGGGACGCGAAGCGCCACCGGCCGTGGACCACGAAAAACCGGCCCCGGGTTCCTAGGCAGCCGCGCGTCGAAGCGTCTTCTCGTCGAGCAGGCGCCGGCAGTCGGAGCAGACTCTGCGCTCGACGTGGTACGGGACGCCGGCGCGCTGCCGGATCGCGTGAATCGTGATCGCCGTGTGCTTGTGCGGGCGTTTGAGCGTCATCGCATCCGTTCCTACAGTAATGAGACGTCCGGTCGTTCCCGATTGTTGTCGGCAAGTCGTCACCGGATCTTCACCCTCTTTTGACGGACGCGGATTACGGGAGCCGAAGACGTGCCCAGACGCCGGCGTGGTCGGATGGCCAGAGCCCGCCGATCCGGTCTCGTTCCTCCTCGCCGACGATGCCGGCCGCCACGCCGCGGAAGCCGTTGCGCGTGAGGACGTAGTCGATACGGCTGTAGAAGGGCCCGCCGACCGGTCGCAGATCTTCTCCGTGGCAGCACGTCAGCCCGATGTCGTTCGGTCGTGCCTCCGTCCACGCATCGTGGAAGCCGGCGGCGAGCAGGTTCGCGTAGGTGGGGGTCCCGCTCCCGTCGGCATGGGAGTTCAGGTCGCCGAGGAGGACCGTCGGGATGCCCGGCTTGCCGAGGGCTGCGGCGAGCTCCTGGCCCTGAGCGACCTGGGACGCATTGTCGAAGGACTCGAGATGCGTCGTGACGACGCGAACCTTCCGCCCGCGCACGGTCGCGTCCGCGAGGACGTAGCCTCGCTTCGCCACCACGAGCCCACGAAAGAGCGGCGTCGTGGCCGCGTACTCGACCCGGCGCACCCGGTTGATCCGGATCCTGCGGTCGATCCGGACGAGCAACGCGTCGCGCACGGTGATGCGGACGTCCATCGAGGGTGGATTCCCGCTCGGAAGCTCGGCGTCGGTCCACGAGCCGATACCGACGAACCGGTACTTCAGCCGGCGCGCTGCGAGCGCGAGCCGGAGCTCCTTGACGTAGTCGAGCGCAACCGTCGTCGCTCGGGTCTGGAGGAAGTCGGCTGGACTCTGTGTGCGGTAGAGAACAGCCTCCTGGAAGCCGACGAAGTCCGGCCGGGCCGCGGCGATCTCGCCGGCGATCGCCCGCGCGCGCAGCGGGAACTCGTTCGCTTGTACCTGGGCCCAACCGGCCTCGACGGCGGCGAATGCCTCCTGTGTCGATTTCGCCTGCACGATCGCGTCGAGATTCGCGCCGAGATAGAGGTTCCGCGTCATCACCGTCAGCGTCAACGGCGAGCGGCGCGCCTCTCCGGCCGGCACCATCGCGACACAGAGCCCGATCGCGAGCGCGGCTGCGGCGACGGCGGCGCGTCCCACGCAGAGGAGCCTAGGCGCGACGCGCCGGGACCGCAACCTGGCAGGGTTAGGGCGAGCAGAGACGTGAAACTTGCAAGAGGAGGACGCGATGGCCGAGACAAAGCAGAAGACACTCGTCGAGAAGCTGGCCGACGCCGGCGAGGAGGCGATCCAGCGGATCGGGAATGCACCGGGTGGGGACAGGGTCGCGGGCATGCTCACGTCCGTTCGTGACCGGCTCGACGACCTGCAGCGGCGTGTGCGCGGGCTCGAGATGCTCGAGCAGCGCGTGAGCGCCCTCGAGGCCCGTGTCGACAAGCTCGACGGCAAAGGCAAGGCAGCCGCGCGGAAGCCGTCGGCGAAGAGCTCGGCGGCGGGGCCGACCTCTAGCTCGGCCTAGGGGCCCGGACGCGAAGCGCCCGGCGGACCAGCTCGAACGTCGCGGGGGACGTTCCCGGCTGCTCGCCGTCAAGCTGGATCGGGAGCGGCGCGGGCGCGGCGACTGTCACGTGCGCGCCGCGCAGTAGCTCCGCCTTCGGGTGAGGGAGATGGCTTCCCCGAAACGTCTTCGGGAGGGTGAAAAGCAGGTCCCGCTTCGTCAGATCGCCGATCAGGAGCACGTCGAACGCGCCGTCGTCCGGATTTGCGTCCGGGCAGATCTTCATTCCGCCTCCGAAGAACGAGCCGTTCGCGACGACGACGTCGTGCATGCGGCCGCGACGTGACTCACCGTCGACGGTGACCTCGACCTCCGTGTTGCTCCAGCGAGCAAAGACGGCAAAGGTCGCCCAGACGTAGGACGCCTTGCCGCCGAAGGCCTTCGTCGTGTCGTTTGCGCGTTGGGCGATCGCACCGCTCATGCCGACGCTGGCGATGTTGGCGAACCAGGACTCGGTCTCGCCGCCGGACCACTCCCGGTAGGAGACCCGTCCGAGATCGAGCTCTCTCGTCGTCCCCTGGAGCGCGACTTCGACGGCATCGTCGATGGCGCGCGGGAGGCCGAGCGAGCGAGCGAAATCCCAGCCGGTCCCGCGTGGGATGACGGCGATCTCGACGTCGGTGCGCCCGGCGATCCCCTGCACGGTCTCGTTCACGGACCCGTCGCCTCCGACGACGACCAGCAGCCTCGCCCCGCCGTCGGCCGCGCGGCGGGAGAGCTCGGTGAGCTCGCCGGGCGCGGACGAGAGGAAGGCGTCGCCGGTCAGGCCCGCGGCCGCCGCGCGTCGCGCGATCTCGGGCCAGCGCCTTCCGGTCGACCCGTTCGCCGACACCGGATTGACGAGGAAGACCGTCTCGGTCAGTCGGCCGTGACCGTTGCGAGGGCGACGCGAGTCATCCGATCGACAGCGGCGCGAAGCTCCTCGTCGGTGATGCGCTTGAACTCTCCCTCGACGACGATGTCGCTGACGGTCAACAGGCAGCCCGCCTGGACGCCGCGCAGAGCGGCGACCGTGAACAGCGCCGACGCCTCCATCTCGACGGCGAGGACGCCGCGCTTCGACCACCGCTCGTACTGACCCTCGTCGGGGTTGTAGAAGACGTCACTCGACACGATCGGCCCGACGTGCATCGGCTGGCCCATCTGCTTCGCCGAGTGGACGGCGCCGTGGATCAGGTCCCAGCTCGCGGTCGGGCAGTGCGGCTCGCCGCCGACGAGATGATCCGCCGTCCGGTCGTCGGCGACGGACGACAGCGCGACGATCAGGTCGCCCAGCTCGTGGTGCGCCTGCAGCCCGCCACAGGTGCCGACGCGGACGAGCCGCTTGACCCCGAGCTGGATCAGCTCCTCGAAGACGATCGTCGCGCCGGGGCAGCCCATCCCGGTGCCCTGGACGGAAACCGGCTTGCCGTCGAACGTGCCCGAGTAGCCGAGCAGCCCTCGCTCGGAGTTACGTTGCTGCACGTCTTCGAAGTAGGTCTCGGCGATGTACTTCGCCCGCAGCGGGTCACCGGGGAGAAGGCACGCTTCGGCATATTCGCCGGGCTCGGCTCGAATGTGGATCGGCATGGCCCGGGAGCCTACCCCGTGCGAGGATTCACGCCGTGCGGGGTGCGATCGAGCCGGGGCTCGACCAGATCCTGGAGTTCTGCTTCCAGGATCCCGTGGAGCGGGTCTTCCTCGAGGACGTCGCGCGCCGAAGGCTCGGCCGCTTCACGGCGTTCGCCGAGGACGGCCGCCTCACGGCGCTCTGCCACGTGGGTGCCAACATCGTCCCGTCCGGACGTGAGTGCGGCCGGTTCGCAGAGGTCGCCGCGCGGGGTCGAGCGCGCATGATCATCGGGGACGAAGACGCGGTGGGCGAGCTGTGGTCCGTCCTCGGGGGGCACATGCCGCGACCGCGGGACGATCGGCCCGGACAGCCGGTCTATGCGATCTCGACGCCTCCCCCTCCGGGCGGGTCGGAGCTTCGGCCGGCGACGAAGGACGACTTCGACCTGCTCTTGCCGGCGTGCGCGGCCGCGCATTTCGAGGAGATCGGCGTCGACCCGATGGCCCACGACCCGGAGGGCTTCCGCTGGCGGACCCATTCGCAGATCGAGGAGGGCCGGTCCTGGCTCTGGTCGGACGATGGGACGATTCTCTTCAAGGCCGAGGCGTCGGCGTGGACTCCCCAGGCGGTCCAGCTCCAGCAGGTGTGGGTCGACCCGGACGCTCGAGGCCGTGGCTACGCGCAGCGCGGGATGCGCGACCTCTGCCGCCTTCTGCTCGAGCGTGTGCCGACCGTCTGTCTGTTCGTCCGTCCCGAAAACGCGCCCGCGATCCGGGTCTACGAGGCGATCGGCATGGAGCGCCACGGTACGTACAGGAGCCTGATCTTCTGATCCGGCTCGTGAAGCTCGCGGCGCTCGCCTGGGTCGCGCGTTGGGCCGCCCAGGAGCTGGCGGCCTTGGCGTCGCGCCGGTGGGCCCGTCCGGGGCCGTCCCCGAGAGAGTCGCCGAGCCGGCCCGGCTGGATGTCCTGATCTACCCTGAGCGGAGGATGAACGCGGCGGTCCGGACACGTGTCGAGGCGTTCATCCGCCGACACGACCTGATCCCTCCCGGCGGCGCGGTGACCTGTCTCGTCTCGGGCGGCGCCGACTCGACCTGCCTCTGGCACGTTCTCGGCGAGCTCGGCTACCGCGTTTCCGCGCTGCACGTCGACCACGGCCTGCGCGGGGACGAGTCGGACGCGGACGCACGCTTCTGTGCCGAGCGGTTCGGGGCCGAGGTCGTCGACGGTCGCGGTGGGGAGAGCGAGGAGGAGTTGCGCCGCATCCGCTACTCGTTCGCAGCCGATCGGCTCCGCGCCACCGGTCACACGGCGTCGGACCAGGTCGAGACCGTCCTCTACAACCTCGCCTCCAGAGGTATCGTGCGAGGCATCAAGCCGCATCGCGAGGACGGCGTCGTTCGGCCTCTGCTCAGCGTCCGGCGTGAGGAGACCGAGGCTTATTGCCGCGCCGAAGGGCTCGAGTTCCGTGTCGATTCGTCCAATCCGGACACGAAGCGCGGACTGATCAGGAACCAGATCCTCCCGCTCCTGCGCGAGCTCCATCCCGGAGCCGAGCGCAACCTGCTTCGACTCGCCGAGGAAGAGCCCTCGACTCTCGACAGGCTGCTCGCCTCGTCCCGGGGATCGGGCCGGCTCGATCTCGGCGGCGGGGTGACCGTCGCGCGCGAGTACGAGCACGTCTGGCTCGAACGCACCCCTGTCGAGCTCGCGGGCGAGGTCAGCTGGGGCGAGTGGAGGATCTCCTCCTCTCTGCCAGGCCTTAGGGTACGGGCCTGGCGTGCCGGTGACCGGCTCGCCGGGAGATCGAAGAAGATCCAGGACGTGTTCGTGGACGCAAAGATCCCCCGCTCGGCCCGTGAGACGTGGCCGCTCGTGGTGCGCGGCGACGAGGTCGTCGCGGTGCCGGGAATCGTCGACGTCGAAGGGGTGCGTGCAGAGCGCTTGCGCTCGCAGCCCTCGGGCGAGGAGTGCGAGCGTGGAGACTGAGCTGGAGCTGGGGGTTTCCGAGGTTCTCATCGACAGGGACAGGCTGCGATCGCGCGTCGTCGAGCTGGGGGAGGAGGTCTCCGCCGATTACGCCGGACGCGACCTGCTGCTGATCGGAGTCCTGAAGGGCGCCGTCTTCTTCATGGCCGACCTGATGCGGACTCTGACGATCCCGTGCGAGATCGACTTCATGGCGATCTCGAGCTACGGGGCTCAGACCGACTCCTCCGGCGTCGTCCGCATCCTCAAGGACCTCGACATCAACATCGAGGGCCGAGACGTCCTCGTGGTCGAGGACATCATCGACTCGGGCCTCACGCTCTCCTACCTGATGCGGAACCTCGAGGCTCGTGAGCCCGCGAGCCTTGAGGTTTGTGCGCTTTTGACCAAGCCCGACCGCCGCGAGATCGACGTCCCCGTTCGCTACATCGGCTTCGAGATCCCGAACCGCTTCGTGATCGGCTACGGGCTGGATTTTGCCGAGCGATACAGGAACCTGCCCTACGTGGGCGTATTGGATCCGGGCATCCTTCCGGAGGACGTCTGAGCCGCCAAGGCCCCTCGTACGAGGGGCTGTAGCTCAAACCGAGGCTGGTACCCTGCCGAAAGAGGTCTAGTGAACCGATTCTTCCGCAGCGCCCTCTTCCCGCTCGTGATCATCGCGGCGCTCGTCTGGCTGGCGCTGCAGACGCTCGGAGGCGGCGGCACGAAGAGCGAGAAGACCACCCTTTCGAACGTCCAGCAGCAGATCTCAGCCTGTTCGGCGCAGTGCAGCATCGGCGAGGTCGTCTTCAACCCCAACAAGCGGGAGCTGAAGGTCGTTTACAAGGACAACAAGAAGGCCTACGTCCATTACCCGAGCGACCAGTCGGCGGCCGATCTCCAGCAGCTGATGGCGAACCACAACGTCAACTTCGACTCGAAGGGGACGGGCTCGTCGCCGTGGTGGTCGATCCTCACCTCACTCCTCCCCTTCGTCCTGCTCTTCGGCTTCTGGATCTTCCTGATGAACCAGGTGCAGGGCGGCGGCTCGAAGGTGATGTCCTTCGGCAAGTCGCGCGCGAAGCGAATGACCCCCGACTCGCCGAAGATCGGCTTCAAGGACGTGGCCGGGGTGGACGAGGCCGTCGAGGAGCTGCAGGAGATCAAGGAGTTCCTCGAGAACCCGAAGAAGTTTCAGGCACTCGGCGCACGGATCCCCAAGGGCGTGCTCCTCTACGGGCCTCCCGGCACCGGTAAGACGCTGTTGGCGCGCGCGGTCGCGGGCGAGGCCGGCGTGCCGTTTTTCTCCATCTCGGGCTCGGACTTCGTCGAGATGTTCGTCGGCGTCGGCGCCTCGCGCGTCCGCGACCTCTTCGAGCAGGCGAAGCAGGCGTCGCCGTGCATCGTGTTCATGGACGAGATCGACGCGGTCGGCCGCCATCGAGGCGCCGGCCTCGGCGGCGGCCACGACGAGCGCGAGCAGACCCTGAACCAGCTCCTCGTCGAGATGGACGGGTTCGAGCTGAAGGACAACATCATCCTGATCGCCGCGACGAACAGACCGGACATCCTCGACCCGGCGCTGCTGCGTCCCGGCCGTTTCGACCGCCAGATCGTCGTCGACCGGCCCGATCGCAACGGCCGCCGCAAGATCCTCGAGGTGCACTCGAAGGGGAAGCCGCTCGCCACGGAGATCGACCTCGACACGCTTGCGGCCGGCACGCCTGGATTCACAGGCGCCGATCTCGCGAATCTCGTCAACGAGGCGGCGCTGCTCGCCGCACGGCGCGGCAAGAAGGTGATCGAGCAGGAGGAGCTCGAGGAAGGGATCATGCGTGTGATCGCCGGCCCCGAGAAGAAGACCCGGCTCTTCTCCGAGCAGGAGCGGAAGATCACTGCGTACCACGAGCTCGGGCACGGAATCGTGGGTTACTACCTCGACCAGGAGTCCGAGGTTCACAAGATCTCGATCATCGGTCGGGGTCAGGCACTCGGCTACACGATCTCGCTGCCGCGCGAGGACCGGTACCTGACGACCAAGGCGAACCTGATGGCGAGCCTCGCGATGACTCTCGGAGGTCGCGCCGCCGAGGAGATCGTGTTCAACGAGGTCACGACCGGTGCCGCCAACGATCTCGAGAAGGTCACCCACACCGCGAAGCAGATGATCATGCGCTTCGGCATGAGCGAGAAGCTCGGCCCGCGCGTCCTCGGCCGCAACCAGGACATGCCCTTCCTCGGCCGTGAGATGTCGAACGAGCCCGACTATTCCGAGGAGATCGCGCGCGAGATCGACGACGAGATCCGCCGCGTCATCGAGGAAGCGCACGACACTGCGACGAAGGTGCTCAAGGAGCACATCGACGACCTCCACCGGATCTCCGCGATCCTGATCGAGCGCGAGACGATCGACAAGGAACAGTTCGAACGCCTGCTGGCGGGCGAGTCGGAAGAAGCGGTCTTCGGTGCCGCAGCTCCCGAGGAGGCCCCGGCAAGCGAGCCGGAGCCGGCCGACGAGAAGAAGCGGAAGCCGGAGCCGAAGCCACGGCCGTTCCCCCTTCCGGGCGCGACCATGCAGCCTCCGCCCCCCGAAGGCGCGAAGAGCTAGGAGGAATCAGCGTGCTCCGTATACCCTAGTAGGGTATACTGGAAGTGTGAGCGCGACAGCCGAACGAACCGAGGTGCGGCTCGACCTCGAGGGAATGACGTGCGCCTCCTGCGCCGCGAGGATCGAGACGAAGCTGAACAGGCTGGAAGGCGTGGACGCGACCGTGAACCTGGCGACCGAGCAGGCAACCGTCCACACGGATCGCATGGTGGGGATGGACGCACTCCTTGCCGCGGTCGAGTCGGCCGGCTATCACGCGCGGCCGGCCGCGGCGCCCGAGGCCCATGGCCACGACCACGACCACGACGAGCGGCCGGCCGCGCTCCGTCGGCGTCTGGTCGGCGCGGCGGCGCTGACCGTGCCGGTCGCCCTGATCGCGATGGTGCCTTCGCTGCGATTCGACGGCTGGGAGTGGGTCGCGCTCGCCCTCGCAACGCCGGTCGTCTTCTGGGCGGGCTTCGGATTCCACCGTGCAGCTCTCAAGAGCGCACGCCATCTCGGGGCAACCATGGACACGCTCATCTCGCTCGGTACGCTCGCTGCCTGGCTCTGGTCGACCGTCGTCCTCGTCGCCGGGCTCGACACCGACACGTACTTCGAGGTCGCCGCCGTGATCACGACGCTGATCCTGCTCGGGCGCTATCTCGAAGCGCGCGCGAAGGGCCGCTCGCGCCGTGCGATTCAGAAGCTGCTCGAGCTCGGCGCGAAGGATGCGCGCCTCTTGCGGGACGGGAGCGAGGTCGTGGTGCCGATCGGAGAGCTACAGGTGGGAGACGAGTTCGTCGTCCGGCCCGGCGAGAAGGTGGCGACCGACGGCGTCGTTTCATCGGGAGAGTCGGCGATCGACCAGTCCCTGCTGACGGGCGAGCCCGTTCCCGTCGACGTCGCGGCCGGAAGCGAGGTCGCCGGTGCGACCATCAACACGTACGGGCGGCTCGTCGTTCGAGCGACCAGGGTCGGGCGCGACACCGCCCTCGCTCAGATCGCGAGGCTCGTCGATGAGGCGCAGACCGGCAAGGCGCCGATCCAGCGGCTCGCCGATCGCGTCTCCGCGGTCTTCGTCCCGGTCGTCATGGGGATCGCGCTCGCGACCCTGCTCGGCTGGCTGGCCTCGGGTGCGTCCGTGTCCACCTCCTTCACCGCCGCCGTGGCCGTGCTGATCATCGCCTGCCCCTGCGCCCTCGGCCTGGCGACGCCCACGGCGCTCATGGCCGGAACCGGCCGAGGCGCGCAGCTGGGAATCCTCATCAGGGGCCCGGAGATCCTGGAGCAGACCCGCCGCGTCGGCACGGTCGTGCTCGACAAGACGGGGACGATCACCGCCGGCCGGGTCGAGCTCGCCGAGGTGGTGCTTCTGAACGGCGCCACGCGGTCGGAGGCGCTCCGCCTGGCCGGAGCTGTTGAGGATGCGAGCGAGCATCCGATCGCGCGCGCGATCGTCGCTGCCGCGCTGGCGGAGGTGGGCGAGCTCCCGCGGGTCGAGCGGTTCCGGAGCGAGACGGGGGTGGGCGTTTCCGGGCTCGTCGACGGCCACGAGGTCGAGGTGGGGCGCAGGAGCGGCCGCCTCGAGGTGGCGTGGGACGGCGTCCCCCGCGCATGGCTCACCGTGCGCGACACCGTGAAGCCGACGAGCGCCGAGGCCGTCCGGGAGTTGAAGGAGCTCGGGCTGACTCCGGTGCTCCTGACCGGAGACTCACGTGACGTCGCCGAGGCAGTTGCGGCGGAGGTCGGCATCGACACGGTTGTCGCCGAGGTGTACCCGGACGACAAGGTCGCGGAGATCCGGCGCCGCCAGTCCGACGGCGAGGTCGTCGCGATGATCGGGGACGGGATCAACGACGCGCCTGCGCTGGCCCAGGCCGATCTCGGCCTTGCGATCGGAACCGGCACCGACGTCGCGATCGAGGCGAGCGACCTCACGCTCGTCTCCGGCGACCTGCGCTCCGCCGCCGATGCGATCCGCCTCTCGCGGCGGACGCTGCGCACGATCAAGGGGAATCTCTTCTGGGCGTTCGCGTACAACGTCGCGGCCGTCCCGCTGGCCGTTTCGGGCCTTCTCAATCCCATCGTCGCCGCAGCCGCCATGGCCGCCTCGTCGTTGTTCGTCGTCACGAACAGCCTCCGACTTCGCCGCTTTTCGAGCCCGAGGGAGACGCAATGAAGGAGCACGGGTACGACAAGGCGGCGCTGACCCGGCGCCTCCACCGCATCGAGGGCCAGGTTCGCGGGATCGAGCGGATGGTCGAGGACGACCGCTACTGCATCGACATCCTCACTCAGATCGCCGCCGTCAACACGGCCCTGGAGAGCCTCGCCTTCCGGGTGCTCGACGACCACGTCAATCACTGCGTCGCGGGCGCGATCGCGTCGGGCGATCCCGAGGAGGCGGCCGTCAAGAGCAAGGAGCTGCTCGAGGCCGTGCAGCGGTTTGCACGCACACGCTGACGGCGTCACGCTGAAGCGGGCCGTGACGTCGGCCACGACGCACTGCCTGCCGGGATACCGCTTGCTGATCGCACGTGGCCAGGGCCACGTGTTGGCGCACCCGTACCACGGCCATTAGCGTTCGGCCGGTGACGACCGAGCGGCCTGCGATCGAGGACCGCTTTCCGCGCCCGTCGGTCATGGGCGTCGTCAACGTCACGCCTGACTCGTTTTCCGACGGCGGGACGCACCTCGAGCCGGCCTCGGCTGTCGCAGCGGGACGGCGCATGCTGGACGCAGGCGCGGCGATCGTCGACGTCGGTGGCGAATCGACGCGGCCCGGGTCCGACGGTGTGCCGCTGGACGAGGAGCTTCGCCGCGTCGTTCCCGTGCTGGAAGGGCTGCACGGAGCACCGGTCTCCGTCGACACGGCCAAGGCGGAGGTCGCCCGTCGCGCGCTCGACCTCGGCGCCGAGCTCGTCAACGACGTCACCGCCCTACGCGGCGATCCGCGCATGGCGGAGGTCGTGGCAGAAACGGGCGCCTACGTCTGCCTCATGCACATGCAGGGCCTGCCGCGGACGATGCAGGTAGCGCCGAGCTACGAAGACGTCGTTGGCGAGGTGACCGCGTTCCTCGAGGACAGGCTGGCGTTCGCCGTCTCGGCCGGAATCGCGGAAGACCGGATCTGCCTCGACCCGGGAATCGGCTTCGGCAAGACTGTCGCCCAGAATTTCGAGCTCGTGCGCCGGCTCGACGTCCTTGTCTCGCTCGGCCGGCCGGTGCTCGTCGGCTTCTCGCGCAAGAGCTCTCTCGGGCGCGCTCTCGGCGATCCGGTCGCGACCATGGGGCCGCTTGCGGCCAGCGTCGCTGCGGCAGTCGCCGCTTACGACCGAGGGGCGACGCTCCTTCGCGTCCACGATGTCCGCGAGCACGTCGAGGCGCTGACGGTCGCCGCGGCTGTCGCAGGATGATCGTCGTCGAGCTGAGAGGCCTGGAGGTGTTCGGCAACCACGGCGTCTACGAGGAGGAGCGTGCGCACGGCCAGGCCTTTCTCTACGACCTGTGGCTGTCCGTCCCCGACGCAGCCGGGTCGGACCGCCTCGAGGACACTGTCGACTACGACGCTGTGGCGAAGACCGTCGCGGAGGTCTCGGCCGAGCGGCGGTACGGCCTGCTCGAGGCGCTCGCGACCGCCGTCGCCGACGCGGTGGCCCGGCGTTTCGAGGTGGAACGCGTGCGCGTCCGCGTGCGCAAGCGCGACGTGACCCCCGGCGGGCTGCCCGTCGTCTGGACCGCCGCTACCGTCGAGCGGCGGTGAGCGCCAGGTTGTATTCGGCCTCCCTCACACCGGCGGGCCGAACCTCGAGATAGACGTACTCGCCGCTCTTGCCGGCGTTGCGGTACGCGACGACGCCGTGCTTGCCGACCGCGAGCGGAGCCTTCGTCTCCGGCGTCGCCGACCGCGGGAGGATCCGAAGGGCAACCGAGCCGACGGCCCGGACGCGCACCGTGAGCCGCGGCGGCGTCCAGATGCGATAGAGGTCGAGCGGGTCCTCGTTCCGGTCGACGTGCGCTCGCAAGGAGCTCGTCAGGTGGCCGGGGGCGGTCAGGGGCGCCATGCCGTCGCTGAAGAGCCGCTTCGGCTCGATCTCGCTTGGTTGCTCGTTCGGTTCCTGCGGATCGTCGAACGGCGTCCGGTACGACAGCGCGGCCGGAATGTCGAGCAGCCCGTAGCCGGAGGTGAGGTCGAAGCCGGGTCGCCCGATGTCCGTGGCCGACCTGCGCATCAGCTCGAAGAGCTGCGTGTTGTCCAGGTCGGGCCGCTCGGTCCAGACCCAGGCTGCGGCTCCGGCCACCATCGGGGCGGCGAAGCTCGTGCCGGGGGCGAAGTCGTAGCCCGTCGAGCCCGGGAAAGACAGTGGCTCGGCCACATAGATCCGCACGCCTGGCGCGACGAGGTCGAGCGTCGGCCCGATGGTGGAGAAAGCAGCAACGTTGCCGCTCTCGTTCGTCGCGCCCACCGAGAGGACGTGCGGGTACGCCGCCGGGTATTCGGGTGGGCTTCCCTCGCCTCCGCCGTTTCCGGCTGCCGCCACGACGAGGGATCCCGAACGAACCGCGAACATGACGGCGGCCTGGAGCAGCGGATCGTTCTCGTCTCCACCGAAGCTGAGGTTGATCACGCCCGGTCCCCGGATCGCAGCCTCGCGGATGCCCTGGATCGCCGAGCCCTCGAGAAGGGCGCCGAACGGGCTCGCGTCCCAGACGCGCAGCATTGCGTCGGGATACACGCCGACGACTCCGAGTCCGTTGTTGGGAGCGGCCACGACGGAGCTGACCTCGGTCCCGTGATCCTCATCGCCCTCGGCGGTCGACTGGCGGTTGAGCAGCTCCGTATTCGGCCTGTTGGCGAACTCCGGATGAGTGACGTCGAGCCCGGAGTCCACGACGGTCACGGGCACGCCTGGGCCGGGCGGCGCGACGACGTCCGCCCCGATGACCGGTCGCCACCACTGAAGCGACACGAACGGGTCGGTTGCCCACAGGCTCGAGGTCGACCTGAAGACGGCCTCGGGACGGCTGATCTGGATCACTCCCGCCCGCCGCAGTCCCGGGACGGCGGCGTCGGGCACTCGCCAGATCCCGATCTCCGGAGCGAGGGCAGTTCCGCCGGCAGCGCGGGCGAGCTCCGCGCCCTTCCGGGCCTGCAACGGGTCGAGCCGGACGAGCTCGGCTTGGGCGGGTGCAGCGGCCGCGAGAAAGAGCGCGGCTGCGATCAGAAGCCCGACTGCCAAGGCTGCAAGAGTATTCCAGGGATGGCGCGCGCTTTTGTCGGTCTGGGCTCGAATCTTGGCGATCGCGAATCGACGCTCCGAGCAGCGGTCGGCCGGTTGCGCGGGCTGTCCGAGGTCGAGGTCCGAGGCGTCTCGACGCTCCGCAACACCGATCCCGTGGGGCCTGTCCCGCAACCTCGCTTCCTCAACGGCGTGGCCGAGCTCGAGACCGGGCTCTCACCTCGTATGCTGCTCGGCGCCCTTCTCGAGCTCGAGCGGGCGTTCGGACGGGACCGGACCGCTGTCCCGGCCCAGGGGCCGAGGACGCTCGACCTGGATCTCCTGCTCTACGACCAGCGGGTCATCGAGGAGCCCGGCCTCGAGGTTCCGCATCCCCGGCTGCACGAGCGCGGGTTCGTGCTGGAGCCGCTCGCCGAGCTCGATCCCGAGCTGGAGATCCCCGGCCGCGGCCGGGTGCAGGCCCTGTTGGCAGAGCTAGACTCCAACGGGTGAGCCACCTCGACGAGCTGGACGAGTTCGAGGCCGACCTCGAGCTTCGCCTCAAGCGTGAATACACCGCGGTGTTCGGTCTCTTCCGGTACTGCGTGCTCACGCAGGACGCGACCTATCTCTGCAACAAGCTCGACCTCGCACAGGTCTCCCAGCCGAACTACCCCTTCTTCCACCTGCGGATGGAGGACGTCTGGGTCTGGGACAAGAACCGGCCGACGCGGATCATTCCGCGCGCGGAGGTCTGGACGTCCAGCGACGTCACCGTGGAGGAGCTCCGGAGCGAGGGAGACGAACCGAGCCTGACGGCGGAGGCGCTGGCCGAGCGGATCGGCGAGAGCGTTTCCTCCGAAGACGACGTGTAGCTAGGCGAGACCCTCGGCCCAGCGGTGGAAGCGCAGGAGCGGGGCGAGGAGCCCGAGCCGGTGCATGACACGGAGTCGCAGCATCGATCTCGTCTTCGGCATACCGGTCTCCTCTCTTCAGCTCAGCGAATCAAACCTAACCGATCGGACGGGTGGCCGCAGTCCGTTCGGCCAGGGCCGCTGCGAGGGCCCGAGGGCGAGAAAGCTCGCCGCCGTGTGTCTGTGATGATTGCGCCGTGCTCCTGACAGTCGACGTCGGCAACACACAGACCGTGTTCGGCCTCTTCGATCGGCGTGAGCTGAGCGATCGGTGGCGTGTGGCGACCGAGCCGCACAAGAGCGGCGACGAGCTCGGCGCCCTGTACAGGAGCTTCCTCGACCTCGCGCGGGTCGACGGGATCTGCGTCTCGTCGACCGTTCCGCAACTCGTCCGCTCGTATCACGAGTTCGCCGAGCGGTACACGCACGCCGAGCTCCTCGAGGTCGGGCCGGGCGTGAAGACCGGCATCCCGGTCCGCTACGACGACCCACGGGAGGTCGGGCCGGACAGGATCGCCAACGCCGTCGCAGCCGCCGACCGCTACGGACCCCCGTGCATCGTCGTCGACTTCGGGACGTCGACGAACTTCGACGTCGTCTCGGCGGAGGCGGAGTACGTCGGGGGGGTCCTCGCCCCGGGGATCGAGGTCTCGATGGATGCGTTGTTCGAGCGCGCTGCCCGCTTGCGCAAGGTGGACTTCGTCGAGCCGCCGAGCGTGATCGGTCGGACGACGGTGGCCAGCCTCCAGTCGGGGCTCGTCTACGGGTTCGCCGGCCAGGTGGACGGGATCGTCGGCCGCATCCGCGGCGAGCTCGGCGTCGAGGCCAGGGCGATCGCGACCGGTGGCCTCGCCGACTTGATCGCGCCTCATTCCCGGACGATCGGTGGAATCGACCCGTTCTTGACCCTCGAGGGACTGCGACTAATCTGGGAGAGGAACCACTAGTCGCCGCGAGTCGGCGCGAAGCATCAGGATTGTGACAATGGAACTGCGGTTCGACCCGGCGTCGGTCGAGAGCCTCGTGGGCGCCGTTCGTGGGACGTTCCTCGTCCTGGCCGTCGTCGCGACTCTCGTGACCGCGATCCTGCTCGCGTGGACGCTTCGGGCCGGCGGATCCGCGGAGGCCGTGGACAGGCCCCGCAAGGATCGGCGGAAGCCGCCGAAAGCGACTCACAGGGATCCGCGTGAGGCCCTCGCCCTGGTCGGCGACGCGTTGGCGGCAACGCACAACCCGCGCGTCCTCCTGCCGGTCATCCTCGAGGTGATCACCGAGGCCACCGACGCCGTCGGTGGCCAGATCTTCGTCGGCGAAGACGAGGTCGCCTGGACCGGCGGCGTCGGGGGCCCTGCGAGCAGCCCGCTCTCGCTCAAGCTGGGTTTCTCCTCGGAGGGCGAGACGAAGCTTCTCCTGTACTCGGGCGCCGACGATTTCCCGGCCGAGACGAGAAAGCTCGCCGAGTGGCTCGCGTCCCAGGCAGCGGTCGCGCTCGAGAACGCGCGTCTCCACGACGTCGTCCAGCGGCAGGCGATCACCGACGACCTCACGGGCCTCGTCAACCGGCGACGGTTCATCGAAGCCCTGCAGGCCGAGATCGAGCGGGCACGGCGATTCGGCTCGCCCCTGACCGTCGTGCTGGCCGACATCGACGACTTCAAGCGCGTCAACGACGACTTCGGCCATCACACCGGCGACATCGCTCTTCGGTCCTTCGCCGACCTCGTGCGGTCGCACGTCCGCGACGTCGACGTCCCCGGGCGCATCGGCGGTGAGGAGTTCGCGATCCTGCTCCCCGAGACCGACACCGACGGCGCGGCGAGCGTCGCCGAGCGGATGCGCCAGTCGCTCAGCTCCGTGAGCATTCCCGTGTCGAGCGATCGCGCCGTCAGGCTCACCGCCAGCTTCGGGGTTGCCGAGCACAGGCAGGGACAGTCGGGTGACGACCTACTTCGGGTGGCTGACAGCGCCCTGTACCGGGCCAAAGCGGAGGGGAAGAACCGAGTCGAGACGAGCTCGGGGCTTGGCGGCGTAGTAACATCTGTCAAAGGCCTTCGGGACTATGCCGTCAGGCGTGCCACGGATACTCCTGCGGATGCGAATCTCGGCCGACGCACTCCGTGTCTCGACGCTGGTCGCAGCCGGCGTCGCCTCCGGCTATCTCTGGCGCGCGGCGTTCGAGACCGGGCCGCTGTCCTCGGGCAACCCGGTGGCGCCGAGCCTGATCACGCCGGCCCAGGCAGCAGAGCTGCCGCCGGCCGTTATCCCGAGCCCTGCCACCCGCCGCCGGGGAGCGTCGGGGACAAAGGCGCTCTCGACCTCTCTTGTGGCCCTGGGGCCGGCGGCGACGGGCGGCCCTTCGGGCAAGCCGGCCCCGAAGCCACGGCCCGGCTCGAATCCGAAGCCGACCCCGAAGCCTCCGAAGCCGACCCCGTCTCCTCCTCCCACACCGGCCCCGACCCCAAGTCCGGCTCCAACCCCGGCTCCTCCGTCGGGGCCGAGCACGACGCCCACGGGCACCACGACCACGCCGCCGCCGCCCACGCCGACCCCCACGCCGACCCCCACGCCGACCCCCACCCCCAAGCCCAAACCCAAGCCTTCGCCGCCGCCGCCACCGACTCCCACCCCGACTCCAACTCCAACTCCGACCCCGACCCCGCCTCCCGCGACGACCGGCGGGGATGAGGCGCGACCGGGCTGGGGCTACGGCGACAAGAACCACGACCACACGGGGCCACCGAAGAAACCCTGAGGCTCGAGCCTGTCAGCCCCCGCCGTAGATCGAGATCGGCATCGAATCGAGGAGGATCTCGTCCCCCGGGTCCGGCAGCTCGGCCGCGAGCCGCTCGACGATCTCCGCCGACCCCGGGGCTGCCGCGAACAGGCGCATCACCACGTCGTCCGTCGACGGGAGCTGGACGAGCTCCTGCTTGAACGGCCTCGGAAACCTCCCGTGGCCCAGGTACCAGCCGTAGAACTTCTTCAGGAAGCCGGAGGCCCGCCGCTCCCCGAGCTCGCGAACGGTCTCGCGGACGAAGAGGACGAGCTCGGCCGCGACCTCCTCGCGCGAAGGCTCCGCGCCTTTGCCGTCGAGGATCTCGCGGAGCGCCCACGGGTTTCCCTGCGCGCCTCGGCCCACCATCACCGCCGACGCGCCGGTCACTGCGAGCACCCTCTGGGCGCGGTCGCGCGACGTGATGTCGCCCGAGGCGATCACCGGCACGTCGACACGGGCGACGAGCTCCGCCGTGAGCGAGTGGTCGGCATGCCCGGTGTACATCTGACGTGCCGACCGGGGATGAAGCGTGAGGGCTGCGGCACCCGCCTCGACGAGACGCGGGCCCACGTCGAGGCAGGCCCGCGAGCCGTCCTCCAGCCCGCGACGCATCTTCACCGACACGGGCACAGGCACCGCGGCCGCGACGGCTCGGACGATCGAGCACGCGCGCGCCGGATCCTCGAGCAGGGTGGCGCCGGCCCCGGTCTTCGTCACCTTCCTCACCGGACAGCCGAAGTTGACGTCGACGATGTCCGCCCCCGCCGAGACGACCATCCGGGCGGCTTCCGCCATCACCCCCGGATCGGACCCGAAGATCTGGATCGCGAGCGGATGCTCGTCCGATCCGACCCGCAGATACCCGAGCGTTCGCTCGTTCCGATGCTCGAGCCCGGCGCAGCTGACCATCTCCGAGCAGACGAGCCCGGCTCCGTAGCGGCGGCCCTGCCGCCGGAAGGCCTGCACGCTGACCCCGGCCATCGGGGCGAGCACGAGGCGGGAGGGGATCTCGACGTCCCCGATCCACCAGGATTCCCGAAGATCTACCTGCACAGAGCGGGAAATAGTACCTCTAAGGGCTGTTGACGGCCCCCTTTCGGGCAGCTACTATTCGCGCCCGCGACGGCGCCTCTGCGCCGCGCTTTTTCATTGAGAAGGGGTGCACGAGCAGTGAAGGAAGTCATCCTCACATCCGAAGGGTACGAGAGGCTCAAGCGGGAGATCGAGGAGCTCTCGACCGTCAAAAGGCGCGAGGTGGCCGAACGAATACGCGTTGCGCGTGAGTTCGGCGACATCGCCGAGAACGCCGAGTACGACGACGCAAAGAACGAGCAGATGCTGCTCGAGCACAGAATCGCGACGCTCGAGGAGCGCATGCGCGCTGCGCGCGTGATCACGAAGAAGGACATCGCGAAGGACGTCGTCTCGATCGGCTCGAAGGTGAAGCTGAGGGACGTCGCCGCGAGGCAGACGGTGGAGTACCGCATCGTCGGCTCGGCGGAGGCGAACCCCGCGCAGAACAAGCTCTCGAACGAGTCGCCGGTCGGCAAAGCCATCATCGGCAAGAAGAAGGGCGAGACGGTCGAGGTCTCTGCACCGCGGGGCACGCTGAAGTTCAAGATCCTCGAGATCAAAGCCGCCTGAGCCGGATACGCGGCGGCTCCCGATGCCGCTCGTCCTCTGTTACCACGCGGTCTCGAGGACCTGGGACCACCGGTTGTCGATGACGCCCGAGCTCTTGCTGAGGCAGGTACGAACGCTTTCCCGCGTCCGCGGTGTGCGGGTGACGTTCGACGACGCTTACGCGAGCGCCGCGACGGTGTTCGCCGACCTACGCCTTATGGGCGCTCCCGTCACCGTTTACGTCTGTACCGCCTTCGCGCGCGCCGGCTCGCCGGTGCAGATCGCGGAGCTTGCCGGCGACGATCCGGAGGGGCTGTCGACGATGGACTGGGACGAGTTGCGCGGACATTGCGAGAACGGGATCGAGGTCGGCTCGCACGGCGTCTCGCACGCGCACCTCACCGAGCTCGCGGACGACGAGCTGCGGTGCGAGCTCGTCGACTCGAAGGCGGAGATCGAGGCGGAGCTCGGTCGTCCCTGCACCGAGCTCGCGTATCCCTACGGCGAGCACGACCCCCGTGTGAGAGCCGCCGTCGAAGCCGCCGGATACGAACGGGCATTTGCCTTGTGGGACGGCGTGCGCGGCGATCCGTACGCAGAACGGCGGGTCGACCTCTACCGCCGCCACACTCCCTGGCGGGCGCTGCTCATGACCACGGCCCTCCACCGCTTCGCCGCCTGAGCGCGCCGCCACCTAGGCTCTACGCGTGACTCCGAAGCGGTTTCCCGGCACTCTCCCGATCGAGACGGTGCGGGCCCGTGCCGAGACGCTCGAGCCGGGAGCCGAGGCCGGTGAGACTGTGCGCGTCGCCGGCCGTGTGCTCGGGCGCCGCGGCATGGGGAAGCTCGTCTTCCTCGACCTCGTCGACCGCAGCGCGCGGATCCAGCTTCTGTGCGACACATCGCGCACCGGCGAGCTCGACGTCGACCTTGGCGACGTCGTCGGAGTGACAGGGGCGCCGGCGAAGGCAAGGCGCGGCGAGCCTTCCATTGCCGTGACGGAGCTCGTCCTGCTCGGCAAGATCCGGACCTCGTTGCCCGACACGTTCCACGGGCTCACCGACACGGAGCTGCGGTACCGCAAGCGCTACCTCGACCTCCTGATGAACGAGGAGACGCGCCGCGACGCGCTCGCGCGCGCAAGGATGATCAGCGAGATCCGGGCGTACCTCGACGGCGCCGGCTTCGTGGAGGTCGAGACGCCGATCTTGCAGCCGCGCTACGGCGGCGCTTTCGCGGAGCCGTTCGTGACGCACTCGAACTACCTCGACCAGGACGTCTACCTGCGGATCGCGGACGAGCTCTACCTCAAGCGGCTCATCGTCGGTGGCCTCGAGAAGGTGTACGAGATCTCGAAGGACTTTCGGAACGAGGGCGTGTCGTACAAGCACTCACCCGAGTTCACGCAGCTGGAGTGGTACGAGGCATATGCCGATTACGGCGACACGATGGAGCGAACCGAGACGCTGGTCGAGCGCGCGGCCGAGGCCGCGGCGGGATCCACGAAGGTCACCTTCCGTGGGCACGAGGTGGATCTCGCCCGCCCGTGGCGGCGCGTGCGTTTCGTCGAGGCTCTCGAGGAACGGGGGGCGTGGTCGCGCGATCCGGGCGAGTTGCGCGCCAAGCTCGACGCCGCCGGGGTCGACACGAGCCAGGACCGGACCTGGGCTCAGCTCGCAGACCATGCGTACTCGCACTTCGTCGAGCCCGGGATCGTGGAGCCGACCTTCGTGGTCGACTGGCCGATCGAGATGTCCCCGTTTGCGCGGGCGACTGACGGCGATCCTGCCATCGTCGAACGATTCGAGGCGGTCGTCTGCGGCATGGAGTTCGCGAACGCGTTCAGCGAGCTCAACGACAGCGAGGAGCAGTCCGCGCGCTTTGCGCTGCAGGCGGCCGAGCGCGCGGCCGGCGATCCGACCGCCGAGGAAGGCGATCCGGACTACGTGGAGGCGCTTGCCTACGGGATGGCTCCTGCCGGCGGCTGCGGCATCGGCATGGATCGGCTGGCGATGGTGTTGACGGGCCGCGACACGATCCGCGACGTGATCCTGTTCCCGGCGCTGCGCGCGCGCTAGTCGTGCGGGGCTCGAGCGGGGGCCCGCCCCGCGGCGCAATGTGTGTCGGGTCGCCCTCGGTCGCCGGGTTCCGTTGAGCGATCGAGGGATGCGTCGGTCCGTAACTGTATGACTCAAAAGGGTGATCTTTCGTCAGTTTTCGACCCAGTTGAGCCACAAACCATACGAAAGGCTTTTGACGACCGCCGACGCCGTCACTACTCTCCAGTCGGCTAGGTACTCGATTCTGCGGGGAGGACAAATGAATCTGCGGTGTTTGACGGTGCTCGCGCGCGAGCGAAGCCGGAGCGCGAAGGCCCGTCTTTTCCACGTGCGGAGCGCGGCGCGCGTCGCCGCGGTTCGGGAGGGCGTGCGATGAGGCGCATAGGGCTCATATTCATGGGGGCGGCGATGCTCGCCCTCGGAGGCTTTGCGGCGGCCGGCGTGTCCGTCGGGGGCGCTTCTGGGCTGGGCAACGAGGAGTCCAAGATCACGATCTGCCACGCGACGGCGTCGGAGCAGAATCCGTACGTCAATCCGACGGTCTCGAAGAACTCGATCCAGAACGTCAACGGGCTCGACCCGAACGGTCACGGCACCCACACCGGCCCGGTCTTCCCGGCCTTGGGTTGGGGCGACATCATCCCGCCGTTCGACGCTGGTTCACAGGGCAAGGACGAGTGGGGTGCGTTCCCCGGCCTCAACTGGACGGCTGAGGGTCAGGCCATCTACAACAACGGGTGCAACCCGGTGACGACGACCACGACGACGCCGACGACCACGACGACGCCGACGACCACCACGACGACGCCGACGACCACGACGACGCCGACGACCACGACGACGCCGACGACCACGACGACGCCGACGACCACGACGACGCCGACGACCACGACGACGCCGACGACCACGACGACGCCGACGACCACGACGACGCCGACGACCACGACGACGCCGACGACCACGACGACGCCGACGACCACCACCACGCCGACGACCACGAGCGTCCCGACCACGACGACTGACCCTGGGACGACGACCTCGACGACAGCCTCGACCGACACGACGACGACCACTCCGACCACGACGACGACCGAGGCGGCTGCCGGGACGGCGACCAACAGCCCGCCGCCACCCCCCTCCGGTCTCGCGGGTGCGACGGCATCGTCTCCACAGGCGAAGGGGACACTTCCGTTCACCGGCGCGTCCGACTGGGTGCCGGCGCTCGCCGGAGCGCTCCTGCTTGCTCTCGGTCTGTGCCTGCGGCGCTTCGGGAAGGAGACCACCTAGCGACTGCGGCTGACCACTGATTCCGGTTCGACACCGAGCGGCACGCAAGTGCCGCTCGGTCTTTCAGCTCCTACTCCCGCGTCAGCGCGACCGCGAGGCAGACGCGCCGGCGGCGCGACCGGCCGGGCCGGCTACCCCGTCCGCCGAGTCATAGGTGGGTCTCCTACTTGCCGGGCGCGCCTTCGCGAGGCCTGCTCGGTTCTGGTGCGCAAACGTACAAGCTCCGAACGGCGGCGAGGTGCTCGTGGGTGGGGATCCTGGCCGGCCCCGTCGCGCCTCGATCCGTGGTAAGGACTCCGTTAAGGAGGAAGGCACAGCTTCCGCGGGCTGGGCTACGATGAGCCACCAGCGAAGGGAAAGGGACGGTTTTGTTCGAACGCTTCACCGAACGGGCCCGGCAAGTCGTCGTTCTCGCCCAGGACGAGGCCCGCGCGCTCAAGCACAACTACATCGGCACCGAGCACATCCTGCTCGGGTTGTTGCGCGAGGAAGAAGGCCTCGCGGCACGCGTGCTGGAGTCGCTCGACATCACCGTCGAAGAGGTCCGCGCGCAGGTCGCGCGCATCGTCGGCCAGGGTGACGAGGTCACGACTGGACAGATCCCGTTCACGCCGCGCGCGAAGAAGGTGCTCGAGCTCGCGCTGCGCGAAGCGCTTTCGCTAGGCCACAACTACATCGGCACCGAGCACATCCTGCTCGGCCTCGTGCGCGAGAACGAAGGCGTCGCCGCGCGCATCCTGCTCGACTTCGACGCGGATGCGGACAAGATTCGCAACGAGATCATCCGCATGCTCTCCGGCCCGGGTCGCCGGCAGCAGGGCGGAGGAGCCGCGCCCGGCGAGAAGCAGAAGAGCTCGAAGCTCCTCGACCAGTTCGGGCGCAACCTCACGAAGCAGGCCGCCGAGGGCAAGCTCGACCCAGTCGTCGGGCGCCAGAACGAGATCGAGCGCGTGATGCAGATCCTGTCACGGCGCACGAAGAACAACCCGGTCCTGATCGGCGAGCCTGGGGTCGGCAAGACCGCCGTCGTGGAAGGCCTCGCCGCCCGCATCTCGGCCAACCAGGTGCCCGAGCTGCTGAAGAACAAGCAGATCTACACGCTCGACCTCGCTGCGCTCGTCGCCGGCTCGAAGTACCGGGGCGAGTTCGAGGAGCGCCTGAAGAAGGTGATGAAGGAGATCACCCAGCGCGGCGACATCATCCTGTTCATCGACGAGCTCCACAATCTCGTCGGAGCCGGCGCCGCCGAGGGCGCGATCGACGCGGCCTCGATCCTCAAGCCCGCGCTTGCGCGCGGTGAGCTGCAGACGATCGGCGCGACGACGCTCGACGAGTACCGCAAGTACCTCGAGCGCGACGCAGCGCTGGAGCGGCGCTTCCAGCAGATCCGCGTCGACGAGCCGTCGGTCGACGACACCGTGCAGATCCTGCGCGGCCTGCGCGACCGCTACGAGGCGCACCACCGCTGCAAGATCTCCGACGACGCGCTGCATGCGGCGGCGTCGCTCGCGGACCGTTACATCCAGGACCGCCATCTTCCCGACAAGGCGATCGACCTGATCGACGAGGCCGGGTCGCGCATGCGCATCCGCTCGATGAGCGCGCCGCCGCGGTACCGCGAGCTCGAGGAGGAGATCGACAAGGTTCGCAAGGACAAGGAAGACGCGATCGAGAACCAGGAGTTCGAGAAGGCCGCGTCGCTCCGCGACAAGGAGCGGAAGCTGTCGCAGAAGAAGCGCGAGCTCGAGGAGAACTGGCGCCAGAACGAGGCGGAGGCGGAGCAGCCCGAGGTCGGCGAAGAAGAGATCGCGGACATCGTCTCGATGTGGACCGGCATCCCGGTCTTCAAGCTCACGGAAGCCGAGTCCGCGCGCCTGACCCGCATGGAGGACGAGCTCCACAAGCGCGTCATCGGCCAGGAGGAGGCGATCGAGGCCGTGTCGCGCTCGATCCGCCGCGCACGTGCCGGCATCAAGGACCCGAAGCGCCCGACCGGCTCGTTCATCTTCCTCGGCCCATCGGGCGTGGGGAAGACGGAGCTCGCCCGGACGCTCGCGGAGTTCCTCTTCGGCGACGAGGACGCCATGATCCAGGTCGACATGTCGGAGTACATGGAGAAGCACTCCGTGTCCCGGCTCGTCGGCTCGCCTCCCGGGTACATCGGCTACGACGAAGGCGGTCAGCTCACCGAGGCCGTGCGCCGGAAGCCGTACTCCGTCCTGCTCCTCGACGAGATCGAGAAGGCGCATCCGGACGTCTTCAACATCCTCCTCCAGATCTTGGAGGAGGGGAAGCTGACCGACGCCCAGGGGCGCCGGGTCGACTTCCGCAACGCGATCATCGTCATGACGTCGAACATCGGCGCGGGCCAGATTTCGAAGAACCAGTCGCTCGGCTTCACGATGGGCGACGACACCGGCATGACCTACGAGGACATGAAGAACAAGGTCATGGGTGAGCTGAAGAAGGTCTTCAGGCCCGAGCTGCTCAACCGCATCGACGAGGTGATCGTCTTCCACAAGCTGACGAAGGAAGAGATCCTCACGATCGTCGACATCCAGATGAAGCGCGTCCGCGAGCAGATGGCAACGCACGAGATCGCGATCGAGCTGACCGACGAGGCAAAGGAGCTGCTCGTCGAGAAGGGCTACGACCCGGCGATGGGCGCGCGCCCGCTGCGCCGCGCGATCCAGCGCGTGATCGAGGATCCGCTGGCGGACTTCGTGCTCGGCCGCTCGCTCGAGCCCGGCTCGACCATCCTCGTCGGCCGCAAGGGCGACACGGACGAGGTCGACATGACGTTCATCCCGGGCGAGGTCACGCCCGAGAAGGTGACCGTCCCGCCGGAAGAGTCTGTCGCGTCCGGCGAGGACGAGCCCGAGCCCGTCGAGGAATAGCGGTCCGGCTCTAGCGCCTCGGCCGCGAGGGCCGCAGGCTCTCCAGGCGTTCCTGGATCGCGTGCCGAGCGTCGTCGAACACGCGCTCGTCGCGGAACAGCTGGTATTGCGCGTTCGCCGCCTGCGCGAATGCGTCGAGCTGGAACGCGAGCGCGCGCGCTTCGACCGCTGGATCGATCTCGCCCGAATCCTGCGCCTGCTCGACCGCGTGCTCGAGGTAGGAATGCCAGGAGCCGACCATCGCCTCGATCCGGTCGCGCACAGGCCCGGGCCGGTGGTTGAACTCGAACGAGGTGGCCGCGAAGAAGCAGCCGCCGGGGAAGACCTGGCGCTCCGAGTAGCCGATCATGTGGTCGCAGAGCGCCCAGACCCGCGCGAGGCCTTTGGGCGCGTCCCGGACCGGATCGATCACCTCGGCCACGAACAGAGAGGCTGCGTGGTCGACGGTCGCGAGCTGGAGCGCCTCCTTGGAGCCGAAGTGGGCAAATAGGCCGCTCTTGCTCATTCCGGTTGCCTCGGCCAGCCGGCCGATCGAGAGCGGCTCGAGGCCCTCCTCGGTCGCGAGCTCCGCAGCCACCTCGAGAATGGCGCTTCGAGTTCGTTGGCCCTTGGTTTCCAGCACGTCCGTGCTGATTCTAGTCTCCAGGTCAAGCCATTTCCAGGGCGGGAGTTGACAGAAAAGCACGATCGTTCTATTCTCGGCGAATGTCGATCCACCACGTGACCGTGCCGGTGCGCGATTACTTCGAGAGCAAGCGCTTCTACGAGCGCGCACTCGAGCCGCTCGGGATGTGCCTTCTGCTGGACTGGCCCGCCGGCCGCAAGGCGTGGTTCGGAGTCCGAGGCGAGCCGAGCTCGCTCTGGCTCTGCGAGTCCGAAGCGGCGGGCACCCTGGAGCTCACCCTCGGCGCAGACAACTCGGGCTCCGTCGAGTCGTTCCACGCAGCGGCGGTGACCGCAGGCGCGCGAAGCGAGTCGGAGCCGGGCATCCGGCCCGAGTTCAACCGGCACTACTACGCCGCCCGTGTCCGGGACCCGGACGGCAACTCCGTCGAAGCGATGTGCGACCGCGCTGCCGCCGCGGGCGCAGTCGACGAGCCGGTCGCCGCGTAACTCGTCGTCGAATCGTCACCGAGCCGTCACCTGCCCCGTCAGGACCGGCTCCTAGACTGGCCTGGTGGCAAAGCCCGCCGTCACCTACGCCTGCACCGACTGCGGCTACTCCGCGGGCCGGTGGTTCGGCAAGTGTCCCGGCTGCGGCGCGTTCGGAACGCTCATCGAGGACGTCGTCGGCGGGCCGGCGGCGAAAGCGCCTCCCCAGCCGCTTCTCCGCCTCGTCGACGTCGAGGCAGCGGAAGCCGAGCGGATCCCGACAGGCGTCCCGGAGCTCGACCGCGTGCTCGGCGGCGGGCTCGTCCCCGCCTCGCTCGTGCTCGTCGGCGGCGAGCCCGGCGTCGGCAAGTCGACGCTCCTCCTCACTGCGCTCGCCGCGATGTCGAAGGACCGGCGCGCTCTGCTCGTCACCGGAGAGGAATCCGTCGCGCAGGTGAAGCTCCGCGCGGAGCGGCTCGGCGGTGCCGAGAGCGTCGAGATCCTTGCCGAGACCGAGCTCGACACCGTGTGCGCGACGCTCGAGGCCGAGCGGCCGGACGTCTGCGTGATCGACTCCATCCAGACGCTCTACTCCGCCGACGTCGGATCGGCACCCGGGTCCGTCGCGCAGGTCCGCGAGGCGGCGGCGCGATTGATGCGCGTCGCGAAGGAGCTCGGCGTCGCGACGATCCTGGTCGGCCATGTGACGAAGGACGGCACCGTCGCCGGCCCGCGGGTGCTCGAGCACCTCGTCGACTGCGTGCTCCAGTTCGAAGGCGACCGGTACCACGCGCATCGAGTGCTGCGGGCGGCCAAGAACCGCTTCGGCTCGACGAACGAGCTCGGCGTGTTCGAGATGACCGGGGCCGGTCTCGCCGGTGTTCCTGATCCGTCCGAGCTCTTCGGACGAGCGAGCGGCCAGGAGGTCGGGTCCGCGGTCGCCTGCGCCCTCGAGGGCACGCGGCCGATTCTGCTCGAGATCCAGGCCCTCGTCGCGCCGACCGACCTCGCCATGCCGCGGCGGGTCGCGACGGGCGTCGATCCCAAGCGGCTGGCAATGATCGTGGCGGTGCTCGGCCGGCATGCCCGCTTGGCCCTCGGGAGCGCGGATGTCTTCGTCAACGTGGCCGGCGGGGTGCGCATCGACGAGCCGGGCGCCGACCTGGCGATCGCCCTCGCGATCGCCTCCGCCGCGAAGGGGATGCCCACGCACGACGGCCTCGCGGCGTTCGGCGAGATCGGGCTCACGGGACGGCTGCGGCCGGCGGCGCAAGCGGAGCGGCGCCTCGAGGAGTGCTCGAAGCTCGGCCTGAAGACGGTGGTCGCACCGTCCGGCACGCCCTCGACGAGCAAAGGCTTGAACGTCCTCGAGACGGAGACGCTGCCGAAGGCGATTGCCGCCGGGCTCGATGCGAGGCAAGCCGGGCCCGCGGAGGCCGCTGGTTGACCTGGCACACTTCGAGTCGCTGATGCCAGAGGCACAAGCCGCCGCGCTGGGCTTCACGCGCACGCCGTCCGAGGACGATCCGCGGCGTGATCCGCAGCTGCTCGCGGCGCTCGAGCGCATCGCGCCGGGGACGGAGCTGCGACAGGCGGTGGACGACATCATCCGCTCGCACGGCGGCGCGCTCGTCGTGGTCGGCGATCCGCATGAGCTCTCGTTCCTCTTCTCGGGGGGAATGCGCCTCGACCAGCCCTTCACGCCACAGTTCCTCTACGAGCTGGCGAAGATGGACGGTGCGATCATCGTCAACTCGTCTCTGACGAAGATCGCGTACGCGAACGTCCAGCTGATGCCCGACCCGACGATCCCGTCGAACGAGACCGGCACGCGGCACCGCACAGCCGAACGCGTGGCGAAGCAGACGGGGGCTCTCGTCCTGTCGATCTCACAGCAGCGCTCGACCATCTCCGTCTATATCGCGCAGGCCCGCTACCTGCTCGACCCGGTTCCCGAGGTGCTCGGCAAGACGAACCAGGCGCTCGCGACGCTCGAGACCTACGGACAACGTCTCGACCAGGTCTTGACCAGGCTGACCGCGCTCGAGTTCCAGAACGCCGTCGTGCTCGACGATGTGGTCGTCGTGCTGCAGCGCGCGGAGATGACGACGCGGATGGCGGCGGAAGTCGAGCGTGACTGCGTTGAGCTCGGGTCGGAGGCCAGGCTGATCCGCATGCAGCTCGACGAGCTCGTCGGCGAAGTCCCGCGGGCACGGGCAGCGATCGTCTACGACTACCACGCGGAAGGGGCCGGCCCGCGCGCCGAGCTCGCGCTGGAGGGCCTCCACGCGCTCCCGTACCGCCGTCTCCTCGAGGCGGAGCGCCTCGTCGAGCTGCTGGGCCACCCGCGGGACGTCAATCCCCTCGACCACTCGGTTTCGCCGCGCGGCTACCGGGTGCTGTCGCACATTCCTCGGCTACCCGAGGCCGTGGCGAAGACGGTCGTGCAAGATCTCGGCGACCTTGAGTCGATCGTCCGCGCCTCGCAGCGCGACCTCGAAGCGATCAGCGGGGTGGGGGCCGTGCGCGCGCGTGAGATCCGCGAAGGCCTCCGGCGTCTGCAAGAGCACAACCTCGTCGACCGGTATCTCCAGCTCTAGCACGGCCCGCACGAAGGGCCTGACCGCCGCGTTCGCGGTCTTCGGCCTCTTCTGGGGGGCCTGGGCCGCCTGCCTGCCCGCGATCCAGCAGTCGACGGGCGCGAGCGAGGCGCAACTCGGGCTCGCGCTCCTCGCCGTCGCGCTCGCCGCCTTTCCTGCGCTGCTCGCCGGTGGCCGGCTCGCCGACGTCTTCGGCGCGCGGCTCGTGCCGATCGGCCTCGTCACGTTCGGGCTCGCCGCTACCCTGCCCGCGCTTGCAGGATCAGTGCCCGTCCTCGCCGCCCTGCTCGCTCTGGTCGGCCTGACGACCGGGCTCCTCGACGTTGCGATCAACGCGGAGGCCGCGCGCCTCGAGGCGGCCTTCAAGATTCGGCTGATGGACGGCCTCCACGCTGCGTTCTCCGTCGGAGTGCTCGTCGGCGGAGTGGGCGCGGGACTGTTGCGGAAGGCCGGAGCGCACCCTTCGTGGATCCTCGCGGGGGTCGGGGTTCTCATCGCCGTGAGTGCCACGGGCAACCGTGGCGGCGAGCGGGCGCGGGCCCCGGCTCAGGGCCGAGCTCGTCCCGGGAGGGCGCTGCTCGTGATCGGGGGCGTGCTGGCGCTCGCCTTCCTGGTCGAGAACGGGCTCGAGGCGTGGAGCGCTCTCTTCCTCGAGCGCACCTTCCAGTCGAGCCCGGCGATCAGTGGGCTCGGCCCGGGGCTCTTCGCAGCGTCGATGGCAGCCGGGCGGATCGCCGCCCAGCGCGTCGCCCGGCCTTCGGTGGCGGTTCGCATGGCGTTCGCCGGCCTCTCGGCAGCGGCCGGCCTGACGATCGCCGCGTCGGCCCGGCATCCGGCGGTCGCGCTGCTCGCGTTCGTCGTGGCGGGGGCGGGCCTCTCGCTGTCGGCCCCGACGCTGTTCGGCGCGGCGGGCCGGATCGGCGGCGAGACCGGCCGCGGCGCGGCCGTCTCGACCGTCGCCGTCCTCGGCTATCTCGGATTCGTCGCCGGCCCGCCCCTCATCGGCGCGATTGCCGGGGCGGCAAGCCTTCGCGGAGCCTTCGTCTTCCTCGCAGTCGTTGGTCTGCTCGTGGCCGCATCCGCCCCGGTTCTCCGCGGTCGAGAGGGTGAAAGCGGCCCTTAGCAGGGATTTTGGTCAAAAAGTGGCCATTTCCAGCGGCTTTTGGTAGACTTGTCCACCTCGGCCGGCGGAATCCCTCCGCCGGCTTCGGTGTCACAAAAGGACGGAAAGGGGCGGGCTTGTACAAAGTCGGCGACAAAGTGGTGTATCCGCACCACGGAGCAGGGACGGTCGTTAAGAAGGAGAAGCGCGAGGTCCTCGGAGAGAAGCGCGAGTACCTGACGATCAAGATCCTGCACAACGACATGACGGTCAACGTTCCCTGCGAGAACGCCGAAACCGTCGGGCTTCGGAAGGTAATCGGCGAGGACATGGTCAAGGTGGTCGTCAAGGCGTTGACGGGCGGAGGCACTCAGATGCCGAAGAACTGGAACCGCCGCTTCAAGCACAACCGCGACAAGATGAAGACCGGAGACATCCTCGAGCTGGCGGAGGTCGTGCGCAACCTGTCGCTCCGTGACAGCGAGAAGGGACTCTCGACCGGTGAGAAGCAGATGTTCGTCAAGGCGAAGAAGATCCTCGCCAGCGAGTTGATGTACGCCAAGGACCTGGACGAGGACGGAGCCGCCGACTGGCTCGACGGAGTCCTCGTCGGCAGCGTGAACGGCACGGGCAACGGCCGGAATGAAACCGCCAAGCCGACAAAGGTCGCCGCGAAAACGGTCAAGGCGGCACCCAACAAGACGGCGAGCAAGCCCGCGGCCCGGAAGACCGCGGCGAAGGCCAAGCCGAAGGCCGCCGCGAAGGCAAAGCCCAAGACGAAGGCGCGCGCAACCGCGCGGTGAGCGTATGGGCCGTCCTCGCTGCAGCCGGTAGCGGGGAGCGGCTCGGCGCCGACCGCCCCAAGGCCTTCGTTCGGCTGGGCGAACGTCCCCTGCTGGCTGAAAGCCTGGCTCGCCTCGACGCCTCAGCCTGGGTCGATGCGATCGTCGTCGCCGCGCCGCCCGGCTGGGAGGAGCCGGCGATTCTTCTTGCCGAGGAGCTCGGCTGCGGGAAGGTCAGCTCGTGCGTCACCGGTGGCGCGACCCGAGCCGAGTCGGTTGCGATCGGGCTCGCCGAGGTGCCCGTGGACGCCGCGGTCGTGCTCGTCCACGACGCGGCGCGACCCCTCGTGGATGATTCCCTGATCGAGCGCCTGGTCACGGCTCTGAACGAAGGGTGGGACGGCGCGGTGCCGGGCCTTCCCGTTCCGGACACGGTGAAGCGCGTCGAGGACGGAAGGGTCGTCGAGACACTCGACCGGGGCGTGCTGCGTATCGTCCAGACCCCGCAGGCGTTCGTCGCCGACGTGCTCCGCCAAGCCCTTGTGGGGCCGTCGGAGTCGAAATCGGAGTGGACGGACTGCTCGGCCGCGGTCGAGGCCGCCGGCGGGCGGGTCACCGTCGTCGAGGGGGATCCACGCCTGCACAAGATCACGGATCCGGCCGACCTCGAGCGCGTCGCCTCTCTGTTGTGATCGTCGATTACCACATGCACCTGCGAAACAGGCGCGAGGAGATCGCCCACGACATGCGGGCGGTTGAGCCTTTCGTCGAGGCCGCTCGGCGTGCGGGCGTCGACGAGATTGGCTTCACGGAGCACGTCTACTACTTCAGGCAGACGCGCTCCCTCTGGACAGTCCCGTACCAGACCGAGCGTTGCGTGTACGACCTCGACGCATACGTCGAGGCGATCGTCCAGGCGCGCGATCGCGATCTCCCGGTCCGGCTCGGCCTCGAGGTCGACTACGTGCCGGGCCGCGAGGAGGAGACACGCGCGCTTCTTGCTCCCTACCCGTGGGACTACCTGCTCGGGTCGATCCACTTCATCGACGGCCTCGGTGTCGACGGCCAGCCGAGCTTGCTCGATGCCGTCGGTGTCGAAGAAGCCTGGCGTCGCTATTTCGAGACGCTCTCCGCGGCCGCGCGGAGCGGTCTCTTCGACTCGCTCTCCCACCCCGATCTGGTGAAGATCACAGGTGTGCGCGCCGAGCGATTCGACTATGTCCCGGTTGCCGAGGCGATCGCGGAATCGGGAGTTGCGATCGAGGTCTCGACCGCGGGGCTGCGCAAGCCGGTCGCAGAGCTCTACCCCGATCCTGCGCTCCTTGCTGCATTCCGCGAGCGGGACGTTCCGGTCACCGTCGGGTCGGATGCGCACACCCCGGATCTCGTCGGGTGCGACTTCGACCGCGCGCGTGCCCTGTTGCGCGCCGCGGGCTACGACACGATCACGCTCTTCGAGCGCCGGGAGGCACGGCAGGTGGATCTCGGTTGAGCCTGCGAGTCGGCATCGGCGTCGACGCTCATGCCTTCGAGGAGGGGGTCCCGCTCGTTCTGGGCGGCGTGCGGTTCGATTCTCCCCGCGGGCTTGCAGGCCACTCGGACGGCGACGTGATCACGCACGCGCTCATCGATGCCGTGCTCGGCGCCGCCGGGCTCGGCGACATCGGCGGGCTGTTCCCGTCTGACTCCTCGACGCCGGCCGGCGTCTCGTCCCTCGACCTCCTCGCGCAGGCATACGCCTCCGTGGTGTCCGAGGGCTATGGACTCGTCAACGCGGATTGCATCCTGATCGGGCAGGAGCCTCGGATCGCCGGCTTCAGGGCGCAGATGGAGGCTCGCCTGACCGAGACGCTCGGCGTCCCGGGCGGTAGCGTCACCGTGCGCGCGACGACGACCGACGGCCTGGGGTTCACGGGCCGGGGCGAGGGGCTCGCCGCCGAGGCCGTCGCCTTGCTCGAGCGGTCCTGAGGTCGAGGCGCTAGCGGCGCTTGCCCTTGCGGGCCTTCTCGAGTTGCCGGCGCATCTGGCGGTTCTGCGCGATCTCTTCGGTCTGGTTCGCCGTCGCCTCGAGATAGGCCTGGCGCTCGGAGGCGCTCAGGCGTGAAAGGGCCTGTTGCGCGCGCTGAGGATCCTTGGCGACCCCGGAGCGCTCGAGCTTTTTCACGGCGCTTGCGAGCTCCGGGTTCTGGCGCTCGAGTGCTGCCTGCGAGGCCTTCTTCATCCAGCCGCCGACGAGCGGGAGTTTCATCAACCCGGTCACGATCGGCTTCAGGTAGCGCCCGCCCTGGATGCGTCCGAGCAGCGCAAAGACGCCGAGCAGGACGAGCAGGCCGCCGAGGATGTAGACCGGGAGGAGGTAGAACCAGATCGACGCGGTCATCGCGCGAGCCACTTTATCCGGTCAGTCGAGACGAACGGGGAGGCTGACGATGCCCGCCTCCACCCTTACGAGCCCGTCCCGCTCGAGGGCCTCGACAGCCTCGTGGTCGAGCCCGCCGAGATCGCGCTCTCGCGCGGCGACGAGCCGCAGCGTCCGGGCTCGCCGCTGGCGGAACGACCCGTCGAAGCGCGACTGCTTGCGCAGCGGCTCGTAGCGTCGTCCGCGCGAGGGACAACCTGTCGCGAGCGGACATTGGTCGCAGCGGGGGATCCGCGCGAGGCAGATCGTGGCTCCAAGGTCCATGAGCGCTTGCGCGGCCTCCGCGGGGAAGGCGTGCGCCGTACGCTCCTGGACGCGGGCGACGTTGGTGTCGACGGGGAGCACGTTACGACCGAAGGCGAAGCTGGCTACCGCGGCCGCCGTGTAGGGGCCTACACCGGGCAGCATCGTGAGGTCGTCGGGCCAGCCGTGCGCGGCGACGAGTCGCGCGGCCCGGTGGAGGTTCAACCCGCGCCGGTTGTATCCCAGGCCCTGCCATTCCCGGATCACGTCGGCGGGCGCCGCAGCGGCGAGCGCGGTGACGGTCGGCCAGCGTTCGAGCCAGGCGCGATACCGCGGAATCACCCGTTCGACCTGCGTCTGCTGCAGCATGACCTCCGAGACAAGGATCGAATACGGATCGCGGGTCCGCCGCCAAGGCAGGTCACGTCCATGGCGTTTGTACCAGGCCCGGAGGAGCTCTTCCACGGGGCGACCCTATCGTCGGTGCGGGAGGATCGGCTCATACACTGGAGCCGATGAAGCGGGTTCGCTTTGCACCCAGCCCGACCGGTTCCCTTCACGTGGGGAACGCCCTGAGCGCGGTCGCCAACCGCGGCCTCGGCGATTGGATGCTGCTTCGAATCGACGATACGGATCCGAGCCGCAACGTCGCGGGCGGGGAGGAGGAGATCATCCGCGACCTGGAGTGGCTCGGCCTCTCGTGGGAGGAGGGCCCCATCCGTCAGAGTGAGCGGCAGCATCGATATCGGGAAGCCGGCGCGACGCTCGGGGACCGCTTCGACGGCATCACGCTCGTGCGCGAGGACGGCACGGCCACCTATCACCTCGCGAGCGTCGTGGACGACGTCGACTTCGGCATCACGCACGTCGTGCGCGGCTTCGACCACCGCCCCAACGAGGAGCTCCACCGGCGGCTCTTCCTTGCGCTCGGCGCGAGCCCGCCCGAGATCCTCCACCACGGGCTCATTCTCGGAGCGGACGGAAAGAAGCTCGCCAAGCGCGCGCCCGGAGCGACGGTCTCCTCGCTGCGACACGAGGGGATCCCGGGTCCCGCAGTGCGGAGGTATCTCGAGGAGCTAGGTATTCCACACCATGACGTCCACTACGACCTTCCCCGGATCCGGCGCCTGGCGCTCGAGGTGATCGGCGAGATGAGCGACGACGAGTTGACGCGTGCGGTCGACGCGCCTCTCGAGGTTGCGCCTGCGCTGCGGGGCGCGCGCGACCTGAACGAGGCGCGCGACTACGCCCGGTCGATCCTCACGACGCCGCCGCCGGCGAACGTCGATGCGCCCGAAACGCTGGAGCGCTTTCGCGAGCTGGTCGAACGTGCGAACGGGGCGGTCGACGCCAGGTCGGTCGTGCGTGAGCTGAAGGCGGTCGGAGGGAACCTGCGCGCGGTGCGTCTCGCCTTGACCGGTCGTGAGCGCGGACCGGAGCTCTGGACGGTGATCGCGGCCCTGCCACCGGAGGAGGCGCTGCGGAGGATCGATGCGTCGCTCACGTCGTCGGGGCGTCCGACGACGTGAGGCTGTATGACACCCTGAGCCGGCGGAAGCAGGAGCTGCCGCCGCCTCCTGGTCCCGTCCGTATGTATTTCTGCGGCCCGACCGTCTACCAGCGCGCGCACGTCGGCAACGCACGGCCGTACATCCTCGGGATGTGGCTCCGGAGCTGGCTTCGGTTTCGGGGCTACGACGTGACGCTCGTCCACAACATCACCGACATCAACGACCGGATCTACGAAGCGGCGCCGGGAGCCAGCGCCGAACTCGCGCTCCGGGCGACGCAGTGGTATCTCGACGACACCGACGCGCTCGGTCTCGGACGCCCGGACGAGCTGCCGAAGGCCACCGAGGTGATCCCGGAGATCATCCGGTTCATCTCGGAGCTGATCGACCGAGGTCATGCCTACGGGTCCGATGGAGACGTCTACTTTCGCGTCGACTCGTTCCCCGACTACGGCCGGCTGTCCGGCCAGCGCCCCGACCAGGTCGAGGAACAAGAGCCGAATCCCCGCAAGGAGGATCCGCGCGACTTCGCGCTGTGGAAGGGGAACAAACCGGGCGAGGACACGTCCTGGGAGTCACCGTGGGGGCGGGGGCGGCCGGGCTGGCACATCGAGTGCTCCGTGATGGCAGAGGAGCTGCTCGGGCCTGCTTTCGAGATCCACGGCGGCGGCCTCGACCTCGTCTTCCCGCACCACGAGAACGAGCTCGCCCAGTCCCGCGCGCTCGGTCACGACTTCGCGAAGATCTGGACACACAACGGGCTCCTGCGCTTCACCGGCTCGAAGATGTCGAAGTCGGAGGGCAACGTGATCACGATCCGCGAGGCGCTCGAGCGCTGGGGCCGGGAGACCGTCCTCCTGTTCTTCATGACCGGCCACTGGTCGAAGCCGATCGACTTCTCCGGGGAGACGGTGACGGCGGCCGGCGCTCGAGTCGAGCGCTTCCGCGAGGTCTTCCGCCACCCGTCGGTGGCCGGTCGCGGCCGGTGGGCGGATCTCGAGACAGCGCTGGAAGACGATTTCAACACGCCGGAGGCGCTCGCCGTGCTGCACGGCTGGCGCGATCACGAGCTTCTGCGACGGGCACTGGACATCTTCGGCCTCGGCTCTCTCGCCGCGAGGCAGGCAGCGCCCCCGGCGGTCGTCGAGCTCGCGGAGCGTCGTCAGGAGGCTCGCGCCGCGGGGGACTTCGACGAGGCCGATCGCCTGCGGGGAGAGATCGAGACCGCCGGCTGGGAGGTACGAGACGCCGCTGACGGGTTCCGGCTGATTCCGGGATGACGCGCGAGCAGGTGTACGGCCGGCGTGCGGTGCGCGAGGCGCTGCGTGGCCGACGCGAAGTCCTGGAGCTCTGGGCGAGCGAGCGCGCAGCCAAGGCCGAACCGTGGCTGCGCGAGCTGGAGCGTCCACGGCTCCAGATCAAGGCCGACCGGGAGATCAGCGATGCGGCCGGGACGCGCGACCACCAGGGTGTTCTGGCCTGGTGCGAGCCGTACCGGTACGGCGATGCTTGGGAGCTCGCCGCGCTCGATCAGCCGCTGCTCGTCTGTCTCGACCAGGTCACCGATCCGCGGAACCTCGGGGCGGTGATTCGCAGTGCCGAGGGAGCCGGGGCGACGGGCGTCGTCGTGCCCGCGCACGGAGCCGCGACCGTGACGCCGGCGGTTGCGCGCTCCTCGGCCGGGGCGGTCGAGCATCTTCCCGTCGCCGTCGTTCCAAACCTCGCCCGCTTTCTCGGTGAGGTCAAAGGGACCGATCTGTGGGCGTACGCTGCCGCCGGCGACGCGGCGACTTCCATGTGGGAGACGGATCTCACTGGCGGCGTCGCGCTCGTCTTCGGCGCCGAAGGCAAGGGAATCCGGCCGCTCGTCCGGCGGACGTGCGACGAGACCGTTCGCATACCGCTGGCGGGAAACGTCGAGTCCCTGAACGTCAGCGTCGCGGCTGCGGTCCTGCTGTACGAGGCCGCCCGGCAGCGTTCCGTCTCGCATGGCTGAGCCGACGCTGTATCTGTTCGACGGGCACAACCTGTTCCACGCCGGAGGCTACGAGGATGCCCGCCGGCTTCGCGACGAGCTTGCGAGCTTCGTCGCCCTCAAGGGAGCGCGAGGTGTGCTCGTCTTCGACGGCGCCGGGACGGACGCGTCGTACGGCCCGCTCGAGGTCCGCTACGCGCAGCACGCGGATCCGGTGCTCGAGCGGCTGGCCGCCGAGAATCGGGACTCCGAGGTGGTCTGCCTCGTCTCCTCGGATACCGCGGTCAGAGGGGCTTCTGGCCAGGTCCAGAAGCGCTCGTCGGCGGCCTTCCTCGGTGAGATGGAGGCGACGGTGCACAGGGAGGGCCGGCCACGTCACCTCCGTGACGCGCTCGACCCCGCGACGCGGGACGCGCTCGAACGC
The DNA here is from genome assembly GCA_963711545.1 of uncultured Actinomycetes bacterium. Lineage (GTDB taxonomy): Bacteria > Actinomycetota > Thermoleophilia > Gaiellales > Gaiellaceae > 3-1-20CM-4-69-9. The sequence goes on from CAVQEP010000011.1 coordinate 86,704, forward strand.
CTGCGCCGCGGTGAGCGCTAGGGCGAGCAGTCCTCACTCGAGCCGGCGCCTGCATCGGGCAGCCGCTCGAGCAGCCCTGCGAGCTGATCGAGCTCCTCGTCGCTGAACCGCGCCTCGAAGAAGCCGCGGACCGCTGCGATGTGCGACTCGGACGCCTCCCTGAGCCTGCTCGCGCCGGCCTCCGTGAGGATCGCGTAGGTCACTCGGCGGTCGCTCGCGCACGAGCCGCGCTCGACCAGCCCGGTCTTCTCCAGGCCGTCGAGGAGCCGTGTCACGCCCGACGGGGTGAGGAGCAGCATGCCGGCGAGGTCGACCCGCCGCATCCGGCCCTCGTCGGCCCTGGAGAGATGGAGCAGCGCCTCGTAGTCGTTGATCGTCAGACCGTGCTCGAGCTCGAGTTGCGCGCTCATGGCGCGGGTCGCGGAGGCGTGGCCCCGTATGAGCCGAATCCAGGCCTCGATCGCCGATGCTTGCTGGGTCAATACTTGACGGGACAATCTTTCTCCTGTACTATTGCTTGCGTAGTCAACTATAGCGCACTCAAGGGAGGGTGACAAATGATTAGCACCGAGACCCGGACGGCACTCCCGGTCGGAACCTGGGAGCTCGACCCGGTCCATTCCAGCATCGGCTTCGAGATCAACTACATGGTGGGTGCCTTTCGCGGGCAGTTTCGCGAGGTCGAGGCACGCCTCGACGGAGCCGGTGAAGGCTTCACGCTCGTCGGCGTCGCGAAGGTCGCGAGCGTCGACGTGAAAGACGAGAACCTGGCCGCACACCTTCAGACACCTGACTTCTTCGATGCCGAGCGGCATCCGGAGCTGCGCTTCGAGTCGAGCGACCTCGAGGCGTCCGGAGACCGGCTGACCGTCCGCGGCGACCTGACGATCAAGGGGGTCACGAAGCCGGTCGAGCTTCACGGCTCGCTCACCGAGATCGTGATCGACGCATACGGGCGCGACCGGATCGGGCTGCGCCTCGAGACGACCGTCGACCGCAACGAGTTCGGCGTCAACTGGAACGTGCCGCTTCCGAGCGGCCAGCCCGCCCTGGCCGACGAGGTCTCACTCACCGCCGAGCTCTACTTCGTGAGGGAGGCGTAGTCACGATGAAGCTGCTCGCGATCTCGGGCAGCCTGCGCCGCGACTCGTTCAACACGAAGCTCCTCCGCGCCGCGGAGGAGCTTCTCCCTCCGGAGGTGGAGTTCGAGCTGTGGGCGGAGCTCAAGGACGTGCCTCCTTACGACGAGGAGGACGACGTCCAGCCGGCGCCTCTCGCCGTCATCGCGCTGCGGGACGCGATCGCCGACGCCGATGCGGTGCTCGTCTCCACGCCCGAGTACAACTCTTCGATCCCCGGCCAGCTGAAGAACGCGCTGGACTGGGTGTCGCGGCCTTTGACGGCGAGCCCCCTTCGCAACAAGCCCGTGGCGGTCGTCGGCGCGAGCACCGGGGCCTTCGGCGCCGTCTGGGCGCAGGCCGAGCTGCGCAAGGTGCTGGCGGCGATCGGAGCCCGGGTCGTCGATGCAGAGGTCGCGGTCGGTCATGCGCCGGCGCGCTTCGACGAGCGGGGGAAGCTCGTCGACGAAGCCCTCCTCGAGCAGCTCGACGAGACGCTCGACGAGCTTCTGGCGACCGCGGCAGCAAGGGCCGAGCGTCAAGCAGTCGCTGCCTGAGCGAACGTACGTTCGTAACATCCTGGGTCCATTGCAAACCGCTTGTAAAGATCGGCGGACCTTGCTATCTTCTCCCTCAACCTCAGGGTGAGACTTGACCGTCTCGCCCGCGACCACCGGGGAGACAGGATGGCCGCACGACCCGCAACGGCAGCACAGAAGGCCCAGAGGGAGCTCGAGGATCTTCAGCTCGTGCTGCGCGCCCGGAACGGCGACGGCGGGGCGATGGACGTGCTCATCCGCCGCTACACGAGCTTCGTCCGTCTCAAGGCGAGCTCGTACTTCCTCGCCGGAGGGGACTCCGAGGATCTCCTGCAGGAGGGGCTCATCGGCCTCTACAAGGCCGTCCGGGACTTCCGGGCCGACAAGGAGACGTCGTTCCGCAGCTTCGCCGAGCTGTGCGTTACGCGGCAGATCATCACGGCGATCAAGACAGCTACGCGCTTCAAGCACGCGCCTCTGAACACCTACGTCTCGTTCAGCCACACGCCGGCTGGACAGGACTCCGAGGGCGAGTGCACCCTCGGCGACGCCCTTCCGGGCCCCGGCGTCAACGACCCGTCGGTCTGCGTCATCTCGACCGAGGAGCTCCAGAGTCTCGTCTTCACGCTGGGGACCGGGCTCTCTCCGCTAGAGGCGGAGGCGCTCCGCCTCTACCTCGAAGGCTCCTCCTACGAGGAGATGGCCGAGCTGCTCGACCGAGACACGAAAACTATTGACAACGCGCTCCAGCGGGTAAAGCGTAAGATCCTGACGCATCAGAAGTCGCGACAGGTATTGCTGTAGTCGGGAATAGAAGGCCCCTGAGGGGCGTTCTATTCTGTGCGGGGCAGCCTGGCTTGGTCCGTCGAGGTTTAGGCCAAGGCGCCCCCGAAATCACCTGAATTCGAGAGGAGTACCGAAACTGAGCACCCTTGCACTGAGCACTCTTGCGGAACTCGATCCGCGCGCGTTCGTCGACGAGGTCGAGGAGCTCGGCGTTGTCGACGAGACGACGCTCGAGGTCTTCACGCTCGCGAACGAGCTCGAGGACGACGAGGTGTCCGCGCTCCGCGCCGAGCTCGAGGAGAACGGCGTCGAGATCGTCCCCGTCGAAAACGATTCGGAGGATGCGCCCGCTGCGCGCGCCCGTCCTGCCGTTGAGATCTCCGGCACGACCGACAGTCTGACGCTGTTCATGAACGACGCCGGTCGCTACCCGCTTCTGACAGCCGCCGAGGAGGTTGCGCTCGCGAAGCGCATCGAGCGCGGCGACACAGCTGCGAAGGAGCGGATGATCAACTCGAACCTGCGCCTGGTCGTCTCCATCGCCAAGCGCTACCAGGGCAGCGGAATGCACCTGGGTGACCTGATCCAGGAGGGCGTGATCGGGCTGAACCGCGCCGTCGAGAAGTTCGACTGGCGTCGCGGCTACAAGTTCTCGACCTACGCCACCTGGTGGATCCGCCAGGCCTGCCAGCGCGCGATCTCCAACCAGTCGGCGACCATCCGCGTTCCCACGCACGTGCACGAGCGTCGCGTCAAGCTCGCGCGTGCCCGGCAGCGGCTTCAGGCCGCGAGCGCGACCGAGCCGACGCTGGAGGAGCTGGCGAAGGCGACCGGGCTCGAGCTTCGCTACGTCGAGGAGGCCCTCGGCGCGGTCGAGGCCTCGGTGTCGCTGAACCAGGCGATCGGCTCCGACAGCGACGGCGAGTTCGGCGATCTCTTCGCCGACGAGCACGCTGCCGACCCCGTCGAGGAGGCCGCGGACGCCTTCCGCCGCCAGTCCGTCCGGGACGCCTTGCGGCGTCTCCCGGACCGTGACCGTCGTGTGCTGGAGCTGCGGTTCGGCTTCGACGGCGAGTCCACGTCGCTCGAGCAGATCGGGCGTGAGCTCGGTCTCAGCCGCGAGCGAGTCCGCCAGGTGGAGCGGGACGCGCTCGCGCGGCTCGAGGACGAGCTGGCCGGTGTCGTTTCCATCTCAGGAGACGAGCTCGTCAACGCTGCGTAGAAGCGAACGGGATTCGGACGCGTGGATCACCACGCGTCCGATCTCGTAATCGTATGCATGTCTGATCCGACGCCTTTGGCCGTTACGGGCGGGCTCAACCCGTAGTGCACCGGTCCATCTCGAAGCAATGTCTTCGATCGGGATCAGGTATACGCCGCTCGTCTCCGGGCAGTAGACCGCGAAGAACTCGACCTGGCCCAGGTAATCACGTGCCGCAGAGGCCGGATTCGAATGATGAGCGTAGCTGCTGCACGTTTTGAAGACGACGACCCCCTTGCGCAAGCGCCCGGTCTTGCACTGAACGCGTGAAAGGCTGTTGCCGTCATCGATGATGTAGTCGGCGCGCGTTGTTTTCGCCGAAGGGGATGTAGACGGCGTAGCCCACGCTATGGAGTGCGGTTGCGATCGCGAGAGCAGATTGGTCACCAACAGCTTTCGGGTGCTCTTGCACTCCTCGAGCATGCCGGACGCATCGGCTGGGCCGTGTCCAGAACAGACAACACGAAGTTGGCCTACGATTGGAAGGGCGCCGGAGTAGCTCAGCTGGTAGAGCAACGGTTTTGTAAACCGTGGGTCGTGGGTTCGAGTCCCGCCTCCGGCTCCTGACATCAGAAGCGCCCCGGCGAGGTCGGGGCGCTTCTCGTTACGAAGGAGCGGGGCGGAACTAGGCGCCGAGTGCCGGCGAGGGAGCCGCTTCGGGCGCCCGTGCAGCCTTGGGGCTTTCGTGGTCGAGCCGCGGCAGCCACTCGAGCCACCTCGGCAGGTACCAGTTCCAGTCACCCAGCAGCTTCATCGTGGCCGGCAGCAGGACTGCCCGGACGATCGTGGCGTCGATCAGGACGGCCGCGGCGAGGCCGATGCCCATCTCCTTCATGTCGAGGATCGGCATCAGTGCGAATACCGCGAACGCTCCGACCATCACGAGCGCGGCGCTCGAGACGACGCCGGCCGTGGTCGTGATGCCGTGAGCCACCGCGTCCTCGGTCTTCATGCCGCGGTCGTAGGCCTCTCGCACGCGGCTCAGGATGAAGACGTGGTAGTCCATCGAGAGCCCGAAGAGGATCACGAACATGAAGATCGGGAGCCAGGAGGCGATGCCGCCGTTCGACTGGAACCCGAGCAGCCCTTCGCCCCAACCCCACTGGAAGATGACCACCAGCAGTCCGTAGGCGGCGCCAACGGAGAGAAGGTTGAGGACAACCGCCTTCAACGCGATCACGATCGAGCGGAAGGTGACCAGCAGCAGCGCGAACGCGAACACGAGCACGAAGCCGAAGACGATCGGCGCCTTTCGCTTCAGCAGCGCGTTCTGGTCGGCGGAGCTTGCCGTTGATCCGGTGACCGCGTACTCGGCGCCCGAAACCTTGCCGATCGTGGCGGGGAGGATCTCGTTCCGGAGCATTCGGAGCGCATTCATCGACGTGGCATCGGTTCCCTTGCCGACGAGCGGGATGTTCACCCGGGCGACGGTGTGCGACCCGTTGACGTCCACCTCGACCGAGCTGGTGTTGAGGCCCGCCGCGACGACTTTCGACTTCAGGGCCGCGATCGCCTTCTTCGTCGCGGGCGAGTCGATGTTCGCCCTGATCGCGACCTCGCTCATCGCGACCTCGCCCTGCGAGAACGAATTCGAGATCTTCTTGATCGTGCCGATCGTCGGCGCGCTGTTCGGAAGCGCGTCGAGGCCGCTCTGCGCCGTGTGGAGGTGGAGAGTCGGGAGGGCCAGGGCGACGAGGGCCGCGCCCGAGACGGCCGCGGCGATCGCGGGCCGGCGGAGCGCAGGGGTGAGGATCGCCTTCCAGAACCGGTTGTCGCCGCTGGTGCGCCGCAGCCGGTGGAGGTACGGGATCTTGCCCTTTTCGACCCGGTCGCCGAGCTTCGAGAGCAGGGCGGGCAGGACGGTCAACGAGCCGAGCATCGCGATGCCGACGACCATCATGGTCGCGATCCCGAAGCCCAGATACGACTTGTCGCCGGAGAACAGCATCCCGGCCATCGCGATCATCACGGTGATGCCGGAGATCAGAACCGAGCGCCCCGAGGTCGCGGCGGCGGCTTCGATCGCAGCCCGTGCTCCCTTGCCGGCCGCCCGCTCCTCGCGCTCACGCTTGAGGTAGAAGAGCGAGTAGTCGACGCCGACCGCGAGCCCGACGAGGAGGATCACCGCACTCACGTTCTGGTCCATCGGGACGAGGTGGCTCGGCAGCGCCACGAGGCCGATCGTCGCGGCAACGCCCGACAGGGCCAGGAGGAGAGGAACTCCGACGGCGACGAGCGCGCCGAAGACCAGCAGCAGGATGATGAACGTGATCGGAATCGATCGCTCGCCCGCCTTCTTCAACTGGTCCGCGAACATCTTGTCGAGCGCCTTGTTGGAGCTGACGGCTCCCGCCTCGCCGACGTAGAACGCGGGATGCCTGGCCCCGACCTTGGCGACCGCTCCCTGAATTGCGTCGATCTTCGTCTTGGCCTGGTCGTACTTGCCTTTCATGTCCCACGTGACGAGGACAGTTCGTCCGTCCTTGGAGATCTGGTCGCGGTTCGCGGGCAGAAGCGGCGACTTGACGTTCTTGATCGCCGGGTTGCCGTTGACCGCGCCGATGACGTCGCGGACGGTCGCGCGGAACTCCGGGTCACCGACTGTGCGGGAGGAGCTCTGGATCAGCACGAGCTCGGTCTGCCGGTCGGCCTGGGGAAAGCCCTGCTTCAGGATCTGGTCGGCCCTGTGCGACTGGCCGGTGTTCGTGTCTTCTTGCTTGATGTTCTTCGTGCCCACTTGCTGCCCGATCATCAGGGCGACGACGACGAACGCGAGCCAGCCGAAGACCGCGGTCTTCCAGTGGCCTGCGCTCCAGCGGCCCATTCGGGCGGCGATGTTGTTGGAACGCTTGAGGGGTGACATTGTGATTCGCTCCTTCGTCTGCGTTGCTCGATGTGGCTCTGAGCCTCGCAGCGGCGAATCGGGGCGACCATGGGGCGGACAGGCGTCTTCGCGTGCGGTTCGTCGGCCGCGGCGCGGGTGGCGACCGAACCCGGAAAGGGAGAAGGCCGCCTGGGGGAGGCGGCCTTCACGGGAGGGAGGAGTGACCTGTTGGCTTCTAGGCGGCTTCGCCGGCACCGTCAGGCCGGTGGAGGTGTATGGACGCGTACGACAGCCTCCGCTGCGCACGAACGAGCTCTTCGCGATTGCGCTCGAGATCGTCCGCGGCCGCTCCGCGCTCGAGGAGCGATTCTCGCTCCAGGACGAGCCATCGAAGCCTCTGGTTCAGCTGGTTCGCGCTCATGTAGAGAGATTGCCTGGGCGCGCGGAGCTGGGAAAGGGGGCTGACCGGCGTCTGCGGGGTGCGGTTTTCCCTACAGAGGCGCTGTGTCAGTCCGAGCGCAGATACGTCAGAACGGCCAGGACTCGCCGATGGTCCTCGGCGGTCGCGGGCAGGCGGAGCTTGCTGAAGATGCTGGTGACATGCTTTTCGACCGCCCGGAGAGTGATGACGAGGCTCTCCGCGATCGCCTGATTCGAGCGTCCTTCGGCCATCAGCGCGAGGACCTCCCGCTCGCGCGGCGTCAGCTCGTCGACCGGATCGTCACGACGCCGCCGGCCGACCAGCTGCGAGACGACCGCCGGGTCGAGGGCGGACCCGCCCTCGCCGACACGCCGCACTGCCGCCGCGAACTCGTCGACATCCGAGACGCGGTCCTTGAGTAGGTAGCCGACGCCCTCGGCGTTCTCGCCGAGCAGCTCCATCGCGTACGCGGGCTCGACGTACTGCGAGAGCACCAGCACACCGGTGTCGGGCCAGCGCTCTCGGATCTGCTGGGCTGCGCGGAGGCCCTCGTCCGTCTGCGTCGGCGGCATCCGGATGTCGATGAGCGCGACATCGGGCTTGTGCATGCCGACGTGGCGGAGGAGATCGTCCGCGGTGCCGCTCTGCGCGACGACTTCGAAGCCCGCGTCCTCGAGGAGGCGGGCGATGCCTTCCCGCAACAGGACCGAGTCGTCGGCGAGGACTACGCGCATGCCCCTGAAGCCTCTCCTGGCGGAGCTGAGCGGCGGGAACCGGGCCGGTAGGCCGGGGACGTCCAGCTGGAAGAGCCTTTCCCGGCGATCCAGGCCCGGAAGCTCGTGCTCGCCGAGATCCTGGAGCTCGTGGTCGGAGTCGAGGGCATCGCGGGTCCGCTCGGAGAGGAGAACCTGCCCTCCGCTCCCCGCCTGGGCGATCCGTGCAGCGCGATGAACGTCCAGCCCGAAGTAGGCGTCGTCGCGGATGTCCGGCTCGCCGGTGTGCATCCCCATGCGCACGCGGACCTCGACGCCTTCGGGCCAGCTGTTGCCGGCAAAGGCCTGCTGCGCGGCGATGGCTGCCTCGGCAGCCGCGCGAGCGTCCTCGAATACGACGAAGAACTCGTCGCCTCGGTGATCGACGACGTGTCCGCCTCTCTCTTCCACGGCTCGGCGGAGAAGCTGGCGGTGGTCGGCCAGAACCTGGGCGTACCGATCCCCGAGGCGTTGAAGGAGCTGCGTCGATCCTTCGACGTCGGTGAAGAAGAGGGTGACGGTTCCATCGGGAAGGGCAGGCATCTCAGACTACTTCAGCGGAATCTCGGCACGAACTCGGGTGCCCGCTCCCGGCGGGCTCTCGACTGCAAGCTTGCCATCCAGTGAGGCGAGGCGGTCCGCGAGCCCCCGCAGGCCCGACCCGCGCTCCGGATCGGCGCCTCCGACTCCGTTGTCCGCCACCACGACGACGGCGTTCCCGTTGCTGCAGTCGACGGTCACCTTCACAGCGGAAGCCTGCGCGTACTTGGTGACGTTTGCAAGCGCCTCCGAGACGACGTAGTAGGCCGCGGCCTGGATCTGCGACGGGAGCTCGCAATCGGGCCCGACGACCTCGACCGGCAGAGGCGCTCGCCCCGCCAGAGACTCGAGTGCCGCGTCGAGGCCCCGGTCGGTGAGCACGGCCGGGTGGATCCCGCGCGCGAGCTCGCGCAGCTCCTCGAGCGCCTGTGCGAGCTCCTCGCGCGAGGCGTCGAGCAGCTTCTCGGCCTCGGTGGGATCCCTCCGCAGATTGTTCTGGGCGAGACGCAGAGACAGCGACAGCGACACGAGCCGTTGCTGGGCGCCGTCGTGGAGGTTCCGCTCGAGCTTCCGGCGCGCCTCGTCACCGGCCGCGACGATTCTCGAGCGGGACGCCTCGACCTCCTCCTGCTGGCGCTTTCGCTCGGTGATGTCGCGGACGATCATCAGGAACTCGTCGTCGCCGCTCGGCGCGAAGCGGCCCTCGTAGTGGCGGGTCTCGCCCGCGAAGTCGAGTTGATACTCGATCACCTGCGGGATGCCCCGGTCGATCGTCGTCCGGCCGGCGTCGATGATTCGGTCGGCGAGATCGGGCGGAAGCCGGTCCCAGACGGTGAGCCCGACGACCTGCTCCGTGAAGAGGTCCCTGGTGCTCGGCGCGTTGTAGGACAGGTAGCTGCCGTTCCGGCCGATCCGGAACATGAGGTCCGGCATCGCCTGCAGCAGAGCGCGGTAGCGCTCCGCGCGTGCCCGCACCTCGACGAGAAGCTTGTCGCGTTCGAGCGCGATCCGGGCGGCCCCCGTGATCGTCTCGAGCAATTCCGGCTCCTCCCTGAGTGCTGCGTCGTGGACGATCGCGGCGACCGGGGTGTCGGCGTAGTCGAGGCGGGTCACGACGCGGCGCCGTGTGTCGGTCGGTAGCTCGAAGCGGTTGCCTTCGACGTCGACGTAGTGGCCGCCCTCGTCGTACCAGTACGCGACCTCCGCGGTCGGGTCGCGGAGCGCCTCCCTGATGCCCTGCTCCACCTCGCCGGGCGAGGCCCGCTCCGGAATGACACGGAAGATCGCTCGGACGCCGGTGCTGCGCGCGAGGGTCGTCCCGAGGAGCCCCGCCAAAAAGAGGAACGGCACCGCCGTGAACGTCGCGATCAGTGCAACCTCGACGAGGGTGTTGCCGGCGCCGGAGAAAGGCGTGACGACGAAGCCCACGCTGAGCAGCAGGAGGCTGAGCGCGCCTGCGAGGTAGACCGGGCGGAGGATCCGCCGGAGTGCGGGTGTCGCCCGTCGCCACCGGCCGACGAGAAGCATGAACGCGGCGAGGAAGAGCAGGACGGCGACCGCCGTCCAGACGGCGGTCTCGGCGATGTGGGCGCCGTGGTTCCGGGTGACGAGCAGCAGGTTGTCGGGGCACTCGTTCGGCTTGCACGTCTTGTGCGAGGCGAACATCAGGTCGAATAGCGGGGCGAGGACTGAGGTCGCGTACCCGGCGACGACCAGCCGGCGCGCGTAGCGGGTGATCAGGTCTCCGCCCGGGTAGACGAGGATCAGATGGACGAATGCTGCGATGAACACGCTCCCGAACAGCGCGCCGAGCGTGTATGGCAACGAGCTGTTCGCCTCGGTCAGCCCTCCGACGAGGACGCCGAACCCGACCGCCACCATCAGCATCCCGGTCTTGTTTCGCGGCCGCCGCGACCAGCCGATGAGGCCCGCGACGACGAACGACCAGCTGACGAAGAGGGCGAGCGAGGTCGCGAGCGCAGGATTCTCCTCGTGGTCGCTCGCCAGCGTCAGCGCGACGACGAGGCCGCCGGCGAGGAGGGCGGCAGGCCCGAAGTAGAGCCACGGGCGCCGGATCGAGGTCACGCCACGAGCAGAGCCGCGATCGCGGCTCCGGACAGATCCGCCTTCGGTACGAAGCCGCGGGCGCCGCTCTCCTCGATGCAGCGTCCGTAATCGGCTCCGTCGCGGCTCGACGTCAGAACGATCGCCGGGGGGTCGGCGAGCCTGCCCAGCCGCACGGCGACCTGAAATCCGTCGAGATCGGGAAGCTGGACGTCGAGCAGAACGAGGTCAGGATGAAGGCGTGTTGCCGCCTCCAGTGCGCCGATCCCATTCTCGGCCTCGCCGACGACCTCGTATCCCTCGGCCTCGAGGAGCGTTCTCGCGCTCGCCCTGAAGCTCGGGTGGTCGTCGACGATGAGGACTGTCATGCCCATAGTCTCGTCCCCCGATCCGGAACCCCGAATACGGTTTTCCACACTCTTTTCGGGCGCCCCCTCTAGCCGTCGTGCGGGGTTTCCTCCCCTTCGAGGGATCGGGCGAGATCCGCCCAGAGCTCCTCCACGGGCTCGAGGCCGACGCTCAGGCGCAGCAGGCCCGCCGGAACGCGGTTGCCTTCCCAGCGGTGCCGAGACTCGAGGACGGAGCTCACCCCGCCGAGGCTCGTCGCGTTCGTGATCAGGTGCAGTGACGTCTCGACGCGGCGCGCCTCCTCCGGCCCCGCGACATCGAACGAGATGAGGCCGCCGAAGCCCGGGTAGCGGACGGTCTCGACGCCGGGGTGGCCGGCGAGCCGTCGTGCGATCTCCGTGGCGCTCTCCGTCTGGCGGCGGACGCGAAGCTCGAGCGTACGGAGGCCGCGGAGCAGGAGGAAGCACGCGTCGGGGGCTGCGACGATCCCCGACCGTGTGCGGAACGTCTTCAGCCGGTCGAGATCGCCGGCCCGTTTGCAGACGACGACGCCCAGCATTGCGTCGTCGTGTCCTGAGAGGTACTTGGTCGCGCTGTGGAGGACGAAGTCCGCGCCATGCTCGAGCGGGCGCAGATGGACGGGAGTCGCCGCCGTCGCGTCCACGACGACCCGTGCCGGGTGCGCCGCCGCGGCCTCGAGGTCGGGCATGGTCAGGAACGGGTTCGAGGGCGCCTCGAGCCAGATCAGGTCGACCCCGTCGGGTGGTGGACCGGTCTGGTCGAACTCCGCGAGCCCCAGCCCCCAGCGCTCGAGCTCACGGAAGAGCACGCCGGTCCCGAAGTACGCCCCCTCGGCCAGGGCGATCGTGTTGCCCGACGAGAGGAGCGCAAGGACGAGGGCGGTGGTGGCGCCGGCACCCGACGAGTACAGCAACGCGTCGCCGCCGTCGAGCTCGCCGAGCGCGCGCTCCGCCGCGACTCCGGTCGGATGCCCGTAGCGCTGGTAGACGAACTCGCCCGGCTCGCCGTCCTCGTAGGGCCAGATCGTCGAGCGGTCGACCGACACGGGGCCATACTAGGCTCCACGAGGATGGCTATCAGCGACCGCGACTCCACCCAGTCGAAGCTCGACCAGCTCCAGGAGCTCCGGGACGAGGCCGCGCACGCCGGCACCGAGAAGGCCGTCGAGCGACAGCGGGGGCAGGGCAAGCTCCTCGCCCGAGAGCGGCTCGTCGAGTTGCTCGATCCCGGTTCGTTCGTCGAGCTCGACCGGTACGTTCGCCACCGCGAGTCGAACTTCGGCATGCTCGAGCGGCGGCCTTACGGCGACGCGGTCGTGACGGGCTACGGCACGATCTTCGGCCGCAAGGTTTTCGTCTTCTCCCAGGATTTCACCGTCTTCGGCGGATCGTTGAGCGAAGTCTTCGCCGAGAAGATCTGCAAGGTGATGGACCTCGCACTCAAGTTCGGCTGCCCGGTGATCGGCATCAATGACTCCGGCGGCGCCCGCATCCAGGAGGGGGTCGTCTCGCTCGCCGGCTACGCGGAGATCTTCTGGCGCAACGTCCAGTGCTCCGGCGTGATCCCGCAGCTCTCACTCGTGATGGGGCCCTCCGCCGGCGGTGCCGTGTACTCGCCCGCCATCACCGACTTCGTGTTCATGGTCGAGGGCACTTCGTACATGTTCATCACCGGCCCCGACGTCGTGAAGACGGTCACGGGCGAGGAGGTCACCTTCGAGGAGCTCGGAGGCGCGACGACCCACGCATCGAAGTCGGGCGTCGCGCACTTCGTCGCGCCCGACGAGAAGGCCTGCCTCGAGGACGCGCGCTACCTTCTCTCGTTCCTGCCTCAGAACAATCTCGACCCGCCGCCGTTCGTCGAGGCTTCCGATCCGCCCGACCGGGAGGACGCCGAGCTCGACACGTTGATCCCCGACCACCCGAACAAGCCCTACGACATGCATGACGTCGTCCGGCGCGTCGTCGACGACGGCGACTTCCTCGAGGTGCACGAGTTGTGGGCCGAGAACGTGGTCTGCGGGCTTGCGCGGCTCGGCGGCCAGCCGGTCGGCATCGTCGGGAACCAGCCGCGCTCGCTCGCCGGCGTGCTCGACATCGACTCCTCGGTGAAGGCGGCGCGGTTCGTTCGTTTCTGCGACGCTTTCAACATCCCCCTCGTCACCTTCGTCGACGTGCCCGGTTTCCTGCCGGGGACACAGCAGGAGTGGGGCGGGATCATCCGGCATGGAGCCAAGCTGCTCTACGCGTTTGCCGAGGCGACCGTTCCGAAGCTGACGGTCATCACGCGCAAGGCGTACGGCGGCGCCTACGACGTCATGAGCTCGAAGCACATCCGGGCCGACTTCAACTTCGCCTGGCCGACGGCGGAAGTGGCCGTCATGGGGCCCGAGGGAGCGGTCAACATCATTTTCCGCTCCGAGCTCGAGGAGAGCGGTGACCACGAAACGCGCCGGGCGGAGCTGATCGAGGAGTATCGCGAGCGGTTCGCCAACCCGTACAGCGCTGCCGAGCGCGGCTACGTCGACGAGGTGATCGAGCCTCGCCGGACGCGTCCCGTCCTGATCGACGCGCTCGAGACCACGCTGACGAAGCAGGAGCCGCGCCCGCGCCGCAAGCACGGCAACATCCCGCTCTGACGGCCGCTCGGCAGCGGTTGGGAGCTAGGAGGCGAGCGCGGGCGTTGCCAGGTCGGCCGAGAGCTCCGAAGAGGCGAGCTCCTCGGCGAGTGCGGTGACGATGCCCGGGTCGAACTGCGTGCCCGAGCAACGCTCCAGCTCGACCAGAGCCGCCGCAGCGGACCGCTTCGACCGGTAGACGCGGTCCGAGGTCATCGCGTCGAAGGCATCGGCGACGAAGATGATGCGGGCGGCCAGAGGGATCTGCTCCCCGCGCAGCCGGTCGGGGTAGCCGGCGCCGTCCCAGCGCTCGTGATGATGGAGCACGAGGTCGGCGACGGGATCGACGCCGAGGCTCTCGAGCATGCGGTAGCCGATCTGAGGGTGGCGCTCGAGCACCAGGCGCTCGGAGTCCGTCAGCGTTCCCGGCTTGCGGAGGATCTCCTCGGGAATCGCGAGCTTGCCCAGGTCGTGGAGGCTGGCTGCCAGTCGTGTCAGCTCGACCTGCTCGGGGTCGAGCCCGATCTGCGTTGCTATCCGGGCGGCGAGCTCGCCGACGCGCTCCGAGTGGCTACCCGTGTACGTATCGCGCGCGTCGACTGCCTTCGCCAGGGACGCGGCCGCCCGGTAGCGGGCCGCCTTGTCGGGCCCCGCGGCGAGCCGTTTGAGCTCGGCAAGCTCGACGACTGCCGGCCGATAGAGCCGCACCCGGTTCTTCCCATGCTCCTTCGCCCAGTAGAGCGCGCTGTCGGCGAGCCGGATGAGCTCGTCGCGCCCGTGCCCCTGCAGCGGGAACGTCGCGATGCCGGCGCTCACCGTGACCCGCCCGATGTGCTCGAAGTCGACGGAGCCGACCCGCTCGACGATCGAGTTCGCCGTCGCGAGGGCCAGGCCCTCGTCCTGGCCGACGAGGAGGAGCGCGAATTCGTCTCCGCCGAGCCGGAAGGCCTCGCCACCCTGTCGCAGCCGTGCCGCGACCTGCGAGAGGACCCGATCACCCGAGGGGTGGCCGAAGCGGTCGTTGACGGTCTTGAAGTCGTCGATGTCGACGAAGCAGAGGGTCAACGGCGTGTCCTGTTCCTCCGCTCGCAGGAGCTCGCGCTGGAGACGCTCGTGGAAGTGCCGATGGTTCCCGAGCTCGGTGAGCGGATCGGTCAAAGCCAGACGCATCGCGTTCAAGGCGCGATGCGTCGAGCGCTGGTAGAGCGAGATGGCGAGCAGAGGTCCGACCAGCGCGACCGAGAGCACGGGGGAGCGCTGCCAGAGCACGACCAGCATGAGCGCCGCGGACGCCATGAATGCGAACGGAACGATCGTGGCGCCGACGTGGGCTCGGATCAGACGGGCGTAGCTCTGCCGGGTGCTGAGCGCGATCGCCCCTGAGATCAGGATCATGTTGACCCAGTAGTCCGCGGTCGCCGCGACCGTCACGCGGGAGAAGACCGCGCCGACGCTCTCGCCGTGGATCGGGGCGATCAAGGCTCCGGCCGCCAGCGCGACGAGGGCGAGCACCGCGACGTTGAAGGCGATCCGCTGCAACGGGCGATGCTCCGCCAGCTGGATCACCGACGTTGCCGCGAGCAGGAGGAGCGCGCCGGCGGCCCAGCCGAAGAGCACGATCGCCGCGACCGCGAAGACGAACGTCAGCGAGATGACGCCGCCTCCCGACTCCGAGTTGATCGGCACCGGGAAGCGCTCGGCGAGCGTCGCCGCCGCCGTCAGCGCAGCCAGGCTCAGCAGCGCCCGTGCGCCGTGGTGCGACGTCGCGAAGACGTAGCCCGCCGCCGCGAGAACCGCGAGGCCCGCCAGGCAAACAGGAAGGAGAAGGGCGGTTAGCCGGCGGGGCGTGACCGCCTGGGAGCTCACGTCAGGGTGCTACCAGGTGAATTGATCTGCCCACGTGAACTGTCCGATGAGCGCGGCCAGCGTCACCAGGACGACCAGGAGGGCGACGAGCTTTGGCTTCCATTGCAGCATTGCGGCAGTACCTCCGAGAAGACGCCGAGACTGGGCGATTGTCCCGCGTGCCGCTTTCGAGACGTATCCCCCCATAGGGGGATTCGTCGGATTACCGCTTACGAAGGGGAAGCGAGACCGGCCTCTGCGAGAGGCCTGCGAGCCCACGCAAAGCGCTGCGCGTACCACCCGGTGAGAGTCGTGACGGCGACTCCGTAGGCCGAAGAGTGGATGAACCAGCCGGCTCCGAGGTAGATGCCCATGTGGTCGACCTGCACCGGGGTCGACTTCGGCCCCCTGGATCCGAAGAAGATCACGTCCGCAGGCTGCAGGTCGGCGAGCGCGACTCGCTTCGAGCGCGGCACTTCACCGCTCATGGCGTACGTCGTCCGTCCCATCAGCGTGCTCGCGAGCGTGCCCTCTCCGGCATACGCCTGCACCTTGTAGACGCGCCAGACGAAGCCGGAACAGTCGAACCCGCCGTGAACCTGTGGCCCGTACGGTGACATCCGAGTCTCGCTCTCGCCGCCCCAGACGTACGGGTACCCGATGAACCGAACGGCGGTCGTGAGGATTCGCTTCTGCCAGGTCGTCAGCGCGGGCAGGGTGAACGTCGCCGCGAGGGCCTGGGTTTCCAGCGGGCTCCAGTCGACGAGCCGCATGATCCTGGCTGCGGAGAACGCGGCCTCTGCGTGCGTCGCCGGCTCCCCGGGCGAGAGCTCGAGCGCGTCGAGGGCGGCGGGATGGTTCGTCCGTAGCGCGAGCAGCCGGGCGAGGGTCTCCGTCCCGAAGCGGGAGGGCGGCGCGAGGCCGGCCGCTTTCGCCGCGGCGGTGAGCGCCCTGGCCGAGTCGGCGAGGCCGAGCGCGCCGACGAGCCTGGCGTCGAGTCCTGCGATCGTCACCGGCGCGGCCGGGCTCGCGGGCGTCGCCGGATCCGAGTGGAAGAGACCTGTGACGAGCGTCTCCAGCTCGGCCCGGGTCAGCGGATCGTCTGGTCGCGCCGCCGCCTCTCCGGACATGACGCCGGAGGCCACGACTGCCTTGAGCTCGGCCTGAGCCCACGATGTCCCCGACTTGGCGGCGGCGGACGGCGACATCGCAAGGATCCCAATGAGCAGGCAGGCCGGATAGAGGCGGCGACGCATACCGTCTTCCTATCGGCGGTCACGTCTGTCCCTTTAACCTCCCGGCATGTCCGTCGAGATCACCCCGGAACCGACCGAAGCGGAGCGACAGGCGATCCTCGCGGCCCTCGCGCACGACGAGGACGGGAGCGAGCCGTCGCCGTGGCGGCAGGCCGGCCTCGGCACCGGGCCCGTGGAGGAGCAGGATCAGGCGGCCTGGCCGCTCCGCCAGAGGCGGGGCGCGGCCCGGGCGTAGTCCAGCCCCGAGATCCAGGTGAGGACGAGGGCGACGAGCAGCGCCCACCAGGCGACCTGGTTCCGCCAGGCGCCTGCCGCCGCGAAGCCGCCGACGGCGGCCGCGGTTGCCTGTGACCAGGTCTTGAGCTTGCCGAGGTCGCGGGCGTGGAGGACGACCCCGCGCTCGATGGCCGCGAGCCGGAGAGCCGTGACCAGGAACTCACGCACGACGATCAGCGCCACCATCCAGCCCGGGACGACGTGCTGGTCGACGAGCATGACGAGCACGGCGAGGACGAGGATCTTGTCTGCCGCCGGATCGAGGAGAGAGCCGAGGGCGGAGAAGTGTCCGCGGCTGCGGGCGATGCGGCCGTCGAACCAGTCGGTGGCCATCGCCGCGGCGAAGAGCGCGGTCGCCCAGTAGTTGTGGCCGTCGAAGTTCCAGGCGTAGAGGAGGATGACGAACGGCACGGAGACGGCCCGCGTGATCGTCAGCGCGTCGGGAAGGCTCATCGGCGAAGAGAATACGAGGGGTAGTGGCAGTTTTCAGCAAAGTGCTGGTCGCAAACCGCGGCGAGATCGCGATCCGCGTCTTCCGGACGCTGCGCGAGCTCGGGATCGGGACGGTCGCCGTGTACTCCGAGGCCGACCGCACAGCGCTCCACGCCGCCTACGCCGACGAGGCGTATCTGATCGGAGGAGGGCTGCCGGCCGAGAGCTACCTCAATCAGGAGAGCATCCTCTCGACGGCGGAGCGCGCGGGCGCGGAGGCAATCCATCCGGGCTACGGGTTCCTCGCCGAGAATGCGGTCTTCGCGCGTGCCTGTGGCGACCGCGGCATCGTCTGGATCGGCCCGCCTCCCGAGGCGATCGAGGCAATGGGCTCCAAGATAGGGGCGCGCGAGCGGATGCGGGCGGCGGGAATCCCGATCGTCCCGGGCGTGACCGAGCCGGTGCTGTCCGCCGACGAGGTGCGACGGCTCGGCGACGAGCTTGGGTGGCCGCTCGCGATCAAGGCCTCGGCCGGCGGCGGCGGGAAGGGGCTGAAGGTCGTGCGTGACCAGGCCGAGGTCGAGCGCGCGTTCGAGTCGGCGCGGCGGGAGGGTGAGGCGTACTTCTCCGACCCCGCGGTTTACGTCGAGCGGTACCTCGACGATCCGCGCCACGTCGAGGTGCAAGTGCTCGCCGACTCGCACGGTAACGTCGTCCATCTCGGCGAGCGCGACTGCACCATCCAGCGCCGCCATCAGAAGCTCATCGAGGAGACTCCGTCGCCCGCCGTGGACTCGGCCATGCGCGAGCGGATCGGCGGCATCGCCGTCGATGCCGCGCGCGCGGTCGGCTACCGCGGCGCGGGAACGATCGAAGGGCTGCTGTCGCGTGACGGCGAGTACTTCTTCCTGGAGATGAACACGCGCATCCAAGTGGAGCACACGGTCACCGAGCTCGTGACCGGGCTCGATCTGGTCCGCGAGCAGGTGCTGATCGCCGCGGGCGAGCCGTTGTCGGTCGCCCAGGAGGACGTTCACCTCCAGGGTCACGCGCTCGAGTGCCGCATCAACGCCGAAGACGTGGCGAACGGCTTTCTGCCCTCGCCGGGGACGATCACGTTCTACCGGGAGCCGACCGGCCCCGGAGTGCGGGTCGACTCTGGGGTTGCGACGGGCAGCGAGATCTCCGGGCTCTACGACCCGATGGTGGCCAAGCTGATCGTCCACGACGTCGACCGCGAACATGCACGCAGGCGGATGCTCCGCGCCCTCGACGAATTCGTGGTGGACGGAGTCGAGACGCTGATCGGCTTCCACAAGGCGCTCCTCACCCATCCGTGCTTCGTCGAGGGCGCGACGTGCCACGGGCTCGTCGAGTCGGAGCTGATGGCCGCGCGCGCGGCCGAGCTGGCGGACGGCGCGCGACCCGGTGGCGTGGAGCGCATCGCAGCTGCGACGCGGGAGATCGTCCGCTCGGTCGAGGTGGACGGACGCCGGTTCGCCGTCCGCATCGTCCGTCCCGAGCCCGCATTCGCCGAGCTCGCCCGGCGGCGACAGGAGCGTTCAGCCGGCGGCGCGGCCGCAGGCCACGGGCGGGACGCGGTCGTGAGCCCGATGCAGGGAACCGTCCTCGCCGTCGAGGTCGCTGAAGGCGATTCCGTCGAGGCCGGACAGGTCCTCTGCATCGTCGAGGCGATGAAGATGGAGAACGAGGTGCGCGCGCATCGCGCAGGGCGCGTCGTCGGGCTGTCCGTGGCCGCCGGCCAGCCGGTGAAGACGGGCCAGGTGATCTGCGTCGTGACCGCCGACTGACGCCGGGTGCCCGGTAGAGTCCGCCGCCGGTGGATCTCTACGAGTACCAGGGCAAGCAGCTCTTCGCGCGCTTCGGCATCCCCGTGTCGGACGGCCGCCTCGCCACCACGGCCGGGGAGGCCCGGGCCGCAGCCGAGGAGCTTGGAGGCCCGGTGGTGGTCAAGGCCCAGGTGCTCACCGGCGGGCGAGGCAAGGCCGGCGGCATCAAGCTTGCCGACGGTCCCTCGGATGCGGAGGCGAAGGCCCGGGCGATCCTCGGGCTCGACATCCGCGGCCACCTCGTCGAGAAGATCTGGATCGAGCGCGCCTCCGAGATCGCAAAGGAGTACTACCTCTCGCTCACCTTCGATCGCGGCGCCAAGAAGCTTCTCTACATGCTCACCACCGAGGGCGGCGTGGAGATCGAACAGGTCGCAGCGGAAAAGCCAGACGCGCTGTCGCGCCTCCAGGTCGACGCCCTGGAGGGCTTCCAGCCCTACCAGGCGCGACGCCTGATCTACGGCGCCGGCATCGCCGACCCGGACGAGCAGAAGCAGATCATCGGCATCGTGGAGAAGCTGCATCGCTGCTTCCTCGAGTCGGACGCGATGCTCTGCGAGATCAACCCGCTGATCGTCACGCCCGAGGGGGAGGTGCGCGCGCTCGATTCCAAGTTCACGGTCGACGACAGCGCCCTCTACCGCCATCCCGACATCGCGGAGATGCGCGATGTCGAGGCCGCGGATCCCCAGGAGCGCTTCGCGCGCGAGAAGGGCGTCACCTACGTGAAGCTCGACGGTGACGTGGGCATCCTCGGCAACGGCGCCGGGCTCTCGATGTCGACGGTCGACGTGGTCGTGGTCGCCGGGGGCAGGCCGGCGAACTTCTGCGACCTCGGAGGCGGGGGGGACGCACAGGGCGTCGTCGACGCACTCGAGGTGATCACGAGTGACGAGCACGTGCGCTCGATCTTCTTCAACATCTTCGGCGGTATCACGCGCTGCGACGAGGTCGCCCGCGGCATCCTCGCGGCGCTCGAGCAGATGCGGATCGAGCTTCCGATCGTCGTGCGTCTCGACGGAACGAACGCCGAGGAAGGACGCCGGCTGCTGGCCGAGGCCGCCCCGGCAAACCTCCACGTCGAGCCGACGATGCTCGACGCCGCCCACCGCGCCGTGGCGCTGGCGGCGGCATGACGGACGTCTGGTCCGAGCGCGCCGCTGCGTTCCGTGATAGCCCGACCCACCGGGAAGGCCCCGATCTCGACCTGGTCGTGGAATGGAGCGAGCCGGGGCCCGGTGTGAGGGTGCTCGACATCGCCACCGGCGGCGGGCACGTGGCGCGCCGGCTCCGCGAGGAAGGCTGCACCGTCGTCACCCTCGATCCCGCGCCCGGGATGGAGCCCGACGTCGTTGCTCCCGCCGAGTCCCTCCCGTTCGAGGACGCGAGCTTCGACGTCGTCACCTGCCGGATCGCCGCGCATCACTTCACGGACGTCCGTCTGGCGGTGGCGGAGATGGCTCGCGTCACCCGCCGGCTCGTCGTCGTCGAGGACAACGTGTTCGTCGACGAGCGGGTCGAGGAGGCGGAGCGCCTCCGCGACCCGACCCACGTCCGTTGCTACTCCGAGGACGAGTGGAGGGAGCTCCTCGCCGCGGCCGGCCTGGAGGTACTGCAGCTGCGCCCGTTCGAGCGGCGACCAAACCTCGAGGACTGGCTTTCGCGCGTCGACACGCCGAGCGACGACGCGAAGGTCATCCGCGACCTGCTCCGCGACCATGTCGAGGACGGCGGCTTGCGCCTCAGCTCGATCGTCGTCCAGGCGGGGAGGGCCGGCTGATGGCGATCATCGTCGACCGCGACACGCGCCTCGTCGTTCAGGGCCTCACCGGTAGCGAAGGCCGATTCCACGGGCTGCGGAACCGCAACTACGGCACCCAGGTCGTCGCGGGGGTTACACCCGGGAAGGGGGGACAGGACGTCGAGGGCATCCCCGTCTTCAACACTGTCGCCGACTCGGTCGCGAAGGCCGGCGCCAACACCACCCTCATCTTCGTCCCGGCACGCTTTGCGACCGACGCCATCTACGAGGCCGTCGACGCGGGCATCGGCACCGTGATCTGCATCACAGAGCACATTCCGGCGCACGAGATGCTGCGCGTCTACACGTACATCCGCCCGAGGGGCGTGACGATGATCGGGCCGAACTGCCCGGGCGTCCTCTCGCCCGGGAAGGCGAACGTCGGGATCATCCCTGCGGAGATCTTCGCCGAGGGATCGATCGGCCTCGTCTCCCGGTCCGGAACGTTGACCTACCAGATCGGCCACGAGCTGACCCAGCTCGGGCTCGGGAACTCCACCATCGTCGGTATCGGCGGCGACCCGGTCGTCGGCTCCTCCTTCATCGACGTCCTCAGCCGGTTCGAGGCCGACCCGGAGACCGAGGTGATCGTGCTCGTGGGAGAGATCGGCGGCGACGAGGAGGAGAAGGCCGCCCGCTTCGTCCAGGAGAACGTGACCAAGCCCGTGCTCGCCTACATCGCCGGCTTCTCCGCTCCGCCCGGGAAGACGATGGGGCACGCGGGCGCGATCATCTCCGGGTCGTCCGGCACCGCCCAGGCCAAGAAGGATGCGCTCGAGGCGGTCGGGATCCAGGTCGGGACGACGCCGACCGAGGTGGCTCAGCTCGTCGCCGAGTGTCTTGGCGCGCGTGCGTGAAGCTCCCGGCCGGGATCACCCAAGAAGCTGGGTTAGACGGCCCGCCGAGCTGAGCCCGCCGGGCCTCTCGGCGGCACCCGCAAGGCGGGTGCCTCGGTGGCGCCCGGGCTTAGCCGCGCCTCTCACTAGACTCGGCGGCGTGGAGAGCATCTCCTTCGCCCGCGGCGTTCCGGCGCCCGAGTGCATCCCCGTGCAGGAGCTGGCGGACTGCGCCCGCGCCGCCGTCGAGCGCGACGGGGCGACGGTGCTGTCCTACGGCTCGGCGGGTGGGTACCAGCCGCTCCGGGAATGGATCGCGGAGCGTCACGGCGTCGCCCCGGAGCGCGTCCTCGTCACGAACGGGTCGCTGCAGGGCCTCGTGTTCCTGGCGGAGCGCTTCGCCGGACAGCGGGTCCTGGTCGAGGCGCCGACGTATGACCGGCCGCTCAAGATCCTCGCGGGACGAGGCGTGGACATCGGCGCTGTCGCCATGGACGCGGAGGGTCTCGACCTCGACGCCCTCGAGGAGGCCCTGCACTCAGGCCCGAAGCCTGCCCTCCTCTACACCATCCCGACATTCCAGAACCCGAGCGGCAGGACGCTGAGCCTGGAACGCCGGCGCCGGCTGGTCGACCTCGCTCACGAACACGACCTGCTCGTGCTCGAGGACGATCCGTACGGCCTCGTCCGCTTCGAGGGCGAGGCGCTGCCGACGTTGCACGAGCTCGACGGCGGCGAGCGGGTCCTCTATTCGTCGTCGTTCTCGAAGACGGTCGCACCCGGCCTGAGGGTCGGCTACTTCGTCCTGCCGGCAGGGCTCGAGCGGGAGCTCGAGGCGCTCGCGGTCTCGACGTACATCACCCCCGCGCTGCTGGGGCAGGCCACCGTGTTCGAGTTCCTCCGGCGGGGAAGCTTCGAGCCGAACCTGGAGCGTGTCCGCCCGCTGCTCGGCGCCCGCCGCGACGCGATGCTCGCCGCCCTCGCCCGAGAGCTGCCCTCCGCTGAGTGGAGCCATCCGGAGGGTGGCTACTTCATCTGGCTCGAGCTGCCGGGCTCCGTAGAGTCGGCGGGTCTCCTCGAGCGGGCGATCGCCGCGGGAGTCACGTTCGTCAACGGCACGGACTTCGGGGGCGCCCCGAACACCGCGCGCCTCGCTTTCAGCTACGTCTCCGTCGACGAGATCGGCGAGGGCGTTCGCCGGCTCGCCACGCTCGTCGCGGCACCTGTTCCGGCGTAGCCCGCTAGCCGGCGGCGGCCTGGGCGAAGTCCGCCAGGGGCCGTGGAACGAGACGCGGCTGCCGGGGCGGGACGAGCGAGCCGCGGCTGTGCAGGCGGAAGGTCGGGCAGGGCGCATCGGTTGCAAGGGCGCAGAGCCCCGCGCGACGGAAATAGCACTCGTCGCACGTGCGTTGCTTCCGCTTGTTCAAAGGGCCTGTCTCGGGGGTGGGGGCCAGCAGTGACGTTCGCGGATACTACGAACAGGGTCCACGCAAACAAGGGTTGCCGGGCATGAAAACTGCGCATTTTCCGGGACTTTTCTGAGAGGCAAGATGGACGGCCGTCAGGACTTCCGGGGCAGTGTTGCCAGAGCGCGCAACGCCTGTTGAAGGTTCTCCACAGGGATGATGCGGAGCCCGTGCGCGTACCGGCGCGCGACCTTCGCGTTGTCCCCATCCTTCGGCACGAGGAAGACGTCGACGTGCGCCTGGCGCGCCCCGATCGTCTTCTGCTTGACGCCGCCGATCCTCGTGACGCTGCCGTCGAGCTGGATCTCACCGGTGGCCGCGACCTTGTACCCGTGGTCGACGTCCCGTCCGCGCTTCTCGAGCAGCTCGAGGGCAAATGCGAGCCCTGCGGAGGGCCCGCCGACGTCGCCGAGGTTGAACCGAATGGGGAAGGGGAAGCGGACGTCGAGAGCCTGTGAGGGCAGGACTCCGATCAGAGGCCGCTTCGGGTCCGACGCATCGCTCGTCGTCTTGACCGAGATCGTGAGCAGCTTCGAGCCACGGCGGACTCCCAGCGTGACGACGTCTCCCGGCACATGCTTTGCGAGCACGACGCGCAGATCGGCGCTGGTCCGGAGCTTCTTCCCCTCGGCCGAGACGATCACGTCACCCGGCTTCAGCAGCCGGCCTGCATGCGAGTCCGACGTGACCGCGACGATCTTCACCCCTCCGGCCCGGACCGGGATCTTGTAGCCGAGCTGCCGGAGCGCGACCGCGGAGGCCACCAGCTGCGAGATCCTCATGTCGGACGCGTCGAGCTTTGCCCGCTCCTGTTGCGAAATGCCGGGCTCGAGGAACTGGCCGACGGGAACGAGGTCCGAGCCGTTCGGCCGGACCAGCGGCAGGAGCGATTCCAGCAAGGAGGCGCGTTTGACGAGGACGTCGACGTAGTAGATGCCCCCGCCGTCGTTCTGGTTCTTCGACCCCGGAATCTTCACCAGTGCCGTGAGGGGGTGCGCCTTGTCGGGGATCTCGAGGAAGTGGTTGCTGCTGCGCGTGACGAGGATCGCGACCGCCACAACGAGGATCACGAGCCCCGTCGACGCGAGCCGCAGAGGCGTCAGAAGCCGTCGGAGCACGGAGGCCAGGATAGTCGCGCCGGTCCGGTCGACCGCCGGTGAAGCTAGAGCAGGCCCCGCGCGAGGCCGCCGTCGACCAGGATCGTCGTGCCGGTGACGTAACGGGCCCGATCCGAGGCGAGGAAGCAGGCGACGTCTCCGAACTCCTGCGGCGTCCCCCAGCGCCCGAGCGCTATCCCCGCCAGGTCGGACTCCGTCGCCCCTGCGGGATAGAGCTCGGCGAGTCGCGCGGTCTCGATCCGGCCGGGCGCGAGGCAGTTGACGGTGATCCCTTGCGGGCCGAGCTCGCGGGAGAGCGACTTGGCCCAGCCGGTCAGCCCGGGGCGGACGGCATTGGTCAGCGCGAGGTGGTCGGCGGGCTCCTTCACGGCAATCGAGGTGAAGAAGATGATCCGTCCGGCCGGGCTTTGGACAAGGTGCGGGAGGCAGAGGCCGACGAGGCGCACGGGGGGCATCAGCAGGAGGTCGATCGCGTCCTCCAGGGCTTCGGGGGTCAGCTGGAGCGCGGTCCCCGGGGGCGGCCCGCCGCCGTTCCAGACGAGGATGTCGAGGCCGCCGAACGCCTCGACAGTGCGACGGACGGCGGTGTCGAGATCACGCGGGCTCGTGACGTCGCCGCGGACGGCGAGGGCTCCGATGCGTTCGGCCTCTCGCTGGAGGAGGTCTCGCCTGCGCGCGAACATCGTGACATTGGCGCCCTCGGCCGCGAGGGACTCCGCCGTCGCGAGCCCGAGCCCCGAAGATGCTCCGGTGACGAGCGCGGTCCGGCCCTTGAGGCCGAGATCCATCGCTAGGAGGTGAGGACGCCGACGACTTCGCGGACGGCGCCGGCCGAGTCGCTCAGCATCGACTTCTCGTCGTCGCTCAGCTCGAGCTCGAGGATCTCCTCGATCCCGTTGCTGCCGAGCTTGACGGGGACGCCCATGTAGAGCCCTTCGATCCCGTACTCCCCTTCGAGGTACGCGGTGCAAGGGAGGACGCGCTTCTCGTCGAGCATGACCGAGTCGACCATCTGAGCCGCCGCCGCTCCCGGCGCGTACCAGGCAGAGGTGCCGAGCAGGGTCACGATCTCACCGCCGCCCTTGGCGGTGCGCTCGACCATCTGCTGGATCCGGTCCTCCGCGACGAGCTTCCGCAACGGGACGCCGCCGACGGTCGTCGCCGAGACCACTGGCACCATCTGGTCGCCGTGGCCGCCGAGAACCATCGCGCGCACGTCCTTGAGCGAGGCGCCGGTCTCCCAGGCGATGAAGGTCGAGAAGCGCGCCGTGTCGAGGATCCCCGCCATCCCGAAGACACGATGCTTCTCCCAGCCCGAGACCTTCTTGGCGACATGGCACATCGCGTCGAGCGGGTTCGAGACCACGATCAGGATTGCGTCCGGGCTCTGCGCTACCACCTGCTCCGTGACGGAGCCGACGATCTTCTCGTTCGTCGTGACCAGGTCGTCGCGGCTCATGCCGGGTGAGCGAGGGAGGCCGGCCGTGATCACGACGACCTCCGAGCCGGCGGTCTCCTCGTAGCCGTTCGAGCCGGTGGCCTTGGCCTCGTAACCGAGGACGGCGCCCATCTGGTTGATGTCGAGCGCCTTCCCCTGCGGGAGGCCCTCCTTGATGTCGACGAGCACGACATCCGCGTAGTCGCGGGTCGCGAGCACCTGTGCGGCGGTCGCGCCGACGTTGCCCGCGCCGACGACCGTGATCTTCCTACGCAACCCGGGCTCCGAGCTTGTCGATGATCGCATCGGCGACCTCGCTCGTCCCGACGGCGGTCGGGTCGCCACGGGTCGGCTTCATGTCGTAGGTCACGCTCTTGCCCTCGCGGATCACCTCGGCGATCGCGTGCTCGAGGCTGTCCGCAGCCTCCTGCTCCTCCAGGTGCCGGAGCATCAGCATGCCCGAGAGCATCTGGGCCATCGGGTTGACCTTGTTCTGGCCCGCGTACTTCGGGGCGGAGCCGTGCGTCGGCTCGAAGATCGCGATGTTCTCGCCGAAGTTCGCGCCCGGCGCGAGCCCGAGGCCGCCGATCATCCCGGCGCAGAGATCGGAAAGGACGTCGCCGTAGAGGTTCGGGAGGACGAGGACGTCGTACTCCTCGGGGCGCTGCACGAGCTGCATGCACATGTTGTCCACGATGCGGTCGTCGAACTCGATGTCGTCGTTCTCGGCCGCGACCTCGCGGGCGACCCGGAGGTACAGGCCGTCGGAGAACTTCATGATGTTCGCCTTGTGCACGGCGGTCACCTTGCGGCGGCCGTTCCTGCGGGCGTAGTCGAAGGCGAACTGGACGATGCGCCGCGAGCCCGTGATCGAGATCGGCTTGATCGAGATCCCGGCGTCGTCGTGCGCGAGCTTCCCACCCTTCGACGCGATCCACCGGATCAACTCCTGCGCCTCCTCGGAGCCTTGCTCGTACTCGATCCCCGCGTACAGGTCCTCGGTGTTCTCGCGGACGATGATCAGGTCGACGTCTTCGAAGCGGGTGCGGACGCCGGGATACGTCTTGCACGGACGCACCTGGCCGTAGAGGTCGAGGCTCTTCCGGAGGGCGACGTTGACGGAGCGAAAGCCGCCTCCGATCGGTGTGGTGATGGGGCCCTTGAGGGCGACGCCCGTCTCGCGGATCGCGTCGAGGACGTCGTCCGGGAGCGGGTTGCCGCCGTGCCTCTCCATCGCGTCGGCGCCGGCCTCCTGGACGTCCCAGTCGAACTCCACTCCCGTTGCCTCGAGGACGCGCCGGGTTGCCTCGGTCAGCTCGGGCCCTGTGCCGTCGCCGGGGATGAGAGTCACTCTGTGGGCCACGGCGCAGGACTCTAGCCGCTCCGTGCGGCCGCGGCTTTGCATGCCGCGCCGGGCAGGGGACATGTCCGGTGCCAGGCAGGGGACGTGGCCCAGAGTGAGGATGTGGGCTAGAGTCACGCGCCGCATGTCACTGCTCGAGGCAGCCGCCAGGGCCGACGAGCTCGCGCAGTCCGGCGAGGAGCGCGAGCTGGCGGTTCTGCGTCAGCAGTGGGACGACGAGCTGGAGGGAGCGGCCCGCAGCCCCGACTACCGGCAGCGCGCAGTTGCCTACCGCGCGATCGGGCAGTTCCGCTTCCGGCAGAAGCTGGAGCTGCTCAGGAGAGGGCTCGAGGACGAGAGCCCGGCGGCGCGCGGATCCGCGCTGCTCTCGGTGCAGCTTCTGTCCAAGGACAGCCCGGGCGTCGTCAACGCGATCCGGCCCCTTCTGCACAGAATGGTGACGAGCGACGGCAACCAGGCCGTCCGGCGCCTGGCGGTTCACTGCCTGCGGCACGGCTCGCCGCAGCGCGAGACGATCGTCATCCTCAACGGGCTCGGGGAGGACGACGAGCAGGAGCCGGAGTTGCGCAAGACGGCCCGGACCGTCGCGGCCGAGCTGAAAAAACGGGCCGGGCCTAAGAGCTAGGAGCTAGACGCGCAAGCCGGGCAGACCGGCGTCTCGAGCCGGCGGCCGCAGCTCGGGCACGTCCGGTCGGGGCGTCGGAGCTCCAGCATGTTCTTGTGGAGCCCGGCAACGATCATCAGGTAGCCGCTCGCGCAGGTGACGGCGGCGAGGATGGCGGTGTTGAGGTGAAAACCCATGATGGATTGGGCCGCATCCCTAGGTCGCTCGCTTCCGCGCGTGGGGATGCGCCTGGAAGTACAACTCGCGACGCCTTCGATCGGATACGTGCGTGTAGAGCTCCGTCGTGGCGAGGTCCGCGTGGCCCAGCATCTCCTGCACCGAGCGAAGATCCGCTCCCCCCTCGAGCAGGTGTGTCGCGAAGGAGTGGCGGAGCAGGTGCGGGTGTACCCGCTCGGGCTCGAGCCCGGCCTTCTCGGCGAGCTTTCGCAGGATCAGGAAGGCGCCGGCGCGGGTCAGCCCGCCGCCCTTCGCGTTCAGGAACAGCTCGGGCCGGTGTCGTGCGTCGAGGTAGGGGCGTCCGTGGGCGAGGTAGCGTCGTAGGGCCTGGGTCGCCTGGCGGCCGATCGGGACGATTCGTTCCTTCGAGCCTTTCCCGAGGCAGCGCACGAGGCGCGCCTCGAGGTCGACGCTCGACTTCTGCAGGCCGACGGCTTCGCTCACCCTGAGGCCCGCGCCGTAGAGGAGCTCGACGAGTGCCCGGTCGCGGAGCGCGCGCGGCGTGGTGCCGTTCGCCGCTTCGACGAGCCGCTCTGCCTCTGCCGCGGAGAGCGTCCGCGGGAGCGTCCGGCTCCGTCGCGGCAGGTCGAGCTCCGCCGCGGGATTGTCGTCGCGTGCTCCGAGGAGCGCCTGGTGGCGGAAGAACGATCGGATCGCCGCGATCCGGCGCGCGATCGTGGACGGCGCACGGCCGGCGGCGCGGAGCTCGGCGAGGTACGCCTCGAGCTGCTCGGTCGAGACCGAGGCGACCGGCCCGTCGAGCCACGCGCGCAGCGCATCGAGGTCGCGGCGGTACGCCTCGACGGTCTTCGGCGCGCGCCGTGTCGCGAGGAGGGCGAGGAAGCCTTCGACGTCCGGGTCTCTGGCAGGCGTCGGCACGCAAAGGGACTTCGCTGGAAGGGCGCGTTCGCCTGCCGCCGCGGCCCGGCGCCCTGGGGACGAAATGTCACACTTTCGGCGCAAAACCGGGGTCAGACCCCAGGACCAGCCCCGAAGCGACCTCAGCTGCGCGGATGCGCCCGGTCGTAGACGCGACGCAACCGTCGCCCGTCCACGTGGCTGTAGAGCTGCGTCGTGGACAGAGAGCTGTGCCCGAGCAGGTCCTGGATCGTCCGCAGGTCGGCTCCGCCCTCGAGCAAATGTGTGGCAAAGGCGTGACGAAGTCGGTGCGGGTTCGCGAAGATGCGCCGCAGCGTCGACGTGTCCAGCCGGCGCCCCCGCGCCGAAAGGAACACGGCGTTCTCCGCGCCGCGCACGAGCTGCGGCCGGGCCTCGTGGAGATACCGCGCCAGGAGGTGCCCGGCCTCCTCGCCGAGCGGAACGATCCGCTCCTTGCCCCCTTTGCCGCGGACGTGGATCTGCTCCCGGTCGAAGTCGACGTCGCCGAGCTCGAGCCCGACCGCCTCAGCGCTGCGGAGGCCGGCCGAATACACGAGCTCCACGAGTGCCCAGTTACGCAACGCCAGCGGGCCGTCACCCTCGAGCGCGGCCAGCGCCGCCTCGACCTCCTCTTGCTTCGGAGTGTTCGGCAAGCGTCGCGGACGCCGGGGTGCCAGCGAGGCGTTTGGTACCTGCGCGGCGCCCACCGTGAAGCGAAGGAAGCTCCGAACCGCGGCCAGCTTCCGGGCGATCGTCGCCGGCGCGAGCTTGCGCGGCCGCGCGCGGCCCAGTTCGGCCGCGTACTCGGAGAGCACTCGCACGTCTACTCCGGACACGTAACTCCGCGCGACCCGAGCCAGCGCCCGAACTCCTCGACGTCGCCGCGATAGCCTCGCCGGGTCGACTCGCCGAGCCCCGGGGAGGCTATGAACCGGTCGATTGCACGCTGCGTTTCCACGCGGAGCCATTCGCGGCGTAGCTAGCATCGCCTCCCTATGCACGCCCACCTCGAGCGCCTTGCCGACCTGATCGTCAACTTCGGCGCCAACGTGCAGGAAGGCCAGGTCGTCGAGATCGGCACCTCGATCGGCAAGGAGGAGCTCACGCGCGCGGTCACAGCGAGCTGCTATCGCCGCGGCGCGAAGTTCGTGGACGTGTCCTACTGGGACCCGCATCTCAAGCGCGCGCGTGTCCAGTACGCCTCCGACGGCGTGCTCGATTACGTGCCTCCCTGGTACGGGGAGCGCGCGCTTCGGCTCGGCGAGGAACGCGGCGCGACGATCTCCCTCAGCGGCCTGACCGAGCCGCACCTCTACGACGATCTCGATCCTGAGCGCCTCGCCCGCGACATCTTCCCGCGCGTGAAGGAATGGACGACTGTGATCAACGCCCGCACCGTCAACTGGTGCATCGCACCCTGTCCGACCCCTGCCTGGGCGAAGCTCGTGCATGCCGACCTCGAGCCCACGGCGGCACTGGACAAGCTCTGGGACGAGATCTTCCACATCTGCCGGCTCGACGTGGACGATCCCGAGACTGCGTGGCGCGATCGCAGCGCCGCGCTGAAGGGCGTCGCGCAGCGTCTCACCGAGAGGCGCTTCGACGCCTTTCACCTCGAGGGCCCCGGCACCGATCTCATGATCGGGCTCCTGCCCACGTCGAAGTGGGTCGGAGGCGGGGAAGAGACCGTCGACGGCATTCCCCACATGGCGAACCTGCCGACGGAGGAGATCTTCACCTCTCCCGACCCTGAGCGGGTGGACGGCCTCGTCACCTCGACGAAGCCCCTGTACTCCCAGGGACGCATCATCGACGGCCTTACCGTTCGCTTCGAGGGCGGCCGCGCCGTGCAGCTCGACGCCGGCTCCGGGGCGGAGATCCTGCGCACGCTCATCAAGCAGGACGATGGCCGCCCGACTGGGCGAGCTCGCTCTCGTCGACGGGCAAGGCCGAATCGGCCCGCTCGACACCGTGTTCTACGACACCCTGCTCGACGAGAACGCGGCCTCTCACATGGCCCTCGGGTCCGCGTACGACTCCGCGGTCGGGGACGACGACCGCGACCGGCTGAACCGCTCGGCGATCCA
>CAVQEP010000012.1:0-57524 GCA_963711545.1 uncultured Actinomycetes bacterium
GGCTCAGGTCGGAGAAGAAGCGGGTCATAACGATGCCTTCGCGGAAGTCGCCGAGCCTCGGCTCGGGATGCTCACCCCGCGCGAGCGCGAGCGCGAGCTCCGGATACTTGCCGCCCGCCGCGAGCGGCAGCGGGAAACCGCCGCCGAAGCGCGTGTTGATGTCGGTGACGAAGTGAGAGCCGTCCGCCTCGCGAAAGCACTGGATGTTCGCAGGCCCGACCAGCCCGAGCCGCTCCGCCACGTTGCTCGCGAGCTCGATGAGCCGCTCGTCGCGGATCGTCATGCCCTTGATCGATTCGCCCCCCTTCGACTCGATCATCGTGCGCGGGATCGCGTTGAGGCACTGTCCCTCGAGGTCGCAGAAGACGTCGATCGAGAACTCCTCCCCGCCGAGCCACGCCTGCACAATCGACTTGACCGGTGTGTAGCCGAGGAAGAACTCGAGCTGCGCGCGATCCTCGGCGCGGTAGATGTGCCGGGAGCCGAACCCGTATCGAGCCTTGACTAGGAGCGGGAAGGGCGCGTCGGGCGGGAGCTCGTCCGGCAGCCAGGTCGGCGGGGATGAGATGCCGCTGTCCTCGAGGAGGACATGGGTGAGATACTTGTCCGCCAGCCGCTCGACGACGTCGGCGTCCGGAAGGAGGACGAGGGCCTGGAGCTCCTCACGGTTCCGCGCGAGCGTGAGCTGGTCGAGGTCGGTGAGCGGGACGATCAGGCTGACGTCGTGCTCGTCGACGAGCGCGCGAAGCACGGGCACGTACTCTGGCTCGTCGATCCTTGGGACCAGCACGTAACGGTCGGCGTGGTAGAGCGCAGGCGCCAGGGGATTGACGTCCGTGGCGACGGTCTCGGCGCCGGCGCGCCGGAACGCGCCCACGATGTCCACGCGCTGCCCGGCACACGTGAAGAGGACCGCAATCACGGCGAGAGCCTAGCCCCATGAAGCCCTACAGGAACCCGAGAGGGCTTCCGTATATGAGGAACGGGATGCTCAACGCCGCGCTGCCGACGGTAGCCACGAGAAGCGCCGCTCGAACCAGGCGGCCGCGGCACGACACCCACTCGAAGGCATATCCGAAGGCGAGCGCCCAGGCTGGGGCAGTCGTGAGCATGTAGCTCGCCTTCAGGACGTCGCCGTCCGGCGTGGGATAGCTGACGGTGAAGTAGAGATAGCCGAGGATGCCCAGCCCTGGAAGCAGCGCGACCGGGAGCAACGCCGGTAAACGACGCCGAACCGCTGTAACGATCAGAGCGACCGATCCACCGAGAGCGAGCAAGGTTGGGAGCAGACCGAGCTCGCTCTGCTGCCGAAGCTCACGCTTCTGGCGCGACGTTGGCTGATGGGCGGCATCCCACCCGAATACCCCGAAGTAATCGCCCCACAGGTCGCTGTAGGTCGTCGGCAGTGCCTTGTTCACGTAGTTGGGGCGAATGGGATCGGTAAAGACTTGCGGCAGGCCCAGCCCGACATAGAACGACGCCGGCCGCCGCCTCCATACAGGCTTGTTTTCGGTGGGGCGATCGAAGACCGGATTGCCGTAGTGGACCGTCTGTCGGATGTACCAAGGGGAGGCGACGACCGCCGTCGCTGCGGCGACGACGCCCAGCGTAGTTAGAACAGCGCGCCTTTCCGTATTGCGAAAGAGGGCAGCTGCACCGAACGCGACCACAACCGCAGCGAACGTCCACAGGGAGAAGGCTCGAACGAGTTGCCCAGCACCGAGTACGGCCCCGAGGGCCATCGCTGGCAGAAATCGAAAGGCCCGGCGGACGAGGATGCGAGCGGCGAGGAGCAGCGCCAGCGTCGAGGCGAGCATTGAAAGCGGCTCCGGATGGAACATGGCCGACATCTTGAGAGCGACCGGTAAGAAGCAGAAGTAGCCGAGCGCCCCATACTGAAGCCATGGACGGCGCGGAAAGAGCTCGCGCGCGAGGAGCAGCAACACGACCGCCGTCGCGACGAGCACGAGCCAGTTCAGGTACTGAGCGAGCTTGTGCGGATCCTGCGGGTGGAGATGCTCCCCGACGATCGTCGCAACGCCGGCGAGCGCGTAGAAGCCAGGAGGCGTGTAGTACTCGCTGCGGGTCTCCGAACCGGGGATCTGCCCGTGATGGATCAGCAGGTCCGCATACGCTTGGTGCTCCGCGACGTCGAACCCCGCGTAGCTCGGATAGTCGTACGCGTTCCACAGAGCGATCGCCGCAAGCACGGCCAGGAGAACGCCCGGCGCAACCCACTTAGCGCGCAAGCTCATGCAACAGATCGCGATACCGGCGAACGGCGACGGTTCGGTCCGCCTCCTGCACCACCCACTCGCGGCCGCGCTGCCCCATCCCCTCGAGGTCGAGCTTGCCGTCGTGCGCGTCGCGGATCGCGCGCGCGAGCAACTCGGGCCGTCCCGGCGGGACGACGATCCCGCAGCCGGCCCGTTCGACGACCTGTGCCGTCTCGCTCTCCGGGTCTGCCGCGACGATCACCGGCCGCGCCACGGCCAGGATCCCGTAGAGCCGGCTCGGGACGACGTAGCCGGCGAGGCCCGGCGCGAGCCCGACGACGTGCACGTCGGCCGACGAGAGCGATTGCGGCAGGACCCCGCGCGACTGGTAGTAGAGGAACTGCACGTGGTCGACCTCGAGCAGCTGCGCGAGCGCCACGAGCTCAGCGTGCCGGGCCCCCGTGCCGATGATCATGATCCGCAGGTCGTCGAGGTCGCGGAGGAACGTCGCGGCGCGGACGAGCGAGTCGAGGTCCTGTGCATGGCCGACGTTGCCCGAGTGCATGACGACGAACTCGCTCGTCGAGCCCGCTGTTTCGCGCCCAGGGATTCGCCTTCTCCAGCGGGCCGAGCCGGCTCGTGTCTACCCAGTTCGGGATGACGCGCACCCGTTCGGGTCTCGCTCCCTTCTCCTCGAGCCGAGACTTCATCGTCTCTCCGATCGCGACGATCCGGTCGGCGCGGCGGAGGTAGAGGCCGACGAGCCCGCGCAGCACGCTCATCAGCACGGGATTCTCGAGCCGCTTCAGCTGCACCGCGATCTCCGGGAACACGTCCTGGCTGATGACGACGAGCGGCGCCCGGTAGCGGCGGGCGACGACAAGCGCGACGTCGGCCACGATCGGCGGATCGGTCATGCACAGGACGACGTCGGGGCGTGGCCCGAGCGCTCCCTTCATCATCGCGCTCAGCAGATACGTCGCGTAGTTGGCCGCGCGCGCGAAGATCCTCGACCGCTCGAACGAGGTCGACGCGACCCGCACGATGTGGACGCCGTTGTGGACGACGCTCCGCGGCTCGTCCTCGTGCGCGTGGAGGACACCGGTGATGACCCTGACGTCCATGTCCTCGGCCAACGCCTCGCACAGCTCTGTCAGCAGCTGGGCCGTGGCCTCGAAGCCGGGCCAGTAGTACTGGTTCAGCACGAGCAGCCGCGGCTTGCGGGAACCGGACACCGTGAGCAAGGCTAGTGAGGTGGGCGAACCGCCGCTGCGCATCCTCTTCGCCGCGCCCGTCTGGGCGCCCTCGCGGGCGTTCGGCGGCCCGATCGTGGCCGCAAGCGAGCTCGTTCGCCGCCTCGTGGCGCGCGGTCACGCGGTCGACGTCGTGACGACGACGATCACCGATCTCCGGACGCGGCCGGCGCTCCGCTCGAGCATCGGCATCGTCGACGGCGCGACCGTCCGCTATCTCGCAACGCCCCTTCGCTACCGGTGGATGGGGATCACGCCCACGCTGCCGCTCACGCTTGGGCGGCTGAATCGGGCGGACGCCGTGCACGTCTTCGGGTTCCGCGATCCGGTGACGACCGCGGTCGCGGCCTGGTGCCGGCTCGCGCGCGTGCCATACGTGTTCGAGCCGCTGGGGATGTTCGAGCCGAGGCTGCGGAAGGTAGTGCTCAAGCGCGTGCTCGACGCGACGGTTTACCAGGGCGTTGCCCGCGGAGCGGCCGCGGTCGTCGTCGCGTCCGAGCGCGAGCGGGACGCCGTCGTGGAGCACGGCGTCCCCGCCCAGAAGGTGCGGGTCCGGGGGAACGGCTTCCCCGCGCCGGCCGAGAGCCCTCCGAACGGCGATCTGCGTGCCCGGCTGGGGATCCCCGACGGTGCACCACTGATCCTCTACGTCGGCCGGATCGCGGCGGGGAAAGGGATCGAGCACCTCGTCGCGGCCGTTCAGGAGCTGCCCGACGCGCATCTCGTCGTCGCGGGGCCCGACGACCGGCACGGAGTCGCGCCGCAGGGGGAGCGCGTCCACACGCTGCCGATGACGGACGACCCGCCGGCCCACCTCTACCCGCAGGCAGATCTCTTCGTTCTGGCGTCGGCGGGCGAGAGCTTCGGCATGGTCGCCGCCGAGGCCGCGGCCGCCGGGACGCCGGTGATCGTCAGCGACCGGTGCGGAATCGCCGGCTTCTTCCGGGACGGCGAGGCCCTCGTCGTGCCCTACGACCGGGCGGGCTGTTGTCGCGGCCGTGCGCCGCGTCCTCGGCGACGCGGCCCTGAGGGAGCAGCTCGCGCGTGGCGGTGTCGCGGCGGCGCTGCGCATGTCCTGGGATCGCGTCGTCGACGTCCAGGAGGAGATCTACCGCGAGGTGGCCTCGCGCACCGCCGCGACGAAGTTGTCCACCGACGGCTCGTAGCCCCAGTCCTGGACGAGCTCCCGCGACCGGGCGCCCATGCGCGCCCGGAGCTCCGCGTCGGCGGCGAGGGTCCGCAGCGCGGCCGCCGCCGCGGGGACGTCTCCGTCCGGGACGATGAGGCCGTTCTCGCCGTCCCGCAGGAGATCGGCCGCGGCGCCGACCTGGTCGGAGAGGACGAGCGGCAGCCCCGAGGCGGCGGCCTCGTTGACCACGACGCCCCATGGCTCGTGGCGCGACAGGAGAGCGAAGACGTCGGCGTCGACGTAGCGCTGCGCGAGTGCGTCCTCCGACAGACCACCGGTGACCAGCTCGAGCCGCACACCGGCCGCGGCGCACGCGGCGGTGAGGATGTCGAACCCCTTCTCCGGAACGGGCCGTCCGACCGAGAGGACGACGACGCCGTCGTGGGAGGCCCGCTCGAGCCTCTCCGCGCGGGCGGTCCACCTCCCGACGTCCACCGTGTTCGCGAACACGCGGACACGCGCGGCGCCGCGTGCGAGGACGGAGTCGCGGGCGGCGCTCCCGACGACGAGCACGCTCGCAGCGCCGCGCAGCAGTCTCGGCACGAGGGCCCCTTTCACGGCGCGCCGCCAGCCGGCGCGCCGCCCGAGGTCGTGGCTCTCGACGAGCAGCACGTACGGGATCCGTCGCGCGCGGCACCAGGCGATCGCGACCTGCGACGCGAAGGTGCTCCACCCGGAGACGACGACGACGTCGGGCGACGAGGCCCGCAGAGCGCGCGTCACGCCGGGCGTGACCGGATAGTCGTGGCGCACGAGCCGGCGCGCGCCCGGCACGCCCCACCCGCGCAGGAAGACGGCCCTGTGCTTCGGCTCCACCGACCAGGTCCGGCCGGCGACGGAACGCGCTGCGTAGATCACTCTGAGGTCGATGTCCTCACGGGCTGCAATCAGATCGAAGAGAGGCGACCGGTAGGGCGTCGGCTCGGGCGATACGACCGTGACGCGCGTCATCTCCGGCTCCGGCGCGATCCGACGAGCGCGCGGAGCGCCGCCGTCCGAACGGCGCGGCTGCGGCCGTGCTCGCGCTCGAATGCGGCGAGCAGCCGCAAGCACTCCCTCGACGAGCCTCGCTCCGGATGTTTGCGAGCCCCGACGCGCCAGGCGCGCTCCGCGTCGACGCCCGGGGCGAGCCGCCGGATCTCGCGCAGCGCGACCCGCCGTTGGAACGACTCCTGCAGGTCGGACCGCGTGAGTGACGCCTGCCCCTCGTGGACGCGCTTGCGGACGAGCGGCTCTGGCAGGTTGTCCCCGTCGGCGTACGCGAACAGCCGCGTCCAGAGGTCGTAGTCCTCGCTCTCGAGGAACGCCGGGTCGTAACGGAGCCCGTGTGCGTCGAGCACTTCGCGGTCGACGAGCACAGTCGGATGGAAGAACGGCGAGCTGAAGAGCGCGTGCCACCGAAGCGGTCGTGCGCCCGCCGGCATCACGTGCGTGCGCCCCGGCCGGCCGTGCTCGTCGAGGTCGGTAACCGCTGTCCCGAGGATTGCGATGCGCGGCTCGGCCCGAATCCTCGCAACCTGGCGCTCGAGCCGATGCGGGAGCGAGACGTCGTCGGCATCGAGCCGCGCGACATACCTGCCGGTCGCGTGGTCGAGCCCTCTGTTGAGCGACGCAGCAAGGCCGCGCTGCTCCTCGTTCCGCAGCACGACGACGCGACCGTCTTCGAGCGCCGCGAGCAGGCGCGGGGTTTCGTCGGTCGACGCGTCGTCGACGACGATCAGCTCGAGGTCGGGCAGTGTCTGGGCCAGGATGCTCGCGGCGGCTTCGCCCACGAACCGCGCGTCGTTGCGGACGGAGAGAAGCACGGAGACGAGCGGCACGGGCGTTAGCGTAAGGCCGTGACTTTCGACCTCGTCGTCGCGACCGTCGGCCGCGTCGCGGAGCTCGAGCGGCTGCTCGCATCGCTCGGACGCTCAGACACACAGGGAGTTTCGGGTGCTCGTGGTCGATCAGAACGACGACGAGCGCACGGAGCCGATCCTCCAGGCGCACCCCTCGCTCGAGATCGAGCGCCTCCGCGGACCGCGCGGTCTTTCTCGCGCGCGGAACGCCGCCCTGCCCCTGCTCCGCGCCGACGTCGTCGGGTTTCCGGACGACGACTGCACGTTCCCTGCCGATCTGCTCGAGCGCGTCGCCGCGCAGCTCGCCGATCGACGCATCGACGGCGTCACCGGTCGCGCGCCGACGCCCGCGACCTGGAAGCGCGACGCGGCGATGCTCACGCGCGACAACCTCTGGAACCGCGCGATCTCGTTCACGATCTTCCTGCGGCGCGACCTCGTCGAGCGGGTCGGCGCGTTCGACGAGAGCCTCGGGCTGCCGTCGTCGTCCGGTGAGGAGATCGACTATCTGATTCGCGCGATCGACTCCGGGAGCGAACATCGAGTACGACCCGACGATCGTCGTCATGCATCCCGAGAAGCCGGTCGATCTGACGGCGGTCGGGGCGCGTGACGGCGCGAGCATCGGTTACATCCTCCGCAAACATCGCTATCCGCGGCGCGTCGTCGCACGCATGTTGCTTCGACCGTTCGGCGGCATCGTGCTCGACCCGCGGCGGGCGCGCTTCCACCTCGCGACGTTCCGCGGCCGGTTACGCGGCTACCGCGCGACCTAGAAGCGTCGCGAAGAGCTCGGCATGGCGCTCGAGCCACGGCTCGAGCGCGAAGCGCTCGACAGCGCGCTCACGTGCGGCAGCGGCGTAGCGCCCGCGCTCCGACGAGAATCCGCACGATCGCGTCGGCCAGCGCTCGGGCTCCGGAGGAATCGTCGCGATCCCAGCTCTGGGGATGCGGAACGCCGATGCCGGCCTCGTCTCCGACAAGCTCGACGGTCCCGCCGCTCGCCGGGTACACGACGGGCAGGCCGCAGGCCATCGCCTCGATCACAGCACTCGGACACGGATCGTTGACTTTCGTGTGCAGGAGAAGGTGCGCCCTGCGGTAGACATCCGGCGCGTCGCTCTGCTCGATACCCACCGAGCAGCTCGACGCTGCCCGTTCAGGCCGAGCTCGTCCACGAGAGGCTGCGACGGCGAGACCAGCCGGCCCGAGACCAGAAGGCGTGCGTCGGGCTCACGCTCACGAACGACGGCGAAAGTCCGCAGCGCCAGCTCGAGCCGGTACGCCTGCGTCTGATCGCCGCCGAGCAGCAGCACGGGGCCGCCGTCCGGAGTGCCCGGCGCGGGCGTGAAGCGCTCGACGTCGACAGCGTTGGGCAGAATCTCCCACGGCCCCTCGGCCTCGCCGAGGAAGAGATCAGCGGAGTCCTTGCTGAACCGGCTCTGGTAGAGGACGTGGTCGGCAGCCCGAAGCGCGCGTCGGTTGATCCGGTTCGAGCTCTCGGTCGCCGCTCCCGCCCACCCCGGGATAGGCGATGCCGTCCTGGTTGAGAACGACGGGTGCGCTGCGACGGCGCGCGAGCGCCAGGAGCGGCCGCAGGTCGCTCGGCAACCACGTCGATCCGAGATAGAGGAGCGTGAAGTCGGTCGGAGAGTTCGGGAACCTCGTCGCGAGCCGCTGTGACTTCGCGGTTCCGCCCGCTGCCCGCGCACCGGGGTCGGGCACGACGTCGTGCCCGTAGAAGACCCGAAGTCCGGCATCGGGCCGGCGCGACAGGAGGAGACGCGCCCAGCGCCGCGCCGCACGCGCTGTACCTCCCGACGCGGGCTCGGTCAACTCCATCCGAGCCGCTCCTCTGCCACGAAGCCGTCAAGGAGTGCGGCCCAACGGCTGTCGAGGCGCTCCTCGGCATTCGCCTCCGCGACCCGCCGCCCGGCGTGACGAAGACGTGCCGCCAGCGAGGAGTCCTGACGGATCCGAGAGACGGCGTCCGCAAGAGCATCGACGTCGTCGACGTCGCTCACAAGGCCGTTCTCGCCGTCCACCACGAGCTCGGCGGCCTGCCCCACCCGGGTCGTCACGAGCGGCACGCCGGTCGCCATCGACTCGAGCGACGGCTTTCGGTCCTCCCTCCTGGCGGGACGGCACGACATACACGTCGAGGGCGTGGTAGCGCGGTCGCGAGCCCGTCGCGGGAGCCGAGCAGGAAATGACGATGAGGGACTCCGAGCCGGGCGAGCTCGCGAATCACGTATCCGCGCGCTCGTCCCGTCAGCAGCACGAACAGCTCGGGGATCGAGTCGCGGAGCCGCTCGACGACTCCGACGAATGTATCCGGCCCTTTGATCAGCTTCGGCTCGAGCCCCTCGCCCAGGCCGACGCCGTCCTTCTGGAAGGAACCGACGACGAATGCGGACGAAGGAATGCCGAGCGTTGTGCGCGCCTCGCTGCGGCGCTTCTCGTCTGCCGAGTGGAAAACGCTCGAGGTCGACGCCGATCGGGATGCGGAAGACACGTCTCCGCCGGAACACCCGCAGCGACCACCAGCTCGTGCATCTCGGCGTGCGTCACCTGAACTCTGTCGATTCGCGGCGCATTCGTGCGTGAGCACGTGGTGGGCGCGGTCGAACTCCGGATAGCCGGGTGTTCCGGGTCGTCCGTGGAAGTAGCTGAGCCCCAGTCGGTGCGACGAGTCGAGCCATCGCGGCTGAAGCGCGCCGAAGTGGTCGTGGTGGAAGACCGACTGCTTTCGTGCGAAGCGGGCCCAGGCCGCGGGCGCGACGTCGTAGCCGAGCCGCCGCGCCGTTGCCGTCAACCGCGCGCGGTCGTCGTCGATCGACCAGCCGAAGTCGTCGCCGGGGACGAACAGGCGGGAGCACTCCGGCCATCTCGCCGTGCGCGCGGGGACGTACGCGCCGAGCGCCAATCGCCGGAGAGCGTCCGATCACGTCCGCAGGACGTCGAGGTAGCGGTCGGCGACGTCGGCGAGCGCCGGAACGCGGATCCGCGCGCCGCCGCTCCTCGAGCTCCTCGGCAAGCCGCGCGAAGCACCGCGGGCAGCTCCTCGGGCGAGTCGAACCCGATCCCGGCGTCGCCGACCAGCTCGGGATGGCCGCCGCTGCGCAGGAAGGCAGCCGGCAGGCCGCACGCGAGCGCCTCGAGCAGCGCGTTCGAGCAAGGGTCGTCGCGACTCGCCGCGAGGTACACGTCGTGCGCGCGCAAAAGCTCCGCAAGCGGCTCGCGAGAGGCAAGCGGTTCGACGACCGGAATCCGCTGCGAACTTCTGCCTGCGTGCGGCCGACGAACGTGAGCTCGAACGAGTCGAAGTCCAGGTTGCGGTCGAGCCACGCGAGGACTCGGCGCCCTTGCGCGGGATTGTCGGACCAGCTCGTCGCGATCACGCGCAAGCGCCGACCGGCGAGCGGCTCGCGTGCTCGGAGGCGGATGAAAGATCGCCGGGTCGACGGTGTTCGGGATCACGACGGGGTCGCGCAGCTCGATGCCGAGCTCGCGGTGCTTCTCGAGGCTGTACTGGGACTGCACGATCGTCGCGTCCGCGAGCTCGCGATTGATCTCGGCGATGCGCGTGTCGGTGCCGTCGTCGAAGCCGCGGTAGACGCCGATCGGCCCGTCGACGCGGTGCACCATGCGAGCGCCGTCGCGCGCGAAGCGCTCGCAGCCGCGGGAAGTCGAAGTTGAACGAGTTGTAAAGACAGGCCGGCGTCTCGCCCGAGACACGCGGTTGACCTCGACCGCCAGCCCGCGACGCTGCGAGCTCGCCGACGAGCGCGAGCAGGAACTGGTTTCCGCCGCCGTACGGCGGCGGCGTGAAACTCGTGGAAGACGGCGAGGTCGCGCCGCGCGCGTCGCGTGCGGAGCCGAAGTCACGCCTCCGTCGCGACGCGCCGCGACAGGACGGTTGTGAGCGTCTTGTTAACTCTCATTTCACGGATGCGTCTCGCGATTGTCGGCGTCCGAGATCCGCGCTACCATCCGCCGGTCAGACCGGGGTCTCGAAAGACCTGGATATCAAAGGGAAAAGGAGTCTCATGCGTTTCAGCCGCACTACTGCTGCTCGTCGTCGCAGCAGCCGCCGTCGCGGGCGTCGTTGTGCCGCGCCGCCAGCGCGCTCACGTTCCCGGACGACGTCTGTCCAGTCGATTCGGACGGCACCGTGATCAAGGTCTGCCCCTCGGGCGAGACCGGAAAGTCGTACTCGTACCAGCTCAAAGGGCGCGACGGAACGGGCTGCGTCCCTATGTGTCGTGGAAGACCGTCGGCCTGCCGCCCGGCCTGTCGATCGACTCCGAGCGGGCTGATCAGCGGAACGCCGACCCAGACCGGCACTGGGTCTTCTGGGTCACGATGAAGGACATCCCGGCACTCGTCGGGGGGCGTCTTCTGGTGTACCGACGACAACTCGACGGAGACGACAGTTCGAGATCACGATCATCCAGGGGCTCCAGATCGAGCAGCGGCAGAGCGACGCTCACGGCCGGACAGATGAACGCCCCGTACAACCTGCAGTTCACGGCGACCGGCGGCGAGCCCGACGTGGTACGGTCTCGTCCGGCGCGCTTCCGGCGGCCTCACGCTCAGCTCGAGCCGGCCTGCTCTCCGGGACGCCGACGGCAGCCGGCGACTTCAGCTTCAAGGTCCGGTGACGGACGGCGGTCGTCGGACACACAGACGTACACCCTGATGTCGTCGTCCCGATGAAGCTCAGCCTCGGCCCCCGAGCAGACGTGCCGAGGTCGGGCTCGCCGTTCAAGTTCGCCCCCGCAGGCGACGGGCGGCAAGCCCGGCTACACGTGGTCGCTCAACGGCGCACCTCCCGGCCGGGCTGACGATCGACGCGGCGAGCGGTGCGATCAGCGGCACGCCGACAGCGGCCGGCACGTCCCCGCTCAAGCTGACGGTGACGGACACGCTCGGGCTGACGCAGACCGTCGACGTCAACGCTCGGTCGTCGCGACGCGGCTCCTCGTTCGCGAAGCGGCCGCTGCCGGCCGCGAAGGTCGGAAGCGCTACCGCGTCACGCTCGGCGCGACCGGCGGCGTCGCCCGTCTCAAGTGGCGCTCCTCGGCGGCCGGCCCGGGCTTCCTCCCGCCGGGGATCAAGCTCAACGCGCAGGACCGGCGTGCTGTCCGGCACGCCGAGAAGGCCGGGCACTACCGGTTGCGGCATCCAGGTCACGGACAAGCTCGGCGTGCAATCCGTCGGCCGGGCTCGTCCTGAAGGTGACTGCCTAGCCGAGAGGACCTCCCAGAGCGCGTCCGTATAGCGCTCCCAGGAGAGCTCCGCTCCACCGTTTCACGGGCGCGGGTGCCGAGAGACCGAGCGGCATCCGCGTCCGACACGCAGTTCCAGCGACCGCACGCTCGAAGCGCCGTCGGCGCCGGGCTCGACGAGGCGGCAGTTGACGCCGTCCTCGAGGTCGTAGCCGTCCGCGATCGCCGCCGTGCGCGAGACGACCACCGGCTTCGCCATCGCCATCGCCTGGAGCAGCACCGTGGTCGCGCCCGAGTAGCTGTTGTCGCGGACCGGCAGCGCGACGACCCGCGCGCGTGACATCCGGTCGCGGACCTGACTCGAGCGGGATGTCGGTCTCGAGCGTCACGTTGGCCGGAAGAGTCGCCGAGGCCGCGAGCATGGTCGCCACCGGCCACGATCCGGAAGCTCCACTCGGGCCGGCGCGCGGCGATGTCCGTGAGCAGCCGGAAATCGCGCCGCGGATCGGCGCCGATCGAGAGCACGTCCGTGTCGACGACGGCGTCCGGGTCGGGTCGGAATGCGTTCACGTCGACGCCGAACGGCACGAAGACGACGGCGGGAGCGCCCTCGCCGAGCCAGTCTCGCAGCCACGCAGCCTCGCTCTCGGCATACGAGACGATCGCGCGCGTGCGGCGGAGCGCATCGCGTATAGCGATTCGTCACGCGCCGGCCGCGAAGCTGGACGAGCCGCTCCGGGCAGCCCGATCGCCGTGTAGACGATCGGCGGGCGTACGAGCCCGGCGCGCTTCAGCAGGATCAACGGAATCCCGACCGTGTCGACCGTGGAGAAGACCACCTCTGAGGCATTGATCGCCCGCAGAGACGCCAGGATCGACGCGAAGTCGCCGCCGTAGCCGCCGCTCCCGTAGACGAGCCGGTTCAGGATCGCGTCCGCGGCCCGCGACCAGCGCGGCGCCTCTCGGGCGAGGTTGTGGTGGACGGAGACGCCGTGCGCCGCGATCTCGTCGAGGCCGAAGAGGCGATAGCGCTCGAGCGCACCGGGTGGTGCGGCGAGCGCTGTCGCGGCGCTCCGGCGCGTCCCGATAGGCGAAGAAGACACGGACCCGGTCATCCGCGACACCGTAGTAGCTAAGGTGGGCGCCGATGCACCGGAAGCGAGTCCGCTTCGCCGCGCGCGTGCACCGCGTCGCCTCGCGCTCTGGAGAGACGGGGCATCGTGGCGACCTACGAGATGCACGACCGTCTGCTCGCGAACCGCGCGGCGCGCCGGCATTACGCGCAGCAGCAACCGGTGCTCACCGACGTCCAGCAGGACATTCTCGGCCGTCTGCGGAAGGACGGCTACGCGGTGCTGCCGTTCTCGGAGCTCGTGCCCGAAGCAGAGGTCTGGGCGGGGCTCGATGCGGACGCGACCCGCTTCATCGCCGAGACGGAGGCCGAGCTCGCACGCGAGCGCGCAGGCGGGGAGTCCACCTTGCGGCGCCGTCCGGGCAAGGAGTTCGTCGTCCGCAAGTACGCGTACGAGGTGAAGCTCGGCCTCGACGATCCGTGGCTGTCATTCGGCCTGAGCAAGCCGCTGCTCGACCTCGCCAACGC
Organism: uncultured Actinomycetes bacterium; assembly: GCA_963711545.1. Classification (GTDB taxonomy): domain Bacteria; phylum Actinomycetota; class Thermoleophilia; order Gaiellales; family Gaiellaceae; genus 3-1-20CM-4-69-9. Next base: position 13,331 of record CAVQEP010000012.1, read on the forward strand.
CTACCTCGGCATGTGGGCGAAGCTCGAGTACGTCGACGTCTGGTACACGCCGCCGGCCGAGAGGTCCGAGCGGCAGTCGTCGCAGCGCTGGCACCGCGACTTCAACGACCGCCACCTGCTGAAGGCCTTCCTCTACCTCGTCGACGTGGACGAGGAGACGGGCCCATTCGAGTACGTGCCGGGCACCGCCTCGGGAGGCGAGCTCGACCACCTCTGGCCATGGAAACCGCTCGGCACGACCTACCCACCGCAGGACGAGCTCGAGCAGAAGGTCGCAGACCGCGCCGTCAGCTTCACGGCTCCGAAGGGGACGCTGATCTTTTGCAACACCTCGGGCTTCCACCGCGGCGGATTCGCCAAGAGCAAGCCGAGAGCCCTGGCGACGGTGACGTACTCCTCGCCTGCGTCGCTCGCATCGCTGACCGAGCGGAACTACGAGCTCCTCGCGAACACGAGCAACGGCCTCGCCCCGGAGCAACGGTACGCGCTCAGCTGACGCGCGACTCGAGCACGAACGACTGCCCGTGCCAGCCGAACTGGATGTACGGCACCCACTCCCAGCGGGCTTCTCGAGCGGCGAGGTCGAGCATCGCCCTGCGCTCACCCGACACCTGCGACGCCGACCAGCAGAAGTAGTCGTCGAACGCCACGATCATGCCGTGCTTGAGCCGCGGCCTGAGGAATTCGAGCACCGCCGCTCGTGCTCGAATAGAGGTCGCAGTCGACGTAGGCCAGCGCGACGTTCCGGGGCTCGTCTGACGGCGACATGCGCGCCAGGGTCTCGTCGTAGAAGCCGGGCACAGCCGTGTACTCGCCGCGCGGAATGCCGTTCGCCGCGCAGATCACGTGAAACTCCTCGAGATTCGTCGCCATCTTCCCGCGTCGCCACTCCGGGTGCTCGTCCTCCGAGGTCTGTTCCTGTGGAAGTCCCTCGAAGGAGTCGAACGCCCACAGCTTCGCTGCGTGCCCGTGTCGTCTCGACTCTCCGTAGGCCAGGGCGAAGGTCCTTCCGCCGAAGCTTCCGAACTCGGCGTAGTCGCCGTCGATGCCGTTGAAGCGAAGCGCCTTGAAGGCGCCGTAGAAGAAGTTCTGCCGATCGAGCCGCTCGCGGCGGTAGAGGTCGAAGAGGCGCGGCACGACGACGCGGTCGACGACGGCATCCGCCCAAAGCCGGGGCCGGCGCCGCCAATTCATCCGACGAACGGCCTCGCGTCCACGGTGACGAGGGCGCCGCGCATGTACTTCTCGCGCTTCCAGTCGGACACCTCCGGTATTCGGCGGCGACGAAGCTTCCGCTTCAAGCCGCCCCGCCAGCTCCGGTCCTGCATGGTCGTCTCCTCCAGGATCGGCCGGGCAGACGGCCCGGAGCGCGCGGGCTCGACCGAGGAGCGGCGCATGAAGCAGGCGTGAAGACAGCGCAGCGGCGTCTCGTCCCAGGACAGCCGCTCGCCGATGTTGTCGACGGCGCCCTCGTCGTATCCGGGCCGGAACGCGATCTTCCCGCCGTGGAGACGTTCCGACTCGTCGCCCGCCCATGAATCGATCGCCGCGAAGTTGTAGAGCTTCGTGATCGAGCGCGACGGCGGTGACGGGTAACCGGACGCCACATGGCTCTCCTCATCGATCTCGACGCAGTTGACGACGTTCGATGCGACCTTGAAGACGCCGCCGTACGCGCCGGCGAGCAGGTCGGCGCGAAACCCGGCAAGGCGACCGGCGTCATAGAGCTCGTCCCCGTCGACACCGAAAACCCAGGTGTCGGTGCCCGCGTATGGCTCGACGAGCCGATGGGAATCCCGGGCATGGTGCGAGCGCCGGACGTCGACGTGGTCGTATTCGGCGGCGAGGCCGCGCAGGATGTCCCAGGTGTGATCGGTCGAGACGTGGTCGACCGCGTAGATGCGGTCGCAGAATCCCGCCACGTTTCGGATTGCGCGCTCGACGAAGAGATCCTCGTTGCGAACGAGGACGATGCCGACGACCTGTGGCGTCAACGCTCCTCGAGCGTCCACTCGAGCAACGGCCTGACAACCCCTCGCCACTGCCCGGTGAAGAGACCGCGAGCCGAATCGCCCTCGGCGGGGTCGTAGACATGAAATGCCGCGATCCGGTAAGCACTGGCGTTCGGAATCAGCTTTGGCGATGCGAGCGTGACGACATCGACGTCGACCGAGAAACGACCTTCGTTGAGGAGGTTTCCCGGTACCCAGGCGGTAACGACGTAGTCACCCGGGGGAGCCGGCTCCTGCCAACGAGTGCTCGTGTCCATGGCGTTGAAGCAGATCGCGCCGTGCTGATCGGTGATCTTGATCTTCGGCATGACAGGATCGCCTTCGCGCAGCACGCGGAACGACAGCTCGAGTCCGACAGGCTGTCTCACGTCGACCGTGGGGGATAGCCGCCCGGCCTCGTCGACGACTCGCACCGATTGCAGGCGCACGAGATCGTTGCCGGGTGCATCGTCCGGATCCTCCCAGACAGCCTGGGCACCCCCTCCGACTGTTTGCTCCTCGTAGTAGGCGACGACCTCGTTCGTCGGCCCGTCGCGGACGACACGGCCGTTCTCCAGCAAGATCGCCCGGTCGCAGAGTTGGAGGATCGCCTGCAGGTTGTGCGACACGAAGAGGACGGTCCGACCAGACTCGCCGAGTGTCTCCATCCGGCCCAGCGAGCGTCGTTGGAAGTCGGCGTCGCCGACGGCGAGGACTTCGTCGACGATCATCACCTCGGGCTCGAAGTGTGCCGCGACCGAGAAGGCGAGCCGGACGAACATGCCGCTCGAGTAGCGCTTGACCGGCGTGTCGATGAACCTTTCGACGCCCGAGAAGGTCGACGATGGCATCGAATTTCCGGTTGATCTCGCCGCGCTTCATCCCGAGGATCGCGCCGTTGAGGTAAATGTTCTCGCGGCCGGTGAGCTCGGGGTGGAAGCCCGTTCCGACCTCGAGCAGGCTGCCGACCCGCCCGCGGATCTCCGCGCGGCCCTCGGTCGGCGCCGTGATCCGCGTGAGGATCTTGAGCAGCGTCGACTTTCCCGCGCCGTTCGGTCCGATGATGCCCAGAACCTCGCCGCGCCGGGCCTCGAAAGAAACATCCCGGACTGCCCAGATCTCCTTCGGTGGGTCGTGGAGATGGCCTTGTCTCAGCCTGCCCACTCCGTGCATGATCGAGTCGCGGAGGGTTCCGTAGGCGGCTCGGTACTGACCGATCCGGTACTTCTTCGACAACCCCTCGGCGGCGATCGCGGTGGCCATCAGATCGTGTCCGCGAATCGCGGCTCGGAGCGCTTGAAGAAGGCGAGCCCAATGACGAAGAGGATGAGCGAGACGCCGACCCCGACTGCGAGCTGGCCGCCGACGGGTTGCGGACCGCCGAGGACCGTCCAACGCCAACCTGCGATCACGGACGTCATCGGGTTGAGGGACAGAACCCATTGCCATCGAAGCGGCACACCGTCCAGGGCGAACGGCACGGCCGACAGGAACGGCAGCACCTGCATGAAGACGGGCAACACATACGGCACGTCCCGGTAACGCGAGTGAAGTGCCGACAGCGTCAGCCCGATTCCCAGGGCGGTGACGATCGCAAGCAGGATGAAGAAGGGAGCGAGGACGATCGTCGTACCGGGGAATGTCGAGTACCAGAACATCATTGCGGCCAGTACCGCGAGGGCCAGTGTGAAGTCGACCAGCGGTACGAGTACGGCACCCAGTGGGATCAGGAGCCGCGGGAAATACACCTTCGTGACCAGACCGCTGTTGGCGACCACGGACACGCTCGAGACATTCATGGCCGAGGCGAAGTACTGCCACGCAAGCACGCCGGCGAAGGCGAAAATCGGATACGGGAGGTGCCCGGAGGGAAACTTGGCAAAGCGGCCGAAAACCAGCGTGTAGACAACCGCGGTCAGGATCGGCTGGAAGATCGCCCAGCCAGCCCCGATGACCGTCTGCTTGTATCGGACCTTGAGGTCGCGCCAGATGAAGATCGCGAGCAATTCACGGTAGCGCCACAGCTCGGGCAGATCTACCCGAGGCCAGCGACTCGCCGGCCGGATGACGGTCAGGCGCGTATCAGTAGCCGGCTCGCGCGTAGGCGGTCCGTCGGCCAGTTCTGCCGGCCGCTCGCGAGCCCGAACGCCTGTCTCCGCCACGCGCCGGATGCTAGCGGCGGCGCTCGAGGAGCCGGAGTCTCTGCTCGAGCGCGTCCAGCCGCCGTTCGACGCGGACGACGTCGGCCTCGCCGAGCACGGCCGCCTCGACCGCGTATGTCGCCTCTTCGTCGGTCGTCGGCGCGGGGACTGACAGCGGTGCGGCGCCTGTCGACGGAAGCGCAAACCCGTCCGAGCCGGTGCCGCGAAGGGTGCGGAGGGCGTCTCTCAGCCGGGTATCGATCACAAGCGTCCCGTCGGCAACACCCTGCTCGACCGCCGCGTCGTCGACGACCATTCCGGCATGCTGCTCCTCGATGTGTCCCTCCCGCAGGGCGTCGTATCCCCTGAGGTGATAGCCCGTTCCCGGGCGTTCTATGTGCTCGGTGAAGGCCACGCCCTGTAGCTCGACCTTGTGCGCCCACTGCGCGCCCGATCGCAGTGGGAAGTGCAGCACCTCGATCGGATACCAGGATCGAAGCACGGCGAAGCGACTGTCGACGAGCGCGTGGTTCCCCCTCCCGACGACGACCTCGGGATCGGCGCGGTGCGCGACCTTGATCACCGGCCTGTAGAAGCTCGTCGGATCGTTGATCGGCGCCTGCTGCGAGACGCGCGCAGTCATCCGCTCGGCGAAGAACTCGCCGTCGTCCACCCGGGGCACGAACGAGCGCCAGAACGCCTGGACGATGCCGTAACGCGGGGGGACGGCGGCGAGTATCTCCCTGAGCGAGCCCTCGCGCGGCCACCAGAACTCGTCGGCGTCGGTATTGATCACCCAGTCCGCGCCGAACTCCGCCGCGGCGAGACGCGCCATCCGCGTCACCCACTCCCCCTGCCGGAGCCCCTCGGCCGGCTCGTGGATGAGGTGAAGGTAGCCCGCCCGCGCGTACGACTCGAAGATCTCGGTCGTGCGGTCACGGGAGTTGTTGTCGGTGGCGATCACGAAGTCGACGCCCGCGTTCAGATGGAAGGCGATCTGGGCGTCGATCACGTCCTCTTCGTCTCGTGCGAGCACGGTAGCGACGAGTTTCATCTCGGGCCCGGCCGTCTCCCGGTCCGACGATGGCCCGCTTGGCCTTTCTCAGCGCCTTGTGGAGGCGCGCCGTCGGGCGGCCCTCGAGCGCCTGCAGGCGCGGCTCGAGCGCATCGAGGCGGCGCTGGATGCGAACGACGTCAGCCTCGCCCAGGGCGGCGACGTCGAGGGCATACGCAGCGTCGTCGACGACACTCGGTCGTGGGAACGAGAGCCGGCCGGCCCCGGACACCGGCAAGGCAAACCCTCCGTTCGGAGCCGACGGAGCGAAGCATCCGCAGTGCGTCGCGCAGCCGCGTGTCGAGCACGAGCGAGCCCTCCTGAAGGCCGCGCTCGAGTTGCGCGTCGTCGATCGTGAGCGTCTCGTAGAACTCGGCGAGCCGACCCTCCTGACGGGCCCGGTAGACGTCGTCGTAGTAGGAGTTACGGCTCTGGCCGAGGGCGGCGCGCAGGTTGCGGTACTTGCGGTCGAACTGCTCGAAGCTCCGAATCGGGAAGTGCAGGAACTCGATCGGGTACCAGCCACGGACGGGAACGAACCGTGAGTCCAGCAGCGTGTGGGCTCCTGCGGAGAGCGTGACGTTCGGATCACCGCGGTGGACGGACTTCAGATTCGGCCGGAACAGGCTGGTCGGGTTGTTGATGGGCGCGGCTCCGGAGACGCGGGCGACCATCCGGTCGGCGAAGAACTCCGCGTCGTCGGGCCGGGGAACGAACTGCCGCAGGAGTGCGCGGACGATCCCGTAGCGCTGGGGGATCGAGGCGAGAACCTCCTTGAGCGAGCCGCCGCGCGGCCACCAGAACTCGTCGGCGTCGCTCGAGATCACCCAGTCCGCGCCGAACTCGGTGGCCGCGAGGCGCGACATGCGCGTCGCCCAATCGCCCTCGTTCATCTCCTCCCCGTCCTCGCGGATGAGGTGGAGATAGCCGTCGCGCGCATACCGCTCGAGGATGTCTCGTGTCCCGTCCTCCGAGCGGTGGTCGGTCGCGATGACGAAGTCGACGCCGGCGTTCAGGTGGAACGCGATCTGGGCGTCGACCGCATCCGCCTCGTCGCGGGTCCGGAGCGTCATGACGAGCTTCATTCCGCTACTCCCCGGGTCAGCTGCCGGTGGACCGCGTGCCTTGAGGCGCCGGCCGGTCTGCGCGAGCCGTGAGCTGCGCGGCCGAAGCGCGCTCCCGTCGGCGCCGAACGTCCAGTTCGTCGCGAGCCCTTCCTTCACGTCCGCGATCGCAGAGCCGACGGCGCCATAGCCGCGGTACCGCTCCGCGATCGAGCCCAGATCGGCAAGCCCGGCATCGGGGCCGTCGCGTTCGACGACGAGCGCCGTCCGCGAGAGCTCGAGCATCCCGCGCACCCAGCCGTCCGCCCGCGCAACCGCCCGGTCGATGAGCGCGAAGCGGGTGTCGAGGTCGAGCCCGCCGACGCCGTTCGCGATCAACTCGGCCGGAACGTCGTCCTGCAGGAAGAACACATGCGACCCCCACTCCATCCAGTCGATCAGGACAAGCGAGTCGCGCATGAGCTCCACCGTGATCGGAATCCACGGCATGTATGCGCCGCCGTAGTCCTGGTGGACGATGACGCTCCTGCCGGGCACGAGCGACGGGAAGAAGTCGCGGAGGGCGGCGTCGTTGATCTCCCACGACTTCAGAACGTCGAGGAAGAGAACGTCGATCGGCCCCCCGGACCAGCCGATGGCCGTGATGTCCCCTTCGTGCACTTCATGCGGGAGATCGAAGCGCTCCACGTGCGCGTCGAACAGGGGGCGGAACGAATCGCCGATCCGCACGGCCGGGTCGTCGCCGAAGAACTTGCGGATCGTGTAGCCCTCGACACGGAAGAGGTCGTAGCTCGAGACGGGAAGCCCGCCCCACTTTTCGCTCCGGTCGCGGAGGCCGGCAAGGAGAGCCGCGGTCGAGCCGCCGAGGAAGCAGCCGCCGTCCACGATCGCACCCTCGCCCGCGAAATCGCGCGCCAGGCCGTAAAGCAGTTTCCGTTCGGTCTTCGAAAGCATCGTCGGTATCCCGACGGCATCGGGAGGAAGGTCGACGTCGCGCCACGAGCGCCGGAGAAGCTGCTGGAGAGTCGCTTCGCCCACGTGCGCCACTCTAGGGAGCCTTCGGCAAATCGGCCGCCGCGAAGCGTCGTCTCTCTCGCACGCGCCGAGGCACCCATCGGGCGAAGCCTCCGGCGGACGGCGCGACGCTTTCGGTGTCGCCCGCGCCCCGCCGGACCCCGGCGACGAGCAGCACGATTGTCACGGCGAGCGCGATCGCGAGCTTGCGCGCATCCCCGGCCGGCCACGCCGACTCGCCGAGCGGGTAGTACGCGAGCGGGAGGAACCAGAGCGGGCTGAGCCGGGGTCGCGTCAGGGCGAGCGGCACGAGCAGGAGGAGGAAGTAGTGCACCCACACGATCGGCGACGCGGCGAGAGCGGCGGCGAGCGAGAGCGTGAGCGCGGCAACGTCGCGGTCACGCGGCGACCGAGACTCGTCCCGCGCCACCCAGAGAGCGGCCGCGAGCAGGACTGCGGCGGCGATCAGCCCCAGTGCATACCCGACGCCTACCGGCAGGTGGGCTCGCACCGCGAGAGCGACGACGGAATAGGAGGACGAGGCCTCGTCGTGGCTCAGACGCCGGAGCAGGTGGGAGTAGTCGCCGATCCCCGAGAAGCCGATCGCCGCCCACGGGACGAGCACGAACGCGAGCATGAAGCCCACGGCCGCGACTGCGGCGGTGATCCTGCGCGTCAGTGCAAGCCACACGGCGACGGGCCAGACGAAGAGCTTGAGGGCCACGGCGGCGCCGACCGCCACCCCGGGCTCGACCACACGGTCGCGCCATCGCCAGGCTGCCGCGACCGCGAGCAGCAGCAGCGGCGCAATCGTGCCGAGATCGACGGCGCTGCGCGTGAACTCGAAAGACCGAGGTCAGCGCGTAGCAGCGCCAGTCGCGCACGCCGAGCAGCCAGAGGGCGCCCACCATGGCTGCGAGCGAGATCGCCAGCCAGACCACCGTCGCAGCACCCGCGCCGAGTGGATGCAGCGGGGCGAGCAGGAAGGCGAGCAGCGGCGGGTAGGCGTACGTCTGGTCGGCGAGGTACGCGTAAGGCGAGGCGAGATGGAGGATCTTCCCGGCGGCGGTCAGGAAGACAGAGAGATCGTGAGGAGCGCCGTTGTTGTCGACGAAGCCGCGGACACCGGAAACGTAGTGCCACGCAGCCCAGACAGCGGCGACGACGCCGATCGCCGCACCGACGAATGGGCGCGCGACCCCCGGAGCTCTACGCCAGGCAAGGGCCCGCGCACGACGCGGCGCGAAGACAGCCCCCGATGCGAGCAAGACGAACGCCGGAGCGACCGGGACCGAGTAGTGAGGCTCCGCGGGCAGGCCGAGAGCGCTGATCAGGATGACGACCAGCCCTGCGACGGTCGGCAGCACCAGGGCGACCGTCCCTCGGGGCCGGCGGAAGACGAGTGCGATCAGCGCGAGCCCGAGCCACAGGATCGGCGGCGGGAACCAGCGCGACGCCTGGTTGAACCGGTGCGCGAGGCTCGGGCTTCCGGCGCGATCCGGAAGGTTGGTTGCGAGAGCGTCCATCCGGCGGTGCAAGGCCGCGTAGCGCTCGGCATCACCTGGGTGGACGAAGACCAGATGATGCTCGGTCGGCGACGTCCACACCGTGTAGATGCTGTTGTCCGGGGTCGAGACACCACCCTCGTGCGCCGCGGGAATCGGCTCGCCCTCCGTCGGCTTCGGCAATCCGCGCAACCACGCCCGGTGTCGCAGCGGCGGAAGCCGTCTGGGTCGGCGCCGAGGACGAGCGGTAAAGGGCGAGCCGCAGCATCCCCGAGATGCTTCCGAGGACGCCGCGCGCGTACTGCGCCGGATGCGTGCGGACGGCTTCCATGCCGACGTCGCGCAACCACCGGTAGTTGCTGTGCCATCCCTTCAACCGGTCCGAAAGCGCGAGCAGGTCGACCTGCATCCGCGGGCTCGCTTCGCGGAAGAAGTCGTCGAGCGTGATCCCGTAGGAGCGGTAGGGCTCCTTCGGCAGCAGGTCGCGCTGCACCGCCCGCGCCAGCTCTCGCGTCGCCGGCCCGTTCGAAGGGCGGACGATCCTGTCGGTCACGAACGCCCGGAAGAACGGGACGGTTGCGTTGCCCCCGCGCGCGACGGTGTAGTTGTCGTACCGGATCCCGTTGTGGATCGCCCAGCCGCCGACGAGGACGACCACCGGAACCACGAACGCCGCGGTCGAGACGAGGCGCGTCCGCCAGGTCGCGCGAAGGAGAAGGGGGACGACCGCGAGGACGAGGAGCGCCTGGTTCCCGGGGCGGATCAACGCGAGGACTCCCACCCCGAGCCCGGCCAACCCGAACCCGGCGGGCGTCGGGCTGCGCAAGACGCGGACGAGCAAAAGCGCCCAGCCCGCGAAGCCCGCGGCGAAGAGCGCGTCGGACGAGAGCTCGTGGAAGAGGATCCCGTACCCGGGGTACAGGAGCAGCACCAGCGTCGTCAGCAGTGCCGCTCGCGGGCCGAACGCCCGTGCGGCGAGGAACCAGGCGACGATCGACCCGGCGTAGAGCACCGAGACGACAGGCTCGGCGAGGGCACCCCGGGCGAAGTCGAGCAGCCCGCCGATCGCGAGCATCGCCAGAGGCGTGCGCCCGAGGACGTATCCGAGGTCGATCGGGTGCGACTGGAACAGCTGGACGTAGCCGCCGAGATAGGTGCCGAGATCCCGTCCTTCGCCCAGCGGGATGACGAGAGCCTGAAGCCACCAGACGGCGAGCGCGACGAGGAAGACGATGCCGGTGCCCCGGCGGGTTTCGGCGAGCGCGGCGGCACGTCCGGTCACGAGTCGCGAAAAGATCTTCGATCGCCATCACATGAGGGGCGCAGGCGAAAGCTCAGGTTTCAAGCATCTCTTGAATATGTCGGTCCCGTCCCCACTTTCAGAGTAACCATGCCCAACACCTCGGAAGGCACACGATGGAGCCATCGCGGCCGCGATCAGCGCCGGACGGCATAACTATGTTTCGGTCGCAGACTTAGGGCGGTAGAAGACGAGTCCTGGTATTCGGTCCGGGTACGTTGCTGCGATGATCCACGTTGCAACAGTCCACTGGCGGAGTGATCGGTGGATCGACCTTCAGCGTCGCTACCTAGAGCGTTATCTGGACAAGCCTCACTTGACATATGCGTTCTTACCGACTTTCCGAAGGCCATGCGAAGAAGTTCTTCTACTGGTCGAGCGAGGCCATAGGTGACCACGCGACGAAATTGAACCTGCTTGCCGACGTCATCCGTTTCAATGCTTCCGACCCCTTGACCTTTTGCTTTTCATCGACGGCGACGCGTTCCCGATCGCGCCGATTGCTCCTCTTGTTCGCGAGCGACTCGATGACCACCGACTGATTGCCATACAACGGTTTGAAAATAACGGGGACATTCAGCCCCATCCCTCCTTCTGTCTAACCACAGTCGGGTTTTGGCAAGAGCTTGGAGGCAACTGGCACCCCGGGCATGGATGGCGCGACCTGAGCGGAACACGGTCACGGATGTCGGCGGGAATCTCCTGGCATTGCTCGATTCGACTGGAATCAAGTGGTATCCCCTGCGTCGAATGAACAATGTGAACCTGCATGCTGTCTTCTTCGGGCTCTACGGAGACAGAACTCACGGAAGCCTCGTCTACCATCACGGAGCCGGCTTCAGGGAGGGTCTCTCGCGTGTCGACTTCGTGCAAGGCTCCCTAGATCAAGCCCGTAAGAATCGTCTAAGTCGCATCTCCGGCACCCTTCCTAAGGGAAGCCCCCTCAGAGCGCTATTAGACCGATACGACCCTGTGCGGCGACAGAAACTGCAACTGATTGACGACCTCCGACAACACAGTGATCACCTCATCTCCGCCATGAGCCATGACGAGGAATTCTGGCGCACGCTGACCTAATACGGTCCAACTCCAGAGTGTCGGCGAGAGGGCGAGTAACGCGAGGTCCGTCACATGCGCAAAACGCCGATCCCATAACCACCTTGCCTCCAATCCTCCACGAACTCGATGGCGTGATCTGTATGAACCTGCTGCCAAAATTCAGGGACCCCGCCGACATCCTCCGGAGTACCAGGCACGATGTCGTGGAAGGCCACAAGACCGCCTCTTCGAACGAGCGGTGAATACATTTCGAAGTCGGCTGCGACGCCTGCGAAGGAGTGGTCGCCATCGATGAACAAGAGATCGACTTCGCGACCGCCAAGCAAATGGTGAACTCGGGAGATCGTCTCGTCTCGGTGTGAGTCGCCCGCCACGTAAGAAACTTGCTGTCGTGAGCGTCCTAGCGATCGATAGAGGCGCCCACGGCGTCTGTACGCGGGGCGTCCACCAAACGACGTCGGGCCACTATCAAGGTCAATCGAGATGAGAAGTGCCTTCTCATGTGCAACCTGAGACAACAGAAACAGGGTGCCGCCGCGTGCCGTTCCAATTTCAAGAACAACGTGCGGTGGATCACACAGGAGTAACTCGAGAAACTGCTCGATCTCACTTTCGACCTGCAGCGGACTGATGAGGATTCCGGAATATTCGAAGTTCTCCGCAAACTGAATCGATCGATTGATTGTCGAAGGCCTCATGAGCTGATTGATCTCGATGCGCCTAGAAGGGCGATTTCCTCGGCGACGCGCTGAAGCAGCTCCGAGCCGCACCGGAGGGTCCTCGACGCGACAAGAAGGAGTACTCGCCCTCCGCACAGGCGGCTAGCGTTAGCCGCAGGACGCCGCGCCGAGTAGGCGATGAGTGAGTCGCGCTATCACTCACTGCGGGCGAGTTAGCAAAGACGATGAAGGTCGGAGTAGCTGAACTCCAGGAGGCTACAGCCCAGGCATACTTGCCACCGTGCCGCCGGCTTCACCGCAGATCTCGGTGGTCATTCCCTGCCTGGACGAGGAGGCGGCCGTGGGAGCCGTCGTCGACCAGGCGTGGGAGGGGATCGAGCGCTCCGGGCGCGACGGTGAGGTGATCGTGATCGACAACGGCTCGACCGACCGCTCCGCCGAGATCGCCGCCGAGCACGGCGCCACCGTCGTCTTCGAGCCGCGGCGCGGGTACGGACAGGCGTATCTCACCGGCATTGCGCACGCCCGCGGCGACTATCTCGTCATGGCCGACGCGGACGGCACGTACCCGGTGCGCGAGCTGCCCGCGTTCGTCGACGCGCTCGAGAACGGAGCCGACCTCGTCCTCGGCTCACGCTTCGAGGGGCGGATCCACGAAGGAGCGATGCCCTGGTCGAACCGCTTCATCGGCAACCCGGTGCTGACGGGCATGCTGAACCGGCTCTTCGGCATCGACGTCTCTGACGCGCACTGCGGGATGCGGGCGCTGCGGCGATCGGCGCTGCCGGTGCTCGACCTGCACTCGACCGGGATGGAGTTCGCGTCCGAGATGGTCTTCAAGTCGTTCCGGCGGAAGCTGCGTGTCGGCGAGATCCCGATCGACTACTTCCCGCGGCAGGGCGAATCGAAGCTGAGCCGCTTCACCGACGCCTGGCGCCACGTACGGTTCATGCTCCTTTACAGCCCGAGCTGGCTCTACTTCCTGCCGGGCATCGCGATGCTCGTGCTCGGCATCGCGGGCATGCTCGTTCTCGCGACCGGCCCGGTCGACGTCTTCGGGCGCACCTGGCAGATCCACACGATGCTGGCGTTCGTCGCGCTGACACTGATGGGCGCCCAGGTCGTGCAGCTCGGCGTCTTCGCGAGGACGTACGCGCTCACACATTACGGCGAGCACGACGCGCTGCTCGAGCGGCTGCGCAAGAAGGTGCACATGGAGCACGGCGTCCTGTTCGGCGCCGTGCTCGTCCTGACCGGGCTCGGCATCCTCGTGACCGTGTTCGTCCGCTGGGCGCACCGGGGGTTCGGAGCGCTCGCCGACGAATATCCGACCGCCCTGGCGATCACACTCTTCGGTCTCGGGGTGCAGACGATCTTCGGCTCGTTCTTCATCGGCCTCCTCACGATGCGATCGCGGCGCGAGGACGACGCGGTGAGCGCATCCGTGGACCTCGCAGAGCACGCACTGCACTAGGTGCGGGTCTGCCTGGTCTACGACCACCTCTTTCCGCAGACGATCGGGGGCGCGGAGCGATGGATGCGCGACCTCGCCGTGTACCTCGCCGATGCGGGTCACGAGGTGACCTACCTCACGATGCGCCATTGGGACGCATCGTCACCTCCGGCGCTGAAGGCGGTGCAGGTGCTCGGCCTCACAGAGGCCGGACGCGTGTACGACGAGGATCGGCGAACTCTCGGACCGCCGCTTCGCTTCGGCCTCGCTGTGGCAAGGCATCTCGCACGTCACGGGCGCGACTACGACGTCGTGCACAGCGCGTCGTTTCCGTTCTTCCCGCTGCTCGCCGCGGCCTTCATGCGCCGCCGCGGCGGCTACAGGCTCTTCGTCGACTGGCACGAGGTGTGGACGCTCGCCTACTGGAGGCGATATGCGGGCGCCATCACGGGGACGATCGGCTGGCTCGTGCAGCGCGCGTGCATCCGGACGCAGCAGGTCGCCTACTGCATGTCGTCGATGAACGCGAGCCGCCTCGTGGCGGAGGGATACAGAGGGCGGCCGATCGTCCTCCCCGGAATCTACGCGGGCGTGACCGAGCCGACCCCGGCCGCAGAGGTCGACCCGGCTCTCGTCGTCTACGCAGGCCGCCACGTCCGCGAGAAGCGGGTCGGCGCTCTCGTGCGTGGCTTCCGGAAGGCTCTGGAGCAGCGGCCCGCTCTGCGGCTCGAGCTCTACGGCGACGGCCCCGAGCGAGAAGCCGTCGAGGCGCTCGTCCACGACCTCGGCCTCGCGGAGAGCGTGCGCGTCGCCGGGCACCGCCCCGAGGACGAGGTCGACCTGGCGCTCGGACGCGCCGCCTGTCTCGCGACTGCCTCCGAGCGTGAGGGCTACGGCCTCGTGGTCGTCGAGGCGGCCGCGCGCGGCACTCCGGTCGTCGTCGTGGCCGGCCCCGAGAACGGGGCGGTGGAGCTGGTCGAGGAGGGGAAGAACGGGGCGATCGCGAGGAGCGCCGGGCCCGACGAGCTCGCGGCTGCGATCCTCCGGGTCGTGGACGCAGGCCCCGACCTCCGCGCCTCGACGCAACGGTGGTTCGAGCAGAACGCGTCGCGGCTCCGCATCGACGCGTCGCTGGAGCTCGTCGCAGAGGGATACCGCCGGGCTTGAAGACGCACTTCGAGCTGTCTGCGGCGGACTACGAACGCTCGCGGGGAGGCCACCTCGGGAGGCGCCGGCGCAAGCTCGTCGCGGCCGAGCTCGAGGCGCACGCGGGCGTAGGTGCGACGATCCTCGAGCTCGGGTGCGGCCCGGGCGGCCTGCTCGCCGAGCTGGCCGCGGCACACCCGGCGCTCGAGTTCGTCGGCGTCGACGTCGAGCCGGGGATGATCGAGCACGCACGCAGCGCCCACGGCGGCGAGAACGTCCGCTTCGAGCTCGTCGACCTCGCTCACGAGCGCCCTCCGCTCGAGGCCGGCTTCGCGTTCAGCATCGACGTTCTCCATCACGTGCACGAGCTCCCGCCCTTTCTCGAGGGCGTCCGGTCCGTGCTCGCGCCCGGCGGAGCGTGGCTGGCGATCGAGCCCAACGTCTTCCACCCCTACATCCACTGGTCGCAGGCGCGGATGAAGCGCGCCGGCCTCGACGAGGATCACTTCAGGCCCTCGGCCGTCGAGCCGCTGTTCCGTGCCGCCGGTCTCGACGTCGCCTCACGGCGCTACGCGTTCCTGTTTCCCGGTTGGATCGAGCACGTGCCCCGCGTCCTCACCTGGGCGGAGCCGGCGCTCGAGCGGTCCCGGCTCATGGGCGGCAGCGTGGTCTACCTGCTGGAGCCCCGCTGACCGTCGCGGTGCAGGCAGAGGCCCGCCCGGCCGCGAGCGGCGTGCGGAGCGGAGCCCAGCTCGCGCTCGCGTCGGCCGTCTCCATCGTCGCGAACTACGTCTTCCTCCTCGCCGCGGGGCGCATTCTCGGCAGCGACGACTACGGCACCCTCGCTGCGCTCCTCGGCGTCCTCGCCGTCGTGCTCATCCCGGCGGGTGCTCTGCAGATGGCGGTCTCACGCGAAATCTCGAGGCGGCTGGCATCAGGCGACGCCGAGGGCGCGCACACCTTCACCCGAGCCGTGCTGCGCCTCTCCGCGAAGGCGACGATCCCGCTCGTCGTCGTCGCGCTGGCGCTGGCGGTGCCGCTGAACGACCTGCTGAACATCCACTCGGTCGGAATCGTCGTCCTTGCGAACACGACCCTCGCCACGGCACTCGTGTCGCCGGTCGCGATCGGCGTGATCCAGGGCAGCCAGCGCTTCCGCGCTCTCGCCGTGATGTACGTCGCCCCGGTCGTGCTGCGGCTCGCGTTCTTTGGAGTGCTCGCGGCTGCCGGCCTGCGGCTCGGAGGGGCGGTGCTGGCAAGCGTCCTCGGCGGCTTCGCGGGAACAGCGCTCGCCTTCTGGCTCATCCGCGACCAGCTTGGCGGGACACGCGCCTCGGCCTGGGACCGGCGCGAGTTCCTTCGCTACCTGGGCCCCGTCGCGATCGGCCTGATCGGCATCGCGCTGCTCACGCACATCGACCTCCTGATCGTCAAGGCGCGCTTCTCCGGGAACGACGCCGGCGCGTACGCCGCCGCCTCGGCCTTCGCCCGGGTCGGCTTCTTCCTCCCGGCGATGATCCTCACGGTTCTCTTCCCGCGAACGGCCGCGCGACAGGCACGAGGGGAGCAGACGGAGGACATCCTCGGCCGGTCGCTGCTCGCCACTGCCGGCTTCTGCGGCGGCCTCGCCGTCTTCTACGCCGCAACGGGCGTCGGGCTCGTGACGATGTCGTTCGGGCGCGATTTCGCGGTCGGCGGGCGAATCCTCGCGCCGTTCGCGCTTGCGATCGGATTCTTCTCGCTGGCGAACGTGCTCGTCGGCTACCACCTCTCGCGCGGAGAGACCCGGTACTCGTGGATCGTCGCCGGCAGCGTCGTCGTTCAGGTCGCGATCCTGTCGGTCTTCCCCACCGACCTCCACGGGATCGTGTGGGCGAACGTCGGCATCGGCGCCGCGCTCGTCGCCGCGCACGAGCTCTTCGTCGGCTCGAGCGTTCCCGCACTTCGGGCCGGGCTCCGTCGCGCTGCTGCCGCAACCACCTCGGTCCGTAAGGCCCTGCCGGAGTCGGTACTGGCGCTCGCGGGCGCAACGCTCTTCGTCTGCGTCCTCTTCTGGCACGTCGTCGTCCACGCGGCGTCCACGGTGATCGGACGACCCGGGTCGGACTCCACGGGAACGGTCTACTGGCTCTGGCAGCTCCAGCACGAGAGCGGCTTTCACCTCCTCGGGATCACGCACCACACTCTCAGCGGAGCTCCTTTCGGATGGGACGAGGGGAACGGGCTCAACCTCCAGTGGCTGCTTCCCTACTACCCGGGCTATCTCGCGACCAGGCTGTTCGGAGAGGTAACGGCGCTCAACCTCGTCGTCCTCTCCGGTTACGTGCTCTCGGCCGTGGTCATGTACCTCCTCGTCCGCTACCTCGGCTGCACCCGCCTGGTCGCGATCTGGGCCGGCGTGGTCTTCGTCGTCTTCCCCTGGCACCTGGCGCGCGCGGAGCATGCGTCCCTCGTCCACATCGAGGTGCTGGCGCTTCTGCTCCTCGCGCTCGTGGGCGCCGCGAAGCGGCCGTCGTGGCTTCGCTTCCTCTTCGTCGGAGCCGCGGCGCTCGCCTGCTGGCTGACGTCCGGGTACTACGGCGCGATGGCGGTCGTGACCGGCGGCGCGTTCGCGCTCGGCGCGGCCGTCGCGTCCCCGCGCGGCCGGCGGCTCCTCCTCGTCGGAGGGACGGCTGCGGCGGTCGTCGGGGCGAGCGTGCTGATTGCGATCGGGTCCTATTCGTCGGGGGTCAACCGGGGTGCCGGCCTGCACCGAGACGCCACCGACCTTTCCATCTTCGGGCTGAAGCCGCAGCACCTGCTCGTCCCGGCCGAGGACAACCTCGTGCTCGGCACGCGGCTGAAGTCGTTTCACGACACGCACGTGCACCTGGGCAACTCGACCGAGGGCGCGACGTATCTCGGCATCCTGACCATCGGCCTGGCAGTGGCCTGGCTCGTGATCGCATGGCGCCGGCGCAGAACGCTCGCGCCCGGATTGCGCGCGGTGACGGCCGGGCTGCTGGCCGCCTTCGTCGCGGGCCTGCTGTTCGCGGCGCCGAGCCCGATTCATCTCTTCGGAGCAACGGTGCCGATGCCGGCGAAAGCGCTGTGGGAGGTCGTGCCCGCGTTCAGGGTCAACGCCCGCTGGCTCGCGCTCCTGATGGCCGTCGTGATTCCCCTCGCCGCCCTTGCCTTGCAAGCCATCTGGACGCGGCTCCGCGCGCGAGGATCGCTCGCCCTCGCGGTCGTCGCGCTCGCCATCGTCTTCTCGTTCCTCGAGCTGACGATCACGCCCGCGAAGGCGCGCTTCCGGACGAGCGACGTGTCGCCCGCGTACACAGCGGTGGAGCGAACGCCGCCCGGGATCCTGGCGGAGTACCCGCTCGGCTCGGCCGACCTCTATCGGCTGGCCCAGCGCAGTCATGGCCGCCGGCTCCTGAACGGCGCCCCGGCGGGAACCGAGGCGGACGAGGCCCGGCTCGTGCTGCTCGATCCCGCGACGCCAGGAACCGCGCAGGCGCTGGCGTTCCTCGGGGTGACCGCAATCGCGATCCACCCGCACGCGCTCGTCGACGCCGAGGTCGCCCCGCAGCCTCCCAGGGCCGGGGAGGGCTACAAGCTCATGGGCCGGTTCCCCGAGGACACGTCCGTCTGGCAGGTCACGGCGAAGGCGGCGCCGGCGCTGATCACCCTGCCCGGCGGGTTCGCGCCCCCCAAGCTCGGAGCCGACGGCTCCGTCGGCTTCGCGCTGACCGAATCCGGCGGCGTGGCGCCGTTGGAGATCATCTCGAAGGTCGACCAGGTCATCCGCGTCACGTTCACGGCGACGCCGCCGAAGCCGGCGCAGCTCCGCGTGGCGGGTGCGGCCGGCGAGCAGCCCTTTCCCCTGGCCGGGCCGACGCAGGTTTCCGTGGTCGTCCAGGTCCCTCGTGGCCTGTCCCAGCTCCTCGTGAAGACCGACCCGGCGCCGACCTCGGAGGCCGATGCGATCGTGATCTCGACGCCGAGGGCGGAGCGTGCCGCCGGACAGCCCACGCTTCGCGCCACTCCGCTCTCCCCGGATCCGGGCTTCTAGGCCGGCAGATACCCGCGTCGGTCGAGGTCGTCGAGGATCACCTGCGACGGCGACTCGGCGGGCAAAGGCGTCTTCCGGCGGAAGCGGGCCGGATCCGCGAGGAAGTCCTCCAGCACCTCCATCCGCATCCCGGAAAGGACGACGTTCTCGCCGAGCCCTTCGCGCCGTTCCGTCTTCTCGCGATGAACGAGACACGGCACGTCGAGGTAGAAGCACTCCTCCTGGCTGCCGCCGCTGTCGGTGACGACGAACGCGCTCTGCCGCTCGATGCGGACGAAGTCGAAGAACCGCAGCCGCGGAATCCGGACGAGGCGGGTCGCGTCGAAGAGCCGGCCGAGACCGAAGCCGTCGATGCGCCGCGGCCGTCACCGGATGGTCGACGAACAGGAGCGGCGTCCGCTGCGACGCGTCGGCGAGCGCCTCGAGCACCTGCCCGAGCCGCGCGCGGCTGTTCAGCAGCTCGAACCGGTGCAGCGACACGACCCCGAACGGCGCCTCCGGCAGCTCGACCGCCGTTTCTCCCTCCGGCACGAGCGCAAGGCTGTCCCGGATCGTGTTCGAGCCGGTGTCGACCACGTCCACGCCGCTCAGGTTCGACGCCGCCCATGCACCGGGCGCGTAGTGGACCTGCGCGAGCCGGGACGCCAGGCGGCGATTGACCTCCTCCGGGAAGGGATGGCGGAGGTCGAAGCTGCGGAGGCCGCTCTCGACGTGCGCGACCGGCACGCGCAACGAACGGCCGATGACCGCGCCGAGGACAGTCGTCATCGTGTCTCCGTGCACGAGGACGAGCGGCCGTCCGGCTCCGTGCCGCAGCTCTCGCCGCAGCCGCCGTCGCTGCCGCGCGTATGAGCGGCAAATGCGCGCGAGCCAGCCCGGAATGTCCCGGTTGACCCGCAGGTCCCGGCCGCGTGAGCCCTGTCCGAGCCAGAGATCCGGTTGACGGAGCCCGAACTGGTCGAGGAACGAGGGAATCTGCTCGACCTGCTGTCCGGTCGTCGCGAGGAGAAGCGAGCCCGGACGCCGCTCGAGCTCCGTGAGAACGGGCGCGAGCTTGATGAGCTCGCCGGTCGTTCCGAAGACGACGAGGATCATCGGCCGAGCCGCGCCCGCACGAGCTCGCCGAGGCCCTTCCACATCCCGAGCCCGTGACCGGCTGCGTACAAAGGCGTCACGGCCGCCAGCGTTCGGATCTCGCGGGGAGTGCGGCCAGCCGAGGCGCCGTACGCGGCGGCCCCGATGCCGAGCGCGGCTGCAGCTGCCGGCAGCAGCGCCGGCCTCCTGACACCTGCGACCGCGAGCGCGGCGCTCGCGGGAAAGAACGCGAGGACGACCGGAAAGAATCGTGAGTCGGGAGTCCCGTGGCCGTCGACGAAGACGACGCCGCGATGGAACGCATGGCGTAGAAAGTGGCGGAGCGTGGTCCGCGGCGCGTACACGCACGCGAAACGGGGAGAAATCCCGATCCGTTCCCGGGCGGCGAGATCACGCAGCACCGGCGTGTCGTCGTTGGCAAGCCGGACGTCGGCGTAGCGAGTCGAGAACGAAGCGACTGCCGAAACGAGCAAATTACGCGGCGCGAGGAAGCACGTCGTTCCTTTCGGGTAGCGGTCGAACTCCTCGAGGCCGAAGCTCGTCGTCCTAGGATCGTCGAAGTACTCGCGCCAGGCGAGCTCGGCCAAGAGCCGCCAGAAGATGCCGAACGCGTTGTCCGTCTCGATCCGCACGTGGCCGTTCCAGACGAGCTCGCCCGCCTCGACGCGTTCCTGCACGAAGGTCAGAGCGTCGGGCAGCAAGGTGACCCGCGCGTCGAGAAGGAGCACGAAATCGCCGGTGGCAGCGTCGAGCCCCGCACGGCGCGCCTCGAAGCGGCCGCGGTTCGGCTGCGTCAGGACTCGCAGGGGAATATGCCCGTCGCCGGTTTCGCGCGCGACCGCGCCGCTCCCGTCGCTCGAGCCGTCGTCGACGACGATCACCTCGGGCACGAAGCCGGTGCGATCGAGCGCTGCGCGAAGTGCTCCGATCGTCGCGGGCAGATGCGGCGCTTCGTTGAAAACGGGGATGACGACGCTGAGTGAGGGCCCCGGCATGCGGACGGACAACCGTATCGAGTGCCGCCGCTAGGGTTTCGCGATGCTCGCCCGTCCCGGCTCGAGCCCGGACCTGCAATCGACATTGACGAGTCTCCTTCGTTGTCCGACGTGCTCGTCCGGCATCACCGTCGAGCACGACCGCGCCGTGTGCACAGCGGAAGGCCATGCCTTTCCGGTCGTCGAAGGCGTGCTCGTGATGGTCGACGACGAGGCTCTGCGCAGCGACCCGCAGTACGAGAGCCAGCGACGGTTCTTCGACGAGGAGTTCGCCGCCTACGACGTCTACCGGCTCGAAAACTGGCGGCGGAGCTACCTCGACAGGCTGCGGGCAGCAGGAGCCTTCGACGGCGGGCCGCTCGTCGACGTCGGGGTCGGCGGCTCGGGCTACACGGTCATCGAGGCGGCACGCGCGGGCATCCCGGCGGTCGGCTGCGACCTGTCTCTGGCGGGGCTCGTCAACGCCTGCAGGCTTGCGGTTGCCGAGGGAGCGCACGAGCGCACGCTCTGGGTGTGCTGCTCGGCCGAGCGGCTACCGCTCGTATCGTCCGCGTTCGCGGCCGCGCTTGCGATCGCCGTGATCGAGCACGTTCCGGACGACTCGGCAGTGCTCGGGGAGATGGCGCGCGTCCTCGAGCCCGGCGGTCTCGCATGGGTGACGGTTCCCCACGCTCTCCGCAACATTTCGCCGATCTTCCGGCCCGCAAACCGACGTCACGATCGGCGGCTCGGCCATCTGCGCCGCTACGAGGCCGAGGGGCTCGTGGAATCCGCGCGCGCCTCAGGGCTCGAGGTCGAGGAGGTCCAGTTCACGGGGCATCCCGTGAAGGTCGCCCAGCTCGCGGCGGCAAGGGCGCTGTCGGGCCCGCGGGGGGACGACCTCTGGTGGCGGCTGGAGTCGCGTGACCTCGCCCGTGTGCGCGATCGGCGCGGAAGCATGCAGCTGAGCGCCTCGTTCACGCGGCGAAGCTGAGCCGTGTCCGGCGGACGGCTTCGCTATCGGCTCCGGTGCATCGACAAGCTCGGATATCGCTTTCGCGGGGATGAGTCGCTTCTCGACAGCGGCTGCGGGGACGGCGGCGTGGCTCGACTGCTCCGAGGCCGGGTCGGCACGGTCACTGCAATCGACGTAGAGCCCGGCGGCGAGTGGCGCGACGAGCCCGGACTGACCTTCCTCGCGGCCGACGCAGAGAGCCTCCCCTTTCCCGAGGCGACTTTCGATCTCGTGCACTCGAAGGACTCGCTGCACCACATGGAGCGACCCGAGCAGGCCCTCGCCGAATACCGCCGGGTGCTGAGCCCGGGCGGGAGGGCGCTGATCATCGAGGCC
The DNA here is from genome assembly GCA_963711545.1 of uncultured Actinomycetes bacterium. Classification (GTDB taxonomy): domain Bacteria; phylum Actinomycetota; class Thermoleophilia; order Gaiellales; family Gaiellaceae; genus 3-1-20CM-4-69-9. The sequence goes on from CAVQEP010000012.1 coordinate 35,215, forward strand.
AATCGGTTCAACCCGATCTTCTACCCGCACATGACACTCGCCCTCGGGCACCAGCACTTCACCCGCCGCCGTTTCCGGGAGCTCGTGCGGGACGTGTTTCCCGAAGCCCGGTTCGGCGCCTTCGAAGCGCATTACGCGCCTCCGCTCGAGCGATTTCCCGCTCTTCAGGGCATGGTCGAGGACGGCCTCGAGCGCTTGCCGCCGTTCCGGCCTCTGCTGTCCTACAACTTCGCGGTCACGGGCGGCTGAGCGCCCGTGCGCAAGCCGACGTCGTTCGTGATCGCCGCCAACGGCTTCGCCGACGGGCCGGCTCAGGCGCTGCGCGACTATCTCGTGCCCCGCGGAGCCGAGGTCGTGACGATCTTCCACCCGCTCACGCGCGAGCAGGGAAACCGGCACGTGATCTCCACCTACAGGGACGGCGCGCGAGCCGACGAGAGCTCGATCCTGATTCCGCTGCGACCGCCGGCGTCGTTCGCGCTCGATCCGTTCGTCCCGCTGCTTCCGCGCCGCGCAGATGTCTGGTTCGGCTTCAACCCGCTCGCGTGCGGCCGCGGGCTCGTAGCGCGACGAATGGGGCGAGCGGGCACCTGTGTGCTGTGGTCGGTCGACTTCGTGCCGGATCGGTTCGGCCCGGGCTCGCTCCTGACCCGCTTCTACGACCGGCTCGACCGGACCTGCTGCGAGCGCGCGGACGCGCGCGTCGAGCTCACGGAGTCGGCACGGGCTGGACGAAACCATCGACACGGTCTCTCCGAAGAAGCGAGGCCGGCGTACGTCGTGCCGATGGGCGCCTGGCTCGACCGAGTCCTCACTACGCCGGACCACGGCTATCAGAGCCGCCGCATCGTCTTCCTGGGGCACCTCGTGCCGAGGCAGGGCGTGGACGCGCTCCTGCGAGCGGTGCGAATCCTGCTCGACGGCGGTGAGGACATCCGTGCCGACATCGTGGGGACCGGTCCTCTCGAAAGCTCGCTTCGGGCGCACGCGCACGAGCTCGGACTCGACGCGATCGTGCGGTTCCACGGCTTTGTCCCGGATCACCGCGAGGTGGAGCGGATCCTCGCGGAAGGGGCGGTCGCAGTGGCGCCTTACCGGGCGACCGACGACACGTTCACGCGCTATGCGGACCCAGGCAAGCTCAAGGCTTATCTCGCCGCGGGCCTTCCCATCGTGCTGACGGACGTGCCGCCAAACGCGCAGGAGCTCGCCCGGGCTGCCGGAGCGGACGTGACGGGAGAGGACCCGGCCGCACTCGCGGATGCGGTGTCGCGAGTTCTCTCGTCACCGGCCGCCTGGCAAGAGAGGCGCGAGCAGGCGCTCGCCTACGCACGACGATTCGACTGGCCGGTGCTGCTTCGTGATCTGCTGGCGAAGCTCGATGTCGATGTCTCAGGGACGACCCCGGGCCAGGCCGCGGATGAATCCGAAGAGGTACGCAACCTGGCTCGCGACGACGGTCGGCGGCTCGAGCATGCCGACGGAGAGCGAACGAAACCGGAGCGCCGCGTGCAGGCCGCTGACGACAAGCGCGGCGGCACACACGAGCACGAGGGCCAGGCCGACCGGCCGCAGGCCGCCGCCGGCGACGAGGAAGGCGACACCCGAGAGAGCGGCCAGGGCCGGGACGAGTGAGGCGGCAGTCGCGAGGCTGAGACTTCGTCCACGCGTGCCGCGCGCCCTGGCGCCGCGCTCGCGGCCGTGGCTCGCGGTTGCAGCGAGATGCGGCCGCACGAGCGGAGCCGGGGCGAGGGCGAGAGAGGTGTCCGGCGTGTAGACGGTGCGCCTGCCCCGCTCGGCCAGCCACGCGACGAGGTCGCGTCCGGGGACACCGGCGGCAAGGGCGTCGAGGTAGTCGGCTGCGCCGTGCGACGACGGTCTCGGCCGGATGGTCACGGACCACCCGAACGTTTCCCGGGAAGGACCCTGAGCGACGGGACCCCCCGCCGAGCCGAGATTCGAGAACGGCCGCCGCGAGGCGCTCGCGCAGCCCGCCGCGCAGCGGAGACACGGCCGGCGCAACGACGGCGGCGACCTGCAGGTCCGCGAAGAATGGAACGGCGGCCGAGATCCAGTTTCCTGCGGGATGCGCGCCTCGACCGAGGACCGCGACGAGCTCGGTTCCTGCGGCGTCGACCGTTGCGGCGTGCTCGACGCGCGGGTAGTCGAGCGCCGCGAGCTCTGCATCGTCGCCGACGACGGTCACGCGGGGAGGCTCGTCGACGGTGCGAGAGCCAAGATCACCGAGGAGCCTGCGCTTGCGCTCGTAGGTCTTGAGGATCCGGAGCCGGTAGAAGATCGCCGCGGTGTCCCAGAGCGCGAGGAGGGCGGCGTTCGAACCAACCCCGGAGCCCGTGAACCGGTAGTCGAGCTTCACCGGCAGCTCACGGATCCGCCCGTATCCGAGTTGCGTTGCGACCGCGAGCAGCTCGAGGTCGAAGGCGAACCGCTTGACGAGCAGCAGGGGTATGACCTCGTCGACGACCCGCCGGCTGAAGACCTTCAAACCGACCTGCGTGTCGCGCACGTCGAGCCGGAAAAGAAAGCGGTTCAGCTGCTGGTAGCACCAGCTGGCAACCCGGCGCGATGCGGGGTACTGCACCGACGAGCCGGGGTGCCGCTTCGATCCGATCACACAGTCGAGCTGCTCCGCGCGCGCGACGGCGAGGTACTCGGGGATCGCGGCCGGGTCGAGGTCGAGATCGGCGTCGACGAGAGCGACCCAGTCGCCGCGCGACGCAAGCGCGCCGGCTTTCACCGCATATCCCTTGCCGAGGTTGCGGTCGTAGTGGATGACTCGGATGCCGAGGTCGCGCCGGCTCTCCAGCAGCCGCTCGCCGCTGCCGTCGATCGACCCGTCCGAGACGACGATCAGCTCGACGTCCTCGGCCGCCAGCTCCCCCGCTGCCGTCCGGCGGATTGTCTCGACGTTGTCGACGATCTCCGCGCCGCCGTTGTACACGGGCACGACGATGCTCAGCACCGGCCGCCAGCGACCGGACGCATCTGCGGAATCGGCGGTGAAGCCCGAGCACGTGCCGGCGACCCTCACCGCGTCGATTCTAGGGTGACTCGAGGCGCGCCTACGATGCCGGGCGATGAGCGTCGAAGCGTGTCCGATCTGCGGCTCTCCACCCATCGATTCGTGGCGGATCGAGGGCCGCGACAGGATTCACGGCGTGCCGGGGACGTTCTACGTCGCCGTCTGCTCGACCTGCGGCGGCGGCTGGACGCTGCCCCTTGCGGGCCAGGACGAGCTCGCCGCGTTCTATCCCGACTCGTATCAGGCATACGTCCTCCAGCGTGGGATCCTCGGCACGATCCAGCGGCGCGGGCAGGAGCTGATCCTCGACCGCGCGCTGATGCGGGCGCCACTCGATGCGCTGACGAAGAGCGGCCACGGCGCTGTGCTCGACGTGGGTTGCGGGCGAGGCGACCTCGGCGCGGCCCTCTTGCGCCGGGGTCTGCGTGTCGCCGGGATCGATCCGTCTCCCTCGGCGTGCGAGCTCGCGCGGGCGCGCGGCATCGATGCGCACGTCGGGACGCTCGAGAGCGTTTCGCTGGAGGATGCGTCGTTCGACGCGGCCGTCATGACGCACTCCCTCGAACACGTTGTCGACCCGCGCGGGGATCTGGGCCGCGTCCGGCGCCTTCTGCGACCAGGAGGGACCCTGGTCATCAGCCTGCCCAACTTCGGCTCCCGGCAACGACGAAGGTTCGGGACGAACTGGTTCCCGCTCGAGCTTCCCAGGCATCGAACGCACTTCACGCGCGAGTCACTCGGGCGGGCACTCAGCGGCGCGGGCTTCGAGATCTCTTCGCTCGGCGCCGGCAGTGACAACGGCTTCGCATTGCTGGCGAGCCTCCAGTACAGGCTCGCGGGAAGGCTCGTGCTCGATCGTCCTCCGCAGGCCTGGCTCGGTTACACGTTCTCGCCTGCGAGCCGCCTCGTCGATCTGATCTCGCGAGACGGGGCCTTGCTCAACGCCGTGGCTCGACGACCCGCGGCATAACGGCGTCGTGCTCGCGATTCCACTCGTCCGCGAGCGCGTGAAGAGTCGGACCGGAGACTCCGCGAAACGCGTTCCGCACGTGCAAGCGGTACGTCGCGGGATCCCATGAGCTCGTCGTCGCCGGCCGGGCCCGCTCTACCACCCGGCTGCCTGCCTCCGCTGCGCCTACGGCGAGGAGATAGCCGAAGCCGGTGAGCCAGCGCAGGATGCGCGCCTCGACGGGGCGATGATGCCGCTCGAGGTAGAGGTCGAGGGAGCACCAGAACTCGTTGATCCGCCGCTCCGGGAAATCCGACGTCGACTGGAGGCGATGGTGGAGGACCTCGAAGCGCGGGACGTAGTGACGCTCGAGCCCGACGCGCTCGAGCCGCTGCGCGAGATCGGCCTCCTCGCAGTACATGAAGTAGGCCTCGTCGAACGCTCCGACCAGCTCGAGCGCGTCACGCCGGACGAGCATCGCGCTTCCCGACACGGCCCCGACGCGACGCGGGCGCGTTCCACGATGTGACATCACCGCGCCGAGCTTCCCGAGCGTGAGCGCCCAGACGAGCTGCACCGGAATCGTCATCAGCCGCAGGGCCGAAAACTGGCGGCGGCCGTCGAAGCCCCGCAGCAGCGGCCCCGCGACGCCGACGCGCGCGTGGGCGTCCAGGTAGTCGACGAGGCCGTCGATCGTCCCTGGCGGTACGCGCGTGTCCGGGTTGAGGACGAAGACATAGCGGCTCGAGGTCGATCGGATGATCGTGTTGTGGTTCGCGCCGAAGCCCGCCCGCCAGGCCTGGTCGATCACGCGTACGCCGGCGAAGCGGTCCGCGACGGCACCGGCGAGCCCGTCGCCCGACGCGTTGTCGAGGACGACGACCTCGGTCGAGCAGTGCCTGCCGGAATCCTCTGCAAGCGACTCGAGGCAGTCCAGGGTCTGCTCGGGCTTCGAAGCGTGAACGATCGAGACCGTGACGTCGATCATCGTGCCGGGCCCGACAATAGTGCGGAGCCCGGCGGCGCCGAGCTAGCGCACGGTCAGCACAAGCTTCTTCGTCGCGACGGCCCCGAGCGAATCGCGCGCCCGGATCGTGAAGCGGAACGTCCCGGCGGCGCTCGGCGCACCGGAGATCGTTCCCGTGCGCGACCCCAGCTTCAGGCCGGCGGGGAGCTTTCCGGCGGTGAGCGTCCACCGGAGGCCGGTCACGCCGCCGCGGAACCCGATCTTTGCGACATAGTCGTGACCCTTGGCTGCCGTGCGAAGGCTGCGCGACGTGATGGCGAGTCGGGCGCGAACGGAGAGCTTCACCTGCACCGTCGCGGCGGCGCCCGTCGCGTCGGTGATCCCCGCCGCGAACGAGTAGGCGCCGGCGCGGGCGGGCGTACCGCTGATCGTCCCGTCCGGCGCAGACTGCGAGACCGGCGGGCAGGCCCGTTGCCGTCCAGGTGTAGGGAGCCTGGCCTCCGGAGCCGACGAGCGTCGAGCGAAACGGGATGCCGACCTCGGCCTGAGACCGCGCCGAGCGCGCGGCGAGGGCGACGACCTTCAGCGTGAGCTGTTTCGTGTCGACGCGCGTACCGGTGAAGTCCTTCGCGACGCCGGTCGCCTTCACCGAGAAGGTCGAAGAGCCGACAGCCGTGGGTGTCCCGGAGATCACGCCTTCCTTTGACAGCGTGAGCCCGACAGGGAGCGTTCCTCCGGCGAGCTCCCACGTCGTGTTCGACGGGATCCCGCTCGTCTCGAGCGTCGCGGAGTACGAGCTGCCGAGCGGCGCGGCCCTGAGAGCCTGGGTTGCCACGAAGAAGCGTTGTGGCCAGACCTCGAACGTGAAGAGGGTCTCCGCGCTGCGGTTCTCGCAGTCCTTCACGGCGAGCCATGCGCTGAAGGTCCCCGTCTCGGTGGCGATCCCGTCGACGAGCGCCGTCTGGTAGCCGATCTGCGTGAGCTTGAGGCCAGGCGGCAACTGGCCCGAGGAGATGACGACGTGGTGCGGGATGCAGCCGGCATGCGTGCCGATCTCGTAGTGGTAGAGCAGGCCGATCTCGGCCCGCGGGGGATGCGGGTCCTCGTCGTCGAAGTCGAGCGCCTTCGCGATGCCCGCGAACGCGGCGGCCGCCACCGCCAGGAGCAGCAAGAGTTGGACGAACCGGACGCGCATGTGAACCCCCTGTAAGGAACGGACTGCCTGCCCGAAAGCCGCAGGCGAGGGTAGCAGAGTGATCCGGCTGTCTCCTCTCCGGCGCAACAGCTACCGTCCTGCACCTGTGAACGAGCCGGCGTTCTGGGGCCTGCGGAGAAGACTGCTCGACGCGGGTGCACAGGCTGCATCTCGCTCGCCCCGCGGTCCGGCTGTACGAGCTCGCGCTCGCGACGAGATCGACCCTCTCGCGCGGAGGAGCACGAAGCGCGGACGGGCTCCCGCTCCCGCCCGCGCTGCTTCGCGCCCAGGCCGGGCCGCGACATGCCGACGCTTCGTATTTCCTTCGCAGCGGCGAGCAGCACGCGCAGTTGATCCGGGACCTGCTCGAGGAGAGCGGCTCGCCGATCGAAGACCTCGATGCGCTGCTCGACTGGGGTTGCGGCTGCGGCCGCGTCCTTCGCCACTGGGCCGGGCTTCCGAGCACCCGGATCGTCGGCTGTGACATGAATCCGCGCATGGTCGAGTGGTGCGCGGCCAACCTCCCCTTCGCGGACGTGTCCCTCACGGAGATGTCTCCGCCGTTGCCGTACGCCGACTGCTCCTTCGGCCTCGTCTACGCGTTCTCCGTCTTCACCCATCTGCCCGCCGACCTTCAGCACGCCTGGATGGCCGAGAGCCGGCGCGTCCTGAAGCCGGGCGGCTATCTCCTGCTCTCGACGCTCGGGGAGTACTACCTCTCGCTGCAGCGGCTCAGCACGGCTGAGCGAGAGACGTTCGCGAGCGGCGACGTCGTCGTGCTCTACGAAGGAGCTCCGGGGACAAGCCTCTGCAGCGCGTACCACCCGCCCTCGTACGTGCACGAACGGCTCGGCGCCGACTTCGACCTCGAGGCCTTCAGGCCGGCCGCGGAGAGCGGGCGGCACGACATGCACCTCTTCCGCAAGCCGGCCTCGCGCGCCGCCGGCGCCGGGCAGTCGTCCTGAGCCGCGCGCTCCAGCAGCTCGCGCGTGCGCTCGACCGGCTCGAGCGGTTGGCCGAGCGGCGCGCCGGCGCCGTCCTCCTCTTCGTCGTCGCGCTCGGTGTCTATGCGATTCGCGCGATCGGATGGCCGTTGGTCGGGGGCCGCGACCTCGACGAATATCTCCTCGGCTACATCCAGTTCCTCGACTGGCACCCGCTGCTGCCGTGGGCGATGCTCTTCCGGACACCGGCGACGCCGGTCGTCGTCGGCAGCGCTCTCGACGTGGCGGGCGGGTTCTTCGCTTGGCCGCTCATGGCCGTGCTCTTCGCGGGATCGGTCGTCGCCTGGGCGGCGGCCGCGCGGGCATTCGGCGCGCGCGCCGCTGTCTTTGTCGCCCTCGCCGTGCTCGTGTATCCGGCGTACGGCCTGCTCTTCACGGAGATCTCGAGCGACGCGCTGTTCGCGTGCGGCATTCGCTCTCTGGGCCTGGCTCTTCACCCGAGCCGCTTCTCGACCGTCGCCCTCGCGGTTCGTCCTCGCCGGTCTCGGCGTCGCCCTGCTCGCGCTCGTGCGGCCGGGGAACGCAGTGCTGATCGTCTTCGCACTCTTCCCGCTCTTCCTCGCGGCCGGCTGGAGGGCACGGGCGAAATGGGCCGGTGCGTTTCTCGTCGCCGCCCTCGCGCCGCTCGTCGCCTGGGCGGTCCTGAACGGAGTGCGCTTCGGCGACTACACGCTCGCGCGCGGCGGCAACGCCGTCATCCCGTTCTATCGCGCGTTCATCTCCGACCGGATCGTCTCGCCCGACAACGGCCCGGCATCACGCAAGCTGTCGGACGCGATCCAGCAGCACCTCCTGACCCGCGACCCGTACAAGGCCTACCACGTCACACTCGACCGGGTCTTCTCGAGCGGCAGCTTTCGCATCCACGAGGATCTCTATCTGCTGTCCGACCAGGTCTTCGGCTGGGACAGCAACTACTCCATCCTCCGCAAGGCCGGGATCGAGGCGGTCAAGACCCATCCCGGCAAGTACACGCGAGGCGTGCTCTCGACGGTCTGGCACCAGCTCAGCAGGTCGTACTTCCGCGCGCCGCCCTCACAGCAGGCCGCCGCCACGGCACAGTCGGCCACTGCACCACGGCCGACGGAAGGCGAGCCGATCCCGTCCGGCCAGAATCTCTGGATCTCGAGGCCCGACAACAGCATCCGCGATATATGGACCTCGGGGACGCGCCACCACTTCGTCTTCTCGAAGCCCTCCCAGCGTCCGCGCTTCGACGCGATCCAGCGCGAGCTCGACTCCCTCTTCCGAAACCTCCCGAAGACGACCGGCAATGCCCAGGTCAGGCTTCGCCTCGACCAGATGTCGCGCTGGTTCCCTCGCTCGATCCTCTGGATCGCGCTCGGGATCGCGGCGCTCCTCTGGCGGAGACCGCGCGGGACCGGGATCCTCGTCGCCCTCTCCGTCGCAGCGCTCATCGTGATCGTGTTCAACGCCCTGGGGCTGTTCGCCGACCAGCGCTTCGCGCTGCCGGTGGCACCCGCGTTCGTCCTGCTGGGAGGCTGCGCTCTCCTCGGGTCTCGCTCGAGCGATTAGGTCCGAAGCTCAGGCGATCGAGTCAACGAGATGTGTCTCGAAACTCGGCGCGACTTCAGAGGAGGCGCCGGAGCCTTGGAAGGGGGTGCGACTGCCGCTCCGCATCGAGCGCTCGATGGAGGGCCTGCTGCATCTCGAGTGACCGCCGCCGCTCACGGAGGAGGGCCTCTGTCGTGGGAGTCTCCGCCGCGAGCTCAGGCGGCGAGAAGCTGAGATGGCTTCCGGCCAGCTCTTCGAGGCTGTAATAGAGCTCGCGTTGAGGCCTGGACACGTCGGGGTCCTCGGCGAGATCTCCGACCGTGTAGGCGTTGTGTCTGAGCCCCGGCTCGACGAAGGCCAGCACCTCCTCTTCACGGTGAGACCGAGCCTCGATGCCGGCCCCAACGAGGAACGCATGAGCCTCTGCGCACCAGGCGAGAGGATCCTCGAGCACCCGTTCGTAGCTCGCGACGAGAACCGGAAGGCCGTCGACTTGTCGAAGCGCCTGCCGGAGGTATCGCTCCCAGAGTGCCAGCCCGTAGATCTTCCCTTCTTCACTCCGGGCCCGCATCGCGGAAGCGGCAACCTCGAGCGGGTTGCGCAGCACGAGCACGACGACGGGCCGGATCTCGAGTGCGTCGGCCCAGAACGCGAGGGTAAGGCAGTGCCGCGGGTCCTTCCAGACCCAGGGGTCTTCGGGGAAGGCACGGCGGACAGCGTCCGGTGCCTCCCCCCGAAGCAAGTCGAGGCTCGGATCGAGCTCCCAGCCTGCGGCGAGCGTCAGTGGACACGACATGCCGGAGCCGACCGCATCCAAGACGCGGCTGTTGAAGGCGACGAGCGACATGCTCTCCCAATAGCCCTTCGGATTCTTGGTGCCGGCAGGAACGAGATCAGCTCCGGTGGGAGTTGCAAGGTCGAGAAAGCTGATCAAGCGGGTCACCGCGGACGTGCCGCTTCGATGCATCCCCAGAACGAACACGCCCGCGCCCACCTGACGACAGACGCTACTTCAGGGCCGAACGCCGAACAAGGCTGGCTAGTCTCGTGTGCGGTGAAGGTCTTCCTCGACGTCGGCGCCCACGAGGGGTCGTCACTTCACTCGGTGCGCGACCCGAAGTACGGCTTCGATCGCATCTACTGCTTCGAGCCGGCCGCCAGGTGCTGGCCCGCGCTCGACGCGGTCACCGATTCTCGCGTTCACGTCTGCCACTTCGGCCTCTGGAACCGAACGGCGGAGCACGCGCTCTACGACCCGGGCAGCCGCGGCGCCAGCATGTTCGAGGACAAGTTCCACTCGAAGCCGAGCGGCGAGACGGCCCGGTTCGTCCGCGCCTCCGACTGGTTTCGTGACAATCTCGGCTCCGACGACGAGATCTTCGTGAAGCTGAACTGCGAGGGCGCGGAGGTCGACATCGTCGAGGACCTTCTGGACTCCAGGCAGCTCGCTCGTGTGCGCTCGGTGATGATCGACCCGGACGTCCGCAAGATCCCCTCGCTCGCGCACCGGCAACGCGAGCTCGAAGCACGTCTCGCCTCGTCGGGGCTCACGAACTACTTCATGGAGGCGGAAGTCATGGTGGGGAAGACCCATCGAGACCGCATCCAGAACTGGCTGCGCGTTGCCGGCGCCGAGCAGGAATATCCTCTCACGCGAATCCGACAGCTCCTCTACGTCGTAACCGAGGCGGCACGAGGACGGCGCGAGCCCCTCAGAGCGACTCTCAACCGCTGACGGAGGAATCCCCGGCTGGCGCGTCGGGCGCTGCGTACCACTTGTGGAACCAGAGCTGGGTCGCGGTCGTCCGCGCACCCGCACGTTGGAACACCCGCTGCGCCGCAACGTTACGACCTTGCGTCACGATCTCCACGGCCGCGGCGCCGACGCTGGCGAACCAGTCGAGGGCGGCCTCGCACAGGGCAGAGCCAAGGCCTCGACCCTGAAACTCCGGGTCGACCGCAATGAGGCCGATACGACCGGCCGCGCCACCGTCCTCGAGCTCACAGGTGACGTATCCGGCGGAGACACCATCTGACTCGACGACGATGACCCTGTCGGCGCTTCCCTCGAAACTCGTAGACAACCAACGCGCGTAGAGCTCGGCGCAACGCTCGTCGTCGAAGTGTGGATCGTGGAAAAAGCGAGTGATGCGGTGGCTGACCCGCGCCAGATGCATGAGGCGCTCGCGATCCTCGAATCGTGCCGGCCGTATGCCGGGGTGAGCCCGTTCCGCCGCGGCGGCCGATGACGTCCGCCGTCATCGTGACCCGCACGTCGGTGAAGAAGAACCCGGCGCCCTCGGCCGCGAGGGTCGCGGTTGGGTCTCCGGCCTCGACGAGAAGGAACACGCAGGCGACGTCGTTCTCGCCGCACCACTTGTCGACAGTGTTGATTCGCGCAGGGGTGATCCGGTCTTCCTCGACCCGCGCGATGCGCTGTCCCCAGAACTCGGTGTCCCACGCGAGCAGCCGACAGGGCGGGGTGCGTCGCTCCTCCTCAACGGCCTGCGCGGCGCCTGTACCCCCCGGCTGACTCATGAGCCGGAGCCGATCCTATGCGACCGCGCAGGTTGTAACTTGAGGCCCTTGGCCTTGTGCATCGGATGCGGCGCCGCAATCAGCGACGGCTGGCTCTGTGCGCGCTGCGAGGAGACGGCTCGAGGCCCGGGCTATCTCTCGGTGATGCGCGGCGAGGCGAGAGACGGCTACGACTCGGAGCTGTTCGCGGTCCTGGAACGGCTCGAAGAGCAGAGCTTCTGGTTCCGCGGACGCAACAGCCTGATCCTTTGGGCCCTCCGGACGTACTTTCCGGAGGCGCGCGACGTGCTGGAGATTGGCTGTGGAACGGGATTCGTGCTGCAGGCCATTGGCCGAGCGCGACCGGAGCTCGACATCGCCGGGGCAGAGCTGTTCCCATCGGGCCTCGAGATCGCACGGCGGCGGCTCCCCGAGGTCCCGCTCCTCCTGCTCGACGCACGGCACCTGCAACTCGAAGGGGCCTTCGACGTCGTGGGAGCGTTCGACGTGCTCGAACACGTCCCTGAGGACGAGCAGGTGCTCACCGAGATGGCGCGCGCGGTCCGGCCCGGCGGCGGCCTCCTCCTGACCGTCCCCCAGCATCCCCGGCTGTGGAGCGCGGCTGACAGCTTCGCTCATCACGAGCGGCGTTACCGTCGCACCGAGCTCGTGGCCAAGGTGAGGCGAGCGGGGTTGCACGTTGTCCGAACGACGTCGTTCGTGTCATTCCTGCTGCCGTTCCTCGTAGCATCGCGACTGCGCCGCGCACGCGACCTCGCGACCTACGACCTAGAGCGCGAGCTTCGCCTTCCCCGTCCCGTCGATCGTGCGTTCGACTCCATCCTCCTCGCTGAACGCAAGTTGATCGGCCGAGGCTTTTCCTTCCCCGTTGGCGGATCCTTGCTCGTCGTCGCGACCAAGCCGTAACCGCCCGACTAGCGCTGCCGCCCGAGTTCCTCGCGGATTGCGTAGGTCGGAGGATCGAGTACACGCATGTGCACGCGAGCGAGGTATTCGCCGATGATTCCGAGCGCGAACAGTTGCGCACCCGCGAAGATCGAGATGATCGACGCGAGGAACGTGAATCCGTGGACGATCTGCCCGTACACGAGATAGTTCACGAGCACATAGACCAGTAGCCCGAGGCCAAGGGTCGTGAAGGCGAAGCCAACGAGGCTGGCGAGGCGGAGCGGCCTCGTGCTGAAACCCGTCATCATCGTGAGGCCGAGGCTCGCCAATCTCGATGCCGAGTAGCTCGACCGGCCGTGCGCGCGGGCCGACTGGGAGATCGGGATCGAAGCGAAACGTCTCGTCGACCAGGAGAGGAGTACGTCGATCGATACGTACGGACCGCTGAACCCGGAAAAGCCATCGCGAAGCCGAGTTCTGAATGCTCGAAAGCTGGAGAACGTAACGTCGATCCCCATGGCGGCTCGCAGCACGCGCCGTGCGACACGTGAGATCGATCGCCGGACCAAGCCGGTCGCCCGCCGACCCGCCGTCCCGTAGACGACGTCAGTGCCGTCACGCACCTCGGCCACGAGGTCCGGAATTCGGTCAGGCGGATACTGAAGATCTGCGTCGATTGTCACGGTGATGTCGTGGACGGCGGCGCGGATGCCGGCGAGGAGGGCGTTGTGCTGGCCGTAGTTGCGCATTAGTCGAATCGCCCGCACCGAGCTATCGCCTCGAATCAGGCCTGAGACGGTGTCCCAGGTGGCGTCCTCGCTTCCATCGTCGACGAAGATCACCTCGTAGGGATCCGCCGAGCCACCGAGCGAGTCGTGCAGCCGAGCGAGCAGCTCGGTGACAGTCTCCGCACCGTTGTAGACGGGCACGACAACCGACACCCCTGCGCGGAGGGACGTGGCTGCAGTCACGAGGCCGGCCCGACGGCGTAGACGATGACAGCCGGATTCTCGAACGCGATTCGTCCCAGGCGTCCGAGCCGGCTGGACGCGGTCCCCTGTACCCGGTCGTCAACGAGGTAACGAACGCCGAAACCATGCACGAGTACGCTCAGAGCCTTCCGATCGGCATGCTGAAAGACGGCATTGTTGAGGCGGAAGCGTTCCGGGAACGGAACTTTGCGGCCTTGGCGGACACCGGTGCCGACTGTGTTCCATGCCGTCGCGGTCGATATCCAGCCCTCGAGAAAGACGCGCCGTTCGGCGAAGGCCGCATAGTCGAAGTAGGTCGCCTGCCTGTAGCGCCCGGTCCCGTCGTAGTAGTTGTTGACGGCGAGCACTGCATCGTCGCTCGTGTGCAACCGGATCCAACTCAGGCCTTTATAGAGTCCACGATTCAGCCCCGTTGACGACTGCCTGTAGAACCGGGTGCCGGCCTGAAGATGGTCGATCGCCTCGGGACCGTAGTCGAGAGGGACGTCGAGCGCGCCGACGGTGACGGCAGCCACCACGAGGAAGAGAGCGAGCTCCCGTCTCCGGGAACCGTGCGAGAGTGCGGCGGCGAGAGCGGTTCCGCCCAGCAGGGCTGCGACGAAGGCGTAGCCCTCGGTTGCACGGCTCACGTTCCCGCCGAGCCACCTCACGAGCAGAAGAGTGGCCGCCCCGGCGATGACCAGTGCGGAGAGCCGACCGTTCGCGCGTCCCGAGGGAGACGACCAGCGCCAGAGGGCGATGAAGACGCTTCCGAGCGCGAGCGCGGCGACGAATGCGGAGGCGACCCCGTGAACGGTGGCGACGGCGTAGACGAGCAGTACGACGAGCGCGGCAGTCGCGTAGGCATTCGCCGCGGTTGCGCGCACGACTGCCCGAGCCGGCCACGCTGCAGAGAGTAGAACGATTCCTTCCGCGGACAGTAGGACGGCAGCCACGAGCCCGTAGTGTGTGAAGAAGAGCTGGCTGTTGCCGGGCTGGTGAAGAAGGTAGAAGGGGCCGAGCCCGACTATGAACAGAGCGAGCAGCAGAATGCGCCGTTCGGTCAAGCGCCGCCGAAGCGCGATCAGGACAGGCAAGCCTGCGAGTTGGGCGCCGAAGAGACCGAGCGTTCCGAGGACGACCCCGAGGGGCCAGCCGATCCCGTTCCCGATGGAGTTGCGCAGATCGGTGATCCAACCCATCGCGCCGATCGAACCGAGCGGATCCCAGCCGAGCCCGAGCGCCGAGTGACGGTAGATGGCCAGGTAGTACACGAGGAAGGCAACACCGACGCTCGCCAGCGCCATGAGGCCGTTCGGGCCGACGTGGCGAGCTTTCGCCCAGCGCAGCCCGAGGAGAAGCACCAGCGCGCCGAGGAGAACAGAGAGGATCGTCGCTTTCGCTCCACCGCACCCGATGAGGAAGAGCCCGATGAGCACCCAGCGCTTCGAGCCCGCGCGAACGCCCTCGTTGCTATCCAACCGCTCGGCGATCAGCGTAACCGCGGGAACGAAGAAGACGAGCCCGAGCAGGAAGGTCGGACTGAACCAGATGCCGATGAAGAAGAAGCCGAGGAACGGGTACGAGTTCCAGGGCTGGACATCCGCTTCGCCGACGAGGAGAAGAAGACCGGCGGCGATCGCTCCGACCCACGCTCGGCCGGTGAACGCCCGCCCCGCGAGTACGACCTGCGCGAGGAAGAGCAGCATGAGTGGAACAAGAGTCAGCCGCAGAAGCAGAAGAGGAAGCGGGAGTCCGGTGACCGTGCTCGTCGCCGCCAGATCGAGATGTGCCCAGACGTGGTAGTAGAGCGCAGTTCCCGAGACGTTGGGATCTGCCATCGGCCAGTGGTGCAAGGCCTCCGCCGCGAGGGAGAGGTGGTACGGGATGTCGCTGAAGTAGGTCACCTTCGTGATTCGCCACGGGAGTGGTGCCGTGGCGAAGTACGAGATTCCGATGTAGGCGAGTGACACCACGCCGACGACGGCCGTGACCAGCGCTGGGCCCACCCCGTCGACGGCCCGCCGCCCGATCCCTTGCCGAAGCCCGATCGCCAGGAGCGGCGCCAGCGCCAGTGGATAGAAGGAAAAGAGGCCGCGCACGCCGAGTGCAGAGGCAAGGATGTACGCACCGATCTCGAGGACGTAGCCAAGCGCCCAACCGAACACCAGCGCTCGGGCGGCCGAATCCTCCGGCGCGAGCACGCGGTAGAGCAGCCAGCCGGGGATCGCGACGAAGCCGAGCTGGTAGCCGAGGAAGACGCCGATGTCTCGGAGCCCGACGTCGCCGAGGAGCCAGACGGCCAGGGCGGCGCCGACGACGAGAATGGCCGGCGCCATGGGCGCGATGCGGACGCCTTCGAACCGAAGGACCAGCGTGGATTCGCCTTCGGACGTTGTCTGGGCCCGTCCTTTGACCCCGGGCGACACGTGCCCGAGTGTACGCCGCTGCCGTGGGCGGTTCGCCTAGAGGGCCGTGACCATCGCGTCGGCAACGCGGTCGGCCGCGTGGCCGTCGACATCACCGACTACTTCCCGCGCGACCCGTGACCGTTCCGGCGCTAGCTCCGCGGGATCGGCCAGCGCGCGGCCGATGCCCGCGGTGACCTCCTCGAAGCTGTGAGCGCGGTAGAAGGCTTCGGACTCGATCAGCGACCTGTAGTGCTCGCCGCTGACGTTCTTCAGCGCCCAGCTCTCGCCGCCGGGAGCGCCCTCGTCGTAGAGGACGCAAACCGCGGGCCTGTCGTTGACGAGCGCATCGAGCAGGATCGTCCCGGCGTTGGCGACCACGCAGTCGCCGTGCTCGAGGAGAACGGCGAGCGTCTCGAGATCGGTGAAGCTCGGCTCCTGCACCGCGACGCCGTCGCGTCCGAGCGCGAAGCCGAAGCGCTCACGCCAATCCCGATCTCGCGGATGCGGGCGGAAGAGGAGCGAGAAGCGGGCCGCAGCCTCCGGCTCCCACCAACGGACGAGCCGCTCAACGAACTGCGACTCGAACGGGGAGTTGGTCGGCGTGTTGCCCATCACGAGCACGACGGGCCGCCCGGGATCGAGGCCGAGGCCCGCGAGCACCTGGTCGAATTCTGCGCGAGGACGGCGGCGGTGGAAGACGTCGGTCTGCGGCCACCCGGCGACGACGATCCGCTCCTCGCGGATCCCGTGGTAGCGGACGAGGTCGTCCCGCATGACCTCGTTCTGGACGATGTACCGCCTCAGACCCGGAGCGACGATCCCCTTGCCGACGGTGTGGTCCCAGCTGGCGATGTGCCCCACGACCGGCAGCCCGAGCCGGCGGCTTCCGACGATGAAGGGCACGACCGCGTGCATCTGGATGTTCGCCAGGAGGACCCCCGGACGCTCGGCCGCGAGCCGTCGCCCGATGGCGGGCGGGACGTGCCGGAGGCGTCCGTAGTGCCACCGCATCATCGGCGGATCGAGGAATCCCCATCGGGGCAGCGGGCCGGCGAGGGTCGGGTCGAGGAACCAGTTCTGGTGGCCGGGCCTCAGGCGCTCGCGGTTGAAGCCGTGACGGACGCTCTGCCGGAGCGAGAGGGGATAGAAGCCGATCCTGCGATCGAGCCAGCCGTCGACGCGCCGCAGGGCGGCCCGGTGAGGCGGCAGACGGCCCGGGACGAGCTCGGCCGCGCCGGTCGTCTTCAGGCCGGCCGCGCGCTCGCGCCAGGCATCGGCCTGCTCGCCTCGATCGAGCAGAAAGAGCTCCAGCCGGTCGCCGAGCTCGGACCGGAGCTTCTCGACGATGCCCGTGTCGAAGAAGAGCCGCGACGAGAACGGATCCGGAAGGACGAGCCAGACGGGCGTCAAGGCATCGTCACCGGGTCAGGAGGAGATCGCAGTGCTCAGTGGGAATCGCGTCGACCTCCTCCGGCTCGCTGAGCTCGCTCGGAAAGAGGGCGTCCAGCGTGTAGCCGGTGCGCAGGCGCTTCGCGTTGAACCCCTGGCGGCGGCAGAAGCCTTCCACGTAGCCGGGGATCTCGGGCAGCCATTTCGGGCTCAGCTCGACGAAGACCGCCAGCCGTGTTGCACGCTCGAGGATGGGGACGAGCCCCTCGAGCACGTCGACTTCGTATCCCTCGACGTCGACCTTGACGACGCGGATCCGCGCCCAGTCGGCTTCGGGGATGTTGTCGGCGAGCGGCCTGACCTCGACCTCGACGGCCGGCTGCCCACCACGCCGCGCCGCGAGGAGCGGGCTCAGCGTCGCGCCGCCGGTGTTCGTGCCGGGTCCCTCGTGCAGCTCGGCGCGCGTCGCGGTTGCGCCGACGGCCACCTGGAGCGCGGTGACGTTCGCAACGCGGTTGCGCTCGAGGTTGGACGAGAGCGCGTGGTAGTTCACAGGCGAGGGCTCGAATGCATAAACGTGGCCGCCAGGCCCCACGAGGCGCGAGGCGAGCAGCGTGTAGTAGCCGATGTGCCCGCCGACGTCGACGCAGACGTCTCCCGGCGAGAGCAGGCGGTTGAAGGCGGCGGTCACGTTCGGTTCCCACACGCCCGAGATCGCGAGCACGCGGCCGACGGAATCGTCCGTCCGCACGAGCATCCGGCTTCCTCCCGCGACCGAGACCTCGGCCTCCGCCCTGAGGCGCTTCGCGAGCGGCCACGAGAAAGAGCGGTAGAGGCGCGCGCGCAGACGCCTGGGGAGCAGCGCCGGCAGGCGCAGGACCGACGTCGCGAGCCGCGGCCTCCGCCCGAGCCGCTCCGAGGCCACGGCGAGGAGGTGAGAGCGGGTCACGCCGTCGGCGCGTGCGACGTCGACCGCAGCGCCGAACGGATGCGGAGCGCCAGCGACGCGCCGTCGAGCCCATGGAAGCGAAGCGCCTCGGCCGGAGTCCCGCAGGCGGGCCAGCCGTCGACGCCGAACACCGTCACCGGCCGGCCGTCGAGCGCTCGCCTGATGCAATCCCCGAGGGCGCCGACGGGAGCGTGATCCTCGACCACGAAGACGCGGTCGAACGGATCCGCCACCTCGGCGAGCCACGATGCGTCCACGCGGTTCAGCCAGGGCATCGCGATCACGCTCGCGTCGAGGCTCTCGGCGGCGATCAGCGTCTCGTGCAGCATCACGGGGCCGTAGGCGAAGAGCACCGCCTCGGAACCGTCCCTCAGGACGGTTCCGCGCCCCGGCGAGACCTCGGCGGAAGGCAACACGATTCGACGTGGAGATGGGCCGATCGCGAGCCGGACGGCGACGTTCCCCTCGGCCTCCTCGAGCGCCCAGCGCACGAGCGCGCGCGTCTCTTCAGCGTTCGCCGGCTGCACGACCGTCATCTCCGGAAGGGCGGCGAGCAGCGAGACGTCGCGGATGCTCTGGTGCGACTTCCCGGGCCCCGCCGGGATGAGGCCCGCATAGTGCAGCGCGTAGACGACCTTCGTCCCCTCGCTCGCCTGGTTGTAGATCTGCTCGTTCGCGCGCGCGGCGAGGAACGCGGCAAAGGAGCTCACCACGGGCAGGAGGCCGTTGCGCGCCATTCCGGCGGCCGCCGAGACCATGTCCTGCTCCGCGATCCCCGATTCGTGAAAGCGGTCGGGATGAGCGAGCTCGAACCGCCGGATGCGGCAGTCCGACGCGAGGTCCGCGTCGAGCACGACCAGCTCGGGATGTGCGTCCGCGAGCTCGAGCAGCGCCTCGCCGAAAGCCTCGGCGACGTACTCGTCCGTGGCCCTGGTCGTGGTGCCCGCGCCGGACTCGGGCTCACCCTCGAGGCTGTAGGCGACGTGCTCGGAGGGCCTGTCGACGGGCTCGAGCACGAGGTCGGCGAGCCTTTCGCCGATGCGCGCGACGATCTCTGCATGCGCGCGGACGAACGCGTCGTCGTCGGGCGCGCCCGCATGCCAGCGATACGTTCCGCCGCCGTCGCGTAGGGCAGCCGGGTGCTCCATGAAGGAGACGCCCTTGCCCTTGATCGTGTGCGCGACGAGCGCCTTCGGCGCGTCGCCCGCGGAGCGGAGCTCCGCGAACACGCGCCGCAGCTCGGCGTGGTCGTGTCCGTCGCAGGATGCGACGTGCCAGCCGAACGCACGCAGCTTCGACTCGAGCTCGCCGAGGGCGACGATCTCCTCCGTCGGCTTGTCGGACTGCAACTCGTTGCGGTCGACGATCACCCAGAGGTTCCCCGTGGACTGGCTCGCCGCTGCCTGCAGTCCCTCGAAGTTCTGGCCCTCCTGCAGCTCGCCGTCACCGGTCATCACGACGACGCGGCCCCCTCTGCCGAGGAAGGTCTTCGCCCAGGCCATCCCGCGCCCCTTCGAGATGCCCATGCCGAGCGAGCCCGAGTTGGCCTCGATGCCGGGCACTCCGATGTCGGGATGTCCGTCGAGGCCGCCGAGCCGGCGCAGGCGGAGAAGCCGCTCGGACGGGATGACGCCGAGCGCATTCAGCGCCGCGTACAGCCCCGGCACGTCGTGGCCCTTCGACGAGAAGAAGACGTCGCGGTCGGGATGGTCCCAGCCGAGCTCCGCGGTGTTCAGCTCCTCGAAGAGGAGATGGACGACGATGTCGAGCGCGCTGAACGTCGAGCCGAGATGTCCCGAGCCCGCGCGCTTGACCGCGGTGAGCGCGTTCGCGCGGCACATGTCCGCGAGGAGCCCGAGGTCGCCGAGCGCGCGAGCCCGGTCGAACTCCGCCTGGGGGATGAGCTGGAGCCGAGGCATCGGCGAGACGTTAGTTCACAGCCGCCATCCGGTCGCCCACGCCCTGAGGCGCGACTCGGCGACGACCGAAGCAGCGAGCCGCGTCACCAGCGGTGCCGCGAGGTAGGCGAAGACGACCGCGCAGTAGCCCGCGAGCGCCGCCGTCTTCCACGTCAGCGACGGGAACTGCACCAGCGGATGCCAGAGCGAGCTGTATTCGGGCGTGTACCAGCAGAGCGACTCGAGCGCCGCCTTGTCCCGAACGCAGAAGTCGAGCGACGACAGATCGGCGATTCCACCGCTCACTCCAACCCAGGCCGACAGCGTGAGGACGAGGAGCGTGAGTGCGTTCCCGAAGCCGGCGCCGGACGCGTGCTGGATGCGGACCGCGATCAGGATCGATGCGGGCACCGCGGCGAAGACGAAGAACCTCGGGCCCCAGGAGAGGCCCCCGTACCACGCCCACCACTTCGCGTAGACGAGAACGAGCCCGCAGACGAAGAGCATCATCAGGCCGACGAGGTAGCGGTATTCCTTCAGGAGCTTCCTCGTCGCGCCTGTGAGCCAGAGGACGAGGCCGGGCGTGAAGAACAGGAGCCCTCGACCGAACGAGAACAGGATCGCCAGGAGGCCGAGCAACAGCGGATAGCTGAATCCCGGCTTCCCGGAGTACGGGAGGATCGTCGTCGCCCCGTGGTCGTTCTCGTAGCCGGTCGTGAGCGGGCTGCCGCGGCGAATCCACGCTTCGAGCATGATCAGGAGCGCCGCGACGACCGGGACGGCGAGATGACGAAGCCGGCGCGTGCGCAGCGCCTCGGCGATCGCGAGGAGAAGCGCGCCGACCAGGGCTGCCGGGGTGTTGACGACCCCGACGACGATCGCCGCCCAGCCGATCAGCGTGCGGCGGCCGGTCGTGATCAGGACCAGGCCGAGGGTCACGAGCGTCGCCGTCAGGATCTCCGCGTTGTAATCGCGCAGGCGATTCGTCAGAAACGACGCGAAGAGAAGGACGAGGACGGTCTTCCGCAGCACCCCGCCGTCGACCCGTCCGCGCAGAAGCCGGAACGCGACCGGGACCGCAATCGCAACGAGGATGAGATTGAAGTGGGCGGCCCACCACTCCGGCGTGCGCACGATCTCGCCGAGCAGAAGCAGCGGTGCGGAGACGAGGGGCATCACGAGCGAGAACCGCCCGTCCGAGAGCTCACCGTGGTGGATCAGCCGCTCGATGTCGGTGAATCGCGCGAAGTCGTCGCCCTTCAACTCGTGTGGCAGGAGGACGAAGAGGACGGCGAAGCCGGCGACGAGGAGGGCAGTCTCGAACGTCGCCGCATCCGGCACGACGGTCCTCGAGCGCCGCGGCGACAAAGGGTCCAAGCCGCGGCCGAGTCTAGTGTTCGCCACCGATGCGGTCCCGGGCTTCGCTCGTCTTCCCGCTCGCGATCTGGGGGGTCGCGGCCGCAGGTGTCGCCGTCGTCGCGCACCTCCATGGCTACGACCCGTTCGACAGCGCGTCCTGGGCGCGCTGGGACTCGATCCACTACCAGGGGATCGCGCGTGACGGCTACGACCTCTACCAGTGTCCGCCCGGGGTCTGGCCCAAGCCCCACGCCTGGTGCGGGGATGCCGGCTGGTTTCCCGGCTACCCGTGGCTCGTCCGCGGGCTCCATCTGTTCGGCCTGCCGATTCGCGGAACCGCCGCGGTCCTCTCGGTCGTCTTCACGGCCGGGACGATCGTCCTCGCCTGGAGCACGTTCTTCAGGCGCCGCCGCGACGCAGCCGTCGGACTGGCTCTGGCCTACGCCGCCTGGGCCCCGGGCCAGGTCTACGACTACGCGGTCTTTCCACTCTCGATGCTCGCCTTCTTCACCGTGGCCCATCTCTGGCTGCTGCACCGAGGCCGCTACCTTGCGGCGGGCCTGACCGGATTCGCGGCCGTGCTCTCCTACCCACTCGGCGTGCTGCTCGTCCCGGTCTCGGCCGTCTGGCTGATCGCCGATCGCGGCCCGTCCATCTCCGAGCGCCTGCGCCGGATCGCGCTCTCGAGTGGCCTCACACTGGCCGGATTCGTGACGTTGCTCGTCGACCAGGCGATCGAGACCGGCCACTGGAACGCCTACTTCCTCGTCCAGAGCAACTACCGGCACACGTTCCAGAATCCGGTCGCCGCGACCCGCGACTCTCTGCGTCCCCTCGTGGACGGGACGTCGATCAACATCTACTCGGCGCGCGGCGTTCAGACCGCCGTCGTCACGGCGGCGCTCGTCGCGGTGTTCGTGCACGCGCTGCTACGCAGGCGCTCGCTCGAGCGGGTCGACTGGCTCCTGCTGCTCTGGGCGTTTGCGACCTGGGCGCTGCCGCTGGCTCAGGGTGACGTGTCGATCCAGCGCAGCCAGGCTGCGCTCCTGCCGCTGGCGATCCTCGTCGTGCGGCTGCCGAGGCCGGTGATCGGCGCGCTCGTCGCAGTGGCGATTCCGGTCGCGGTCCTGATGGAGAAGCTCTTCCTCGACGGCAAGATCACGTAGGCCACGGATGCGCCCGTAGCACGTCCTCATCGACGTCGGCGCCCCACCCCGGACCCGACGGGATCGTC
>CAVQEP010000013.1:0-78846 GCA_963711545.1 uncultured Actinomycetes bacterium
CAGCGCGCCCGCTTACCCGAGCTCACCGTCCGCTTCGCCAGGGTGCGACGAAGGGCTGTGCCGGAGCGGTCTTCGGTGCCGCAGCCAAATCGTCCAGCAGCTCGAGCACCTCGTCGTCGCTGACCTGGGTGAACCTCTGGTACCAGACGCCGACGGCGCCGAAGTGCGTCAGGTCATAGAGCGAGACGAAATCGTCGACCTCCCGACGGACCAATTCGGCGCTCTCGGCGGCGGCGACAGGCACGGCGGCGACCACTGGGCCTGCGCCCGACAACCTCGCCCAGCGGGCCGCGGCGATCATCGTGGCACCGGTCGCAAGACCATCGTCGGCGAGAACTATCGTCCGGCCGCGGACGCTCACGACCGGGTGCCTCGCATGGAGCCGCCGGTCGAGCTCACCTGCCGCTTTCTCAGCCATCGCCACAGCCTGCGCCACCTGCTGTCGCGTCAAGCCGTTTGAAGCGCGCACGTACACGCCCCCGGCTGGCGTCACGGCGCCGAGTGCGTACTCGGGTTGCCAGGGGTGCCGGATCTTGCGTACCGCGACCACATCGAGCGCCGCCCCCAACGCTCGCGCTACCTCGGCAGCGACCTGCACGCCGCCACGTGCCAGCCCGACGACGACTGCGTCCTCATCGAGCTCGCCCGAAAGCGCATCCGCCAAGCGGCGACCCGCCTCGAAGCGATCGCGGAAGAGCGGCCGGCCGAACATGCTCACCGGCAGATCGAGCTCTTGATCGGCTTTCACTTGTGCTGACCTCTCGACCGAAGCTTGCCTCTCGCAGGCTCGCCTCGCATCGGGCGCGCTACCAATGCGTGTCAGGGGGAAGTACGGACGTCAGCAAAGGCGCTGAGCCGCTCCGCGTACTCGGCCAGTCTTGCAGCGACGAGGCCGTGCACGCTCTCGGCGGGGAAGGTGCCGTCCGCGGCGCGGCGACCGGCGGCGCGCCCGGTCAGCAGCTCGATCCCTTCGTCGATCGTGTGCACGGCCCAGACGTGGAAGCGACCCGCGCGCACCGCCTCGACGATCTCCTCGTTCAGCATCAGGTTGTGCGCGTTCGTCGCCGGAATGAGAACGCCCTGCCGTCCGGTCAAGCCATGTGCCTTACAAGTGGTGTAGAAGCCCTCGATCTTGCGGGTCACGCCGCCGACCGCCTGCACGTCGCCGTGCTGGTCGACCGAGCCGGTGACGGCCATCCCTTGATCGAGCGGGAGCCCTGAGAGTGCCGAGATGAGCGCGTACAGCTCAGTCGAGGAGGCGGAGTCGCCTTCAATCTCGTCGTACGACTGTTCGAACGTCAGGCTGGCCGAGAGGGCGAGAGGCCACTCCTGCGCATAGGTGGCGGCTAGATAACCGGAGAGGATCATGAAGCCTTTCGAGTGGATCGGGCCGGAGAGTTCGATCGCGCGCTCGATGCTCTCGATCCCGCCGCGGCCGAGCGCGACACGCGCGCTGACCCGGCACGGGCAGCCGAACTGATAGTCGCTGAGGTCGAGGATCGAGATCCCGTTCACGCGCCCGACGCGCTCGCCCTTTGTCTCGATCACGATCGTTCCCTCACGAATCAGCTCCTGGACCCGCTCCTCGAGCAAATTCGAGCGGTACTCGGTCTTGCTGATCGCGAGGTCGACATCGTCTGCGCCGACAAGCTCGTGCCCGTGTCGCTCCGCCCAGAAGCTCGCCTCGCACACGAGATCGGAGATTTCGAGCAGCCGCGCGGACAGCTTTCGCTGGTTCTCACGCAGTTGCGCGCCGTACTCGATCACGCGCGCGACCGCCGGTGCATCGAAGTGATGGAGCTCGTTCTCGCGCACGCAGCGGCTGATGAAGCCGGCGTAGTTGCGCTCGTGTTCCTTCGTCCAATTGAGCTCGGGCGCAAAGTCCGCTTTCACTTTGAACAGCTCGCGGAAGTCTTCGTCGAGCTGGTAGAGCAACGCGTAGAGGAACCGAGGGCCGAGCAACAAGACCTTGACGTTGAGCGGGATCGGTTCGGGGCGGAGCGTCGCGCTCGGCAGCGCGCTGTACTCGGCGCCGAGGTTCTCGATCCGCGTTTCGGCAGCTCGTAGCGCTCGCTTCAGTGCCTCCCAGGCGAACGGGTGGCGGAGGACGTCGAGCATGTCCACGATCAGGAAACCGCCGTTCGCACGGTGCAATGCCCCCGGCTTGATCTCACGAAAGTCTGTGACCATCGAGCCGAAAGCCGCTCGGTATTCGATCCGGCCCAACAGGTTGTAGTACGTGGGATTCCGCTCGACGATGACCGGAGCCGCAGCGGCTGGGTCGTTGTGCACGAACACGTTCACATGGAAGCGTGCGGCGGCAGCGTGCTGCACACCGAGCCCGAACGGCAGAGGCGGTTCCTCGCCTTCACGAAAGTCGCGCACATGGCTCAGGACCTCTGCCTTGACGTCGGAGAGGTAGGAAAGAAGATCCGGCCGGCCGAAGCGCTGCTCGAGCTCGTTGAAGAGCGGCTCCGTGGCGAACAGCGCAACCTCGCGATCGAGCTCCTGCACTCTACGAACCGCCTCCTGCTCGAGCTGGTGCACCTGATGGATGTAACTCCCGGCCCGCTCCTGCACCTCTTCGGTCGCCGCTGTGATCGAAGCGCGCCGCTCCTTGGGGAGCTGCTCGAACTGCTCGCGGCTGATCGGCTTTCCCTCGACGAGCGGGATCGAGACGACGCCGGTCAGAGTCGTCTTGACGGCGAGGCTCCTTTCGCCCGCGAAGCGTGTCAACTCGTCTTCCAACGCCTGCCGCTGCGCCGCGATCTCGCCAAGCACGTCTCGCTGGCGCCGCTCATACTCCTCAGTCTCGAACGCCCGCGGGATCTCTCGACGTAGCGCGTCGACGAACTCGTCCATCGCGCGCGCAAACTCAGGCCCGACCCCGGCGGGTAGCCGGATCGCGGTCGGTTGGTCAGGGTTCCTGAAGCTGTGGACGTAGATCCAGTCGTCGGGCGCCGCCCTCGCGGCCGCGCGCTTCCGCAAGTCGTCGAGGACCGTCGTCAACCGTCCCGATCCGGGGGAGCCGGCGACAAAGACGTTGAAGCCGCGCGTCCCCGTCTCGAGCCCGAAGTCGAGCGCGTCAAGCGCCCTCGGCTGGCCGATCGTCCCCACAAGGGAGTCGACCTCCGCGGTGGACGCAAAGCCGAGCCGAGCCGGGTCGACCCGGCGCCTCAGCTGCTCCGGCTTCAGCTCCGGATCCCGCCGAGACCGACGTGGTCGCTCGAGCTCGGAGGAGACTGCCATAGCTCGAATCTTTGGGAGCTTTGCCCTCGCCCGCATCGGTACCGATACCGACGCAGGTGTGGCGAACTACCGATCAAAGCTTGTAGCCGAGCGTTCGCAACAGGTCGCGGCGCTCGGCGACATCTTCCTCGGTCTCAACGCCCAACGGCACCTCGCCATCGATCACGCCGAGAACCCCTCTTCCCTGCGGCGTCTCGCCAATCACGACCTCGACGGGGTTGGCGGTTGCGCAAATGATCCGGCACACCTCCGGCACCTGCTTCAGCTGGTTGAGAACGTTGACCGGGTAGCCATCCCGCAGGAAGACGATGAAGACGTGACCTGCGGCGATCGCGAGGGCGTTGCGCACCGCGAGCTCGACCAGCTCTGGATCGTTGCCTGCTCGCCGTACCAGCCGGGGCCCCGAGGACTCGCAGAAGCCGATCCCGAAGCGTAGAGCTGGGGAGCTGCCCACGAGCGCCTCGTACACGTCCTCGACCGTCTTGATGAAGTGGGCCTGGCCGAGAATCACGTTCAGCTCGGCCGGCTTGTCGATGCGAACCGTCGCCAGCTTCATTGCCAGCCCCGTCCCGGATGCGGGTACGCCGGGGACACTGTGCGTCTGGCAAGCGGGACCATCGTCGGCGAACCTCCTAGCCTTTGACGACGCCCAGGGGTCGCAGCTGTGCCACCCGGCGGGCGAGCCCGGCCTGCTCGACGACGGCGACCACCCGTTCGACGTCTTTGTACGCGAACGGCGCCTCCTCGGCGAGACCCTTGTTGGAGGGACATCGCACGACGATCCCTCGCTCTTGGAGTGCCTGCCGAAGCTGACCGCCCGTGATCCGTTTGCGGGCGCTCGTGCGGCTCATCCGCCGGCCGGCGCCGTGGCAGGTGGTGCCGAACGAGCGTTCCAGCGAGCCTTCCTCGCCCGCAAGCACGAAGCTCGAGGTACCCATGCTGCCGGGAATGAAGACGGGCTGACCGACGGACCGGTACGCCATCGGGATATCCGGAGAACCGGCCGGGAAGGCACGCGTCGCCCCTTTTCGGTGGACGAGCACCGACTGCCCGGCGTGGTCTTCGAGCTTGGCGACGTTGTGGGCGACGTCATAGACCTGTCGCGTCTCCTCCGCGAGCCGATCGCCAAGCACACGCCGGACCGCCTCTCTCACCTGGTGTGCCATCGCCTGGCGGTTCCCCCACGCGAAGTTCGCTGCGGCAGCCATTGCGGCGAGGTAGGCACGCCCTTCAGGGGACGACTGCGGAGCGCAGGCGAGTTGCCGGTCGGGGAGCACGATGCCATAGCGTCGCTGCACTCCGTCCATGGCACGCACGTAGTCGGTGCACACCTGGTGTCCCAGCCCGCGGGAGCCAGAGTGGATCAACACCGTCAGCTGGCGCTCCTGCAGGCCGAACGCCCGCGCCGTGGCCGGATCGAAGACCTGACCCACGTACTGGAGTTCGATGAAGTGGTTGCCGGCACCCATCGTCCCGACCTGCCCGGCACCACGGGCACTCGCTCGCTCGGACACGGCAGCCGGGTCCGCGCCGGGGAGGCAGCCGCCCGACTCGGTGTGCTCGAGGTCGTCCTCGGTGCCGAGCCCGAGCTCCTCGACGAGCATCCGCGAACCGTGAAGGAGGAGGCGATCCAACGAGGCGCCCGTTACGCGCAAGTCGCTCCGCTTTCCGGTGCCAGCCGGAACTGCGCGCGAGATCTCGTGCACGAGCGCCTCACGACGGTCGCCGAGCTCGTCGACCGTCAGTGGCAATGTCAGCAGGCGCACGCCGCAGTTGATGTCGTAGCCAACGCCGCCCGGGGAAACGACTCCGTCAGGCACCTCGGTCGCAGCGACGCCGCCGACCGGGAAGCCGTAGCCCTGGTGGATGTCCGGCATCGCTAGTGCGGCCCCAACCACACCCGGCAGAGTCGCCACGTTCTGCAGCTGCTCCAGCGAGCGGTCGGCCAGGATCGCTTCCAGCAGCTCGCGATCCGCGAACACCCGAGCCGGGACGCGCATGTCCGCCCGCGCGGTCTCGGGCAGCTCCCACAAGGTCTCGTCGAGCTGCCGTAGCTGCCCGACTTGCCCCACGGCTGTCTCCATGGTGGTCTCCATCCTCCCGAGATCATCCGCGGCAAGGCGGGCCACGCCATCCGCAAAGCCGCTCATCTTCACTTCGGCGAAACACTGAGCAGGTCAGCTCTGCTTGAGCACCGCGTACCAGATTCGCTCGGCGACCTCGCGCAAGTCGTCGCCGGTGCGGGCCAGCCTGCGGTAGAGCTCGCGTTTCGCGGCGACTTCGCGCAGGTCGTCGCTCGTCACCAGGGCCGACATCGCGCGCCGGTAGACGTGCTCGAGCCGGCTCTGGGTCTTCGCGGCCCGGGTCGCCGCCTCCGTCGCCAGCGTGTTGCCATCTCGGTCAAGTGCCGCGAACGCATCGGCGAGGTGAGCCACCCCGTCTGCGAGCTCGGTGGCCATCTCCGCGATCGAGCCGTCGGGCATCGTTTGCATCACTTCTGCCTCCCGCACGGCGTTCTTCGCGTTGTTCAGGACTCGATCGAGGCCGCGCGAGAGCTCGAAGATGTCCTCCGGCTCCAACGGGGTCGTGAACGCCGCCGTCAGCGCGTCGCGGAGCGCGCGCTTCGCGTCATCGGCACGATGCTCGCAGTCGCGCAGCCGATCGACCGCGGCCGCGTCTCCGCCCGCCCACGCCACCAGCGCCTGGATGCCCTCGACCGTGATCGCGACCTGCTCGCCGAGCATCCCGAGCAGATCGGGGGTGTCCGGCAGAAACCAGCGATGCCTTCCCTTCATTCGAGTCCTCTCCAAACGAGGAAGCTAACTGCTCCAAGCACGCCGCTGGCC
The DNA here is from genome assembly GCA_963711545.1 of uncultured Actinomycetes bacterium. Taxonomy (GTDB): domain Bacteria; phylum Actinomycetota; class Thermoleophilia; order Gaiellales; family Gaiellaceae; genus 3-1-20CM-4-69-9. The sequence continues at coordinate 6,096 of CAVQEP010000013.1, forward strand.
GGAAGCGTGAGCAGCCAGGCGGAGGCCATCGCGCGGACGACCCTCCAGCGCACATGGTGCGAGTGGCGCCGCCCCGCCCCGATGCCCACGACCGACGACGCGACGACGTGCGTCGTCGACACGGGCGCCCCCAGGTAGGACGCAGGCAGGATCACAGCCGTCGCAGCGGTCTGACTCGCGAACGCGTCGAGCGGCGCAAGCCGGATGATGCCGCGGCCGACCGTCCGCACGATCCGCCACCCGCCGAGCAAAGTCCCCACCGTCAGCGCCGCACCACACCCGAGCTTTGCCCAGAGCGGCACCGTCAGCACCTGTTCACGGCCCGAGGCAAGCAAGAGCGCCGCGATCACGCCCATCGCCTTCTGTGCATCGTTCGCGCCGTGACTGAACGAGAGCGCGGACGTCATTCCCCACTCCGCCCTCCTGATCGGCGCACCGACTCCCCGCGTGGCGCGTCGTAGCAGGCGCCGATCGAGGCGGATCAATAGCGCCCCCGAGACGAACCCGATCAGCGGCGACAGCCCAAGCGCGATCAACACGCCGAGCACACCGACCGGCTTCCAGCCCTCCAGCCCGCCCCAGTTCACCGCGCCGCCCCCCGCCGCTGCGAGAGCGGAGCCAACGAGGCCGCCGACAAGAGCGTGGGCCGAGCTCGACGGCAATCCACGCCACCACGTCAGCAGGTTCCAGAGCACCGCCGCGAACACGCCGGCGCCGATCGCCGCCACTGCATCTGCCGCCGGGAGGGTCACGATCCCGGCGATCGTGTCTGCCACCGCCGTCCCCACCAGCAGCGCGCCCAGCATGTTGAAGAGCCCCGACAGCGCGACCGCCTGCCCCGGCCGCGCACCACGCGTCGCCACGAGCGTCGCGATCGCGTTGGCGGCGTCGTGGAAACCGTTCGTGAGCGAGAACACCAGCGCAAACGAGACCGCCAGCCAGAGGGCCATGCGCAATCATGCGCCGCTCGGCTCCGCCGCTACCTCGGTAGTTGACCGAAACCGCGATCAGAGAGGGTCCCGATGTGTTCAGGCTTGAAGTCCCCGAGCATGAACACGTGAATCCGACGCTCACGCTCGGCCGCGTGGCCGGTGTCCGGATCGGCATCAATTGGAGCTGGCTGATCGTCTTCGCGCTGATCGTCTGGACGCTCGGGGCAAGTGTCTTCCCGGCGCAGGATCCGCACCTGAGCACCGGCACGTACGCGGCGATGGCGGTCGTGGCCGCCGTTCTGTTCTTCAGCTCGCTGCTTCTGCATGAGCTCGGTCACGCGCTGCAGGCGCGACGCGAAGGCGTCGAGATCGAGGGCATCACACTCTGGCTCTTCGGCGGCGTCGCGAGCTTCAAGGGCATGTTCCCCTCCGCTGGAGCCGAGCTGCGGATCGCTCTTGCCGGGCCTGTCGTCTCGGCGGTCATCGGCGGAATGTTCGTCGGAGTCGCCGCGGTCGTGCATCGGCCAGTGGCGGTCGACGGTGTCGCCGCCTGGCTCGGCTACATCAATCTCGTCCTGCTCGCGTTCAACCTCCTGCCTGCACTGCCCCTCGACGGCGGTCGCGTATTCCGGGCGCTGGTCTGGCGCTGGAAGGGCGATTTTGCGGACGCGACCCGCCTGGCGTCGATCGTCGGCCGCGGCTTCGCGTACGGGATGATCGGTCTCGGGCTGCTCGCGCTGGTGCTGGGGGGATCGTGGAGCGGAGCCTGGCTCGCGTTTCTCGGCTGGTTCCTCCTCCAGGCAGCGTCAATGGAAGCCAGGTCCGTCATGCTGCGCGACGCGCTCGGCGGCCTGCGCGTGCGCGACCTGATGGTGCGGCGCCCCGTGACCGTCACTGCCGACGCGACGCTCGCCGACTTCATGGACTCCGTCGCGTTCACGCATCGCTTCACCACCTACCCGGTGCTCGAGAACGGCCGCGTGATCGGCCTGCTCCCCTTCGCCTGCGTTGCGCGGATACCGCGCAGCGCCTGGGCGCAGACTCACGCTCGCGACTGCATGCTTCCGCGGACAAAGGTGCCGCTCGTTCGTGAAGACGACGATCTGCTCGAGGCGCTCGATCAAATCAACACGGGCGGCGTGAACCGCGCGCTCGTGCTGGACGACGGGAATCTCGAAGGCCTGCTGTCGATCACCGACGTCGTCCGCCTCGTCTCCTGGACAACAGCCGGGCCCCACTGAAGCAATCCGGTCCCGCCCAGTTTGCGGGAAACCCGCGGAGTCTCTCCGCTTCCGCCCCGATGCAGCAGAAGCGCCCCCACCGCATCATTTCGTTGCAATGTGGGACGTACTCAAATGGCAGAACGACACGCTCAGCGTCGCCTGGTGGGCTCTGCTGCTGTTCGCCTTCCTGATTCTCGTTGCGGCGGGAAGTCACGCCGCGAGGAAGTAGTCGAAGTGCCGCCGCCGAGACCGCCGATGACCGAACCGGGAGTCGAATCACTGCTCGCCGAGCACGAGCCGCTGCTCGATCACGTGGAGCACATCCGCATCGCTGCCCTGGAGCTGCCGTCGCTCTCACCAGAGGAGCGGCGAGAGCTCCTCGACCGCATCCTCGACTTCCTCCAGGGCAAGCTGGCGACGCATGCGGAACACGAGGAACGCACACTCTATCCCTGGATCGCCGACCTTCTCGGCGATCCACGCGCGACCGCGCCGATGACGTACGACCACGACGCGATCCGGCGCCTCACCGCTCGATTGAAAGAAACGAGCGTGCACGAGGTGCCACTGCTGCAAGAGCTTCTCTATGGGCTGCACGCGCTGATCGTCCTCCACTTCCGCAAGGAGGAGGAGCTCTACCAGCCGCTCCTCGACGACGCCGGCTCGATCGAGAGACGAAACGGCCACGGCGACGATTAGCGTGCGGCGCGCAGTCGGCCGGTTGCGAAGCGTTCCACCGTCTGGTATTTGCGCGCGCGCGTGAAACTCCGAGAGAGGGAGCGCCGGCTCGGCGCAGCAACGGGTTGAGGGCCCGGGCAACGCGCTCATCCTCGCTGTGCGCGCAGAAAGACTCGGGCGGGCGATGGTCCGTGCGACGCTGTGCGCGATCGCGTGAACCGTCGGCTTCTCGCCTCGCCCTCCACGCGCATTGCGCGCAAGAGTTCCTGCTCGAGCCCCTCGCCCCGCTCGACGCCGTCCACGAGCGGCTCAGGAAGACTCTGAGGCCGTCGCCGGCTACGTCATGGCCGCGTTCCCCTCGACGGGCGACGCCGGGATCGCTCTCCCTCGGGGCGAGGCAATCAGCCAGTCGCAGTGGTCGACGAATCCGAATGGTCAAGCCCGCGTCGAACGAGTCTGAGCGATGATGGGTCGGTGTCCGCCGGCGAGCGAGACAGCGAGGAGACCGGCGCGCCGAGCAGAGTCGTCATGGACGCGTCTCCGAGCCCGACGCGCCTCTATCGCCTGATCGCGGCCGCTTCGCGGCCGATCGTGGAGAAGGCCTACCGGCTGCGAGTCGAGGGTCTCGAGAATGTTCCAGGCCGGGACGGCTTCGTCGTGGCCGCCAACCACACCTCGAACCTCGATCCCTGGCCGCTCGCGATCGCACTCCGGCCGCGCTCGCTCCACTTCATGGCCAAGCACGAGGCCTGGCGGCCGCCGCTCAAGTGGCTGATCGCAGCGTCCGGCTCCTTCTCGGTGCGGCGCGGGGAGGGCGACAAGGAGGCGCTCGCGACGGCGGTACGTCTCTGTCGCGAGGGGCGCGTGATGGCGATGTTCCCGGAGGGGACGCGGCGCTCGAAGGGGCTGCGCAAGAAGCACGAGCCACGGCCGCACAGTGGTGCTGCACGGATCGCGCTCGGGGCGGGTGTGCCGCTGATTCCGGCCGCAATTCGCGGTATGGACCGGCTGAGTCGGCTCGGGCCGCTGCGGCTCCGGTTCGGCGCAGCGATCCCGCTGGAGGACTTAGAGGATCGCGACTCGCGTGCCGCCGCAGACGAGGCGACCAAGCGGCTCTGGTCGGAGATCGAGCGGCTCGAGCGCACGCTCGACGCCGAGGGGTGACGACCGGATGAGACCATGCGACCAGGGCGTCGCCTGCGCGCGCTTGAGCTCCTGGAGCCACACGGCGGCCGGAGCCTGGTCGATGATGTCGCGAGCCCAGGGTCGGCAAGGTCTGCGGAATCCGCAGAATCCCTGATGGCGGCTGTGCTGCGGCGCCGAACAATCGGCGGTGGTACCGAGTAAACCTCACGATCCGAGCGGAGTTGACGCCGAATGCGGTCGCAGGCGAGACGGTTGAGCCCTCAGCCCTGGCCCTGGGTGGGGAGGCCGCGAGTGCTGATCGAGCACCCCGATGAGTCAGTCGGACTGGAGTTGGCCTCCATTCTCCGCACGGCTGGTTACGCGGTCGCCGTCTGCCCGGGCCCGGAACGGGCGGAACACTGCCCGCTCACTGGTCCGGAAGGCTGCGCGGTCGCCCATGGCGCCGATGTCGTGGTCTCGAGCCTCGGGGTCTCGCGGCCGGAGGCGCGAGAGGTGCTGGTCGCCCTCCGCGAACGCTGCCCAGCGACGCCGATCGTCGTCGTGGCTTCGCCGGAGGATGAGGACGAGTGGCAGGACCTGCCCGGAGAGTGCGAGCTGATCGCCTCCCCAGTCGTTCCCGAAGAGCTCGTGACCTGCGTCCGCGGCGCACTCGCCGGGTTCCACATGGAGGCCTGAGCTGCGATGCGTAGCCCGTTCAGCAGCGAGACGGAGGCCTTCCACCTTTTGCTCGGCACCGTTGCGGCCTTCGCGGCGATCGTCCTGGCGGCCCTTTTCGGCGGCGCCTGGGTGGGGTTGTCGGTCTGGATCGTCGCAACGGCGGCGGCGGCACTCGTTTACCTGAATCGTGGACGAGCGACGAGGCTGGTGCGGACGGCTCCCGCACACGTCGGCCCGACCGACGAGAGGCGAATTCTCGTGGTGGCAGACGAGACGCCGGCGGATGAGACGCTCGTCCGGGAGATCGAGCAGGCAACGCTCGGGTGTCGCAGGCGGGTTCTCGTCGTCAGTCCCGCGCATGCCTCGCGGGCGCGCCGCTGGATGTCTGATGTGGACGGCGCGAGAGCGCTGGCCCGGACACAGTTGGACGCGAGTCTGGACACATTGCGTGCGTCAGGCATCGAGGCGGAGGGCGAGATCGGAGAAGAGGACTCGCTCCAGGCGATCGAGGATGCGTTGCGCACGTTTGGGGCGGACCGGATCATCATCGTCACGCAGCGTGGTGTTCGCTCCGACCCGCATGAAGGAGGCCTCGTCGCGTCGGCGCGAGAGCGCTTCGCCCTGCCGATCACGCAGGTCGTAACGGGCGCGGAGGCCGTCATCGGGCCTTCGGCCAATCCGGGCTAGCCGAGTCGAGCGTTCGGCCGGGTCCCGCGGCTCAGAATCACGCCGCAGGGTCACCCCGATTTAGAGGCGGAACCCGAATTTTCGCACCCCTGACGGTTTCCCCTGACTCGTCTCCGTTGCCGTTGGAGTCAAGCCGGAGTAGCTGTCTCACCACCCTTTGTGCATTCTCCTTGGCAAGCAGGCTGTCCGAGGACTCGAGCGTTCGTCGTGACTCAATAAGCAGTTCGGCCACGCCCGTGCGGTCGAGATCGACGCCGGCGCGAACGATGATGCAACCGCCCGGGAGTATCGCGCCTCCCGTCTCCCAGAACGCACACTCTTCGCGCCGACACCGGCCAGGGCGCCCGAAAGCAGAGTCGAGCACACACTCCGGCCCCGGAACACCTCCGCGGCGGGCACCACTCGCGGCGACGGTTGTGCGCAGCCGCCCCCGTAGGTCGGACAACAGCGACTCCTGCTCCGTGGGAAGGTTCAGGAGGACGCGCCGCTCGCGACGGATCACACGCGCGATGGAGTCGGCGGGAACGAGGAACGTCCGTGGCACAAACAGCCCTGTGCGGACACCGACTGTGGCCGCTCCCCCCGAACCGCACCGGACAGCTTCGACCACCCCGACATAGCCGTCAGGCGAATAGACGCGAAAGCCGCGGGCGGCCTTCAGGCCGTCCTCATCGAGGGTCTCAACCTCCGGAACCTCGACGCTCCTCATCGCCGGCGACCTTCTCTCAAATGGTGCCACCGTCACGATCGCCCGCACCTGCACGCCTGGCATCAGGGAGGACGCTGATTCGTTCAGGCGGCAGGCCGCGCCGGCCCACTCAGTCCGGGAACGGACCCGGGGTCGTGGCTAAAGAGACCTCGAGGCGGGCGTGTGGGTGGCGAGAATTCGGTTTCGCCTGCAGCCAAGCATTCAGGCGGAGGTCGAGAAGTTGGCACCGCACTCCGCCCCGTCGGGATGCACAACATGCGATCGAGCTGCAAATCGCGCATTCGAGTGCGCGATCGAGTTTGTGCACGCGACGCACTTCCCCAAGCGAGAGTGTTGTCGAGCTCTTTGGCATCCGAGATCGCGCCTATAACGGATCAGGGATGCGCGCGATGGAGCCAGATGCTCTCGACGGTTGTCTCATCTGCGGGATCGCGCGCAGCGACGCCGACCTGGATGTCGACGGGCGCTGGTGTGTCGACCGGGACGGCTGCTCGCGTCGGTGGCTCGAAAGGCGAAAGAGTTCCCCGCACCGGCTGGCGTTTCGTCCACCACCTGAACCGACTTTCGGCTCTTGCCTTCCTACGGCCGGTCCGGAAGGTTTCTCTCGGGGCTGAGTTCCCGGCCCCCTTTCGGGAGCCAATCCTCCGTCCCGGGCTTCCTACTCCGCTGCCCCGTGCGGGGCAAGCGGAACATACCAAGGCGCCGAGCGGCCCCCGGGATCCCCGCTTCGTGGCGCTCGGAAAGAGCGAGATTTTCGTTCTTCGGCCTCGCGAAGGGTGTACAAACCCAAATCAAGGGTTCGACCCTGACCCTCTGCAGTCCGGGGGGATCTCAGAACAACGAAGACCAGCTTCGTAGGCTCCTGAGTCGTCGAAGAAGTAGTGCGTCTTCAGGCCATCGGTCTCAGGACGCACGATCCGGACGCGACCCTGCTGATCGACACACAACCCCAGTGGCTGTTCTCGTGCGCGAGCCGCAGAATCAGCTGGCGTACCTCCCGGTCGCCTGGCGACCTTCAAGCCGGCCCGGGGGGACGCTTACCGGCGGATCGTCCGCGCGCGGGGCCGCGTGGGTCGAGATGCGCGATCACATCCCCGGCAGGCCCGAACTTCTCGATGATGAGGAAGCGTCCTGGTTCCTCGACCAACACGCGCTCGGTCTCGGGGTGCATGTGGCCCGGTCTGACGACAAGGCGGATCGGCACGTGGCGAATGAACTCGTACTCGTCGATCGTGAGCGACACAAGCTCCTCACAGGCGGGGTCGGAACACTCACAGACGAAATGGACGACCTCGGCACTTTCGCCGCCTTCAGTTCGTCGTTCGTTCGCCTCTCGGCGCAGAGCCTGATTCAGCGCGGCTTGCCGCTCGTGCTCCAGCTCTTCGTTTGCTCCCACCGATCCTCACTCCTGCGTGCGGGTTGAACACGTCCGGCGAGCTGTTGGTACACGATCGAGCCGGCCGCACAGCCGAGCATGCGCAGATCGTCGGTGCTACCCCGGAAGGGTACGCCCCTTCCCACTCTCGAACAAGCGGCGGAGACTGTCATAAGGGCCGTCCGCGGGGGACGATCCTCCCGGCGCCGGACGTTCGAGCCCCCGCAACCTGCCGGCCGTGGTGCGCGTGAATGCGACTCACTGCGGAACAGGTCGGCGTGATCATCCCGCGGGTACGGGCGTGTACGCTCGAGTCATGTCCGTTTCCATCGGCGAGATCGACTTCGAGCAGGAGGTGGAGGATGTGCTCGCTTCGCTCCCGCGCGAGCAACGAGCGGTCATTTCCAATGTCGCGATCGTGGTCGAGGCAGAGCCGCCCGCCGGCCAGCCGCTGCTTGGCCTCTATCAGGGCGTTCCGCTGACGCGGCGGGGAAGCGGTTACGCCGGCGTGCTGCCCGACAAGATCACGATCTATCGCGGCCCGCTCGAGCGGCTGTACGGCGCCGACCGAGAAAGCCTGCGCCGACAGATCCGGCGCGTGGTGCTGCACGAGGTTGCGCACCACTTCGGAATCAGCGACGAGCGTCTGGCGCAGATCGGACGCTACTAGGGGCGAAGCGCGCCGCCGATCCGCAGCTAGCCTGGGACTCCTCGGGCGTCCTCGGAAGCTAGCTACTCACTGATAGTCTCGCTCCCGCGAGGGGTGCCTGTTTAGCCGACCAGAAGCGGCTGGAACGTGACTTCCCCGGGCCCTCGCCGTCCACCGAACGTCTCTGCGACGAGCAGGCGGGCGTCGAGCTCGACGAAGCAGCGCTCGTCGCCGCTCACGCCACGCGCCTGGTTGCAACCTCGAAACTCCCAATTTGCAGGAAGTTTCGGTTTGGGGCCACGGGTCTGGGAGGTAGCCTTAGGCGGAGTGGGGTCAGACGCGATGGACGCTCAACCGATCCGGATTCTGCTCGTCGACGACGATGCATCGTTTCTCCGCTCGCTCGAGGTCCTGCTCACGGGCGAGCCAGGGCTCGAGATTGTCGGCAAGGCAGCAAGCGGAGAGGAGGCGCTCGCGGCGGCCGCCCGCGCCGAACCCGACGTGGCGGTGATCGACATGTTGATGCCGACGATGAGCGGGATCGAATGCGCCCAGCTGCTGCAGGGCCGCTACCCGAATGCCCGCGTGATCTTGATCAGCGGTTCGATCTTCGAAGACAGGCGACCGCACCGAGACGAGCGCGGGACAGACGCCTACCTGGAAAAGAGCGAAGTTCCCGAGCGCCTACACGCGACGATCCTGGCGCTCGCGGCCGAAACAACCGCCGCACGGCCCAGCTAGAACAAACGCCTAATGCCGACGGCGGCATCTTGGCCCCGTCGCGCAACCCACCCAGTCGGATTTCCGCGCCGAGAAGGCTAGGTTGGCTCCGTAAGGCCGAGCCCAGCCAGTCGCTGACCGTCCGGATCGTCTCGTCGGCAGCCTTGGCGAAGGGGTCGTGATCGGACTCGATCTCCGCGTCTCGAGGTGCGGCGGTGCGCACGAGTCCGCCACGGGGGAGAAGGGCCTAAGAGCGACCTCGCGAGCCTTCCCGCGGGCACAATGGCTGGATGGAGCAGTATCCGCACGAGTGGCGTGGCTATGAGCCGATCCAGCCGCGTGGCGGCTGGGACTGGCGCGCGACTATTCGGAAGCTGCTGGCGCCGCTTGGGGCGATCGCCGCGTTCCTTGCGAAGTTTGGCGCCGTGCTGCTCAAGTTCAAGTTCCTCTTCTCGATGTTCGTGTCGGCCGCGTTCTATGTTTGGTTCGGGGGCTGGTGGTTCGGGATCGGACTGATCGCGCTGCTGTTCGTGCACGAGATGGGACACGTACTCGAGGCGAAGCGGCAGGGGCTACCCGTCTCGGTTCCCGTCTTCATCCCGTTCATGGGCGCACTGATCACGATGAAGCAGATGCCTCACAACGCCTGGCGTGAGGCCCGGCTCGCAATCGCCGGGCCGCTGCTCGGCTCCGCTGGCGCTCTCGCCCTCTACCTCGCCGGCGTCACATTCGACTCTCGACCTCTGAAGGCGCTTGCGTTTCTCGGGTTCCTAATCAACCTCTTCAATCTGCTCCCCGTGATCCCGCTAGATGGCGGGCGGATCACCTCAGCCCTTCACCCAGCGCTCTGGTTTGTCGGTTTCCTGGGACTTCTCGCCCTGGTGATCTACCGGCCGAACCCGATCTTGATCGTCATCCTGCTGCTCGCCGGCTCGGAGCTCTGGCGGCGCTGGCAGATGCGTCGTTTTCCGCAGATGCTGGAGTACTATCGAGTGCTTCCCCACCAGCGGCTGATCATGGGGCTCCTCTATTTCGGGCTCGCAGTCGCACTCGTGCTCGGCATGCACGCGACCCATGTCCCGCACAGCTTCTAGAGCGAGATCGTCGGCGATCCGGCGATGGCTACCTCGCAACCCTAGAGTCTGGCTTCGTTTTGGGGACCTGGTGCCTCGATCGCGTTTAGGCACCCGTCGGGGTTGCTGAGCAAGCGCTCAAGCACGACAACTGGCGCGCAGCTAATGCGCCGTTCCGCTAGCGGGATAAAGCCAGTCGTCAAGCAAGAAACTGGCCCCGCACCGAAGTCCGTTCGCCTTAAAGCTCCTCGCCTCGCGCGCGTTGCGCGTTGGTGGGTTGCGGGCTCGGGCCGGAACCTGAGTGCGGGGCCAACTCAGAACATCTTACGCCGTTTGGGCGTGAGAGCGGTTAAGCCTTCTTCCCGATCCGCAACCACTCGCGACATCGCGCTTCAGTTCGGCCACCAAGACGGCGGCGAACTCGTGCGCACGCTGTACGGACACCCGGACGCCAAGCTGGCCCGTGAACGTGGCCCGTGCACCACACCGAAGAGCCGCACGCGCTCGATCAGCCTGAGAAGCCGGAGATCGCGTCGCCGATCAGCTTGGCACCGATGAGAAGGAAGAGCACGGTCATAATCGCCGCGTTGTAACGAGCCATCCAGTCTCTGATCGCGTCGAGCAGTCCCCGGGACCTGGCGCCGAATGCGAGAGCGACGACGAGCGGGGTGAGCACGCCAGCGGACGCGATGAGGACAAATGCGAGCAGGACTGCGATCTCTTGGGTTGCCGGGATTCCAACGTCGGCGATTTCTGCCCCTGCGACGGCAATCAGCATCACGTTCTTTGGGTTGAGCGCGGTGAGCGCCAAGCCTGCTCCGGCTGCCTTGACCGGCGTGAAGCCATCAATCGTGCGCATCCAATTCGGCATCGGTGTTTCTTCGTCTCCGCGAGCACGACCCAGCCACTGCTTTAGCGCCAGTACCAAGAGGAGCAGGCCCAAGACGAGGAGGAGCACATTGACCCAGGTCGCGGGTTCCCCTGCGTTGTTCGCGTCCAGGATCCCGCCGAGCAGGAGCACGATCCCCCCGACGGCGGCGAGGCCCGCGCACCATGCGAGGACAAATGCAAGCCCCTTTGTTGTTCCATGATCCGAGCGGAGCAGGAGCACAACTGCGACGATCGGCACCGGGAAGATCGCGACCGCGACTGCCAGCGGCAGCACATTCCCTAACGCTTCTCCCAAGCTTCCTCGTCACCGGCGGCAAGCAACCGAGGAGCGTACAACGCTCGCATGAACGGTGTCTTGTCGGCCAAACCACGACTTCACGCCGCTGCCGAGTCACACGCTGAGTCACGACATTGGAAGGTGTTCGTTGCTTTACGGCCCATCCAGAAAAGCGACCCGCGATACAGCTACGAATCCCTAGCAGGGTGGGTAGCGGCAAGTAGTCGTCGTGGTGCCTCTGGTGGTCGTGGGGTAGTGGAAGCTTTGATGACCGCCGTTCCTTTGGCCGAGACGGCGTACCACCTAGCGCCGAAGGCGAGGTTGCCTTCGCCGTTTGTCTGACCGGCCTGCTTGTCGAGCGCGAAGGTGTAGAGCGGGTGCTTGTTGTATGTCAGCTGCAGGCTGCCGTTGCTGCGCTTCGTCGTGCCGAGCATCGACGCCTTCACGCCCGACCCAGCGGTCGGCTTCCCACTGCGGATCGAGGGCGGCCAGAACTTCGTGCAACTCCCGCTACAGGCGCTCTTACCGTTCCTGTCCTTGGCGAACATGTAGAGGGTGTGGCCTCTCGAGTTCACCAGAATCAGGCCGAGCTTCGTCTTGCGTAGGGAGACGGTCGCGGTCGTTCGGGTCGCACTCCGGGCAACCGTCCCCGCGGCAAGGAACCCGATCACGCCCAGCATCGCCGTTACCGTCAGCACGACGGCCATGTGGGTCACCGCTCTGCGCCCGACCACGCCGCAATCTCCGCCGTCTTGATACCTCATCTCTTGCATCGCTCCATCTCCTCTGTCTACTCGCCTCTTCTACGCGACGAAGGCGAAGTCGGATTCGGCGCACGGGCAAGCTGAACGGTGTCGACGCTCGTCACGACGCGGCCGGGCAGCTCGGCGATCGGCGCGGATCAGACCGCGATCGCGAGGAAGCGCTCGATCATTGCGTTGACCTGGTCGGGTACCTCGAGCTGGTGGAAGTGGCCAGCCCCGACTGTGATCCCGACCTGCAGGTCAGGCTTGATTGCGCACAGACGAATTGCATCGGGGTTGGCACCGAACGTCGAACGGAGCAGTAGCGTGGGCACGATGCAGAGGCCGAGCGCACCGACACCGTTCCAGGCAACGACGCCACGGATCACTGCGGCCGCGGTAGGCAACGGGAGAGCGCACATCGAATCCGCGATCCAATGCGCGAGGTCCTCGTCACGAGCGCCCATGTCCTGGACGTAAAGGCGGCGGACATCCTCCCCGCTCGGGCCCTCGAGCTGCGCGGCAAGCGAGCTGAACAGCTTGACGGTCTCCGGGAGTGGGTCGATCGGCCCCGGGTCGACCAGGACGAGCGCACGAGGTAGGGACGGATGCCGCGCCGCGAGCTCGACCCCGATCATTCCGCCGAGGCTGTGCCCGATGACAACCGGTTTTTCAATCCCCACTACTGCGCAGAACTGTGCAAGGTCGTCCGCGAAGTCGGGGATGGTGTAGCCATCCTCGGGCTGGTCGCTCCGACCGCAACCGCGTAGGTCGGGTGCCGTGACGGCGTGCGTTCGCGCGAAGTGGTCGAACTGGGGACGGAACGCGGTGCGATCGCAGCACCAGCCGTGGACAAACAGCAGCTCGCACTCCCCGCTGCCTGCCCGCTCGTAGTAAAGCCTCACCGCGCCGAGCTCCGCGTACGGCATGACCGCCATCCTCTCATGGCGGCCGCCGGACGTCACAAGCCTCGCATGCGCCGGTGTTCAGGAGTGTCCCGAAGGAGGCCTTACGCTCTTGCGGTGACCAATCGAGGACTCGCTGCCGTTGTCGTGCTCGCCGTCATAGGCTCCTCGGCCGTCGCGGGTGCTGGTGGAGGCGTGGTCGTATTGGGCAAGAGAACCTGACAGGATGGTACGGCGTCGGATGGGGGACGTCTCACCCCTCGCTCGGCGCACGGTCTGACGTGGCTCTACCGGCCGCATGGCGGCTACTACGGGAAGCCGGGAGCGATCGAACTCCACGCGTACCGGCGCGGGAAGTGCAAGGTGGGCGGAGCCCAGGCTTATACGCGACTTGCCGCGCGAGTAGCGATCCGTCCAGGCGGCCGGCTCGGTCGCTGGTTCGCGTGGGTGGCTGGCGTACGATCTGCCGGTTCCCATGACTCGCACATGGCCGTCCACTAGCTGACACTGGCGCGTGTCCAGCTTCGCCTACGCCAGTGTTCGTAAGTGTCACCCGAGCAAAATCGACGCAGAGAGCCGGTTTAGGCGGATTGGATCCGGCAGAAGGGCCAGGCGTCTTAAGCTCGGGATCTCGCGCGGTTCCGCATCGGGGCGAGTTTCCCCTACGGTTGCGGGCGGAGTCTTCGCCGTTGGCTGAACCCACGTTCGTTCCCACCGGTTTTATCGTCCCGTTCGAGTTTGTGACGGAGCAGTTCAGACTCGAACCGCTTGGGCCAACGCACAACGACGCCGACTACGCAGCCTGGTCGTCGTCAACCGATCACATCCACGCAACGCCCGGCTGGGAGAACAGCGCCTGGCCCGACGCCCGGACGGCCGCGGACAATCTGCGAGATCTGCAGCGTCACGCCGATGACTTCAGAAACCGCACAGGCTTCACCTACACCGTGCTAGAGCCACAGAGGAGCGATGTCGTGGGCTGCGTCTACATCTATCCCGATCGCACCGGAGCGACTGATGCGCACGTGCAGTCGTGGGTGCGCGCAGCTCGAGCGGAACTCGACACTCCGCTCTGGCGCGCCGTCAGCGACTGGCTCGCCTCCGAGTGGCCGTTCGAGCGGGTCGATTACGCGCCACGCGACGCCTAACCAGCTCCGAACCTTCGGGTATTCGTCCTTCGGGCTCCCGTTAGCGAATCGACCGGGGCCGGCCTCGGTGCAAGTTAGGAGGCGAAATGGGAAACGTGGTGATCGACATGAGCATGTCGTTGGACGGCTACATCGCCGCGCCCAACGACAATCCGGAGCAGTGGGCGGCCGAGGACGGCATGAGGCTTCACAACTGGGCGTTCGACGATCCTTCGCTGTCAGGGCGGGTGCACGGCAGGCTGGTCGAGGAAACGGGCGCCCTGATCATGGGCCGCCGGAGCTACGAGAACTCGATCGCGGCCGCCCGAGCCAGCCCCGGGGTCGGTCAGGCTTCGACGAGCATCACGAGCGTCTCGGGGACGACTCCGTCATACGCCATCGCCTCGGCAGCCGCCTCCGTCTCCATCGCGGCCATGACCGCATCCATGTCCGCCACGTCCATTAGCACGCCGACCCGAGTGGGGTTCTGTGGGTCGACGAACGTCCGGATGTTCGTAACGCCGAGCGGGCCGAAGAACTCCTCACGCTTGGGCGAGGCGAGCCAATGGTCCTTGTCTTTCACGTCGTGATAGCCGAAAACGGTGGGCATCGTTCCTCCGCGCGTCGGATGGCTCTGCGTCTGCAGACTTGGATGCCAAGAACATACGCCACCTGGCTCGAAGTGCCAACGAGCCGGAGGAAGGTCGCCTGGGCCAGTGTTCAGCAACGTCCCTCGAGGGGTCTGCCGTGCTGCCTCTTGCCCGAGGGGAGTACGGCTAGCCGTATTCCCCAGCAGGCGTCGACGTGATTTCCTTGTGACGTGACCGAGAAGCTCGCGCGATCGGCGAGCCTTCATCCGTGGCGAACTTTCGCGGGGTGGATTGCGGCGGTCGTGGTTGCGCTCGGTCTGGCGGTCACCCTTCTGCCGGGCAACCTGACGACGAACGGGCATGTGACCGGCAACCCCGAGTCACGCCAGGCAGAGCGTCTCTTCGCGGACCGCTTCCCGCCCGACCGGAATGGCGTCGACGAACTCGTCGTCGTGCGCTCGGAGGCGGCGACGGTCGACGATCCGACATTCAGGCAATTCGTCGACGGGATCGTCGCGCAGGGCAGGTCCAGCGGCGTGATCGCGAACGCGTCGACGTACTACTCCACGCACGACCGCTCGCTCGTCTCGAGTGACCGGCACGCCACGCTGATCACGATTCAGCGGAAGGCGGACGTCGACCCGCTCCTACGCGTGGTCGAGCGCAGCGACGGCCGCAGTGGCTTCAGCGCGGTGATGACGGGCGAGGGAACGCTCGACCACGACTTCAACCAGCTCTCGCAACACGATCTCAAGTCGGGCGAGCTCCAGGTCGGCTTGCCGGCGGCGCTCGTCGTGCTCGTCCTCGTCTTCGGCACGCTCGTCGCAGGCGTCGTGCCCCTGTTCATGGCGGTCATCTCGATCATCGTCGCGCTCGGGCTGTGCGCGATCGTCGCGGGGGCGCTCACCGTTTCCGTGTTCCTCATCAACATGCTCACGGGGATGGGCCTTGCGCTCGGGATCGACTACTCGCTCTTCGTCGTCTCCCGTTACCGGGAAGAGCGCGGCCGCGGGCGGGCCGAGCTCGACGCGATCGCGGCCGCCGGAGCCACCGCCAGCCGCGCGGTGCTGTTCAGCGGCTCCGTGTTCGTCATTGCATTGACCGGGATGTTGCTCGTCCCATCCAATGTCATGAAGAGCCTGGCTCTCGGGGCAATCGCTGTCGGAATCGTCTCGGTGGCCGCCGCGCTCACGCTCCTGCCCGCGCTGCTCGGCGTGCTCGGTGATCGCGTCGACTCGCTGCGCGTCCCTTGGCTCGGCCGCAACATCGGCCTCGCGTCCGCAAGCGAGAGCCGCTTCTGGGGGAGGATCGTGCGCAGGGTGATGCGCCGTCCGGCGGCGAGCTTCGTCGCCTTCGCTGCGTTACTCGTCGCTCTGGCCATACCGGCCTTCGGGCTGAGCCTGGGAGCGAGCGGCGTGGGCACGCTCCCCAACCGGCTCGAGGCGAAGCGTGGCTACGAGGCATTGGCACGCGACTTTCCGCAGGCAAGCTCGAGCCCGGCTCTGATCGCCGTCGAGGGCGACGTAGGCTCGCCGCGCGTTCGGGCGGGAATCGCCCGCCTGCGATCGAATCTCGCGCACGATCCCGCCTTCGGCCAGAGCGACCTTCGGTTCAGCGCGAGTGGCGACTTGGCCGCAATCGGTGTGTGGGTGGCTGGGGACAAGACCGGCCGGCGGGCACTGGAAGCCGTCCGGCACCTGCGCTCGGTCGTGATTCCGCGCGCCTTCCACGGGACCGACGTCCGCGTGCTGGTCGGCGGCGACACGGCCGACAACGTCGACTTCATCGATGCGATGAACCGCTGGCTACCGATCGTGTTCGCATTCGTGCTCGGCCTGAGCTTCGTGCTCCTGACCGTCGTCTTCCGGTCGATCGTCATCGCCGTCACGTCGATCGTGCTGAACCTGCTCTCGGTCGGCGCCGCCTACGGCTTGGTCGTCCTCGTCTTCAAGCACGGGGTCGGCGCCGGCCTGCTCGGCTTTCAGAAGGTCGACGCCATCGAGGCCTGGGTCCCGCTCTTCCTCTTCTCCGTCCTGTTCGGCCTCTCGATGGACTACCAGGTGTTCCTACTCAGCCGGATCAAGGAACGATACGAACAGAGCGGCTCGACGTCCGAGGCGGTCAGCTACGGCGTGACCTCGACCGCGCGGCTGATCACCGGGGCCGCTTTGATCATCGTCGCGGTCTTCAGCGGCTTCGCGATGGGCGACCTCGTGATGTTCCAGCAGATGGGTTTCGGCATCGCGGCGGCGCTGTTGATCGACGCCACCATCATCCGCTCCGTCCTGCTCCCGGCAGCGATGCAGCTACTCGGGAGCTGGAACTGGTACCTCCCCGGCTGGCTGGAGTGGCTCCCCAGGATTCAGATCGAAGCGGAGCATCGCGAACGGGCGGTTCCCACGCCCGCCGGGTAGGGCTTCGCCAGTCTCCCAGCCCTCGCCGAGCCTACGCTTGTACGAAATCGCGTTGGTTAGCCGACGCGAAGGACGAAGAACGCGATCGCCACGTACTGGCAGCCGATCCCGACGAGGGTCAGAGCGTGGAAGACCTCGTGGTAGCCGAAGACTGCCGGCGCCGGATCGGGACGACGCCGGGCATAGACGACGGCTCCCGCCGAATACGCAAGGCCTCCAACCACGATCAGGATCATCGCGGCAACGTTCAAGCGCCCGGCCAACTGCGGCAGTGCCACCACTGCGACCCAGCCGAGCGCCAGCCCGAGCGCCGCCGAGATCCAACCCGGCGCACCGACCCAGGCGAACTTGAAGACGATCGCCGCCAGCGCACCGGCCCAGACCACGGACAGGACGACGGTGCGCCAGGCGCCGTCGAGGACCAGCAGGCAAACCGGCGTGTACGTCCCGGCGATCAGGAAGTAGACGCCGGCGTGGTCGACGCGCCGCAACCAAAGGCGGGCCCGCGGCGTCCAGGTCACCCGGTGATAGAGGGCGCTGGCCCCGAAACACGTGACCACCGACACGGCGAAGACGCTCGCGGCAAGTCGTGCACGCCCCCCGTCCGAGGCCAGGATCAGCAAGGGCGCGACGGCGAGCGCGACCATGAACCCGGCCTGGTGCAGCACGCCCCGCAATCGCGGCTTGTCGAGCGCCGCCGCCGTGGGCCTCGCTGGACTGCTAACTGTCTTCAACCGGAACTTCAACCGCAGCGTCAACCTCGGACTCGTCCAAGGAGGGCGCCTCTTCGACCGCCGGTGCGTTCCGTGCGGCGATGGCAGCCTGCTTCTTCTCCTGCTTCAGGGCGCGCTTCTCCCTGACCTTCCGTTCCCGCTCCATCTTCGCGAATGTCGTCTGCCTCTTCGAGCCCATAGGGTCTCCCTCTCAGTAGCTGTTGGCACACATACTGCCTA
This sequence comes from uncultured Actinomycetes bacterium, assembly GCA_963711545.1. Taxonomy (GTDB): domain Bacteria; phylum Actinomycetota; class Thermoleophilia; order Gaiellales; family Gaiellaceae; genus 3-1-20CM-4-69-9. The sequence goes on from CAVQEP010000013.1 coordinate 23,845, forward strand.
CTCTCGGCGGATGAGCCGCTTCGTAGGGCGGGAAAACGTGCGAAAACGCCTAGCGCCGCTCGCCGGCAAGCCGGGTCGCGCGAGCTACGCCGGCGGGTGGGCCCGGATCGAGCTCGACGGCCTCGAGATCGCTGTCCGGCCGCCCTTCGGCCTTGTGCACGAGGGGGAATACGACGCCGTCCGGCTGGAGCCGCTCTTCGACGCGCTCGCCGAGGACCATCTCGTCGCCGCGATCCTCGTGCGGCTCGGAGGCTACGCAGTCGGCGTCTTCGAAGGCGAGCACCTCGTCGCAGCCAAGGTAGGTTCGCGCTTCGTCAAGGGCCGGCACAAGAAGGGAGGCTCGTCTGCGAATCGCTTCCGGCGGCGTCGAGAGGAGCAGGCGCGAGCCCTGATCGACGAGGCGGCCGAGACGGCGGTGGCGACACTCGAGTCGTGGCGGAGCCGCATCGAGCTCGTCGCTCTCGGCGGCGATCGGCGGGCGGTCGCGGACGTTCTCTCCTCCACTCCGCGGCTTGCCTGGGTCTCGGAACGAGCCCTTGAACGGTTCTTCCCGGTTCCGGATCCGAGGCGCGCCGTGCTCGAGCGCCTCGCCTACGACCTCTACTCGGCCGAGGTGACGGAGACTCAGTCGAGCACGTAGCCGATAGTGATCGAGCTGACGCGGCCGCTGCGAATCCGGAAGTCCGTCACCACCCGCCCGGGCAGAAACCGGCCGACGAAGCAGTGGCGAAACCCGGACTCGGTCCGGCACGTGACGTGCGCGATCCCCACCTTCACAGCAGCCTCGGTCGAGCCGACCCCGATCCTTCCGGCGGTGCGCTCGGCCCGCGTCGAGACCCGGAACGCAGTCGCCCGCGCCCCGCTCTGGAACGACACGGTCACGTTCGGGTACACGAATTCCGTGTAGCGCCCGAAGTCGTTCCTCCCCGTTCGCACCCTTACCGGCGCGCCCAGCCTCGCGCGCACCTGCGCCTTGGTCATGTGGAGCCTCGCGCCGGAGACGCCGTGCTGAACGACGATCCGCGCCTGCACGGAGCTCGCCGCGACGAGGGCGCAGCACGCGGCGGCAACGACGATCGCAACACGCATCGGGACACCCTACGGCGACGGCGTAAGGTCTCCTGCGTGGAGCTGACCGCGATCGTCCCAGCGACCGACGCGCCCGCACAGCTCTCCCGCGTCGTCGCCGCGATTCGCGCCGCCGACGACCCGCCCGAGGAGCTCATCGTCGTCGAGACGGCGGTACGGCCGGGCCCGGCCGCCGCCCGCAACGCGGGCGCCGCCCAGGCGCGAGGAGACGTCCTCGTCTTCGTCGACGCCGACGTGCTGCCTCGACGCGATGCGTTCCGACGAATCCGCGCGGCCTTCGAAGGCGATCCGAGGCTCGTTGCAGTCTTCGGCTCGTACGACGACGCACCGGAAGCGGCAGGTGCCGTTTCCGGCTTCCGAAATCTCCTCCACCACTTCGTCCACCAGCGCGCGGGCGGGGACGCCGAGACCTTCTGGGCCGGATTGGGTGCGATGCGAAGCGACGCGTTCCGCAGGGCCGGCGGCTTCGACGCTCGGCGCTACCCCGAGCCGAGCATCGAGGACATCGACCTCGGCATGCGCCTGGCCGATGCCGGCGCGGAGCTGCGACTCGATCCGGCGCTCCAGGGGACGCACCTGAAGCGCTGGACGCTGCGGCAGATGATCCTCACCGACTTCCACCGCCGCGGCGTGCCGTGGGTCGCGCTCATGGCCCGGACCGGTACCGCTCCCACCGGGCTCAACCTCGGCTGGCGCCACAGGCTCAGCGCTCTTGCTTCGGTCACGCTCGCCGGCTCGCTCGTCACTCGCCGACCGCGGGCCGCGAGCGCCGCCCTCGGCGCGCTGCTCGTCCTGAACGCGCCGTTCTATGCGTTGCTCGCGCGCAGGCGAGGACCAGCCCAGGCAGCGGCGGGAGTCGGCCTCCACGTCGTCCACCACCTGACGGCGGTCTGCGCGGTTCCGGCCGGCCTGCTCGTCAGCCGAGGAGCAGGGCGAGCTCTCCTTCGAGGGCGGCCTCGACGGCCTCTCCCTCCTCGAGATACTCGGCCTCGGTGTTGACCGACCAGACGTCGTAGTCCTTCCCGGCGGTCAGGTTGAGCGTCGCCAGGATCGCCGTCCACATCGAATGGTCCTGGTTGTTGTAACGGTGGAGGCCGTTCCGGCCGAACGTCCGGAGGTTCTCGAAGGTCTCGAGGTAGGAGCGAATCGTGGCCACGTCCTCGCGGAAGGTCTCGCCGTACATCGGATAGGCCTTCGGGACCCGGATCTTCACGCCGTCGACGACCCTCTCCGGGTGGATGAGCCCGATTCGCGCGAGCTCACCCGTTGCGAGAGCGACGGCCTGCTCGTGCGGGAGATCCCAGATCTCGTCGCCCTCGAAGCAGAAGTACTCGACACCGAGGCAGGTCGTCCCCGGCACGACGAGGCTGTCGCTCCACGCGCCGAAGTTCTGGACGCGGCCGGCCCGCGTGCCCGGGTCGTGGATGTAGACCCAGTTGTCCGGGAAGGGCTCCTGCTCGTCGATGATCAGCGCCACGAGGCAGAGGTCGCGATAGCGGAGCCTGCGCGCGGCAGCCCGCACCCCCTCCGGGGCCGGGGGATCGAGGCTGAGCACGAGCTCGCTCAACGGGATGCTCGAGAGGACGCCGTCGACCGGATACTCGAGCTCGCTGCCGTTCGTGCGCACGGTGATCCGCTCGACCACCCCGTTGCGATGAATGAGCGAGTCGCCTCTGTGGTTGAGCAGAACCGGGATCCCCGCCTCGACGACCCGGGACTGAAAGGCCTCCCACATCTGCCCAGGGCCAAGCCGCGGGTAACGGAACTCGTCGATCAGGGTCGTGGGCGTGTGGCGGTTGAGGCCGAGGACGCTCGCGACCGCATGCTTGAAAGAGAAGTCCTTGATGCGCTGGGCGGCCCACTCTGCCCGGATCTCGGAGCCCGGAATGCCCCAGACCTTCTCGGTGTAGGTGCGGAAGAAGCGCTCGTACAACCGCCGGCCGAACCGGGCCGTGACCCAGTCCTCGAACGTCTCCTCGGGAGCGTCGCGCCGAAGGTGCGCGGCGAGGTAGGAGAGGACGCAGCGAGCCGACTCCACGAGACCGAGCTGTCGCACGACGTCGCGGGCCTCGAGCGGGTAGTAGAAGTACTGGTTGCGGTAGTAGATGCGCGAGAGCCGGGGTCGCGTGAGGAAGTCTTCGCCGAGCGTCTCCTCCCAAAGCCGCGCGATCGGCTCGAGCTTCGTGAAAAAGCGGTGGCCGCCGAGGTCGAAGCGATAACCGTTGAACTCCACGGTCTTCGCGATCCCGCCCACGACTCCGTCGGCCTCGAACACCGTGCCGCGAATCCCCTGCCGCGCGAGTACGTGGGCCGCGGTGAGGCCGGCCGGCCCCGCGCCGAGGACGGCGATACCGGCCGACGGCTCGCGCTTCTTCTTCGGAGCCTGCCGCAAGCGCACGATTCTACTTCCCAGCCCGGGCGAGACTCAGCTCACGTAGCTGCCGGACACCTGGCCGAATTCGCCGTCGGCTTCGATCGCGCCGTCGTGGAGGAGGACCGCGCGGCCGCAGAGCCGCTGAAGCAGGAGATGGTCGTGGCCCGCGGCGACGACGATGCCCCCGTTGCGCAGGATCTCACGCGCACGCTCTTCCACCGGCGCCCGCGAGTCGTGGTCGATCGCCTCGTGCACCTCGTCGAGGAGGAGGATGTCCGGGCCGACCTGGTCCGCGACGGCGAAACCGAGGCGGGCCCTCATCCCCTGCGAGTAGCTGGAGACAGGATGGTCGAATTCCTCCCCGAGCGCCGTCTGCTCCTGGATCTCGCCGAGCGCACGTTGCGAGCGACGCCGTGAGAGGCCGGCCAGGACTCCGAGCAGCATGCAGTTCTCCCTCCCCGTCAGCGTCGGCATCAAGCCCGCATCGACCGAGAGCAGGGCGGCGACGCGGCCCCGCGCCTCGACCCGGCCCGCATCCGCGGGCAGAACGCCGGCGATCGCGCGCAGAAGAGTGCTCTTGCCCGCGCCGTTGCTGCCGATCAGCGCCACCCCCTCGCCCGGGCCGATCGCGAGGTCGACGCCGTGAATGCCCCAGAGGTCCGAGCTTCGCCGCCGGAGGCGGGCGAGCGCGGGTGTGACGACGCGATGCTGGCGGTCGAAGAAGAAGTGAACCCCGAGGCCCTCGGCAACAACCGCCGAGCTCACTCGACCACCTTTGCGAACTGCTTCTCCTCGCGAACGTACAACGGCAGCGCGGCGGCGAAGAACGCGGCCGCCCACGCGAGCGGGTAGCCGAACTGCCACGCCTCCGCGGGATGACCCTCGAGGAACGCCGACCGGTACGCCTCGAACAGGCCGGTGAGCGGGTTGAGCTTGACGAGGCTCTCGGCACTCCCTCCGATGTCGCCGATCGCGACGAGACCCGGCGCGAGGAAGAACATCGCGCGCACGAAGCTGATCACGAACGGCCTCAAGTCTCGAAACCACAGCCCGATCAGCGATGCGACATAGGCGCACGCGACGGCGAAGACGAGCGTGACGGCGATTGCGAGCGGCAGCCAGAGGATCGACGCGGTCAGCTGCACTCTGTACGCGGCGATCATGACGGCGAAGAGCACGAGGCTCGCGGCGAACGCGACCGCCTCGGTGAATGCCGACGAGACCGGAATCAGGACCCGGTCGAACGCCATGTTGCGGACAATCGCGCCCCGGAGCTGCACTGCGCCCATCGCGTTGATGACGGTCATCATCACGAGCTGGAACGGGACGACGGCGCACGCGAGGCTCAGACCTGGATCCTCTCCAGGCCGCCGCAGGATGAACGTCACGAGGAGGAGGTAGATCCCGACCAGGGCGAACGGGTCGACGAGCCACTTGAGCAGCTGCCACGGGCCACGTCCGTAGCGCGCGCGCAGATCCGACTCCGTCAGCGCGACGAGGATCTCGGCAGCCCGCCGCACCCGAGACCGTTCCTGCGCGACGGCAGACACTCAGCGGGGCGCGAGCAGGGGTGAGCCGGGCAGGTCGGCCGCCTCGATGCCGAGCACTGCGCACACGGTCGGCACGAGGTCGCCGATGCTCGGCGAATCGCTGCGCACCTCGAGGGACGACTGCGGGACGACGACGGCCCACGCCTGCGGCAAATGCGCGCCGGACCTTCCCGTGCCAGAGCCGTGACGGACGACGACGCCGTGCTCCGGCGATCTGACGTGGTCGATGTGGGAGGCGGCACCCTCGCGCCAGCGGACGACCAGATCGGGCAGAAGGTCGACGCGCTTCCCTTCGCCGAGGACGTCCCGGGTCCGGTCGACCGAGACAACCGCCGGCCTCCCGTCCGGATCGTGGAAGGACGAAAGCCCCGCCTGGAGCTGGCACGCGAGGTCGTCTACCTGGGCGGGGTCGACGATCCCGTCGCGCTCGCGTCCGCGGACGTTGAACCGGACCTGGCCGAAGTGGTCACTCGGCAGGAGGAAGGCCGGCGTCTTGCTCCAATCCACGCCGACAGATGTCAAGCGCATCGTCAGCTCTCGGGAGAGAGTGCCGGGCAGCGCCGCGGATACCTTCGCCCTTGCGGAGGCAGGGACGGCGGCACGGAGACGCCAGATGAAACGCTCTCCTCGCGACTGCGCGCCGTTCCCTCTCGCGACGCCGTTCCCCGAGAGAACGGCCTCGAGCATCCCGGGCAGCAGATCGACGCGGATCATGTTCTCGCCCATCCCGCTCGGCGCGGCCACTATGACATCGGCATCCTCGGGCAGCGCTGAGATCAGGCGGCCGAGCCCGCGGTCGACGTGCTCGTAGATGTCGGTCAACGCGTGCTCGAGGGCCGTGCGCTCCTCCTGGTCGAGCCGCTCGGCATCGACTTGCGACAGGTCCCAGAGCATGTGCCCGCCCAGGTGGGAGGCGAGGAAGGCGACCCAGACGAGGTCGTACGAATCGCGTTGAAGAAGGTGGAGCGTTCCCTCCACGAGCCGATCGGTTGCGTCGAAGAGTCGCCGGCGGAGTTTCACCAGCCCCCTCGCGCTCGGTTTCCCGAACACCTCCTCGAGGCGCCTCGGCCGACCGAAGAGGCGGGCCAGCTCGGAATGGGCCGAGCCGGGATACGACCAGCGGTGGAGGCTGAGGATGTTGACGAACTGCCAGCCGGACAGCGCGACACCGTTCAGCGATCGCGGCGGCGTCGACTCGTACGCGTCGACGACCAGGGCCTTCTTGCCGAATCCGGCCATTCGCTCCCAGACCGTGACCGGCAAGGGGAATTCCTCGCGCCAGCGCACTCGCTGCTGGTCCGGTGACCATTGGAATAGGTGATACATCCCGTGGTCGGCGACGCGAACGCCGCTGTAGAGCGTGAAGTACGCGGCGGCGGGGAAGTGCGTCGCGGGTGTCTCGAGGTCGATCCAGCGGCCGCGCGAGCGCAGCCCGGCCAGCGTCGGCAGCCTCCCCTCGTCGAGCAGGCGCCGCACGAGCGGGACGCTGACGGCGTCGAACTGGAACACGGCGAGCACGCCGTGACGTTATGTCCTTTCGGCGAGCTGCCGCGCAGTAGTGAGAACGCGCATCACGCGCATGCCGTCGGCCGCCGTCGCGAGGTCCGGCTCGACCCCACCGGCGACCGCCCGCGCGAATGATTCGAGCTGGGCGGCGAGCGACGGGATCAGCGGGCTCTCGCGCCGCAGCACAATCGCGCCTGCAGCGGCGCGAAGACCTCCGCGCTCGTAGCGCGCAAGCGTCTTCTCCCCCGCGCGAACCTCGAGCCGCTCACGATACGGGCCTTCGCCGCACGAGATCCGTGCGACTCCGCGCTCGCCCAGTTTGAGCTCGAGCGCGGCACTGTCGCCGTAAAGATGGGCGTCGACGAGCTCGACCTCAGTTCCCGCGATCCAGATGGCGAGGTCGACCAGGTGCGGCCCGAGATCCAGGAGGACGTCGTCGTCCACCCCGTACGGCCGCCACGAGCGCCTCCTGGTACGCAGGTCGAACGAGAGCTCGAGCTGCGAGGCGCGGCGTCCCGCGTCGCGCAGGGCGGCGCATACAGGCTCGAAGCGGCGGTTGAAGCCGATCCGAGGCGACGGGTCGAGCGCCACTAGCTCCGCCGCTTCCTCGACGGAGGACCCAGGCGGCTTCTCGATCAGCACGGGGACACTCGCTTCCGCGGCGAGACGCGCGTCTGGCAGGTGCGCCGCCGCGGGCGTGGCGAGGACAAGTGCGTCGGCCGCCCCGGCGGCGAGCAACTCCGCGGCGCTTCCGAAGCTCGGGACCGCGGGCGCAACCCGCTCGCAGCGCTCCCGGACGGGATCCGCTACGGCGGCAAGCTCGACGCCCTCGGCCCGGGCGAGCGCAGGTGCGTAGCCCCTTTCGGCGATCCGGCCGCAGCCGACAAGTCCAACGTGCAGCTGGGCCAAGACCTCCGAATCTTCGCCTATGCGGGTGGGCCGTCGAGGTGTCGGAAGCGGAAGCCGAAGTCAGGGCCCCCGGGGCCGGGCCCGCGGAAGTCGGGCCCGTCCGGGTGCGTGCCGTTGACGAGAGCGGTGATGTGGTCCTTGATGCCGCTGAGGAAGTCGGTCTCCTGCGCCTTCGTGATCCGGCCCGCGGTCACCGCCTGGTCGAGCTTCTGCTTGGCATCGGCGACGAGCGCGTCGATGAGGCCGCTGACCGACTTGCCGCGGTCGCCCGCCACCTGAGCGAGGGTCTTGCCGCCCTCGAGCTGCGTCCGCAACTCGGCCGCGGTCACGCCGAGAAAGCTCGCCGCGGCGTCGAGGCCTGCGTGGAACAGCCCGAAGCCGTGATGGAAGCCGCCGTCGAACAGCGGGAAGTCACTCGACTGGATCCGCTGCTTGAGCGCGTTCCCCTGGTCCTTCGTCAGGCGACCGGCCGCGACCGCGGCGTCGACCCGGTCGCTGAGCGCTTTCTTGAGCGCGGCCGAGAGCTTGTCGGACGAGATGCCGAGCTGCTTGGCGGCGTCATCGATGACCGCCTTGCTCTCCTCGCTCGGCGAAGTGCCCTGTGATCCCGCCGCGACGGCGGCACCCCCGCCCGCGGCGGCGAGCACGGCCACCGCGCCGACCACCACCTTGTGCTTTCGCTGCAACTGCATGTCCAGTCTCCTTCGGTTGCTTGCATCGAAGGGAAGCAGCGTGAGCTAAGAGAGCGCTAAGAGGCGCCTAAGAATTCCGGGGGTGGCTCTCACGCCCGTTCAGAGACAGCACGATGCGCGTTCCGCCACCGTCGGCGCGCTCCGCCGCCACGCTGCCGCCGTGGGCCAGCGCCACCTGCCGGACGATCGCAAGGCCGAGGCCGGAGCCCGACATGCCCCGCGCCGACTTGGCGCGGTAGAAGCGGTCGAAGACGTGCGGCAGGTCCTCCTCGTCGATGCCGGGGCCGTGGTCGCGGACCGAGACCTTCCCGTCGCGTACGGCAATGTCGACCTCGCCGTTCGGTGGGCTCCACTTCGCCGCGTTGTCGAGCAGGTTCGCGATCGCGCGCTCGATCGTCGAGGGAACTCCGTTGACGACCGACTCGTCAAGGTCCGTGACGAAGGTGACCGCCGTTCGGTTGCGGCGCGCCCGCTCGACGGCGTCGGCGGCGACGAGATCGAGCCTGACCTCTTCGGGCTCCGCGACCTGCTGCTCGCCGCGGGCAAGCTCGATCAGCTCCGCGATGAGGGTCGTCATCTCACCGAGTTGCTCGACGACGTCGTGCAGAAGCCGCTTGCGCTCGCCGTCGGGCAACGGCCGGCCACCGGCGAGCACCTCGATGTTCGTCCGGAGGCTCGTCAACGGGGTGCGCAGCTCGTGGGACGCGTCGGCCACGAGCTGCCGCTGCGAGCGGGTCGAGTCCTCGAGCGCGCCCAGCATGGAGTTGAAGCTGCCGGCGAGGCGGCTCAGCTCGTCCCGTCCGCGGACATCGATCCGCTCGGAGAGATCGCCGGTCTCGGTCACGTTCTCGGCCGCGGACGTCAACCGTCGCACCGGCGCAAGCGCGGCACGGGCGACGGCCAGACCGAGTCCCGCGGCGATCGCGACCCCGCCGGCCGTGATGAGAATGAGCAGCTTCCTGATCCGCGAGAGAGAGTGATCGACCTCGGACAGCGGCCGCGCGATCTGGACCGCGAACCCCGGCGCGTAGGGAAACGCGAGCATGCGAAGGTGCGTGCCATTGACGTGGGCATCGGCGAAGTACGTGCCTGCCCCGGTTCGCGCAATTCGCACGACCTTCGCGCTGACCGGTAGGGCAACCGTCTCGCCGGCGGGGAGGAACGACTGCCCGTCCTCGCCGACGAACTGCGGGTACCCGGGCGCGCCTCCCAGCTCGGACTGAGGCTGGACGAAGTGCCGGAAGTCGTGCACAGGAGAGCTCGCGAGCTCGACGGCCGTGCTGCGCAGCGACTCGTCGACGGTCCCGCGCAGCTGGTTCCGCACGACGAAGTAGACGACGAGCGACGCGACGGCGACCGCGAGCGCCACTGCGGCCGCGGCGACCAGCGCCAGGCGCGCACGGAAGCTCATGTTTCGCGCAGCGCGTAGCCGACGCCGCGCACGGTCTGGATCAGGCGGGGCCTGTCGCCCGCCTCGGTCTTGCGGCGCAGGTAGCCGACGTACACGTCGAGCGAGTTGGACGCGAAGCCGAAGTCGTAGCCCCACACGCGCTCGAAGATGATCGACCGGGTCAACACCTGCCGAGGATTTGTCATGAAGAGCTCGAGCAGAGCGAACTCTGTGCGCGTCAGCTCGATCAGCTCTCCCCCGCGTCGCACCTCGCGCGTTCCCGGGTCGAGCTCGAGGTCGGCGAAGCGCAGGATCTCCTGTGACGCGTCGGACGCACGCCGGAGGAGGGCGCGGACGCGCGCAAGCAGCTCCTCGAGCGCGAACGGCTTCGTGACGTAGTCGTCCGCACCCGCGTCGAGCCCCGACACGCGGTTCTCGACGGCGTCGCGCGCGGTCAGCATCAGCACCGGAACGCTGTTGCCGGCCCGCCGTATGCGCCGGCAGACCTCGAGCCCGTCGACGCCGGGCATCAGGACGTCGAGGATGACGGCGTCGGGCTGTGTCTCCCCGTTCGTCGCAAGGCGAAGCAGAGCCTCCTGACCGTCGCCGGCGAGCTCGATCTCGTACCCCTCGAGCTCGAGCGCGCGCTTCAGCGACTCGCGGACCGCCCGCTCGTCGTCCACCACCAGGATCTTCACGCAGACATTGTGCTGCCTGAAGCTGAAAACCGGCTAAGAAGCTACGGCTTGGCGACCGCGAGCGTGACGGCGCCGTTCCCTCGCAGCGCACGAACGCGGATCTTGTAGCTCCGCTGTCCGCAGACCGTTGCCGAGCGCGCAAGCGTTCCTGCCCCCGTCGTGTGGGCAACGGGCTTCCCGCCGGCCAGGAGGTCGAAGGAGACACGCAGGCCGGCCGCGGAGCGCAGGGACACCCTCATCGTCCCGTCGAGCGGCGTCGCAACGGTGTACGTGCGCGTCCGCGAGGCCCGGGTGAACCGCACCGTGCTCGTCGTCGCTGCCGGCTGCGACCACGGATTCGTGACGTCCTGCTGCAGCATCGTCAGTGCGTTGTCGCTCGGGTAGAGGATGTTCGAGACGATCTGCCACGGCGTCTCAGCCAGTCCGGCCAGCCGCTCATTGAGGACGCGGTAGCTCTCGGCGAAGCCCTCGCCCGGATTGACGTCGTACTGCACCGGGTCCTCGGCGCCGGGCGCGAGATCACCCTTCTTGGCGCGTGCGCAGACCTGCATCGCCGACGCCCAGCGCTTCGTGCCGTAGTCGAGCGCGCTCCAGGGAGGGTTGATGCGATGCGCCGCGATGTGGTGGCCGTACTCGTGCGTGACGACCGCCTCGGCCGACAGATCCGCTCCCGGATCCTGCCCGGGCGCAACGAGGAGGTTGTCCCGTGAGCTGTAGCAAGCCACCGCGTCGGTGCCGCAGAGCCTGCCCACTTCGGCGTCGGGCGCCAGGAAGACGATCACGGACGAGAGCTCGGAGCCGTGGACGAGCGTGTCCAGGAAGTCTGCCCACCGCTGCCCCATCGTCGGATCCACCGGATACGCGTTCGAAGCGTAGACCGTCACTGATTCGCCCGTCGGGACCCGGTACGTTCCGCCCCAGGATCCGGCGGGCACCGCCGCCTTTGCCGAGAGCGTCGAATCGTTGATCGCAACGGTGGCTCGCCCTATGTCGCTTCGGAGCGGCGCCTGGAGGCGCTGGCGCGGCGCCGACTGCGCCGCCGCCGCTGCCACAAGGGCGGTAGCGACAACGGCGGCGCCGAGCGCAGTTACTCGGGCGGAAAGGGGGAGGACCGCCCGGCCATGGCTTCGCGAGTGGAGGGTCGCTTCCGGTTCCGATTCCCGCAAGGCCACTCGCTCCACGCTCGCACGCCGGCCTAAGAGGCGGCTAAGACGGCCGTAAGGACTTTGTGAGCCGGTTTGCGCGGCCGCCTGCTGTTTCTTAGACCGTTTCGTGGATGTCCGATTTGGCATCGACCGCTTAGTTCCGACGGACGCGGGGCATGAGCCCCGCGTCCTGGCGAAGAAACCGCTTGCGGTTTCTTAGTGACTTCTTACCTCTCTCTCAGGCGCATCTTAGAGACGACCGGTGAGATGACCGTCGTGATACGTCGACCGACCCTCTCCCTCCTTGCGGCAATCGTCGCCGGCGCGCTCATTGGCGCCGGCGGCGCCGCAGCGACCTTCGCCGCGTTCTCGTCCTCTCACACGAAGACGGTTGTGCGCCAGGTCGCCGTGAGCGACTCGCAGCCGGCCTCGAGCTCGAGCAGCCTGTCGGTTCACTCGATCTACGAGCGCACGCACAAGGGGGTCGTCGAGATCAGCGTGTCGGAGCAGGCCTCGTCGCCGTTCGGAGGCACCCGCACGCAGCAGGCGCAGGGATCGGGCTTCGTCTACGACTCGGCCGGGCACATCGTGACCAACCAGCACGTCGTCAGCGGCGCGCAGTCGATCAAGGTCAAGTTCTGGAACGGCCAGACGTACGGAGCGACGGTCGTGGGCGCGGACTCGTCCACCGATCTCGCCGTGCTGAAGGTCAACGCTCCCTCTTCCGTCCTCTTCCCGCTCTCGCTCGCGGATTCGAGCGGGGTCCAGGTCGGCGACAACGTTGTCGCCATCGGCAGCCCGTTCGGCCTCGAGCAGACGGTCACCGCCGGCATCGTGAGTGCGCTTCACCGCGAGATGACCTCGCCGAGCGGCTTCACGATCGACGACTCGATCCAGACCGACGCAGCGATAAACCACGGGAACTCCGGCGGCCCCCTGCTGGATGCCCAGGGCCGGGTGATCGGCGTCAACTCGCAGATCGAGAGCGACTCGGGCGGCAACGAGGGCGTCGGCTTCGCCATCCCCTCGAACACCCTCAGGTCGATCGCCTCGCAGCTCGTCAGCAACGGCAAGGCGCAGCACGCTTTCCTCGGGATCGAGCTGCAGAACTCCTCGGCCTCGGGCGGCGGCGCTCAGGTCGTGCTGGTGAGGCCGAACACGCCGGCGCAGGCTGCGGGGCTCCGCGCCGGCGACGTGATCAGGTCCGTCGCCGGAAGGCAGATCGGCACGGCGGACGAGCTCCGCGCCGCGATCAACGCGCACCGTCCGGGCGATCGCGTCTCGCTGTCCTTCACGCGGAACGGCAAGAGCCACACCGTGCAGGTGCGGCTCGCCAGCCGGCCTTCCTAGGCTCCGTCTCGCCGTTCCTCGGCGACCCGGGGACGGCCGAGGCTAGCTCGCGGGCGACTGGTAGGTCTTGCTCATCACCTGGAGCAGTTTCCAGGCGATCGTGCCGTGCGTCTCGACGAGCGGCCGGAACTCCCAGGACGTCATCCCGTAGCACTTGAGCTCGGTCTCGGCCTTGATCGTGGCCGTCCTGGCGCTCTCGTTCAGCAGCGCCACCTCGCCGAAGTAGTCGCCGGGCCCGAGCCGGCGTCGATCCTCGCCGCCGACCGTGACCTTGGCCTCACCGCTCTCGATCACGAAGAACCCGACGCCCGTCTGGCCCTCCGCGGTAACGGTGTCGCCCGCGTTGAAGATGCGCTCCTTCATCGAGTTGGCGACGCGCTCCAGCTCCTTCCGGTCGAGATCGGAGAAGATCGGGACGCGCTTCAGGAGGTCGACTGCGCCGGCTGCCATCTCGAGGACTATGCCACACTGACGCCGTGAAGCTGACGGTCGTCGGTTGTTCTCCGGCCTGGCCGAACCCGGGCGGGGCCCAGTCGGGCTACCTCGTCGAAGGGTCGGGACGCGTGCTCCTCGACTGCGGCCCCGGCGTCTTGCCCCGGCTGCGCGAACAGGAAGGCTGGCCGCACGTCGACGCGATCGTGATCACGCATTTCCACCTCGACCATTGGGGCGACCTCGTGCCCTGGACGTTCGGATCCACTTTCGGCCCTGGTCGAGACATAAGCCGTCCGGAGCTCTGGCTCCCACCCGGAGGCAAGGACGAGCTCGGCCGCTTCGGCGAGAAGCTCGCGTTCGCGGGGATGTTCGACGTCTTCGAGCTGCACGAGTACGAAGAGGAGACGGCGTTCGAGACCGACGGGCTCACGATCACGCCCGTCCGGGTCCCCCATTACCAGCTGCAGACCTACGCGCTGCGGGTCAGCGACGGGATGTCGACCATCGCGTATTCCGGCGATTCCGCGCCGAGCCCTCAGCTGGCACGCGTCGCCCGGGATGCCGACCTGTTTCTGTGCGAGGCGACGCTGAAGGAGAGCCGCGAGGGCGACGACGGCCTGCGCGGACACCTCTCCGAGGAGGAGGCGGTCGCCGCGTTCAAGGAGTCCGGCGCGCGAAGGCTCGTCATCATTCACCGACCCGACGAGCTTCCCCTCGATGAGGGCATCGAGCGCGCCTCCGACGGCGACGTCTACGTGATCTGAGGCAGCGCGAAGGCGAGCTCGCCGAGTCGGCGGTAGCCCGTGACGGACGGGTGGTCGCCGTCCGACGTCCACTCCTCGCGCATGCGGCCCGGCCGGTTCGGGTCCTCGAGTGTGTCGTGGAACGGGAGGAGGAGCACCGCCTCGTCGCGGGCGATCGCAGAGATGAGCGCGTTCAGCCGGCGGATCTGCGGCTCTGCCGCCGGCCAGCCGTTGTTCCAGGGCAGCACGTCTGCAAGCGCCACACCTAGCCCGAGCTCGAGCCCGTGCCGCACCATCGCGCGGAGGTTGTCGGCTGCGCCCTCGACCTCGCGGCCCTGGGCGATGTCGTTGATGCCGCCCTGCACGACGAGGGCATCCGCCCCGGCCGCGCACTCGTCCAGGCGAGCCATGATCTCATCCGTCCGCTGGCCGTAGATACCGCAGTTGCGAATGACGAGCCTCGGATCGGCGAGGGCTGCCCAGTGCTCCCACTGGCTCGTCTCGTCGCCGCCGAGCCGGGAGTCGTACCCCGGCGAGCCCTCGGTGATCGAGTCGCCGAGCGCGGCGACGACGATCCGCTTCGAGGTCGGCACGCCTACCGTCGCGGCTTCAGATCGACGACGAGCTCGCAGTCGAGCGCATCCGCGATCCTGAGAAGCGTGTCGATGCGAGGCGGGCGTCCGCCGCGTTCGAGCCGCGCGATCGCGGACTGCGTCGTCCCGACCCGCTCGGCGAGCTCACGTTGCGAGAGCCCTAGCTCCTGGCGCCGCGTCGCCACCTGCTCGGCCACGGCCGCGAAGAACCACCCTCGGTCGGCGGTGCGGATCCGCTCCTGAAGTCGCTCGAGGGCGCCCTTCTGCGCTCGTGGCATCGCAGGAATGCTATACAGCGGCGCGATCGTCGAACTGCGAGGAGAGGCGCTGGTAGAAGAAGCCGCCGAGGAGCAGGACGGCCCCGACGGCCAGGAACGAGAGCGCCCGCTGCGCGGAGCTCAGACTCGGGAGGTCGAAGAGGAAGATCTTCCCGAGGCTGACCGCGAAGAGGATGAAGCCGCCGCCGCGCAGCAGTCCGGTCCGCCGCTTCAATCCGGCGTAGAGCGAGACGAGGGCGAGAATTCCCCAGAACGCGCTCACCGCGGTGTGCCCCCGTTGGAAATCGGTGTTGACCGTTCCGGGCGACAGCCGCTGGGCCGCCTCGAGGATCGCAAGCGACGCCGTATAGACGGCGAGCGCGCCGGTGATCCAGATCGTGGTGAGCCGGTTGCGCTCGCTCCAGCCGAGCGCCGAGGCGAAGACCGCCAGCGCGCCGACCAGCAAAATAAGGCTCGGCAAGCCATGGCCCGGATGGATGCGCGCGGTGACAAGGTGCGTGAGCGGCGCTTCTGTGGCGAACGTCGGCAACGCGGCGAGCACGATGTACACCAGCGAGGCGACCTGGAGCCGCCGCTCCGGAGCCAGGACCGAGATCGCCGCGAGCCCGGCCGCGAGGATCGTGTAGGCGAGAACGAGCCACACTCCGTCGAGCAGGGCGTCCGCCCCGATCGCCGCGACTCCGAGGCCCAGGAGCCAGAGGAGGGTGCTCAAATCCCGCTTTCGCTCCAACAGGAAGGCACCGGCCGCGAGGAGCGAGTAGAGCGCGCCGGCCGCGACGAGCACGACGCCGCTCCCATCGATGCTTCCGACGCGGTCCGGCACGAGCACGATCGCGCCCCCGAGGAGCAACCCGAGGCTGAGGACGATCGAGACCGTACCCTCCGGGGTCAGCTCGTCGGAGGGCGCTGATTCGCGGAAGAGGCCGGCGACGAGCGCGGCCGTCCCGACGACGAGCAGCGAAACGCTCGCAGGCGTCTGCGCGAGAGCGGCCTGGTCGAACGTGAGCGCCTTGATCACGGCAAGGCCGAGCCATGCGAACGCGAGCGCCTGCTGCCACCCGCGGCGCGCCGAGATCAGGACGAGCAGCGCAGCCAGCGACCACATCGCCGTCACAGCGACCTGCCCCCATTCGAATGGAGTGCGGATGCCGTCCCCGGGCCAGACGGCCTGGAAGAGCTCGAGGACGCCGAGCGACGCGGCGTAAGCGCTCAGCCCCGCCGCGAGCGAGACGAGCGTCGCGTCGATCGCCGCCTCGCGCTCGCGAAGCCACTGGAGGAGTGGCTCGACCTGGCGCATGAGAGCCCCTGACAATGGCTGTTCCGTCCAGCTGCGGTCGACCCTGGTGAAGACGATGGCTGCAAGCGCGACGGCGACCGCGGCGGGAGCGCTGGCGGCGGGATGACGGAGCATGCGGAAGAGAGGATCCGAGCTCGCGTCGACCGAGAGCGTGTGCAGCAGCGCGAGCCCGAGGTACGCGAACGCGGGCAGCCGGAGACGCGAATCGCGCACGCGTGCGGAGAGCCAGGCCAGGAGTGCGGCCTCCGCCGCCCAGGCGTAGGTGAGCGACGAGCCGCTCAACGCCTGCGCGACCCCCACTGCGCCGACGGTCAGCCCGAGCGCCCACATGAGCGTTGCCGACTCACGCGCTCGCCGGTAGAGAGCGGCAGAGACGACGACGTAGATGCTTGCGATGACGAGCAGCGCGATTCCCTGCCTGACGCCGTCGTAGATGAGCGCCGCCGAGACGCCTGCGAAGACCGCTCCGGCGACGAGGAACGATGCGGGCGCCGTCGCGAGTGCGCGACCCACCTCGAGCTGGTTGGCGAGACCGGCGGCGACGTAGAGCAGCCAGAAGACGACAGCGAGGGTGACGATTCCCGGATGCGGCGCGCCGGCGTCCGCGATCTGCGCGAGGGCCTGCGGCGCACTGACGACGGCGGCGACGCGAAGCAGGGTCCACCAGCCCCGGCGTACTGACACGACCGCCGCCCCGGCGAAGACGACGGCGACGAACGCCGTTCCGATCTCTTGCAGCCCGCCCTGGAAGACGAGCGTGGCCGGAACGATCATCGCGCCGATGAGGCCGAATCCGGCGACGATCTCCTCGTCCCACGCGAGCGAGATGGCGACCCCGACGGACGCGATCGCCGCGGCGACGACGAGCGCCACGGGCTTGGAGATCATGTCGTAGAGCGAGACGGCAGCGAGCAGAGTCGTGTAGCCGCCCGCGATTCCGGTTCCGGCTGCAGCGAGCGCCGAATACGTCCGACCGAACCTGTGCCGGAGCCAGATGCCCGATCCGAAGACGATCGCGGACGCGACACCGCCGCAGGCGACGCGCATGCCGGGACCGATCCAGCCGCGGTTGACGGCGAGCACGAAGAAGAAGACGACGCCCAAGAGCGTGACGACTCCTCCGGCGAATGCGAGCGCCTTGGCGCCCAGGAGGTCCGCGGACGAGAGCGTCCGAGCCCAGTCGAACGTGGCGCGAGCCGGCTTCTGGCGCACTCGACGCGGAGGGATGTGCGTCGAAGCAGGCACCGGTGGCGCCTGCTGAACAGACGGCGCGGGCCGCGTCGGCGCGGGCTCCGGCTCAGGGGTCCTTGACGGTTCGGGTTGGGCGCGGGTGCGGGCTCGGGTGCGGGTGCGCGGCGGGCATCCCGGAGCTCGTCGACGATGCTCCGCAGCTCCGCGAGCTGACGCTCGAGCGCAGTGACGCGTGGCGGAAGGTCCAACGCTCCCTTCGCCTGTCGCCGCTTCTCTGAGGCATACGCGACGACTGCAAGGATCACGACTACCCAGAACACAGTCATGGTGCCACCTCGCTCGTTATCGCAAACTTGCTATGCATATAGCACCAGCGCTGGCAGAGGTCAACCCTCAGGCTAGGCAGCCGACGGTCTGCTCACATCGGGGCAAGCCCCGATTCGAAGTAGGGCTCCCCTCGGTTCTCTGGACGCAGAGAGGAGGTGCCGCGTCGCGCCGCTACGCGAGGAGGCTGCGGTGCCGCTGCAGCGAGGCGAGCACCGCGTCGACGTCCTCGACCGAGTTGTAGCAATGGGCCGAGATGCGAAGGTTCTCGTCGCGGTCCGAGGTCACGATGCCCTCGCGGTCGAGCGCCGCGACGAGCGACCTGACGTCGTTCGACTTCACGCAGACCAGCGCGCCCCGCCGCTTCGGACGCCTCGGCGTCACGACGGTGGCCTTGAGCTCGTCGAGCCCGTCGAGGAGGCGCGAGTTGAGGGCGAGGACGTGCTCGCGAGTCTCGGCGACGCCGATCTCCTGCATCAGCCTGATGCCGGCGATCCCAGCGTAGATGGCGGGCACCGGCGGTGTCCCCGACTGGAAGCGGGCGGCGGTATGCGCCGGTGAGTAGTCGGTGTGGTCCATCGCGAAGATGTTCTCGTCCGCGAACCAGCCGGTCTGGGTCGGCCAGACACGCTCGACGAGCTCGCGTCGGCAGTAGAAGAATCCGAGCCCGGCCGAGCCGAGCAGGTACTTGAGAACGCCCGCGCCGAGGAAGTCGACGTCGAGCTCCTTGACGTCAACAGGCAGCGAGCCGATCGACTGGAAGGCGTCGAGGAGCACGAGCGCTCCCCGCTCGTGTGCCAGGTTGACGACCTTGCGCACGTCGACCATCGCCCCGTTGCGGTAGCAGACGTGAGTGATCGAGACGAGCAATGTGTCGTCGTCGATCGCGCGCTCGAAGTGCTTGAACGGGATCGTGCCGTCGTCCGCAGCCGGAACGTGCTCGACACGCGCACCGCGCGACTCCTGCGCGTGCCAGATCTGCCCGATGGTCGGGAACTCCCAGTCGGTGAGAACGACCTTCGAGCGCCGTGTGAAACGGAGTCCACTTGCGAGCGCGCTCACTCCCGCCGACAGGGACGTCGTGACCGCGATCTCGTCCGGAACCGCGTTGACGAGCCCGGCGAAGGCAGCGCGGGCGGCCTCCTGGCGCTCGACCCAGTACTCCCAGGGGGCGCCCTTCTCGTCCCAGTCGTCGAGGTACTGCTCGTAGGAGCCTCGGACCGCGTCGGAGAGCGCGCCCTGCGAGCAGGAGTTGATGTAGACGCGCTCGTTGAAGATCGGAAAGCGGTGCCGGATGCGCTCGGGCAGCGGCCCGTACCGCTGCGGCCGTGCGCCGTTCAGCCCGTACGGACCGGTGGTGCGCGTCCCGGAGGAGGCCTCGCTCGTCACTTCACGGATTGTAGGGAGACACCGGTGGAGCGTTCGTCACACTTTCGGCTCGAACTCCATGGCCGGCCGAGGCGTGGCGTGAAGAACCGGGGTCTGACCCCGATTCTCCAGCCATGTCCCTAGCGGCCGAGGTAGGCCTTCCGGAGATCCTCGTTCTCGATCAGCTTCCGGGCCGGCCCCTCGAGCACGAGCCGGCCGGTCGAGAGGACGTAGCCGCGGTCGGCGATCGACAGTGCCATGTTGGCGTTCTGCTCGACGACGAGCATTGCCACACCGGACTCGTGCACCCGCTGGATGATCTCGAAGCTCCGCTCGACGAGGATCGGCGCCAGCCCCATCGAGGGCTCGTCCATCAAGAGGAGCTTCGGGTGGGACATCAGAGCCCGCCCCATCGCCACCATCTGCTGCTCGCCACCCGAGAGCGTCCCGGCAAGTTGCTGCCGTCGCTCGTGGAGGAGTGGGAACAGCTCGTACACCTGCTCGAAATCCTCCTTGCGCCCCTTTCCGTCCCGGTTGAGATACGCCCCCATCTCGAGGTTCTCGAGGACGGTCATCGGCGCGAACAGCCGCCGGTTCTCCGGGACGATCGCGAGTCCGCGCGCGATGCGATGGCTCGTCGGCCAGTTCGTGATGTCCTCGCCCGCGAACCGCACGCTGCCGGTCCGAGGCCGCACGAGGCCGAGGATCGTCTTCAAGGTCGTCGACTTCCCGGACGCATTGCCTCCGAGGAGTGACACGAGCTCGCCCTCTCCGACCCGCAGCTCGAGGTTTTCGAGGATGTGGATCTGCCCGTAGTAGGTGTTGATGTCGGAGAGCTCGAGGAGCGCGCTCATTTCGTCTCGGCGGCCCGGAGGCCGAGGTAGGCCTCGATGACGCGCTCGTCGGTCGCCACCGCTTCGAACGATCCTTCCGCGATCTTGACGCCGTGGTCGAGCGCGACGACGCGGTCCGAGATCCCCTCGACCACGTGCATGTCGTGCTCGATCACGAGGATCGTGTAGCGGCCCTGCTCGCGGAGCTTCCCGATCAGCTCCGTGATCTCGTGCGTCTCGTTGGGGTTCATCCCGGCAGCCGGCTCGTCGAGCAGGAGGAGTCGAGGCTCCGTTGCCATCGCGCGCGCGATCTCGAGTCGACGCCGGTTCGCGTACGAGAGGCTGTACGCGAACTGATCCCAGCGGTAGCCCATCAGGCGGTCGCCGAAGAACGAGAGCTTCTCCTCCGCCCGCCGATGGATCTCCTTCTCCTCGCGCCGCGCCGCGGGAGTCTTGACCATTGAGCGCAGGACGCCGACCTTCGTGTGACCGTACTGCGCGGCCATCACGTTCTCCTTGACGGTCATGTTCAGGAAGAGCCTGAGCGTCTGGAACGTCCGCGCGATTCCGAGGCCGGTGATCACATGCGGCTGGAGCCCGACCAGGTTGCGACCTTCGAGCCGGATCTCGCCCGAATCCGGGTGGTAGAGCCCGGTGATGAGGTTGAAGAGCGTCGTCTTGCCGGCCCCGTTCGGCCCGATCACACTGACGATCTCGTGCTCCTTGACGACCAGGTCGAGGTCGGCGATCACGCGCAGCCCGCCGAACGACTTGTCGACCTGGTCGAGCTCGAGCAGCGGTGTGTCGGCCATCAGACGATCTCCACGTAGGCCTTGCCGAAGAGGCCTTGCGGCCGCGCAATCATCAACGCCACCAGCAGCGCGCCCAGCAGGATCAACCGCGTCGCGCCGTTGATCTGAACGAGAAGCAGGTTCTCCCACACAAACATCAGGAGATAGAGCAACGGTGGTAACAACACCGCGCGCCAGATCCGCCCGAGTTGCGGGAGGATCACGACCGCGGCGACGAGGATGATGTAGGCGACGTCGACCATATTCTTCGTCCGCTCGGGGAAGAGCAGCCAGTGGTCGAGCCCTCGAGCGAAGAAATCGTTCCCAATCGAGTGGCCGTGCACGAGCCGCGGGTACACGCCGGCCGCGATCGCGTGGACGGCGAAGCCGAAGGCTACGAGCGCCCCGATCTCGAGCACGAAGCGACGCCAGGGGCGGAGCTTGACGATGAGGGCGATCAGGAGCACTCCGTAGAAGAGCGGCCGGGCGTTGGCCGACGAACGGAGCAACTCGGGGACGCTGCTGACGATGATCGCACCGACGAAGATCCCCATCATGCTCCCGAATCCGCCGAGGATCATGATCGCGTAGATCGTGATCAGGAGCCCGACGTTGTAGTCGCCGGGGAGTGCGGCCGTGGCGATCGTGGCGTAGATCGCGCCGGTGAAGCCCGCGACCGCCGCCCCGAACACGAAGGCGAGCAGCTTCAGTCGGTTGACGGGGATGCTCATCGCCTCGGCCGCGAGCGGGTCCTCGCGCAGCGCTCGCCACGCACGTCCCGTCCTCGAGTCGTGTACCGCGAAGAGGAAGATCAGGACGATCGCGATCGAGATCAGCAGGAGGTAGTAGAGCCCTCTCGTCCCCTGCACCTTGTAGCCGAAGAAGTTGAAGGGCTCGATGCCGGCGATCCCGTTCGAGCCGCCGGTCAGGTTCGTGTGCCCGAAGAAGGGGAACTTGATCCGGTTGGCGTTGTTGACGAACACGTAGAACGCCTGCCCGAAGAAGAGGGTCGCGATCGCGAGGTAGTCGCCGACCAGACGTCTCGACGGCAGCCCAACCAGGAGCCCGAGCAGGCCGGTCGCGACGATCACGACTGGAATGGCTGCCTCCGCCTGCCAGTGGTTGTTGTACTGCGGCGAGGCGAGGATCCCGTACGTGTACGCGCCAAAGCCGAAGAAGGCGATGTAGCCGAGATCGAGGAGCCCGGCGAACCCGACGACGACGTTGAGGCCGATCGCGAGCAGCCCGTACACGAGCGTAAAGAGGCCGTAACGGAAGACGTTGCCGTCGCTCGTCACGAGCGGGAAGAGGGCGGCGAGCCCCACACACAGGAAAACCCGTGCCGGCGCGGGCAGGCGGTCCCACTCCCGCAGGGCGACACCACGCACGCCGGTGTAGCGCTCGCTTTTTCCCTCGACCGAAGCGACCCACTCGTCTACCCCGATCCGGGGCGCGCCGGCCGCTTCGGCCGGGCCGGGGATGCCGTCGTCAGGCGACATCAGGCCTTCTGCACCACCGCGGTGCCGAGCAGGCCGCTCGGACGGATCAGGATGACCAGGATCAACAGGGCGAAGACGTAGAGGTTCTGGAAGGTCGAGCCCTGCGGCAGATACCCGGTCGCGTACGACTCTGCGAGCCCGACGACGAGGCCCCCGACCATTGCGCCCGGGATACTGCCGATGCCTCCGATCACCGCTGCCGTGAAGCCCTTGAGCCCGGCGAGGAAGCCCATGAAGTGGTAGATCTGGCCGAAGACGAGGCCGAACATCACGCCGGCGGCGCCCGCGAGAGCCGAGCCGATGAAGAACGTGACCGCGATCACCCGGTCGACGTCGATCCCCATCATCGACGCCGCCTCGCGGTCGTACGCTGTCGAGCGCATGGCCTTGCCGAGCCGTGAGCGCGCGACGAACACCGTCAGCGCAACCATCAGGCAGATCGCCGTAACGACCGCCAGCAACTGCGACACCGAGAAGAAGAGATTGCCGATGCTGTATGTCTTGACGCCGATCAGGTTGAACGTCTGGTAGTCCCGGAACTGCGCACCGAAGACGAGCAGCGCGCTGTTCTGCAGAAAGATCGAGACGCCGAGCGCGCTGATCAGCGGCGCGATCCGGGGTGCGTTCCTCAGCGGCCGGTACGCGAACCGCTCGATCGCAACACCGAGGATGCCGCAGCCGATCATGGCCGTGAGAAACATGACGACGAGGACCACAACACCGGCGAAGTCCGGATTCACCGGGCCGCCGAGCGCGTGCAGGGCGAACCAGCCGATGAAGGCGCCGATCATGTAAACGTCCCCGTGGGCAAAGTTCAGGAGCTTGAGGATCCCGTAGACCATCGAGTAGCCGAGCGCGATCAGCGCATAGAGGCTTCCGAGCGTCAGCCCGCTAACCGTCAGGTCGAAGAACAGGCTCCAGTTCACCGCGGCCTAGTCTCTCAGTACGAGTGCGGCCCGCCAAGCGACGGGCCGCACCCAACCATCAACCTAGCTCTCTTCTTTAGCCGGCAACCGGCTGGAAGTCGCTTCCGTTCGACTTGTAGATGCCGAACTTGTGCGCCGTCGCCAGGTCACCGTTCTTGTTGAAGCGAAGCCCGACGCCGATCAGCGACCTCGCCGCCGGGATCTTCGTCCCGCGGATCGCGGCCCGGACCTTGGCCCGGGTGGTGATGCCGGACGACTTGCACGCCTTGTCGATTGCCTCGGCAGCGACCTGCACTGCTGCGTAGGTCGGGGCGCCGAAGTACTCGCCGTCCCCGCCGTGCTGCTTCCTGAAGCCCGCGACGATCTTGGACTTCGGATTCAGCGGGAAGTTCGTGTCGTAGACGTGTGACCCGACACTGGCGAACGACGAGTCGAACAGACCGTCCGCTCCCATCAGCTTGACGCTTCCCCGGCCGGCCGACTTCATCTGGTTCCCGAAGGCCTGGCCTTTCGGCGGCAACTGCCAGGGGATGTAGATCAGCTCCACGCTGCGCGGGATCTTCGCGATCACCGAGGAGAAGTCCGACTGCTGCTGGTCGACGCCGTCACGGCCGACCGTGACGCCGGCATTGCGCAGAACCTGCTGCACGGTGTCGGCCAGGCCGGTGCTGTAGGTCTCCTGGTCGTCGATGATGTAGACGTTCTTCACCTTCAGCTTGTTGATCATGTAGTTCGCGGCCGTAGGACCCTGGATCGCGTCCGGAGGCACCGTGCGGAACATGTAACCGGTGCGCGTTCCGTCGGTCGTCAGCGACGTCCTTGTCGAGGAGCCCGAGATCCAGGCGAGACCCGCGTCCTTCAGGGTCTTCGTCACGCCGACGACCTCGTTGCTGCCTGCAGGCCCGGCCACTGCGAGCACGTTCGGGCTCGAGGCGAGCGCCTGGGCGCCCTTCAGGGCCTCGGCCGTCCCGGTCGGCGCGCCGAGCTGGGTGTCCTCCAGCTGCAGCTTGATCTTCGTCTTGTGCGTCCTGTTGTACTGGGCGACGTAGTAATTCGCCCAGTGGGCCTGCTGGATCCCGATCGAAGCGGCGGGGCCGGTCGCCGGAACCATGAACCCGATCGTCCGGCTCTTGCCGCACTTCACGAGCGCGGAGCCGCTGGCGGCCGGTGCCGCCGGAGCGGCAGCACGGTTTGGCGTCGCGTACGCCGCCGCGACGACAGCGAATGCGGCCGACAGGGCCAGCAAGACCCCGATCAACCCTCTCCTACCCTTCATCCAATCTCCTCCTTGGTTAGTGCTCAGATGATGTGACGCCTGGGCGGCTTACTTGTTGTCCTCGTACGCCCGCGAGGCAGGGCTTCCGGACGGATGGAAGACGCCGAGGATCCTCATCACCCCCGTGCCGCTGTTCTCGATGCAGTGAACTTCCTCAGGCGGCAGATGAAAGCACGATCCGGGACGGATCGGTGTCGTATTCCCGCCAATATGGGCGATCCCCTCGCCTGCGACGATGTATCCCACCTCGTCGTAGGGATGGCTGTGCATGGGCGCCTTGCTGGGCTGGACGTTGCCCAGGAACTGCGTTACGTCGAAGCAGCCCGCGTCCTCGTTGACGAGGTAGCGGAAGGTTCGCTCGCTCGAGGCCGGCAGCTCCGGTTGGTCCGCGAAGCGAACGGTGACCTTGCGCTCACCCGCCGCCTCCGCGCGATCCTCGGGTGCGACGACCGAGACCACGAGCAGCTCGGCCGGCCCCGGGTTCTCCACGGCATAGGTCTCCCCAGGGGCGACGAAGACCGCGGTCTCGGGCGCCAGATCGTGTCGCTCGCCGCCGAGATCGAGCCCGCCGGCTCCGGCGACCACGAACATCACCTCCTGGCTTCCGGTGAGCGTCCGCTCCCGCGACCGGCCGGGCGCGTAACGAACCACGCGCTGCTCGAGCCGGTCGCAGCCATTGGAGGCGTCGAAGATCACGCGGATGCTCGCCGTGTCACCTTCCTCCCGGACCGGTTCGACATCGGCCTCGTCGACAACGAACGTCGTAGCCACAGCCATGCGCCTGGATGCTACGCCGTTTGCTCCAGAAGTTGCGAGTCAACTACCTCGACCGCGTCTCCGAGCGCAACCCGGCCGGGCTCGAGAACCTCGCCGTAGATCCCGAACGGGATGTGCCTCTCGCCCTTCTCGTTCGCGGTGAAGCCGCGGTACGCCAAGATCGTGCGCAGCGTGTCGAGGTCGGGCGCTCCGGTCTCCGGGTTCTGCGTCGTGATCGCGCAGCGGCCGACGTCGCCGCGCATACGAACCACTGAATCGCCGATCCTCACGTGACGCTTGATCCACCCGTCCTCCTCGTGCGGCTCGCAGCCGCCGAGCTCGAAGAGCATGCGGAAGCGCCTCCCGTCGACCGGTGCGACACCGGCGCGGCGCCCGAGCTCTTCGAGCGACGCACGTGAAATCAGGGAAACGTGCCCGCGACCCCGGTCGACCGCCGCGCCGGGCGGCGACTGCACGAGGCGAAGCTGGGTTCCTGCCCACTCCGACAACGCCTCCGACCAGGGCCCCGCGACAAGCCTGCCCGCGACCTCCCGGCCGTAGAAGTCGGTCGTCATCTCCTCGCCGAGCACGATCTCGCCGTCGGCGACCGAGCCGTCGGGAAAGTGCAGAGCGAGGCGCCCGGCGGCCGGGTCGTAGTCCGGCTTGACCTGGACGAGCGCTCCCCTTCGGAGCTGGTTGTAACGGCGCCCCTCGGCATCGACGAGATGAAACCGCCGGTTCTCAGCGGGGCCGGTCATGTCGAGCATCACCTCGTCGGGGTGCACGAGCCCGAGCCCCTTGACGGGCGCGATCGAGATGCGGGCGACGGACGCCATGCTCACAGGCCTAGAAGTAGAACTGCGACCAAGCCGTCCACCAATCGTCTGCGCGCGAGACGAGCGTGAGGTCGCCGACCTGCTCGACGCCGCGACGGTTGCGGTACTCGACCAGGCGATCGGGCGTCATGAAGTCGATCTGGATCTCGGCCGGGCGGCCGGGGTCGTAAGCGTCGACGGCGGAAAGGTCGGAGAGAGCCTTCTT
Source organism: uncultured Actinomycetes bacterium (assembly GCA_963711545.1). GTDB lineage: Bacteria > Actinomycetota > Thermoleophilia > Gaiellales > Gaiellaceae > 3-1-20CM-4-69-9. The sequence goes on from CAVQEP010000013.1 coordinate 49,899, forward strand.
CGCCCCCTCCTCGATCAACTCGCGCGCGCGGAGCGGTGGCACCTGCCGCGCGCTGAAGCGGCCGAGCCCCTTCTTGACCGCGACGGTGGTCAGCCCGGGACCGAGCAGCTCGGTCGCCTCGCGGCAGACCGCGGCGTCGCCGGTCACGAGCAGGACCGGGCAGCTCCACTGGCCGCAGAGGGCGGCGTTGATCCCGGTTTCTCCGACCGATGTTCCGTTGAACTTGAGCTCGCGCCAGGCCTGGCCGGAGACGGTGTGCGACATGACGCCGTCAGGAGTTCCGGCCTTCGCGTGCATGCCAACGAACAGCGCGGCGTCGCAGCCCTGCTCGAGCAGCTCGGTGTATTCCGTCCAGTCGTTCTGGACGACGTACTCACAGGCAGGGTCGAGCTTGTCCGGGATCAGGGAGTTGAAGGTCCACTCGCCACCCGCGCCGTGGCAGTCCATGACCACGATCTCGGTCGCGCCGGCGGACTTCGCGCCTCGGACGGCGGCGTTTATCTCCTCGGTGTACAGCTCGCGGCCTTCGTGGTAGGAACGTTTCTCCACGGTTCCGTCGGTCTGCTGCCACTTGACGATTCCCGCGACACCCTCCATGTCACTGACGACGAAGACCTTCATGCCCGACAGAATCACATAGATGGAGACGGGCCTGGGCGGAAAGCGGGTGCTCGTGACCGGCGGCTCCGGCGGAATCGGCTCCGCATGCGCGCGAGCGTTTGCGGCCGAAGGCGCGGAGGTCGTCGTCCACTATCACCTGGGGCGCGAGCGGGCCGAGGAGATCGCGGCGGAGCTCGGCGGGGCGCTCACTGTCGGCGCCGACCTCACGCGCGAAGGCGAAGTCGACCGGCTGTTCGAGGCCGCGGGCCGGCTCGACGTCTGCGCGGCCGTCGCGGGCGCCTGGCCTTCCGAGGACGTGCCCGCGTGGGACCTGCCGCTCGAGCGGTGGCGATCGACACTCGACTCGAACCTCACTGCGACCTTCCTCACCGCTCGGGGATTCCTCCGCCAACTCGACGGCGACGGCGCGCTCATCCTCGTCGGCTCGACCGCGGGCCTAATCGGCGAGGCAGGCCACGCGGACTACGCGGCCGCGAAGTCCGCGATCCTCGGCGGCCTCCTGCTCAGCCTCAAGAACGAGGTGGTGCGGAAATCTCCGCGCGCGCGCGTGAACGCGGTCGCCCCCGGCTGGACGGAGTCGCCGATGACCCGCGGCCACGTCTCGGAAGAGCAGGTGCAGCGGGTCTCGCGCACGATGGCGCTGCGGAAGGTCGCGCGGCCGGAGGACGTCGCGGCGCAGGTCGTCGTCCTCGCCTCCGATCGTCTCTCGGGCCACGTGACCGGACAGGTGGTCACGGTCGCCGGCGGCATGGAAGGCCGCGTTATACACGAGTAGAAGCTCAAGTTCCCCGCTCGCCCTGCCGATAGTCGCCCTTGGACTCCAAGGCCAGGGACTGACGGCAATCACTCCTGCGGTCAACGGGGTGCGCGACGGCGGACGAGGACTCCGCCGTCGTTTCTTTAGGGGAACAGCAGAACGGCAGACGGCGGACGAGGATTCCGCCGAAGCTCGAGGCCGAATCCACTCCGGATAAACGCAAGAGGGGCCGCCGCCTGGCCCCTCTTGTGTCTCCTTGGGAGGAGAAGGTTCCGAGGTTGCCCCCGCCGCATCGGGGCCCCACTCGTCACGTGTCTGACTATTGCGACGAGGGGTCACTTCATCCATCACCCGTTAGCGGTTGACTTCACTACTTCACGGAAGATCGGGCGCCTATACTCCGATTTGGAGGCGGGCGCTGTCCCGCTCCGCATCGAGAGAGGCTGAGGGAACCGGCCCTGTGAAGCCTCGGCAACCTGCTCCAGGCAAGGTGCCAAACCCGGCCGGGCGTGAGCCCGGATGGATGTGTCGAGCGAGTCGGAAGGAGTCGCGAAGTGCCCGCCCAAACCCAGACGCGCAACCGCTTCCTCGAGCGGCTCGAATCCGGCCCCGCGATCGTCGGCGACGGCGGCATGGGGGCCTTGCTGTCGGCCGCCGTCCCGAGGCTCCGCACCCCGGAAGAGGCCAACCTGCGCGCGCCCGATGCGGTCGTGTCGCTGCACGTCAGCTTCATCAAGGCCGGCGCCGAGCTGATCGAGACCAACACCTTCGGCGCGAACCGCCGGAAGCTCGCGCACCACTTCCTCGACGACGAGCTCGAGCACATCATCTCGGCCGGTGTCAAGCTCGCCCGCGAGGCACGGGAGACGACCGGCCGTGACGTCTTCATCGGCGCGTCGATCGGCCCGCTGGGCGAGGCGGCCGCGTCACGTGTCCGCCGCGAGCTCTTCGCCGAGCAGGCCGCGATTCTCGACGGCCGCGGCGCGGACCTGTTCATGCTCGAGACGTTCTACGACCTCGAGGAAGTCGTGGACGCCGTCGAAGCGGTCCGCGAGACCTCGGGCCTCCCGATCGTCGCGCTCCTGACCTTCGACGAAGGGGCGGAGACGCTCGCCGGGGTGACCGCGTCGGAAGCGGCGGCCCGGCTGGCGCAGCTCGACGTCGCTGCGATCGGCGCCAACCATGGCGCCGGGCTCCTCGCGGCGCTCGCTGCTCTCGAGCGCATGGGCGAGAACGGCAAGCCGCTCGCGGCGCTCCCGAACGTCGGCCTCGCGAGCCTCTCCGGGGGACGCGTGATCTACCCGCACGCGACACCCGAGTACTTCGCGGAGTTCGCCGCACACGCGCGCAACCTCGGCGCGAAGCTGATCGGCGGCTGCTGCGGGACGACGCCGGCGGAGATCTCCGCTATCCGCTCCGCCGTCGAGCACGACCAAAAGCCACGCGCGCCGCTCGTCTTCGACGCGCCGGAGCTCGTGGTCTCGCTCGGCGAAGAGCAGCGCGAGACGGGGCTGTCCCGCGCGCTCGCGGCAGGAGAGTGGATCGTGTCGGTGCAGCTTGATCCGCCGCTCGGCGGCAACAGTTCGGGCGTCGTCGAGGTCGCGGCCGCGCTCAAGGAGTCGGGCCGCGTCGGCTGGGTGGACGTGAACGACAACGCGACCGCGCGGGCCGGGATGAGCTCGCTGATGATCTCGGCGACGATCGAGCGCGTCGCCGGCATAGAGTCCATCCCCCACCTGACGACGCGCGACTGGTCGGTCATGGGTCTCGAGTCGATGCTGCTCGGAGCCCACGCGGAGGGCGTCCGCAACGTGCTCGCGGTCACGGGCGACCCGCCTGAAGTCGGGGACTACCCCGGCGCGCGCGGCGTCTACGAGATCGACTCGGTCGGGCTCACGCAGCTGATGACGAATCTGAACCGGGGCGAGGACTTCAACGGACGCCCCATCGACGCGCCGACCTCTTTCTTCCCTGGGGTCGCGGTCAATCCCACACCCGACGATCTCGGCGTCGAGCTGGAGCGGTTCGAGCAGAAGCTGCACGCCGGGGCGAAGTTCGCGATGACTCAGATCGTCTTCGACGTCGAGCTGCTGGACCAGTTCGTGGCGAGACTCGGGGGAAAATGGCCGATCCCGACGCTCGTCGGCGTGTTCCCGCTGACGAGTCACCGTCTCGCCCAGCGGTTGCACAACGAGGTGCCGGGTATCGTCGTCCCGCAGCGGCTGCAGAATGCTCTTGAGGAAGCCGGCTCGCAGGCCGCCGACGTCGGGTTCGCGCACGCACGAGAGCTGATTGCCGCCGCGCGCGACCGTGCCGCCGGGGTCTACCTCGTCGCGCCGTTCCGGCGGCCCCTCCGCGTGCTGGAGCTCCTCGAAGGCTGACCCCCCGATTCGAGTAGCCTCCGAGAATGGAAGCAGGCGACACCGTCGTCCTGAAGGTGGTATCGAGCGGGCCGGAGGCCGAGATCGCCTGCGGGCTGCTTCGGTCGGCCGGCATCGAGTGCGCGTACCGAGACACCGAAGCGATCGACTCGTCGCTCGAGGAGTTCACGGCGGACGGCCCGCGCGAGATCCTCGTGCACTCGCACGACCTGGGCGCAGCCCGGGAGCTCCTGTCTCGTCCGACGACCTGAGCTAGCTGTTACGGCGCGCAGGCGCCGGTTGAGACCGGCCGTGACGCGGACCCCAGGTTTGCCCGGACGACGTCGGCAGGGACGCCGTAGCCGCCGGCGGTGCGCAGGCGGGCGGCGAAGATGGTCGCCTCGACCGCTCCCCGCGCGTCGACGGCAGGCGCGCCGGAGTCACCGTGGCGGACCCGCCCTCGCAGAGACGTGATCGAGCGGGTGACCGGCCCGGTGCCGTACGCGTCCTCAGCGAGGACGAACGCCGTCTTGCCGATGCGCGCGGGCGTGGCGGTGAAGGGCCCATTCTCGGGGAAGCCGAGCACGGCCACGGCCGCACCAGGAACGGCGTCGACGAGCGCGAGCGGCCTCGCGTCGAGCTCGTCGACCCGTAGGACAGCCACGTCGTTCCGCCGGTCGAACGCAACGACGTCCGCTGGATAGCGCACGCCCGACTGCGACTCCACCATCGTGTCCGCCTGCCCGGCAACGACGTGTGCCGCGGTCACGACCAGGTGGGGCCTCGCCACCCAGCCCGTCCCCTCGACGCCGACGCCGCACGCCGTGCCGAGGACGCGGACGACGCTGGGAGCCGAGCGGCGAACGCCGAGGGCGTGCGCGAGGCGCGGGTCGGGCGGTGCAACCGGGGCCGCCGGCCCCGAGATGGTCGGGAACGGGTCGATGCGGGCGAGTGCGTTGAGGAGCTGTCCCGGTGGGACGACGTCGTTCAGTCCCCTGAGCAACGCCGACGACTGGGCGCCGCGGCGCAGGTCCGCCTGGCCCGGAAGGAGCAGGGCGACGGCCCCGAGCACCCAGACCATCGCGAGGCCGGTCACCGCGCCGAGAGCCAGGCCCCCGACCGAGTCGAACGTCGTCAGTCTCGGCCGCCGGAACCTCGTGCGCAGCGCCGAGCCGGCGAGAGTGCCGAGCGTCTCGAGCACGATCGCGCCCACCGCAGCCCCGGCGAGCGCCGCCAGCGGGGTGTACGGAGACCTGGCCCCGCCCTGCAACAGCGCCGGCGCGATGCGGGAGCCGAGCCAGGCTCCGAGCACGATGCCGGCCAGCGAGAGCGCGCTCGCGGCGAGCCCCTTCTTCCAGCCGATGAACGCCGTCAGTGCGACGAAACCGATCGCGATCAGGTCGACCTTGGTCACTGGCTCAGGAGGGTACTCGCTACACTGGCCGTCCCATCGAGGGGGCGTAGTTCAGTTGGTTAGAACGCCGGCCTGTCACGCCGGAGGTCGCGGGTTCGAGTCCCGTCGCTCCCGTAAACTCCCTGCAAATCGCATGATTGCGTTGTCTCGGCTGGCGCCTCTGCGCGGTCGCTGTGGCCCGCGGGTGAGCTCCACCTCACCAGCGAGACCGTGCGGAACCACATCCGCCGCATCCTGCGGGCGAGCTGATCGTCGCGTGCTCACCCGCCTCGCCCTCTCGTTACTGGGGAGAGTCGGGCAGTTAGGCGCCGAAGCGGGGTTTCTAGGAGGAGGAGCGGATGATGGGACTCGAACCCGAACGCTCTGTGCCCAAATCCTTTCGCCGCCGGAATCGCTTAGGCGTCGTCCGCAGATTCGCTCCACGTCCCGCCTTGGACGGTCGATCCTCGCAGGAGCGATTTGTGCCGAGTGCATAGAGTCGCGCGACTGTAGAGCTTGCCTAGCTCGCTCGAGATCCTGATTCTCGCCGTGGCTGCTTCGGCCTTCTGGCCCATGCTGATCCTGATCGTGGTGCTGGCGCTCCGGCTCGAGCAACCGATCAGAGTCCTCTGGTTCCTGGCCGGCGGCTTTCTGACCACGGCGACCCTCGGGATCGTGATCGTCTTCGCGCTCCAGGACACGAGCTTCGTCTCCCGCTCGCACCCGCCCGCCAACCCAACCTTCGCACTCGTCGCCGGTCTCCTCTCGCTGCTCGTCGCCTACGCCCTGCTTCGGAGCAGCCGGAGGGTTCCGCCGCCGGGCCCGGCCACGGAGAACGAGGCCGCGTGCTCGTCGACATCAACACGCGGGTGACGGCGCCCTAGCCCTGCGCAGGCCATGATGCTCTGCGATCCTCTCCGCCGTGTTCTTTCGGCTGAGCACCTGGGAGCTATGGCTGATCATCGCCGCGGTCGTCATGGGGTTCGTGGCCATTGGCTACCTGATCGGCCGCTACTTACGCATTCACGCGGAGACCCTGCGCGAGCCGGTCGGGATCGTGCAGGGGGCGTTCTTCGCGCTGGTCGGGCTGATCCTCGCCTTCGGCCTGACGCTGGCGATCGGGCGCTACGACACGCGCCGGGCCGCCGTCGTCGACGACGCCAACACGATCGGAACGACCTACCTTCGGGCGCAGACGCTGGCCGAGCCGGTACGAAGCCGCTCTCTGCAGCTGCTGCGAGAGTACACGGCCGCCGGCCTGGCGCTTTCGCATGCGGTCCCGACGACCGCTAGGTTCGGACGTGTTGTCGCCCGGCAAGACGTTCTTCAGCGCCGGCTCTGGGGACTGGCCGGAGACGCGCTCAAAGGCGCGCCGCGAGACAGCGCCCCTCGGCTCTACGTCGAGACCCTGAACGAGATGATCGACCAGCAGACCGTGCGCATCGCCGCCCTCAACAACCGCATTCCCAACGCCGTGCTCGTGCTGGAGGTGTTCGGAGCGGCCTTCGCCTTTGGCCTCCTCGCGCTGTACACGGCCATGCACGGCCGCGGAGCCACCACCGTCGTCCTCGCCGGCTCGCTCGTGACCGTGCTGCTGCTCGTCATCTTCGACCTGGACCGTCCCACTCGGGGCCTGATCCGCGTCCCCGACGCGCCCCTGATCGCGCTGCGCGCCCAGATGGCCTTGCCCCCGGCCGCCACCGGCCCTTAGGGCCGGATGCCCCAGCTACCCGTGTGGGCCTGGCCCGGTTCGAGCCGGATCAGGCCCTCGCGGCTGCGGAAGGCGTTCGGCGCGCAGGTCATCGGCTCGACGGCGACGCTGCGCCGGGCGACGTCCGGCAGCGGGTCGCCCGTGAAGACCATCAGGTACGGGTAGCTCTCGTCGGCGCAGAGAGTCGTCGTGCCGAACCGCGCCTCGGCCCGGCCGTCGCCGTCGCGCTGGAGGCCGGTGAAGCAATGGTCGAGCCGCGCCGGCCCGATCGGTCTCGACTCGCGGAAGTCCAGTCCCTCGTCCGCGACGGCGACGCTGCCCACCGGCAGGCCGCGCTCGCCGACCACCAGCACGGTAGCAGCGGGCAAGCGCAGCTCGACCCGTCCACGACGTCCTGCTCGACGGCGAGGTATGGGTGTGAGCCCGCTCCGTAGGGCGCGGCCTCGGAGCCGACGTTCGTCGCCTCGGTCCTCACGGTGAGCCCGTCCTCGGAGAGCGAGTACTCGACGCGCAGCTCGAGCGCGAACGGATAGCCCGGTTGCGGATAGAGGAGGTGCTCGAACGCGACCCGGTCCGCCACGCGCTCGGCGATCGTCCAGTGCGACCAGCGCACGAGACCGTGGATCGCGTTTCGGCGCGCCGGCTCGTCCGGCGGCAGCTGGTGCGTGCGCCCGCCGAACTCGTAGCTGCCGTCCTCGATGCGGTTCGGCCACGGTACGAGTAACTGGCCGCGCCCGGAGGGGCAGAGCTCCTCGGCGCCGTAACCGTCGAGGAGCGGCCGCCCCCGACGGAGTACGTCCGCAGCCCGGCGCCGACACCCACGACGACGGCTCGCTGCTCGCCGAATGCGAGCTCGACCTGCTCGCCCGAGGGATTCATCGCCGAAGCTTCCGCGGCGCCTTGCTGCGGGCTTCACCCGTATCGGACGATGCTCCTTCGGCGGCGGGTTTCTAGCTTGCGGACTCCTATGAACCTCTTCTGGGCGGCGCTGATCGTCGTGCTGGTCGCCGCCGGCGCAATCACCGGGATGCTGCTCGTCCGCCGACGGGCTCCCGAGGGCAGCTACTTCGAAGACGGCGATCGTGCGGCCGGGGTGTTCGGCGTCATTGCGACCGGCTTCGCCGTGCTCCTCGGCTTCGTCGTCTTCCTGGCCTTCGAGAGCTTCGACACCTCGCGCAGCGGCGCCGTGGACGAGGCGCAGATCGTCATCGAGCAGTTCGAGACGGCCCAGCTCATGCCGGTCGCCGTGCGCGGCCCGTTCTCCGGCGAGCTGCTCTGCTATGCACGCTCGGTCGTGCACCAGGAATGGCCGCGGATGCAGTCGGGCACGCTCGGGAACGGACACAACCCCTGGGGACTCGCCATGTTCCGCACCCTCAAGACGGTCGAGCCCCGCTCGGCGGCCGAGCAGGCCGCCTACGGCAAGTGGCTCGACGAGCGCACCGACCGCGAGAGCGCGCGCGCCGACCGGACGCACGGCGCCGAAGGCGTGATCCCCACTCCGCTCTGGATCGTGTTGTTCCTGACCGCCGGGATCATCTTCGTCTTCATGCTCTTCTTCGCCGACAGCGCCGAGCGCGCGATCGTGCAGGCGACGATCATGGGCAGCGTTGCGGTCGTGATCAGCTCGACGCTGCTGCTCCTCTGGTTCCTCGACCATCCCTACAGCCATGGCGCGGGCGGCCTGCGGCCTGTCGCCATGGAGCGAACGGTCGATCAGCTGACGAACGAGCAGGGCATCGCCGACGGACGGTTCGCAATCCCTTGCGACGCCCAGGGAACGAGGCTCTCGACTGATTAGACCGAGGCCGGCGCTGCCTCCCCTCTGGCGCCCAGACGCTCGAGCAGGTGGTCCCCGACCCGCAGCGAGTTCGCCATCGCCGTCAGCGCTGGGTTGACGGCGCCGATGCTCGGGAAGACGCTCGTGTCGACGACGTAGAGGTTGTCGAGCTCGTGCGCGCGGCAGTCCGAGTTGAGCACGGAGGTGGCCGCGTCGCTGCCCATGCGGCAGGTGCCGGCCTGATGCGCGACTCCCGCGACCGGGATCTCGTTCTTCATGTACGCGAAGCGATGGAAGAGGTGGTCGGGCTCCATGTGCAGTTTGTGCAGCATGGAGCGCAGCTGCCCGTAGAGCTCCTGCTTCGGCGTATCGTTGGTCGACGTGTAGCTGAGGGTGAGCTTCCCGTCGCGGTCCACGCTGACCCGGTTGTCCGGCCGCGGCAGGTCCTCGGTCGAGAGCCAGAAGTCGATCGCGTGCTTGGCGACCCGCTCGAGCGACCAGTCCGGCGCGAGCTTCGTCTCGCCGGGCTTCTCGCCGCGGAACATCGGCGCCTGGGACTTGCCGACCATCTGGATGTTGCCAAGCGGGTACTCGGAGGCGTCGCTCGCGAAGTAGAAGTCGTTCAGCCCGAGCGTCTTCTGGAACACGGTCGGGTTCTCGTCCTTCGAGAGCGCGAGCACCGCCTGGCTGTTGTGGAACATGTAGTTCCGGCCGACCTGGTCGGAGCCGTTGGCGAGGCCGTGCGGGTGCTTGTCGGTCGCGGACAGGAGCAGCAGCTTTGCGGTGTTCGCCGCGCCGCAGGCAAGCACGACGAGGTCGGCCGAGTGCGTCTCCCGCTCGCCGTCACGCTCGACGACCACCTCGGTCACCGCCGTGCCGTCGGAGTTCGTCTCGAGCTTGACGGCCTGCGCATTCGTGACCAGCTCCACGTTCGAGTGCTCGAGGGCCGGCCGCACTCCGAGCACGTCCGCGTCCGACTTTCCGTGCACGGCGCAGGGGAACCCGTCGCAGTTCATGCAGCGCACGCAGGCGCTGTAAGGCATGTTCGTCTCGTTCAGGCGGATGCCGCACGGCGCGTGGAACGGGTGGTACCCGGCGGCGGCCAGATCGTCGGCGAGCTGCTGGATCCGGGGCTCGTGGGAGACCGCGGGGAACGGGTACGGGGCGCTCGTGTAGGGCTCGGTCGGGTCCTCGCCGTGAGCGCCGTGCACCTCGTAGAGGTGCTCCGCCTTCGAGTAGTAGGGCTCGATCTCGTCGTAGGTGATCGGCCAGGCCGGCGAGACGCCGTCGTGGTGCTGGAGCTCCTGGAAGTCCTCCTCGCGCAGGCGGTAGAGCGCGGCGCCGTAGAGCTTGGTCGCGCCGCCCACGAAGTAGTGGATCTGCGGCTGGAACGGCGTGCCCTGGTCGTCGTACCAGGTGTCCTCGGAGATGTAGCGGTTGTCGACGAACACGTCCTGCGCGAGCCAGTTCTGCGGCTCGCGCGGGAGCCAGTCGCCGCGCTCGAGCAGCAGGATCCGCTGGCCCGAAGGCGCTAGATGCCGTGCGAGCGTGCCGCCGCCTGCGCCGGTCCCGACGATGATCACGTCGTAGTCAGCCATCGCTAGTACTCCTCCATCATCTCGGGGACGATCAGCCGGGCCGCCGCCTCGATCAGGGCCAGGTGCGAGAACGCCTGCGGAAAGTTCCCGAGGTGCCGCCCCGTCGGCGCGTCGAACTCCTCCGCGTAGCGAACACGCTCGGCGAGTCGAATGCCGGGATGCAGAGCCAGTCGACCGCGCCGTCCGGGGCAATGAGTGCTCCCGTGTGGCAGTTGGAGAGGAACGCGTAGTCGGGCGATCGGCGGAAACGGAGAGGGCGCCGCTGCGCTCTGGGGCTTGCTCGCGACCTCGTCCTTGCTCGTCACGGCGGTCATCGGGACTCCTTTCCAGGGCTCACGTCGAGATCCAGGGCTCGTGCCAGCGGCCGTGTCCGGCGACCAGCTCGTCGGCCGCAGCCGGTCCCCACGACCCCGGCTCGTAGGCGTGCACCGGCGGCGGATCGTCGAGCAGCGGCTGCATGATCCGCCAGGTCTCCTCGACGCCGTCCTGGCGGGTGAAACGCGTGCTGTCGCCGACCATCGCCGCGTGGAGGAGCACCTCGTACGGCGTCGGGCCTTCGCCGCCTTCCTGCGCGAACTCCATGTCGAGCTCGATCTCGGAAGCCCCGCCGACGTCGGCGCGGTGGGCGTCGACGACGAGCCTGATCCCCGTCGTGGGATCGAGCTTGACCACGAGCTGGTTCGGCTCCGGGCGCTTGGACTTCAGGTGGAAGCCGAGCTTCGGCGGATTCTTGAAGACGAGCCTGAGCTCGGTCTGGGTCGCCTTCAGGCGCTTCCCCGTGCGGATGAAGAAGGGCACGCCGGCCCACCGCCAGTTCTCGATCTCGAGCCGGAGGGCCGCATACGTCTCGGTGGTCGAGCCCGGCGCGACCCCGTCGATGTCGAGGTAGCCGTCGTACTGGCCGCGCACATAGTGAGCGGGATCGGCCGTCTGCACGGCGCGGAAGAGTGTGACCTGGGCGTCCTTGATCGCGCCGGGGTCGCGCCGGGAGGGAACCTCCATCGCCGCGGCCGCCACCACCTGCATCAGGTGATTGACGACGACGTCGCGCAACGCACCGACCGGGTCGTAGAAGTGACCGCGATCCTCGACTCCGAAGTCCTCCGCCATCGTGATCTGGACGGACTCGAGGTGGTTGCGGGTCCAGATCGGCTCGAGCATCGAGTTCGCGAAACGGAGGTAGAGGATCTCCTCGAGCCCCATTTTCCCGAGGTAGTGGTCGATCCGGTAGAGCTGCGACTCGTCGATGTACTGGTGCAGCTCGTCGGCGAGCTCCGTCGCCGAGGCGCGGTCGTGGCCGAACGGCTTCTCGACGACCACGCGCGCGTTCGCCGTCAGGCCCGTCTCCGAGAGCCCCTTGACCACCCGGCCGAAGAGGAAGGGAGGGATCTCGAGGTAGAAGACCGGCTGTTGTGCGCCGCCGATCGCCTTGGCAACCCGCTCGTAGGTGGCGGCGTCGCCGAAGTCGCCCTCGACGTATGAGAGCCGGTTCGCGAACCGCTCGAAGAGCTCCGGGTCGAGCTTCTCGCCGGTCCCTTCGATCGAGGTCCGCGCCCGCTCCTTCAGCTGGTCGACCGACCAGTCGTCGACCGCCACGCCGACGATCGGGCAGTCGAGCAGGCCCCGGCGCTCGAGCCTGTAGAGCGAGCGGAAGGTCATCACCTTCGCAAGATCTCCGGTGATTCCAAACACGACGAGCATGTCCGTGGGCTGGTTTTCGCCAGCCCCCGCCTTCGCCTTGCGCTCGATCTCCGGTGCTGCGGTTGCCATCCCGTCTCCCTCCTCTGCCCCTAGGTTTCGACCCTGATCCGGCCTGAGCGCTGGTGTGTGAGCCCGGCCCCCGCCCAGTCGACGACCGCCTTGGCGCGGTCTTCGTTGGTGGGCAGCAGCGCGAGGTGAACCGTTCCCCAGGCCACCTGCGCCGTCTTTCCCTTCATCGTCCGGCCGCCGAGCATCTGCACCACGGCCGCGCCCCGTCCGATCGTCGCCATCGTCCCCTTGTCCCGGTACTTGAAGGGCTTCGTCTCCTTCCCCGCGACCCGGCGGGCGATGGTCTCGCCGGCGTGCTCGCCGGACTGCAGCGCGACCGAGCCGAGCTGCGGAAGAACCTGCTCCGTCTTCGCGTCGGTGATCGCCGCGATGTCGCCGACGACGTAGACCTCGGGATGCTGCGGAAGCCGGAGCTCTTCGTCCACGGCCAACCGGTTGCCGCGCTCGAGCTCGAGGCCGAGCGACTGGACGAGCTCGTTGCCCTGGAGCCCGGCTCCCCAGACGAGCGTGTGCGCGGAAAGGACGGTGCCCGACTTGAGCGTGACGCGCTCCGGGGAGACCGACTCGACCACGTCGCCGGTCATCACCTCCACGCCGCGCTTCTCGAGCGCTTCCCGCGTGTAGGCGCGGATGTCCTCTTTGAACATCGAGAAGACCTCGGGCGAGCCCTCGACCAGCACGAGCCGCGCTTGCTCGCGAGACACGTCCGGGTAGTCCTTGCGGAAGACGCCGTTGTAGAGCTCGGCCATGGCGCCCGCCGTCTCGACCCCGGTCGGGCCGCCGCCGACCACGACCATGTTCAGCGCCCCGTCGTCAATGAGCTCCGGCTTGCGGTCGGCCGCCTCCCACCGCTCGAGCACGTGATCCTTGAGCCGGACTGCGTCCGGGAGCGTGTAGAGCGGAAAGGCGTGCTCGGCCGCCCCTTCCACGCCGAAGAAGTTGACCTCGCGCGCCGAGGGCGAGGACGAGGTAGTCGTACGTCTCAGGCGCCAGTTCGGTGAAGCGCACCTCCCGGCCATCCAGGTGGATGCCTGTCACGCGGTCCTGGTGGACCCGGACGTTGTCCTGCTTGTCGAACAGGTCGCGAATCGGATGCCCGACTGCGGGCTGCTCGAGCAGGCCCGTCGCGACCTGGTAGAGCAGCGGCTGGAAGGTGTGGTAGTCGTGCCCGTCCACGAGCACCACGTCGACGTCGCTCTTCTTGAGCTTCTGCGCGGCCCCGATCCCGGCGAACCCCCCTCCGAGGACGAGAACGCGGGGACGGCTACCGCTCGTATCGTTCCGAGCGCCCACGGAAGACGCGACGTTACGGCCGAGCAACCTCGAGGAGGTCACCCAAAGGGGATGATCGTGCTCAGGACGCCAGGGTGGGCTCGGCCGCGAGAGGCTCGTCGGGCGTTGTGGGGGAGTCCTCGGCCTGGTACTCCGCGAGCAGCCTGCGCTCTTCCTCGCGCTTCGGGAACATGAAGACCGATCGCCACTAGAAGGCCGAGCAGGATCCCGGCGCACAGCGGGCCGAGCGCCGACAGCGCGCCGCCTCGTCGCCGCCGAGAGCGCGATCGACCTGGTACGCGCCGGCCCCCGACTCAGAGCGCCGTGATCAGCGCCAGGGCTGGTCGGATAGGCCATCCCGGCCGAGAGCCCACCGAGCACCCGCGCGCCGTAACAGCACCTCGATCGACGGCGCCCCACGCGGCCAGGCAGTCCGCGGCACCGTCAGGACCATGCCGAGGAATCAGCAGGCTTGCGGCGGTAGCGGTCGCCGACGGCGCCGAAGTACAGCACCGACGCCGCCAGGCCGAGCGAGTGGCCGACCGCGGCGAGGCTACGACGACCATCTGCGAGGCGTCGAACGCCTTCCCGATCGAGGGCTGCGCCACGTTCGCGATCGCCAGGCCGAGGTTGGCGACGGCCGCGACCGCGATCAGGCACCGAGAACGAGCCCGCCGCGTGCGGGACCGTTCGAGGCGATGTCAGGCCTCCCCACCGGTCGGACGCGGTGCGGGCTGAGCGGCCTCCTCGACGACGTTGCGCTGGGTGAGCGTGAAGAGGAGCCCGAGAGAGGGCAGCACCAAGACAACCGCGACGCCGAAGACGACCAGCACGGTCGTGAGCGTGCTGGTCGGAGCCGCTCCGGCAGAGATCTTGAGCGTCTGCGGGAGCAGGTACGGATGCTGTGCGATGCCCCAGCCCCAGACCACGGAGGCGACTGCGCCCACCGCAAGCGGCCGCGCCCCGCGCCGCGCTCGGCGGTGAAGCAGGACGAGCACGCCGATCCCGCAGAGGGCCGAGAGAATCACGAGCGGCAACCCGTCATGGGTAAGGCCGTCGAAGACGAACCGTGCGTGGCTGTGCAGAACGACGAGGCCGACGGCCGCCAGCACTCCGGTGACGACGGCGGCCACGAGCGCCCGCGTCGCGAAGTACTGCTCGAGATCGGGAGCGCCGGCGCGGCGCGAGTCGCTCACGAGGAAGACCGCCGACAGGTAGGCGCCCGTGGCCACGAAGAGCGCCCCGATCACCAGCGAGAGCGGATTGACCCAGCTCGTAACCGCGTCGCCGGTCGCGTTGCCGACCGGAACCCGGCCACCTGCGACCGCTCCGACGACCGTCCCCATGAAGAACGGCGTTAGCACCGAGGCCAGCCCGAACAGCCTCTCGGCAAGCACCCGCCCCCGGAAGCGGCGCGCAGTCCGGTGGAAGGCGAAGCCGGCGCCCCGCAGGACGATCCCGAGCGCGGCGAGGCTGAGCGGGATGAACAGCGTCGAGAAGATGGCCTCGAAGGCGGACGGGAAGCCCGTCCAGAGCACGACCAAGGTGAAGATCAGCCAGACGTGATTGGCCTCCCAGACCGGCCCGATCGCCCAGTCGATCAGCTCGCGGGGGCGCTTCCCGCTCTCGCCGCCTCGCGCGAGCAGGTTCCACAGTCCGGCCCCGAAGTCCGCGCCCCCGAAGACGGCGTACATGGTCACACCGATCCAGAGGACCACGGCGACTGCGTCTGCCTTTGTCACCCGGAAGCCTCCGTCGACAGATCGGCCTCAGGGCCGTACGGCACGCCGACATCCTCCTCGTCTGCGCTGCGCCAGCGTCGCGACATGGCCAGCAGGGTGATGATCAGCGCAGCGCCCAGCGCGACGTAGAGCGCGAGAATCACCCCGAACGTGACCCAGACACCGCTCGCGTGCGTGACCGCGTCGGACGTACGCATGACGTTGTAGACGATCCACGGCTGGCGCCCGACCTCGGTCACGATCCAGCCGCATTCCAGCGCGACCACCGCAGCGACTCCCGAGACGGCGGTCGCTCGTAAGAACCAGCGCGTCTGTGGGAAGTCTCGCTTGCGCCACCAGCCGATGCCCAGCCAGAGCCCGAGACCGATCAGCACGGTGCAGATCCCGACCATCGTGTCGAACGCCCAGTGCAGCATCGTGTTCGCCGGCGGACGATCGTCGGACGGCACGGAGTCGAGCCCGGTCACCTGCGTGCTCGTGCTCCAGCCGACCAGGAACGAGTCGAAACCCGGGATCCCGAGCCCGCCCTTGACACCGGTCGACGTGCACCTGCCGTAGATGTACTCCGTGACGTGAGTGGACGTCTTCTGCACGCACTCCATGCCGGCGAACTTGATCGGTTGGTGCTTCGCGATCGCGCGTGCGGCCGTGTCGCCGACGGCGAACTGGATCGGCGTGGCGATGCAGGCGACGGTCAGCGGAATCAGCAGGCCGAGGCGATGGATGCGATCGCGCCGGCCGCGGAGCATCCCGACCGCGTAGATGCCGGCCACCAGGAACCCGGTGACCAGATACGCCGCCAGGATCATGTGCGGCACCTCGTACGGCACCGCCGGGTTGAAGATCACCTTCAGCGGCTGGACGGAGGTCACGGTGCCGCTCGTCGGCGAGTACCCCTGCGGCTGGTTCATCCAGGAGTTCACCGCGACCACCGAGAACGCCCCGCCCAACCCCGTGATCACGACGGGCACGCCCGTCCAGAAGTGCGTCCAGGGCGACAGGCGCTTCCACCCGAAGATGTAGATCGCGATGAAGATCGCCTCGAGGAAGAAGAAGATGCCCTCGATCGCGAACAGCACGCCGAACACCTCGCCGAAGCGCCCCGTGAACGCCGGCCAGAGGAGGCCGAACTCGAAGGAGAGCACGGTCCCGGTCACCGCGCCGACCGCGAATGTCACGGCAACCGCCTTCGACCAGCGCTGCGCGAGCTTCAGCGCGTCGGCGTCGTCACGGCGAAGCCCGAGGTAGTTGGCGATCAGCATCATCGCGGGTAGGGCGACACCGAGCGAGGCCAGGATGATGTGGAAGCCAAGCGTGAACGCCATCTGGCTCCGCGCCGCGCCGAGAGTCGATGCGAGGATCACGATCGGAGGCGGTTGTACAACGGCAGGTGACGCTATCCCGGGCGCCGAAGCGGTCGCGTCGTCCGAATCGGATGAAAGCCGCACCCGGAGTCACTACGGCCTGCGCGCTCCAATGGCAGGTTCGGCGCCCACGGTCACGCGGCCACAAACCCTGGGGCTCCGGCGGCGCGTCGGCGCGCTCGACGAGCGCCTGCCTGACGCCCCGGAATCGCTGCGCCGGACTCGGAACACGTAGGACCTCAGGGAGTAGGCGACTATTCGGGAGAACGCTCGTAGCTGACGCGGCGGCGCAGGTTGCCTTCGTCGGCTAGGTCGAACCAGATCGAGATCAGCACTCCCCCACGCGCCGCCGGGGACTCCACCTGCTCCGCGTGCTCGAGCGCGGCAGACAGGCCTCGGTCGGCGATCGCCGCGAGAGCCTCGGCGTTGGCGGCCCGCTCGGCAGCGGCCTGCGCCTGTTCCCAGCAACGAACTTCGGCGTGAACCTCCTCGCCGTCCTGGCGCCGGATCCGGTAGTCGAATGCCCAGCCATGTTGTGAAGGATCGGTGAGGTCGCGTGTGTCGATCAGCTCGGCCATTTGGCGTCACGGTACCTATCTGACCTCGGACTCGAGCTTGCGCTCGAGCTCGCGAACCCGCCAACCCAGTGGCATCTTCGACGCCCTGTCGGTGTGCAAGGTGTCGAGCGCACAGGCCAGGAAGCACGCCGCGCCGAGCGCGGTGTTCCAGTTCGCCGCGGCCTGGTCGAGCAGCGACCCGGTGGACGGAACCAGGTAGCCGGCGACAGCCGAGACTCCGAAGAAGATGCAGCCGAGCAGGTTGACCGCCGGCTGCCACCAGCCCGCGCCCCCGCGCACCGGCAACCAGCCATGCCGCGCCGAGGCGCGGTAGGCGATCGCGCCTGAGACGAGGAAGCAGATCGACCCGCGCCAGTCGGGCCGCCAGACGAGCCTGTTGTAGTCCGGGTTGGTCAAGGCGGTGTGCATCGCGTTGTACGTCGTGACGTTGAAGAACAGCGTGCCCGCGGATTGGATGACGGCGGCCCACCAGGCCGCGCGTCCGCCGGGCGAGCGCCGCCCGGACCAGGCCAGCCAGCTCTGGACCCCTCCACCCGCCGTGAACAAGATCGAGCCGGCGAAGAAGGTGATGGCGTCGGCCGAATCTCCTACGAGCTGCACGTAGCCGGGGAACGGGCCGATGAGGAAGCACGTCGACCCAAGGGCAAAACAGGCCGCCATCCAACGCTCCCGACTCATAACCCGGCATTCAACCGCTGGCACTCGCTCCGGAGATCGTTCGATTCGGACGAAGACGCACGGCGCGCGTTCGGTGACGCTGGCGCGGACGCCGACGAAAGGATCACCGACGATGAGCCTCACCCACCCGCAGACCAATCATGGGCACAACGATGAGCTCGCGGTGCAACCGCTCTTCGGGCTCGAGGGGACGACGATCCCCCGGGACGCGGTCCCGGACGGTGAGCTGGCCCCCGATGTCGCGTACCAGATCATCCACGACGAGCTGATGCTCGACGGCAACGCGCGGCTCAACGTCGCCACCTTCGTCACCACCGCGATGGAGTGGCAGGCCGAGAAGCTGATGTCGGAGTGCTTCGACAAGAACATGATCGACAAGGACGAGTACCCGCAGACCGCGGAGATCGAGACGCGCTGCGTGAACATGCTCAGCCGGCTCTGGCACGCGCCGGAGGCAAAGGAGGCGACCGGCTGCTCGACCACCGGCTCGAGCGAGGCGGCCATGCTCGGCGGCCTGGCGCTCAAGCGCCGCTGGCAGCAGCGGCGCGCCGCCGAGGGCAAGCCTGCCGACAAGCCGAACCTCGTCATGGGCATCAACGTCCAGGTCTGCTGGGAGAAGTTCGCCAACTACTGGGACGTCGAGATGCGGCTCGTGCCGATGGAGGGCGACCGCTTCCACATATCGGCGGAGGAGGCCGTGAAGCTCTGCGACGAGAACACGATCGGCGTCGTCGCGATCCTCGGCTCGACCTTCGACGGCTCCTACGAGCCGGTGGAGGAGATCTGCGAGGCGCTCGACGCCTTCGAGGCCGAGACGGGGCTCGACATCCCGGTCCATGTCGACGGGGCCTCCGGCGCGTTCATCGCCCCGTTCGTCGACCCGGACCTGGTCTGGGACTTCCAGTTGCCGCGCGTCGCCTCGATCAACGCCTCCGGCCACAAGTACGGGCTGGTCTACCCGGGCGTCGGCTGGGTCGTCTGGCGCGACAGCGCTGCGCTTCCCGAGGACCTGATCTTCTGGGTCAACTACCTCGGCGACAACATGCCCACCTTCGCGCTGAACTTCTCCCGCCCGGGCGCCCAGGTGGTCGCCCAGTACTACAACTTCCTTCGCCTCGGGTTCGACGGCTACCGGCGCGTGCACGCCTACGCGCGCGACGTGGCCACGCGGCTTTCGGCCGAGATCGCCGAGCTCGGCCCCTTCGAGCTGCTGACCAAGGGCGACGAGCTGCCGGTGTTCGCGTTCACGCTGCGCGACGACGTCGACAACTTCACGGTGTTCGACGTCTCGAACGGGCTGCGCGAGCGCGGCTGGCAGGTTCCGGCGTACAGCTTCCCGAAGAACCGCGAGGACCTGGCGGCCCTGCGGGTCGTCGTCCGGCGTGGTTTCACACACGACCTGGCCGACATGCTGCTCGCCGACCTGAAGCGCCAGCTGCCGCGCCTCGAGCGTCAGCCCGTGCCCGTCCACGACGCCTCGTCGGCGGCAGGGTTCCGCCACTAGCAAGGTACGCCCTCCGGGGGCCGCGACTTCCGTACGAGCCGCCGGCGATCCCGCTGATGGAGGGTGCTGGCCTGCGGCGCTCGGAGGTCGTCGGCTGCCGCTTGGCTGATCTTGACCTGATACGCGGGCGGGGGTGTACCAAAAGGAGCGCCATGACCGGCCTGTCACGCCCGAGGTCGCGGGTTCGAGTCCCGTCGCTCCCGCTGCTCTGTTTGCCCTGCAAACAAGGCTGTTGCGTTGTCCCGTCTGGCGTCCGCAGCGCTATCTCAGGCAGCAAACGGGCAGCACCGGCGTCAGCTGGGTTGAGAGAAATACCTGCAAAACGCGCATTTGGTTCGCCGATCGCCCGTAAGCCTGCGAGCCGGGTCCACGGGGAGTGTCTGCTCAGACAACACGACCTCCGGCGTGGTCATGCCGCCCCGCAACGCCCACGGGGAACAGCACCGCTGAAGCGATGAGGTCCAGGGCGGGCGCTCAGTTAGCGCCGTGGCAGTGCTTCCACTTGCGGCCGCTCCCGCAGGTGCAGGGATCGTTGCGGCCGCGGCGTGCGTCCTCGTCGGCGTAGAACTGGACGATCTCGGCCGGTGCGCGGCCCTGCGCCAGCTGCTCGGCCATGTAGCGCATCGGCCGGTCGACGTGGTGGAAGAACTCCTTGAAGCCCGCGCAGAGGTAGTTGAGGCCGGGCTCGCCGTCCGGCGTTTGGATGAAGCGGTCCTTCGGACAACCGCCGTGGCACGCGAAGCGGACGTCGCACTCGAGGCAGTACTGGGGGAGGGTGTCGCGCTTGTCGAGTCCGAACTGCCGCTGCTGTTGCGAGGCGACGAGCTCGAGCATGTGGTGCTCCTTGATGTTGCCGAGCTTGTAGCGCGGTTCGACGAAGTGGTCGCACGAGTAGAGGTCGCCGGTGTGTTCGAGCGCGAGCGCGAGGCCGCAGGTTTCGGAGTGGACGCAGAGGCCTGGTGGCTCGCCGACCCAGTTCGCGAGTGCGACGTCGAACATCTGCACGTACACCTCGCCGACGTCGCGGCGCACCCACTCCTCGAACACCTCGATCAGGAAGCGGCCGTACTGCTCCGCCGTCACCGAGCGGCCGGTCACCCGCTCTCCTTCCTGCACGTACAGCGGCCGGTCGCGCCACGAGTTCCACGGGACGGCGCCGTCCTCCGCTGTTTCTGCGACGCGCTCGATGATCGGGATGAACTGGACGAAGCGGGCGCCGCAGTCGTCGCGGAGGAAGCGGTAGACCTCGCGACCATGGTCTGCGTTGGCGGCGTGGATCGTCGTCAGCGCGTTCCACTCGACACCGGCCGCGCGAAGGTGCTCGAGCCCGCGCATCACCTGGTCGAACGAGCCCTTGCCGCCCTTGTTCACGCGGTAGGCGTCGTGCAGGTCGCGCGGCCCGTCGATCGAGATCCCGACGAGGAAGCCATGCTCGCGGAAGAGAGCGGCCCACTCCTCGTCGAGCAGTGTCCCGTTCGTCTGGATCGTGTAGACGGCGCGCTGCCCCGGCCGCAGGTAGCGCCGCGCGAGCTCGACCGAGCGCCGGAAGAACTCGACCCCCATCAGCGTCGGCTCGCCACCCTGCCAGGCGATCTGCACCTCCGGCACCCGCGCATGCGCCTCGATCAGCTGCCGCAGGTACGTCTCGAGCAGCTCGTCGGCCATCCGGAAGCGCGAACCCGGATAGAGCATCTCCTTCGAGAGGAAGAAGCAATAGGCGCAGTCGAGGTTGCACACCGCCCCGGTCGGCTTCGCCAGCAGATGGAACGCCGACGGTGCGTCGGGCACCGTGACTACCTGGCCCCTGTAGGACTCTGCGCTCGTCGTCATTCTCCTCGGCGACCGAGCCCGTCGCGGCGTCGCCGAGGAGACTCGAACCTCAGCGCTCTGCGGCTAGGCCTCGGGGCGCAGGAGCCAGTCTGCGTACGCTCGGAGGCGGTGTCAAGCTCACCTCGAGCACGGCTCAGCGCACACCCGATTTGGTCGAGCCCGCCCACTGGAGTGCGCGACGTTGAGTCTGATCAGGTATCGACTCGTGTTCAGGATGATGACCGTCGCGGTAATCGGCTACCACGAGCCCTCCGCCCAGGACGCGCGGCGCCGCATCGTTTCCTTCTTCGCTACCCACCTGAAGCCCTAGCGATCCGCACCGCGGGATCTGCGTTGATCCCCATACCTCCATGGGGCCGGTGGGGTGGGACGGTGCGGAGCGGTTCTGCGGAAACCGAACCCTTGAAGGCGGAAGGGGCGACGATGGATTTGATCATTCCAGCGATGTAGTGCTCAGCGGATGCTTTCGTGCTCGGAGCGATCGATAAGCCGGAACTCGCAGGCGATGAATACTGGTAGAGGTTCGCGCGACAAGGCGCAGGCGATCGACGACCGCGCCGACCCACAGGTCGAGAAAGCCGGCGGGCAGGGCTAGGAACAGGCGATGATTCCGCTCTACGCAAGGGAGGTAGGCGTGAAAGCCGACAAATCGGGGCGCACGAGTGCCGGCATCCTGCTTTGGCGCAGCCGGCAGGGTCGCGTGGAGGTGCTACTCGCACATCAGGGCGGACCTTTCTGGGTCAAGAAGGACATCGGCCACTGGACGATCCCCAAGGGCGAGATCGAGCCCGGTGAGGAGTTCGTAGCGGTGGCTCGGCGAGAGTTCGCCGAAGAAACCGGACACGAGGCCCCCAACCACCCGCTCATCGAGCTTGGACAGATCACACAGAAGTCGGGCAAGCTCGTACTGGGGTGGGCAGTTCAGGGAGACCTCGACCCGTCGGCGGCGGTGAGCAACACCTACGAGATGGAGTGGCCGCCGCATTCGGGCGTCGTCGAGACATTCCCCGAGATCGACCGCGTCGAATGGTTCGCTCTCGACGAGGCACGCCGAAGGCTGAAGCCAGCGCAGATTCCATTCCTCGATCGGCTACAGGCGGCGCTTCCACCCAATGATCGATAGTCGCGCGTCGGGGCCGCACTCGCGCCGCAAGGCGGCGTCCACGCGACGTCCACGACGTGGACATCGTCACTGGAAGCGGAGTGAAGCTATCGAGGAGCTTGTTTCGCGTCACTGCCATCCCGCGCCCATCCCGCGGTGTTCGCTGTCATGGCAACGGCGCATCCCGCACTGATCCCGCAGGAGGTCGCCGCAAGTCCCCGCCTCCACCCGGCAATCCCCGCAACGGTGGGGTCGGAAAGCCCTGCTCACACCAGGAATCCCCGCCTATCCCCGCTCGCCCCGGAAGCGCCACGACCGGCCCGTCACGCCGGAGGTCGCGGGTCAGAGTCCCGTCGCTCCCGTAAAAATCCCCGGAAATTGGCATATTGTGTTGTCGGTACGGACATCAGATCGGAGTCGACTACACAGACTTTTTCGCGACGAGGGCGAAAGCGCGCGAAAACGCCCCGTACCGTGCCGACGGCACCGCCATTTCAAGCCGATTCGCGCCGCGCTCAGGCCGACAACAAGAAAGCGTGCGACTACACAAAATGGCCGGAGGTCACCACCGCCGCGGAACCCTCGCTCGCGGATGCGGGGAGAACGTGTCGGGCGATCCTCACGGAGGTGACGTGCTCCCCCGCCGGTGTTGGCAGGCTAGGCCGGGTGTTCTTGTAGTTCCGGTTGTTCCTCCCAGGTCCGGCGCACCTCGTCGGGCTGGCGTCCGGCAGTACATGCGCGGGCCGTGCTACGCCTGGGCCACCCTCCCCGACGGCCTCATGAAGGCGCCGAAGATCCACAGAATCGGGAAGAAGGTCCCGAGGAAGAACATCCATCCGTGTCGATTCCTCAGCGTCATCACCCCGAGCGTGAACGCGACGATGAAGCAAAGGATCACCCCGCCGATTCCGATTCCCCACCACATGTTCAGCCTCCCGCGTTCCTTCCGCCTCCTCCGCAGTTTCATCCAGTCCGGGTGAGGTCCGGAGTCGTGATGCGCGCGAGCATCGATGAGTATGCGCGCGGCCAACTGGATCTGGGCAGTGGGTGCGCTCGCCGTCTGGGTAGCGATCTTCCTCGCGTTTTTCTTGGTCGCAATCAACAAAGCGTAGCCGCAGCGCGCACGATGCCCTCCTTCACATACTGCCGCTGGCCTTCGCGGTGATGCCCAAGGGGTCGAGCTGTCACGCTCGCCTCGGTGCGTGCTTCCTCGGAGTGTTCATCTGCGCGTTGAGCCTCCCCGCGACTTGATCACGGGTATGTGGCGTTGCAGACGCTGATCCTCATCGTTCTCGGGCTCGGGCTCGGGATCGCACTCTGCAGTCCCGTCTCGGTAGTGACAGTGATCGTCCTGCTGACAATGCCGTCGGGGCTCCGGCGAGCCGTCGCATTCGTCGTCGGTTGGCTGCTTGCGATCGTCGCGATTTTCGCGGTCACGGTGCTCGTACTGCACGGCCAAGACTTCCGCTCACACGAGACGACTCCCGCGCGCGCAGCCTCGGCAGTGGAGATCGCCGCGGGCTGCATCATCCTGCTTGGCTCAGCGCGGGCTTTTCATCGGCGCCGTCGCTCGGCGGGCGCCGAGACCCCGAAATGGATCGCGCGTCTCGACAGGACAAACTGGCTGCTCGCGCTCCTGGCCGGCGCGATCATGCTCACGTATTCGCTCACCTTGGCGGCGGGGGCCGAGATCCTCAAGGCACACGTCTCGACGGCAGACGCTGTCATAGCCTCCGTCGTCTTCGCACTGGCCTCGATCACGAGCATCGCCGCGCCGATCGTCCTCGTAGTGGTAGCACCGGACAGTGCGACGAGGAGGTTGGCCGAATCGCGCCGATGGCTGCTCGGACATTCCCGCACCATCGGGCTGATCGCGCTGATGGTGATCGGCGCCGCTTTGATCGCACGCGGCATCCACGATCTGGTCTGACAGGTTCCGCGCGCGTAGAGGCCCACCAGCGTGCCGAAGGTGACCCAGATGCCGCTTGCGTTGGTGACCGCATCCGACGTCCGCATGACGTTGTAGACGATTCAGGGCTGGCGCCCGACCTCGGTGACGACCCAGCCGGTCTCCGGCGCAATCACCGCGGCCACTCCGGAGACTGCGGTCGCGCGGAGGAATGAGCGTGTCTGCGGGAGGTCCTTCCTGCGCCACCAGGCGACGCCCAGCCAGAGCGCGAGGCCGATCAGCAGGATGCAGATCCCGACCATCGTGTCGAAGGCCCAGTGCAGCAGCGTGTCGTCCGGCGGGCGGTCGCCGGGGCGCGACGGAGTCGAGCCCGACCGGCGATCGCACGCGCGGCGGTGTCCCCGACTGCGAACTGGATCGGTGTGTGCGATGCACGCGACCGTCAGCGGAATCAGCAGCCCGAGCCGATGGATGCGGTCCCGCCGACCGCGCAGCATTCCGACCGCATGGATGGACGCGACCAGGAATCCGGTGACGAGGTACGCAGCGAGGATCATGTGCGGGTGGCTTCAGCTGATCACCGGGCATGCAGGAGCACTACGAGCCTTCCACGGTGATCCGACCCGCACGCTGGTGGGTGGCTGCCGCACCCGCCCAGTCGACGATCGCCTTCGCCCGGTCCTGGTTCGTCGGCAGCAACGCAAGATGGACGCTGCCCCAGGCGAGCTGCGCCTTCAGGCCGGTCATGGTGCGGCCGCCGAGCGTCTGCACGACGGCAGCGCCTCGGCCGATCGTCGCCATCGTGCCTTTGTCGTGGTAGGCGAACGGCTTCGTCGCCTTTCCCGAGACGGTGCGGGCGATCGTCTCGCCAACGTGCTCACCGGACTGGAGGGCGACCGAACCGAGCTGAGGCAGGACGGTGTTCGTCTTCGCGTCGGTGATCGCCGCCGCGTCCCCGACGACGAAGACCTCGGGATGGCCGGGAAGCGTGAGCTCGGAGCCGACGCCGATGCGATTCCCGCGCTGCAGCTCGAGCCCGAGCGCACGGCTGAGCGCGTTTCCCTGGAGTCCGGCGCCCCAGACCAGCGTGTGCGCGCGCAGGACGGCACCGGACTTCAGCGTGATCCGGGTCGGCGACACCGACGCGACGGCGGTGCCGGTCAAGACCTCGACCGTCCGGTCGGTGAGCGCCTTGGCCGCGTACGCCCGCAGCTTCGGCTTGAACATCGGAAAGAGCTCCGGACCGGCCTCGACCAGCGTCACCCGCGCATCCCCCTCGGCCACGTCCCGGTAGTCCTTGGCCAGGTCGCCGCGGTACAGCTCGGCGATCGCACCCGCGGTCTCGACGCCCGTCGGACCACCGCCCACCACCACGACCTTCAGGGCGCCGTCCGAGACGAGGCTCGGATCCCGGTCGGCCGCCTCCCACCGGTCCAGCAGGTGATGCTTGAGGTGCACCGCGTCGGGAAGCGTGTACATCGGGAAGGCGTGCTCCGCCGCGCCCGACGTGCCGAAGAAGTTGACCTCTGCGCCGAGAGCGAAGACGAGATAGTCGTAGGAGATCGGTGCGAGCTCCCGGAAGCTGACGGTTCGCCCGTCGAGGTCGACCGCAGTCACGCTCGCCTTGTGGATCGTCGTGTTGTCGTGACGGGCGAGGAGGTCGCGCAGGGAGTGCCCCACCCCCGTCGTCTCCAGCAACCCCGTGGCGAGCTGGTAGAGGAGCGGCTGGAACGTGTGGTAGTCGTGCCTGTCCACGAGCACGACCTCCGCGTCGGCGTCTTTCAGTTTCTGCGCTGCGCCGACTCCCCCGAACCCGCCGCCGAGGATCAGGACGCGGGCGCGCCGTCCGCTCATGGTCTCGCTCATACCTCGACAGCCGCGGCTACGGTCGTGGTGACGCCCAGACGCTCGAGGAGGTGATCGCCCACGCGCAGCGAGTTCGCCATCGCCGTCAACGCCGGCTTCAGGCCTGCCCCGGTCTCGCTACCTCGGTCTGCAGGTCACCTTGGGCGGCCCTCGAGCCGGCCTTGCCGCCTCCGGGGCCGCGGAGAACGTACGCGAACCCGACGGCGATGGCGGCGCCGAGGAGCGGCCCCACGATGTAGACCCAGTAGCTCCCGAAGTCGCGCGCGACGAGGTCGGGGCCGAAGGTGCGCGCGGGGTTCATCGAGGCGCCCGAGATCGGGCTGCCCCACAGGCCGGCGAGCGCGATGTATCCGCCCACGCCGAGGGCGCCGAAGATGCCGATGTTCTGCGCGCCCGAGGCGGTGCCGAGGATCACGCTGACCAGCCCGAGCGTCAGCAGCGCCTCCATCAGGAGCGCCTGCCAGTTCGAGTAGCCGCTCGAGGGGTAGTTCGAGCCGTATTTGGCCGAGACCTTGACGACCTCGTGGAGAAACAGCGCCGCGAGCGTCGCGCCGACGAGCTGGACGACGATGTAGCCGGGTACGCGGCGCCAGGGGAAGTCGCCGCGGAGCGAGAAGGCGACGCTGACGGCGGGGTTGAGGTGTGCGCCGGAAACCTTGCCCATGAACATGATGATCCCCATCACCATCAGCCCCGGCCCGACGACCGCGGCCGTGCGGCTGATCGTGCCGGGGAATGCCTGGCCCATCATTCCGCCCCCGGCGGCCACTATCACGAGCAGGAATGTGCCGTAAACCTCCGAGAAAAGCCGCCGCCACTCCTGCTTGGGATTCTGGAAGTCCGCCATCGGCTCGAGGATGTCCTTGTCGATCCGCTCGGCGAGGACTCCTTCAACATGCTTCACGGTTGCGCTCATCGCCTTGCTCCTTCCCGCATCGTCTCCTGACCCACCACCCGCCGGAGAGGGACAACCCGCCGGCGATGCCCATCAGACCCTCGCCTACCAGGAGGGGCTCGGCCACGAGGACGGCGATCGGTCCTCCGGGACCGACGATCAGCTGCCGCGACGAGCCGAGCCCGTCCGAGCAGCACGAGGCCGACGACGTCAACGAGCTAATCCAGGCGATCGAGCGCTTCGTCGATCTGCTCCTTCGAGGCACCGGTTGTTGCGTAGACGCTCGCGTTCGCGCCGTCCATGTCGGTTACGAGCGTCAGAGGTCGAGCAGCGATCTGTCACAGGCCTGTCTGGGCCTTGATTCGGCCGTCTTCGACAGCGTGTCGTAGCGCTTCGTAGTCGCGTTCGTTTTGGTCGGCGTAGGTTTCGGCGAACGCTGCGATCGCTCGGTCGAAGACGTTCGACTTGCCCAGATAGGAGGCGATCGCGACTCGGTCGCCCGAGCGGGCGTGCGCGCGGGCGAGCGTCCAGCCGCACGCCCTGCCGTAGGCTGCGGCGCCGGCCGGGACGAGTGCTTCGAACGCGAACGAGCCCTTCCAGTCCTTGAGCTGGCGGACGTAGAAGTCACGCTCTTGGCCGTCGAGGCCGGAGCTGGTGTGCTGCCAGCCGAGGAAGATGTCGCTGACCGCTTGCATCAGGCGTTGGCCGGCGACGACGCGCTGGCCGCAGTTGCTGTACTCGCTCTTGCCGACGAACCGCTCGAGGACGGACGGCTGTGCCTCCTTGATCTGGAGAAACAGCGGGTCTTGCTCGTCGGCGCCGAGGAGGAGCGCGATCCAAGCGCGGGTGCCGACGCTTCCGACCCCGACGACCTTGCGGGCGAGGTCGACGAATCGGAACTCTTCGAGCAGGTGGCGGCGGTCGGTCTCGAGCGTCCGCCGGTAGGAACGGATGAGGTTGTGCGCCTCCTGCTCGAGCGCATCCCGCTCCATCTGCGTGGGAAGGAGCTCGTCGATCGGAACGATCAGCGGCGGATCGCTGAGAATTCGCGGCTCGCCGTCGACGACGTGGGTCAGCTTCTCGAAGGCGTGCATGCTGTCCTTGGTGCGCGACTTCTCGACGTTTGCCTCAAACTTCCGCAACCGCTTGGCGTCGACGCCGGCGCTGAATTCGGCGACCGCCTGCTCGACAGAGAGGTGCGAGTACCAGACCTCGAGGTTGCTCATCTGCGCGAAGACAGCCATCGCCTCCCGGTAGGCGCCCACGGTCTCGAGCAGGGCCGCGCGGCGTTCTTTCTTGCTGAACCCGTTCTCGCGTCCACCGATCGCGAAGCTGGCCGCCAACCGTTTCAGGTCCGACTCCCAAGGGCCCGGGGCGGTCTCGTCGAAGTCGTTGATGTCGAAGACGAGGTTTCGCTCAGGAGAGCCGAACACTCCGAAGTTCGACAAGTGGGCGTCGCCACACAACTGGACGCGAAGATCCGACGACGGGGTCTGGGCGAGATCCGCCGCCATGATCAGCGCGCCGCCACGATAGAAGGCGAACGGTGAGGCGAGCATTCGTCCGTACCGAATCGGGACGAGTTCCGGCACACGTGAGGCAGCCTGCTCCTCCAGAAGCGCGACCGGGTCGCGAGACCCAGGGAACTCGATCTCCGCGTGTGCCGAGCGCGGCACCTTCGATCTGGCAGCCTTACCGCGCGCGACCCGCTCCGCGCGCGTGAGGTGCGGAACCGGCTTTGGACGACCCACCGCGACCTGCTTCTCGATTGTGCCCATCTCGCTCGCGCTCCCTTCGCTTCCGCCCGCCGCCGGCCCTTGGACGTGTGATCTGTTAGTCGCGCGCGAACGCGGCGACGAGCTCCTTCTCGAGGTCGACCCAGGGCTCGCCGGCTACGTCGACGGTGGCTTGGTGGATCGTGCCGCCCACGAACGCCCAGGGGTAGGCGCCGGGGTAGTCGTCGGTGACCGGCTCGGCGCCCTCTTTGCCGACGTTCAGCCCTTCGCCGGCGAGCGAGAACTTGCCGGGCTGGGTCTTGATCTTCGCCTCGCCGACCTTCTCGTCGTCGATGTAGAGGCTGAGCGTGCCCTCGGCGGGCATCCCGTCGCCCTCCTTCTCGAACGAGGCCGAGAGGACGCAGTCGCCGGTCGGGATCGGCCGGTCCGATTCGACGATCTGTTCGAGCTCGCCGACCCAGTTGTAGACGTACTTCAGTTTC